>NZ_PQSU01000007.1 GCF_002920615.1 Streptomyces sp. Ru62
CGCAGCACCCGCTCCATGAGTCCCCGTTTCCGTGGTGCCGGGCCCGCTCGGTGCGGGGGTGTGGGGGCCGTTCGCGGTGCCGGGGGGCTGGTGTGGGTCCGTCGGCGTCCGCGGGTGCGTCGTGGCTGGTCGCGCAGTTCCCCGCGCCCCTTGGCGGTCGGCCAGGGCGACCTGTCAGAGCCCGCGGCGCAGCACCCGCTCCATGAGTCCCCGTTTCCGTGGTGCCGGGCCCGCTCGGTGCAGCCACCAGTCCCGCAGCTCGCGCCGCGCGCCCGCGTTGCCCGGTCGCCCCAGCTTCAGCAGGTGGCCGGCGAAGTCCAGCGCGTCCAGCCGGTAGCCCCCACGCATCGGCCGCTGCCGGGCGTACTCCAGGAACGCCTCCCGGTACCCGGCCCCGAGGATCACCGGCAGCTCGGGCGCCACCTTCGCCACGACCCCCGCCCGCTTCGCCGCGAGCGCCCGCGCCTGCACCCCCATCCGCACCCGGTCGAACCCCTCGGGCACCGGCGTCCCCGCCACCAGGGACGACAGCACGGCGGCCTGCGCGACCCCGACCCGCTCACGCACGCCCGCCACCGGCCGCGCCAGGACACCGACACCACCGGTCGGCGTACCCCCGGGGGCCGGTGTCCGCGCCGTACCCGCCACCGCGCCCTCCGTCGCGCGCCCGAGCGTCACCGCTTCCCGGATCGCCTCCAACTCCCGCTCCAGCTCGGCCGGTTCGGGGAAGTTCTCGTCCCGCTCCAGGAGCACCCCCGGCGGCGCGACCCGGGCGGCGAGGCCGGTCAGGATGTCGAGGACCGGACGCGGCACGGGATGAGCGTGGCTGTCGTGCCAGACGCCGTCGCGCTCGAAGCCGCCCGCGACATGGACGTAGGCGATCGCCTCAAGGGGCAGCGCGGCCAGCGCCTCGGCGGGGTCCTCGCCCCGGTTGACGTGGTTGGTGTGCAGGTTGGCCACGTCGATCAGCAGCCGTACGCCGGTCCGCTCGACCAGCTCGGACAGGAACTGGCCCTCGGTCAGCTCCTCGCCCGGCCAGGAGAACAGCGCGGCGATGTTCTCCAGGGCCAGCGGAACCGGCAGCGCGTCCTGCGCGATGCGGACGTTCTCGCACAGCACGTCCAGCGCGTCCCGGGTGCGCGGCACGGGCAGCAGATGGCCGGCCTCCAGGCGCGGGGACGCGGTGAGCGCCCCGCCCGCCCGGACGAAGGCGATGTGCTCGGTGACCAGCGGCGAGCCGAGCGCCTCCGCCCGC
The DNA here is from genome assembly GCF_002920615.1 of Streptomyces sp. Ru62. GTDB lineage: Bacteria > Actinomycetota > Actinomycetes > Streptomycetales > Streptomycetaceae > Streptomyces. The sequence goes on from NZ_PQSU01000007.1 coordinate 1,256, forward strand.
TCGGCGAGGGCCGTCAGCCGCCCCTCGTCGGGCCGGTCCGCGCCGCCGAGACCGAGGGAGACGCCGTGCGGGACCACCGTCACCCCGCGCTCCCGCAGCCGCAGCAGCGACTCAGGCAGGTGCCCGGGGCAGACGTTCTCCGCCACGACCTCCACCCAGTCGATGCCGGGCATGCGCTCCACGGCGTCCGCGATCTCCGGCCGCCACCCGATCCCGGTCCCCAGTCGCCGCATGGTGTCCCCCTCCTCGGCCCGTGCTGCTGCGTCGAGTGACGGGGATATGGCCCTGGCGACCGCTGCTGAACCCCCCTTCTGTCGCGTTCAGAGCAACATTTGAGGTTGCGGGACGGCGAGGCGCTCCCCGGTCAGCGCAACGCCGGATGTTCCGCCACCACCGTGCACGAGCCCGGGGCGATCTCCGTGAAACCGGCGTCGCGGACGACGGGCAGGCCGCTGGTGGTCAGACGGGGCCAGTCGGCCGGGGTGGCCGTGCGGACGGAGAGGGGGAAGCCGGCCTCGCGCCAGGCGGCGCGGGCGGTGTCCGGCAGGGCCCACCAGGCCAGTTGGGCGCCGTGTCCGGCCTGGGCCATCGCCTTGCCGGCCGACATCTCCAGGTCCGGGTTCAGCCAGAGCACCGGCCGGTCGGCCGGGTCGGCGGGAGGCGGCGGTCCGGGGTCGTCCAGCTCGGTGCCCGACACCTGGAGCTTCGCCAGGTCCTTCGGCCAGCCGTCCAGCGGGATCGGTGGGAAGACCCGGACCTCCGCGGAGGCGCCGTTCACCGTGATCCCGGGCAGCGCCTCGGCGCGCCGCCACTCGGCGCCCCGGGCCCGGCGGACCACCTTCCGGATCCGGGCGTCCTCCCAGCCGCGCACCGCCTCGGCCCACTCGCCGTCGCCGTGCGCCCGCTCGTCGCCGAGCAGGGTCAGGACGGCCCGGGCGGCGGTCTCCAGCGCGTCGGTACGGGCCGGCGGGGCGCCCCGCTCGATCCGCACCACGAGCGGCAGGACGAACTGGGGCGCCTCGTCACGCGGATCATGTGCGGGCTGGACGGGGCTGTCGGCGGCGGGGGCGGGAACGTGGCTCACGGGAGCCCAGCCTACGAAGCCCCGGGCGGACCGATCAACGCGAGGGCCGGACGAGGGGCCCGCACGGGAAATTCCGGGCTTGCCGGTGAACCGGCCGGCTGGCCTCAGCCCTCTTGACCGGTTGAGGGGATCGGAGGGGGAGTGCCATGAGTCAGTACTTCGACATCGGTGACGAGACGCTGTGGAATCCGTCCAACGGGGCCGCCCGGCTCATTCTGCGGCAGGTCGAGGTCTTCGAGGCCGAGCTGGGGCTGCCGTCCGGCATCGGGCCGATGCGCAACGACGAGTGCCAGATCGATCCGGACGCCTTCGGGATCTTCGTGCACGCCCTGCTCACCCGGCACCGGCGGACCGGCCACAGCATCATCCTGGCCCTCTCCGAAGGCTTCGTCGGCACCGTCGTCGCCCTCACCCAGCGGGCCGGGACCGGCATCGACCGGGGCCGGCTCGAAGCCTTCCCGGGCGGTCCGCTGTCCGACGTGCAGGTCTCGGCCACCGGGGTGTCCGCGGCGCCGCGGGCCGGAGGACCCTGGGCCGCGGCGGTACGTGCCAGGGCGGCCGAACTGAGCCGGGGCACGGCCCGTTGAGCACGGCCGGCGCCGTGAGCGCCGTACCGGAACGGCCACCCGGAACTGCCACCCCCACCGGATCCCCCCAACAGAATGAACCCCATGCACCGTGATCTGCGCCTGATCCGCGTGGGCCGTCGCCACGGCATCCGCGGCCCCTGGGTGCTGCGAGGCGTCGACCTCGTCATCGCCCCCGGCACCCTCACCCGGATCGAAGGGGCGAACGGCAGCGGCAAGTCCACCCTGCTCCGGCTGCTCGCCCGGCTCGACGCGCCCAGCGAGGGGCGGATCAGCGGCCGTCCGCGCACGGCGTACGTGCCGGAGCGGTTCCCGTCCGCCCTGCCCTTCACGGCCGCCGGCTATCTGACCCACCTCGGCACCGTCCACGGCCTCGGCCGGGAGGCCGCCGCACGCGCCGCGGACACCTGGCTGGAGCGGTTCGGGGCGAGCGCGTACGCCGGTACGCCGATGGCGCGGCTGTCCAAGGGCAGCAGCCAGAAGGTCGCCGTCGCGCAGGCCCTGCTGGCCGACCCGGAGCTGCTGGTGCTGGACGAGGCCTGGACCGGCCTCGACGCGGTGGCGCGGGCCGAGCTGGAGCGGGCGGTGGCCGAGCGGACGGCCGCCGGGGGTGCCGTGGTCTTCGTGGACCATGACCCGCGCCGCCTCGCCGGGGCGCCGGACGCGGCGTACGCGGTGATCGACGGGGGCCTGGAACGCCGTACCGGCCCCCCGAGTGCGCCGGCCGCCGGACCGGTCACGGTCGTCACCGTACGGGGGGCGCCGGGCGGGCGGCTGCCGCCGGACGCGGTACGGATCGCCGTGTCCGCCGTGGAGACCGCCCCCGGCAGCCACCGGCTCGCCGTCCCCGCGTCCCACTCCGACATCCTGCTGCGCACCCTGCTCACGGCCCGCCCGCCCTGGCACGTGGTCCGCGTCGACCCACCGTTCCCCGACCCGCTGTCCGCCGACTCCGGAAGCCGCCCATGACCGCGCTCCTGCGCTACCAGGCCGACCTGCTGCTGCGTTCCCAGCGCTGGCTGCCCCCGGTGATCCTGTACGTCGCGTTCCTGGGCGTCGGCGTGCAGAGCGGCCAGCCGGTGCTGGACTCGCTCGGCTACACGGCCGCCGGTCTGCTGCCGGTGGCCGCCTGGCTGGTACGGATCTGTGTCACCGCGGAGCCGCCCGCGGCCCGGGCCTGCGTCGCCGCCGCCCGCGGCCCCGCCCGCGCACACCTCGCCTGCCTGCTCACCGCGCTGTTCGTGGCCGTGCTGCTCGGGGTGGCGGCCACCGTGGTGGTGACGCTGATCAGCGACCCGGCGAGCAACGACCACCAGGTCCATGTGCCCCGGCTCCGGGCCGCCGCCGCGGGACTGCCGGCCGCCCTCGCCTGCGCCCTGCTCGGTACGGCCGTCGGCGCGCTCACCAGCCGGCCGGTGCTGCGTTCCAGGGGGCGTGCGGTACCGGCGATGCTGCTGGGTGCGCTGCTGGCGGTGGTGTCGGCCGGTTCCCCGGCGCAGGCGGCGGTCGGTGGACTGGTCACCGGCTCGCAGACCGGCCGGGCACCGGTGCCGCTGCTGCCGCTGGCGGGCGCGGCCGTGCTCACGGCCGCCGCCTTCGCCGCGACCGGCCGGCTCGTCAGGCGTCGCTCACCCTGAGCAGGCGGTGCGCTGTGCCTCCTGCCACTCGCAGACGGGGCACAGCGTGATGCCCTTGTACGACTCCGGGTACTCCGTCGGCTCCCGGCACAGCACGCACTCCGCGTACGGCGGACCGTCGGCCTTGGCCGGCTTCACCGTCTCGACGATCGTGCAGTAGTCCTCGTCGCTCATGCCTTCAGCGTAGGACGTCAGCGGCCGTTGCCCGCCTGGCCGATCAGCTCGGAGACCTTCACGAAGCGGTAGCCGCGCTCGCGCAGCTCCGGTACGACCGTGCGGACGACCCGCTCGGTCGTCGGGGCGGCGCTGCGGGTGCAGTGCATGACGACCACCGAGCCCGGCTTCACCCCGTCGAGCACCTGCTTGACCACCGCGTCGGCGTCCGTGGCGAACGCGTCCCCGCTGATCACGTCCCACTGCACCGCGGTCACCCCGAGCCCGCTCAGCGCGCGCAGCGCCCGCTGGTCGTAACAGCCGCCGGGGAAGCGGAAGTACGGCATCGCGTGGGGCACGCCGGCCGCGCGGAGGGAGGCGTACGCCCGCTGGACCTCCGCCCGCATGGCGCCGGCGTCGGCGTCGACGGTCGGCAGGCCGTAGCAGTCGGCGGTGAACGCGTAGTGGCTCCAGGAGTGGTTGGCCACCTCGAACTGCGGGTCGTGGCCCAGGGCGCGGGCCTCGGCCGGGTACTGGTCGGCCCAGCGGCCGGTCATGAAGACGGTCGCCGGCACTTTCAGCGTGCGCAGGGCGTTGATCAGCCCCGGGTTGTCGAAGTGTTCGCCGGAGGCCGCGCGGGGCCCCTGGTCGGCGGTCATGTCGGCGTCGAAGGTGAGCGCGACGGTCTTGCCCCGGGTGCGCGGGCCGTGCTCGAAGACCGGGGTCAGCCCGCCGGGGCCCGGCGCGAGCACGGGCGGCTCGGTGGGGGACGGGGAGGCGGGGGTGGCGGCGGGGTGCCCGTCGCCCGCGGTGCCGCAGGCGGTGAGCGCCGCGCCCAGGACACAGACGGCGGTGATACAGCGGACTCGTGGGATCACGGTCCGAACATAAAGCTGACTGTCCGATTATGTGATTAATCCGACCCGCGACACGGCGGTACGGTCACCCGTACGGCGGCGGTTCCCCGCGTTCCGTCACTCCAGCGCGCGTCGCTCCAGCGGTTCGACCGCCGGGCCCTGGATCACCGTGCCGTCCACGGCGAAGCGCGAGCCGTGGCAGGGGCACTCCCAGGCGCGCTCGGCGCGGTTGAACGAGACCAGGCAGCCGAGGTGGGTGCAGCGGGCCGACACGGCGTGCAGCGCGCCCTCCTCGTCGCGGTGGACCGCCAGCCGTTCGCCGCCGGACCGGACCAGCGCGCCGTCGCCCGGTTCCAGGTCGTCCAACGGGACCGGCGGTTTCAGCCGGTCGCCGACGAAGTGCCGGGCCACCTCGGCCTGGGTCTTCAGCAGCGACGGCGCCTCGCGCACCACCGACTTCAGCCGGCGCGGGTCGTACAGCTCCCGCCAGGCGAGGTCCCGGCCGGTGATCAGCGCGCCCAGCAGCAGCCCGGCCATGATGCCGCTGCTCAGGCCCCAGCCGCCGAAGCCGGTGGCGACATACGCGTGCCGGGCGCCGGGGTGCAGGGGGCCGACCAGCGGGACGGTGTCGGTGGACTCGTTGTCCTGCGTGGCCCAGGCGTGGTCCAGCTTCACTCCGGGGAAGTGCACCTCGGCCCAGCCGGCGAGCCGTTCGAAGCCCGCCTGCGGGTCGCCGGTGCCGGGCGTGAAGTGCTCACCGGTGACGACCAGCAGCCGCTGCCCGTCCGGGCCGTACGGCGCCGTGCGCACCGAGCGGGTGTTCTCGTCCGGCGTGATGTACATGCCGTGGGGGTCCGGCCCGTCACCCAGCGGCCCGGCGACGACCAGTTCCCGGCGCGGGGAGAGCCGGGTGAACAGCAGGGCGCGGTCGAACACCGGGTAGTGCGTGGCGATGACGACGTCCCGGGCCGTCACCGTGGCGCCGGCCTCCGTCGTCAGCCGGCACGGCTCGCCCTCCGTCATACCGGTGACCCGCGTCCGCTCGTACACCTCGCCGCCGCGCGCGAGCAGATCGGCGGTGACGGCCCGCAGGTACTTGACCGGATGGAACTGCGCCTGCCCGGTCACCCGGACCGCGCCCGCCACCGGGAACGGCAGCCCGGTCTCCGTGGTGAACACGGCCGGCAGCCCCGCCTCCCGGGCGGCGTCCGCCTCCGCGCGCACCTCGTCCACCCGTGACCGGTCCCGGACGTAGGTGTAGGCGTCCCTGGTCTCCCACTCGCAGTCCACGCCCAGCTCGGCCGCCAGCGCCGCCGCGTGCTCGATCGCCTCCGACTGCGAACGGGCGTACAGCCGCGCCCCCTTTGTCCCCCGGGTGCGCCGGAGCCGGTCGTAGACCAGCGTGTGCTGGGCGGTCAGCTTGGCGGTGGTGTAGCCGGTGACGCCGGCCGCGACCCGCCCCGCCTCCAGCACCGCCACCCGCCGCCCGGCCCGGGCCAGTTCATAGGCGGTGCTCAGCCCGGCGATGCCCGCGCCGACGACGGCGACGTCCACGTCGAGATCCCCGTCCAGGGCGGGACGGGACGGCCCCGGGGCGGTCCGCAGCCAGTACGAATCGGTGACCTTCCGCTGCTCGTGCATGCCCGCCGGGTACCCCGACCGCCCCGGCTCACGTCTGGCTCCACCGCCGACCCGCCCGCGCGGGAATGCCGGCCGGGCCGGCTTCCGTGCGCCCCGCAACCCCACCCCTGCTCACGTCGGCCTCCGCCCCGCCCGTCCGGCTCACGTGTGCCTGCGCCGGAATCCCGCCCCGGCTTCCGTCCGCCTGCCCCGAAGTGCCCCGTCTGACATCCGCCCCCGCCGGAGCCCGGCTGAGATCCGCCCGCCGGTACGGCCGCCCGCTCACGTCTGCTTCAGCAGGCGCTCCCGGCACTCCGCCACGTCGAAGTCCGCGTCCGGGTACCGCGGGTCCAGGTCCCGCAGCCGCTCCAGCAGAAGCCGGCTGATGGCCCAGTTGCGGTACCACTTGCGGTCCGCCGGGACCAGGTACCAGGGCGCGTGCGGCGCCGCGCAGCGCTCAAGGGCCAGCTCGTACGCCTGCTGGTAGTCGGGCCACAGGGCGCGTTCGTCGATGTCGCCGGGGGTGAACTTCCAGTGCTTGTCGGGGCGGTCCAGGCGGCGCAGCAGACGGCGCCGCTGCTCGTCGTAGGAGAGGTGCAGGAAGCACTTGACGAGGGTGACGCCGTCCTCGGCGAGGGTGCGCTCGAAGTCGTTGATCAGGCCGTAGCGGCTGCCGATCTCGGCCGGCCGGGCGAGATGCCGGACCCGCGCGATGAGCACGTCCTCGTAGTGCGAGCGGTCGAAGATGCCGATCTCGCCAGGCTCGGGCAGCGCCCGCCGCACCCGCCACAGGAAGTCGTGCCGCCGCTCCTCCTCGGTGGGTGCCTTGAACGCCGTGATCCGGCACCCCGACGGGTTGAGCTGGCCGATCACGTGCTTGACCGTGCCGCCCTTGCCACTGGTGTCCATGCCCTGGAGGACCAGCAGCACCCGGCGGTGGTCACCCGCGGTGGCCGCCGCCCACAGCCGCTCCTGGAGCCGGGCCAGCTGCTTGCCCATGCGGTCCGCTTCCGCCCGCGCCGCCTGCTTGCCGTCCGGAGCCCCGGGAGTGGCCCGGGCGTCGTACCGGGACAGGTCGATCCGCTCGCCCGGTGGCAGCCGCAGCAGGTCCTGGAGCTTCCTGGCCGGCTTGTTCCGCACGCGCGCTCCTTCCGTCCGGGTCGGGGGTGCCCGGGTGCTCGTCAGCCGGGATGCGGGCCGCCGTCGGTGTGTGCCGCGGGCTCCCGGTCCTGCACCTCCTTCCCCGGCTTCCCCGGCGACTCCGGCGTCTCCGGCAGCGAGAGCTGTGAGGGCTGTGAGGGCTGTGAGGTCTGCGGGGGCTGCGCGCCCCGCTCCAGGAAGTGCAGCAGTTCCACCGGGATGGGCAGGACCAGCGTCGAGTTCTTCTCGGCCGCCACCGCCATCACCGTCTGCAACAGCCGCAGCTGGAGCGCGGCCGGCGTCCCCGACATCTGCTGGGCGGCCTCGGCGAGCTTCTTGGATGCCTGCAGTTCCGCGTCGGCGTTGATGATCCGGGCCCGGCGCTCGCGGTCCGCCTCGGCCTGGCGGGCCATCGACCGCTTCATCGTGTCCGGAAGGGACACGTCCTTGATCTCGACCCGGTCGACCTGGATGCCCCAGCCCACCGCCGGACTGTCGATCATCAGCTCCAGGCCCTGGTTGAGCTTCTCGCGGTTGGAGAGCAGGTCGTCCAGATCACTCTTGCCGATGATCGACCGGAGGGACGTCTGGGCCATCTGCGACACCGCGAACTTGTAGTCCTCGACCTTGATCAGGGCGCTGGTGGCGTCGACCACGCGGAAGTAGACCACCGCGTCCACGCGGACCGTGACGTTGTCGCGGGTGATGCCCTCCTGGGCCGGGATCGGCAGGGTCACGATCTGCATGTTGACCTTCTGCAACCGGTCCACGAAGGGGAGGATCAGGGTCAGGCCCGGCGGCCGTACGTCCCCCGCCACCCGGCCGAGCCGGAACAGCACACCGCGCTCGTACTGCTTGACCACCCGCGCCGCCATCGCCAGGTACACCACACCGGCGGAGCCCGCCGCCGCCAGGGTCACCAGAAGGTCCTCGACCATGGTGACCTCCTCATCCAGAGGCCGGTTTGTCTGCTGTTGCCACGATAGGCCCGTGGGGCCGGGATGCCGAGAGGTCTCGGCGCCCCGGCCCCACGGGCGGGCCGTCAGGCGGCCGTGAGCAGTTTCACTGGCTCCGTGCCCGCCGCGCTGTGCCGCGCGGCCCAGTTCTCCAGGGCCGTACGGCAGGCGTGGTCCAGGTGGTGCAGCCCGGACAGGTCGAGCCGGACCGGGCGGTCCTGGGGCAGCGACTCCAGGCTGTCGAGGATCTTCGGCAGCCGCAGGAAGGTCGCGTTCCCGGACAGGTGCGCCTCGATCGGTCCCGCGCCCTTGTCCACGATCTCCAGCTTGACGTGCGAGGCCTCCCAGGCGGTCTTCACCACCGCCAGCGCGAGGCCGATGAGCACGCCCTCGAACATGCTGACCGCGACGATGGAGACGGCCGTGGCCGCGAGGACCAGCGCCTCCCCGCGGTGCTCGCGCCACAGCACGGTCAGCGACCGCACCGGGACCAGCTTGGCGCCCGCGTGGATCAGGATGCCCGCGAGGGCCGGGACCGGGATGTAGGCCAGCACGCCGGGCAGCAGCGCCGCGAACAGCAGCAGCCAGACGCCGTGCAGCACCCGGGAGGCCTTCGTACGGGCACCGGCCTGCACATTGGCCGCGCTGCGCACGATCACCGCGGTCATCGGCAGCGCGCCGAGCACCCCGCACACCATGTTGCCGGCGCCCTGGGCGACGAGCTCCTTGTTGTACTGGGTGCGCGGACCGGAGTGCAGCCGGTCCACGGCCGCCGCGCTGAACAGCGACTCCGCGGAGGCGATCAGGGTGAAGGCGACGACCGTGCCCAGCAGCCCCACGCCGGCCAGCTCGCCGAAGGCGCTCAGCGGCGGGGGCTGGACCGAGCCGAGCAGGCCCTGTACCTCGACCGTGGCCACCGGCAGGTCCAGCGCGAACGCGGCCAGCGTGGCGAGCCCGACCGCGGCGAGCGGGCCGGGCACCGCCCGCACCTTCGCCGGGGTGTGCTTCCACAGCAGCAGCACCGCGATCGTGCCCGCGGCCACCGCGAGCGAGGCGAGGGCGCCGGTGTCGCCGAGGGCGTCCAGGAACGCGCCGGGCACCCCGGCGATCTTGCCCAGGCCGGAGTCCGGGGCCTTCGCCGCCAGCGCCGGATACAGCTGCCCGGCGATGATCACCAGGCCGATTCCGGCCAGCATGCCCTCGACGACGGAGACGGAGATGGCGCGGAAGTAACGGCCCAGCCGCAGCAGGCCCATGGCCACCTGGAGCGCTCCGGCCACGAGCACGATCACGCCGAGCACCGGCAGCCCGAACTCCTTGACCGCCTCGAAGACGAGCACGGTCATACCGGCCGCCGGTCCCGACACCTGAAGGCTGCTGCCGCGCATCAGCCCGGTGACGATGCCGCCCACGATGCCGGTGACCAGGCCGAGTTCGGCCGGGACCCCGGAGGCGACGGCCACGCCCACGCACAGCGGCAGCGCGACCAGGAAGACCACCAGGGAGGCGGCGAAGTCCTGCCTGAGGTGGGGGAAACGGGATATGAGGGTGCGGTTGTCGGTCATCGGCGCGCTCACAGGGCCTCGAAGGTGTCGGTCTGCGGGCGGTGCGTCCGTACGGCACCGGTGTGCACCTCGTAGTACCAGGCGTGCAGGGTCAGCTGATCCTCCTTCAGCTTGCGCTCGACGCAGGGGTACGAGCGCAGGCGCAGCAACTGGGTCAGTACGTGGCTCTGCACGCCCTCGGCGACCTCCGGGTCCTCGGCCGCGCCGGCCGGGCGCGGGGTGGCGGACGCCAGCCAGTCACGCACGGCCGGTACGGCGGTCAGGTCGTCACCGCGCACCAGCGCGCCGACGGCGCCGCAGTGCGAGTGGCCGCAGACCACGATGTCGCGGACGCCGAGCACCTCCACGGCGTACTCGATGGTGGCCGCCTCGCTGGTGGGGTGCTCGGAGGCGTGGGGCGGGACGATGTTGCCCGCGGTGCGCAGCTCGAACAGCTCGCCGGGGCGGGCGCCCGTGATCAGGGCCGGGACGACCCGGGAGTCGGAGCAGGTGATGAACAGCACCTGCGGGGACTGGCCTTCGGCGAGTCTGGCGAACTCCTCAGGGCGCTGTCCGAAGGTGCGGGCGTTGTCGATGAGGGGCTGCATGTGTGTGGGTTCCTCCTGGCGCGCCTGCCCGGCGCGTCGGACTTGAACGACGGTTGTGGGGGGAGAGAGCTGCCCGTCCGTCAGCAGCGGAAGACCTGGAGCGCTGCCGGCGCGTGGGCTCTGGAGGCTCTCGGGGTGGGGTGGTGCGGCCCGCCGGAGGGCTCCGACGGGCCCGTCTCGGCCGTCCGGCCGGATATGAGGGTGCGCTCCTGCGCGCAGCCGGAGGCCGGGCCGCGCTGCCGGTCGCGCACGTGCGGGATGCCCGCGGGGTCGCCCGGGCAGCCGGGGGCGCGGACCTTGTCCGCCGCCCCTTCGCGTACCGGCAGTGCGGAGGAGGTGGTTCCGGTCTCGGCCTTGGCCAGCACCTGACCGAACGTGTGCGCGGGTGCGAAGGATTCCGCGGGAGTGAAGAGCGGGAAGGCGAGCAGTGTCGCGCCGAGGAGGGTGAGCAGCGTCCGTACGGTCGCACCTCGGAACATGAGCCCCCCTCCGCCGTGTTCGCTTTTCTTGTCCAGACCAAGGATTGGTCAATGGATGGTCAAGAAACACGTTAACCCTGCAAAGTCCTTTGCAGGGTTAACTGCGCGTTAAGCGCGCAAGAGAGCGTGAAAAGTGCGGGTGGCGTGGCGTGAACCCGCCCTTGACCCGCAGGGCTTGATCGACTATTGGGCGGGCGGCGTGACGGCTAGGCGCCGACCAGTCCCTTCGCGTCCCGGGCCAGCGCGGTGAGCCGGGATATCGCGCGGAAGTACTTCTTGCGGTAGCCGCCGTTCAGCATCTCCTCGCTGAACAGCCGGTCGAACGGCAGCCCCGAGGCCAGCACCGGGACCTCGCGGTCGTAGAGCCGGTCCGCGAGCACCACCAGGCGCAGCGCCGTCGACTGGTCCGGCACCGGCTTCACACCGGTCAGGCACACCGCCCGCACCCCGTCGGTGAGCGCGCCGTACCGGCTCGGGTGCACCTTCGCCAGGTGCTCCAGCAGATGCGCGAAGTCGTCCAGCGAGGCGCCCTCGGTGGCGAACGCCGTCTTCATGACCTCCTCGTCAGAGAAGGGTGCCGGGGCCTCGGGCAGGCCGCGGTGCCGGTAGTCCTCGCCGTCGATGCGCAGGGTGCGGAAGTGGGCCGACAGGCCCTGGATCTCGCGCAGGAAGTCGGCGGCGGCGAACCGCCCCTCGCCGAGCTTGCCGGGCAGCGTGTTGGAGGTGGCGGCGAGCGCCACACCCGCCTCGACCAGCTTGCCGAGCAGCGTCGACACCAGGACAGTGTCACCGGGGTCGTCCAGCTCGAACTCGTCGATGCACAGCAGCCTGTGCTCCGAGAGCGTCCGCACGGTCTGCTGGAAGCCGAGCGCGCCGACCAGGTTGGTCAGCTCCACGAAGGTGCCGAACGCCTTGCGGGACGGCTCGGCGGGGGTGGCGTGCCACAGGGAGGCGAGCAGGTGGGTCTTGCCGACGCCGTAACCGCCGTCCAGGTACACCCCGCGCGGGCCGGCCGGGGTCTTGGGCGCCTTGGCCCTGCCGAAGCCGAAGAGGCCGCGCTTGCCGGCGCCGGAGGCGTGCGCCCCGCCGAGCCCGGCCGCGAAGCCCTCCAGGACCCGGACGGCCTCGGTCTGGCTGGGCTGGTTCGGGTCCGGGATGTACGTGGCGAAGCGGACCGAGTCGAAGCGCGGCGGCGGCACCATCTCGGCGACCAGCCGCTCCGCGGGCACGTGCGGCTCACGGGCGCACAGGGACAGGGGGCCGGCTTCCGGCAGCGGGCTGGAACCGGGGGCGGCGGTGGAGGACGACACAGTTCTCCATGCTAAGCGCCGTGTCACACTGCACGGCATGCGACGCCTGTTCCCTGTGACCGAAGAAACAGCAGCCCAGGCCCCCGCGGGGGGTGCTCGGACCCCCGGGCGCGGTCCGGCGGGGGAGGTGAGCCCGGCAGGTCAGGGCGGTGCCGCCGGCGAGGTCGGTGGTACCGCGGGGGCCGGTGCGCCGGGCGGTGCGGCGGGTGGTGCCGCGGGTGCCGGCGCACCGGGTGGCGGGGTCCGCCCGCCCGTCGGGGGGCCCGTCGGGGCCGCCGCGGTCGTGGACCGGGAGTGGAGCCTCGCCGAGCTGGCCGCCGCGTACGCCTACCCGGACCCCGCGCCGGGCGCCCCGCGGCCGTGGCTGCGGGCCAACATGGTCTCCTCGCTCGACGGCGCCGCCCAGCACGAGGGCCGCTCGCAGCCCATCTCCAGCGCCACCGACATGCGGATCTTCGGCACGCTGCGGGCGCTCGCGGACGTCGTCGTGGTCGGCGCGGAAACGGTACGGCAGGAGGGGTACCGGCCCGCCCGTGTGCGGGACGAGTTCGCCGGGGCCCGCGCGGCCGCCGGACAGACCGCGGTCCCGGCGATCGCGATCGTCACCGCGAGCCTGGAGCTGGACTTCACGCTGCCGCTGTTCACCTCGCCCCTGGTGCCCACGCTGATCCTCACCGGCGCCGCGGCCGCCCCCGACCGGATCGCCGCCGCCGAGCGGGCCGGAGCCCAGGTGGTGATCGCCGGCGAGGGCATGGGCGTCGAGCCCGCTCGCGCGGTCCAGGCCCTGGCCGGCCTCGGCCACACCCGGCTGCTCACCGAGGGCGGGCCCCGGCTGCTCGGCCAGCTCATCGCCGCGGAGGTGCTGGACGAGCTGTGCCTGACGGTCTCGCCGACGCTCACCGCGGGGAACGCGCAGCGGATCGCCGGGGGGCCGTCGGTGGCCGTCCCGCACCGGTTCGAACTCGTGTCCCTGCTGGAGCAGGACGGATTTCTGTTCGGTCGTTACTGTCGGTCCTGACGCCACCGTTGGTGCTGATGTCACCGTCAGTCCCGATATCGGCGGAATCGACCGTTCCGATTAGCTTCCGGCAGACGGACTCGGTCCGGCAGTACCCGTGCGATCACGGGGAAGGATGGTTTCCGCACGGGCCCTGCCGGGCCCTCGGAGGAGAGAGGCGCCTGGTGTTCACAAGCGTTCTGATGATCGAGAAGGCCCTGACGTCCGCCGACGTGGAGTTCGTCACCACCTTGCACGGGGACGAGCCCGTCTCCTTCCACGTCCTGCTCCAGCCGCGCGGCGAGCAGGCGGACCGGCTGCTGCGGGCCATCGACGACATCGCGCTCGGCGAACTCGACGAGGCGGTGCGCGAAGGCGAGACGCCGGAGGGGCAGGAGGCCCGGAGCGTGGGGCAACAGGCCCTCGACGTGTCGCTCCAGGCCCTGCGCTCCGCGGGGAGCCCGGCGGAGGGGCGGCTGGTCGAGGACCACCCGTTGGACGCGCTGAAGTCGCTGGTGGCCGAGGTGGGCGCCGACGAGGTGATCGTGCTGACGGACCCGCACTACGTGGAGGAGTTCTTCCACCGGGACTGGGCCTCCCGGGCCCGGCACAAGGTGGGGGTGCCGGTGCTGAAGCTGTTCTCGCACAGCAAGGCGTAGCCGCTCCGCCGGACCGGCGTGGCCGCGACGCCGGGCCGGCCGGTGAGCGCCGTCAGGGTCGCGGTGCGTTCGCGGGGCGCGGGTGCGTGCGAGGCGGCCGGTGCCCGAGCGCATAGGCTAGGCCTGCTCTAGCCCGTACCGTCTCTGGGGAGAAACGCATGGCACCCGGCCTTCCTGACGCCATGGACCGACCGCACTTCATCGGCATCGGCGGCGCCGGGATGTCGGGGATCGCCAAGATCCTGGCCCAGCGCGGGGCCGAGGTCGCCGGCAGTGACGCCAAGGAGTCGGCGACCGCCGAGGCGCTGCGGGCGCTGGGCGCGACCGTGCACATCGGGCACGCCGCCGAGCACCTCGCCGACGACGCCAGCTGCGTCGTCGTGTCGTCGGCCATCCGGAAGGACAACCCCGAGCTGGCCCGCGCCGCCGAGCTGGGCATCCCGGTGGTGCACCGCTCCGACGCGCTGGCCGCGCTGATGGAGGGGCTGCGGCCGATCGCCGTGGCGGGCACGCACGGCAAGACCACCACCACCTCCATGCTGGCGGTCTCGCTCACCGAGCTGGGCCTGAAGCCGTCGTACGCCATCGGCGGCGACCTGGACGCGCCCGGCTCCAACGCGCTGCACGGCGACGGCGACATCTTCGTCGCCGAGGCCGACGAGTCGGACCGCAGCTTCCACAAGTACGCGCCCGAGGTCGCCATCGTCCTCAACGTCGAGCTGGACCACCACGCCAACTACGCCTCGATCGACGAGATCTACGAGTCCTTCGAGACGTTCGTGGACCGGATCACCGAGGGCGGCACGCTGGTCGTCTCCGCCGACCACGAGGGCGCCCGCGAGCTGACCCGGCGCGTGCGGGGCCGGGACGTGCGGATCGTGACCTACGGCGAGGCGGCCGACGCCGACGTCCGCGTCCTGGCGGTCGTCCCGCAGGGGCTGAAGAGCCGGGTCACCGTGGTGCTGGACGGGCAGGAGCTGACCTTCGAGGTGTCCGTGCCGGGCCGCCACTACGCCCTGAACGCGGTCGCCGCCCTCGCCGCCGGTGCCGCCCTCGGCGTCCCGGCCGCCGAGCTGGCGCCCGCGCTCGCCGCCTACACCGGCGTCAAGCGGCGCCTCCAGCTCAAGGGCGAGGCGGCCGGCGTCCAGGTGATCGACTCCTACGCCCACCACCCGACCGAGATGACCGCCGACCTGGAGGCCATGCGCGCCGCCGCCGGTGACGCCCGCATCCTCGTCGTCTTCCAGCCGCACCTCTTCTCCCGCACCCAGGAACTGGGCAAGGAGATGGGGCAGGCGCTGGCCCTCGCCGACGCCTCGCTGGTCCTCGACATCTACCCGGCCCGCGAGGACCCGATCCCCGGCGTCACCAGCGAGCTGATCATCGAGGCCGCGCGCGCGGCCGGCGCCGACGTCACGGCCGTGTCCGACAAGGCGGAGATCCCCGCGGTGGTCGCGGGAATGGCGAAGCCCGGTGATCTCGTTCTCACCATGGGCGCGGGAGACGTGACAGACCTGGGCCCGCTGATCCTGGACCGCCTGTCGCAGTAAAGGGGCTGAGAACTGATGTCGTACGACGTCGAGAAGCCGGACGAGCAGTGGCGCGCGGAGCTGACCCCCGCCGAGTACGCGGTACTGCGCCAGGCCGCCACCGAGCCGGCCTTCACCGGTGAGTACACGGACACCAAGACCAAGGGCGTCTACTCCTGTCGGGCCTGTGGCGCCGAGTTGTTCACCTCCGACACCAAGTTCGAGTCGCACTGCGGCTGGCCGTCCTTCTACGACCCGAAGGACACCGACGCCGTCGAGCTGATCGAGGACCGCTCGCACGGGATGGTCCGCACCGAGGTGCGGTGCGCCCGCTGCGGCTCCCACCTCGGGCACGTCTTCGAGGGTGAGGGGTACCCCACCCCCACCGACCAGCGGTACTGCATCAACTCCATCTCCCTGCGGCTGGAGCCCCAGCAGGGCTGACGTCCCTCCGCCGGGGCGGCCGGGGCTGGTGCCCTGGTCGCCCCGGTTTGAGATTCTGTGAGGGTGTTGGGTGTGGCGCGGTGGATCCGTTCCCGTCGCAGGCCCCTGCCCGTCGAGCGAGCCCGCCGCCGGGACGGCAGCGGCCCCGGCGAGGCCGAGCAGCCCGCGCGGCCCGGTGCGCGGCCGGCCGACCTGCGGGAGACCCTGGCCGGGATCGGTACGACCCTCGACGCGGCCACCACCCGCACCGAGCTGACCCGGGCCGCCGTGCGGCTGGCCGGGGGAGCCGCCGCTGTGATGGGCCGCACTGGGGACACCGTCTCCGAGTACGCCGCGGTCACCGGGGACGCCGGGCTGCTGCCCGACGTCCGGTGGGCCGCCGCGGCGGCCCGCGAGGCGCACGTCCCGGCCGCCGGGGCGGCGCCGGAACCCTGGCTGGAGTACGCGGGTACCACCCGGGGCGCCGGTCTGTGCGTCCCACTGACCAGCGGGGACGAGGTGTACGGCGTCCTGGTGTGGGCGCGGCCCGGGGGAGCGCTGCGGCGCGCCGAGGCCGAACTGCTCGCCCTGCTCGCCGAGCGCGCCGCCTCCCACCTGCGGCACGCCCGCGTCCACGAGCAGGTCAGCCGTACCGCCGGTGACCTCCAGCGCGCCCTGCTCGCCGAGCCCGGCCGGCCGCACCCCAACCTGGACGTCGCCATCCGCTATCTGCCGGTGGGCCCGAGCACCCTGGTCGGCGGCGACTGGTGCGAGACCGTCCGGCTGCACTTCGGCCGGACCCTGCTGGTCGTCGGCGACGTCATGGGGCACGGCCTGGAATCCGCCGTCGACATGAGCGCCTACCGCTCCTCCCTGCGCTACATCGCCTCCGCCGACCTCCCCCCGCACCGGGTGCTGCGGCAGATGGACGACATCGCCTCCAAGGAGGCCGAACGCAGGCCCGCGACCTGTCTGCTCGCCCGAGTCGATCCCGGCCGGGGGCAGGTCACGCTCGCCAGCGCCGGTCATCTGCCGCCCGCGCTGATCGACCAGGACGGCGCGACCGGTCTGCTGCCCGTGCCGGTCGGGCCGCCGCTGGGCACCGGGCTCGGCGGGTACGAGTCGGCCACGCACCGGCTTGCGCCCGGCCAGACGCTCGTGGCGTTCACCGACGGGCTCGTGGAACACCGCGGCGAGGACATCGACCGCTCCCTGGCCCGGCTGGCCGCCCTGCGCTTCACCGCCACAGACCCCCTCGACGCGGTCCTGGACACCATCCTCAGCCGCCTGGACGTCCGCCACGCCGAAGACGACGTCGCGATCCTGGCGGCGCGCCCGCATACGCGCCAGGGGGGTCCGGCGGGGACGGGGGCGGGGGTGCGGGGGTGACGGGGCCGCCCGAAGGGGTCCTCGGCAGGCCGAGTCCGGCGAGGTGTTCCATGACCCCCGCCGTGCCGCCCCGACCGGGCCCTGATGCAGGCGGCGAGCACGGACAACCGGCCATGCGCCGGCGCCGGTTGCCCATCACCGCCGACAAGTGGCCGGCACGTGGGCCATGGTGCCGCCAAAGCGCCGAAACACTGGCGGTCTAGACTCTCCCCGCATCAGCCCAGGATCGGTCGCCCGAAGGGTACGCGGCGTTTTGATACGGATAGATTCAGTCACGAAGCGGTATCCGGACGGTACGGTCGCGGTCGACCGGCTGTCGTTGGACATACCGGACCGCGCGATCACCGTCCTCGTCGGGCCCTCCGGCTGCGGCAAGACGACGACCCTGCGGATGATCAACCGGATGGTGGAGCCCAGCGAGGGCAGCATCCTCCTCGACGGCCAGGACATCCGGCAGCAGCCGGTCAACACCCTGCGCCGGTCGATGGGTTACGTCATCCAGAACGCCGGGCTGTTCCAGCACCGCACCATCCTGGACAACATCGCCACCGTGCCCCGCCTGCTCGGCTGGACCAAGCAGCGGGCCCGGGCCCGGGCCGCCGAGCTGATGGAACGGGTGGGGCTCGACACCGCGCTGGCCAAGCGGTACCCGTACCAGCTCTCCGGCGGCCAGCAGCAGCGCGTCGGCGTGGCTCGCGCCCTCGCCGCCGACCCGCCGGTGCTGCTGATGGACGAGCCGTTCTCCGCCGTCGACCCCGTCGTCCGCAAGGGACTGCAGGACGAACTCCTGCGCATCCAGGACGAGCTGGGCAAGACCATCGTCTTCGTCACGCACGACATCGACGAGGCGATCAAGCTGGGCACCAAGGTCGCCGTGCTGCGCACCGGCGGCCGGCTCGCCCAGTTCGCCCCGCCCGCCGAACTGCTCAGCGCGCCCGCCGACCCCTTCGTGGAGGACTTCCTCGGCGCCGACCGCGGCATCCGCCGGCTCTCCTTCTTCCCCTCCGCCGGACTGGAGTTGCAGACCGGGCCCGTCGTCCCGATCGACGCCGACGCCGGCAAGCTCGCCGCCCGGGCGGCCACGGCCCCCTACCTCCTCGTCACCGACCTCGACGGCAGGCCGCTCGGCTGGAGCGAACCGGACCGGCTCACCGCCGGCGCCATCGACCGGGACGGACTCCTGGACCACGGGCGGCCGTTCGTGCCCGGCACCGACTCGCTGCGCACCGCGCTCGACGGGGCGGTGCTCTCGCCGACCGGCTGGGCCGTCGCGGTGGACGGCGAGGGACGCGCGGTAGGTGTCGTCTCCCAGCAGGTCATCGGTGAGGCGATCCGCGCGGCCCACAGCCAGGTGGCGGAGCACGCCGACGCGAAGGCCGGGCGATGAGCGGCTTCTTCGACCTCCCGAGCGACCTCCAGCACAGCTACCTCGGTCTCATCGGGCTGCATCTGCGCGAGGCCCTGCTGCCGGTGCTGGCCGGACTGCTCGTCTCGCTGCCGATCGCCCAGCTGTGCGTGCGCTTCCGCTGGATCTACCCGCCCGTCCTCGGCATCACCACGGTCCTCTACGCCATCCCGTCCCTCGCCTTCTTCGTCGTCCTCATCGACTACTTCGGACAGAGCGAGACCACGGTGATGATCCCGCTCGCGCTCTACAGCCTGGTGGTGCTCGTCCCTGCGATCGTGGACGGCGTCCGCTCGGTGCCGCCGGAGACCCTGGCCGCCGCCCAGGCCATGGGCTTCGGGGCCGTACGCCGGTACTTCCAGGTGCAGTTGCCCATAGCCGTACCCGCGATCATCGCCGGGCTGCGGGTGGCCACCGTCTCCAGCATCTCCCTGGTCAGCGTCGGCATGCTCATCGGCAACCAGGGCGCCCTCGGCAACATGCTCTACGACGCCCAGACCTACCACCGGCCCGCCCTCGCCGTGAACTCCGTCCTGACCATCGCGGTGCTGGGCATCCTCGCCGACGCCGTACTGGTCCTCGTCCGCCTCCTCCTCACCCCCTGGATGCCGCGGAAGGGTGCCGCCCGGTGAACGTCCTGAACTTCGCGCACGCCTTCTTCAGCGACAGCGCCCACTGGCACGGCTACGACGGCATCCCCACCCGGTTCGCCGAGCACATCAAGTACTCCCTGGAAGCCCTGCTGATCGCCACCGCGATCGGGCTGCCCGTCGGCCTGCTCACCGGCCACACCGGGCGCGGCGGCAACGCCCTCGCGCTCATCGCCACCGCCGGCCGCGCGCTGCCCAGCTTCGGCCTGCTCGTGCTGATGTTCATCTGGATCGGCTTCGGTCTGCTGCCGGTGATGATCCCGCTGGTCGTGCTCGCCGTACCGCCGATCCTGGTCACCACCTACGAGGCGGTCCGCTCCGTCGATCCCTCCCCGGTGGACGCGGCCCGGGGCATGGGCATGCCCGAGGCGCGCGTGCTGCTCCAGGTGGAGGTGCCGGTCGCGCTGCCGCTGATCCTCAGCGGCCTGCGCACGGCGGCCATCCAGATCGTCTCCACCGCCACCATCGCCGCCTACGTCAGCCTCGGCGGCCTCGGCCGCTACATCATCGACGGCCTCTACCAGAAGAACTACGAGAAGGTCGTCGGCGGCGCCACGCTCGTCGCCGGCCTCGCCCTTGCGACGCTCGCCGTGTTCTGGGCGGCGTCCCGCATCACGGTGTCGCCGGGGGTACGCCGCAGCGCCTGACGGTCACCGCTCGGTGCGGGCCAGCGCGAGTTCGAGTACGACGAGCAGCGCGTCCCGCACCGAGCCCCGCTCCCGGGCGTCGAACACCACGACCGGCACGCCGTCGGAGACGTCCAGCGCCCAGCGGACGTCCTCCAGGGCGTGCTCCACCCGGCCGTCGAAGGCGTTCACCGCGACGGCGAACGGGATGCCCTTGTGCTCGAAGTAATCCACGGCCGCGTAGCAGTCGTCCAGCCGGCGGGTGTCGACGATGACGAGCCCGCCGACCGCCCCCTCCACGATGTCGTCCCACATGAACCCGAACCGTTCCTGCCCGGGCGTGCCGAACAGGTACAGCTTCAACGTCGGGTCGATGGTGATGCAGCCGAAGTCCATCGCGACGGTCGTCGTGGTCTTGCACGGGGTGTGCGTCAGGTCGTCCACACCGGCCGCGACCTCGGTGATCGACGCCTCGGTGGTCAGCGGCTCGATCTCCGAGATCGCGCCGACGGCCGTGGTCTTGCCCACGCCGAAACCGCCCGCGATCACCATCTTCACCGGCAGCGGCGGCCGCACCGCCGCGGGCGCGGCCGGGCCCCGGGCCAGGAGCGGTTCAGTCGGTGTCACTCGGTACCCCTCGGGAGTCGGGGATGGCCCGCAGGCCATCGATAACCCTGCGCAGGACGGACGCGTCGTGGGTGGCCTCGGCGTCCGGCACGTACACCGCCAACTGGCCCGCCTCGCGCAGGTCTTCGGCCAGGACGCGGACCACGTTGAGATGCAGCCGCAGCCGGGCCGCGAGTTCCGCGATCGACTGCGGCAGCCGGCAGGCGGCGACGATGTCGTGCTGCTCGAAGGAGAGCCGGCCGAGCGCGTCGAGACCGTCGGCGGTGGACACCACCTGGGTCTCCACGGGCAGCGCCCGGCCGGAGGCGGCGTCCGCGACCCGGCCGGCGGTGACCAGGTACGGCCGTACGGCGGGGACGGGGCCGACCGGGTCCGGGCCCGGGGGCGGAATGCCGTCCCGCATACCGTCCGCCATGGAAACCTTCTCCTCCTCAGCGGGCCGCCGCCGCGCCCACGCTGTTCTTCAGCTCCAGCACGAGCTGCGGGCTCAGCGCGGCACCGGCGCGGTTGGCGAACAGCGTCATCTCGTAGGCGATGTTGCCGAGCTTCGCCTCCTTGTCGGTGACGACGCCGAGCACGGCGCCGCTGCCGATCGCGGAGACGATGACGTGACCGCCCTCCAGATCGATGATGACCTTGTTCAGGCCGCCGAGGCCGTAGTTGCCGGAGGCGCCCGCGGCCAGGCTGGTGATGCCGGACACGATCGCCGCGAGCCGCTCGGAGTCGGCGTGCTCGCGCAGCTGTGACACCGCGATCAGCAGGCCGTCGGAGGACACGGCGATGGCGTCGACGACGCCGGCGGTCTCGGTCGCGAAGCGGTTCAGCAGCCAGGTGAAGTCGGCCGCGGCTGCCTGCAGGTCGGTCGGCGTGGTGCCGCCCGTCGGGCTGTCACCTGTCGACGTGCTCACTGCTCGGCTCCTTCCGGAAGGTGGTTCGGGTCGTGCGGCGGGGTGGTCGGGGGTGTGGGGGCGGGGTGCTGTGGGGGGTCGGTGGCCGGGGTGCCGTCGCCGTCGGGCGGGGCGTCGTCCGGGTGCGGTGGCCGCGTGGCCCGCGGGGTGGCGTCCGGCAGGGACGTGCGCGGAGCCCCGGCGGCGCTGTCCGGGCGGGCCCGGTGCGATGCGGGCGTCCCACCGTCCGGGCGCGCCACCGTGGCCGTGCCGCTCCCGTGCGGAGCCGTACCGGTGGTCACCGGGCGGGTGAAGCTGCCCGTGTCGCTGTCCCGCCGGGCGCGTTCCACCGCGTCCTCGAACTCCTCCAGCGCGCTGCGGACGGCCTCGGCGTCCAGCGGCCGTACGGTCTTCGGCACCGTCGGCGCGGCGCCGGCGGTGGTGCGCAGCGTGGCCCCGCGCACCCGGCGGCGCAGCGGGCGCCCGGTGCGTTCCACGTCGCCGGGCGCCTGCTCCCTCGAAGGGGCCGGCGCGTCGGTGCCCTGCGGTGCGCGGCGGGGGACCCGGCGGGGGAGCGGGCCGCCGTGTTCGGCGCGGGCGGGCTCGTCCGGGGCGGTGCCGTCGGCCGGTGGCTTCTCGTGGGTGGTGTCCGGCGGCAGCGCGCCCCGCGCGGGTACCGGGCCGGACACCCCGGCCACCGGCGCGGGCGCCGCGGTCACCGGAGCCTCGGCCCCCGCGCCCGGCGCCAGCAGCAGCGAAGCCGGCAGCGTCACCTCGGCCGTCACACCGCCGCCCGGCGTGCGGGTCAGCTCGACCGCGATCTCCCAGCGGCGGGCCAGCGCGCCCACCACGAACAGGCCCAGCACCTTCGTCGGCACCAGGTCCAGCCGCTCCCGGCGGATCAGCCGGGCGTTCTCCTCCGCGAGCCGCTCGGCGCTCATGCCGAGGCCGTGGTCGGTGATCACGACATGCGTGCCCTCGGCGCCGGAGCGGACGGTGACCTCGACGGGGCTGCCCTCGGGCGAGAACGACACCGCGTTCTCCAGCAGTTCGGCCACCATCAGCGTGAGGTCACCGATGACGTCCGGTTCCACCAGGGCGTCCGACGCGGCGTACAGCCGTACCCGCTGGTAGCCCTCGATCTGCCCGAGCGCGGCCCGTACGACGGTGGACAGCGATGTCGGGCCCGCGTCCAGCACCGTCTCGCGGATGCCGGCCAGCAGCATCAGGCTGTCGGCGTTGCGGCGCAGCCGCACGGCGATGTGGTCGATGGAGTACAGCCGTTCCAGCAGCGCCGGGTCGGTCTCCCCCCGCTCCACCGCGTCGATCAGCGCGAGTTGCCGGGTGGTCAGGTTGCTGACCCGGCGGCCCACGTTGCCGAACATCTCCGCGGTGTTGCGCCGGCTGAGCACCTGGCGCTCCAGCAGCGCGGCGGCGGTGGTCTGCACCCGGTTGAACGCCTCCGCCAGGTCGCCGATCTCGTCGCGGGCCGTGACCGGCATGTCCCGCAAGCGGGGCGGTCCGTCGTCCTCGGCGTCGTCGTCGGCCACCCGGGCCAGCTCCCGCCCGGCGACCTCGGCGACCTCCCGCGCGGCTCCGGTGAGCGCCTGCACGGGCCGGACCACCGAGCGGCGCACCAGCACCGCGAAGGCGATCCACAGCGCGAAGGCGATCAGCGCGCCGCTCAGCAGCAGGCCGGCCCGCCAGCGGGCGCCGTCGGCGGCGCCGTCGGCCCGGTCGGCGATCTGGCCGATCAGCGCGGTGGTGATCTTCAGCCGGGCGGCGGCCTGTTCGGGGTAGGCGGGGTAGTCGGTCAGCGCGTCCTGCACCGCCCGGCGCAGCCGCCCCTTGTCGTTCGTCTCCAGCCGGCCGACGCCGACCTGGAGTTCGGCGTACGCCTCGGCGATCTCGCGCTGTGCCTGCGTGTGCTCGATGCCGGAGAACCGCTCGGCCTGCGCCTCGGTGGCGAACCGGGTGAAGCGCTCGGCCTGGTGGGTGTACAGCTCGTACGCGCCGACCGCGCTGGTGAACTCGATCTGCGCGTTGGTGTCGCCCGTGGTGGCGGCGAACACATTGGTCTCGAAGGCGCCGTGGGCGGCGTCCGCGCGCAGCAGGGAGTCCAGCAGGCTGCCGGTGAAGGTCTCGGCGAGGTCGGCGTCGCGGTCGAGGCCGAGGCCGTCGATCAGGCTCTGGGCGGCGCCCGCGTAGGCCGGGTCGATGTTGTCGGCGGGCAGGTACGACTGCTCCACCGAGGTGCGCAGGCTGGTGAGGCCCTCGACCCCGCGCAGCGCCTGCGCCTCGCCCTCCGGCAGCCGGTCCCCGAACACCTCGCGCACCTTCGCCACCTGGGAGTCCACCGCGTGCTGCGCCGCGCGGTAGGCGGACGCCGACGGCTTCGCGTCCCCGGACTCGTAGCGCGTCGAGAGCAGGATGGCCTGCTGGTGCTCGGCCTCCACCCGGTCCACCAGCCGCGCCACTTGTGCGCTGTCGCGCACCAGCCGGGCCGCCGAGGCGGCGCTGGACGACTGCCGCACCAGGTCGGTGAAGAGGTACGCCAGCAGGACCGCGATGACCGCGAGGGGGATGCCGACGAGCAGATTGAGCTTGCGCCTGAAGGGCCAGCGGTCGGCGAAACCCCGTGCTCCGCCCCGCGTGGGGGCGTGCCGGGCGGGCGCGTCCACCTGGTTCGTGGACACCGGGCCTCCTTCATGGGTGTCTTGTCCGAAGGGAGCCGTCGCTCCCGGACCTGAGGGCTGTGTCGCCCCCGGAACGCCTGCGTCACGACACCGAAGCGGGCCCCGCGCACCGCTGTGGTCGATACCAACTCGGGTGAGACTACAGGCCTCTTGAGGTGTCGATCAGCTCACCTTTCATCAAGAATCCGTTACAAAGAGAATGCTCTGTGTGCACGAGTGACCGCAGATCGAGGCCAATCGGTGATCTGATGCCCTTGACTGACCGAGAACTGGCTGGATTGGATCAGCGCGTGACTTCCACGACCCACATCAGCAGGTCCATCCGGAGGAACCGAGGCGCGGCGGCGGTCGCCCTCGCGGCGGCTACGGCTCTGCTGGCGGGCTGTTCCTCCAACGACGGCAAGTCCGACAACCCCCTGTCGGACGACAGCAAGGCCAGCGGCGACACCGTCGTCGTCGGATCCAACAACTTCCCCGAGAGCACCCTGCTCGCCGACATCTACGGCGAGGCGCTCAAGGCCAAGGGGATCAAGGTCACGTACAAGCCGAACATCGGCAGCCGCGAGACCACCTACGGGCTGATCAAGAACGGTTCCATATCGGTCCTGCCCGAGTACAACGGGGCGCTGCTGGCCTACCTCGACCCGAAGGCCGCCCCGAAGACCCTCGCGGAGACCACGGACGCCATCAACGCCAAGCTGGACTCCAAGCTCACGCTGCTCGACCCGGCGTCGGCGCAGGACAAGGACTCGATCACGGTCAACGCGGCCACCGCGAAGAAGTACCAGCTCACCGAGAAGTCCTCCATCGCCGACCTGAAGGACGTCGCCAAGGACCTGGTCATCGGCGCCTCGCCGGAGTTCCAGACCCGGCAGCAGGGCCTGGTGGGCCTGAAGTCCGTCTACGGCCTGGAGTTCAAGTCCTTCAAGGCGCTGGACGCGGGCGGCCCGCTCACGCTGGCGGCGCTGAAGAAGGACGCCGTGCAGGCCGCGGACATCTTCACCACGGACCCGAACATCTCCAAGGAGAAGTTCGTCGTCCTCCAGGACCCGAAGAACCTGTTCGGCTTCGAGAACGTCCAGCCGCTCACCTACAAGGGCGCGCTGTCCAAGGAGGGCGTCGCCGCGCTCAACGCCGTCTCCGCGAAGCTCGACACCGCGACCCTGCTGGACCTGGACACCCAGGTGCAGGCCCAGAACAAGGACCCGCTGGACGTCGCCAAGGCGTGGCTGAAGTCGGCGGGTCTGGGCTGAGGCCGGACCACGCGCAAGGGCCGTGACAGCCGGAACGGCCCAGGGTGAGCAGACGGAAGAGAACGACCCGGACGACCGGAACAACAACCGGAACGTCCGGAATGATTAGGAACTGTCAGGAACGACCGTGGACCTGCCCACGCGGGTGCCCTCGCAGCCAGGGGACACCCGCGTCCCGCTCGACGGCGGCGGCCTCACCCTCCCCGCCCTGATCCGGCTCGCGGACGGTACGGCCGTACCCGCCCTCGACCCCGGCGCCCTGGACCGGGTCCGCCGCGCCCGGGAGACGGCCGACCGGCTCGCCGCCACGGGCCGCTGGTACGGCCGTGGCACCGGCGTCGGCGCACACCGCTCGGTCGCCGTCGACCCGGCCGAGGAGACCGCCCACGGGCTGCGTCTGCTGCGCAGCCACGCGGGCGGGGCCGGTCCGCTGCTGCCGGCCCGCACGGTTCGCGCGATGCTCGCGATCCGAGCCAACCAGCTCCTCGCCGGCGGCTCCGGCATCCACCCGTCCTTCGTCACCGCCCTCACCGACGCCCTCCGCCTCCGCGTGCACCCGGCGGTCAACGAGTACGGTGGCGTCGGCACCGGCGACCTGACGGCCCTGGCCCAGACCGGCCTGACCCTCCTCGGCGAACGCCCTTGGCTGACACCGGACGACTCGGCGACCCCACCTCACGCGGACGGAACCGTGCCGACGGGGGAGCCGGCGGGGGCCGGGCCGGAGCTCGGGGTCGGCGAGGCGCCGGGTGGGGGGTCGGCGGGTGGTGACGTGGGTACTGCGGAGTGGGCGGCGGTCGGATCGGGGGCCGGGCCGGCGGAGGGGCCGGGTGGGGGTGCGCTCGGTGCGGAGTGGTCGCCTTCCGACGCCAGGGCCCTCGGTACCGTCGGCGTTGGTGCGCAACGACCGGTCCCGGCAGCGGCGGATCCGACCGGGACGGTCGAGGCCGCGCATCTCGGCGAGGCCGGCCCCCGGGGCGTCGGCGAGGGAGACCGGACCACCGGTGAGCTGCCCGCCCCGGTCACCCTGCGGGCCGGCGACGCCCTCGCGCTGCTCAGCAGCAACGCCCTCGCCCTCGCACAGGCCGCCCTCGCCGGACACGAGACCGAACTGCTGCTGCGGGCCACGCACGTGGTCGCGGCACTGTCCCTCGCCGCCGTGTCGGGCTCCGCGGAGGCGTACGCCGCGCCGGTGCACGCCCTGCGGCCCTACCCGGGCCCGGCCCGT
Source organism: Streptomyces sp. Ru62 (assembly GCF_002920615.1). Lineage (GTDB taxonomy): Bacteria > Actinomycetota > Actinomycetes > Streptomycetales > Streptomycetaceae > Streptomyces. The sequence goes on from NZ_PQSU01000007.1 coordinate 27,600, forward strand.
GCCGCCGCCGAGGTACGGCGTCTGCTCGGCCTGCCCGACGACCCGGCGACGGGCGTGGGGAACGGGCTCCCCGCAGCGGACCGGCGGATCCAGGACCCGTACGGATTCCGCGCGTTCCCGCAGGTGCACGGCGCCGCCCTCGAAGCCTCGGCCGCGCTGCGCCGGATCGTCGAGACCGAGATCAACTGCCCCTCGGAGAACCCCGTCCTGACCCCGGACGGCCACCTCTACCACCACGGCGGCTTCTTCGCCGCCCCTCTCGCGCTGGCGCTGGACGGCCTGAACCTCGCCCTGCTGAAGACCGCTCAGCTCTCCGCCGCACGCCTGTCCGCACTGAGCCGCCCCGACCTCACCGGCCTGCCCGCGTTTCTCGCCACCGGCCCGGCCGGCAGCTCCGGCACGATGATCCTGGAGTACACCGCCAACTCGGCGCTCGCCGAGCTGCGTTCCAGCGCCGCCGCGCCGGCCTCGGCCGGACACGCCGTCCTCTCCCACGGCCTGGAGGAGGCCGCCGGCTTCGCCGGGCAGGCGGCCCGCCAGACGGAACGGGCCCGCGCCGCCTACGCCACCGTCCTCGCCTGCGAACTGGTGTCCGCCGTCAGGGCCCTGCGTCTCCACCCGGAGCCGCCGGCCTTCCCCGCCCTCACCCTCGCCGCCGCCGTTCTCCCCACCGGCCTGGAGGACCGCCCGCTGAGCGGCGACATCGAGGCGGCGACGGAACTCCTGCCCCGACTCGCCGAGTTCTGAGCGCCGAGTTCTGAGCGCCGAGTTCTGAGCGCCGAGTTCTGAGCGAAGGAGGGTGAGGGCGGGAGCGGTGAGCGGGGGAGTGGTGAGCGCGGGCGTGCTGAGCTGCGTTCGATGTGGGCGTGGACGAGGGCACGGCCGAGGTCTCCGCACATGCCCTCATCCACGCGCTCCACAGGAGGCTCAGAGGTCGAACTCGTGCGGCGGCAGGTCCAGCGCGTAGCACGCCTCACGCACCACGGCCTGCTCGTCCTTGTCGAAGTCGCCGTCCGCGCCGCCGATGACGATGCCGATCTGGATGACGGCCCGCGCCTCGGCCGGCTTCTTCTTCGCCTTGGCGACCTCCTGCAGCACGCTCACCTTGCCGAAGGCGAAGTCCCTCGTCAGCTTGTCCAGGTTCTCCTCGAAGCGCCGGCGGAGGTCGTCCGCCGGGAAGTTCTGCAACACCTCGTTGGTGGCGATGAGCTGAGCCACCCGCTGCCGCTCCGACGGATCCACCGTCCCGTCGGCGGCGGCCACCAGCGCGCACATCGCCATGCTCGCATCGCGGAACGCGCCGCTCTTCAGGTCGTTCTTCTTCGCCACCAACTGCGTCTGCATCTGCGACGCCGACTCCTTGATGCGGTCCCACAGGGCCATGCGCACTCCTCATATCGTCCGCCGGGTGCTTCCGGCAGCCCGACAGTAACTTCTACAGCAACGTAGAAACTAATGGGGCGGCCGGGTAGTTCCGGAGATCTACACTGAGTCCGCGGACACGGCGTACACAGCCGGTACACAGCGACGAACCCAGGACGAACCCAGCGGAGGAAGGCGACAGTGGCGACAGCGCCCGGCACCGGCCACCAGAACCCCTCCGCCGAGGTGCTCGCCGAGGCGGCCGCCGCCTTCGGTCTGCTCGCCGCGCCCGCCCGGCTGCACATCGTGTGGGCGCTGACTCAGGGCGAGAGCGACGTGACCGGCCTCGCCGAGCGGGTCGGCGGCGCCCTGCCCGCCGTCAGCCAGCACCTGACCAAGCTCAAACTCGCCGGTCTCGTCCGCTCCCGCCGCGAGGGCCGCCGCCAGGTCTACTTCGTCGACACCGCGGAACAGGCCGCCGTGGTCGACGTCGTACGCCTCCTCGTCGGCCGGCTCGCCGAGCGGGAGGCACCCGCCGCCGTCCCGGCCCACCGGCTCCCCGACCTCTGATCGCGGGACCGGCACCGTCCTCCAGAAGCTCCGGCATCCGGACACCGGCCCGCGCGCATTCACCGCCGCCGAGACCGACGCCCAGGCCCAGACCCAGACTGAGGCCCTGGTCATGTTGTTGTTGCTGCGCAGCGGTCGCCGGACAGTGGCGCCCCTGGCGGCCAGGCGGCCCGGCTCGGTCGGCTGGGTGGCCCGCCACGGTCGGCGTGTGCCGTAACCCGCCTTCGTGCTCGGCCCGGCACCAACGCCTGTCCCGGGGCGGGTGTGCGCTTTCCCGCCCCGAGGCCGGGTTGTACAGTTGCGCAACATGGCAAGCGTTGCCGCAAAGTGAGGCAAGCGAGACAAGGAAGGGGGCGGTCATGCTCCGCAACGGACTTGAGCCCTGGCATCTGCTGATCGTCGCGGTCGTGTTCCTCCTGCTGTTCGGGTCCCGGAAGCTCCCCGACACCGCCCGGGCGCTGGGCAAGTCCATGCGCATCCTCAAGAGCGAGGCCAAGGCGATGAAGGAAGAGGACGGTACGCAGGGCTCCGCCGGCTGAGCGGCCCCCTCCTCCCGCTTCTCTCCTACCCTTCGTCGCCCTCGTCCTCCTCTCCCTCGAAGAAGTCCCCGATCTCGTCGACGACTTCCGCGGCCACCATGCCGCCCACGACACCCACGGCGAGGCCCGCCGCACCGGCGGCCACGGCCGTGCCCAGGCCCGGGCCGGAGCGGTGGGCGTCGACGGAGTGGAGACCGGGCTGGTGCGCGCCGCCGTGGCCGTACGCCGCATGGCTGTCGTAGGCGTCGCGGTGCTCGGTCACCTGGCGGATCCAGCCGTCCACCTCTCTCTGCCAGTCGAGGGTCGGCGCGTCCTCGTGACGCACGGTGAAACGGGTCAGGGCGTCGTGCCCCGATGACCACAGGCCGCCCCGCTTGTCCGCCTCCAGGACCACCTCCACGCCCAGGGGCGAGGCGAGGAAGGTCAGCTCGATCTCGTTCACCGCGTGCGCGTACTGAGGGGCCGGGGTCAGCTCGATCTCCTGGTAGAACGGCAACTGCTGCCCCGTACCGCCGATGCGGCCGTACTCCAGGTCGGCCGAGCGGAAGCCGAAGCCCAGTGCGCCGAGGGCCTCCAGCACGGCCTCCTGCACGGGCAGGGGACGGACGGCGAGCGGATCCAGGTCGCCCTTGTCCCGGGCGCCGGCCACCGCGACCTCGGTCCGCACGCCCAGCACGATGCCGAGCGGCTGCCCGTACAGTTCGGTCACCGGGGTCTCCCAAGGGAGCGGGACACTGAACGGCAGTTCGCGTTCCTCCTGTTCGCCGAGTCGGAAACCGCCGCCGACGGTGAACCGCTCGAAGGCGACCGTGCCCTCGCTCTCGCCCTCCGCGTGCTCCGCCTCCACACGGGCGATCAGCTCCAGGCCGATGTGTTCGACCTCCACGGCCGTCGCACCGCCCCGCAGCAGGACCCGGCCCGACAGGGTGCCGCCGGGCAGCGCCGCGCCGCCGTCCAGCACCGTGTCCACGGAGGGGCCGCCGACCCCGATCGCGCCCAGCAGCCTCTTGAACACCATGCCGTAGCTCCTTCGTTCATCGCGTCACCCGGGCGGCTCCATCGCCGTCCGACTGCCCGATGAACTCCCGGCGAGCGCAAAGAAGTTCCCAAGTCACCTGTTCGGGGGACCTCTGGCCTGTGATCCGGCCCGGTTCCGGCCTCCTCCGCTCCGGGGAACCAAGCAGGGGTCCGTCCCCCCCCGCACCGAGGCCCGGCCAAGGCCACTCGACCACCGAGACCGGCGCCAAAGCCACTCCATCACCGACACCCGGCATCGGCGCCGTCACCCGCCGCCAAAGCCACTCCGTCACCGACACCCGGCATCGGCGCCGTCACCCGCCGCCAAGACGGCCCAGCGCCGAGAACGGGCCCAGCGTCAAGGACGACCCAGCGCCGAGAACGGCCCAGCGTCAAGGACGGCCCGGCGCGCACCGAGCCCGCGCTGGGCCGGCATCCTCGTCCAGGCTCCGGGTCAGGCCGTGCCCGCGCCCTCCGACGTCAGGGTGTGTGCCTCGGCCCGCTGCTGCTTGCGGCGTTTGCGGCGGCTGACGCGTGGTTCCTGGTCCGGGAGCCAGCCGAAGGCGAGGCAGCTGCCGATGGCGCCGAGGAGCAGGCCGATGAAGAAGCCGCCCAGGTTGGAGGTGAGCCAGCTGCCCAGGGAGAGCAGGATGCCGGTGATGGAGTAGAAGAGCCGCTGGGAGGGGTTGAAGAGGATCAGCAGGCCCAGCAGCACCATGAGGGTCGGCAGCAGATAGCCGGCCAGGCCCTGCATGCCGATGTGCAGTACGACCTTCAGCGAGGCCTTCTCGGTGAGCAGGATCTCGCCGCCGCCGAGGGCGAGCAGCAGCCCGCCCCAGAACGGCCGGCGGGCCCGCCATCCGCGAAAGGCGAGCCTCGGTCCTGGACGTGGACGCTCCGGCACGGCGATCAGCAACCCGAGTCGCTGAAGCGCAGTTTGAGACCCGGCAGCTTGAACACACCAGCCGTCGTGGCGTAGTTGGTCTGCCGCAGGTTAGCGATCCGCACGGTGTCGGCCTGCTGGCTGAAGACGCCGATCGGACCCTTCACACCCGCCTTGTTCAACGTGCTGGCGTCGTTGCCGATCTCGATGTTGTTGAACGCCGCGTCACCGGACAGCTCGGTGGAGTCGGTGGTCAGGTCGGTCGCGCTGACCTTCTCGGACCCGCCTCCCGCGGTGATCAGCAGGTTGGTTCCGCCCAGGTCGACGCTCTGGCACAGCTTGGTGAGCGTGGCGTGCTTGATCGCGGAGGTGACGACGAGCACCTGGCCGCCGGTGTCCCCGGCGTTGGGGCTGCCCTCCGCCATGTTGTCGAGCCCGCCGAACTGCTCGAATCCGGTGCCGTTGAGTTCCGTGGCGGTGACCGTGAACGGCATGCCGGAGATGGAGAACTGCACACCCAGCGCTCCCTGCGCGGTGAGGACCGCGAGGCCGGCGGCGACCAGGGTGGCGGGCACCGCCATCACGGCGGCCCGGCGGGCCCGGACGCGCCCGCGTCTCTCGCCGGCGGTGGTCCCGGCGGCGTTCCGGGCTTCGGGCGGGGTGTCGCTTCCCGGGGTGTCGCTTCCCGGGCTGTCGGGGGTGTTGCCGGTGGACGGGACGTCCGGGGACGAGGCCATGTCTGCTCCCATGAGCGCGGGTCAATGCGGGTTGGGCTTCAGTGGCGCGGTGTCCTGGCGCGGACAGCGGATGCCGCGCACGTCTCCTCGCAACTCCCGGCGGGCGCAAGGGCTTTCTCGTTACGCGGCAGTAGCCTTCGAGGAAGTTACCGCCGGTTACATTCAGGGGTCAAGGGAGATGTGAAAAAAGGGTGTCGGATGTGCGCGGACCGCAACCAGCCTGGCTCAACTGTCCTTCAACCACTTGACCCTGACGGTTGATCAGGTCTACAACTTCCCCTGTTTCCATGGATCCGTGGCGCCGGATCCAGCAAGCGGCACCCGTCGCGTCAGGCGTGGCATCCGCCGCGTCCCTCGTGCGGCACCGGCCGCGTTCCCGGCCCTGTCACGGCAACCGCTCCACCTCTCAGTGCGGCCCCGGCACGGTCACTTCCCTCGTTCTCTCCATGTCGGGCCGCCCCTGTACCCGGCCCGGCCGGAGGTCTTCCCCCGAGGCCTTCGGCCGGTGCCCGGTGTGCCGCCGTCGCGGGTCCGCCGCGTACGGAGAAGGCGTGACGGCCCCGCGCCGGCGGCATCCGCACCGATTCCCACCCCCCACCTCACCTCATCTGTCCCCCCACTTCGGAAGAGAGGCACCCCCATGCGTACGCGTTCCCTCCTCGCTCTTGCCGGCACCGCGACGGCGCTCGCCCTCACGTGGGCCACCCCGGCCTCCGCAGCCGGCACGGTCCTCACCACCGGCAGCACCGGTGGCACCGCGGTCGCCGTCGGCGACACCCTCACCGCCCCGCTGGCCTCCGGCACCTCCGCCACCTTCTACTCCAGCGCGACCGGCACCAGCGGGATCAAGTGCACCGGCTCGCAGTTCACCGCCAAGGTCACCGGGAACCCGACCGCACCCGGCACGGCCACCGAGTCCGTCACCGCGCACACCTTCGACAACACCACCTGCACCAGCAACGTCACCGGTGTCCTGGGCGTCAACGGCATCACCATCAACAACCTGCCCTACTCCGCGACGATCACCTCGGGCGGCACCCTCACCGTCTCGCCCGCGAGCGGCTCCGTCATCCAGGCCACCGTCCAGCTGCGCACGCTGCTGGGCACCGTGACCTGCGTGTACCAGGCGCCCAGCCTGACCGGTAAGTCCGACAACGCCGACAGCAGCATCACCTTCACCAACCAGCAGTTCACCAAGACGTCCGGCTCGTCGCTGTGCTTCGCCAACGGCTACTTCACGGCGAAGTACGCACCTGTCACCGACGCGGGAGTCCGGGTCTACGTCAACTGACCGACCGGATCGTCTGCTTCAGCGTCGTCGTGGACGACGCAGCCGCAGAGCGAGGGCGGCGCCCCCGGTGAGCAGCAGCACCGCGGCGGCGCCGCCCGCCAGCAGTGGTGCCGAGGGGCCCGACCCGCCGTGCGTGGTCTTCGCGACCGGGGTTCCGTCGCGCACGGCAGCCTCGGCCCGGTCGCCGACGCCGCCGGGCAGGTCGGTCGGACTCGCCACCGGTGAACTCGACTCCGGTGAAGCCGGTGTGGCCGAAGAACCCGGTACGGCCGTTGAACCCGGTGAGGACGGTGAACTCGCCGTCGGTGCGGGCCGAGGGGACCTCGCCGCCCCGGCGGCCGTCCCGCGCTCCGGGAAGACCACGTCGGAGCACGCGTAGTACGTGTCCGGCGTGCTGCTGTTCTGCCAGACGGTGTAGAGCACGTGCCGCCCCGTCCGGTCCGTCGGGAACGTCGCGTTCACACGGTACGCCCCGTTCCGCAGCGGCGGGTCCGTGACCTCGGCGAAGGGTCGCGCGGGCAGGTCGGACCAGGTCAGCGGCCGCGAGGGGTCGTAACCCCGCTTGGTCAGGTACAGCTTGAACGTGCCCGTGTGCGCGATGGTCGACGCGTAGGTCAGCGTCAGGTGGCCGCCCGGTGTCAGCCGCGTCGCCGGCCAGTCCCGCCGGGCCAGGTCCAGGCCCCGGTACGCCGGCAGGTTCCCGCTGCACAGTCTGCCGTCCGGAATCACCCGCCGGTCACGGCCCGCCACCCCCGCCACGCGCAGGTTGTCCCAGGCGGTGAACGGACCGCCGTTCGCCGCGATCGCCGCCCGGCAGGCCGGTGTCCGGACGGCGGCCCCCTCGGGTGAGCAGGCGTAGACCCGGCTGACCGGGTCCGTGGGGGCCCCGTGCGCCTGGGCAGGCCCCGCCGCCCACGGCAGGAGCAGGAGCGGTGCCGTTACGGCGGCCGTCCTGACGCTCAGGCGGGCGGTCGTCCGAGTCATCCGAGTCATCGGGGCGTCTCCTCGGCGGGCGCGGGAACGGGGTCTGCGGCGTCCAGTACGGCCCCGCCGGCCGCCGCGTTCAGCCGGTCTGGCGCACCCGCGCGCGGGGGGCGTGAAAGCACCGACCGGTTCGGCTGTTTTGCGCCTGCTTCCACACCCCATTGAGGAGTCGGCCGTCCGCCTCGTATCGTGGCGATCATGGGGCGGCGCCCGTCGCCCCGGGGCTCGCGGACACCGGCCGGCGACGAAGGGGAAACCATGAGGTCTCGCCCGTTGAAGAGGTGCGGAGCACCCGGCCGGCGTCGAGCGGAGCGATGACACGTGTCGTACCGCGCGCGTGGTCCGCCCGGACTCCCGTTGCCGATCGGTGAGTTATCGTATGCAACGAGTCAGAAACAAACCGCATGGCCTGTTCTTTTGGGTGCGAGGAGGGGGTCCAGGATGCCAAGGCAGTTACGTGCCGAACAGACCCGGGCGACGATCATCACGGCCGCCGCCGATCTGATCGACCGGCACGGATACGAGTCCACCAGTCTGAGCGACATCGTCGCACACGCGAAGGTCACCAAGGGCGCCCTGTACTTCCACTTCGCCGCCAAGGAGGATCTCGCCCACGCCATCCTGGAACTCCAGGCCAAGGCGGCGCGGCAGCTCGTGGCCGATGTCGAGAGCCGCGGCTGCTCCTCGCTGGAGGCCCTGATGCGCACCACGTTCGGGATCGCCCGGCTCGCCGTGGAGGATCCCGTACCGCGCGCCGGACTCCGCCTGGCCACCGCGGACATCGCCGTACGGCCGCCGCTGCGGCACCCGTTCACCGAGTGGCTCGACTTCGCCACCCGCAAGTTCACCGGAGCCATCAGGGAATCCGACGTACACGGCGATCTCGACGTCGGCGTCGTCGCCCACTCCCTCGTCTGCTTCTTCATCGGCACCCGGGTCGCCGGCCGCTCGCTCGAACCGGTCGGACGGCTGCCGCGCAGGGTCGCCGAGATGTGGCACCTCATGGTCCGCGGACTCGTCCCGGTGCACCGCCGCCCCCGCTACGTCACCCTCGCCACGCAGCTGGAGCGGGAGATCCGCACCGCCTGACGCCCGCGATACGGTGACGGACATGCCCGACATCCCCTTCGCACCCGTGATCCTCGGCAACCAACCCGGCTCGTTCCCGCACAGCGTGCTGGCCGAACGGCACCCCGCGATCATCCGGCAGGTGAGGGACGCGTTCCCGTACGGCCCCGGGCAGCGCACAGCGCTGGACGAGCTGCTGAAGAGCTGCACCGAGGGGACCCTCGGACCGCTGCCCGCCGACGCCCCGGACCGGGACCGGTGGCACGACTGGGGCCTCGCCGAGTACGCCGGCCGGTCCTGGTACGAGGTGCCCTGGCTGTGGGCCGAGAGCTACTTCTACCGCCGGCTGCTGGACGCCGTTTGCTGGTTCGGGCCGGGTGCCTGGCAGGGCATCGACCCCTTCCGCCCTTTCAAACGCGCCGAACTCGACGCCCCGGAGACCGACGAGGAACTGGCCGCCCTGGACGGCCTGCGGGACCTTCCGGAGGACGAGCGGGCGGGCGCCCTGCTGCACGGCTCGCTCTGGGGCAACCGCGCCGACCTCGGCTTCCGGCTCTCCGCCGCGGGCGCCCAGGCCCGCGAACCCGCCCCCGCACTGGTCGCCGACGACAGCGAGACCCTGTGGTCGCTGCTGCCGCCCGCCGGAACCGGCACGCTCGTGCTCGTCGCGGACAACGCGGGCCGCGAACTCGTCCCCGACCTCCTGCTGATCGCCCATCTCCTCGCCGAGGGCCGGACCGCGCGGGCGGTGCTGCACGTCAAGCCGTACCCGTACTACGTCTCCGACGCCACCACCGCCGACGTCGTCGACGCGCTGCACCGGCTGCGCGCGGCCCACGGGACAGCCGCCGAGTACGGGCGCCTGCTCTGGTCGGCCATGGCCGACGGCCGGCTCACCGTCCGCGCCCACCCCTTCTCCTGCGCCCCGCTGCCGTACGCGGCGATGCCGGACGACCTGCGCGCGGAGTTCGCCGCGGCCACGCTGACCATCGTCAAGGGCGACCTCAACTACCGGCGCCTGGTGGGCGACCGGCTCTGGCCGCCCACCACGCCCTTCCGGGAGACGACCGCGTACTTCCCCGGCCCGGTCGCCGCCCTGCGCACCCTCAAGTCCGATGTGATCACCGGCCTGTCCGCGACGACCGAGGCCGAACTGGTGGCGGCCGAGGGGCGGAGCTGGCGGACCAGTGGCACGCACGCGCTGATCCAGACCGATCCGCAAGGCGACGGGAAGCACGCATCAGGTGATCCGCACCGGCAGTGACTTGAGGCCGTTGATGAAGTTCGACACCAGCCGCCCGGGCGGCCCGGCGAGACGCGGCGGTCCGGGCAGGACGCGCAGCACCTCCTCGTGCAGCAGCCGCAGTTGCAGCCGGGCGAAGTGAGCGCCCAGGCACACGTGCGGGCCGTCCCCGAAGGACACGTGCGGATTGGGGGAACGGGCGAGATCGAGCCGGTCGGGAGCGGCGAAGACGCGCTCGTCGCGGTTGGCCGAGGCGTGGAACACCACGACCTTGTCGCCCGCCCGGATCGCGCGGCCCGCCAGCTCGGTGTCCCGCACGGCCGTCCGGCGGAAGGTCAGCACGGGCGGATGCCAGCGCAGCAGCTCCTCGACGGCGGACGGCACACCCACCTTCCCGGCGCGCAGTGACGCGTACGCCTGCGGGTGCTCCGCCAGCGCCAGCAGTCCGCCCGGGGCCGCACCGCGCACGGTGTCGTTGCCCGCCACGGTGAGCAGGAAGAAGAACATCTCCAGCTCGGCCTCGGCGAGTTCGGCGTCGTGGGCGAGCGTCGTCATGATGTCGTCCGCGGGATACCGCCGCTTGTACGCGGCCAGCTGTCCGGCGTAGGCGAACATGTCCGCCAGCATCGCCGGTGACCGCGGATTCACCGGTCTGCCCTCCTCGTCCAGCACCGGCGGACCGGCCTCGTCCGGGTCCTGGTAGCCGATGACCCGCTGCGTCCAGCGCAGCAGCAACCGCCGGTCGCTCTCCGGAACGCCCAGCAGATCCGCCAGGTTCAGCAGGGCGTACTCGTCGGTGACGGCGGACACCAGGTCCACCGTGCCGTCCCCCGCCCGCGCCGCCTCCAGGGCGCCCGCGAGCAGCGTGCGCGCCCGCTCCCGGGCGACCGCCGCGAACCGGTCCACGCGCCCCGGCGTGAAGGCACGGCTCACCAGCCGCCGCAGCCGCCCGTGCCCCGGCGGGTCCTGGTTGAGCATCATCCGCCGGATGAACGGCAGGTCCTCGGGGTCCGGGTCGCGGATCTGGGTCGCGCCGACGTACGACGAGTACGTCCCCGCGTCCTTCAGCACGCGTACGACATCCGCGTGCCGGGTCACCGCCCAGAACCCGGGCCCGGCCGGCCAGCCCAGCACCTCCGGTTCCTGCTGCCAGGCCACCGGATGGTGGTCGCGCAGCACGCGGTAGTCGTCGTGGGGCACCCCGGCGGCGTACCGGCGCGGATCGAAGACGTCCGGGACCGGCGGCGCGTCCCGCACGCTCACGCCGCCCCGCCCGCCCCGGTGCCGCCCGGGCCGTCGGCCCGCAGGAAGTCCTCGAGGGCACGCACCAGGTCCAGCGGGGTCTCGTCCATCGCGTAGTGACCGGCGCCCGGCAGTACGGTCAGCTCCGCGCGCGGGTACCAGGACAGCCAGGTCTGCCGCATGACCTCCGCGGACAGCGCCGGGTCCAGCGCGCCGGCCACGGCCAGCGCCGGTACCTCGCTGCCCACGACGTCGGCGGTGAAGTCCTCGCCCGCCCACGAGTCCAGCCAGGCCCGGAACGCCTTGGGGTCACTGCGCTCCAGCGAGCGGGCGACCATCCGGTCCAGCCAGGCGGCGGGCCGGCGGCCCCCGGTGGTGAGGTCGATGATCGCGCGCCGGTTCTCCGCCCGGTGCGCCGCGTCCGCGAACAGCGCCGCCTGCTCGCCGGCCAGCGGCATTCCGGAGGCGGGCACGGGGGAGACGCCGGCGATCCGGCGCAGGCGGTGCGGGGCGACGGCGAGCAGCCGCTGCGCCACCGCGCCCCCCATCGAGTGCCCGACCACCGAGAACCGGTCCCAGCCGAGCCGGTCCGCCAGCTCCACCAGGTCCACGGCCGCCTCGGCCGTCGTGTACGAGCCCGTGGCGTCCCGGGCCTCGCCGTAACCCCGCAGGTCCACCAGCGCATAGCTGAAGGACGTGCGGTCCAGGTCCGGCAGGACGGCCGCGTAGGCGGACCGGTCGGCGAACCAGCCGTGCACGGCGAACACCTTGTGGGCGCCGTCGCCGTGCACCTCATGGGGCAGCACGAAGGAGGTCATGCGCCTACCGTGGCCCCCGCGCGCGGACACGGCAAGGGAACCAACGCCACAACCGCCCACCGGAGTTCCAGGTTTCGCGAGCGGTTCACGCGATGGTGTGATCATGTGCCGCCGACCGGATGGGCGTCCGGGGCCGCGGGTAGGGCCCGGCCATGACGCAGCCGTTCGAACTCCCGCACTTCTACATGCCGTATCCCGCGCGGCTCAACCCGCACCTGGACGAGGCCCGGGCCCACTCCACGCAGTGGGCACGCGACATGGGCATGCTGGAAGGCTCCGGGATCTGGGACCAGGCCGACCTGGAGGCGCACGACTACGGCCTCCTGTGCGCCTACACCCATCCCGACTGCGACGGGCCCGCTCTCTCCCTGATCACCGACTGGTACGTGTGGGTGTTCTTCTTCGACGACCACTTCCTGGACATGTTCAAGCGCACCCCGGACCGGGCCGCCGGAAAGGCCCACCTGGACCGTCTGCCGCTGTTCATGCCGCTCGACCCCGCCACCCCCGTGCCGGAGCCGGAGAACCCGGTGGAGGCCGGGCTGAAGGACCTGTGGGCGCGGACGGTGCCGGCGATGTCCGTCGACTGGCGGCGCCGCTTCTCCGTCGCCACCGAGCACCTGCTCAACGAGTCGATGTGGGAGCTGTCCAACATCAACGAGGGGCGCGTCGCCAACCCCGTCGAGTACATCGAGATGCGCCGCAAGGTCGGCGGCGCACCCTGGTCGGCGGGGCTCGTGGAGTACGCGACCGCGGAGGTGCCCGCAGCCGTCGCCGGCACCCGGCCGCTGCGCGTCCTCATGGAGACCTTCTCCGACGCCGTCCACCTGCGCAACGACCTGTTCTCCTACCAGCGCGAGGTCGAGGACGAGGGCGAGAACAGCAACGGCGTGCTGGTCCTGGAGAAGTTCTTCGGCTGCACCACCCAGGAGGCCGCCGACACCGTCAACGACGTCCTCACCTCGCGGCTGCACCAGTTCGAGCACACCGCGTTCACCGAAGTCCCCGCCGTCGCCCTGGAGAAGGGCCTCACGCCCGCCGAGGTCGCCGCGGTCGCCGCCTACACCAAGGGCCTCCAGGACTGGCAGTCCGGTGGCCACGAGTGGCACATGCGCTCCAGCCGCTACATGAACAAGGGCGCGCGCTCCAGCTCGCCCTGGCAGCTCCCCAGCGGGCCCGGGACCTCCGCCGCCGACGTCGGCGCGCTGCTCGCCGCGGCCGCACAGGACCGGCTGCGCGCCTACTCCCACGTGCCCTACCAGAAGGTCGGCCCGTCCCGCATCCCCGACCTCTACATGCCCTTCGAGCTCCAGCTCAGCCCCCACCTGGACCGGGCCCGCGGCAACCTCGTCGACTGGTGTCACCGGATGGGCGTCCTCCAGGAGGGCGTCTGGGACGAGGACAAGCTCGCCGCCTACGACCTCGCGCTGTGCTCCGCCGGCCTGGACCCGGACGCCACCCCGGAGGCCCTCGACCTCAGCGCGCAGTGGCTCGCCTGGGGCACCTACGGCGACGACTACTACCCCCTGGTGTACGGCCACCGCCGGGACCTCGCCGCCGCCCGGCTGACCACGGCCCGCCTGTCGCAGTGCATGGCGGTGGAGGGCGCGCCCACGATCGTTCCGGCCGACGCCATGGAACGCGCGCTGATCGACCTGTGGACGCGCACCACGGCCGAGATGACCGCCGACCAGCGGCGCACCCTCAGGACGGCCGTGGACAAGATGACCGAGAGCTGGGTCTGGGAACTCTCCAACCAGCTGCAGAACCGCATCCCCGACCCGGTCGACTACCTGGAGATGCGGCGCTCCACCTTCGGCTCGGACCTCACCCTGAGCCTGTGCCGGACGGGCCACGGCCCGGCGATTCCCGCCGAGGTGTACGCCAGCGGTCCGGTGCGCTCCCTGGAGAACGCCGCCATCGACTACGCCTGTCTCCTCAACGACGTCTTCTCGTACCAGAAGGAGATCGAGTACGAGGGCGAGATCCACAACTCGGTGCTGGTCGTGCAGAACTTCTTCGGCGTGGACTATCCGGCCGCGCTCGGCGTCGTCCACGACCTGATGACCCAGCGCATGCGGCAGTTCGAGCATGTGGTCGCCCACGAACTGCCGGTCCTGTACGAGGACTTCGAGCTGTCGGCCGAGGCCCGCACGCTCATGGACGCCTATGTGCAGGACCTGCGGAACTGGCTGGCGGGCATTCTCAACTGGCACCGGGAGGTCGACCGGTACAAGGCCGAATGGCTCGGCCGCCGCACCCACGGCTTCCTGCCCGGCCGCACCCCCGCCCTGTCGCCGGGCTGACGGTCCGCAAATCTCCGCGTACGGAATCGGGCATTCAGGGAACTTCGGTGAGTCCTCGGGAGTCTTGTGGAGTAAGGGGAACAACAGCGCCAGAACACACGGGGGTGTTCGACCTTGACCGAGACCATCGAGAGGCTCACCGGACCGACCGCGGGCGAGCAGGCGCCGGCGGCCCGCGAACTGACGCCGTACGTGGCGCCGTTGACCGTCCCGCCGGTCCTGCGGCCCGCCGCGGACGACGTCCTGCGCGAGACCGAGATCGCCCTGCGCCCGACCTGGGTGCGCCTGCACCCGCAACTGCCGCCGACCCTGATGTGGGGCTACGACGGACACGTGCCGGGCCCGACCATCGAGGTGCGCCGGGGACAGCGCGTCCGCATCGCCTGGACCAACCGCATCCCCAAGGACAGCGAGTACCCGGTCACCTCGGTGGAGGTGCCGCTGCGCACGGACGGCCGCCCGCAGGCCACCACCGAACCGGGCCGCGGGGGCGTCGAGCCGAACAAGGACGTCGCCGCCCTGCCCGCCTGGTCGGTGACCCATCTGCACGGCGCGCAGACCGGCGGCGGCAACGACGGCTGGGCGGACAACGCCGTGGGCCACGGCGACGCCCAGCTGTCGGAGTACCCGAACGACCACCAGGCGGTGCAGTGGTGGTACCACGACCACGCCATGAACATCACCCGGTGGAACGTGATGGCGGGCCTGTACGGCACCTACCTCGTCCGGGACGACGAGGAGGACGCCCTCCACCTGCCGTCCGGCGAGCGGGAGATCCCGCTCGTCATCGCCGACCGCAACCTCGACACCGACGAGGACGGCCGTCTCAACGGCCGGCTCCTGCACAAGACGGTGATCGTCCAGCAGCGCAACCCGGAGACGGGCAAGCCGGTCTCCATACCCTTCACCGGTCCGTACACCACGGTCAACGGCCGCATCTGGCCGTACGCCGACGTGGACCCGGCGTGGCACCGGTTCCGGCTGGTCAACGCCTCCAACGCGCGCATCTTCGAACTCGTCCTCATCGACGAGGACGACCGGCCGGTACCGGGAATCGTCCACCAGATCGGCAGCGACGGCGGACTGCTGCCGCGCCCGGTGCCGGTCGACTTCGACGCGGAGCTGCCGGCCCTGACCGCCGCGCCGGCCGAGCGGTTCGACCTGCTGGTGGACTTCCGCGGACTCGCGGGCCGGACCCTGCGGCTGGTCAACAAGGGTCCCAACCAGCCGGCGGGGGTGCCCGACCCGGCCGGAGACGTGCCCTGTCCGGCCGTGCTGGAGTTCCGGGTCCGGGAGAGCTGCGCGGAGGACACCTTCGAACTTCCGGAGGTGCTCTCCGGTTCCTTCCGCCGCCTGACCCACGACACCCCGCACGGCCACCGGCTCGTCCTGCTCACCCCGCCCGCCACCAAGGGGGCCGGCGGCCACCCGGAGATCTGGGAGATGACCGAGGTCGAGGACCCGAGCGGCCTGACGTTCCCGGCCGAGGGCATCGTGCAGGTCACCGGACCCGACGGCACCACCAGGACGTACCGGCGCACCGCGCGGACGTTCAACGACGGGCTCGGCTTCACGATCGGCGAGGGCAGCCACGAGCAGTGGAGCTTCCTCAACCTCGCGCCCATCGTGCACCCCATGCACATCCACCTGGCCGACTTCCAGTTGCTGGGGCGGGACGCCTACGACGTCTCCGGCTTCGACCCGGCGGTGGGCGGCACCCGCACCCCGATCCGGTACGACGCCGGCCGCGAGATAGCGCTCGCGCCCAACGAACGGGGCTACAAGGACGTCTTCCGGGTGCCGGGCAACCAGATGCTGCGGGTCATGGGCCGCTTCGACGGCGCGTACGGCCGGTTCATGTACCACTGCCATCTGCTGGAGCACGAGGACATGGGCATGATGCGACCCTTCGTCGTCATGCCTTCCGAGGCCCTGAAGTTCGACCACGGCGGCGCGCACGGCGGCCACGGCGAGGGCCACACGGGCTGACAGGGCGGGCCGAAAGGGTGTGCTGAACGGCTGGCGTGACAGCTATGAGTACCCTCCGTCACCCTCCGGGCAGTCTCACCCTTTCGTGTCTCGTCGCGCCCCACCGCCCCGGGTAGAGCACCAGCCGGAGGCGAGCGAACCATGGAACACACTGCGTTGCGTCCGAAGCCGATGCCCGGCCAGGACCGGCGGGAGGACGACACCCCCGACCCCGCCCGTCGCCCGCACGCCGCGCCCCGGCGCGGGCGGCGGCTGCGGACCCTGCTGTGCGGTCTGTGCGCCGGCACCGTGCTGGTGCTCTCCGGCGTCGGCATCGGCACGGTCGGTGCCACGGTGATCGGCATGAGCAGACTCGCCGAGCTGCGACGCCAGGCCCCGCCGCCCGCGCCGGCGCCCTCGGTCAGGGCCACGCCCCCGCCGGCGCCCGTCCCGGCCCCGTCCGGCCCGGTCCTCGGCGTGGAGACGGTCGACGCGGAGAAGGTGGGCGCCCTCGTGGTGGGCGTGCACGTGCCCGGCCCCGGCTACGCGGCGGGCCTGGTCCGCGGGGACGTCGTACTCCAGTGGGGCGAGGCCCGTGTGGACACCGCCGCCGACCTCGCCCGAGCCGTCGGACGGGCCCGTCCCGGCAAGGCGGTGCTGCTCACCGTGCGCCACGCGAGCGGCGGCTACCAGCAGTTGGCGGTGACCCCGGGAGTGGTGACCTGACCCGGTCAGGGACCGCCGCGGTCCCGGTCACGCCAGGAAACCCCTTGGTCACCATCCGTCCCGCACGTCATCATGGACCCATGCCGAGTGCCCCCTCGACGGACTGCGGGACGCCGGTCCGCGGGACCGGCTCGCGTGGGCCGGTGCGGACGGGCAGGATGCTGCCCGAGACGCCACCGCCCCGTTTCCGCACCCGCCCCGGAGGCCCGGATGACCGGTAGTACGCCCGCGCCCTTCGCCGCCGCCGACTACAGGGCCCGTATGGAGCGTGCCGCGCGCTCCGCCGGCGACGCCGGCCTCGCGGGGCTGCTCGTGGCGCCGGGACCGGACATGGTGTGGCTCACCGGCTACACGCCCACAGCGGTCACGGAGCGGCTGACCCTGCTGGTCCTCGCGCCCGGCCGGGACCCCGTGCTCGTCGTGCCCACCCTGGAGGCCCCGGACGCCGAGCAGGCGGCCGGCGCCGCCGCGCTGACGCTGCGCGACTGGACCGACGGCAAGGCCCCCTACGCCGTCACCGCCGGCCTCCTCGACGACCGCGGCCGGTTCGGCATCAGTGACAACACCTGGGCCATGCACCTGCTGGGCCTCCAGCGGGCCCTGCCCGGCACCTCCTACGCCTCCCTCACCGATGCCCTGCCCATGCTGCGCGCGGTGAAGGACGCGGCCGAACTGGAACTCCTGGCGGCCGCCGGCGCGGCCGCCGACCTGGCGTTCGAGGAGATCCGCAAGGTCCCCTTCGCCGGCCGCCGCGAGTCCGACGTGGGCCAGGACCTCGCCGGCCTGCTGCGCCGCTTCGGCCACTCCCAGGTCGACTTCACGATCGTCGGCTCCGGCCCGAACGGCGCCAACCCCCACCACGAGGTCGGCGACCGCGTCATCCAGCCCGGCGACATGGTCGTCCTCGACTTCGGCGGCCTGAAGGACGGCTACGGCTCCGACACCACCCGCACGGTCCACGTCGGCGAGCCGACCGAGGAGGAGCGCCGGGTCCACGACATCGTGCGCGCCGCCCAGGAGGCCGGTTTCCAGGCCGTACGCCCGGGTGTGGCCTGCCAGGAGGTCGACCGCGCCGCCCGCGCGGTGATCACGGACGCCGGGTACGGCGGGTACTTCATCCACCGCACCGGCCACGGCATCGGTGTCACCACGCACGAGCCGCCGTACATGATCGAGGGCGAGGAGCAGCCGCTCGTGCCCGGCATGTGCTTCTCCGTGGAGCCCGGCATCTACCTGCCCGGCCGTTTCGGGGTGCGCATCGAGGACATCGTCACGGTCACCGAGGACGGCGGCCGCCGCCTCAACAACACCACCCGTGAGATGGTCATAGTGGAGTGAGAGACCCGAGGAGACCCACTCCGACGACACCCGGAACGGCGACGTGCGATCCATGACCCAGGCACCGACACCCACCGCGGACACCGTCCGCGCACTGGTCCGCTCGCTGCTCAAGGAGGGCGGCGACGGCACGCGGGGACCCGATGTGCGGCCCGTGACCGAGGACCGCGAACACACCTGGTGGGTCGGCAGCCGTCATGTGCTGCGCCTCGCGCCCGACCGCGAGGCCTCCGTCCGCCGCCGCCGCGAACTGCGCCTGCGCGAGCTGGTCCGCCCGCAGGTGCCCGTCGCCGTCCCGACCAGCGTCGCGCACGGCGACTGGGCGCCCGGTCTCGCCTACACCCTCGACACCCGGGTGCCCGGCGGCACGGCCGACGAGTACGACGTCTCCGCCGTCGGCGAGGCCGACCTCGCCGGGCTGCTCAGCGGGCTGCGCACGGTGCCGGCCCGCCAGGCCGAGGCGCTCGGCGTGCCGCGCATCGCCCCGCGCTCGCTGGAGGCGCTGCGCCGGATGGCCGTGCACGCGGCCGAACGGCTCGCCGCCGCCGACGAGTTCGACGCCGCCCGGCTGCACCAGCTGACCCCGCCCGGCGCGGCCCAGCTCGCCGCACAGCCCGGTTCCGCCGTCCTCACCCACCACGGGCTCACCGGCGCGCATGTGCTGGTCAGCGCCGACGGACGGGTGCGCGGCATCCTGGACTGGACCGCGGCGTCCCTCGGCGACCCCGCCGAGGACATCGCCGGACTCGCCGTCGCCGTCGGCTCCCCGCCGGCCGTGCGCGCCGCCACCCTCGCCGGCTACGGCGCCCGCCCCTGCCTGCGCGGCCTGTGGCTGGCCCGCTGCGACACCGTCATCCGCCTCACCGACCGCCTGGACGGCCGTACGACCGGCTCCCTGCCCCTGCTGCGGACCCAGCTGCGGCGCGCCTGGGAGCCGATCCTGCTGGAGCGGGTGACCGACCTCCAGGAGGACGAGCCGGAGCCCTGACGGGACCGCCAGGGCCCCTCAGGGCTGCGCCGGCACCGTCCCTCAGGGCTGCGTCAGCACCACGCACGACTCCCCGGGCACCTGGAGCAGCCCGTCCCCGCCCGGCGCCTCGACCGGGTCCCAGGCCGCGAGGATCTCCACCCTGCCGGTGCCCAGCGGGATCGCCGCCGGCTCCTTGCCCAGGTTCACCGCCACCCGTACGTCGCCGCGCCGGAAGGCCAGCCAGCGAGCGTCCTGGTCGTAGGCGACCTTCGTGTCGGCGAGGTCCGGGTCGGTGAGGTCGGGCTGGGCGTGGCGCAGCGCGATGAGCTTCCGGTACCAGGCCAGCACGCGCGCGTGGGGCTCGCGTTCCGGCTCCGACCAGTCCAGGCAGGACCGCTCGCGGGTCGCCGGGTCCTGCGGGTCGGGCACGTCCTCCTCGGCCCACCCGTGCGCGGCGAACTCCCGGCGCCTGCCCTGCCGTACCGCCTCGGCAAGCTCGGGGTCGGTGTGGTCGGTGAAGAACTGCCAGGGCGTGCCCGCCGCCCACTCCTCGCCCATGAACAGCATCGGTGTGAACGGGGCGGTCAGGGTCAGCGCGGCCGCACAGGCCAGCAGGCCGGGGGAGAGGTGCGCGGAGAGCCGGTCGCCCTGGGCGCGGTTGCCGACCTGGTCGTGGGTCTGGCTGTACCCGAGCAGCCGGTGTCCGGCCACGCGCGCGCGGTCCAGCGGCCGGCCGTGACGGCGGCCCCGGAAGCTGGAGTACGTGCCGTCGTGGAACCAGCCGCCGGTGAGCGTCTTGGCGAGCGCGGCGAAGGGATCGCGGGCGAAGTCGGCGTAGTAGCCCTGGGACTCACCGGTCAGCGTGGCGTGCAGGGCGTGGTGGAAGTCGTCGTTCCACTGCGCGTGCAGTCCCAGGCCGTTCTCCGCGCGCGGGGTGATGAAGCGCGGGTTGTTCATGTCCGACTCGGCGATCAGGAACAGCGGCCTGCCCACCTCCTCGGCGAGGCCGTCGACCGCCGCCGACAGCTCCTCCAGGAAGTGGCACGCGCGTGTGTCGTACAGCGTGTGCACCGCGTCCAGCCGCAGACCGTCGATCCGGTAGTCCCGCAGCCACGCCAGCGCGCTGCCGAGGAGGAAGGCCCGGACCTCGTCCGAGCCGGGCGCGTCCAGGTTCACCGCCGAACCCCACGGCGTGGTGTGCGTGTCCGTGAAGTACGGCCCGAACCGGGGCAGATAGTTCCCGGTGGGCCCCAAGTGGTTGTGCACGACGTCCAGGACGACGCCCAGACCGAGTTCGTGCGCCCGGTCCACGAAGCGTTTCAGGGCCTCCGGACCGCCGTACGGCTCGTGCACCGCCCACAGCGACACGCCCTCGTAGCCCCAGCCGTGCCGCCCCGGGAAGGGACACAGCGGCATCAACTCCACGTGCGTCACGCCCAGTTCCACCAGGTGGTCCAGGCGGGCGGCGGCGGCGTCCAGGGTGCCCTCCCGGGTGTACGTGCCCACGTGCAGCTCGTACAGCACCGCGCCCGGCAGCCCGCGCCCCGCCCACGGCGCCCGCCACGCGTACCGCTCGTGGTCCACGACCGCGCTCAGCCCGTCCGGACCGTCCGGCTGGCGGCGCGAGCGCGGGTCGGGCAGCACGGGGCCGTCGTCCAGCGCGAACCCGTACCGGGCGCCGTCCCCGGCCTCCGCCTCGCCCGTCCACCACCCCCCGCGCGCGGGATCGCGCGCCAACGCGCGCGCGGTGCCCTCGCAATGGAGCGTCACTCGTTCTGCCTGCGGTGCCCACACCTCGAACTGCACGGACGGTTCCCCTTCGTCTGCTCACCGTGATGTCCCGCGTCTCCATCGTGCCGCCCCGGACGATCAATCCGCTCTCGAATCGGCCCTTTGCCGGCAGGTGTCGCGGAAGTACCCACGGACCGGCACCGATTCCCCGATTTCTGGACACCCGGGGTTCACTGCCCGACAATCACCAGCGTGACGTCGTCCTTCGAGTTCTCCACCTACCCCGCGCGCCTGTCCGACGCGGAGCGCGACCAGGCGCTGCGGGTGCTGCGCGACGGCGTCGCCATGGGCCGGCTCTCGCACGACACGTTCGTGCGCCGCATGGAACTGGCGCTCGCCGCGCGCCGCTCCGACGAACTCGCCGCCCTCGTCGCCGACCTGCCCCGGGAGAACCGCTTCTCCCGCGTGGTCCTCGGCACCGTGGAGGCCGTCTCCGGGTTCACGGTACGACTGCGGCGGGCCTGGCAGGCCGAGCGGCTGCCCAAGCTGCTGCTGCCGCATCCGGCGCACACCCATCTGCTGCGCATCGGCCGCGACCCCGCGAACGGGCTGCGCCTGAACCACGAGACCGTCTCCCGCGTGCACGCCGAACTCCGCCACCAGGGCGGCCTGTGGGTCCTCAGGGACCTGGGCTCGACCAACGGCACCACCGTCAACGGCCGCCGGGTGATCGGGGCCGTCGTCGTCCGCGAGGGTGACCAGGTCGCCTTCGGCAGGATGGTGTTCCGGCTCGCGGCGAGCTGAGTCCTGCCCGGCCGGTCCTGTTCGGACGGGCGCGCCGCCACGCGCGTGTGCGGTACCGATCGGGTGAGCCGCACTGCGGAAGGCGGGCCGCCGTGCCGATGCAACGGGGCATGACGTACATCACCAGAGCGGCAGCGGCGGCCGGTGCCCTGCTGACCGCGGCCGGCCTCCTCACCGCGGGTCCGGCCCAGGCGGCCTCCCGTGACGTCCTCCCGGGCAACTGGCTCCACCTCACGGTCACCAAGGGCGACGCCCGGTCCGGCGACACCCGCGACACGCTGCTGCTGTGCGACCCGCCCCAGGGCCATGCGCGCGCCTCCGAGGCCTGCGCGGAACTGGCCGCCGCCGGCGGTGCCATCGACCGCATCCCGGCCGAGCAGGTCTTCTGCCCGATGATCTTCGCCCCGGTGACGGTCCAGGCGCGCGGGCGGTGGGACGGGCGGTCGGTCGACTTCCGGGACACGTACACCAGCGTGTGCGTGATGCGGGCGCGGACGGGGTCGGTCTTCGCCCTGGACGGCTGACGGGCGGGGCGATGAGCAGGGGGCGGCGCGTTGGGGGGCGTGAGCCGACGCGGGTTCGGCGCGGGCGGCGCCCGGTGCACGCCCCCGTTCGCTCCGCGCGCGGGCTTGCACGCCTGCTCGGCGCGTCGGCTCAGGGCGCCCGCCTCCCTCGGCTCAGGGCGCCCGCCTCCCTCGGCTCAGGGCGTCCGGCCCCGCCATTCGGCTCAGGGCGCCCGCCTCCGCCCCTCGGCTCATGCCGCCAGTTCGGCGTGCCGACGGGCGCGGCTTCCCCGTGCGCCGGTTCCGCGTACCCGTGTCGCCCTCGGGTCACGCCGCCTGGTCGCGGGCCTGCTGGGCCGCCACCAGTACCGTCCGGGACTGGTGCTCCACCTGGTGCTCCAACGGCACCCAGCGGGCCCGGAAGCGTTCCGCGAAGGCGTCGCACCAGGTGGCCACGAGCTGTTCCAGACGCGGCGCCGCCCGGTCGTCCGCCTCCCGCAGCACCCGCAGCAGCATCGCCGCCGCCCGCAGCGGCAGTCGCCGTCCGAACGCGTCGACACTGCCGACGTACGCCATCGTCGTGCCCGCCGGGGACGTGTGGGTCCAGTCCTCCGCGAGGCCCGGGATCAGCTCCAGGGCCCACTGCGCGGCCCGCAGCAGTGGCCCGTCCGCGCCCTCCAGCCGGGGCAGCGCCTCGGCGAGGATCCGCTCGACCTCCCGGGAGTCCCGCAGCAGCCGCGTGGCCAGCCGCCGCATGGCCGCCGCCGGTGCCGGGTGCGGCGCCGGGTCGTCCACCAGGTCGCTGGCCCACATCGGCACCTCCACCACGGCCGTCAGACCGCCGTACCGGTGCGCGTGGTACCAGGTGCTGTGCCGGGCGTCGTCCGGCAGGCTCGGGTAGGCCACGCCCGTCTCCGGGCCGGGCATCACATGGACACCGGGACCGGAGGCCGGCCAGCCCGCCGCGTCCGAGGCCCCCGTCTCCACCGGGATGTGCAGCTGCGCCGCGGACTTGGCGAACGGCTCGGCGAGACCCGGCACGTCCTTGGTCAACTGCACCCAGCTCCCGCCCAGATCGGTGCCGTGCAGGGTCACCTGGAGATACGGGCGCAGTTCGTCGATGACCCCGGTCAGCGTCCGTGTCTCGGGCGGCAGCCGGTCCGGCGGCAGCACCGACGGCGACCACTCCGGCTGCTCCGCACCCGTCGGCCGGTAGAAGCCGAGGTGGTAGTCGAGCAGGCTGCGCGGCGCCGGGGTGACATGCAGACTCGCGCCGTCCGGGTCCGCGCACAGCAGGAAGTGCCAGGAGGTGTCCGCCCGCAACTCGCGTTCTGCCAGCACCCTTTCGGCGAGCACCCGCAGGGTGGAGCCGCCCGTCGGCTCGTTGGCGTGCGCGCCCGCCACCACGAGCACCGCGCGGCGGGCGTGTCCCACCGACAGCAGGTGCAAGGGTCTTCCCGCGCGCGAGACGCCCACCTGACGCAGCGCGCACAGCCCGGGTTCCTGAGCCGCCAACGCCTGAGCGGCGGCGACCAGTTCGGGAACGCTGGGATAGCGCAGCTCCGGCAGAGGACTCACCCCCGACTTGTCCGCCCGGCTTCGCACCTCCCAGTCCCCCACGCGAAGGGTGAACTGTCAAGCATCCGGCGGAGGAGGCTCCCGGGGGCGCCCGGACGCGAGGGCCCGCCCCCGCCGGGGCCCCCGCGTTCCGTGGGCTCACTGCTGGTGCAGGCCGCGTCCCGCGAGCGTCAGGAACACCTCGCCCACCGCCTCCGACAGGGTGGGGTGCGCGTGCACGTGCCGGGCCACGTCCGAGGGCTCGGCGTCCCAGCCGACGATCAGCTGGCTCTCGGCGATCATCTCCGACACGTTGGGGCCGACGAGGTGGACGCCGAGCACCTGCCCGCCGCCGGCCTCCGCCACGACCTTCACCATGCCGCCCTGGCCGTGCACCATCCCCTTGGCGACGGCGGTCAGCGGCATCGTGTTGACGTCGACCTCCTCCCCACGCGCGCGTGCCTCGGCCTCGCTCAGCCCCACCGAGGCGGTCTGCGGCGAGGAGTACGTCACCCGGGGCACGGCCGCGTAGTCGACCGGCGGCGACTCCAGCCCCGCCACGGTCTCGGCCACCAGCAGGCCTTCCGCGAACGAGGCGTGGGCGAGGCCGAGCGACGGCGGCGGCAGCAGGTCGCCGACGACGTGGACGCCGGGCACGGCCGTCTCCAGCCGGCTCCAGTCCGCCGGTACGACGAACCCCCGCTCGTCCGTCGTCAGCCCGGCCGCGTCCAGGCCGAGGCGCTCGGTGACGGGAGCCCGGCCGACGGCCACCAGCAGCCGCTCCACCGTCACCGTCCGGGTCTCTCCCCGGGCGGTGCGCACACGCGCGCGTACGCCGTTCTCCAGCAGCTCCGCGTCCAGCAGCCGCGCGCCCGCCTGGACGTCGATCCCGCGCTTCTTCAGACCGCGTGTCAGATGCCGGCTGACGTCGGCGTCCTCCAGCGGCACGATCCGGGCGGCGGCCTCCACCAGGGTGACCTGGGCGCCCATGGACCGGTGGAAGGAGGCGTACTCCACCCCGATCGCGCCCCCGCCCAGCACCAGGACCGATGCCGGGAGCCCCGGCGCGAACAGGGCGTCGTCGCTCGTCACCACGCGCCGTCCGTCCGGATCGAGTCCCGGGAGCGTGCGCGGGCGGGAGCCGGTCGCGAGGACGAGCGCACGGCGCGCGGTGAGATCGTGCACGCCGGGCGCACTCTCGGTACGCACGCCGGGCGAACCCTCCGTACGCACGCCCGGCGCACGGTTCGTACCCACGCTCTCCACCCGCACCGTACGTGCCCCGGTCAGCCGTGCGCTGCCCCGCACCACCCGCACGCCCGCGTGCGCGAGATGCGCCTCGACCCCCTTGTGGTTGCGCGCCACGATGTCGTCGCGCGTGGCCGTCAGCGCTCCCCAGTCGACGGAGTCCACGGTCGCCTTCACGCCCCAGCGCTCGCGGGCCTCGGCGATCCCGTCGACCAGCTCGGCGGCGTGCAGCATCGCCTTGCTGGGGATGCAGCCCCGGTGCAGGCACGTTCCGCCGACCTTGTCGCGCTCGACGAGGGTGACGTCCAGGCCCAGGCCGGCCGCGCGCAGGGCGGTGCTGTAACCGCCGGTGCCGCCGCCGACGACGATCACGTCGGATGTGGTGATGCCCGTGTCGATGGTCATGGCATCCACCCTCCGTCCACCCCTTGTCATGAGTCCAAGGCAATGTTCTTGTGGACTCCATGCACGATCTTCATGCCAGGGCGGGGAAGGGTCCGGGGACGTGAGCCTGCGCCAGATGGAGTACTTCGTGACGGTCGTCCGGGAGGCGTCGTTCACGCGCGCGGCGGACGCCCTGCACGTCACCCAGTCCGCGCTCTCCCACCAGATCAAGGCACTGGAGAAGTCGGTCGGCGGCGCACTGCTGGAGCGCCTTCCCCGGGGCGTGCGGCTCACCCCGATGGGCCGTGCCTTCCTGCCGCACGCCGAACTCGCCGTCCGCAGCGCTGCCCAGGCCCGCCGCGCCGCCCGCGCCACCGCCGGCGCCGAGGGCGGCGAGCTGCACATCGCGGCCCTGCACTCCATCGCGGTCGGCCCCCTGCCCGACGTCTTCGCCCGCTGGCGCGCGGCTCACCCCCGGGTCCTGCTGCGCCTGCACGAGTACGCCACCGCCGAGGCCCTGGAGGAGGCGGTGCAGCGCGGCACCGCCGACCTCGCCGTCGGCCCGGAGCCGGCCGGGCGGCCCGGCACCGTCGTGCCCGTCGGCGAGGAGGAGGTCGTCCTCGTCGTGCCCTTCGACGACCGGCTCGCGGGGCGTACGACGGTCACCCTCCCGGAACTCGCCGACCACGCCTGGATCCGCTGCGCCATGGAACCCGTCGTGCACGGCGAACGCTTCCTCGACCGGGCCTGCGGGAACGCCGGATTCCGGCCCCGCACCGCCGTGTGGACCGAGCACACCTCCACGGCCGTCCGCATGGCCGCCGCCGGCGTCGGGGTGTGCGCCGCGCCCGCCCACATCGTGCGCGGCGCCGTCGGCGAGGACTGCGTGGTCCTCACCCCCGACCCGCCCTGGAAGCGCCCCCTGACCGTCTACGCGCGCGTGCCGCCCACGGGCGCCGCCGCGGCCTTCATGGTCCTCCTGCGCGCCGCCTGGCCACCCCCGAGCTCCCACGGCCCGCACGAGGACTGCGAGCCGCCCGCGGCGTGACGGCGTGCGGGAAGCCGCGCGCAGGGGCAGCGGTGCGCCGGGCGGCTGCGCTCGGGGTGTGACCGAGACACGCGGCGGACTCGACCAGGCCGCCTGAACTGTGAGGTGCCTGGCTGTGACGCCCCTTCAGGGGGCCGGGCCGGTACACGCCAGAATCCTGCACCCCGGGCTGTTCTGCCGGCCGCAGAACTCCGGCCGGACCGGGCTCGACGATCACTACGGTCCAGACTCATGACAACGATCACGACGCGCACGGTCGAGTATCCGGCCGACGGTCTGACGATGACCGGGCACCTCGCGCTCCCGGCCGGTGCCGACCGCCGTCCCGCGGTGCTGCTCGGACCGGAGGGCATGGGGCTCAGCGACGTCGAGCGCCGCCGGGCCGACGCTCTCGCCGAGCTGGGATATGTGGCGCTGGCCTTCGACCTTCACGGCGGGCGCTATCTGGGTGACCCCGAGGAGATGCTGGCCCGTTGCATGCCGCTGCTCGCTGATCCCGACCGGATGCGGGGCATCGGTCATGCGGCGCTCGACGTGTTGCGCGCCGAACCGCGGACCGACCCCGACCGGATCGCCGCCGTCGGGTACGGCACCGGGGGCGCCATCGGGCTGGAACTCGGGCGCGACGGCGTCAACCTGCGCGCGATCGGGACGGTCAACGCGCTGACCACGGGCCGACCGGGCGAGGCGGCGCGCATTCGCTGCCCGGTGTGGGCCGGGGTCGGGTCGGAAGACCCGATCATGCCGCCCGCACAACGGGCCGCGTTCACCGCCGAGATGCAGGCCGCGGGCGTCGACTGGCGCCTCGTGGTCTACGGCGGCGCCTTGCACGCCTTCCACCACCCGCCGGTCGACCACCCCGTGGTCCCCGGCGTCGGCTACCACCCACGGCACGCGCAGCGAGCCTGGCGCGACGTCGTCGACCTGCTCTCCGAGTGCCTGCCCGTGACGGAGGATCCGGTCAGTCCGAGCTCGGCCACCCGCTGACCAGTGCTTACCGGTCGCCGCGGCACATTTCTGGCGTGTCGGCGTACGACCGCCCGCGCGCGGCCATCCGGAGGGCAACCCTCCGCCGAGCTGCCGCGCGCCCCACTCGCCCGCTGGGCCGGCCCGGCGCCCTCAGTCCTCCGCCACCCGTTCCAGCAGTGCCACCGGCAGTCGGTCCAGGAGCTCCGCCACGGAAGCCTGGCCGGTGAACTCCCGGCCCGGGACGAGGACGTCCGCCCAGCGGCCCGGCGGGAGCGGCAGACGGGTGTCCCGCCACCCGCCCGCCTCCGAGAGCCGCAGGGACAGCCGGGTCACCACCGTGACCACCGATCCGGAGCGGGCGAACGCCAGGCAGTGGTCGGCCGCCGGGCCCTCCGCCGTCAGCGGGTCGTACGACGCGCCCGCGCCGAAGGCCTCCGGGCGCCGGGCGCGCAGCCGCAGCGCCGCCGTCGTCAGCGCGTCCTTCTCGCCGGGCGCCTCCGGCGGGTACGCCACCGGCCGCCGGTTGTCCGGATCCACCAGCGCCCGGTACTCGCCCTCCGTGCCCTGGTACACGTCCGGCACCCCCGGCATCGTCAGATGGACCAGCGCGGTGCCGAGGACATTGGCCCGCACGTACGGCTCCAACGCCTTCCGGAACGCCGCCACGCGCTCGCCGGGCGGCCCGCACGGCCCGGCGGCGACGAAGGACGCCACCGCCTCCTCGTACGGCGGTTCCTGTTCCGTCCAGCTGGTGTACATGCCCGCCTCGCGCACATGCTTCAGCAGCGCCTGCTGGACCCGTTCCTCGTCGGCCGGTCCCAGCCCGAAGACCGTCTGCCAGGCCGCCCAGGCCAGCTGTCCGTCCGGTACGCCCTCCTCGGGCAGGGTCACCTCGGCGAGCAGTTCCGCCCAGCGGTCCGGGCACTCGGTGAGCACGGCCAGCGCGGCGCGCACGTCCGCGCTGCGCTTGGTGTCGTGCGTGGAGACGACCGTGCCGGTGAGCGGCCAATCGCGCTGCACGCGCGCGCAGTACGCGTGGAACTCCTCCGCGGACACCCCCGGGCTGCCCGGGTCGCCGCCCACCTCGGTCGCCGACAGCAGCGGCACGTAGCGGTAGAACGCCGTGTCCTCCACTGACTTGGCACGCAGCGCCGACGCGGTCTGCGCGAACCGGGTGCGGAACTCCACCCGGTCGGCGTGGTCCGGCGCCGACGGGTCACCGGGCGGCTCGACCAGCAGCCGGCGCACGACGCCGACGGCCTCGGCCTCCTCGGGCACCACGAAGGCCAGCCGGGCCTCCTCGGCGGCCCCCTCGGTGATCACGGCAGACGCGTCACCGGAGGCGTACGGCCGGTAGACCCGCATCCGGACGAGCAGCTCCTCCACGGCCGTCCGCAGTGCCCAGGGCGCGCGGTCGCGCAGCGAGAGGTCGGGCGAGGCGGCGCACAGCCGGGCCGCCACCCGGGTGAGCCGGTCCGTCTCGGTGGCCAGCTCGTGCGTGAGCACCTTGTACGCCGCCCGCCGGACCGTGGCCTCCCAGTTGCCGCCCCGGTCGGTCTGCGGGGCCGCGAAGGCCCGGTAGCGGCCCAGCAGTTCGTACGCCCCGGTACGGTCCGTGAACAGGCCGTCGACGTGCCGCAGGGCGTCGTAGCCCGTGGTGCCCGCGACGGGCCAGGAGGCCGGCAGGTGCTCGCCGTCGGCCAGGATCTTCTCCACGACCGTCCAGCGCCCGCCGGTCGCCTCGTGCAGCCGCGCGAGGTAGCCGTCGGGGTCGGCGAGCCCGTCGGGATGGTCGATCCGCAGCCCGTCGAACACGCCCTCCGCCAGCAGCCGCAGGATCGTGCCGTGCGTGGCGTCGAAGACCTCCGGGTCCTCCACCCGCACCCCGATCAGCTCCGAGATGCTGAAGAACCGCCGGTAGTTCAGCTCGGTGCGGGCCAGCCGCCACCACACCGGGCGGTACCACTGGGCGTCCAGCAGCCGGGGCAGCGGCAGGTGCTCGGTGCCGGGGCGGAGCGGGAAGGCGTGGTCGTGGTAACGCAGCACATCACCGTCGACCACCAGGTGCGCCGCCTCGGAGCCGACCGGGCCGCCGAGCACCGGCAGCAGCACCCGGCCGCCCTGCGCCTTCCAGTCGATGTCGAACCAGCGCGCGTACGGCGAGTCGGGTCCCTCGCGCAGCACCTCCCACAGGGCGGGGTTGTGCCGGGGCGCCAGTGCCATGTGGTTCGGCACGATGTCCACCACCAGGCCGAGGCCGTGCTCGTGCGCCGTGCGCGCCAGCGCGCGCAACCCCTCCTCGCCGCCCAGCTCCGCACGCACGCGCGTGTGATCCACGACGTCGTAACCGTGCGCGGAGCCCGGGACGGCCTCCAGGACGGGGGACAGGTGCAGGTGCGAGACGCCGAGCGACGCCAGGTACGGTACGGCCGCTTCGGCGGCGGCGAACGGGAACGCGGGCTGGAGCTGCAGCCGGTAGGTGGCCGTGGGCACCCCCGGTCCGGGTCGCGCAGAAGTCATGGGAAGCTACGTACCCCGCTCGCCGTCTTTCGTGTCATCGACCTGTGCCCGGATCACGCACGCGTGTCCGGCGCCGAGCGCTGGGGGCGGCGGGGAAGCGGGGGCGGTGCGGTCCGTGGGACGCCCTCCGCCGGGTGACCGGCCTGCCGGGACCGCTGCTGCCGCGCGGGTCCCTCCCGGGGCGGCTGCCGGCGACGGCCGTCCGGTTCGGCCGTGTGCCGCCGTCCGCCCGCCCCGGCGGTTCCCCGGCACGGTCCGGCCGACCGGTGGCGGCCCCGCGTTGGGCCAGGTGGCCCGGGGGCTCCTGGCGGGGTGGCTCGCGGACCGGCACGGCCCGGCCGACCGGTGGCGCGCCCGCGTTGGGCCAGGTGGCCGGGGGACCGCCGGTGGGGCGGCTCGCGCACCGGCACGGGCAGCGGAGGGCGGTGCTCGCCGACGCGCCCGCCGTGGCCTCTCTCGTCGCCGGGTACGTCACCGGGCAGCCTGCGCCCGTCCTGGCCCCCGGGGGCCGCCGTGGGCGCCATCGCGGCCCTCGCGGGCACGCCGGCACGCACGCGGCGGGCCTGCCGCGGAGTGCCACCGGTGCCACCGGTGCCGCCAGTGCCACCGGTGCCGCCGCGCCGCCCAGCGCGTGAGCCGGATGGCCGAGCACCGCGGCCAGGCCGCCGAGTGCCAGGCCGAGGACGCCGTGTCCGCTCTCCACCGGACAGCCACGGCCCCCACGCCCCAGGCGGACGCGGCGGCAGCCCGCGTGCACCCCGGCGTCATGGGCGCTCCTGCCTCACCCGAGGCGGCCCGCGCGGAAGCGATGCCCGAGCCGCCCGGCCCCGCCCATGCGGACCGGGGCAGCGCACGCGTACAGCGCCTACGCCGGCCACGCGCGCGTACAGCGCCTACGCCGGCCACCCCGCGCCTACGTCCCGCGCACCCGACACGCGCGCAGGGGCACAGGCGAGCGACCCCTACGCGCGCGTGAGTGAGACGGCTGTCCGCGGTGCGCGAACCTCACGACCGCTAGGCCGGCCGTTGCAGCACCGTCAAGCTACGGTCCGGCAGGGTGATGCGGTCACCGGCCGCCACCTTCGCGCCCGCTCCCGGTGGGACCCCTTCCGGGCGGGCCGTGTCGACGACCACCTGCCACTGGCGGCCGTGGTCGACCGGCACCAGGAAGTCCAGCGGCTCGGGGGAGGCGTTGAACATCAGCAGGAAGGAGTCGTCGGTGATGCGCTCGCCGCGTGGGCCGGGCTCGGAGATGGCGTTGCCGTTCAGGAACACGGTCAGCGCGGACGCCTGCGCCGAGGTCCAGTCCCGCTGCGTCATCTCCCCGCCCTCGGGGGTGAACCAGGCGATGTCGGACAGCTCGTCGTGGGTGCCCTCCACCGGACGGCCGTGGAAGAAGCGGCGCCGGCGCAGGACGGGATGGTCGCGGCGCAGCCACACCATCGCGCGCGTGAACTCCAGCAGGTCGCTCTCCAGGGACTCCGGCCAGTCCACCCAGGACAGCTCGTTGTCCTGGCAGTAGGCGTTGTTGTTGCCGCGCTGGGTGCGCGCGAACTCGTCGCCGTGGCTGATCATCGGCACGCCCTGGGACAGCATCAGCGTGGCGATGAAGTTCCTCATCTGCCGTGCGCGCAGCCGCAGCACCTCCGGGTCGTCGGTCTCCCCCTCCGCCCCGCAGTTCCACGACCGGTTGTGGCTCTCGCCGTCCCGGTTGTCCTCGCCGTTCGCGTCGTTGTGCTTCTCGTTGTACGACACTAGGTCGTGCAGCGTGAATCCGTCGTGGCAGGTGACGAAGTTGATCGAGGCCAGCGGGCGGCGGCCGTCGTCCTGGTAGAGGTCGGAGGAACCGGTCAGCCGGGAGGCGAACTCGGCGAGCGTGCGCGGCTCGCCCCGCCACAGGTCCCGGACCGTGTCCCGGTACTTGCCGTTCCACTCGGTCCACAACGGCGGGAAGTTGCCCACCTGGTATCCGCCCTCGCCCACGTCCCACGGCTCGGCGATCAGCTTCACCTGCGAGACGACCGGGTCCTGCTGCACCAGGTCGAAGAACGACGACAGCCGGTCCACCTCGTGGAACTGCCGGGCGAGGGTCGCCGCGAGGTCGAAGCGGAAGCCGTCGACGTGCATGTCGGTGACCCAGTACCGCAGCGAGTCCATGATCAGCTGGAGCACGTGCGGGGACCGCATGAGCAGCGAGTTCCCGGTGCCCGTGGTGTCCATGTAGTAGCGCGGGTCCTCCGTCAGCCGGTAGTACGACGGGTTGTCGATGCCCTTGAAGGACAGCGTCGGACCCAGGTGGTTGCCCTCGGCGGTGTGGTTGTAGACCACGTCCAGGATGACCTCGATCCCGGCCTCGTGCAGCGCCCGGACCGCCGACTTGAACTCCAGCACCTGCTGGCCGCGGTCGCCCCAGGAGGCGTACGCGTTGTGCGGGGCGAAGAAGCCGATGGTGTTGTAGCCCCAGTAGTTGTTCAAGCCCATGTCGACCAACCGGTGGTCGTTCACGAACTGGTGTACGGGCATCAGTTCGAGCGCGGTCACCCCGAGCTTGGTCAGGTGCTCGATGATCGCCGGGTGGGCGAGGGCCGCGTAGGTGCCGCGCAGCTCCTCCGGGAGTCCCGGGTGACGCATGGTCAGGCCCTTGACATGGGCCTCGTAGATCACCGTGTGGTGGTACTCGGTGCGCGGCGGGCGGTCGTCACCCCAGTCGAAGTAGGGATTGATCACCACCGACGTCATGGTGTGCGGCGCCGAGTCCAGGTCGTTGCGCCTCTCGGGCGCGCCGAAGTGGTAGCCGTACACCTCCTCGCCCCACCGGACCGACCCGCTGATCGCCTTCGCGTACGGGTCGAGCAGCAGCTTCGCGGAGTTGCAGCGCAGCCCGCGTCCGGGGTCGTACGGGCCGTGCACCCGGAACCCGTACCGCTGTCCCGGCATCACGCCCGGCACGTACGCGTGCCGCACGAACGCGTCGCTCTCGCGCAGTTCCACCGCCGTCTCCGAGCCGTCGTCGTGCAACAGACACAGCTCTACTCGGTCCGCGGCCTCCGTGAAGACCGCGAAGTTGGTTCCGGCGCCGTCATAGGTGGCGCCGAGCGGATACGCCTCTCCAGGCCAGACCTGCATGGATACGACTCTCCCAGGTGTGCCGTCCGCCGTGGGCCGCCTTGGCCCCGAGTCTCGTCCGAAAGTGAGGCAACCTCCCGTGGCTCGCCCGCCCTCTTATCCAGTGACCAGTGCGCACGGCGGTTCTGGTACCCGCCGTACGCCGAACCAGCGGGGCAGATACGTACTCCCGGGGACCAGGGGGAGTAGGGGGAGAATGTGCGTGAGACAGTCCACCGCCATCTGGGCAAAGTACTGACCGGTGCGGCCCTCGCGGCGGCGGGGACCGCCGCGATGGTCGCGGTCACCTTGCCGGGCACGGCGGGAGCGGACGAATCCGGAGGGGCCGGCGGCGGCACGCGGGCCGCGCGGCAGGCCGGGCAGGACCCGGACGCCGCGCCGCCCGGCGTCGTGGAGCAGGCACCGGCCGAGGAGAAGCAGGGCACGGGCCGTGACCCGCTCACCGACGACGAGTTGCGGCGGGTCGAGAAGATAGCCGCGGCGGGACGGCTTTCGGCCACGGCCCGGGACGTCGACGGCGACCGCGGACCGCAGCGGCTGAGCGTCGACCTCGCCGAGCCGGAGGCCGCGGAGGCGGACGACCCGGACGCGCCCCGGCGCGCGGACGTGGCCTTCTACGACTACGAGAACGACACACTCGTCACCAGGACCGTCAACCTGAGGACCGGGGAGGTCGAGCGGACCGGCACCCAGCGCGGCGTCCAGCCGCCGCCAAGCCGCGCCGAGAACGCCGAGGCGGCCCGCATCCTGATCGCCGGCCCGCTGGGCGCGGGACTCAGGGCGGACTACAAGGACGCCACCGGCAAGGAACTCGCCTCACCGGACCAACTGGAGCTGAGCGGAGGGATCTACGAGGCCTCGCCCGGCGCCCAGCCCGCGGTGCTCGACAAGTGCGGCGTCCACCGGTGCGTGCGGCTGTTCTCCAAGGTGCGCAACGGTCCGTGGATCGACACCAGGGACCTCGTGATCGACCTGAGCGCCCGCAAGACCGCCGCCCTCGACCGCGGCTGACCGGCCGCCGCCCGACCTTCACACCCGTACTCCGGTAAGGGAGTCACCTCTTCATGCCCGAGAAGCACCTGTCCGGCGCGGTCCGGCCGCGAGGCCTCGGCCGCGCCGCCCGCACGACCGCAGCCGTCGGCGTGTCCCTGGCCGCGCTGGCCGCCGGCGCGACGACCCTCGCCGGTCCGGCCGCGGCCCGGCCGGGGACCGCCCCGGCCGCGGCGGCCCCCGGCTGCAGCACCGCCTACACGATCGAACAGAAGCTCACCACCGGCACGACCTGGCGGATGTGCTGGCGCTACGACAGCAAGGCCGGCCTCGTCCTGGAGAACATCTCCTACCAGCCCAAGGGCGAGGCCAAGCCGATCAAGGTCCTCAACAGCGCCAGACTCGGCCAGATCCACGTCCCGTACGACGACGGGAAGCACGAGTACTACGACCTGACGGGCCAGGACTTCGCCCAGGAGCTGATGGAGCTGTCGCCCGGCGAGTGTCCCGGCGGCACCATCAAGACCGTCAAGGTCCCGGACGGCGACCCGCGCCACCCGAACGTCAAGGGCCTGTGCACGACCACCCGTTCGCGTGGCCACGCCTACCGGATGCACGACCTGTTCCAGTCGGGCAGGACCTACCAGCAGCAGGGCAAGGACCTGCTGGTCTACACGGTCAACCAGGTCGGCTGGTACGAGTACATCACCGAGTGGCGCTTCCAGGACGACGGCACGATCAACATGAACGTCGGCGCGACCGGCAGCCTCTCCTTCGAGGACTACAACGCCCAGGACGGACGCGGCTGGCCCATCGGCAAGGGTGCCCGGGACTACGCCACCAGCCACAGTCACAACGTCTTCTGGCGGCTCGACTTCGGCCTCGACGGCTCGTCGAAGACGAAGGTCGAGCAGTACGACTCCACCGTCAGCGCCCCCGCCGGACGGGAGGGCCCGACCGCCAGGACCACCCGCACCAAGATCGGCAAGGAACTCGCGGGCGACTACAAGACCTACCGCTGGTGGCGGGTGGTCAGCGCCACCGGCAAGAACAAGGACGGCCACGCCCGTTCCTACGAGCTGGTCCCCGGGCCGACCACCAAGTACCCGGGCCGCAGCTTCACCAAGCACGACATGTACGTCACCGAGTACGACAAGTGCGAGCTGTTCGCCAGCAACAACCCGACGTGCGCGACCGGCCACCCGAAGTCGGTCGACAAGTGGGTGGGCGGCCAGGCCCTCACACACCCCGTGGTCTGGGTGAACGTCGGTTTCCACCACATCGCCCGGGACGAGGACCAGCAGCCCATGCCGGTGCACTGGCAGGGCTTCTCCATCGCCCCGCGGGACGTCACGGCTATGAATCCGCTCACTCCGAAGGAGCTGGCATGGGAGAACGGACACTGGGAATGGCGTAGTTGAGCACAGCAGCCGGGAAACCGGACCTGTCCATCCGGCTGCACCGCCGACCGCTCGCGGAGTACCCTTCCTTGATCGTTGAGACGGGAAAGGCCCGGGGGAGCGGAAGGCGGTGCACGGGTGGGCTCGGGAGGGCTGGAGCTGCCTCCTGGTGACGAGGGTCACGAGGGGAACTCCACAGACGTCCCGCCCGGCGCGGTGTCCCTGGCCCGGCCGATGGACGCGGGTTCCATCGGTCCGGAGCTGGACTGGGACGCCGACGCCTGGCGCGAGGTGCGCACCCGCGCCCAGCGGGCCGGCCGGGCCTACATCTGGCTGAACCTCGTCGAACAGCGGCTGCGCGCGGTCGTGGCGGCCGTGCTGCGGCCCATCTACGAACCCGTCCACGGCGACGAGTGGGTGGTGGCGGCGGCCGGGCCGGCCGGGCAGGAGTGGGTGCAGCGCGCGGTCGCCGTCCGCGAGGTCAGCCGCCGCAAGGGCTACTTGCTCGACCCGGCCGACGACAACGTGCTCAGCTTCCTCACCCTCCCCCAGCTGCGCGAGCTGGTGGTGCAGCACTGGCCGTGTTTCGAGCCGTACTTCGACGAGCGCCGGGACCTCGAACTCGCCCTGGACGAGCTGGAGGTCACCCGCAACGTGGTCTCCCGCAACCGGGCCCTGTCCGAGGCGGTCCTCAGCCAGGCCGAACGGGCCTCCGCCCGGCTGCTGGAGATGCTCGGCGCGGGCGGTGACGTCCCCTCGGCGCGCCGGCTGCCCGTCGACGCGGTCGAGGACCTGGTCGGCGACCGGTACGCCGACGTCGTCGCCGTCCACGCCGACCGGGTGCGGCTGCTGCGCCAGTTCCCGGCCGAGGACATCTTCGGTGGCGCCCGCCGGCTCGACGCCATCGGCATCGGTCTGAACCTGCTGGTGCAGAACTTCTCCGGGCGGCGCCTGGTCCGGCTCGCGGAGAGCGGCTGCCGGGTACGGCTGCTCTTCCTCAACCCGGCCTCCAGCTCGGTCAAGCGCCGCGAACGCGAACTCGGGATGAAACGGGGCGAACTGAGCCGCTCGGTGGAGATGAACATCCTGCACATGCGCCGGGTGCGGTCCCGGCTGCGCGACCCGGGCGCGTTCGAGATCCAGGTGTACGACGAGACGCCCCGCTTCACCGCCTACCTGGTGGACGGCGACGGTGCCGACGGCGTCGCCGTGGTGCAGTCCTATCTGCGCGGGGCGCGGGGGATGGAGTCGCCGGTGCTGGTGCTGCGCAACGGCAGCCGGCTGGTCAAGTCGGATGATGTGGGTGAAGTCGGACTCTTCCCGACATACCGCGAGGAATTCGAGCTGGCCTGGGCGGATTCGCGCCCGGTGTCCTGAACGGCCGGGACCGGGTGTGGGGTCGGGTGCGGCGGCGGGTTGCGGGGCCGGGTGCGGGCCGGTCCGGGGCCCGGAAGCGGAACGCTGTCGTCTGATTGTCAGTGCCGCGTGCGATGGTGGAGGCCACTGGGGGAAAGCACCACCAAGAAGGGGGGCCGCCCATGGGCTGGCACCGGGAGCTGCTGATCGGCTTCGACCTGGAGACGACCGGGACCGATCCGCGCGAGGCGCGCATCGTCACGGGCGCCGTGATCGAGGTCAAGGCCGGTGAGCCCATGGGGCGCCGGGAATGGCTGGCCGATCCGGGCGTGGAGATCCCGGCCGACGCGGTCGCCGTGCACGGCATCAGCAACGAACGCGCGACGGCCGAGGGCCGCCCGGCCGACCAGGTGGCCGACGCCATCGCCGAGGTCCTGGTGTCGTACTGGAAGGCGGGCGTTCCGGTCGTCGCCTACAACGCGGCGTTCGACCTCACGCTGCTCTCGGCGGAACTGCGGCGGTACGGTCTGCCGTCCCTGACCGACCGGCTGGACGGTACCCACCCCGCCCCGGTCGTCGACCCGTACACCATCGACCGCTGGGTCGACCGCTACCGCCGAGGCAAACGGAACCTGGAGGCGGTCTGCGCCGAGTACGGCATAGTCCTCGGCGCGGCCCACAACGCCACCGCCGACGCCCTCGCCGCGGCGCGGCTCGCGTCCGCGATAGCCGACCGTCACCCGAAGATAGCGTCCCTGGGCCCGGCGGAACTGCACCGCCGTCAGATCGAGTGGTACGCGCAGTGGGCGGCGGACTTCCAGGCGTTCCTGCGGCGCAAGGGGGAGGCGGACGCGGTGGTCGACGGCAGGTGGCCGCTCAGGGAACTGACCGAGGGCCAGCCCGCCTAGCCGTTCCGGTCCGCGGCGCGTCGTGGCGGGCAGCGGGGTCGATCGTCGCGCCCGGCCGGGTCCGGCGGGCACCCTCAGAAGGGATACCACCGCACCGTCGCGTCCCCGTCCCGCAGCGACGCCACCCGGCGCCGGAACTCGGCCAGCGCCTTGGGGTTGGACGGCGCGTGCTGGGCCACCCACGCGCAGCTCGCCGTCTCCCGGGCGCCCCGCAGAACCGCGCAGCCCTCCCACTCCCGCACATCCCACCCGTACGCCTCGGTGAAGGAGTCGTACGCCTCGGCGGGCAGCCCGTACCGGTCGCGGGAGAGAGCCATGACGACCAGGTCGTGCTCGCGCAGATCGGCGGAGAAGGTCTCCAGGTCGACCAGGACCGGCCCGTCCGGCCCGACGTGCACATTGCGGGGCAGCGCGTCCCCGTGGATCGGTCCCGGCGTCAGACGCGGTGTGAGCGCCGCCGCCTCGGCGGCGAAGCCGTCGCGGCGCGCACGGAGGAAGGCCGCGTCCTCGGCGTCGATCGCGTCGCCCGCGAGTCGCAGCCAGCGTTCCACGCCGCCCAGCAGATCGCGGGGCGGCAACCCGAAGGGAGGAGAGGGCAGTGCGTGCACCCCGCGCAGCAGGACGGCCAGATCCCGCGGCTCGGCCGGCCGTACGGGATCCGGCAGCCGGTGCCACACGGTCACCGGGTGACCGTCCACCAGCAGCGGCTTCGGCTCGGCCGCCCGAACCGCGGGCACGTCCGCCTCGGCCAGCCAGCCCGCGACGGCCAGCTCGCGCTCGGCCCGCCCCAGCAGCTCCGCGTCCCGGCCCACCTTCACCACCAGGTCGCCGGCCGCGAACACCGCGTTCTCCCCGAGGGCCAGGAGCCGTGCGTCCCGGGCCGGATCCGGCAGCACTCCCGCCGCGGCCAGTACGTCCCGCGCGCGTGCCTCGTCCATCGTCCTGCCTCCGTGCCGTCTTCCCGTGCCGTGTCTGTCCGGTCCTCGGCCAGTCTCGCATTCGCCCAGGCCGGCCACCGGGCGCGGGCCCGGCCCTGGTGCGCGGTCCCTTGACGGGGTACCGGGCCTTTACGAACATGAACACGCCAATCGGAGCAGGCAAAGGGGCTGGTTCCGTGACATCAGTGGCCGAAGCGCGGACAGCACCGGCCGAAGCACGGCGGCCGGCCGGTCGCCGCGTCGCCGATCACGGCGCCTGGTTCCTGGTCCTGCCCGCCCTCATCCCGATCCTGCTGCTCAGCGTCGGCCCGCTGCTCTACGGCATCCTGCTGGCCTTCACCGACGCCCAGTCCGGCCGGACGGCCGCCACCCGGTGGATCGGCGCCCTCAACTTCCGCGACCTGCTGCACGACACCCTGTTCTGGGAGTCGTTCCGGATCGGGCTGGTCTGGGCGGCCGGCGTGACCGTGCCGCAGTTCCTGCTCGCGCTCGGCCTGGCCCTGCTGCTGAACCAGGACCTGCGCCTGCGCGGCCTGGCCCGCGCCCTCGCGATCGTGCCCTGGGCGATGCCCGAGGTCGTCGTCGGCATCATGTGGCGCCTCATCTACAACCCGGACGCCGGCGTGCTCAACGAAACCCTGCGCGACCTCGGCCTCGGCACCGGCCGGGACTGGCTGAGCGGCCTGGCCACCGCGCTGCCCGCGGTGATCGTCGTCGGCGTCTGGGCGGGCCTGCCGCAGACCACGGTCGCCCTGCTCGCCGGACTGCAGAACGTCCCGCGCGAACTCCACGAGGCCGCGGCGGTCGACGGCGCGGGCGCCTGGCGCCGCTTCCGCACCGTCACCTGGCCGGCGCTCAGACCGGTGGCCCTCGCCATCACCGCGCTCAACCTCATCTGGAACCTCAACTCCTTCGCGCTGGTCTACGTGCTCACGAGCGGCGGACCCGGCGGGAGGACCCGGCTGCCGATGCTCTTCGCCTACGAGGAGGCCTTCCGCTACGGTCAGTTCGGCTACGCGGCGGCGATGGGCTGCGTGCTCGTCGCGGTGGTCGCGGTCCTGCTCGCGGTGTTCCTGGCCGGCCGGCTGCGGGGCGGTGAGGAGGCATGAGGACCCGTCGCGCGGCCCGCGCCGGACAGTACGCCGCCCTCCTCGGCTACCTGCTCTTCCTGGCCTTCCCCTTGCTGTGGCTGCTGTCCACCGCGCTCAAGTCCCCCCGCGAGCTGGGCAGCCCGCACCCCACCTGGATCCCGCGCCACCCGACGCCGGCCAACGTCCGGCAGGCGTTCGCGGAGCAGCCGCTGGCGCACGCCGCGCTGAACTCCCTGCTGGTGGCGCTCTGCACGGCGGTCGTCGCGGTCCTGGTCGCGACCCCGATGGCCTACGTCATGGCCCGGCACCGCTCCCCGCTGACCCGGGCCGCGACGGGGTGGGTGGTGGTCAGCCAGGCGTTCCCCTTCGTGCTGGTGATCATTCCGCTGTTCCTGGTGCTGAAGAACCTGCGGCTGATCGACTCCCTGACCGGGCTGGTGCTGGTGTACGTGGTGTGGGCGCTGCCGTTCGCGCTGTGGATGCTCACCGGGCACGTCCGGGCGGTGCCCGCCGAACTGGAGGAGGCGGCGGCCGTGGACGGCGCCGGGCGGCTGAGAACCCTCGTGTCGGTGACGGCGCCGCTGCTCGCACCAGGCATCGCGGCGACGGCGCTGTTCGCGTTCGTCACCGCGTGGAACGAGTTCTTCTTCGCGCTGGTGCTGCTCAAGAGCCCGCAGAGGCAGACCCTGCCGGTGATCCTCACCCACTTCATCGGCGCGGAGGGCGTGGCCGACCTCGGCCCGCTGGCCGCCGCCGCGTTCCTCGCCACCCTTCCCTCCGTGGCCGTCTTCGCGCTCGTCCAGCGGCGGATCACGGGCGGCCTGCTCGCCGGGGCGGTGAAGAGCTGATGGGCGGTGAAGCGCCGACGCGGACCAGAAGCGCCGCGGCGCTCGTCGTGCTCCTGCTGCTCCTCGCGGGCTGCTCCTCGGGCGATCGCACGGACGGTGGCCCGATCACCCTGCGCTTCCAGTCCCTGGCCTGGCAGCAGGAGTCCGTCACCGCCAACAAGGAGCTGGTGAAGGAGTGGAACGCGTCCCACCCGGACATCAAGGTCGAGTACGTCCAGGGCAGTTGGGACGGTGTGCACGACCAGCTGCTCACCTCCTTCGAGGGCGGTGAGGCCCCCGACGTCATCCACGACGCCTCCGACGACCTCGCCGACTTCGCCCACGGCGGCTACCTCGCCGACCTGACCGGCCTGCTGCCCGCCCGGCTCAGGTCCGACATCCCGCGGAGCAGCTGGGAGACGGCCGCGTTCGGGACCGGCCTCTACGGCGTGCCGTTCCTCCAGGAGCCCCGTGTCCTGATCGCGAACGCGGACCGGCTGCGCGAGGCCGGGGTGCGCATACCGACACCGGAACACCCGTGGAGCTGGACGGAGTTCCGGCAGGTGGCCAAGCGGCTCAGCGGGCCCGGGCGGTACGGCGTGGCCTGGCCGCTGAAGGAGCCCGTCTCCGCCACGCTCAACCTGTCCCTGTCGGCGGGCGGGCGGCTGTTCCACCGGGGCGCGGACGGGAAGGTCACCGTACGGTTCACGGCCGGGGACGCGGTCGTACCGCGCACCGTGCACGACCAGGTCGCCGTCGACCGCAGCGCGCCCGCCTCCACGCTCGGCAGCGGCGGCTCGGACACCCTGCCGGGCTTCTTCGGCGGCCGGTACGCGA
The DNA here is from genome assembly GCF_002920615.1 of Streptomyces sp. Ru62. GTDB lineage: Bacteria > Actinomycetota > Actinomycetes > Streptomycetales > Streptomycetaceae > Streptomyces. Next base: position 68,899 of record NZ_PQSU01000007.1, read on the forward strand.
TGGTCCCGCTGGGGTTCTCCTACCGCCAGCAGATCGCGCAGCAGGCGCCCGAGGGCTTCCGCTGGGAGGTGCTGCCCGCGCCGGCGGGTGCCGACGGGCTCACGCAGGGCGTCAGCCCGCAGACGCTGTCCGTCTCCGCCGACTGCCCGCACAAGAAGGAGGCGGTCGCGTTCATCGACTTCCTGCTGCGGCCCAAGAACATGGTCCGCCTCGCTCTCGGCGACTGGATGCTGCCGACCGGCACCGAGGCTCTGAAGGACCCGGCCCTGCACACCACGGAGAACGGCTGGGCCACCGGCACCGCCCTCGCGGCCCGGCTGCGCCCGGCGCCCGCCCAGTCCGTGCGCGGCTACCCCGAGTGGAAGGACAAGGTGGCCACCCCGGCCTACCAGGAGTACTACAGCGGCGCCATCGGCCTCGCCGAACTGCGCCGCCGCCTGGAGAAGGACGGCAATCTGGTGCTGGCCCGCTACCAGCGCTGAGCGCGGCCGCCGGCCCGGAAGGGGCCGGTCCGGCCTCGCACACGGCGTAGTACCGGGCGGCAAATCGATTGAACGAGACGTCTCGTCTCGCCTAGCCTGCCGGACATGACCGCACCCGCCCACATCGCCATGTTCTCCGTCGCCGCCCACGGCCATGTGAACCCCAGCCTGGAGGTGATCCGTGAACTCGTCGCCCGGGGGCACCGCGTCACCTACGCCATCCCGCCCGTCCTCGCCGAGAAGGTGGCCGCCACCGGGGCCCGGCCCGTGCTCTACACCTCCACCCTGCCGGGCCCGGACGCCGACCCCGAGGCATGGGGGACCACCCTGCTGGACAACGTGGAACCGTTCCTGGACAACGCCGTCCAGGCGCTCCCCCAGCTCGTCGAGGCCTACGCCGACGACACCCCCGACCTCGTCCTGTACGACATCACCTCCTACGCGGCCCGTGTCCTGGCCCACCGCTGGGGCGTCCCGGCGATCTCGCTCTCACCGAACCTCGTCGCCTGGGAGGGTTACGAGGAGGAGGTCGCCGAGCCGATGTGGGCCGAGCCGAGGAAGACCGAGCGCGGACGGGCGTACTACGCCCGGTTCGCGGCGTGGCTGGCCGAGAACGGGATCAGCCAGGACCCGGACTCCTTCGCCGGCCGCCCCGCGCGCTCCCTCGTGCTCATCCCGAAGGCGCTCCAGCCGCACGCCGACCGGGTGGACGAGCGCGTCCACACCTTCGTCGGCGCCTGTCAGGGCGACCGCGCCGACCAGGGCGACTGGCAGCGGCCCGCCGGTGCGGAGAAGGTCGTCCTGGTGTCGCTCGGCTCGGCCTTCACCAAGCAGCCCGCCTTCTACCGGGAGTGCGTGCGTGCCTTCGGTGACCTGCCCGGCTGGCATGTCGTCCTCCAGGTCGGCCGGCATGTGAGCCGCGCCGAGCTGGGCGACGTACCGGCCCGGGTCGACGTGCGCGACTGGATGCCGCAGCTGGCGATCCTGCGGCAGGCCGACCTGTTCGTCACGCACGCGGGCGCCGGCGGCAGCCAGGAGGGGCTGGCGACCGGGACGCCGATGATCGCCGTGCCGCAGGCCGTCGACCAGTTCGGCAACGCCGACATGCTCCAGGCGCTCGGGGTCGCCCGGCACCTGCCGGCCGAGGAGGCCACCGCCGACCGCCTCCGCGAGGCCGCGCTCGCCCTGGTGGACGACCCGCAGGTCGCGCGCCGGCTCAAAGAGGTGCAGGCGGAGATGGCCCAGGAGGGCGGCACCCGGCGGGCCGCGGACCTCATCGAGGCCGAACTGCCGGGCCGCCGCCCGAGGTAGGGAGCCGTCACAGGTACGCCGTGGCGTCGAGCCGGGCCTTGTAGACGATCGCTCCCGGCCGGGCCCGGTCGACCAACGAGAGCACGGACAGGACCCGTCGGTTCCCGGGGGAGCCGACGGGCCCTGCGGCAACGGGCGGAATCAGACAGTCAGCCGCTCGCCCCGGTCGGGCACCGGCGACGCCACCGGCTCCGGGGTCTCGTCGTGGGTGAGGTCCGGCAGGCGGTGCAGCCACTTCGGCAGGTACCAGTTGCGCTCGCCGAGCAGGGCCATCACCGCCGGCAGCAACACCCCGCGGATGACCGTGGCGTCGATCAGGACCGCCGCGGCCAGGCCCACGCCCATCTGCTTCATGGACTGCATGGAGAGCGTGCCGAAGATCGCGAACACGGCGACCATGATGACCGCGGCGCTGGTGACGACCCCGGCCGTGGTGACCACGCCGTGCCGGATCGCGTCCTTCGTCGTACGGCCGCGCATCCGGGCCTCGCGGATCCGGGAGACCACGAACACGTGGTAGTCCATCGACAGCCCGAACAGGATCACGAAGAGGAACAGCGGCAGCCAGGTGACGATCGCGCCGACGCCCTCGGCGCCCACCAGCGAGGCGCCCCAGCCGTGCTGGAAGACGGCGACGAGGATGCCGTAGGCGGCGGCCACCGACAGCAGGTTGAGCACGATCGACGTGACCGCGACGGTCAGCGAGCGGAACGACAGCAGCATCAGCAGGAAGGCGAAGACGACCACGAACACGAAGACCGGGACGACGGAGCCCATCAGCTGGTCGTTGAAGTCGTTGTTGCCCGCGACCTGCCCGGTCACCGGCGCCTGCACGCCGTCGACCTTGCCGAGCGTGGCGGGCCGCACCTCGTCGCGCAGCTTCTCCAGGCTCTGGGTCGCCCGGTCCATGTCGGAGCCGCCGACCAGCGGCACGGACACCAGGGCCACGTCCTGGGCGTCGTACACCTTGACGTCGACCGGTCCGCGCGATGCGCCCGAGGTGACCGCCTGCTCCTTGAAGTCGGCCAGCCCCCGCCGGACTTCGGGGGCGTCGATGTCCTTTGCCTTGACGACGACCTCGGCCGGTTCGCTGCCGCCCGGGAAGGCGTCGTTGATGCGGTTGTACGTCTGCACGATCGGCAGCGAGTCGCCGAACTCCTGGTCCAGGGTGAGCTGCTGGGTCTTCATGCCGAGCGCGGGCGCGGCGACCGCCAGCAGCGCGCCGGCCGCGACGACGACCGAGACCAGCGGCTTGGCCAGCACACCCCGCAGCACGGCCGTCCAGAACCGGCTGTCCCCGTTCCCCCTGCGCCTGGGGCGGCCCAGGAACGGAAGCCGCCCCTTCTCGACCCGCTCGCCGAGCAGCGACAGCAGCGCGGGCAGCACGGTCACCGAACCGACCATGGCGACCGCCACCACCATCAGCGAGGCCAGGCCCATCGCCTCGAACTCGGCGAGCCCGGTGAACAGCATGCCCGCCATCGCCACGCACACCGTGACACCGGAGACGATGATCGCCCGGCCGCTGGTCGCGGCGGCGATCCGGAGGGCGGTGCCCGCGTCCCGGCCGGCCATCCGCTCCTCGCGCTCCCGGCGCAGATAGAACAGGCAGTAGTCGACACCGACGGCCATACCGACCAGCAGCATCACCGAGTTGGCCGTGTCGCTCATCGGCTGGAGGTGGCTGACCAGGCCCATCAGACCCATCGTCGCCATGATCGCGGTGATCGCGAGGGCCACCGGCAGCAGCGCGGCCACCAGCGCGCCGAACGCGATCAGCAGGATGCCGAGCGCCACCGGCACCGCCGAGTACTCGGCCTGCTGGAAGTCGTCCCCGAAGGCGTCCTTGTACTGCTTCTGCATGCTGGCGCCGCCGATCTCCTCGATCCGCAGCGTGCCGTGGTCCTTCTGCACCCCGGCGACGGCCTTGAGCACCGGCTCGATCCGGTCGGCGGCCGTCTCCGCGTCACCGCGCAGGTCGAACTGGACCAGCGCGCTGCGGCCGTCCCGGGAGACGGTGTGCGTGTCGTACGGCGAGGTCACACCCGTCACCTTGCCGGTGCCCCCGACGGCCTCGACCACATCGGCGACGGCCGCGCGGAACTGCGGGCTGGTGGCCTTGACGGCGTCGTCCTTCGACTGGATCAGGACCGTCTCCGAAGCCGGCTCCTTGATCCCGGCGTCATCGATGATCTTCGCGGCGGTGTGCGTCTCGCCCTTGAGCTGATCGCTCTCGCTCACGTCGACCCGGCCCGCCGCCGAGCCGAGGCCCATCGCCAGGACGACGAACAACACCCATATGCCGACGGCCGCCCAGCGGTGCCGGGCGCTCCAGCCCCCGCACCCGCACCTCTGTGTTCCCCATGACGGGTCTGCCCCCTCGTGTGCGGTGACGGCCCCCTGCCGCCACGTCTGCTTGCTCCTGTTCGACGGTAGGGGCCGGACAAAGCCGTCTCGTCGTACTGCCCGGTGAACCGCGCCGGGCACGGATCACCGCTGGGGAGGACAGTGGGCCCTTACATCTATCGCCGGTTCTCGGGGGCGGCTCTCAGGGACGCGGTGTCCGATCCGCCGCCCAGGCCCCCTTTGTCATTACGAAAGCTTGTTGAACAAGTCACAGCTGCGTGGAGGAGTTGAACCCGGCCCCGCCGATCGGCCAGAGTTTCGCCCAAGCCGGCCGGCGCCCCGTCCGGCATGCGCCGAGCGCGGCCGTCGCGCCCGCCCCCACGGGGCACGACGGCCGCACCGCACCGGCGCCGCCAGGCGGACGTGTGTGCGAGGCTCTGCCCATGCGCTACATCATCATCGGGGCCGGCGCGGTCGGCGGTACCGTCGGCGGGCGGTTGGCCCAGGCCGGGCGGGAGGTCGTCCTCGTCGCCCGGGGCCCGCACCTGGCCGCCCTCCGCGAGCACGGACTGCGACTGCGGGTTCCCCAGGGCGAGTCGACGCACCGGCTGCCCGCCGTCGACGGACCGGGACCGCTCGGGGAACTGCGCGCCGACGACGTCCTCGTCCTCGCGGTGAAGACCCAGGACACCGTGGCCGCCCTGGAGACCTGGGCCGACCTGCCCGTCGCCGGCGGCGGAACGGCGGCCGAACTGCTGCCGCTGGTCTGCCTGCAGAACGGCGTCGAGAGCGGCCGGCTGGCGCTGCGCCGCTTCCGGCACGTGTACGGCGTCTGCGTCTGGCTGCCGTCGACCTTCGTGGAACCCGGCGTCGTCTCCGCCGCCGGCGCCCCGCTCACCGGCGTCCTGCACCTCGGCCGCCTCCCGCACGGCACCGACGACACCGCCCGCCGGATCGCCGCCGACCTCGCGGACTCCCACTTCGAGGCACCGGTGGTGCCCGACGTGGCCCGCTGGCAGTACGCCAAGCTCCTCGGAAACCTCGGCAACGCGCTGGAAGCGGTCAGCGGGCCGGTGGCGAGCGAGGAGGCACGGGCCCTGTTCGCGCGCGTGCGGGCCGAGGGGGAGGCCGTGCTGGACGCCGCCGGCATCCCGCACACCGGCTCGGAGGAGCAGCGCGCGGCCCGCGGCGACAAGGTCACCCTGGTCCCGCTGGACGGCGCTCCCCGCGGCGGCGGCTCCTCCTGGCAGTCCCTGGTCCGGGGCACCGGCACCATCGAGGCGGACTACCTCAACGGCGAGATCGCCCTGCTCGGCCGGCTGCACGGCGTCCCCACCCCGCTGAACGAACTGCTGCAAGGTCTCGCCAACCGGTTCGCCAGGGAGCACCGGGCGGCGGGCTCGCTGCCCGTCGCCGACCTGGTCCGACTGGCCGACGAGGCGGTGCGCGCGTGACCGCCAGCTGAAATGGGTCAAGAGAACGGTGGTGGATTGGGCCGGGATTCCGGACCACCGGGGCACTAGCGTCGGCGCCATGACGCACAGCAGCACCGTCACGGACACGGACACGGACACCGCCACCACCGCCCCGACCCGGGTCGACTTCTTCTTCGACCCCGCCTGTCCCTTCGCCTGGATCACCTCCCGCTGGCTGCTGGAGGTGGAGCGGCTGCGCCCGCTCGACCTCCGGTTCCGGGTGATGAGCCTGTACCTGCACAACACCGGCAACGAACTGCCCGACTGGTACCGCGACCTGGTGGACCGCTCGATCGGACCCGTGCGGGTCGCCGTGGCCGCCGCCGAGCGGTACGGCGAGAAGGTGCTGCGCGAGCTGTACACCGCGTTCGGCACCCGCATCCACGAACAGGGCGTCGAGGACTTCGACACGGTGATCACCGAGTCGCTGGCCGGGCTCGGGTTCCCCGCCGACCTGTCCGCCGCCGCTCACGACCCGTCGTACGACGAGGCGGTCCGCCGCAGCCACGCGGCCGGCGCCGAGCCGGAGACCGGTGGCTACGTCGGCACACCCACCCTCCACATCGACGGCACCGTCTGGTTCGGACCCGTGCTGCGCGCCGTCCCGCGCGGCGCGGAGGCGGCCGAACTCTTCGACAGCTTCCGGGTGCTGGCCCGGCACCCCGACCTCTTCGAACTGAAGCGCACCCGCACCGGTGCGCTCCGGTTCGACTGACCCGGAGCGGGTTGGCCGATAAACGCCCCTCCGGCGGGCCGGCCGCACCGGACGTGTGACACGGCGGCGCCGTTCGGCGCAGAACCAAGAGCCACCGCGGTCCGACGTCACAGGGGAGCGCCGGACCGCGGCGGCCGATACCACACGAACGTCCCCCGGCACCGCCCCTCACCGAACCAGGCGACAAACCCGCGGGGTTGTCCCTAGGGTGAACGGCGCGGAAGGCCTGAGGGGGACGGACGGATGAGTGTGACGGGCAGACCATTGCCGTCATTGCCGCAGTACCGCAAGGACGGGGTGACCCGGCGCCTGAGCGCCTCGGTGCACCTCGACGACGACTTCGCCCTGTACGTCGACCGGATGCTCACCGGAGACCGGCTCAACGCGATCGGGCTCAGCCTCAACATCAACTTCGTCGCCCTCGCCCGGCACGCGCGCGTGGCCACCCGCCGCCGCGCCGCCCTCGACCGCAGGCTCGCCTGCCTCCAGACGGCCGTACTCCTCGCGCTCCTCATCGGGGTCTGGGGACTGGTCAACGGACACCGGTCACTCGGATGGGTGGCGATTTTCGGCCCTCTCGGCGCCTACGCGATCGCCTGGACACTGGTCCGCCACACCCAGGCGCGCGGCCGCGTCATGGCACGGGAGGTGTTCCTCTCCACCGACAGACCCGAGCAGACCGCACCCCCGGTGGAGACCGAGGCCGAGGCCGCGCTGCACGACCTGAAACGCGCCAACGTCCTGCCCTACGCCGACGAGGCCGCCTACACCAAGCCGTTCGTCGGCAGCGGTGACAAGATCAAGGAAGTCGTCTGGCAGCCCATCGACATCAGCAGACCCGCCGACGCCCCGGGCGGCGGCAAGCTGCCGATGCGCCCGTTCGACGTCATCGACCTGCACACCTACGTGGCACGGCACATGGAGAACATCTCCGGGCTCCAGGGGCTGCGGGCCAGGAACCGGCTCTACGTCCTCGGCAGCAACGCCCACCTCATACCCGAGCTGGTGCCCGACCCCACCCGGCGGCCTCGCGCCCAGATCCCCAAGCAACTCGTACAGGCCGGCCTCCAGACACCGGGGGCGGGCATGCGCACCCACCTGTGCCTGGAACGCGTCGGCGAGGGCGGCCGGCTCATCGTCTCCATGTACCTGCGGGCGATCCTCCAGCACCCCAGCCTGACCTGGGAGGTGGCCGCCTACGCGATACCGCCGCTGGACGGCCGCTTCTACCGCGTGGACCGGCTCCCGGTCGCCCCCTGGGAGAGCTGGTGGGACCTCTTCCGGTACGCCACCCGCCGCACCGGCCCGGAACTGCGCGGTGCCCTCGGCCGCATCCTGCGGCGCCACCGCTGGCAGGGCGACCACGACCGGGCGCTGGCCCGGACCCGCCGCGCCATCACCAGACAGCACGTCCGCCACGACTACGGCGCCACGGGCAGCCTGCGCGAGGACCTCGGCGCCTGGGACGAGGCCGGCTACGCCGAACGCACCGACGCGCAGGACTTCCTGTTCCGGCTCCAGCAGGGCGTGTTGACCGCCACGGAACGGTTCCTGCGGGACCACAACATCGACACCGGTTCCTTCGACAAGGCCGTACAGGTCATCAACACGCAGACCTACAACATCGGTAACGTCAGCGGTCCCAGCAACTTCGGCGCCCACGGCACGATCCTCCTAGGCGGGCAGCAAGGGCCCGGACCCCAGGGCGGCCCGGGAGCCCAGGGCGGCCCCGGTCCCGCGGGATCAGGACCGTCCGCGCCGAAGCCGTAACCGCAACCCCAACCGTCCGACGGCTCCTCCGGTTCCGGGGCGAGCCGCCGGACCGCGAGCGAGGACAGGACATGAGCACCTACAACTTCGGCAACGTCAACGGCCCCGCCAACTTCGGCGACCACGGCCAGATCCAGATCAACCACGCCCACCCCGACCTGCCCACCATGATGGACCTCGCCCAGAGGCTCACCGACACGCTGCGCGCCGAGTACCCGGAGCTGGTGCCCCAGGGCGAGATCATCCAGGCCCAGTTCCAGGAGTCCGCCGAGGACGGCCTGCCGCCGAACCGCGGCCGGATCCGCTCCGCGCTGGAGACGATCGCCATCGCGGCCTCGGCCGGCACCGGCAGCCTCGCCTTCACCCAGCAGCTCATCAACGCCCTCGGGCTCTGACCGGCCGGAGCCCCGCCGCCACGGGGCTTCGGCCCTGCCACGTCACCGGGCCCGCACCACCGCCCGGACCCCGCCGCCCAGGTCGAGGTCGAGCCCCGACCGCAGCGGCACCGTCTGACCGGGCTCGATCTTCTGCACGGTGCCGTCCGAGCGGGTGCCCGTCCAGGTCTCCCGCGAGCGGTTGGCGAGCCCGAACCGCCCCGGCTTCTTGGGGTGTTCGACCAGTTCCGCGACGAGTGCCGCGTCCGAACAGTCGTGCCGCGCCGGCTCCGGCAGCAGATGGTGGGCCTGGACCCGGGCGGCGCGGCGCAGCCGGATGTGGTGCTCGGTGCGGGGCGGAGGAGTGGTCACCGTCAGCCGCGGCGGCAGCACCAGCCGGGCCCCGCACCCCCAGCAGTCCCGCGGCGGCGGGTTCTCGCCCGGCTCCGTCATGTTCTGCCGCCCGCACGAGGCGCACTCGACCACCGCGTCCAGCACCGCCCGCAGGGCGTCACGCCACTCCGACTCCCGCACCCGGGCCGCGGGATCGCGCAGGCCCGTCGTGAACGACCGCCGGAACAGCTCCCGCAGCCGCTCCGCCGCCGCGTCCCAGGTGGCCAGCACGGTCGCGTGCTCCAGCGGGTCCGGCGCGTTGGCGTCGTCCGCCGGGTCGAACACGAACAGCGGGCTCCTGCCGTACAGCTTGCGCTCCGCCGCCTCGTCCAGACAGTGGATGCCCAGCTCGCGCCTGCCCTTGAGCGGATGGTGGTTCATCAGCAGCATGAACAGCAGTACGGCGAGCGAGTGCAGGTCGGACTGGGTGCCCGGACGTGCGCCCGGGTCACCGCGCACCAGCTCCGGGGCCATGAACTCCATGGTCCCCGAGATGCCGCTGGCGTCGCCCTCCACCACCGCGTTGTCGTTGTCGCAGACCAGGACGTCACCGGTGTCCGGGTCGAAGAAGATGTTCCCCCAGGAGATGTCCCGGTAGGCGATGCCCCGCGAGTGCAGCGCCTGATAGGCCTCCACCGTGTACAGGCAGGCCGTCAGCAGCGCGCGCGGACTGGTGCGCAACTGCCGCCGGAACAGCGCCGGAAGACCCTTGTAGCGGTCCGGGCGCAGGCCCATCAGATAGCCGAACGAGCCGCGGTGCTCCGGCACGAAGGCCTCCGGCCACAGGAAGCGGTCGTCGGCGAAGTCCCGGGTCACCAGCTCCCGTACGATCGCCTCCTGGTCGGCGGTCGCGCAGGTCGGGTAGTACCACTTAAGGGCCCGTTCCCCGTCCGGCGTCCGGACCCGGTACACCTCGCCCTGGCCGCCCGCGCCGAGGAAGTCGAGGATCTCGACGTCGTCACCGTTCTCCGCCGCGAGGTGCGCCCCGCCATCGAGCATGCCGCTCATCTACGTCTCCGTTGTCCGTTCCATGTCCACCTCGCCACCGGCCGGGCCGGGCGGTGTCCGCGCTTGCGTCGTACCGGGCTCCACGGGCTCCTCGGGGGCGCCGGGAGTACCGGGCGTCGTCGGGGTCTCCGCCGGTGCCGGTGCCGGTGCCGGGCGTACCGCCGCCGCCAGGGTCGTGTCGTCCCCGGAGTAGCGGGACGCCTGGGCGAGCCAGTCCGGCAGGGCCTCCCGGACGCCCGCGCTGCCCTCCTCGGCGAGCCGCCCGGCCAGCCCGCTGACGAACTCGCGGTACCCGTCGGCCGACGCGAAGCTCTTCGACAGGCCGTCCGTGGAGAGCACGACCAGCCGTGGCGCCCGCGCCTCCTCGAACACCGGCGCCCAGTGCATCCGCATCGCCCGCCACGCCTCCCGCCCGCACAACGACTCGGTCTCGTCGCCCAGGTCCTCCTCGGCCGGTGCGAGCGGACGGACCAGCGCGCCGTCGTGCTCCACCACGGCGAGGTCCCCGTCGCCGATCTGCCAGGCCACGAACAGCCAGGGCGTGAACACCGCACCGATCAGCGTGGTGCCGTACAGCACCAGCTTCTCCTCGGTCCCCGGCTCCCGGGAGGCCTCCTCCACCACCGGGCGGTTCCGGTCCCAGTGGCCGAGGGCCTCCTGCCGCCACTCGTGCACCAGGGCCCGCGGGAAGTCGTCCCGGGCGTAGGTCATCAGCCGGGCCAGCCGCCCCGGCTCATGGCAGTCGTGCGCCGCCCGCCCGAAGGCGTCGGCCAGCACCAGGAACCGGTCCACGGCGAACCGCGCGCCCAGCGCGCTGCGCGCGTGCACCGCCGAGCCGTGCCCGTCCGCCACCGCCAGGACCAGCGGATCCGTACCGGCGCCGGTGCCCTGGCAGGCGTACCAGTCCTGGTTGCGCTGCTTGCCGACGCCCTGGACGCTGCCCTCCAGCGTCTCCCACCGTCGCACCCCGAGCGTCACCACACGTCGTCGTCATCGTCGTCGTCCAGCACCGGCGGCGCGTACGGCTGCTTCGCCGTGCTCACCCCCGACCCGTCACCGGCGACCGGCTGGGAGGCCGCCTTCACGGCCGCCGTGGACGCCCAGCGGATCGCCGCCGCCAACTGCTTGGGACTGTTGGCGTCCAGCGGTTGCAGCTCCGGGTTGCCGAGGAACTCCTGGAGCACCCCGCGGTCCGCGTCCGCGCCGATCGCGATGGCCACCCGGACCGCCTTGCGCCCCCACGGGGTGGCGTCCACGGCCTTCAGGCCCGCCTTCCAGTCGTCGGTGGGCACACCGTCCGACACCAGCGCCAGCACCGGCTTCAGCGCCCGCTGCGGCATCGGCGGGGTCTGCAGCTCGCGCGCCACCAGGTGCAGCGCCTCGCCGAGGTTGGTCATGCCGTCGACCTGTACGTCCTGCCAGGTGAAGTCGTCCACCGGGACCGGGGTCTGGTGGTGCCACTGCGCGGTCGTGGAGAACGTGACCGTGCGCAGCAGCAGTTGGGCCGCGGGGTTGTCATGGGCCACCGACCGCATCTCCGGAACGGCCTCCCTGATCGCGTAGTTGAGCTTGGCGATCTTCTCGCCCTGCATCGAGTACGAGCAGTCGAGCAGCCAGATGAAGTGGACCGGCCGGTTGGCCATCGGCCCGCCGGGAATGTCACTCACGCCGCAGTTCCTTTCCTGTGAGGGGCAGTCCTGTGAGGGGAGTCCTGTGAGAGGGATTCGTCACGGGAGGTGTCAGGGCCGGGGCAGCAGCCCCCAGGCCCCGAGGACGAGCGTGGCCGCCGCCAGGAGCAGGGCGGCGGCGAACAGGCCCGCCATCACCCGCCGGGCCCGGCCGACGGGTGGAGTCACATGGTTCATGCCGGGGTGTACCCGCCTTCCCTGTCGCCGTCCCTGCCGCCCTGGCGGGCGCCGTCCCGCCGCCGGGGCCACGGCACCCGGCCCGGCCCGCCGCCGGTCTGCCCGGTCAGCGGGCCGGTGCGCAGCCCGGAGGCCGCGAGGAGCCACAGCACCGGTTCGGCGGCGCGTCGCTGCTCGCTCTCCAACGGGCCGGTGCCGGTGGCCGCGTGGGAGCTGACCGCCCAGTAGCGGGCCGCCCGGAAGTCGTGGCCGAGGGCCCGCACCAGCGCGCCCAGGCCGATGTCGCCGAGCCAGTCGTCGATCCGGCCGTCGCCGGGCACCGGCAGCGAGGTCAGCCGGTCCAGCACGTCCCGCTTCGTGACGACCGCGGCCACCGGCAGCCGGCGCCGGCGCCCGGTCAGCGCGGCCAGCTCGCCGGTCAGCCGCTCGTACGTCGTCCGCGGCCCCTGCGCCGACGGCCGCGCCCGCTGGGCCCGCTCGGTGTCCGCCGGACCGAGCCGGCCGCGCACCGTCGGATCGGCGAGGACGTCGGCGACCAGGACGACCCCGTCCGCATGCGCCAAGTACCCCTGCGCACGCACCCGTTCCGCGTCGCTCACGGACTCGCCCATCGGGTCGTACAGGTACAGCAGCCGGCGCCGCCGGCCCCGGGCCACGGTGAGCATGAGGGCGCGCGGCGGCCCACCGGTCGTGGCATGGGCCCAGCCGGACTCGCTCAGCCGGCGACTGACCCCGGAGTGGGCATCGCGGTCGGCGGAGGTGGCGTACTCGACACGCAGCCGGCCCTCCCGGGCCCAGGAGTGCAGCCCCTCCACCATCGCCGTCATCAGCATCGTCTTGCCGGAGGAGGTGCCGCCGACCAGCGGGGTGTGCACCACCCGGGTGGTGGCCAGCGCCTCGGGCAGGACCTGCTCGCAGCGCGGGCACAGCGCCGACAGCTTCCCCCGCCCGGCCAGCCGGGTGGCCGGCAGTCTGCGCCCGCAGCCGCACACGTGCCACAGGGCGCCGTACCGGCCCGGCCGCAGCTCGGCGTGGCGGGCCGGGCAGCCGGGACAGCGGTGCACGGCCAGCGGCACCGGCGCGTAACAGCCCGGGTGGGGGCACGCCATGCGCAGGCCCCGCAGCAGCGCCCGGCCGCGCTCCAGCCCGCGCAGCAGGGGTACGCCCGCCGCCCAGCCGAGCCAGACCACGCCGAGCAGCAGCGCGAACACCAGCAACGCCCAGCCGAGCAGCACGGTGGCGAGCACCGCGCCGATCAGCGCGCCCGCCGCCGTACCGGGGGCGATCAGGACGACCAGCAGGAACCGGCCGAGCGGCACCCGGACCCGGCGTCCCCGGGGGCGCCGGCCACGGAACAGGTTCCGCACGGTCCGGTCCATCCAGGGATCGCTGAAGGCCCGCCAGAGCATCCGCATGCCGTCCCGGGAGGCGCTCGCCGCGTCCACCCACGACTGCCGCCACCAGTAGGCGAGTTCGGCGGGCTCGGCCGCGCCGACACCGGGCAGGCGTGGGTCCAGGCGGCCCGCCTGCCACGGCCCGAGCCCCCGCCACACCGCGCGCACACCCCGCCCGAGGAACTCCCACAGCGTCCGGAACAGGCACACCGCGACGGCGACCAGCCCCGACCAGCCGAACAGGGCCAGCAGCACCTGCACCGCGAGGTGCAGATCCGAGTCACCGCCCGCGGTGTTCACCGGGCACCTCCGTCGGCCGGCGGTTGGACGTCCCCGTGCCAGGCCGTGCGGGCGTCCTCGCGCCGGCCGCGCCCGGTCAGCCGGCCCGCGAGCCGGCCCAGGGCGCCCGGCCGGTTCCACGCGCGGTACGCGTCCAGCCGGCCCCGGCCGGTGCGCCGCAGCGCCTCCTCGACCGCCGCCTGGTCCTCGGCGGGCAGCGCCCGCACCACCGGCCGCAGCACCTTGGCCAGCAGCGCCGTGCGGGTCGCCTCCCAGCCGGGATGAGTGTCCTGGTACGCGGTCCAGTCGCAGAAGCGGGCGGCGGCGTACGACGGCACGGTCCGCAGTCGCTCGGCCACCGTGGCACCGCGCGCCGCCCGCTCGTAGGCCGCCAGCAGCGCCGGGTCGCCCGAGCGGGCCAGCGCGTACAGCTCGCTCTCCGGCACCGGCACGGTCAGCAGCCGCCGGGCGAGGGCGTCGTGCACCCGCCGGGTCACCTGCTCCGGTACGGGCTCGACCGCGCCGTCCCGCAGCGCCCGGACCCGCTCCACCCAGTTCTCGCCCTCGCCGTCGGTGCCCAGCAGCGCGGCGAACTCCAGCAGGAGCAGCGGCGCCCGGTCCGCCGGGGCCAGCTCCGTGGTGAAGCAGCGCAGCAGGTCGGCGGCGAGCAGCGGGACGGCGGCGTCCTCGGCCGGGGCGGCCAGCGCGGCGGCGACCAGCAGATCGCGGGTGCCGGCCAGCCGGTGCGCGTCCGAGCCCAGCTCGTTCAGCAGCATGCTCGCCTCCTCACCGGTGGGCAGCTCCTCGCGCCACACCAGACGGAACGCCGTGCGCAGGACGGCCGGATCGGCGTGCGGCGAGACCCCGGCGGTGTGCAGCACCGCGCGCAGCCGGCCGCGCCGGTCACCGCCGGCCGGACCGGCCGTGTCACCGAGGACGCACATCCGCAGATGCGGGAAGCCGGGGTCCAGGGCGACCGGCAGCCCGGACCCCGCGAGCCGCCCGGCGACCGCGGCCGGATGAGCCGCCGCGAGCGCGTTCAGCGCCCCGAACAGGGCGGTGCGCAGGGCGGGGTGGGCGTGTACGGCATCGAGGAGTGCGGCGTCGGAGCGGGCACCCGGGTTTCCACCCACCGGCGCCGGGTCGCTTGCCGGTTTCGCCCGCGCCGGCGCCCGGTCGCTCGCCGGCCTCGCGCTCAGCCGCGCCTCGTCTCCCGTCGGCTCTGTGTGCACGAGCGTCCGGTCGTCCGCCGGTTCTGTGCCGGCCCGCCTCCGGTCGCCCGCCGGTTCTCCGCTCACCAGCTCCCGGGCGGCCCGGCCCGCGAACTCCGGGAGCAGGTCGGTGCAGTCGACGTCGAGCAGGTCGGCGAGGTGCAGCAGCTCCAGGGGCCGGCCGATCACCGGCCCGGTCGCGTCGGCGATGCCGTGCCGCAGGGCCGGTGCGAGGTCCCGGGCCAGCGCGGCCCGCACCTCCGGGGTCAGCGAACCCGCGCCCAGCCGGGGCACCGGGCCCAGGCCGCGGACCGCCAGGGTCAGCACCCGGGCGGCGAGCGGCGCCGAGACGGCCGTGGGCACCTGTCCGTCCAGCCGGGCCAACAGCGCGGCCAGGGCGGCCGGTTCGTCGTCCCCGGAGCCGCCGGAGTCCCCGGAGCGCGCTGAATCCCCGGAGCCCGCTGAGTCCCCGGAGCCTCCGCAGTGCCGGGAGTCCGCGGATCCCTCCCCGGTCTCCCGCGCCAGCTCCCCGATCAGGGCCGTCAGCGCCGGCTCGGGCAGTCCGGCGGCGTGGTCCGTGGCCCAGCGGGCCGCCGCCGCGCGGGCGGCGGCGGGCAGGGCGATGTGCTCGGCGAGCGCGGTGACGGCGAGCGGACCGACCTCACCGGCGGTGTCCCCGGCGCCGCGGACGGTGTCCCGGAACAGCTCCGGCCGTCCGGCCGTCCAGATCCGCGCGCAGACGTCGGCCCAGATGTCCGCCGCGGGCTCCCCGGTGGCCCGGCCGGTGCCGTCGTGCACCCGGAACCGGTGGTCGTGCCCGACGGGTTCCGAGGAGGGCAGCGCCCCGACGATCTGCTGGCGGGCCTGCTGCGGCCGCCGGGTGTACGTCGTGAAGGTCAGCCGGTGCGCCTGCTCGCGCGGCAGGACCGTACAGGCCAGCGCGATCCACTGGGCCACGTCCGCGCTGTCCCGCTCCACCAGCACGATCTGCCGGGCGTCGGTGCCGTCGGCCAGGGTGCGCAGGTCGGCGAAGAACGCGGCGAGCCGGTCCGCGCGGGACCGGGCGAACGCCACGAGCCCGTCCCGGCGCAGCAGCCCCGACGGCTCGAACCGGTCGATCGGCTCGGGCCGACCGCCCGGCGGAGTGGTGTCCGCCCAGCGCCGCGACTCCCACGCGGTGATCGGCAGCGCGCCGTCCGGCAGCCGGGTACCGGGCGGCAGGTGCACGGCGTGCGCGTGGAAGTTGCCCCAGCGCCCGCTGTAGTCCGCGCCGGTGTACACCGACCGGCACAACAGCCGGCCTCCGTCCGACAGTTCGGTACAGCTGAGGGAGCGCGGGAAGGACTTGAGCTGCTCGCCGTCCGGCCGGTCCGGCAGGTCGCGCGGCGGCTCGTACCCGATGAGCTGTTCGGCCTCCCGCAGCAGCGTGGCCGGTACACCGGGACTGACGGCGGTGAAGCGGAAGCCGGACCCGTCCGGGCCGGGCGCTGCCGAGGTGTAGTGCAGCTGGGCGAGGCTCACCGCACGCGCTCCTTCCCGGCCGTGCGGACGGGCAGCAGCCCGCGCAAGGACAGCAGCCACAGCAGCGGGTCCTCCACCCGCACGGGCTGCGGCCCGGACTTCGGCACGTCCGCCGGTGCGTTCGCGGGCGGCGGCGCGCCCAGCGCGGACAGCCCGAACAGCGACAACCGGGCGAAGTCGTGCTCCAGTTGGCGCAGCAGCGCGCCCGAGTCCCAGTCGGTGAGCAGGGCGCGCAGTTCCTCGTGGACGGCGAGCCGGTCCTCGGCGTCGTAGGCGCCGCCGGGGTGCGGGGCGTTGCGGAGCAGTGGGGAGTGCGGGTCGAGCAGGGGTCTCAGCATGTCCGTCTTGGTGACGGCCACGGCTATCGGGGTGGTCACCCGGCCGCCCGCCCTGCCCTTGCCGTGGGTGCGCAGCTGGGCGGCGAGGTCGGCGGCGATCTGCCGGGGCGAGGTCTCCACCACGGGCAGCGGAGGACCGTCGTGCACCGGCAACCGGTCGCGTACGGAGCCGAGTTGCAGCGGGTCGACCAGCAGGATGATGCCGTCGGCGGCGCTCAGGTAGCGGGTGTAGCGGTCCATCGCCTCGGCGTCCGCGAGGTCCTCGCCGGCCGCGTCGAAGAAGACCAGCGTGGTGTGCCGGGTGCCGGAGCCGCCCAGCAGCCCGCGCCTGGGCAGGCTGAGCCGATACAGCAGCGGGTCGTTGAAGCCGAGCGCGGCCGGCCGAGTGGCGCCCGGCAGCCGCAGCCGCTCGTACAGGTCCTCGGCCATCTCCCTGTCCCGTGCCTGCGTGTGCTGCCCCATCGCCGCGAGCGACGCGTGGTAGGCCTGGCCCACCCGGTGGTCCAACTCGTTGCGCAGGACGGCGACATAGGTGCTCTTGCCGGACGCCTTGGCGCCGACCAGGGCGATGATCCGGCTGTCCTGGTCGCAGTAGTCGCTGGGCAGATCGCTGTGGCAGGACCCGCACACCCGCACCGGCGTCGGCACCCCGCAGTCGGGGCAGGGCACGCTGCTGCCGGAGCCGCCGGGTCCGGCGAGTCCGGCGAGCCTGCGCGCCGGGGCGAACACCGGGCCGCGCATCCGGGCCGCCGGGGGCACGCCCGGCCCCATGAACGCGGCCCAGGTCTCGTCCGGTCGCGGCCCGCAGGGCGTGCCGCCGCGCACGCCGTTCGGCGTCATCAGACAGCGGTACGGCAGTCTGGCCGCCGACGCACGGGTGAAGCAGTAGGGGCAGATGACGGTCGTCATGGCTCAGCGCACCACCAGGCTGGTGAGAGAGGGTTCTTCGAGTCGGACCGAGGCGGCGTGCTCCCCGAGCAGGAAGCCGCGCAGGGTGTAGGGGGGCGGGCAGGGGGCGGCCGGCAGTTCCCGTTCGAGGCTGCCGTGCCGGACCAGTTCGGGTCCGGGTATCCGCAGGACGGTCGTGCCGTCGGCGGCGTCGCGCGGTCGGAGGGTGCCGCCGCGGGCGACGCACACGAACTCCGGGACCTCAGCGAGCTCGCCGGGCGCGCTGAGCGTGACCCGCAGCAGCGTGCGACGGCTGCGGCCGAACAACCGCCGTGGCGCGCCGACCAGTTCGTACGAGACGGAGGCGTCCGCCGGGACCAGCACCTCGGCCGCGTCGGGCACCACGACCACCGCCCCGGGCACCCGGGGCACCGGGGCGGCCCGCACCCGGACGGCCCCCGGGCCGACGGGCAGGCGCAGGCCGCCGCGCCGGTAGGCGTGCGCGGTGACCGTGTGTTCCCCGCCGCCCGTGGACCCCACCGGGGTCCAGCCGACCACCAGGTGCGGGACGTCCTCGGGCCAGTCCAGGACGATCCGCGCCTGCCCGTCCGGGAGCCGGTGGGCGCTCAGCCCGGGCACGGGCCGTACGGCCTCCACACCGACCGTCGGCCCCGCGAGCGCCCGCGCCCCGCGTACGGCGACGGCGGCGACCTCGGTGTACGTGCCGGGCGGCGGACACGGGGCGTTTGCCGGTCCGGGCCAGTCCAGCGGGGGCGGCAGCGCGTCGGAGCGCAGCTCGGTGCCCGGCTCCGGCGCCCCGCCGGGCCATGTCACCAGCCGGACCTCGGCGCCCTCCGCCCCGGTCCAGTCGAACCGTACGGCTCCCGCCACGGGCCGTGCGGTCAGCGTGCGCACGGGGTCCGGCCAGGGGTGCACGGTGGCGGTCGTGCGCAGGCCGGGGGAGGGGACCGTACGGCCGTCGGCCGTCCGGTAGTGGCACACGACGCGGAAGACGTGGTCGCCGACCGGCAGACCGGTCGCGGTGAACCCGTCGGCGCGGACGGTGAGGTGCGCCGACTTCCCGTCGGGCCCGGTGTGTTCGACCGTGACCTCGGCGGCGGCGTCCGGCCGCCGCCAGGAGCAGTCGATCCGCCCGGGGCCGTCCGTCAGCACCAGGCGTTCCACCTCCGGGGCGACGAGCAGCCGCCGGGACACCAGCGGTGGCCCGTCCACCCGGCCGTCGCGCAGCGGCAGGGCCGCGTACCGGACCGTGCCGCCCGGTTCGGCACCGGTGTCCCGCACCGGGCCGGCGGTGGCCGTGGCGGCGTCGGCGACGGCACGTACGGCGGGCTTGCCCCGGCCGTCCCGGTACAGCCGCAGCAGCCGCCACTCGCCGGGCGTCCCCCGGTCGTCCTTCCAGCTCAACTCGACGTGGTCGGAGCGGAGTGCGGTGCCGAGCGCGGGCCGGTGGCCGTGCAGGCGGACCAGTCCGCCCAGGGCCCGCCGGTCGTCGGAGGCCGTCTGAAGCGCCCGCAGATAGGCGGCGCCCGCCGTCTCCCGGTCACCCCGCTCCTCGGCCCGTCGCCCGTCCCGCAGGGCGTCCTCGACGGCGCTCAGCCGCTCGGCCGTCCCGTCCCGCAGGGCCGCGAGCGCCGGGTCGGCACCGGCCATGGGCAACCGGTCCAGCAGGGTGTGCAGCCGGTGCAGCCGCGCCTGCGCCAGCGCGTCGGCCAGGGACTCGGCGGCATCGCGCTGCCGCCGGTCGAGCCGGGGGCGCAGCCGGGCCGCCGCGAGCAGACCGGCCGCCTCGTCGGGGTGGACGCCCGCCTCGCGCACGGCGGGGCCACGGTCGCCCTCGGGGCGCTCCTGCAGCAGGTTGATCAGCTGGTAGAGGACGATCCGGCGGGGTGCCTGCGGGTCGGCGCGGTGCAGCTCGGCCAGCCGCGCGGCGAGCGGGGCGACGGCGGGACCCGCGGACCGGGCCAGCCCCTCCAGCAGCGGCGCGTCCACCCGGCGCCGGCCACGCGTCCCGGCGGGCACGAACAGCCCGTCCAGCACCCGTAACCCACCGGTGCCGGCCCCCAGCGCCTCCCCGACATGGCGTAGGCCCGCGGCGTGCTGGGCTGCGGCGAGGGCGCCGTACCCGGGCACGAGCGGGCTGAGCGGCAGACCCGACAGGGCCCTGGGCAGCCCCAGGTGACACCCGAACTCCCGACCGGCCACGCGAACCGTTCTCCCCCGATAGTGCTCAGGGGTCCATCCCAGCAGATCCGGAAGTGCCCAGGAGGGATTTTCGAGGAAACCGAGCAGGTGGGAGCGGGCCGTGACGACCGACGCGTCCCGGTACCGCCGGGGGCGCCGGGTACCGCGCGCCCCGCCGCCACGGAGCCGCCGGAGTCACCGCACCCGGGTGGCGCGACACGGCCGCGCGGCGGTCACGCGCCGAGTGCCGCCAGAACCGGCCGGCAGGCGCTGTCGTACCGCTCCAGCGCCACCCGGGCCACCTCGGGGGCGGGGCCGAGCACCTCGGCGAGCACGTCCGCCGCGGCCGCGCCGCGCGCGATGCGGTCCGGCAGGAAGCCGGGGGCCAGGACGTACGGCGCGACGGCGACCCGCTCGCAGCCGAGGACGCGCAGCTCACGTACCGCGTCCTCGGTGCGGGGAAGGGACGCGGAGGCGAACGCGGGTCGCACGGCGCACCAACCGGTGTGCCACCACTCCCGCGCGATGTCGGCGATCACCGCGATCGCCTCCGGGTCGGAGGACCCCGCCGAGGCCAGCACGACCCCGGTCGAGGACTTGTCGGCGGGCGACAGGCCCGCCTCGTACAGCCGCCGTTCCAGGGCGGACAGCAGCAGCGGGGACGGGCCGAGCACGTCCGCCTGCCGGATCCGCAGCCGGGCCGGCGCGTCCCGCAGCACGGCGGGGATGTCGGCCTTGGCGTGGAACGCGCGGGTCAGCAGCAGCGGCAGGGCGACGACGTCCCGTACGCCCTCCGCCGCCAGCGACCGGAGCACCCCGTGCACCGACGGGACGTTGAAGTCCAGGAACCCGGTCTCCACGCGCAGGCCCGGCCGCAGCGACCGCACCCGCTCCACCAGGGCGTGCACGGTCGCCGCGTGCCGCGGGTCGCGGCTGCCGTGGGCGATGACGAGGAGGACCGGACGGCGCATGGTCAGCCCTTCACCAGCAGGCCGCGGCTGCGCAGCACCCACCGCTCCAGCGGGCTGAAGATGAGCAGGTCGATGGCGATGCCGACGAACAGGATCAGGAAGATGGCCTCGAACACCATGGACATGGAGCTGGCGTTGCGGCCGTTCTCCAGCAGCGCGCCCAGGCCGATGCCCAGGTCGGGGGAGGAGGCGATGATCTCCGCGGCCATCAGCGAGCGCCAGGAGAAGGCCCAGCCCTGCTTCAGGCCCGCGAGGTAGCCCGGCAGCGCGGCCGGCAGGACGATGTGCCAGGCGCCCCGCACCCCGGTCGCGCCCATGGTGCGGCCCGCCCGCAGGAACAGCGGCGGTACCTGGTCGATGCCGGAGACCAGGCCGTTGGCGATCGACGGGACCGCGCCGAGCAGGATCACCGCGTACATCATCTTGTTGTCGAGGCCCAGCCAGATCACCGCCGGCGGCACCCACGCCACCGACGGCAGCGACTGCAGGCCGGACAGCACCGGGCCGATGGCCGCGCGCACGAACTTCACCCGCGCCACCAGCAGACCGAGCGGGGTGCCGATGGCCAGCGCGAACAGGAAGCCCAGCAGACCGCGCGAGACGCTGGTCCAGATGTAGCCCAGCAGCGTGCCCTCCAGCCAGGCACGCTTGAACTCGCCGCCGACGTCGGCGGGGGAGGGCAGCTTCGTCGGGTCGTCGACGATCTTGAAGGAGATCAGCGCCTGCCACACGACCAGCACCACCGCGGTGGCGATGACCGGCGGCAGGATCTTGCTGGTGAACGTCTGCCGGAACGGCGTACGGCCGGCGGCGACGACCTCCAGGGCGTCCAGGCCCGCCTCGACGCTCCCCGCGTCCGTGACGGTCTTGGTCTCAGTGCTGGCCATGACGCCGGATCTCCCCACGCAGTACTTCGGTGATCTCCAAGGACAGTTCGGCGACCGGCGCGTCCTCGATGCGCCGCGGCTGCGGGATGTCCACCCGCCACTCACGGGCCACCCGGCCCGGCCGGGACGACAGCAGCACCACCCGCTGCGCCAGCCGTACCGCCTCGCGCACGTTGTGCGTGACGAACAGGACGGACACGCCCGTCTCGGCCCAGATCCGGGTCAGCTCGTCGTGCAGCAGGTCCCGGGTGATCGCGTCCAGCGCGGCGAACGGCTCGTCCATCAGCAGCAGCTGGCTGTCCTGCGCGAGCGCGCGGGCCATGGCCACACGCTGGCGCATACCGCCGGACAGCTCGTGCACCCGCTTGCCGTACGAGCCCTGCAGCCGCACCAGTTCGAGCAACTGCTCGGCCCGCTCGCGGCGCTCGTTCTTCGCGACGCCCCTGAGCTTGAGGGCGAGTTCGATGTTCTTGCCCGCGGTCAGCCACGGGAACAGGGCGTGCTCCTGGAACATCAGGGCCGGACGCCCGTCGGTCGCGATGCTGCCGGCGGAGGGCCGGTCCAGCCCCGCCACCAGGTTCAGCAGCGTCGACTTGCCGCAGCCCGAGGCCCCCAGGAGGGTGACGAACTCACCCGGTGCGACATCGAGGCTGATGTCGTCCAGGACGAGCTGCTGCCCGCCCGGTGTCGCGAAGGACTTCGAGACGTGCTCGATGCGCGCCGCGTGCTCGACCGTCTCGGCGGCCTCGGCGAAGGTCGTTGCCATGGTCGTCACCTCCTGGGAACTCATCGGCTACGGGACTTACTCGGCGCCGAGTCCGGCGTCACTGACGGTCGGCTCGCCCTCGGCCTTGAGGACCTTGTTCAGGAGGGTGAGGTCGTAGATGCCGTCCAGCTCGGGGTTCTCCAGCAGGCCGGCCTTGACGGCGTGCTTCGCCTCGGTGTCGAGGGTCGCGGCCAGCGGGTCGTCGGTGAACTGGACGGACTTCCACGCCGGGTCCAGCACCTTCGCGGGCAGCTCCTTGCCGGAGTCGACGCCGAGCTGCTTGTTCGCGGCGGCCTTCGCCTCGTCCGGGTTGGCGTTGATCCACTTGTTGGTCTCGACCGACGCCTTGAGGACCGCCTCGACGGCCTTCGGGTGCTCCTTGAGGAACTTCTGCGACACGATGATGTTCGTGATCACGAACTTCTTGTCCGGCCACAGCGTCGACTCGTCCAGCAGCACCTTGCCGCCCTCGGCGACCAGCTTGGACGCGGTCGGCTCCGGCACCCAGGCGCCGTCGATGGAGCCGGACTTGTAGGCGTCCGGGGTCACCTTGTTGTCCGTGCGGACGACGGACACGTCACCCTTGCCGCTCTGCGCGTCGACCTTCCAGCCCTGCTCGGCCACCCAGTTGAGGAACGCCACGTCCTGCGTGTTGCCGAGCTGGGGGGTCGCGATCTTCTTGCCCTTGACGTCCTTCAGGGACGTGATCTTCTTCGGGTTGACGACCAGCTTCACCCCGCCGGAGGCCGAACCGCCGATGATGCGCAGGCTCTTGCCGTCGGACTTGGTGTAGCCGTTGATCGCCGGGGAGGGGCCGATCCAGCCGATGTCGATGGAACCCGAGTTCAGCGCCTCGATCTCGGACGGACCGGCGTTGAAGACCTGGTACTTGGCCTCAGTGGCGCCCAGCTCCTTCTGGAAGAAGCCCTTCTGCTTGCCGACCAGGGCGGTGGCGTGGGTGAGGTTGCCGAAGTAGCCGATCTTGACGGAGCCGAGCCCGTCGATCTTCTTGGCGCCGGTGGCGATCTTGGCGCCCGCGTTGTCGTCCTTGGAGTCGGACCCGTAGCCGCAGGCTGCGAGGGACAGCAGGGGAAGTGCGGCGATCGCGGCGATGCCGCGGCGGAGCAGAGCGGAGCGGTTGGCAGGCACGGGAGGTTTTCCTCTCGTTGGCCCGGCGGTCACGGTCTCTCAGGTCGTGGCCGGGAGTCGGCAAAGGGTCTTCGTCGCTTCCGGGGTGGGGGTCCCCCCGCTTGCGAGCGAAGCCGAGCATGTGGGGGAGGGTGGGGGGACGGGGCGCGCAGGCAGTGCGCGTACGTCACAGCGCACATCGAGCGACCCCGCCCTGCCCGCTGCCGAGGGCGCCGCTGCCGACACGGCCGCCCTCCTTCGCGAACGTCGAGTAGAAATCGGTGGAGTTCATCGCTCAGAAGTCCCAGCCGTCGTCGTCGGCCGCGTCCTTGACCGGCTCGGGGGACGCGAACGACTCGCCGACCATGCCCGCGGTGAGCGTGGTGCCGTCGGCGGGGTCGATCAGGATGAAGGAGCCCGTGCGGCGCGAGTCGGCGTAGGAGTCGACCGGCAGCGGCTCGGCGGTACGGATCTTCACCCGGCCGATGTCGTTGGCGACGAGCTGTCCCGGATGCGGGTGCAGGGACAGGTCGTCGAGGGTCAGCCGGGACGGGATGTCCTTCACGATCGCCTTGACCGTGCGGGTGCCGTGCTTGAGCAGCACCCGGTGACCGACGGTCAGCGGCGCGTCCGCGACGTGGCAGACCGTCGCCTCCACGTCCTGCGTGGTGGCGGGGGCGTCCTTCGTCGGCACGATCAGGTCGCCGCGCGAGACGTCGATGTCGTCCGCGAGCAGCACCGTCACCGACTGCGTCGTCCAGGCCACGTCGACCGGCTCGCCGAGCAGATCGATGCCGGAGATCGTCGAGGTACACCCGGACGGCAGGACGGTGACCGGCTCGCCCACGCGGAACGTACCGGCCGCGATCTGGCCCGCGTAGCCCCGGTAGTCCGGGTGCTCGGCGGTCTGCGGACGGATCACGTACTGCACGGGCAGCCGCGCGTGGCAGTGCGCCAGGTCATGGCTGACGGGCACGGTCTCCAGGTGCTCCAGCACGGTCGGACCGCCGTACCAGTCCATGTTCGCGGAGGGCTCCACCACGTTGTCGCCGGCCAGTGCCGAGATCGGGATCGCGGTGACCTCCGGGACGCCCAGCTCGGTCGCGTACGCCGTGAACTCCTCGGCGATCGCGGCGAAGACCTTCTCCTCGTACCCGACGAGGTCCATCTTGTTGACGGCGAGGACGACGTGCGGCACGCGCAGGAGGGCGGCGATGGCCGCGTGCCGGCGGGTCTGCTCGACGACGCCGTTGCGGGCGTCGACCAGGATCACCGTCAGCTCGGCCGTGGAGGCGCCGGTGACCATGTTGCGGGTGTACTGCACATGGCCCGGGGTGTCGGCGAGGATGAACCGGCGGCGCGGGGTCGCGAAGTAGCGGTAGGCGACGTCGATGGTGATGCCCT
This sequence comes from Streptomyces sp. Ru62, assembly GCF_002920615.1. Lineage (GTDB taxonomy): Bacteria > Actinomycetota > Actinomycetes > Streptomycetales > Streptomycetaceae > Streptomyces. The sequence continues at coordinate 93,627 of NZ_PQSU01000007.1, forward strand.
GCTCGCGTTCGGCGCGCAGGCCGTCGGTGAGCAGCGCGAGGTCCGGGCCGTCCTGGCCCCGGCTCGCGGAGGCGCGCTCGACGGCCTCCAGCTGGTCGGCGAGAACCGACTTGGAGTCGTGCAGCAGCCGTCCGACGAGCGTGGACTTGCCGTCGTCGACGGAGCCGGCGGTGGCGAACCGGAGCAGGGTGGTGGCCGAGAGCGCCTCGGTCGTGGTCGTGCTCATGCTTAGAAGTACCCCTCGCGCTTGCGGTCTTCCATCGCGGCCTCGGACAGCTTGTCGTCGGCGCGGGTCGCGCCCCGCTCGGTCAGCCGGGACGCGGCGATCTCGGCGATGACCTTCTCGATCGTGTCGGCGTCGGAGTCGACCGCGCCGGTGCAGGACATGTCGCCGACGGTGCGATAGCGCACCTGCCGCTTCTCGACCGTCTCGCCGTCCTTCGGCCCGCCCCACTCCCCGGCGGTGAGCCACATGCCGCCGCGCTGGAACACCTCGCGCTCGTGGGCGAAGTAGATCTCCGGCAGCTCGATGCCCTCGCGGGCGATGTACTGCCAGACGTCCAGCTCGGTCCAGTTGCTGAGCGGGAAGACCCGGACGTGCTCACCAGGGGAGTGCCGGCCGTTGTACAGGTTCCACAGCTCCGGGCGCTGGCGGCGCGGGTCCCACTGGGAGAACTCGTCGCGCAGCGAGAAGACCCGCTCCTTGGCGCGGGCCTTCTCCTCGTCGCGGCGGCCACCGCCGAAGACGGCGTCGAACTTCTCGCTCTGGATCTTCTCCGTCAGGGGGAGCGTCTGGAGCGGGTTGCGGGTGCCGTCGGGACGTTCCTTGAGCACACCGCGGTCGATGTAGTCCTGGACGGACGCCACATGGAGGCGCAGCCCATGTGCGGCCACCACACGGTCCCGGTACTCAAGGACCTCCGGGAAGTTGTGCCCGGTGTCCACATGGAGCAGGGAGAACGGCACCGGCGCGGGGGTGAAGGCCTTCAGCGCGAGGTGCAGCATGACGATGGAGTCCTTGCCCCCGGAGAACAGGATCACCGGGTTCTCGAACTCGCCCGCGACCTCGCGGAAGATGTGCACCGCCTCGGACTCCAGCGCGTCCAGGTGCGACAGCGCGTACGGGCTGTCCGTGCCCTCGTCCACCTTGGCGACCGTGGTCATGCCAGTCCCCTCTCGCTCAGCAGCGCGTACACCGACGCGGCCGACTCCTGGACCGTCTGGTGCTGCGACTCGATCCGCAGATCGGGCTTCTCCGGCTCCTCGTACGGGTCGTCGACCCCGGTGAGCCCGGTCAGCTCGCCCGCGGCCTGCTTGGCGTACAGCCCCTTCACATCGCGCACGCTGCACACCTCGACCGGGGTCGCCACATGGATCTCCAGGTACGGCGTCCCGTTCTCCTCGTGCCGCCCCCGCACCGCGTCCCGGCTCTCCGTGTACGGAGCGATCACCGGGACCAGCGCCTTGACGCCGTTGCGGGCCAGCAGCTCGGCGACGAAGCCGATGCGCTGCACATTGGTGTGCCGGTCCTCCCGGGAGAAGCCGAGGCCCGCCGAGATGAACTCGCGGATCTCATCGCCGTCGAGCACCTCGACACGGTGGCCCTCGGCGCGCAACCGGCCCGCCAGCTCGTACGCGATGGTGGTCTTGCCGGCGCTCGGCAGACCCGTGAGCCAGACGGTGGCTCCGGTCGTCACGTGGTTCTCCTGAATCCGCTCGTTCGTCATCCGTGCAGTCCGCACTCGGTCTTGGCCCGGCCCGCCCAGCGGCCGGCCCGCGCGTCCTCGCCCTCCAGGACTCTGCGGGTGCACGGGGCGCAGCCGACGGAGGCGTAGCCGTCCATCAGCAACGGGTTGGTGAGCACGCCGTGTTCGGTGACGTACGCGTCCACGTCGTCCTGGGTCCAGCGGGCGATCGGCGAGATCTTGACCTTCCGCCGCTTCTCGTCCCAGCCGACGACCGGGGTGTTCGCCCGGGTCGGGGACTCGTCGCGGCGCAGGCCCGTCGCCCACGCCTGGTAGTTCTTCAGGCCCTCTTCCAGCGGCCGCACCTTGCGCAGCGCGCAGCACAGGTCGGGGTCGCGGTCGTGCAGCTTCGGGCCGTACTCGGCGTCCTGTTCGGCGACCGTCTGCTTCGGCGTGAGGGTGATGACGTTGACGTCCATCACGGCCTCCACGGCGTCCCGGGTGCCGATGGTCTCCGGGAAGTGGTAGCCGGTGTCGAGGAAGACGACGTCGACGCCCTTCAGCACGCGCGAGGCGAGATGGGCGACCACGGCGTCCTCCATCGAGGAGGTGACGCAGAACTTCGTGCCGAAGGTGTCCACCGCCCACTGGAGGATCTCCAGCGCGGACGCGTCCTCCAGGTCACGGCCCGCCTGTTCGGCGAGCGCCTTCAGCTCCTCGGTCGTACGCTCTTCCTGAGCCGTCGTCATATCAGGTCGTCCCCTCCGTTGTCGGCTCGCTGAACGCCCCGGGCCAGCAGACCCAGGAACTTCAGCTGGAATGCGCGGTTGCACGCGGCGCATTCCCAGGCGCCGTGACCCTCGCCGCTCGGGCGCAGGTCCTCGTCGCCGCAGTAGGGGCAGTAGAAGGGCGCGGCCCGCTCGCTCACGACAGCGCCTCCTCGCTCGCCCGCGCCGCCCAGGTCGCGAACCGCTCACCGTCCGCGCGCTCGGCCTGGAACCGCTTGAGCACCCGCTCGATGTAGTCGGGCAGCTCCTCAGCGGTGACCTTCAGGCCGCGCACCTTGCGGCCGAAGGCCGGCTCCAGCCCGAGGGCGCCGCCGAGGTGCACCTGGTAGCCCTCGACCTGCTCGCCCTTGTCGTCGAGGACCAGCTGGCCCTTGAGACCGATGTCCGCGACCTGGATACGGGCACAGGCGTTCGGGCAGCCGTTGAGGTTGATGGTGATCGGCTCGTCGAAGTCCGGCAGCCGGCGCTCCAGTTCGTCGATCAGCTGCGAGCCGCGCTGCTTGGTCTCCACGATGGCGAGCTTGCAGAACTCGATGCCCGTGCAGGCCATGGTGCCGCGCCGGAAGGAGGACGGCCGCGCGGTGAGGTCGAGGGCCTCCAGGGCCTCCACCAACGAGTCGACCTTGTCCTGCTCGACGTCGAGGATGATCATCTTCTGCTCGACGGTGGTGCGCACCCGGCCCGAGCCGTGCGCCTCCGCGAGGTCGGCGACCTTCGTCAGCGTGGCGCCGTCGACCCGGCCGACGCGCGGCGCGAAACCGACGTAGAACCGGCCGTCCTTCTGCCGGTGCACACCGATGTGGTCGCGCCACTGCTGCACCGGCTGCTCGGGAGCGGGGCCGTCGGTCAGCTTGCGCTTCAGGTACTCGTCCTCCAGTACCTGCCGGAACTTCTCCGCGCCCCAGTCGGCGACGAGGAACTTCAGCCGGGCCCGGTTGCGCAGCCGGCGGTAGCCGTAGTCGCGGAAGATCGAGATGACGCCCTCGTAGACGTCCGGGACCTCGTCGATCGGCACCCAGGCGCCGAGGCGCACGCCCAGCTTGGGGTTGGTGGACAGACCGCCGCCGACCCAGACGTCGAAGCCCGGGCCGTGCTCGGGGTGGCGGACGCCGACGAACGCGACGTCGTTGATCTCGTGCACGACGTCCAGCAGCGGCGAACCCGAGATGGCCGTCTTGAACTTGCGCGGCAGGTTCGAGTACGCCTTGTTGTTCAGGACCCGGCGCTTCATCTCCTCCAGCGCCGGCGTGGCGTCGATGATCTCGTCCTCGGCGATGCCCGCCACCGGGGAGCCGATCATCACACGCGGGGTGTCACCGCAGGCGGTCACGGTGGACAGGCCGACGCCCTCCAGCCGCTCCCAGATCTCGGGCACGTCCTCGATCCGGATCCAGTGGTACTGGACGTTCTGCCGGTCGGTGATGTCCGCCGTGCCGCGCGCGAACTCCTGGGAGATCTCACCGATCACGCGCAGCTGGCGCGTGGTCAGCGCCCCGCCGTCGATGCGGACGCGCAGCATGAAGTACTCGTCGTCCAGCTCCTCCGGCTCCAGGATCGCGGTCTTGCCGCCGTCGATCCCGGGCTTGCGCTGGGTGTACAGCCCCCACCAGCGCATCCGGCCGCGCAGGTCGTTCGGGTCGATCGAGTCGAAGCCGCGCTTGGAGTAGATCGTCTCAATGCGTGTCCGCACATTGAGACCGTCGTCGTCCTTCTTGAACTGCTCGTTGCCGTTGAGGGGCGTGAAATGGCCAACGGCCCACTGGCCCTCACCGCGGTGACGGCTCACCTTGCGGCGGGGCGCGGAGGCGGCGGGGTTCTGTGGGGTGGCGGCCATGGAGGTACGTCCTTCGGGACAGGCGGGAAAACGGCTGACCTGCACGTCCGTGCGCATGCGGCAGGGGTGCGCGTCATTGCGCACGCGTGATCAGGTGCGAGGGGGAACGGCGGTGCTGGGAGGCGTCAGCTCGCCGGACAGATGGCGCTGGACATGCGGCCGAGGTCGACGTGCCGCCGACTCACCAAGGCAATTCCAGTTCCGGACATGACGGAAGCGTGTCACGGCGATCTGGACACAGTCCAGCTTCATCCATCATGCGGACACCCTTGTCCCGGAATGTGGAACAAGGGTGTCGTCGCTCACACGGGCGGTCGAAAGGCTTGTCCTGGCAGGTCAGGCGGGGTATGCACCTGGCCAGGGACCCGGCGCGGCCACGTCCGGCTCCAGCTCCACCTTGGTGTCGAACAGCTTGAAGCCACGCCGCTGGTAGTTGTCCATCGCGAACTCACCGTCCTTGCTGCACGTGTGCAGCCACACCCGCTTCGTCGGCGTCCGCCCCGGCCACCGCTCGGCAAGGTCCCACGCGCGGGCCGTCCCGTACGCCAGCAGGTGGCCGCCGATGCGCCGGCCGCGGAAGGCGGGGATCAGCCCGAAGTACACGATCTCGACCGCGCCCTCGTCCTGCGGCTCCAGCTCGACGTAGCCGGCCGGGGTGCCGCGGTCGTAGGCCACCCACGTCTCCACGCCGGGCCGCTCCAGGTACTCCCGCCACCGCGCGTAGGTCCAGCCCAGCCGGTCGGTCCAGCGGATGTCCCCGCCGACCGAGGCGTACAGGAACCGGCTGAACTCGGGGGAGGGCACCTCGGCGCGGACGATCCGGACGTCGCCGTCGGGGGCGGCGGCGGGCAGGAGGTCGGCCGGGGAGGTCTGCTCAAGGGACCAGGTGGTGACAGGGGCGCTGCTCATGCGAGCCAGGGAACCATCCTGCTGCCCGGTCTGTCGATCGGGTCCGGGGTGCCCCCGGCCCGGCCCCGGAGCCGAGCGGCACGCCGCGGCCTCCGGAACCGTGGGTCACGACGGCTCCCGGTGGCGGCCGTCAGTCCAGGGAGCGGTCCAGCTCGGCCAGCGGCAGCGCGAACAGCATGCGGTCGGACAGCGACCACACCTCGCCGGTCTCCTGCCAGTAGGAGAGGGAGCCCGCGTCCTGCGCCCAGCAGCGGTCCGAGGCGTCGGCGCCGCAGCGGGCCGCCCGGGCACCCCGGGTGTCCTGCCGCCACAGCCCGCCGTGCCCGTCCTGCGACTCGGGCAGCCGTCCCACATACCAGGACGGGCGGTCCGCCCCGGGCTTCCGGTACGACAGCAGGCCGCGGATCCCGTCGGCCCGGGTCCGGTACGCCTCCACCGCGTCCGCCCGTCCCCAGGCGTCCGTGGCGAGCGGCCCGGGACGCGCCGGATCGTCGCTGAACGCGTACCGCCACAGCCGGGCGCTCCGGTCGCCGCCGGGCGTGGTCCACTCCGCGGCGACGAGACTGTCGGGCGTCGTACCGCGGTCGAGGGCGAGCGCGCCCGGACAGGGCGGCCCGGAAGGCGCGCAACGGCCGGAGGTGAAGCGGTACGAAGCGACCGCGGGCAGCACGTAGTCGTGGCCGTCGGCGGACCAGCCGCCGGCCACGCGGCCGATCGCCGGCCCGTCGACCGTGGTGCGCTGGATGCGGTCCAGGTCGTAGACGTAGAGCGCGTCGGCGCCGCCGGCCGTGGTGGTGACCAGCAGCTTGTTCCGGTACCAGACCATCCCGGAGAGGCCGGAGGCCAGGCCCCGGTAGTCCCGGCCGCCGTCGACCGGCACCACCAGCAGCACCCAGCGGTAGGAGAGGTGTGCGGGGTCGTCCGCGTCGACGAAGGCGACCCGGGCGAGGCCGCGCTCGGCGGGGCGGCCGGTGGTGGTGCTGTGGGTCCAGCCGGCGAGGACGACCCGGTGGGTGCCCCAGACGCCGTCCTCGTCGGCGTCCCCCGAGGTGGTCACCGAGGCGGGCCGCCAGTCGCCGGCCGCGGTGTCGGCCGGGTCCCAGCAGTAGGCGCGGGCGGCGGCCGGGGCGACGGGCAGCGAGGCGCGGTCGCCGGTCGAGCAGTCGTCACCCTCGCGCAGGGATCGGTCGGTGCTCCGGAGCACGGTGTCCACACCGACCGGGCGGCCCATCGTGCGGGCGAGCCGGTCCAGGGAGCGCGCGGGGACCCGGTGCTCCTGGAGGCGGAGCCGGCCGGTGTCCGCCGGGGAGGTCAGCGGCTTCAGTGCGCCCGGGTTCTCGGTGACGTCGGCTTGGGAGGCGCTGATCAGGGTGGCCGCGGCGGTGAGTGCGAGCGCGGTGCCGGTCAGGACCGCACGCAGCGCAGCGCCCCGTCTGCGTCGGCGGTGTCTGCCGCGATGCTTCATCTCTCCTCCAGAGGGCGGGCCAACTGCGCCTCACGATCCCTAGGTTGACGCGAGGAGCAGGTGGGGAGGCCCGTACGGGATGCTACGGCAGGAACGGGCCGCGCAGGGCAAAGTCCGCGCAGATGGGCGGAAGACGCGCGTGCGGGGCCGGGCCGGGCCGGATGGTCACCCCGGTCCGGGCCGCTCGGTACGGCCGTCCTGCACGGCGTTCCGCTTCCGGGTCACCGCTGGTGCTGTCGACTGGGGGAGCAGGTGGGACGGATCTTCTGGAAGGATCACGTCCACTTCCGTGTCGTCGCGGAAACGATACGGCCGATGCTGGAGAAGTTCCCCAAGGTACCTCCGGATCCGGGACATCTCGGCCCGCACGGTCACGGTACGGGAAGGATCGCCGAACACGTCCTCGGCCAGCCCCGCCGCCCCGCGCCCGGCGCGGTTCTCGGCGAGCAGGAACAGCAACTCGGCATGGCGTGGACTCAGTTCCCGCGACCAGGAACCCGCCGACGCCGTGACCTTCACCGTGCAGCGGCCCGGCCGGGCGAGGTCCAGCACGATCCGGTGGGCACCGGCCCGCGGCTCCTCCTCCGCCCGCAGCAGCCAGCCCCCGGCCAGCGGCTCCACCGCGCAGGAGCCGAGCGAGGGCAGCCACCGGCGGCCCGGCGCCAGCGTCTTGGGCAGCGTCACCCGCCGCACGTACGGCATCCCGGTCACGGCCGCCGTCCAGCCGTCGCGGTCCACCACCAGCGCCCGCCCGGCCAGCCGGGCCAGCACCGGTGCCGCCACCACCCGCAGCCGCTCCAGCGAGGTCAGATGAAGCTCCCGCAGCCGGGCCTCGGCCAGCTTGGCCACCGAGTCCACCCAGGCGAGGGTCGCCGGATGCATGGTCTCCAGCGGTCCGCTGACGTCCACCACGCCGAGCAGCCGCCCGTCCCGCGGATCCGTGATCGGCGCGCCCGAACAGGTCCAGGAGACGTGGGACCGTACGAAGTGCTCGCCGGCGAAGACCTGGACCGGCCGCCGTACCACCGCCGGGGTGCCCACCCCGTTGGTGCCGACGACGTCTTCCCGCCAGTCCGCGCCGAGTTCAAAGCCGAGCCCGTCGGCCTTCCGCAGTACCGACGGCGACCCCTCCCGCCACAGCACGCGCCCGTCGGCGTCCGCGACGACCATGATGTGCTGGGCGACGTCCGCGACCGAAAGCAGCCCCTCCCGCAGCACCGGCAGGACATGCCGCAGCGGCGACTCCTCCCGCCGGCGCCGCACCTCGTCCGAGGGCAACAGCCCGGACCTGAAGTCGCGTTCGGGGTCGACACCGCTGCGCAGCATCCGTCCCCACGACTGCTCGATCACCGGACGGGGCGCGAGCCGCGTCCGCTGCCCGGCGAGCGTGGCCTCGCGCACCTCGCTCAGCACCCGTGCCGCCTGCGCCGCGTCCACGGCGGCCAGGCGCGCCACGTTCATCGGCGGGTTCACCACTGCGGTCCTCCCGGAAAGGGGCGTCGAACACACTTGTCAAGCCGTCCGGGCGGCGGTTTCCGGTCCGGCTGTGCCCCTCATACTGCCGTTCCGGACATGGCGGAGGCACAGACTCCGCGCATGTGCCCCCATAAGTTGCAACCCCCTGCAACCCTGGTGAACCGCCGGGGCCTGGCTGAGACTTGACCCAGGCGGTAGGGGGTGGTGCCGTGTCGGCGCAGCACCACCCCCTCCCTCCGAGACCTCGGCCGGGCACGGCAGGTCAGACCGGGCGCGCTCGATCCACCACCGACTCCAGGTCCAGGCCCGTCGGCAACGTGCCGAAGGACGCGCCGTGGTCGCCGCCCAGGCGGGAGGCGCAGAAGGCGTCGGCCACCTCCGGCGGGGCGTACCGGACAAGGAGGGAGCCCTGGAGGACCAGCGCCAGCCGCTCCACCAGGCGCCGGGCGCGCCCCTCGACGCCCTCCAGGTCGGCGAGTTCGGTGAACAGGTCCTTCACCGCCCGGTCCAGCCGGTGGTCCGCGCCGTGCGCCCGGCCGATCTCGGTGAGGCAGGCGTCCAGCGCGCCCGGCTCCCGCCGCAAGGCCCGCAGCACGTCCAGCGCCTGCACGTTCCCCGCGCCCTCCCAGACGGAGTTCAGCGGCGACTCCCGCACCAGCCGGGGCAGACCGGACTCCTCCACGTACCCGTTGCCGCCCAGGCACTCGGCGGCCTCCACGGCCACCGGGGCGCAGCGCTTGGTGATCCAGTACTTCGCGGCCGGCACCGCGAGCCGCAGGAAGGCGCGCTCCTGCTCGCCACCGTCGTCCCAGGCCGCTGCCAGCCGCAGCGCGAGCGCGGTCGCCGCCTCCGACTCCAGCGCCAGATCGGCGAGGACATTGCGCATCAACGGCTTGTCGACGAGCTTCCCGCCGAACGCCTCCCGGTGCGCGCAGTGGTGCACGGCCTGCGCCACCGCCTGCCGCATCAGGCCTGCCGAGCCGAGCGCGCAGTCCAGCCGGGTCGCGGCGACCATCCCGATGATCGTGCGGACCCCTTGCCCTTCCTCGCCGACCCGGCGCGCCCAGGTGCCGTCGAACTCGATCTCCGCGGAGGCGTTCGAGCGGTTGCCCAGCTTGTCCTTCAGCCGCTGGATCAGGAAGACGTTGCGGCCGCCGTCGGGCAGCACCCGCGGGACCAGGAAGCAGGTGAGCCCGCCCGGCGCCTGCGCGAGGACCAGGAACGCGTCCGACATCGGCGCCGAGCAGAACCACTTGTGCCCGGTCAGCACGTACGCGCCGTCCACCGCGAGGGGCCGCGCCGCGGTGGTGTTCGCGCGGACGTCGCTGCCGCCCTGCTTCTCGGTCATGCCCATTCCGAACAGGGCACCGGGCTTCTGTCCGGCGGGCCGCAGCTCCCGGTCGTAGACCGTGGACGCCAGCCGGGGCTCCCACTCGGCGGCCAGGTCCGCGTCGGCGCGCAGGGCGGGCACGGCAGCGTGTGTCATCGACAGCGGGCAGCAGGTGCCCGCCTCGACCTGCGTCCAGACCAGGAACCCGGCCGCCCGGCGCACATGCCCCGACGGGCGCGTCCAGGCTCCGGTCAGCCCGGCCGAGACGCCCTTGCCGAGCAGCCGGTGCCAGGCCGGGTGGAAGTCGACCTCGTCGATCCGGTGGCCGTACCGGTCGTGGCTGCGCAGCCGGGGCGGATGCTCGTTCGCCTGTACCGCCCACTCCTGGAGCTGGGCCGAACCGGCGGCCCGGCCCAGCGCGGACAGCTCGGCGCGCGCCTCCTCCAGGACGTCGGCCCCGGTGTACCGGTCGACGGCCTCGGCGAGGGCCCGGTCGGCGGTGAAGACGTCGTAGCCGGCCAGTGGGGGCGGCTGGTTCGTCACGGTGTGGGTGGAGGTGCCTGCCATGGTTGCGAACCTACCCGGGACGGCGGCGGTGATGGCTCCCGGAGTGGCACAGCGCCGGAAATCGACGCGTCCGTCGATGCGTCCCCCGGTGATCGCCCCCGGAAGGTGAGGACGGGCCGGTGCGGCGGCTACCGTTAGGACGTGCAGCCAGCAAGTGAACCCCCCGAGCGGCCGGCCGGCCGGCTCCACCGGGCCAGAGCCCTCTACCGGAACGTCTCCAAGCGCAGGACCGCCTGGCTGTTGCTCAAGGACACCGTCAACTCCTGCATGGAGTACCGCATCCTGGGCCTGGCGGCCGAGGCGGCGTTCTTCACGCTGCTGTCCGTGCCGCCGCTGCTGCTGAGCCTGATCGGACTGCTCGGCTACGTCGACGACTGGACCGGCGCCGACACCATCCACAGCCTGGAGACCAACCTCCTGGAGGCCTCCCGCACGGTGCTGTCCGACAAGGGCGTCAAGGAGATCGCCGAGCCGATCCTGCACGACGTGATGAAGGGCGGCCGGCCCGACGTGATCTCCATCGGCTTCCTGTTCGCCCTGTGGTCGGGCTCGCGCGCGGTGAACGTCTTCATCGACACCATCACCGTCATGTACGGCCTCGACGGCGTCCGGGGCATCGTGAAGACCCGGATCATGGCGTTCCTGCTGTTCATCGTGGCGCTGCTGATCGGCTCGGTGGCACTGCCGCTGATGGTGGCCGGGCCGGACGCGGTGGTGCGGATCCTGCCGTGGTCGGAGACGGTCGTCCAGGTCCTGTACTGGCCGGTCGTGATCGTCCTGTCCATCGTCTTCCTGACGACCCTGTACCACGTGTCGGTGCCGGTCCGCTCCCCGTGGATCGAGGACGTGCCCGGCGCGCTGGTCGCCCTCGCCATGTGGGTCCTCGGCAGCTTCCTGCTGCGCATCTACCTCACGAGCACCATCGAGGGCGCCACCATCTACGGCTCCCTCGCCGCCGCCGTCGCCGTCCTGCTGTGGATCGGTGTGTCCGCGTTCGCCGTGCTCGTCGGCGCGGCCGTGAACGCGGCCATCGACCGGGTCTGGCCGGCCGCGGCCACGGCGGCCGCGCGCGAGGCCAACGAGCGGATGCGGCACGCGCAGGTCGCCGAGTACGTCGCCCGCGCCGCGGCGGCCCGCGAGGTCGACCCCGACGACCCCGACATGCCGTCCGAGTTCCCCGAACGCTGGTCCCGCTTCCTGCCCCCCGAGGACGTGACGGCCCGCCTGCGCACCCACGCCAAGAACCCGCATCACGCGCACAAGGGGAATGGGCGGGCCGGGGGTGCCGGGGGTGCGGGGGAGGAGCGTGGGGACGGGGGTTCGGCGAAGGGCGGAGCTGGTCGGTTGTGATCGGCTGAGGGTTGCCGTGATCGGCTGAGGGCTGTGATCGACTCACGCCGGGAGTGGCCCCCCTGTCCCTCCCGGGCTCCCCCCTGACCCACCCCGGCCCTCCCTGGCCCTCTCCACCCTCGGGGTGGACCCTGCGGTGGAGAAGGCGGCTGCGTTCGTCCCCGGAAATGTCCACCCGGCACTCCACCCCTGCGCCGATCCGCCGGACACCGTCCCGCGCCTAGCGTGAAGGTCGTGAACGCGCAGGCCGGAGGCGTCCGGCCAGAGCAGACAGCCGGGCGGCGCCGTGGTTCGTCACGTCGTCCGGTACTGCTTTCGGCACCGGGCGAGGAGGCGGCGGACATGGCGGATCCGACGGGACACAGGGGACGGAGCGGTACGACGAGGAGGGCGGGCGGCGCGGGCGGGGACGCCGGGGCCGGCGGGAGCGGTGCCGACGGGACGACCGGACCCCCGGGGACGAGCGGCACGACCGGGATGGCCGGGGCGGCCAGGATCGCCCGGACGGACGGGTCCGTGTCCGCCGAGTCCGCCGAGCTTCCGCGGCCCTCCGGGACCGCTCGCGGCCCCCTGTTCTCCCTCGCCGTGGACCTCGTCCTGCCGCTCCTCGTCTACTACGTGGCCCGGGCCCTCGGCGCCGGCCAGGCGTCGGCCCTGCTGCTGAGCGGTACGCCACCGGCTCTGCGCCTGCTGGCCGGCGCGGCCCGGCACCGCAGGATCGACGGCGTCGACCTGTTCTTCACGGTCCTGCTGGCCGCTGCTGCGCTGGTGTCCTTGATCGGTGGCGGTCCCCGCGTCCTGCTGTTCAAGAACGCGGCACTGTCCCTCGCGGTCGGCGGCTGGGTGCTCGGCACCGCGTTCACCCGCAGACCCCTGGCGTTCCAGGTGGGGCAGCGCCTGCACCGGGGCAGCGCGGTCCGCGCACGGGACAGGATCTGGCAGGACAGCGCCCCGTTCCGCCGAGCCCTGCGTGTCCTCACTGCGCTGTGGGGAGCCGAGCAGCTCCTCGACGGTGTCCTCGGCTCGGTCGCCGCCGCGACGCTGCCGACCGACACGGTGCCGCTGCTGGACCGCGCCCTCTCGCTGCTCCTGCTGGGCCTGACCGCCGGGGCCACCGCCGTCTGCGCCCGCCGCTTCCGCATACGCCACGCCCTCCCGCTGTTCGGCCCCCCGGCACCGCCGACGGTCCACCGAGGCGGCTCTTCCCCGGCGTCCCCGCGTCCGAGCCGAGGGACCCGGACGACGGCTCGTCCGTGCACCTCCGCCTTCGGCAGGCCACCCCGGCGGTGACCCCGCCCTTCTGCCCCATACGTGCATGCGCTCGCCTTCCCGGTTCGCCAACCGGCGCCGCTCCGGGCGGCCTTCACCTTGCCGGCCCGGTGCCGGAGGCGACCCGCTCGGGTGTGCTCCGCCCCGGCCCGCCACTCAGGTGGACCGAGGGCGTCCCGTACGGGCATCGTGGGCGGCGTACGCTGGCTGTCGTGTACGTGGAGCGGGTGTCCCGGCTGGCCGGTGCGGTCGTGTGGAGGAACTCCCCGGTCGGTGTCGGTGCCCGGCCCGTGTTGCCCGATGGGTGCATGGACCTGCTGTGGAGCGAGGGGCGGTTGTTGGTAGCCGGTCCTGACACTCGCCCCTACCTCCCCGAGGGCCCGGCGCGCTCCTGGGCGGGTATCCGGTTCTTCCCGGGCACCGCGCCCGCGCTGCTCGGCGTCCCGGCGTATGAACTGCGTGATCTCCGCGTGGAGTTGGCGGAGCTCTGGCCCGCCGCGAGCGTGCGCCGGCTGTGCGACCGGGTCGCGGAGGCCCCCGACCCGGCGAGCGCACTGGAAGACATCGCCCTCGACCGGGCGGCGGAGGCGGGTGCCCCGGACCCGCTGCTGCGCCGGGTGGTGGAGTGCCTGGACGAGGGCCGCACGGTGGCGGCGACGGCCGCCGAACTGGGCCTCGGCGAACGCCGGCTGCACCGCCTCTGCCTGACCGCCTTCGGGTACGGCCCGAAGACCCTGGCCCGCGTCCTGCGCCTCCAGCGGGCACTGGCCCTGGCCCGCTCCGGGACGCCGTACGCGGAGACGGCGGTCCGCGCGGGCTATGCGGACCAGTCCCATCTGGCCCGGGAGGTGCGGGAGCTGGCGGGGATGCCGCTGGGGGAACTACTCGCCGGGCGCGGGTAGCGGGGCGAACAGGTCGACCGCGTTGCCGTCGGGGTCGTGCACGGTGGCGTACCGCTGTCCCCAGAAGGCGTCCCACGGCTTGAGTTCCCCGTGGTGACCGGCGGCCACCAGGTCCTCGTAGCGGGCGTCGACCTCGGCGGGGGAGTCGCAGCGGAAGGCGAGCGCGACCCGCCCTTGGCCGGCGGACGGCCGCCAGCCGGGATGGAAGGAGCGGATGGTCTCCTCGGTGTCCAGGGCGAGCACCAGTCCGCCGGGCAGTTCCGCCTCGACATGGGGCTGGTCCTCGGCCCCGTCGGGGAAGACCAGTCCGAGGCGGCGGTAGAAGGCGAGAGAGGCGGCCAGGTCGGAGGCGACCAGGCCGATCACGGCGAATCGTACGGTCATGCGGCCACCGTAGACAGCGAACGGTCTGCCGGTCTTGAAGGAATCGGACACCGGCCGGGCCGAGGAGTGGCGGCCGCCGCGCCCACCCGGCGGGCGACGAGGGTGAGCAGTACGCCGTGGCCGAGGGCCAGGTGGTGGCGCGTCACCGGCAGCGGGGGCCGCAACCGGGAGCGCCGATCCCGGCCAGCAGTGCCACGGCGAAGGCGCAGGCGCGGGCCTGGACCACCCTGAACCGCGCCAGTTGCCCGAGCCCGCGTCCGAATCTCCCTGTGGGCCGGCGAGGCGGCGGGGATGATCCGATGGGCCGGTGAGGGGCAGTGGTAGTTGGCCGATGCGTTCGAGTGTGCCGGATGCGGTGCGGAGTTGACTGTCTCGGCACTCACCCGCACGCGCGCCCGTGGTGGTCGTCGCGGCCCGGCGACGGGTCCTCTGGCCCGCACCGTCCTGGGCCTGTTCCGGCCGGTGCGCTCCTCTTTCCCCAGGTGACGATCACCACCACGATGGGGCGAGCGATGGATCTCCGCACAACGTTCCGCATCTGAAGTACGCCGTGCATCTCTTGTCCGGCTCGCCCAGGCCATTCACCGCCGGGTGCCCGAAGGCGGGACCGTGCGCGCGTCGGTAGCACCGGGACGGCGCGCCTTGTCGGAATCGCACTCCCACTTTCCCAGCACTGGAGTAGCCATGCCTCGATTCAGTACCGCACGCCTGCCCCTCATCACCCTCACCCTGGCCGGCGCCGCCCTGGCGCTCCTGCCCGGTACCGCCGAGGCGGCGTCCGTCACCACCTGGGAGAAGGTCGCCGACTGCGAGAGCGGGGGCAACTGGAGCATCAACACCGGCAACGGTTACTACGGCGGCCTTCAGTTCTCCCTGAGCACCTGGAACGCCTACGGTGGCAGTGCCTACGCCGACTACCCCCACCAGGCCACCGAGAAGGAGCAGATCCTCATCGGCGAGAAGGTGCTCGCCGCGCAGGGCGAGCAGGCATGGCCGTTCTGCGGTCCGAATGCAGGCCTGGGTGCGGACACCGCCGACCCGTTCCCGGCCGATCCGACTCCGCCGTCGGGAAAGGCGTACGACCGGACCCGGTCGGCGTCGGGCGCGTGGTCGTCGACGACCAACATCGACGGCAACACGGCGATCACCGAGATCGCCGAGTCCGGCCTGCCGGACGGCACCCTGCACGTGCAGTCCCTGGTGAACGGGAAGGTGTACGACCGCACTCGATCGGCGTCGGGTGCGTGGTCGTCGACGACGAAGATCGATGACAACGGCGCCATCACGAAGATCGCCTCAGCGGCCCTGCCGGACGGCACGCTGCACGTCCTGACCGTGGTCAACGGCGACATCTGGGACCGCACACGATCGGCCTCGGGCTCGTGGTCGTCCGCGACGAAGATCGACGACAACGGCGGTATCAAGGACCTCTCCGCGTCCGGCCTGCCGGACGGCACGCTGCACGTGCAGGCGCTGGTCAACGGCGACATCTGGGACCGCACGCGGGCCGCCTCCGGGTCCTGGAGCAGTGCCGTGAAGATCGACGACAACGGCGGTGTCAAGGACCTCTCCGCGTCCGGCCTGGCAGACGGCACGCTGCACGTGCAGGCGTTGGTCAACGGCGACATCTGGGACCGCACGCGGGCCGCCTCCGGGTCCTGGAGCAGTGCCGTGAAGATCGACGACAACGGCACCATCAAGGCGATCTCCTCCGGCGCGGTCTCCGACGGCAGCATGCACGTTCAGGCCGTCGTCGACGGCGACGTCTGGGACCGCGAGATGTCCGCGGCCGGCAGCTTCTCCAGGGCCACGCAGATCGATGACAACGGCGGCATCATCGCCACCTCAGCGGCTGGACTGCCGGACGGCACCTTCCACGTCGGCACCATCGCCTGATCGATCGCGGTCACCGGTACCCCTGTCGAGGATGCCGGCAGGCAGCGGACACCACGTGAGGCGGTGGACCTGGACGGCGGGGTGGTGGCCGCGATCGCCCGACACCTCGATGGGTGTCTGCACGGATGAGGGCCTTCTGGGGTTCGGAGTGGACTGCGACGTCCGCCGCCGGAGCCCGGGAGGCCCTCTTGTCTGACCGCGATGCCCCGTTGACGCCGGACCGGACCACCGTGCCTTGTCCGGTGCGTCGTCGATGGCGTCCGGTGGTCTGTGAGGTTCGCCGTCCGGCGGTCCGGGCGCCACGGGTCCACGCTGCGCCGGCCTGCGGGGTCTGCGCGAGCTCGGCTGCCACCGGAGTGCCCGGCAAGCAGCCGAACCACCGGCGGCCCGCGCTCGGCACGTGCGAACAACGTGGATGACGATCAGCTGCTTCTCCGTATGGACGCGCGCCCCGGCCTCCCGGCCGGTCCTGGCGCCCCGGTGGACCAACGCGTACAGGACGACCTCGAAGACTCCCTGGCCGGCTGACCGGTCCTGGACCGGCTACGGCCATCCGCACACCACCGTGGACGGTCTGGGCCGGCATGACGGTGGGACCGGAAGAGGTGGAACCGGTGACAGCTCCAGCACGCCGGAGGTCTCCGCCACAGGCGGGAAGGTGTCTGATGCGGGGCCGGCCGACCGGGAGAGCGCCGCATTCCTCCGGCGGTGCACAGGACGGCAGTTGCTCGCCGGCGGGCGCCGTTCACGCCCTGCCCGACGGGCCTCACCGTTCGGTCCGCAGTCGGCAGGGAGTCCCTGGGACCCCGAACACCGGCCGCCGCCGGGAAGCGACCCTCGGACATGACGGGCGCGAGGGCCCTTCGGCGGTGATCGGGTGGAGACGGATGTCGTCGTCCACGCCGGACCGGAGGGCCCTCGCGCGATGTGCCGGGATCTGCGGCGGGTCGGTGCTCAGACGATCGTCTGCAGGTGCACGGTGCCGTCGGGCAGGCCGGCGGACTGGACCGCGAAGACATCGCCGTTGGCGTCGACCTTCGTGGCGGAGCCCTGCCAGGTGCCGGAGGCGCTGCGGGCACGGTCCCACACGCCCGAACCCGGTACCACCGCGTCGACGGTCATGCTTCCGTCGGGCAGCGCCGCCGCGCTCACCGCGCTGATGTTGCCGTTGGTGTCGATCTGCGTGGATGCCTGCCAGTCGCCCGCGGCGTTACGGACGCGGTCCCAGATGCCGGAGCCGGGCACGACGGTCTCGATGTGCTGGGTGCCGTCCGGCAGCGCCACCGTGGCCAGCGCGGTGATGTTCCCGTTGGTGTCGATCTGGGTTGCCGAAGTCTGCCACGCGCCGGAGGCGCTGCGCACCCGCTCCCAGATGCCGGAGCCGGGGACGAGCGTCTCCAGGTGCAGGCTGCCGTCGGTGAGCCCTGCCGCGGCGACCCGGGTGACGGACGGGTTGTCGTCGATCTTCGTGGCCGCCGTCCAGGTGCCGTCGGTCTTCCGTGTGCGGTCCCACACGCCCGAGTTCTTCACCACCACGTCGACGTGGAGCGTGCCGTCCTTGAGCGCGGCGGCGGACACGGCGACGATGTTGTCGTTGTCGTCCATCTTCACGGCGTTCGCCGCCCAGGTGCCCGAGGCGCTGCGCACCCGTTCCCAGACCCCGGAGCCGGGAACCACCGTGAAGGTGTGCAGGGTGCCGTCGGGCAGCGCGGCCGAGGCGACGGCGGTGATGGCGTCGTTGTCGTCGATCTCGGTGGAGCTGCCCGCCCAGGCGCCGGAGGAACCGCGCGTACGGTCCCAGACGGTGCCGTGGGGGACGGCGGAGGCGGTCGGGGCGACGTCGAGGTAGTCCGAGTCGATGTTGATCGAGACGCCGCCGTAGGTCTCGGTGTGTCCGCCGCTGTACTGGTGGATGCGCTGGTGGTTCGCCCACAGCGTGGACGGGACGGCCGGGTCGCCGGTGTCGGCGCTGCCGTTCCACAGCGCGTCGTAGATGACGTCGGGCATCTGGTAGCCGCTGCCGTAGTGGTCCGCCAGGTCGGAGATGCCGGAGCTGGAACTGCTGTAGACGCCGGAGTCGTAGCCCCGGGCGTGGAGTTCCTTGGTCCAGGCGGACAGGAAGCTCAGCACGTCGGAGGAGTCGGAAGAGCTGTACGCCTCCATGTCGTAGTAGAGCACCGAGCCCGCCGGGAAGCCGAGTGAGGCGGCCTGGGCGATCGCGTCGTCGGCGGCGCTGGTGCCCTGGGCGGTGGGTGAGGTGATGCCGGCGGCCTGGACGCCGACGTAGATCGGGATGAAGTGCCAGCCCGCCGAGGCCTGTTGGGAGACCCACGAGGCGGTGAGGTTGGGCTGGCTGCAGGCGCGGTAGGCGCCGCCGATGTAGATGCCGACGGCGCCGTACGGGGACGAGCTGTTCCAGGCGTTCATGGCGCTCGCCGAGGGCGCGGCGCAGGCGTCGAAGCCCTTGCCGGTGTAGTGGGTGCTGGTGCTGGAGACGGACGCGGCGGTGAGCGTGGAGGGCGCGGGCTCGGGCGAGGAGGCGCTCCGCAGGGTGAGGCCCGCGTCGGTGGCGATGTCCTCGACGAGCCCCGGGTCGCTGTCGTAGGTGCCGGTGAGCCGCACCTGGGCGTCGGCTGCTGCCACTTGGTGGGCGGCCCTGTCGGTGCGCGCCTGGTCGGCGCCTCGGGAACCGGCGGGCTGGACGAGCAGTGCCTCGGTGCGTCCGACGAGGTGGGAGGGGCAGTCCTGGTCCGTGGAGGGGGTGCCGTAGTACAGGGTGTGGCGGTCGAAGCGGACGCAGGCGCGCGGGTCGCGGTCGAGGTCGACCGTGTCCCAGCCGGCCGGAACGGTGAACTGGTGGCCCCGGTAGGTGACGGAACGGGACGTGGGGCCGGCCGCGTGGGCGGCCGGGAGCGCGATGCCGGTCAGCACAGCCGCGGTGGCGGTGAGCGTGAGGGACCTGCGCAGCGCTCTGCGCAGGGCGGTGGGTACGGGCACGGAAAACCTCAATTCCCAGGCGCGTGCATGACAAGTAGGGAGGGTGGGTTGTTCAGCGGGCTACGGCTGCCACCAGCGGGCCTTGTAGATGCCGCCGTCCGCGAGCGTGTACGGGGCGACGGTGCTGGAGGCGTTGCGGACGTAGCGGGTCAGCCAGTCGGGGCTCAGATCGCCGTCCGGCATCGTGAAGATGACGCTGCTGCCGTAGTTGCTCACGGCCTTCACACCACCCCACAGGCCGCAGGCCGAACTGCCGTAGGGCGTGAAGGTGCGCGCCGACTTCGAGTACTGGTACAGCGCCTGCCCGGTGGACACCCACAGCAGATCGGACGAGCCCGCCACGGCGCCCACGTCGTGGCCGTCGGGTGTGGGGAGGTCCACGGAGGCGGAGGTCTTCTCGGTGAGGCCGGGCTGCGCCGGAGTGCCGTCGAGGGTGTACGCGGCGAGCCTGCTGCCGCCCACCGCCCACAGCACGTTCGCACTGGAGTCCCAGTGCACGCCGTGCGCCGTGGCCAGAGGGGCGGTGAAGTGGGCCGTGGCGGCGGGGCCCTGGGAGGCGGCGTAGACGCGGACGGCGTTGCCGGTGCTGCACGCGACGGCGACGTTGCCGTCCGGCAGCAGCTCGATGCTGTGCGGGTTGAGGTCGTCCCCCGGTCCGGAGTCGGCGACCAGGCCGGCCCAGCGGCGGTTGCCGGTCGGGTACTCGACCACCGCCGCGAAGCCGTACGAGGCGGTGACGAGCAGGAGCGTGGAGCCGCCCGACGCGCGCGCCTTCACCTCGCTGACATAGGTGAAACTGGAGGCCGGCTGGAGGTCCGCGTACCGGGAATCGCCGTCCGGGGTGAACGACCACCGCACCACCGACGGATCGGCCACCGGATCCCAGCTGGTCCTCGCCGGGTCGAGCAGCAGCACCTTGCGGGCCTTCTGGTCGCCGACCAGAACCGGGGGCAGTGTGGCGGCGCGGGCGTTGCCGCCGAGCGGCACAGCGGCCCCGAGGGCGGTGCCCAGTCCGGCGAGCAGGAGCGAGCGTCGGGAGGGCAGGCGTGAGGGCGGTTCGGAGGATGCCATCCTGGTGCCTCTCACTGCCAGATCATGTCGTCGGTGGTCATCGCGGTGCCGGCCGGCTGCTCGGTGGTGGCGGTGGCCGGCTGCCCCTGGGCGGCGACGGCGGTGGGAGCGGGGTGCGCGAGGTGGGCACCGGTAGCGGCGAGGACGCCGAGGGAGAGGGTCGCGACCGCAGCGGCGACGGCGAGGCGCAGTTCGGGCATGACGAAACGTCCTTCTGGTCACAGGAGTCGGAAGTACCGGCCACGAACCGAGGTCAGCGGACAACCTCTTCGGACACGTCCCGCGGTGACGCGCCCTGCGGCCTGGAACTAATGTCCGTCCTGGTCAGGGTGTTCGGAAGGGCTGACGTCGGGCCGGAAGGGGCTGTGGCCCGAAGGGGCCAGCAGCGGTACTTCGGCGCCCAGCAGCGACCAGCCGGCGAACTCGGGCCCGGCGGCCAGCGCCCGCAGACACAGAGCGGTCGCCACCTGCTCGGCCTCACACAACGACGCGACGCGAAGCCACAGCCCGACCACCGCGCAGGGCCGGACGGCCGGGTGGAGGCTGATGTGCTCCAGCCGGTCCTCGGGACGAGCCGCGTCGCGCAGCAGGCCGGCGGCCACGGGGGGCAGAGGCACACCGCTTCCCGGGGGGCGCAGTCGTGCGTGAACGAGATACATACTGGTCAACGCTTTCAAAAGATCTGCATTTCACGCTACTTGCCTGGCTTGGACGGTTGTACCGGAGGCCGGAAAAGGCCACACCACTTCACACATCGAGCACAGCAGACCTTGTTGTGCGATGATCCTTTTGATTCGGTGAACACCGCGCGGTCGGGGGGATGAATGCTGGCAGCACTGGGCGTCGATCCGATCACGGAAGCCGTCTACCGGGCCATGCTCGAACACCGAGCCGAAGGCGTTGCCGAGTTGGCGGTGCGGCTGGAGCTGTCCGAGGCCGAGGTGCGCCGGGCACTCGACCGGCTCAGCGAACTCGCCCTGGTCCGCCACTCGTACGAGGTTCCCGGTGCCCTGCACGCCGTCAGCCCCGAGGTGGGCCTGGAGTCGTTGCTCGCCCGCCAGCAGGCCGAACTGGCCGCTCAGCAGCAGCGCGTGGAGGCCTCCCGGGCCGCGGCGGCCCAGCTGATCGCCGAGCACGCCGCCCAGCGCACCACCTCCCCCGGTGTGGAGCAGCTCACCGGCATCGACGAGATCCGTGACCGGCTGGCCCGGCTCACCCGGGACGTGGCCGAGGAGGTCATGACCTTCGCCCCGGACGGTGAGCACACGCCGCAGGCCATCGCCGCCGCCCGGCCGCTGAACACCTCCCTCCTGGAGCGCGGCGTGCGGCTGCGCACCATCTACCTCGACAGCGTCCGCAACAATCCGCGGACACTGGAGTACCTGGAGTGGCTGAGCGGGCGCGGCGGTGAGATCCGTACCGTCGCCACCCTGCCCACCCGCCTGATCATCGTCGACCGCAAGGTCGCGGTCTGCCCCGTCAGCAGCAACGACACGGCCGCCGGTGCGGTGTTGCTCAGCGGCCAAGGCACACTGACCGCGATGTGCGCGCTCTTCGAGAGCGTCTGGCAGTCCGCCAAACCGCTCGCCGAGAACAGCCGACGTGGCCCGGAGGGGCTGACGGACACCGAGGCGGCCGTGGTCAAGCTGCTGGCCGAGGGTCATACCGACGAGGCCATCGCCAAACGTCTGGGCGTCTCCTCCCGTACCGCCCGCCGGATCGCGACGGGGCTCATGCACCACCTGAACGCGCGAAGCCGCTTCGAAGCGGGGGTGCGCGCGGCCCAGCGCGGCTGGCTGGGCTGAGCCGGCACCGGCCCGCCACGGCCTCTTCCGGCCTCCCACCCGGACTCGCCCCGCTTCCGGCCCTGACCGACGCCCGGTTGTCCGCGGGGCCGATTTCCCCCTGCTCCCCTCTCTGCCCACACCCGGGCCGTCCGCTGCTGGCCGGAACCGTCCGCGGACCCTTCTGTCCAGGTCAAAGCCATACCGCTGGCTGCGTGTAACGGTCACTCTCTTCTCGGCGCCTGCGGCGAGAGCCTCATGCCGCGGACCGTTCCGGCGCCCGTCGCCGCCCCCGCGGCGCGCCGACGAACCGTGCCCGCCGCAGGCCCTCCTGCCGGGCACGCCCCTGCCCGTGAAGGAGATCCGCCATGTCCAGCCGCGTTCGAGGCCGCGTCCGTGTCATAGCCCTCGCCGCCGTGCCGCTCGCTGCCGCGGCCGCCGTCGGTGCCGTCAGGTACGCCGCCGACCCGGCGGCCCCTGCAACGGCCGCCAGAGCGCTGCCCGTTGCGACCGCCTCCCCGGTCCAGGCGGAGCCGGGGGGACACGGTGACTGGACCACCACCGCGCCCAGTCCCCCGGCCACCCCCAGTTCCAGCCCGTCCGCGGCCCGTCCCACGTCGAAGGCCGCGTCGAAGACCACGCCGAAGGCCGCGCCGAAGACCACGTCGAAGGCGGCGCGTCCGCTGCCCGCCGCACAACTGCCCGACGCGCACCGCTCCGGCTGGAAGGAGATCGGTCCGCCGCGCACCCGGCAGACCACCCAGGACGTGGGCGTCAGCGAGTGCGGCTGGGTGCACGGGGCCGTCGGCTGGCGGCAGCAGGGTTACGTCGGCAGGACGAAGACTCCCGCCATCCAGGACACGTTCACCTTCGACTCCGCCACGGCCGCGGACGCCGCCTACCGCAAGCTCGTCACCGCCTTCGACGGCTGCCAGGACGACCTGCGCGCCATGCAGGCACAGCACGACACACCGCGGGACGCCGTGGTCACGAAGACGGCGTCCACGACCGGCGGCACCGCCTACGCACGCTCCTGGACCGCGGTGGCGGGCATCTCCATGCCCGGTCGGCAGACCAACCACTACTACGTCGTCAGGCGTGGGGCGGCGCTGACGGTCGTGCAGTACACCGAGCCGGGCGACACTCCCGCGGCCGACCCGGCCCACCAGCGGTCCGACGACCGGGCGGAGTTGTCCGTCATCGCCGCGCACATGTGACCTCCGTCCCTCTTCCCCGCATTTTTCTCCTGTTTCACAGAAAGCGAGTTCACCATGCGGAATCCCCGCACGTCCCGACTGCGTGCCCTGGCCGTCCTCACGGCCGTGACGGCCACCACGACCTTGGCGGCGGTCCTGCCCGCGCACGCCGACTCCAGTGTCGACGGACCCATCACCCGCAGCGAGGTGCTCAACCGGGCGCAGAGCTGGGTGGACGCCGGCGTGCCCTACAACCAGGGCGGCTACTACGGCGGTTACCGGGAGGACTGCTCGGGCTACGTCTCGATGGCCTGGCACCTGTCGTCGAGCCTGGTCACCTGGACCCTGCCGGACGTCTCCACCAAGGAGAGCTTCTCCAGCCTCCTGCCCGGCGACATCATGGACTACACCGCCGAGCACACCTTCATCTTCGCCGGCTGGACGAACAAGACGAGCGGCGACTTCACGTACTACGCGGAGAGCAACCCCAACAACCCCACCCACGGCCCGACCCACGCCAACATCAACTGGTCGAGCATCGAAGGCTGGCCCACCAGCTATTACGACGCGTACCGCTACAAGAACATCGTCGACGACCCGGTCACCCCGGCCGGCACGGTCTGGGACCGCACCCGCAGCGCCTCGGGCACCTGGGACGCGCACGCCACCGAGATCGACGACAACAGCCACATCACGGCGGTGGCGTCGGCGACGCTTCCGGACGGCACCGTGCACGTGCTGACCATCGTGCCCGGCTCGGGTGTGTGGGACCGGGTGCGCAGCGCCTCCGGCACCTGGGCGGGCTCCGCCACCCAGATCGACACCAACGGCAAGGTCTCCGCGGTCTCGGCCGCCGCCCTGCCCGACGGCACGCTGCACGTGCAGACCCTCGTCCCGGGCGCCGGTGTCTGGGACCGTACCCGGAGCGCGTCCGGCAGCTGGTCGTCCAGCACCCAGATCGACTCCAACGGCAACATCACCGCCCTCTCCGCGTCGGGCCTGAAGGACGGCACCCTGCACGTCCAGGCCCTCCTGCCGGGCTCCGGCGTCTGGGACCGTACCCGCAGCTCTTCGGGCAGCTGGAGTTCCTCCACCAAGATCGACGACAACGGCAACATCTCCGCCATCGCCTCGACGGCGCTCCCGGACGGCTCGATGCACGTCGACGCGGTCGTGCCGGGGTCCGGCGTCTGGGACCGGGTGCGCAGCGCGTCGGGCACCTGGGCCGGTGCGGCCACGCAGATCGACGCCAACGGTGACGTCACCTCGGTGTCCACGTCCGCCCTCCCGGACGGTTCGATGCACGTCGACGCGGTCGTGCCGGGGTCCGGCGTCTGGGACCGGGTGCGCAGCTCGTCCGGCGCGTGGTCGAGCGCCACGAACATCGACAGCAACGGTGACGTCTTCGACACCTACACGGCCGGGCTTCCGGACGGCTCGATGCACGTGGGCACCATCGCCTGATCGGCGGGCACGCCCGTGACGGGCGGCGAGACGTGGAACCCTCGATCGCCGATCACGGTCGTGTGGCGGGGAACACCACTCGTTCAGCGATCATCAGCGGCCGGACGTCACCGTTCCGTCGGCCGGGATGATCGCTGAACTCGTGTCCGGAACAACACCGCAGGAGTGTGGCTGCGACTGTCGTGGCCCGGCTCCAACGGGAACCCGCAGTACCGGAAACGCTGCCAGGTGCCCGCCCGTCGACCCTGGCGGATTCATGGAGTTCGGCCGGGATGTCCGGCAGGCCGGCCAGGTGGATGACGGAGTTGGATCCGAACGTCCACCACAGGCGTCCGGCCGGCCGATGACACGAGCACGAAGTGAGGAAGAGCCGATGTGTGGGCGGTCCTGGCCTTCCGTCACGACCGGCAGGACGGGGCGCGGCTGCCCTTGACCGGCGGCCTGCCCCGGGACGCGCAGCGCGACGATCCGCTGCCCTGCGCCCCCGGGGCCCGCTCCGCCTCGACCGGAACCTGGTTCTGCACGCCCTGGCCGGGATACCAAAGCCCCAGCCGTAAGGCGACCGGTCCGTACGGGGAACGGCGCCGTGCTCCGCCTCGGCGCCGGGCGGGGCAGCGCCGCCGACTGCCCGGAGAGCTACGCCTGCGCGGCACCGGCGAAGGGCCGGGTGGTGCGGATCAGCGGCGAGAAGGTCCCGGTGCTCCGCAGTGCCGCGGACGCCGTCCACCGGCCCGCGCCGGCGGAACTCGCCGCGCTCCTGCCGCCGGCCCGCACGGCGACGGCACCGGTGCGGCGCGGGGACCCGCCGTCGTACGGTGACGGTGCGCCGGACAACAGCCTGGAAAAGGCGGTCGAGACGAAGACGGTCGGGACGAAGGCGGTTGAGCGGCACGTTCCGTGGCCCGGCGGTGCCGGACCAGGGGACGGCGGACCGCACTGCCGGGGCGTCGGGCGTGCGCCTAGAGTCCCGTGGCATGCCTCCTCGTCTCCTCCTGTGCACCCGCACCACCGACTACCGCCACGACTCCCTCCCGGACGCGGTCGCCGCTGTCCGGGGGTTCGGGGGGTTCACCGTCGAGCACACCGAGGACCCCGCGGACCTCGAACGGCCGCTGGACGGGTTCGCGGCCGTGGTCTTCCTCTCCACCAGCGGGGACGTGCTGACCCCGGCCGGGCGCGAGCGGCTGGAGCGGCACGTCCGGTCGGGCGGCGGCTTCGCCGGGGTGCACGCGGCGGCCTGCACCGAGTACGGGTGGCCGTACTACGGCGAACTCCTCGGCGCCCGCTTCACCCGGCACCCCGCCCACCAGCCGGGCCGGGTCCTCGTCGCCGACCCCGGTCACCCCGCGACCCGACGGCTGCCGTCCGTCTGGGAGTTCACCGACGAGTGGTACGACTTCGACCACGCCCCGAGCGGCGGGGCACGCGTGCTGCTGCGCGCCGACGAGACGTCGTACGCCGGCGGCGGCATGGGCGCGGACCATCCGCTGGCCTGGTGCTACGAGCGGGGTCCCAGAGGCGGACGCGTGTTCTATACGGCCCTCGGTCACGCCGCCGACGCCTACCGCGACCCGGTCTTCCTGGCGCACCTGAACGGCGGCCTCACCTGGGCGGCAACGGCTGACCAGTGACGTTTCTGCGGTGAACCCGTTGCGCCGTTGGAGTGAGTAAAGCTGGCGTAGAAGGAAGGTCACGTGACTATCTAGAGATGCTCTTGTCTTGGCAAAGGGCGTCGAGACGCGGCGGCCCCCCTTCCGCCCCGCGTCACCCACCCACAGGAGGAGCCGGACCTTGACCTACGGTAATAAGCTGCGCGAGCGCATCGCCGGTCCCGGAACCACACCGCTGATCGGCGTGTACGACATGTACTCGGCGTCGATCGCGGCCAGGCACTACGACGGCATGTTCGTATCGGGCTTCGGCTTCGCGGCCTCGTACTACGGACTGCCGGACATCGGATTCATCGCCTGGCCCGACATGGTGGCCTTCGTCCAGCGACTGCGCGGCGCGTTCCCCCACCACCACCTGCTGGTCGACATCGACGACGGGTACGTCGACCCCGAGGTCGCCTGTCACGTCGTCGAGGGCCTGGAGCGCATCGGCGCCTCCGGGGTGATCCTGGAGGACCAGAAGCGGCCCCGCCGCTGCGGCCACGCCGACGGCAAGCAGGTACTGCCCCTGGAGGAGTACCTGGAGAAGCTGCACAAGGTCCTGGAGACCCGCAGGGACCTGGTCGTCGTCGCCCGCACGGACGCCACCGACGAGCACGACATCCTGCACCGCGCCGAACGGCTCGCGGCCACGGACGCCGACGTGGTGCTGGTCGACGGGGTGCGCAGCGTCGAGTGGATCAAGCGGATCCGTGAGGTCGTCGGGGACAAGCCGCTGCTGTTCAACCAGATCGCGGGTGGCAAGTCGCCCCGGCTGTCCCTCGGTGAGCTGTCCGACCTCGGCGTGGACGTCGCCATCTACAGCACCCCCTGCCTGTTCGCCGCGCACGAGGCGATGGACTCGGCGCTCGCCGGCCTGAAGGCGGCCGATGGCCGGCTGCCCGAGGTGGACCCGGCGAGCGGCGTCGGCGTGAAGGCCTCCACGAGTCTGCTGGAGCGCAACATCGCCCGCGAGCGGCTGACTCCCGAGGGCGTGGGCGTGTGAGCGGTGCCGTACCGCGGCTCGGCGTGGCCACGGCGGTGGCCGCCGTGCTCCTCGGAGCCGGCGCCGTGCCCACCGTCGCGTCCGGGGGCCTGATCACCGTGATCGACAACTCCCACGCCGACTCCTGGCTCGAAGTCGATCGCGCGGCCAACCTCCAGACCGGCAGCGGCACCGCCGGCAGCGACCACGACGGCAGCGCCGTGGACGTGGTCGAGGCCCTCGTCGGGGCCGGCCGGGGCGAGGAGGACTGAGCGGCCACCGGACGACGACGGCCGGGCACCCCCTGCGGAGGTGCCCGGCCGTCACCGTGTCACCGGCTCCTGGCGGCCGGCCGTCGGACTCAGTCCTCCCTGAGGTCGGGACGGCCGTTCTCGTCGAGTCCGACGTCCTCCTCCGGGCCGTGCTCGTCGACGGGCGGGACCACGGTGGCGCGCTGCTGTCCCGGGGCGAGGGTGCGGCAGGCGGCGTGGGCCGTGCCGCAGGCGGTGACCAGGGCGACCGCGGCCAGGGAGAGGGCCGCGGCGCTACGCGGGGAGTGCTTCATGCCCGGCGAACGATGCGCACCGGGGCGGGTCACCTCCCGCGCCCGGATCCGCCGCCGGCATCACGCACCCGGCCGCTCGCTCCGGCGAGCGGCCGTCCGGTCGGCGAGGTTCACGGGCGGCACGCGGCGGGGCCGTTCCCGGGCGGGGCCGTGCTCGCGCGCCGCACCAGCCGTGTCGACAGCTCCGTCCGCGTCCCCTCGGGGCGGTCGCCGCGCATCATCCGCACCAGCAGCCGCAGCGCCGTCGCCGCCATCTCCGCCAGCGGCTGGCGCACGGTCGTCAGCGCCGGGGCGACCCAGCGCGCCTCCGGCAGATCACCGAACCCCACCACGCTCACGTCGTCCGGCACCCCCAACCCCCGCTCGGCCGGCGCCGCGTACACCCCGAGCGCCATCCGGTCGGAGCACACGAACACCGCGCGGGGCGGATCGGGCAGGTCCAGCAGCTCGTGCGTGCGCAGCCGGGCGGTGGTCTCGTCACGGCCCGCGTGCCGCACGTAATCGGCCCGGTGCCGCACTCCCGCGGTCGCGAGCGCCGAGCGGTAGCCGGCCACCCGGGCGCCGTCGCCCATCGTGCGCCGGTGGCCGGCGATCACCGCGATCCGCTCGTGCCCGAGCCCCAGCAGGTGCTCGGTCGCGCTCACCCCGCCCTGCCAGTTGGCCGCCCCGACCGACACCACGCCGGCCGGCGGCTCGTACGCCGGGTCGATGAGCACGTACGGGATGCGGTGATGGTCCAGCCAGGCGTACTGGGAGGCGGACAGCTCCGCCTGGTCGACCAGCACGCCCGAGGAGCCGCGCGCGGTCAGCTTGTCCAGCCAGTCGCGCTCCCGGCGGGTGCCCCGGGGCCGGCCCGGGCCGGCCGAGACGACCACCTCAAGGCCCGCCTCGTGCGCCGTCGCCTCCACCCCGTGCAGCACCGCACCCGACCAGGAACTCTCCAGTGAATGCAGCACCAGGTCCACCAGACCGGGCGCCTTCGCCGCGTCGAAGCGGGGGCGGCGCACAGAGCCGAGGCGGTCGAGCGCCTCGGTCACCCGGCGGCGGGTCTCGGGGGCCACGTCCTCGCGGCCGTTGACGACCTTCGACGCGGTGGGCACCGACACGCCCGCCTCCCGGGCCACCACCGCCGGCGTCGGCCCGGCCCCCACGCTCGCACTCCCCGCACGGACCATAGGCAACCACCTCTCCGGCCCGCCCGTGGGCCATCGAAAGTCGCGACCAGCGCTGCTTCCGAGGCCTGCGCACCGACCTCACAGAAAGCGCTTCCTGCGATAAGTGCGGGGCAAGACGGCGGGAAGACGGGGGAATCACCGGACGGCACCGGCGGAGACTTTCGAAAGGTGGCCGTACGCCGGACAGCGCATCCCGGGGATCTGTGCACCGGAATAGGTCCGGGCGATCCGGTGCTCTTGCTGGAAGGAGGCACGCGCGCGTGGCGAAGGGCTGGTGGGCGATGACGGCAGACCAGACGGGCCCCGTGGTCAGAACGCCCCACGGGGCCGTACGCGGCCGGTACGAGCGGGGGATCGCGGTCTTCCGGGGCGTTCCGTACGCGGCCCCGCCCGTCGGCCCGCTGCGCTTCCGCCCGCCCCGGCCGCCCGAGCCCTGGGACGGGGTGCGGGACGCCGGCGCGTTCGGTCCGACCGCGCCGAAGCCGCCGTACTCCGAGGCGTTCGCCCAGTACCTGTCCGACCCCGTGATTCCCGGCGACGACTGCCTCAACCTGAACGTCTGGACCCCCGAGCCGGGGCCCGGCGCCCGGCTCCCGGTCCTGGTCTGGCTGCACGGCGGCGCGCTGACCAGGGGTTCCTCGGCGGTGCCGGTGTACGACGGCAGGACTTTCGCGCGCGACGGGGTCGTCTTCGTCTCGGTCAACTACCGGCTGGGGGTGGAGGGCTACGGGCTGTTCCCCGACGCGCCCCCGAACCCCGGCCTGCGCGACCAGCTCGCCGCGCTGCGCTGGGTGCACGAGACGATCGAGGTCTTCGGCGGCGACCCGGACCGGATCACCCTGTGCGGCCAGTCGGCCGGCGCCATCAGCGCCGGCGTCCTCCTCGCCGCACCCCAGACGCGGGGCCTGATCCGGCGGGCGGTCCTGCAGAGCGGCGCGCCCGAGGCCGTCGACCGCGACAAGGTACGGCGGATGGTGCGCCGGATGGCCACCCGGCTGAAGATCCCCGCCACGGCCGAGGCGTTCGCGGCGGTCGACCGCGCACTGCTGCTGCGCACCCAGGCCGAGGTCGGCCGGCTCAGCAGCCCGGTGCTGGGCGGGCCCGCGTTCGGCATCGTCGTGGACGGCGACCTGGTGCCCGGCGACCCGTTGAAGGCGCTGACCGAAGGCGGCGCCGCCCGGGACGTCGACCTGCTCATGGGGTGGACCCGGGACGAGTACCGGCTGTGGCTGGTGCCCGGCGGACTGCTGGAGCACGTCGACCGGCTCGGCGCGGTCGCCCTGGCCGGGGCGATGGCCCGCTGCCACGCCGGGCACGAGGTGGCGCGGGGCTACCGGACGCTGCACCCGGACGCCGGGACCGCCGAGATCGTCGGCCAGATGGTCACCGACCACCTGCTGCGGGTGCCGCTGCACCGGCTCGCCGACGCCCACCCCGGCGCCAGTCACCTGTACGAGTTCGCGTGGCCCTCCCGGCTGCCCGGCCTCGGCGCCTGCCACGCCCTGGAGCTGGGGTTCGTCTTCGACAGCGGGGACGTGCCCGAGTCGCGGAAGCTGGCCGGTGAGGGCGCCCCGCAGGAGCTGGCCGACGCGATGCACGCCGCCTGGGTGCGGTTCGCGGCGACCGGGGACCCCGGCTGGGCGGCCTGGGACGCGACGCATCCGGTGCGGGTCTTCGGCGAGGGCGAGCCGCGTACCGTACACGGCCCACGGGATGCGGAGACCGGCCTCTGGCCGACCGCCCGCACGGTCGTCCCGGAGATCAGCCCCGCGTCCGTGGGCCGGGCTCCGGGAGCGGAGCTGGCGGCGGCGGTACGGCGTCTGCGGCGCTCGGTGGCGGCCCGGCGTCGCTGAGGGCCTCCGAGAACCTCGCCCGGCCTGGCGGTTGCTCCGGCGCGCCGACTGCCGGCGACCCTCGGTCACCGTTCCTCACGACCCATCAGATGTGCAGTCCTTGTGAAGAGTGCAAGCACGTTTTGGGCGCCAAGTCCGGTGTATTACCTAGAACTTGACAGGCCTTTACCCTCCTGGGAGAGTCCTGCCCGATCAAGATCAAGATCAAGCCATGCAAGGCAGATATCAAGCCAAAGGCGAGATCATGTCATGGAGAGTAGGAAGATCCCTGTGAAGAACAAGCGCAGCCTGAAGGTCGCGATAGCCGCCGGTGCCCTCGTCATCGCCGGTGCCACTCCGGCCCTGGCCACCATCTCCTACCCGGCGGAGGGTGGCACCTGGGACCACGGAGCAGGCACCTCGTACGTGTGGTCCGACTACTACCTGTCCAGCCGCTGCCACGGCTCGACCTCCGTCGGTGAGTACATCGACACCGACGAGGCGAGCGCGGGCAACTGGAGCATCACCCAGGCCGACGCTGCGCTGTACGGCAACAAGGCGTACTACAAGACCAGCTGCTGACCCATCGGGGCCGGTGAGCCCCTGTTCCTCGTGGTGAGGTGAGCACCTCCGCCCGCGGAGAGAATGCCATGTCTCCCCGCGGGCGGTCCACTCCCCGCCTGTTCTGCCCTCCCGGAGCCGCGCTCCCCGATCTGGGTCGTCGATGCTGCACCGAAGTATCAAGTTCGTTCACGCCGCCGTACTGGCGTTCTCCGCAGTGCTCTCCTTCCTGTTCCTCCGAGACCTCGACGGACGCTGGGTCATGGGCCACACGGCCGTCGTCTGGGTGACGGACACCAAGGGGGAGACCACCGGCGCCCATGTCACCCGAGTCATGGCCGAGTTCGCCCGGTCCCACGGGGCGACGGTCGCGCGCGAGACCCCCGACCTCAAAGAGCCGTACAGCCGGCGGCATCTCTACCTGGCCCCCGGAGGACCCCACTCCGACTGGCTGCGCGACGGCTACCCCGCCTTCGACCGCGACTACCGCACCGATGTGCACCCCGTCGCCGAGCTGGGCAACCGCGATCCGCGGGGCTACTACTACGTGTTCGGCTCGGACCGGGACGTCGCCGAACTGGTCCGGACGTTCACCGGCCTCGGCTTCGAGGCGGCGCCCTACCGCCCCTACTCGCTCGGGCAGCTGACCCCGGCCTACTCCGACAGCGCTCTGCTCCGCTCCTTCTTCGTCGTCACCCTCGCCGTCGTGACGATGACGGGCGCCGGCGTCATGCTCAGCGCCAAGGGATACGGGGTGCAGCGCCTCCAGGGCAGGTCGTTCGGGCAGATCCTGCTGCGGGACCTGCGGCAACTGGCGACCTTCTGGGCGGCGGCCTTCGGCGGGGTGACCGCCCTGGCCCTGCTGCTGCTCGGCCTCTACAACGGACTGGCCTGGATCGGCCTCTTCGCCCTGATCGCCCTGGGTGTCGCCGCCGTCCTCGGGCTCGTCTCCCTCGCCGTGCACGCGATCACGCTCCAGCTCACCTCCCAGACCGCCCTGTTGCGAGCGCTGAAGGGCGAACTCCCCGCCCGGACCGCCGCGATGAGCACGTACCTGGTGCGGATCCCCGCGCTGCTGCTCGCGGTGAGCATCGCCGGTGACGTCGTCATGGCCGGACAGAACATCGCCAGCCGGGAAGCCAGCATCGAGACGTACCGGAAGATCGGCGACACCACGGCGATCGCCCTCAACGGCAGCACGGCGAGCGAGGGCGCCTTCGAAGTCCTGGACGAGAAGGTGGGCGGCTGGCTCCGCAAGGCCGACGGGGACGGGCAGGTCATCATCGCCGGGCACCGCAGGCTCCGGCACCTGGGCGACCTGGCCGGCCTCCCGGACCGCGACCTGCTGATCGTCAACGAGTCCTATCTCGCGGCACAGCCCGTGCTCGACGCTGCGGGGCGGCGGGTCCCCGCGACCACGGCGGACGGGACCCGGGTGAGACTGCTCGTCCCCGCGGACCTGGACCGGTACACCGGCCGTCTCGCCGCCTCGGTCCCCGAACTGCTGAACCCGAGCCGCCCGGAGGCGGTTCCCGCCGAGCGGGTGACGGCTCTCCGGGCCCGGGACGGCCAGCGGCTCTTCACCTACAACCCCCGGGGCCGGCTCCAGGCCATGACCAACCCCGACGCGGACGAGTCCTTCGTCACCGACCCGGTGGTCATCGTCTTCCCCGACGGCTCGCCCTCCCTGAGCAACCGGGGCTATGTCGCCTACGCCTCCCAGCAGAGTCTCGTCTTCAAGAACCCGGACGATGTGACGGACGGGATCGCCGAGCACCGTCTGGAGACCTACGTCACCGGGATGAGCCCGGTCGGACAGAACGCGGCCCTCAAGCTCCGCGATCTCGTCGCCGACTTCCGGCTCCAGTTGTTCAACCTGGCCGTGGCGGTCGTGGTGCTGCTCATCACCGGAGTCGGGGTCTGCATCGTCCACTCCCGGAAGAACGCGCAGACCATCTTCGCCCGGTACATCAGCGGCTGGCGGTTCACGGCCACACACCGTGCGCTCCTGGGCGTCGAGGGACTGCTGGCCGTCCTGCTCGCCGTATGGGTGCCCTTCCAGGTGTGGTGGCAGAACCAGGAGCTGGAGGAGTACCGCAGAACCGGCCTCAAACCGCCCGCCGAACCCGTCCACATCACCGGCCTCGACCTGGGCGCCAACGCGGGGCTCGTCGCCGTCGAGATCGCCGCGGTGCTCGCGGCCCTGGCCTTCTTCCACCGTCGGATCGTCAAGGAAGGGGCGGCAGAGTCGTGACCCCCCACCGTCCCATCGGAGCCACCTCGTGATCGAGATCGAGAACCTGCGCAAGTCCTACGGCCCGCGTACCCTGTGGTCCGGCCTCGATTTCACCGTTCGGCGAGGCCAGTTGCTGGCGCTGGTCGGGCCGAGCGGCTCCGGCAAGTCGACGCTGCTCAACTGCCTCGGCCTTCTCGACACCCCGAGCTCCGGCGCGATCCGCCACGAGGGCCGGGACATCACGGGATTCGGCCCGCGCGCCGCCCGGCACTACCGTCGCGACGTCCTCGGCTACCTCTTCCAGAACTACGCCCTGATCGAGAACGCGAGCGTCGCGGCCAACCTCGAAGTCGCCATGAAGCCACGGCGGAAGAGGGCCGACGCTCCGACGGTCGCCGAGGCGCTCGCACGCGTCGGGCTGGCGGGCCGGGAGAAGGAGCAGGTCCACCGGCTCAGCGGTGGCGAACAGCAGCGCGTCGCCCTGGCCCGCCTCATCGTCAAGCAGCCCGCCCTCGTGCTGGCCGACGAGCCCACCGGCGCGCTCGACCACGACAACACCACGCTGGTCGTCGACATCCTGCGCACGATGAGCGAGGACGGCTGCGCCGTCGTCATCGCCACCCACAACGACGCGGTCCGCGACCGCTGCGACACCGTGCTGACCGTCGGAAGCACGACCCAACCCGAACCCGTGAAAGGAAGGCAGCTCGCATGAAGATCCGTCTCACCTGGGCCGCTCCCCTCGTCCTTCTCGTCCTCGCCGCCATCGCGGTCTTCGCCGTCTACGGCACGCACGCCTTCACCATCCTCGGCCGGGTCGGGGCGAGGATCTTCTGAGCGTCCCGCCGCCCGGTCGCCGGAGGAGCGGCGCGGCACCTGGCCGGGCGGTGTGAGCCGCCGGCCCCGGTCCGCTCCGCCTCACCCGCCGACCGCCGCCACCGGGTCCCGCACCACCACCCGCGTGCCCAGCAGCGGATGCGCCGCTGCCGGCGGGCCGGTCGAGCGCGGGGCGCACGTCGGCCACCCGGCCCAGCTCCTGTGGGCACGTGCACGGCGGTCAGGGCCCGCCGCAGATCGCGCGCGAACGGGGGGTCGTCGTTCCCCGGCCGGCGGCAGTGCCCCGGCACGTCCGGACCGGCCTCGCACAGCGTGGTCAGCGTGCCCGCCGCGCCGACGTCCATGGCGGCCACCACCACCGTGAACCCGGTCTCTGCCGGAGCCTTCCACGAGACGGCTCCGTGCCGCGTCTCTGCCGGAGCCTTCCACGAGACGGCTCCGTGCCGGACGCGGAGGTGACCGGCTCGGCCCGCCCTACGCGGCGAGCGTTCCGGCGATCCCCGTGATCGCCTCCGGCCCGACCCGGCAGCACCCTCCGATCAGCCGTGCTCCCGCCTCCCGCCACGCCCTGACCTGCCCGGCGCCGAACGTGGTGCGTCCGCGCCAGGCCCGTGCCCGCGCGTCCCACGCCTCCCCGCTGTTGGGGTACACCACGACCGGTTTGCCGGTGACACGCGCCGCGATCTCCACCGCGCCCGGCACGTCCTCGGGCGCACAGCAGTTGACGCCGACCGCTATCACCTCGTCCGCATCGGCGGCGAGCCCGAACGCCTCCTCCAGGGGCTGCCCGGCCCGCGTCCGCGTGCCCTCGACGGTGTACGACAGCCAGGCCGGCACCCCCAGCCCCCGCACCGCCCGCAGCAGCGCGGCGGCCTCGTCGGCGTCCGGGACGGTCTCCAGCGCCAGCACGTCCGGCGCGGCGGCGGCCAGCACCTCCATCCGGGGCCGGTGGAACCGCTCCAGCTCGTCCACGCCCAGCCCGTACCGGCCCCGGTACTCGGAGCCGTCCGCGAGCATCGCCCCGTACGGCCCGACGGAGGCGGCCACCCACAGCGGGCGCGAGACACCCGCTCCACGGGCCTTGCCGGCCGCCTCCCGGGCCAGTTCCACGCTCAGCCCGAGCAGCCGCGCGGCTTCCTCCCGGCCGATGCCGCGCTTGCCGAAGCCCTCGAAGGTGGCCTGGTAGCTGGAGGTGATCGCCACGCTCGCGCCGGCGAGGTAATAGGCGAGGTGGGCCTCGGTCACCGCTTCGGGCCGCTCGGCGAGCAGCCGTGCCGACCACAGCTCGTCGCTCAGGTCGTGGCCGGCCGACTCCAGCTGGTTGGACATGCCGCCGTCGAGCACGACGGTCCCGGCGGCGAGGGCGTCGGTGAGGCTGGGGGAGGTGTGGCTGGTCATGGTCACGACGCTAGTCGAAGGGGAGGGGAAAGAGCTTTCCCTGGGCTTTCCCTTCCGTCCCGCATTCTCCGCCGGACCCATTTGACCCCCTCGTGACGCCCCCTTACCTTTTCGATGTTCGGAATCACAGATGCCGTACGGGATAGCGAACGAACGCTCCTCGACCCAGCAGTCGACGGGCTGGCCGGGCGGGCGGGGCCTGCGGGCCGAGCTCGCCCCGGTCACCGGCCTGTCGCCGGAGCTGACCGGGGTGACCGGGGACGGCGCGGCCACGCTGTTCGTGGCGCTCGCCCGGCTCACCGGGGAGCCGGACCCGCTGCCGCCGGCGGAGCTGGTGTGCGTGGAGACGGACGGCGACGAGCACGGCTACGAGGTGCGGGTGAGCCGGTCCGGCGGGCCGGCCGCCGCCTTCCGGTTCACGGCGGTGGACGAGGTGTCCGCCGGCCCGTCCTGGTCGGTGACGCCCCGGTGAGGCGGCAGGAAGGGGCGCCCTACGCTTCGGCGGGCGCCGAACCGACCGTGGTCCAGCATGGCCGTATGACCGCAGAGCCCGCTGCCGCCCCCTCCTTCGCCGGCCTCCATCACCGTCCGGGCGAGCCGCTGCTGCTGCCCAACGCCTGGGACCACGCCTCGGCCGCCGCCCTCGCCGCCCGGGGATTCCCGGCGATCGGTACGACCAGCCTTGCGGTCGCGGCGGCCGTGGGGCTGCCCGACGGGGAGGGCGCGACCCGCGAGCACACCGTGCGCCTCGCCCGGGTCCTCGGCTCCGGGCCGTACCTCCTCTCGGTCGACGCCGAGGACGGCTTCAGCGACGACCCGGCCGAAGTCGCCGAGCTGGCGCGCCAGTTGTGGGACGCCGGGGCCGTCGGCATCAATCTTGAGGACGGCCTCGGCCCGGCCCGGCGGCACGCGGCGAAGATCGCCGCCGTCAAGGCGGCCGTACCGGGCCTGTTCGTCAACGCCCGCACCGACACCTACTGGTCGGGCGACGGCGACGAGAGGGAGACCCTGCGCCGGCTCGACGCCTACCAGGAAGCGGGCGCCGACGGGGTGTTCGTACCCGGCGTCACGGACCCGGAGCGCATCGCGGCCCTCGTCCGGCACACCGCAGCCCCCCTCAACGTCCTCCACTCGCCCACCGGACCCACGCTCGGTCACCTCGCCGGACTCGGCGTGCGCCGCGTCAGCCTCGGCTCGCTGCTGTACCGCCGGGCGCTGGGCGCGGCCCTGGACGCGGTCGCCGACATCGCCGCCGGGCGGGCCCCGGCCGGTACGATCCCGTCCTACGCCGACGTGCGCGCGCTGGAACGCAGCGTCTCGGCGAGCGAGTCGGCGAACTCCACGGGGTGATCCAGTGTGCCGAGATGCCCGCCCGGGAACTCGGTGAAGGAGCAGCCCGTGCGTGCGGCGAGGAACTCGGCCGTGCGGTACAGGAGTTGGCCGCGCGACGCGGCGCCGGCGGCGAGGGTGAGCCGGCCGGGGGGCGGGCTGAGGACGGGCGCGTACGCGGTGAACGGGCGCAGGACACGGGCCAGGAAGACGCCCATCGGGGTCGCCGACCCGCCCTCGGCGGGCGGCCGTCCAGGACCGTCCAACTGCTCGATCAGCTCGGCCCGGCGCGCCGCCCCGTCCGGCAGGACCGTCACGCACGGCGGTTCGTGCGCGACCACGTGCGCCAGCCGCCCGGGGTACCGCGCCAGCAGGTCCAGCACCGCGATGCCACCGGAGCTGGTGCCGAACACCGACGCGGTGGCACCCTGCGGCAGCACCTCCTCCAGCACCCGCCGCGCGCCCTCGCTCCAGTCCGCGACCCGCTGCTCGGCGACCGGGTGCCCGAGCCGGCCGTGGGCGAGGCCCAGCGGGTCGTACGTCACCACGGTGAAGCGCGCGGCCAGCCGCTCGGTCAGCGGTCCGAGGCCCATCGGATGCCCGGCCCCGCCCGGCACGAGCAGCAGCACGGGACCCCGGCCCGTGACGTCGTAGCAGGGCGTGTCAGTCATCGTTCTGCTCCCGGGGCCAGTGTGCGAGGGCGAGGTGCAGGGCGTCGACGGCCTTGTCCCAGGAGGCCCGTACGTCCCGGTCCGCGCCGAAGCCGCCCGCGCCCTCCAGGAGGCAGTAGCCGTGGAAGGTGCTGCGCAGCAGGCGCACCGCGTCCGTCAGGTCCGGTTCCTCCAGGCCGTAGGCGCGCAGCATGCCGTAGGTGATCTGCGCGGTGCGGCGCAGTGCGGGGGAGTCGGCGACGAGGGCCTGGTCCATGCGGATCTGCGTGGCCGCGTACCGTCCCGGGTGCTCCAGGGCGTAGTCCCGGTAGGCGCCGGCGAAGGCCCGCAGCGCCTCCTTGCCCGCCCGGCCGGCCACCGCCGCCGCGATCCGGTCGATCAGCTCGCCGCCCGCGTACAGGGCGAGCCGCGTGCGCAGGTCCTGGAGATTGCGGACGTGCGAGTACAGGCTCGCGTCCTTGACGCCGAAGCGGCGCGCCAGCGCCGAGATGCTGACGTGGTCGAAGCCGGCTTCGTCCGCCAGCTCCGCCGCCGCCACCACCAGCCGCTCGACGGTCACTCCCACCCGGGCCACCGCCCACCTCCCTTGGACTCCTAGGGCATAGCCTAGGGTCTCTAGGTAGAGGGGTGTCAACGTGCTCGGCGTACTCAGCCGATCGGCGCGTACAGCACCCCGAGCTTGTGTCCGCCGTCGCCGTGCCGGCCGTCAGGGTGCGGTCCCGGTCGGTGGTGAAGGCGGCCGAGGAGATCCGGGT
This sequence comes from Streptomyces sp. Ru62, assembly GCF_002920615.1. Taxonomy (GTDB): domain Bacteria; phylum Actinomycetota; class Actinomycetes; order Streptomycetales; family Streptomycetaceae; genus Streptomyces. The sequence continues at coordinate 131,987 of NZ_PQSU01000007.1, forward strand.
GCGGCCGTCCTTCCGGCCCGCGGTGAGCCCGACCGAGGTGAGGTGCTCCCCGGTGGGGAGGGTGAGGGAGGCGGCCGTACCGCCGGTGCCGCCGTGACCGAGGACCGTACCGCCGTCGAGGGTGAGGGACACGGCGTCCAGGCGGGCGCCGCCGCGCAGGATGAGGGTCCGCGGGGCGGGCGCGTCCGGCAGGTCGTCGGCGTCGTTGAAGGCCGTGCCGTGCGGGCCGCCGGAGAAGTCGCTCGCCCGGAGCCGCGGGTTGGGGGTCGCGGTCAGGGAGACCAGGTCGCTGCCCCGGTAGAGGACCTTGTCGACCACCTCGCAGTCGTGTCGAGTCGACCGCGGCCGGCCGGGCGCAGAGCCGGGCGGCCGCGGTGGGCGTCGGGACCGTGTCGGTCAGCTGGTCTCCGGAGCGGGGGCCGGGGAGAAGACGAACGAGAACTCCGCCGGCTCGGCCCGCAGGTGGTACCGGGGCAGCGGACCCGGACCGCAGGACTGGGAGCCGATGCCGTGCTGGCCGTGGTCGAGGTTGACCCACACCGCCGCGGCGGAGCCGCTGTCGGACGCGGTGGCAGGCACCAGGTCGGTGCGGTGGGCCGCCGCGTCGAGCTGCTCGGTGGTCCAACGGCGGGCGGTGAACCAGTACGCCGGGTCCCCCTCGATGCGCAGGCCGCCCAGTTCCGCCCAGCGGACGTCGATCCGGGCACCGTTCTCCTGCGGGCGGACGTACGGCGTCTGGAGCTCGTCCACGGTCGACTGCCAGCGGGCGATCCGGGACGCCGTCCGCGTGTCCGGGTACGCCTCGCCGGGCCCGCCGCCGTACCACCGCACCCGGTCGGCCGTGGCCAGCCCGAAACGGATGCCGAGGCGGGGCAGCGGGACCGTCCAGTCGCCTTCCGGCACGGTGGTCACGGTCAGCCGGAGTCGGTCCCCGTCCGACGTCCAGCGGTACACCGTCGACAGCCCCAGCTCCCGGGCGGCCGGCGCCACCCGGGTGCGGACCGTCAGCGCGTCCTCGCCGGCCTCGACCGCGTCCAGGCGGTGCCGCATCCGGTGCAGGCCGAGCTTCCGCCACAGCAGTCCGTAACGCAGGTCGCTCTGCCAGGCGGCACCGTCGTCGTTGTCGGTGGTGGCCCGCCACACGTCCAGGCGCAGACCGGTGACCGGTACCGCCCCGATCGTGCGCAGCGCCCCGGTGCGGGCGTCGAAGACGGCCGGGCCGAGGGTGACCACCCCGTCATCGGGCGCCGGGCGGGCGGACGCGGCGACGTACGGCGCCCGGCGCGCCGACGCCGGTAGCTGGCCCCAGGCGACGACATGGCCCCGCGGCGCCCACGCGGTGTCGGAGGCGAGAGCCGCCCGGACGGTCCAGTACGCCTCGCCCGCCGGGGCACCGGCCGGTACGGCGGGCAGCTTGACCTCGGCGGACTCACCGGGGGCCAGCGCGGGCACCGACAGGCTGCCCGAGTCCACGCTCTCGCCCTCGACCTCGTACGACCAGGAGAAGGCCAGCGCCGACAGGTCCGCGAAGTCGTACGTGTTGGTGACACGGACGGTGCCGGCCGTGCCGTCGCCCGTGACGGCGACCGGTTCGATCACCTTCTTGTACTCGACCAGGCCGGGGGAGGGCCGCCGGTCGGGGAACAGCAGACCGTCGCAGACGAAGTTGCCGTCGTGCAGCTCCTCGCCGAAGTCGCCGCCGTAGGCGTAGCCCAGTTCGGGGTGGGCGATGCCGTGGTCGATCCACTCCCAGACGAAGCCGCCCTGGAGCCGGTCGTGGGCCTCGAACAGCCGCTGGTAGTCGGCGAGTCCGCCGGGACCGTTGCCCATGGCGTGCGCGTACTCGCACAGGATGAAGGGGAGTTCGCGGCGCCTGAGCGGTCCGCCGTCCAGGTGCCGCCCGATCCGCTCGACCTCGGCGTGGTTCGCGTACATCCGTGAATAGACGTCGGTGTCACGGCAGGTGTGGTCGCCCTCGTAGTGCACGAGCCGGGAGGCGTCACGGGCGTGGATCCACTCGGCCATCGCGGTCAGGCCCCGGCCGGTGCCGGCCTCGTTGCCGAGCGACCAGATGACGACCGAGGGGTGGTTCTTGTCCCGCTCGACCATGCGGGCCGCCCGGTCGAGCAGGGCCGGGGTCCAGCGGTCGTCGTCGACGGGGTTGTCCCGCCAGCCCTGCTCGGTGAAGCCGTGCGTCTCCAGGTCGCACTCGTCGATCACCCACAGGCCGTACTCGTCGCACAGGTCGAGGAAGGCCGGGTGGGGCGGGTAGTGGGAGGTGCGGACGGCGTTGATGTTGTGCCGCTTCATCAGCAGCACGTCCTCGCGCATGGTCGCGAGGTCGAGGGCCCGGCCCTTCTCCGGGTGCCACTCGTGCCGGTTGACGCCCTTGAAGAGCACCGGGCGGCCGTTCACCTTGATCAGGCCCTCCGACAGCTCCACCGTGCGGAAGCCGATGCGCAGCGGCACCCGCTCGCCGTCGGTGGCCAGCACGCCGTCGTACAGTTTCGGCGTCTCGGCGGTCCACGGCTCGACCGGGACGGTGACCGGCTCACCGGCAGGGACGTCCACACCGAGGTCCGCGACGGTCACCCGGCCCGCCACGTCGGAGTCGACGCGCAGGGTGCCCGTGCCGGACACGTGGTCGTAGGAGGCGTGCACGAAGAAGTCCCGGACGCTGCCCGGCGGCCGGTGCAGCAGGGTGACGTCCCGGAAGATGCCCGGCAGCCACCACTGGTCCTGGTCCTCCAGGTACGAGCCCGCCGACCACTGGTGGACGCGCACGGCCAGCACATTGCCCGAGATCCTCAGGTGCGGGCCGACGGGGAACTCGTGCGGCAGCCGGGAGCCCTTGAACTCGCCCAGCTCGGTGCCGTTCAGCCAGATCCGGGCGCAGGACTCCACGCCGTCGAAGCGCAGTACGGCCTCGCCGCCGGCCGGCCAGTCGGAGGGCAGGTCGAAGACGCGCAGGTGGTCGCCGGTCGGGTTCTCGGTCGGCACCCGGGGCGGGTCGACCGGGAACGGGTAGAGGTGGTTGGTGTAGACGGGGGAGCCGTGGCCCTGGAGCACCCAGTGGCCCGGGACCGTGACCTCCGCCCAGTCACCGGCGTCGTACCCTTGCGCCGCGAAGGAGTCGTCCTGGGCGTCGGCCGTGTCCGACAGCCGGAATCGCCAGCCGCCGCCGAGTGAGAGGGACGCGGCGTCGGAGGACGCGTACCAGGCGCGCGGCGGCAGCGCCCCGGTCCCCGGGGAGACGTCCTCGACGTAGTCGGTGCGGGTGTGGAAAGACATCGGTCTCCTAGCTCAGCCCTTGATGCCGGTCTGCGTGATCCCCTGCCCGGCCGGCGCCGGCGGAAGAGGAACACGAACGCGGGACAGGTGAGACGAGGGCCGCCGGGTCAGGGGAGTGACCGGCGGCCCTCGGTCGGGGAAGCGGTCGCGCTACTGCCTGGTCCAGGCTTCGTTGGCGCCGCCGGTGCAGCGGTAGAGGATCACCCTGGAGCCGTCGGCCGTCGCTTGTCCGCTGACGTCCAGGCACCTGCCCGATGCCTCGTTCACGATCTGCCCGTTGGAGTTCAGCAGCCAGCGCTGCGTGCCGTCACCGCTGTACGCGGATGTGGTCGTCAGCCCCGAACTCCCGGCCGTGAGATAGCCGTTGGTGCCCTTCAGGGTGCCTCTCGCGTCGTACGACCAGGACTGCTCCGCGGTGTCCGTGCAGCCGGCGATCGTGGCACCCGAGGCATCGGCCGTCAGGCACTTGCCGGACTGCTCGCCCACCAGGGCACCGGTCAGCGCCGAACTCCCGTGTCCCTTGCGGTCGAAGACGTACGTAGTGACCGAACGGGCCGCGAGCGTCGCCGACATGGTGCCGTCCGCGATCGAAGGCTTGGCCACCTTCGCCCAGTTCTCGTCGGCGGAGGTCCGCACGGCCTGCGTGGCCCGCACCGGCGTCCGGCTGTTGAAGTGCAGGTTCAGCGCGGTGTCGGTCGCGTTGTGGTTGTTGACCACGACCACCCAGCGACCGTTCCCGTCGTACGCGGACACCTCGACACCGTCAGGCGCGCCGGTCACGTCGTGCAGGGCCGCGCCGGGCCGGACGAACTTGCTGTACTGGCCGAGCGTGTAGTAGCGCTTGGTGAAGTACAGGGTCTGGTTGCCGTTCTTCGCGTAGTCCGGGTCGTAGTAGACCAGGCCGTCGTTCCAGCCCTCGTCGTTCCGGGCCGTCGGATCGCTGCCGATCATCTCCGACAGCGCCACCCACCACTGGAACGCCGAGTCATGGGCGGTCGCGAAGTCCTTGTAGATGATCCGGGAGAGGTTCAGCCCGCCGTCGATCGTCGGGTCGTACTCCTGCGCCCAGCCCGTGCCGCCCTTGCCGAAGCAGCAGATCTCGGTCGACCAGGACTCCTTGCCGGCCGCCCTGGACGTCTCGTACACCTGTGCCCGGTCGGCGTCGCCCGGGTTGTCGTACGTGTGGTGGGCAAGCCTGGCGACGTACGGGGCCGTACCGGGCTGGGAGATCCACTGCGGGACCTCGGAGTTGAACTTCACCGTGCTGGTCGACTCGTCGGCGATGATCGTCGCCTTCTGGTGCCGGGCCCGCTGTTCGGCGCCGAGCGCGCGCACGATGTCGTCGCGCTGGGGGACGTCGACGAGCATGCCCTCCTGGCCGCACGAGTCGAAGCTGTTCGTCGGCTCGTTGAACGGGCTGATGTAGTCGAGCTTCACGCCCTGTTGCGCGAAGTGGTCGGTGACGTCGGCGACGTACTTCGCGAAGTCCCGCTCGTTCTGCGCCTTCAGATGGCCACCGCAGCTCTTGCCGTTCGTCTTCCACGCGGCCGGCGCGCTGTTGACGAACCCGATCAGGTCCTCGACGCCGTACCGGGCGGCGGCGGAGAGGAAGTAGCGGCCGGCCTCGTCCTTGCTCCAGTCGTAGCCGCCGTCCGGCTTCAGGAAGTCCTCGGCGGCGCGGGGCGCGTACGTCACGCCGGTGCCGCCGCCGCCGATGTTGTAGCGGTACGCGCTGAGGTCCAGGCCGTCCTCGGAGAACAGCAGCCGGGCGACCCGGGCCCGGACCTCCGGGTCGAAGTTCTTCAGGTCGTTGACCCACCAGGCACCGGACGCGCCGATGTTGTCGATGGTCTGGGCGGCGTGCGGGGAGACCTCGGCGGCGGGGGTGCCGGTGGTGCCGGCGGCGCTCGCGGGCGGGGAGCCGAGCAGGGCTCCGGTGACGGCCAGCGCGGCCGAGGCGGTCAGCAGGACCGGTCTGCGGGTGCGGGGCCGAGGGATCCGGGGCCGGGAAGTGGGGGGCCGGGAGGTGCGGAGGTCAGACACGTGCATCCCTTCCGTCGTCACGAAGGCGGTGCGGTACGGCTCCTTGCGGGGGCGGTGGTGCGCTTGGTGCTGGTCCGCTGCCCGACGGACTGCAGCGCCCCCTCCAGCGCGAACGTGGCCGCGCCGAGGGACACCGGGTCGGTGGGGATCGGGGAGAGGACGATCTCGGTGGCGGCCAGGGGCCGGCCCAGGGCGTGCCGGGCGACCGCCCGGCGGACCTCCCCGAGCAGCGGCTCGCCCAGCCGGGAGGCCACCCAGCTGCTGAGGACGACCACTTCGGGGTTGAGGAGATTGATCAGGTCGGAGATGCCGGCGCCGAGGTAACGGGCCGTGTCCCGGACGACCTTGAGCGCCACCGGGTCGTCCTCGGCGACCGCGCGGGCCAGCGCGTCGATGGTGGCCGTCTGGTCCCCGGGGTGCAACAGGACCGAGCCCGGGTCGAGTTCGCGCAGGTTCTGCATGATGCCCGGGGCACCGACGTACGTCTCCACGCAGCCGTGGTTGCCGCAGTGGCACAGCCGGCCGTCCAGCACGAGCGTGGTGTGCCCCCACTCACCGGCGCTGTTGCTCACCCCGCGGTGCAGACCGCCGCCGAGGGCCAGACCGGCGCCGACGCCGGTGCCTAGGTTGACCACGACGGCGTCCCCGCGGCCCCGCGCCGCACCGAACCACAGCTCGGCCACCGCGCACGCGCGCAGCGGATTGTCCAGGTACAGCGGGTAGGCGATGTGTTCGGCGAGCAGACCGAGCAACGGCACGTCGTGCCAGTACCAGTTGGGCGCGTACTCGGCGACCCCGGTGTCCCGGTCGACCTGGCCCGGCACGCTCACCCCGACGCCCAGCACCCGGGCCGCCTCGATGCCGGCCCGGGCGACGACCGAGTCCACCGCGGCGGCGACGTGCCCGACCACCTGCTCGGGCCGGCTCTCGCCGGGCCGCAGGTCCTCGTCGGCGCGGGCCAGCACGTTCAACGCCAGGTCGAACAGCTCCACGTGGACGTACGTCTCGGCGATGTCCACGCCGATCAGCGCGCCCCCCGACGCGTTGACGGCGACTAGCCCCCGGGGGCGGCCCCCGGCGGAGTCCTCGAACCCCACCTCGGTGATCATGCGGAGGTCCAGCAGCTCACCGACGAGCGTGGCCACCGTGGCGAGGCTCAGCCCGGTGGCCGCGGCCAGCTCCTGACGGGAGGTGGGAGACTCGGCGATGATCTGGCGCAGCACCTCGTAGCGGTTCGCGGTGCGGATGTCACGTGAGGTGCGCTTCACGCGGCTGCCCCTCCCCTCCCGTCGGACCAGTGCGGGCCGAGGCGGCTACGGCACCGGCGCGGACGTCAGGCTAGGGGCTGGGAGGGACTTTCGACAAGGGGTTCGGAAAGGGGGTGGAGGAAGTGGGGGGTGGCGCGAGCGCCCCGGCGAACGGCCGTCAGTGGCCGAGGAGGTCCCGCACGAAGGCGTTGGTGAACGTGCCGGAGGGGTCCAGGGCGCGGACCAGGTCCCGGAAGTCGGCGAACCGCGGGTACCGCCCGCGCAGTGCGGCCGGCGGGATCTGGAAGACCTTCCCCCAGTGCGGGCGCGGGTCGAACGGCTCCAGCACCTCCTCCAGCCGGCGCACCACCGGCAGCACCGCCGCCTCGTCCTTCACCCAGGTGAAGTGCAGCGCGACCGAGTCCCGTCCGTGGGCCGGGCTCAGCCACTGCGCGTCGGCGGCGACCGTCCGCACCTCGCAGGTCTGCAGCACCCCGGCGACCGTGTCCCGGATGCCGTCGATCGCGTGCAGCGCGCCGAGGGCCGAGGGCCGCGGCAGCAGGTACTCCGACTGGATCTCCTCCCCGCTGCTCGGCGTGAACTCGGCCCGGAAGTGCGGCAACCGCTCGTGCCACGGCCCCGGCACCCCCAGCTGCTCCGTGCAGTTCACCGCGGGCATGCCCGGCACCGGGTGCAGCGGCTCCGTCGCGGGCGCCGCCCACGGGAAGTCCACCGCCGGCCGGTCCGTGCGCCGCTTGACCCACACCTGCCGGAAGCCCGGCCGCCGCCAGTCGGTGAAGAGGCTCACGCTGTACCCGGCGGCGGCGACGGCCTCGAAGTCCAGCGCGTCCAACGGAAGTCCGGTGTAGACCCGCTGCTCCACCCCGTACGCCGGCTCCAGGTCGAGGGTGAGCGCGGTGACGGCGCCCAGCGCGCCGAGGGAGGTGACGACACCGGCGAACCGCGCGTCGTCCCGGCCGATCCTCCGCGTCGTACCGTCCGCGACGACCATCTCCACCTCGCGGACCGCCGCCGCCAGCGGGCCGTTGGTCACACCCGAGCCGTGCGTGCCCGTCGCCACCGAACCGGCCACCGAGATGTGCGGCAGGGAGGCCATGTTGGACAGGGCGAGACCGTGCGCGTGGACCGTGCGGGCCAGTTCGGCGTAGCGGACGCCGCCCGACACCCGGACCGTACGCGCGGCCGTGTCGACGTCGACCGTCTGCGGCAGCCCGGCGGTGGACACCAGGATGCCGTCCGGGCCCGGGTCGGCGATCCGGTTGAAGGAGTGCCCGCTGCCCAGTATCCGCACCCGCGTGTTCCCCGCCACCAGCGCCGCCAGCTCCTCCGGCGTGCGCGGACGGTGGAACTCGCGTGCCGCGTACGTGACGGTGCGTGCCCAGTTGGTGACCGTGCCGGCGCCCCCGGCCCCTGTCCTCCCCGTGGTCCCTGCGGTCTCAGCCATCCCTGTGTCCTCTCCCGGTGCGTTGCGTCTGCGTTGACCCTCTCATCAGGCGCCACCTACGGTAGAGACCGGTTGCTGTCCGAGCGTCACCGAGCCGGAAGGTCCCCTCCTTGCCCGAGCGTCCCCAGGCGCTGTTCGCCATGACAGCCCGGAACGTGCCGCTCGTCTTCCCGCCGGAACTGCTGACCCGGCTGCGCGCCTGCGTGGACATCGATCCCGCCCTGGTGGCGGACGACTTCACCGGGGCCCGGGTGCGGGAGGCCCTGGCCCGTACCGAGATCCTGATCACCGGCTGGGGCTGTCCCCGCCTGGACGCGGCCGTCCTGGACGCCGCGCCGAAGCTGCGCGCCGTGCTGCACGCGGCCGGCTCGGTCAAGGGGTTCACCACGCCCGAGGTGTGGCAGCGGGGCATCGCCGTCTCCTCGGCCGCCGCCGCCAACGCCGTACCCGTCGCCGAGTACACCCTCGCCATGATCCTGCTCGCCGGGAAGGACGTCTTCGCCCACCGCGACCGGCTGCGCGACTGGCGCGCCTTCCCCTACGGCGAGATCCTGCCCGGCATCGGCAACCACGGCCGCCGCGTCGGCATCGTCGGCGCCTCCCGGATCGGCCGCCGCCTGCTCGAACTGCTCCGCCCGTACGACCTCGCGGTCACGCTCGCCGACCCGTACGTGGACGCGGCGGAGGCCGCCCGGCTCGGTGTGCCGCTGCTGCCGCTGGACGAGCTGCTGCGCACCTCCGACATCGTCACGCTGCACGCCCCGCAGACCGCCGAGACCCATCGTCTGATCGGTGCCCGCGAACTGGCCCTGATGCCTGCCGGATCCGTGCTCGTCAACACCGCGCGCGGCGCCCTGGTCGACCACGAGGCGCTGGTCGCGGAGCTGCGCGCCGGCCGCCTCGGCGCCGTGCTGGACGTGACCGACCCCGAACCGCTGCCCGCCGACTCCCCGCTGTACGACCTGCCGAACGCCTTCGTCACCCCGCACCTGGCCGGCTCGCAGGGCAACGAGGTGGCCCGGCTGGGGCGGGTGGTCGTGGAGGAGGCCGAGCGGCTGTCGGCGGGCGCCGCTCTGCTGCACGCGGTCGACCCGGCCGAACTGGGCAGGACGGCCTGAGCCTGCCGGGCGGCGGACGCGGCGGCCCCGACCCGCAGCGCGGCGGGTCCGCGCCGGCGGGCAAGGCATGGGTGCCGCGCCCGCCGAGACCACGGTGTCCGCCGCCGTCGGCCTGATCGCTTCCAGGATCTCCCGGGCCCTGCGCGGGGCGGGCCGCCGGGCAGTGGACGACGTGGCCGTGGCCGGGCGGGCGGCATCCCGTGCGCCCGGGAGGTCCGACCGGCGCAGCGTCGCGCGGGGTTGTCCGACCAGGGCACCTTGTTGATTTCACACAAAGGGGGGCGCAAGGGGCGTACCGGTAGGATCGCCGGGCCCCCGGCACCGGTGTGCCGGTGGCGGGGGCATACGGTGAGAGGCGTACGCCTGAGCCGGGAGGAGACAGACGGATGGGCAGTCGTACCGCGCTGGTCGAGGATCTGATGGAGCGGTTCCCGCAGGTGCCGCGGGAGGCCGTCTTCAAGGAGGACCTGCTCCGGGGCGGTGTCGCCTTCGACAAATCCGCCCTCAGTGACAACGAGGACGGGGACGTCAAACCGAAGTCCTACTTCATCTTCTCCTTCGACCACGGCACCCTGCCCGAGCTGGGCGAGGCCGCGCTGCGCCGGCCCCCGGAGGAGATCATCCTGACGGGCGGCCCGTACGACCTGAGGCGCACGGTCGTCTCCGTACGGGTGAACCCCGCCTCGCCGTACCGGGTCGCCGCCGACGAGGAAGGGATGCTCGGGCTGTATCTCGACGGCAGGCGCATCGCCGACGTCGGGGTGCCGCCGATGCCCGAGTACTACCGGCACACCCTCTCCAACGGGAAGTCCGTGATGGAGGTCGCGCCCACCATCCAGTGGGGCTACCTGATCTACCTGACCGTCTTCCGGGTCTGCCAGTACTTCGGCGCCAAGGAGGAGTGCCAGTACTGCGACATCAATCACAACTGGCGCCAGCACAAGGCTGCCGGCCGGCCCTACACCGGCGTCAAGGACGTCGAGGAGGTCCTGGAGGCGCTGGAGATCATCGACCGGTACGACACCCAGAAGGCGTCGACGGCCTACACCCTCACCGGCGGCGCGATCACCTCGAAGGTGGCGGGCCGGGACGAGGCCGACTTCTACGGCCACTACGCCAAGGCCATCGAGGAGCGCTTCCCGGGCCGCTGGATCGGCAAGGTCGTCGCGCAGGCGCTGCCCAAGGCGGACGTGCAGCGGTTCAAGGACTACGGCGTGCAGATCTACCACCCCAACTTCGAGGTGTGGGACCGCCGGCTGTTCGAGCTGTACTGCCCCGGCAAGGAGCGCTACGTCGGCCGTGACGAGTGGCACCGCCGCATCCTGGACTCCGCCGAGGTGTTCGGCGCGCGCAACGTGATCCCCAACTTCGTGGCGGGCGTGGAGATGGCCGAGCCGTTCGGCTTCACCACCGTCGACGAGGCCATCGCCTCCACCACGGAGGGCCTGCGCTTCTTCATGTCGCACGGCATCACCCCGCGCTTCACCACCTGGTGCCCGGAGCCCACCACCCCGCTCGGCAAGGCCAACCCGCAGGGCGCGCCGCTGGAGTACCACATCCGGCTGCTCCAGGCCTACCGGCAGACCATGGACGACTTCGGCCTGTCCTCCCCGCCCGGCTACGGCCCGCCCGGACCCGGCCGCGCGGTCTTCTCCGTCAGCTCCTTCATGGACAGCCTGCCCGCGGACGGCACGTCGGCGGAGGGGACGTCGTCGGAGGGGACGGAGACGGGGGAGGAGCCCGTCCGGGTGTGACCCGTCGAGGTCCCGGCGGGGTCCGGGTGTGACCCGTCGGGGTCCGGGTGTGACCCGGTGAGCAGAACCGCGTCCGCGTCCGTACCAGAGGCCGGAGTCGCGGGCTGATCGCGGCGCGCGCGCCCGCCGCCACTGTCGGTAGCCGGATGTGAACAGGCCGCTTGTCAGTTGTGGCGGGAGCGTGAAAGGCTCTGTGCCCTGCCGCGGGGTTCCCCGCAACTCCCCTTCCCCTTTGGTGAGTTGCCCTCGCTCGTGGATGCAGGAGTCCCATGCCCGACCTGCCGACCCCCCAGGACGACACCGAGGCCGCGCTGTTCTCGGAGTGCTGGGACGCGGTGCTCTCCTACGCGGACCTGTGCACCTCCGGGTCCCTGACGGCCCACCAGCTCGCCACCGAGGCGTTCACGCTCGGCATGCGGGAGGTCCGCGCCGCCGCGAGCACCCATGTGCGCGGCGCCGGCAGCCGCACCGCGCGGCTGCCGACGATCCCGGCGCTGCTCACCGCCGTACGCACCACCGCGGCCGCCTGGGAGGCGGACGGGCAGGGGCACAAGCTCGACCCCGAGCTGCGGCTGTGGCTCAACTCCGGCAGCGCGGCCCGGTTCACGGGGCCGCCGCTCGGGCGGCCGGTCGCGCTGCGCGGCCTGCGGGACATGCAGGAGGCGGACGCCGCGCTGCTCTGGCTGGCCGAGGTGGAGGCGCTCCCGCTGCCCACCGTGGCCCGCCGGCTCGGCCTGGACCCCGCCACCGTCGCCGACGAACTCGACCAGGTCCGCGGCCTGTTCCGGGACCGCTGCCACCGCGCCCACCTCGACTCGCCGATGGACGCGCAGTGCCGCAGCTACGCCCGCCTGCTGGACGCGGTCACCCGCTCGGCCGTCGCCGAGACCCCCGGCGACCTCTCCCGGCACCTCGCCACCTGCGTGCGGTGCGCCGAGGCCGCGGCCTGTCTACGCCTGCACGGCGGCGGACTGCCCGGCGCGCTGGCCGGCGGAGTGATCGGCTGGGGCGGCCTCGCCTACCTGGAACGGCGCCGCCGCGCCACCGAGGTCCGCCTCGGCGCGGGCCACCCGGGCGGCGCCGACGCCGACGACCGCGAGGAGGGCCCGGGCCGCAGCCGGGTGCTGCGCGGCGGACTCCTCGCCGCCGCGGTGCTGTTGTCGGCGCTGGCGCTCGGTGTGTCGATGATGCCGTTCGGCGGTTCCGGCGACGGCACCGCCGCCGCCCAGGACGACCGGCAGCCGGTCGCCGACCCCGGCGTCTCCCGCACCGCGGCGCGCCCCACCGCCACGGACTCCCCCTCCGACCCGGCCCCCGCGACCCGCACCGCGCGCCCGCCCGCCCGGCAGAAGCCCGACCCCGAACCGCAGGGCACCTCCTCCGCGACCCACCGCGCGGGCCCGACGAGCGCCCCCGCCACCACCCGGCCGGCCGGCTGCCGGGTCGCCTACGAGCTGGACAGCCAGTGGCCCGACGGCTTCCAGGCCACCGTCAGCGTCACCACTGACCAGTCCCTCACCGGCTGGGAGGTGTCCTGGACCTTCCGCGACGGCCAGCAGGTCGGCCAGATGTGGGACGCCACCGTGCACCAGGACGGCCCCCGCGTCACCGCCACCGCCGCCGACTACAACAAGGCGGTCGCCGCGCACGGCACCCTGTCCTTCGGCTTCCTGGGCTCCTGGGCCGACGCCAACCGCACGCCGTACCGCTTCACGCTCAACGGTTCGCCCTGCGCGGTCGGTTGACCGCGGGGGCGGAAACCGCGGGGCGTGCGGAAAATGCTTTGACGTACCGGCCCGCCCACGGGCTAGAGTTGCCTGGCACGCCGAGGTGGTGTGCGGACGCGCGAGCGAGGACGAGGAGGTGTCGACAGATGGCTGTCACTGCGCTGGGCGCTGCCCTCATCCAGGAACTCATCAAGTCCACCTCCGTGGCCACCGGCTGAACCGACCGCGCACCGTACGCGCCCGCCCGGGGCCACCCTGTGAAGGGTCTCCCTTGACTTCCACCTCCGCTGCTTTCTCCGCACTGGCTCCCTACGGCTGGGACGAGGCCTGGGCCGAGGCGTTCGCCCCGTTCGAGGCCGACGGGCTGCTGCCCGGACGGGTCGTCCGGGTCGACCGAGGACAGTGCGACATCGTCACCGCGGACGGAACCGTCCGCGCCGACACCGAGTTCGTCGTGCCCCGCGACCCGATGAAGGTCGTGTGCACGGGGGACTGGGTCGCCGTCGACCCCGGCGGCGACCCCCGGTACGTGCGCGCCTACCTGCCGCGCCGCACCGCCTTCGTCCGCTCCACCTCCTCCAAGCGGTCCGAGGGGCAGATCCTCGCCGCCAACGTCGACCACGCCGTCGTCGCCGTGTCCCTCGCCGTCGAACTCGACCTCGGCCGCGTCGAGCGCTTCCTCGCCCTCGCCTGGGAGTCCGGCGCCCAGCCCGTCGTCGTCCTCACCAAGGCCGACCTCGTGCCGGACCCGGTCACCCTGGCCCACCTCGTGCAGGACGTGGAGACCAGCGCGCCCGGCGTGCCCGTCCTCACCGTCAGCGCCCTGCACGGCGACGGACTCGACGTGCTCGTCGCGCTCGTCGGCTCCGGTACGAGCGTGCTGCTCGGCCAGTCCGGCGCGGGCAAGTCCACCCTCGCCAACGCGCTCGTCGGCGCCGACGTCATGGACGTGCGGGCGGCCCGCGACGTCGACGGCAAGGGGCGGCACACCACGACCACCCGCAACCTGCTCGCCCTGCCCTCCGGCGGGGTGCTCATCGACACACCCGGGCTGCGGGGCGTCGGCCTCTTCGACGCCGAGACCGGCGTCGGGCAGGTGTTCACCGAGATCGAGGAGCTGGCCGAGCGGTGCCGGTTCCACGACTGCGCCCACGAGTCCGAGCCGGGCTGCGCGGTGCGGTCCGCGGTGGAGAACGGGGAGCTGCCGCAGCGGCGGCTGGAGAGCTACCGGAAGCTGCTGCGGGAGAACCAGTGGATCGTGGCCAAGACGGACGCCAGGGTCCGCGCGGAGCTGCGCCGGGAGTGGAGGCGGAGGGGAGCCGAAGGGAAGGCGGCGATGGAGGCGAAGCGGGGGCGGTGGGCGTAGGGACACCCGGGCCGCGCCCGTCAGCTCCACGTCCGATTTCCGCTGGCCCCTGCCTCCCGCCCGTCCCACACTGGACCACGTGAAGGACGAAGACAGCAGGTACGAGGCGGTGCGCAGCCGGGACGGCCGGTTCGACGGGGTGTTCTTCTTCGCCGTCGAGACCACCGGCATCTACTGCCGGCCCAGCTGCCCGGCCGTGACGCCGAAACGGCGCAACGTACGGTTCTTCGCGACGGCCGCCGCCGCGCAGGGCTCCGGATTCCGGGCCTGCCGGCGGTGCCGGCCGGACGCCGTGCCGGGCTCGGCGGAGTGGAACGTCCGCGCGGACGTCGTCGGCCGGGCCATGCGCCTGATCGCCGACGGCGTCGTGGACCGCGAGGGCGTCGCCGGGCTCGCCGCGCGGCTCGGCTACAGCGCCCGGCAGGTCCAGCGGCAGCTCACCGCGGAGCTGGGCGCCGGGCCCGTGGCGCTCGCCCGGGCCCAGCGGGCGCACACCGCGCGGGTGCTGCTCCAGACCACCGGCCTGCCGGTCACCGAGATCGCGTTCGCCTCCGGGTTCGCCAGCGTGCGGCAGTTCAACGACACCATCCGGGAGGTGTACGCCGCGACCCCCACCGAGGTGCGGGCCGCCGCCCCCAGGAACCGGGCCGACCGCCGGGCCGCACCCGGCGCGGGCATCCCGCTCCGGCTCGCCCACCGCGGCCCCTACCAGTCCGCCGCCGTCTTCGACCAGCTCGCCCGGGAGGCCGTACCGGGCGTCGAGGAGGTGACCGGCGCCCCCGGCGCCCGCACCTACCGGCGCACCCTGCGGCTGCCCTACGGCACCGGCCTCGCCGCCGTCCAGGAACGCCCCCGCACCCCGCGGACCGGCACCGGCACCCGCCCGGGCGGCTGGCTCGACGCTCGGCTGCACCTCACCGACCCCCGGGACCTCACCACCGCCGTGCAGCGGCTGCGCCGGCTGTTCGACCTGGACGCCGACCCCTACGCCGTCGACGAACGGCTCGGCGCCGACCCCCGGCTCGCCCCGCTGGTCGCCGCCCGGCCCGGACTGCGCTCGCCCGGCGCCGTGGACCCGCTGGAGCCCGCCGTACGCACCCTCGCCGGCACCCACGGCGCCGGGGAACTGGTGCGCCGGTACGGCAAGGTGCTCGACGCACCCCACGGCGGCCTGACCCACCTCTTCCCGGAGCCCGCCGTCCTCGCCGAGGCCGAGCCCGGCGGCCCGCTGGGCGCGCTCGCCGCCGCCCTCGCCGACGGCACCGTACGGCTGGACCCGGGCGCCGACCGGCACGACGCCGAGGAGGCCCTGCTCGCCCTGCCCGGCATGGACCCGGCCACCGTCGCCACCCTCCGCGTGCGCGCCCTCGGCGATCCCGACGTCGCCCCGCCCGGCGCGGACGTCCCCGACAGCTGGCGGCCCTGGCGGTCGTACGCCGTCCAGCACCTGCGGGTGGCGGGGGAGCCGATCCGGTGACCGCCGGCCCGAACACCGAAACCGACCGCCCGTCCCCTGACCGCCGAGCCGAGGAAGCCGCTTCGATGACCACCGTCTACTGCACCCACCTGGACGCCCCCGTCGGGCGGCTGCTGCTCACCGCCGACGCGGACGGCGCGCTGACCTCCCTCTCCGTGCCCGGGCAGAAGGGCGGCCGGACCGTCCTGGACGGCTGGCGGCACGACCCCGGTCCGTTCCGCACCGCGGCCGACCAGCTCGCCGCCTACTTCGCCGGGGAACTGAAGGAGTTCCGGCTGCCGTTCCGGGTGACCGGCACCGAGTTCCGGCAGCGGGTCTGGGCCGCGCTGGACGAGCTGCCGTACGGCGCCACCGCCACCTACGGCGAGATCGCCGCCCGGATCGGCGCGCCCCGCGCCGCCGTTCGCGCCGTCGGCGGGGCGATCGGCGCCAACCCGCTGCTCATCGTGCGCCCTTGCCACCGGGTGATCGGCGCGAACGGATCGATGACCGGGTACGCGGGGGGACTTGAGCGCAAGGTCCGGCTGCTCACCCTGGAGGGCGTGCTCCCCTGACGCGCCGCCCGCCACGCCTCCAGCCCCCGGCGCCCTTCGCCCCACCCGCCGCGCCTCCCGCCCCGCGCCCCCACGGCCCCGTGGCTCCCCGGTGCGCCCGGTGTGCCCGTTGCGCCGAGCGGGTGGACCCCCGTCGATGCTCCGGCGGCGCGGCCCGCCCGTGTGGCACGGTCGCCTCCGACGGCCGACGGGGAAGGGCGGGCACACATGGCCAAGGTCGTACGGGTCCTCGCGGTCCTCCTCCCGGCGCTGCTGCCGGGCCTCACGGCACCGGCCGTCGCCGAACCGGCCCCGCCGCCCTGGACCGGCAGCTGGGAGACCGCGCCCTCCGGCACCGCCGCCGCGCTGCCCGGTGCCGCCGTCCGCAACGTCGTCCACCTCAGCCTCGGCGGCACCGCGGTCCGCGTCCGGCTCAGCAACCGGCTCGGCACCACGCCCCTGCGCCTCGGCGCGGTCACCGTCGCGCTGAGCCGGGCGGCCGGCCCCGAGGCCGTACCCGGCACCCTGCGCACCGCCACCTTCCGCAGCGCCACGGAGCTGACCGTCCCACCGGGCGCGGACGCGGTCACCGACCCGGTGTCGCTGCGGGTACCGGCCGGAGCCGACCTGCTCGTCACCGTGTACACGCCGGAGAACTCCGGGCCCGCCACCTACCACCGCACCGCCCTCCAGACCAGCTATGTGGCCCCGGCGGGCGCCGGCCGGGCCGCCGACGAGGACGGCAGCGCGTACACGGCGACCACCAGCCGCTGGTACTACGTCACCGGCGTCGATGTCCGCGGGCCCGCCGCCGGCAGTGTCGTCGCGTTCGGGGACTCGCTCACCGACGGCAACGGCTCCACCCCCGACACCAACCGCCGCTGGCCCGACCGACTCGCCCAACGGCTGCGCGAGCGGCGGCTCGGCGTCCTCAACGCGGGCATCGCCGGCAACCGCCTGCTGCTCGACGGCGCCGGACCGAGCGCCCTCGCCCGCCTGGACGCGGACGCGCTGGACCGGGCCGGGGTGCGGGTCCTGGTCGTCTTCGAGGGCATCAACGACATCAAGGGCACCCCGGAGGCGAACGACGCCGCCGCCTTCGCGGACGCCTACCGCACCGTGGTGGCCCGCGCCCACGCCCGCGGTGTCCGGGTCGTCGGCGTCACCCTCACCCCCTACGGCGGGTACCCCGCCTGGACCGCCGCCGGCGAGGCGGTACGGCAGCGGGTGAACGCCTTCATCCGGGACGGCGGAGCCTTCGACGCGGTCGCCGACGCGGACGCGACCGTCCGGGACCCGGACGACCCCGGTCGCATCCTGCCCGCCTACGACCCCGGCGACCACCTGCACTTCAACGACGCCGGCATGGCCGCCGTGGCCGACACCGTCCACCGCGTGCTGATCCGGGGGCCGCTCGGAGCCCACCTGACGGGCCGCGCCCACGCCACAGCGCCGGTCACCCGCGCGGCACCGCTCGCACGACCAGCAGGCGGGTGAACGGCTGCGCCGGCGCCCCCAGGGCCAGCCGTCGGTGAACGGCTTGGTCGGCATGGGGTCAGCCGGCGGTGTCGCGGGACGTCCAGCTGTTGGTGATCGGCTGCGCCGGCATGGGGTCAGCCGGCGGTTTCGCGGTGCACCCAGCCGTCGGTGATCGGCTGTGTCGGCGCACCCGGGGTCATTCGGCGGTTTCCCAGGACACCCAGACGCCGGTGAACGGCTTCGTCGGCATGGGGTCAGCCGGCGGTGTCGCGGGACACCCAGCCGCGTTCGCAGGCGTGCCAGCCCAGTTGGAGCCGGGTCGTCACCCCGGCCAGTTCCATCAGGCGTCGCACCCGGCGCTGCACGGTCCGCAGCCCCAGGTCCAGCTGTTTGGCCACGCTCGCGTCGGTCAGCCCGGCCAGCAGCAGCGACAGCACCTCCAGATCGGTGGCGTCCGGGCCGTCCGGCTCCGCCTCGGTCACCCCGGCGGCGCCGAGCCGCAGCGGCAGCGCCTCCCGCCACACCGACTCGAACAGCCCGGCGAGCAGCTCCAGCAGCCCGCTGGCGTGCACCACCAGCGCGGCCGGCTCCGACGTCCTCGACGTCAGCGGCACCATCGCGAGCGACCGGTCGGCCACCACCAGCTTCGTCGGCACCCTGTCCACCACCCGCACCCGCTCGTCCCGGCCGAGCGCCGCCGTCAGCTCGGTGAGCCCGTGCGGCAGGTCCAGCACCGCCCGCTCCACCACCACCCGGTAGCGCACCCCACGCCCGGCCGCCTGCTCCTCCGCGTCGTTCTCCATGCCGGAGACGACCACCGGGTTGCCGGTCACCAGCGCACACACCTCCTCGGCCGCGCCGAGCTGGAGCTGGAGGAAGCGCTGCGCCACCGCGGAGGCGCCGGTCACCACCTCCACCAAGTCGTGCACCGCCGGTTCGGCCGCCGCCGCCCGGTACTCCTCCGCGAGCAGCGCCGCCGCCAGCTCCGCCTTCTCCAGTTCGTGCCGCTGCTGGGCGAGCAGCGCGCCCAGCGCCACCCCGGGCGGAGCCGCCACCCAGCGGCCCGGCCACGCCGAGGACTGAGCCGCGAGACCCCGCCGCTCCAGCCGGCGCAGCGCCCGCTCGGTGTCCTGCTCGGCCAGCGTCAGGCGCCGCGCCAGATCGGTGACGTCGGCCGCGCCCACGGACACCAGCGCCCGGTACGCCGCCTCGTGCGTCTCGTCCAGCCCCAGCGCTGCCAGCATCGCCCCGCGTCCCTCCCCTGTGCACAAACCGACGGAAGCGGAGCGGCATGGCGGAAACCGGCCACGGCGCAAACCCGCCGCCGACATCATCGCCGCACCGGGGGTGACTCTGCCAAGGTGGGTCCGGACGTCGCCGGGCGGTCCTCCCGTGGGGGGTGGGGCCGCCCGGCGGCCATCAACCGTTTCTCGTACGGCAGTTCACCCGCTCACCCGATACGCCGTTCGACGGGGGGCGATGCGCCGGATTTTCCCGATGCCCCGTTTTCCCACCGCCCGTGCGGTGGACAATCAGGGGCATGAGCCAGCAGGGGGGAACTCCCGCCCGTCGCGACGACGACTGGTGGGGCCAGCTGTACGACGACTCCACCGAGGACACGGGTCCCACGGCAGCGCCCGATTCCGTGGACGACCGCTTCGCCTCGGCGCGGAACGCGGTGGGGGGACGGCCGACGGACACGGCGGAACGAGGACCGTCGGATCCGGCACCGGTGGATGCGGGACCGGTGGATCCCGGACCAGTCGAGCCGGCGCCTCCGGAACCGGCACCCGTGAAAGCGCCGGTGCCGACGCAACGCGCTGCGCCGCCGCCACCGGCAGAACCCGCCCTCCCCACCGATCTGGCGCTCCCCGCCGAGTTCGCCCCGCCCGCGGAGAGCCCTCCACCGTCGGTGAGCACCCCGCCCACCGAGAGCACCCCGCCCACCGAGAGCGCACCGCCATCCGAGAGCACCCCGCCCTCCCCACCCCCCTGCGTCGACTACGTCGGCTCCGGTCCCCCCACCTACGACCCCGAGCCCACCGCGCTTCCGCTCGCCGAACCGGACGGGCTCGGCGAGCTGGTCGCGGACACCGTGCTGGACGGCGCCCGGTACGGCGCCTGCACCCTGCGGGCCGTCTCGCTGCGCGGGGACTCGGCCCGGTACCGGGGCGAGCCGCGCCGGGACGCGTTGCTCACCGCCCGGTTCGGGGCGGGAGAACAGGCGCTGGTCCTGGTCGCGATGGCCACCGGTGCCCGGGCCGCGCCGGGCGCGCACCTGGCGGCGGCCGAGGCGTGCCGCTGGATCGGGCGGGCCGTGGGCCGCAGCCACCAGCGGCTCGTGGAGGACATCCGCGCGGCCCGGCGCGGCGACCTGAAGTCGGGTCTGCACCGGCTGACCGACCGCAGTCTCGGCAGGCTCCGCGCGAGCGCCGCCGAACAGGGCCTGGACCCCGAGGAGTACACGGCGAGCCTGCGCTGTCTGCTGCTGCCCGCCGACCCGGACTGCCGTACCCGCGTGTTCTTCGGCGTCGGGGACGGCGGGCTGTTCCGGTTGCGGGACGACGCCTGGCAGGACATCGAGCCGCAGGTCGGGCCGGAGGACGGTACCGGCGCACCCGTCGCCGGCCCCGGCTCGCCGCCGGAGCGGACGCCCGAGGGCGACCGGCTGACGATGGACCTCGGCCTCCCGGCCCCGCCGAGCCCGTTCGAGCCCGCGGTGCCGGCCCCGGAGCCGCCTCGCGAGCCGTTCCGGTTCCGGGCCTCGGTAGCCCGCCCGGGTGATGTGCTGGTGATGTGCACGGCGGGCCTGGCCGGCCCGCTGCGCGACGAGCCCGCCCTCTGCGCCTTCCTGGCCCGCCGCTGGTCGGGGCCTACCCCGCCGGGCCTCACGGCCTTCCTCACCGACGCCCAGGTACGGGTGAAGGGCTACGCCGACGACCGTACGGCGGCGGCCGTGTGGGAGGCGTGATCACCGCCCCTGTGGATTGATGGAACGGGAGGGCCGTATCCCGGGACAGCGAAGGGGCTGACGCGCGCCATGGCCAAACAGAACGTCGCCGAGCAGTTCGTCGACATCCTCGTCCGCGCCGGGGTGCGGCGCCTGTACGGCGTCGTCGGCGACAGCCTCAACCCGGTCGTGGACGCCGTCCGCCGCAATGCCGCCATCGACTGGATCCATGTCCGTCACGAGGAGTCCGCCGCCTTCGCGGCCGGCGCCGAGGCCCAGATCACCGGGAAGCTGGCCGCCTGCGCGGGCTCCTGCGGCCCGGGCAACCTGCACCTGATCAACGGCCTGTACGACGCCCACCGCTCGATGGCCCCGGTGCTGGCCCTCGCCTCGCACATCCCGTCGAGCGAGATCGGCCTCGGTTACTTCCAGGAGACCCATCCGGAACGGCTGTTCCAGGAGTGCAGCCACTACTGCGAGCTGATCTCCAGCCCGAAGCAGATGCCCCGGCTGCTGCAGACCGCCATCCAGCACGCGGTCGGCCGCAGCGGGGTGAGCGTGGTGGCCCTGCCCGGCGACATCGCCGCCGAACCGGCCCCGGAGAAGGCGGCGCAGAGCGCGCTCGTCACCTCCCGGCCCACCGTGCGGCCGGGCGACGCCGAGATCGACGCGCTCGCGGAGATGATCGACGAGGCCGACAGGGTCACCCTGTTCTGCGGGAGCGGCACGGCCGGCGCCCACGCCGAGGTCATGGAGTTCGCCGGGAGGATCAAGTCGCCGGTCGGGCACGCGCTGCGCGGCAAGGAGTTCATCCAGTACGACAACCCGTACGACGTCGGCATGAGCGGACTGCTCGGCTACGGCGCCGCCTACGAGGCCACCCACGAGTGCGATCTGCTGATCCTGATCGGCACCGACTTCCCGTACAACGCGTTCCTGCCGGACGACGTGCGGATCGCGCAGATCGACGTACGGCCCGAGGTGCTCGGCCGCCGCTCGCGGCTCGACCTGGCCGTGTGGGGCGACGTCCGCGAGACGCTGCGGTGCCTGGTCCCGCGCGTCAGGGAGAAGACGGACCGGCGATTCCTCGACCGGATGCTGAAGAGGCACGCCGACGCGCTGGAGGGCGTGGTCAAGGCGTACACCCGGAAGGTCGACAAGCACATCCCGATCCATCCCGAGTACGTGGCCGCGGTACTGGACGAAGTCGCCGACGAGGACGCCGTGTTCACCGTGGACACCGGGATGTGCAACGTCTGGGCCGCCCGGTACGTCTCGCCCAACGGCCGCCGCCGGATCATCGGTTCCTTCTCGCACGGGTCGATGGCGAACGCGCTGCCGATGGCCATCGGCGCCCAGTTCACCGACCGGCACCGGCAGGTGGTCGCCATGGCCGGGGACGGCGGGTTCTCCATGCTGATGGGGGACTTCCTGACCCTCGTGCAGTACGACCTGCCGGTCAAGGTGGTGCTGTTCAACAACTCCTCCCTCGGCATGGTCGAACTGGAGATGCTGGTCGCCGGGCTGCCCTCGTACGGCACCACCAACACCAACCCCGACTTCGCCGCCGTCGCCCGGGCCTGCGGCGCGTACGGCGTGCGCGTGGAGAAGCCCAAGCAGCTCGCCGGGGCCCTCAGGGACGCCTTCCGGCACAAGGGGCCGGCCCTGGTCGACGTCGTCACCGACCCCAACGCCCTGTCCATCCCGCCGAAGATCAGCGCCGAGATGGTGACCGGGTTCGCGCTGTCCGCCTCCAAGATCGTGCTGGACGGCGGGGTCGGCCGGATGCTCCAGATGGCCCGCTCCAACCTGCGCAACGTACCGCGGCTCTGAGGGGGGTGATTTCGGCCAGTTTCACGTGGCGTGACGACGTGACGTCAGCCGGTGCCGGACGCGGCCGGACCGGTGTCCCGGGGCTTCCGTGGCGTCCGGCGGCGTCCGGTGAGCGCGAGGTCCGGCCGCGGAGGTGTCCGACGGCCGGGCCGGGCGGGGTGCGGATATGGCCGAACCACCGGTCATCGGGCATGCGCCAGGACTGCCCGGGAGCCTGCTGGGCAAGCATCCCCCCGTGAACGTGTTCGACCAGGAGGGGCAGGGACCGGCGGCGTGCGGGCGGGGGTCATGAAGAGGCAGGCGCGAGGGGGCGGTCCCGTGACGGTAGGGGCCTTCTCGGCGACAACGGGGGAAGAGACCGACACCACCACCGAACACGCGCGGCGGCTGCGGCGCGAGCTGGGCCGGGCGGACCTCAGGGCGGTGCCGGAGGCCCGCCGGGAGCTGCGCGAACTGCTGCGGCACTGGGGCAAACCGGGCCGCTCGGAGATCGCCGAGCTGCTCACCAGCGAACTCGTCACCAACGCGCTCGTCCACACCGACGACGACGCCGTCCTCACGGCCGTCGTGGACCCCGGCGGACTGCGCGTGGAGGTACGCGACTTCGTGGCCCGCAGACCCGAGCCGCGGGCGCCGGACACGGACGACGACACCCACGGCCGGGGCCTGCTGCTGGTGCAGTCCCTCGCCGACGCCTGGGGCGTACGGCCGCACGAGGTGGGCAAGTCGGTGTGGTTCGAACTCGGCGCCGAGGCGGCGTGAGGCGGAGCGCAACGGGACGGGGGCGTGACCCGCGCGGTCACGCCCCCGTCCCGTACCGCGGTGGCACCGCGGGGCCGGCTGTCAGCCGAACTGCTGCTCCAGGTCCTTCAGCTTGCGCTCCAGGGAGTCCAGGCGCGGCAGGGCCATGGTGTCGTCCTCGGCGGTGAGGTCGACGGTCACCGGCTCACTCCCGCTGGGGACCCGCTGCAGGGAGGGCCGTGCGCGGACGGGCAGTTGCTCCGCGGTCGATATGGCAGGCTCCGCGGTCGCGGGAGCCGGGCCGCGCTCCACGGCCTGCACCTCGACCTGGCGGCCGGCACCCCGGCCGACGAAGCCGCGCTGGCCCCGGCTGATCGCCTTCAGCTGGGCGCGCTCCACACGCTGCTGGTCGCGCCGCCGCTGCCGGGTCTCCTCCTTCTGCCGCTTGTCCTCCCGGACCTCCTCGACGGCCTCGTCGAGGCTGCGCACGCCCTCCAGGAGCATCAGCGACCAGGCCTTGTACGTCTCGCGGGGCGCCCGCACCCAGCGCACGATCCGGATCTGCGGCAGCGGACGGGGCACCAGGCCCTGCTCGCGCAGCGCGGCCCGGCGGGTCTGCTTCAACGCCCGGTCGAACAGTACGGCCGCCGACAGCGACATGCCGGAGAAGAACTGCGGCGCACCGGCGTGCCCGACGCCCCGGGGCGCGTGCACCCAGTTGAACCAGGCCGCCGCCGCTGCGAACAGCCAGACCAGTATCCGGGAACCGAGCGCCGCGTCACCGTGGCTGGCCTCGCGGACCGCGAGGACGGAGCAGAACATCGCCGCGCCGTCCAGGCCGAACGGCACCAGGTACTGCCAGCCGTCGGTCAGCCCGAGGTTCTGCTCACCGAAGCCGACGAGGCCGTGGAAGGACAGGGCCGCCGCCACCGCCGCACAGCAGAACAGGAGTACGTAGGAGGCCGTGCCGTAGATGGCCTCCTTGCGCCTGCGGCGCTCCTCGCTGCGCTCCCACGAGTCGTCCGCGCTCGCGTTCTCCCCGGAGGAGCGCTTTCCGCGCGCGAGCACCGCCACCGCCGCCAGCACGCCCAGGAGCAGTACGGCGCCCGGAAGCAACCAGTTCAGCGATATGTCGGTCAGTCTCATCAGGGGTCCCTTGCATTGGGATAGGGCGTAACGCCCGCCATAGTGGCCCACTCCCGAGGGCCCTCAGGGGGTTTCGGGGCAAGAGGCCGCCAATAAGGTGCAAGGGGATGCCCAGGACGGCGTTCTGCTCGAACTGCCGCGTGAGGGGCGGGAGTTGAGTTCGAATAAGACTACCCGTACGGGTGGTTCCTCGGAAAGTTCCCGCGACAGGTGAGGAAGTTGTGAATCACCAGTGCGTGAACCGGGCCGAGGGCGGGCGGTCCTGTGCCGGTGATCCTAGTGGACCCGCGGGCGTGCTCCCGACCTGAACGTCCCTCAAGCGGCCGCGGTGGCGGTGAGTTTGGCGATCCGCTCGCTGTCGCAGGTGCGCGGGCAGGTGGCGCAGGGGTCGTCCGGGCGGACGGTGTAGAACATGCAGCAGCTCACCCGGTCCCGGGTGGGCAGCGGTGAGCCGTCCGGCCCGGTCAGCGTCCGGAACCCGGCGGAGCCGGCGTACGGCAGGGTCGCCCCCGGCAGCAGCAGCTCCAGCTCCCGTACGGCCCGCGCCGCCTCCGGCTCACCGAACAGCCCGGCGACGTACCACAGCCCCTCCACGAGCTCGTCGGTGGCCATGCCCCACAGTGCGCGCCCGCGCCGCCGCATCCGGGGCCCGAAGGCGCCGAGCACCGGCTCCAGGTGCCCGGCCACGGCCGCCCGCACCTCGGCCCGCAGCGCCTCCTCGTCCGGCACGACGACCGTGCCGGGCAGCGCGGCGGCGGGGTCGCCCGGCAGGCAGGCGACGGAGACGGGAGGCCGTACGGCCATCCGGCCGGCCGTGCGGTCGTACCAGACGTGGGTCACGGGCAGCCGGGGCACCCGGCGGTGCAGGAACCACGGGACGGTGATCAGCAGGCAGGCCGGCCAGGCGTAGCGGTGCAGGCCGAAGCTCGCGACGACGTCCGGGCGGGCGGGCCGGCCGTAGTCCCGCACCACCTGGTCCGCGTCCAGGGCGAGGAAGGCGTCCAGCTCCGTGCCGCCCGCCGCGAGCCCGGCGGCGCCGGTCCAGCCCCCGCCCGTGGGCGCCGGGTCGTCCGGTCCCAGCTCGGTCACGGTCAGGCCCGGGAAGGCCGTGGCGAGGCGGTCGTAGGCGGCGGTGAGCGGCGAGGCCGCAGCGGGCATGGCGGGACCACCGGTCCTTGGACACGTCCGTGATGCACGGACTGGGCTGCACAGGTAAGGCTTACCTTACCCGGAGTTGTCGGAGTTTGAACTGTCGCCCGGTGCGCCTAAGGTGCTTGACGGACAAGCGACAACCCGTCGTTAATGACCCCAAGTGCCGACAAGCCGCCAGGAGGAGCCGTGAAGCAGGGCGTGCAGGGCTCCCCGGGCGCGCCGGCCGCCGCCCGGGTGCCCGCGCAGCAGCGGCAGCGGCCGGCCGCCGGTGCCGACCCGGGCCGGGAACGGGACGCCGCGGTGCCGGACGCGGCGCGGGGCGAGCACACCCACGGTGAGTGGCCGGTCCCGGAGTCGCGGGCCGCCGTGCAGCGCTCCTCGGTGCGCGGGCAGATCCTGGACGCGCTGCGCACGGCGCTGGTCACCGGCGACCTCAAGCCGGGCGAGGTCTACTCGGCGCCGGTGCTCGGGGAACGCTTCGGCGTCTCGGCCACGCCCGTGCGGGAGGCCATGCAGCAGCTCGCGCTGGAGGGCGCCGTCGAAGTCGTGCCCAACCGCGGCTTCCGGGTGGTCGAGCGGGGCGCCCGGGAGCTGGCCGAGCTGGCGGAGGTGCGCGCGCTCATCGAGGTCCCGGTGATGCTGCGGCTCGCGCGGACGGTGCCCGCCGAGCGGTGGACCGAGCTGCGGCCGCTCGCGGAGGAGACGGTACGGGTGGCCGCCGCCGGCTGCCCGGCGACGTACGCGGAGTCCGACAGGGCCTTCCACCGGACCCTGCTCGGCCTGTCGGGCAACGAGCAACTGGTCCGCATCGCCGAGGACCTGCACCGGCGGTCCCAGTGGCCCCCGGTGCGGCGGGGACGGCCCGAGCTGCTCGCCGACGCGGCGGAGCACCTCGCCCTGCTGGACGCCCTTGCCTCCGGCGACGTGGAGCGGGTGCGGGGGCTCGTGGGCGGGCATTTCGCGGGCGCGGCCTGAGGCTTTGCGGCGGGGCCGCCGGTGGGGTGCGGGCCGTCTGCCGGGTACGGGTCCCTGGCTGGTCGCGCAGTTTCCCGCGCCCCTTCGGGGCGCATCCTCCGCACCCCCAGGGGCGCGGGGGAACTGCGCGAGCGAGCGCCACGGGCCCGCAGACGGCGACGGACCGGCGGTCTCTAGGCCGTCGCCGCCCCCGGCGCGGGCGGTGCCAGTTGTTGCGCCAGCCACGTCGGCACCCCACCGAGCAGTCGGAACAGACGGCGCGCCTCCTCGCGCAGCCGGGACGCCTCCGGTTCCTCCTCCGTGTCGGCCAGGGAGACCAGCGCGGGCGCCGTGCCCACCAGATAGCCCAACTCCTCCCGGATGCGGAGGGATTCGGCGAAGCCGTGCCGCGCCTCCGCCAACTCACCGTCCCGCAGGGCGAGTCCCGCCAGGTGGCGCCAGGTGAAGGACAGCAGCAACGGGTCGGCGTCGGCCGCGGCGGCGGCGTGCGCCCGGCGGAACGCGGCCCGGGCCGCCTGCGGGGCACCGGCCAGGTTCTGCGCCACCAGCCCGCGCCGGAAGTCCAGCAGGGCCCGCCCGGAGGCCCCCGGCGGGATCAGCGCCGCCGCCCGCCCCAGCGCGGCCCGCGCCTCGTCGGCCCGGTCCCGCACACCGAGCAGCGTGGCGGCGTACGCGAGGTAGCCCCGCTCGCACGCGGCGGCCCCCCGCTCCTCGTCGCTGTGCGCCACCGCCTCCGCCGTTCGCAGCGCGTCCTCCGCCTCCTCCCAGCCCCGCTCGGTGTACAGGCACCGTTCGGCCAGCAGGGCGGCCCGCTGCAACGCCGGGGCGGGGCGGTCGGCGGGCAGCAGGGCCGCCGCGTCGGCCCAGCAGGCCCGGCTGCGCAACCGCCATACCGCGGTCTGGAGCGGATCTTCACCGGTGGTTCCGTTACCAGACATGGCGGTATGCGCCACGTTGCCCTCCCCGAGCACGCCATCGAGCTGTTGAGTGGTGGCGGCATTCCAGCACCAATCGCGGGGCCCGGCCAAGAGGGTGGGTGAAAGATTTCACAAAGTAGTGGGGTGCGGGCGTGACCTCGTCCGGCCGCCGCACGCCCCCGCTGACCTCAGCTCATGCGCAGGGCCAGGAAGAAGTCCAGCTTGTCCTCCAGGCGGGACAGGTCCCGTCCCGTCAACTGCTCGATGCGGCCGACCCGGTAGCGCAGCGTGTTGACGTGCAGGTGCAGACGGGTCGCGCAGCGCGTCCAGGAGCCGTCGGAGTCGAGGAACGCCTCCAGGGTCGGGATCAGCTCGGCCCGGTGCCGGCGGTCGTACTCCTTCAGCGGGTCCAGCAGGCGGGCCGTGAAGGCGCGCCGGACGTCGTCCGGGACGAACGGCAGCAGCAGGACGTGCGACGCCAGCTCCTGGTGGCCGGCCGCGCAGACCCGGCCGGAGCGGGCGGCGGCGACCCGGCGGGCGTGCCGGGCCTCCTCCAGGGCGCCGCGCAGGCCCTCCGCCGAGTGCACGGCCGCGCTGACCCCGAGGGTGAGCCGGCCGTCGTCGTCCAGGCCCGCCGACAGCGGCTCGCGCACCGACCGCAGCAGGGCGTCGGCGAGCAGACCGGTCTCCGAGCCGTCGTGCTCGGAGGCGACCGCGGGCAGCGGCACCAGGGCGATGGCCTCGTCGCCGGTGTGCGCGACGGCTATGCGGTCCGAGGGCTCGGGGCCGGTGGCCAGCGGGTCGACCAGCACCTCCTCCAGCAGGGACTGGGCGACCGGGCCGCCCTCGACCTCGCCGTCCTCCCACTCCACCCGGGCCACCACGACCTGCCAGTGCGGGGCCGCCCCGAGCCCGGGCAGCAGCACGGGGGCCGCCACCCTGAGGCGGGCGGCGATCTCGGCGGGCGCGGCGCCCGTCTGCACCAGCTCCAGCACCTCCTGGGCGAGCCGGCGACGGACCGTACGGGCCGCGTCCCGGCGGTCCCGCTCGACGGCGATCAGCTGGGTCACGCCCTGGAGCAGGTCCAGACGCTCACCGGGCCAGTCGCCCGCGTCCGCCTCCACGGCCAGCAGCCAGTCCGACAGGACCGTCTCGCGGACATCGCGGGCGGCCTGCGGGGAACGGCCGGAGGAGCGCACCGGGAAGAGGGAGTAGGTGGTGCCGTGCACCTGGACGCGGTGCGGGCCGCGGCGGCCGGTGCGGGTGGCCGCCAGGTGCTCGGCGGCGAGCCGGGCGCAGGTCTCGGCGGGCAGCGCCGGGCCCGCCACCTTGGAGCCGGCGATCATCCGGCCGGTGGGGGAGAGCACCCAGGCGCGCAGGTCGAGATCGGAGCCGAGCAGGTCCAGGACGACGTCCGGGCCGCCGCCGGCCGGGCCCGAGGTCATCATCCGGCGGTGCCGGTCCACGACGGCCGCCAGGTCCCCGGCGCGTTCGCCGGAGACCTGCCGGACCACGTGCTCGGTGATCGTCGCGAACGCCACCGACTCGTGCACCGCGAACAGCGGCAGCCGGTGCTTCGCGCAGGCCAGCACCAGGTCGTCCGGCACATCGCCGAGCTCGGCCTCGCCGGCCGCGAGGGCGGCCACCCCGGCCTGCACCAGGATCCGTACGAAGGGCTCGGAGTCGGCGGCGTCCCGGCGCCAGGCCAGGCCGGTGAGCACCAGTTCACCGCCGGAGAGGTAGCGGCTCGGGTCGCGCAGGTCGGTGGTCATCACCCCGCGCACCGCGCGGTCCAGCTCGTCCTCGCCGCCGAGCAGCCGCAGGCCCAGCGCGTCGGTGTCCAGCAGTGCGCGCAGCCGCATCTCGTCGCCGCCGTTCTTTGTCTCGAAACCTACGATGGATCTTGGAGGAGCGCCGGGAAGTGGTCCGGTGAGGGGCCGCACCGGCCGGAGTCCGGGGTCGCCGTGCCGTCACCCGCGTTTCCCCGGGAAAACGGAGAGGTTAGCGATGACCTCCGTTCATACGAATCTACAAGATGCTCGTGCTGGCCAGCGAACTCCTTCATGGTTTCGGTGACTGACCCCGTCGGAGCACAGGGCGGTGTACTGAGTCCACTCCGCGTTAACAGCACATGAACGAGCCGGGCCCGCCGCACACGGATTGGCTCAATCTGTACGACCTCAAGAGCACTGAGACGAAGAAGAGAGCCGGTCATGGACTTCCTTCGCCCCGCCAGTTGGGAGGAGGCGCTCGCCGCGAAGGCCGAGCACCCCACCGCTGTGCCGATTGCGGGTGGCACCGATGTGATGGTCGAGATCAACTTCGACCACCGTCGGCCCGAGTACCTCCTCGACCTGAACCGCGTCGGCGACCTCTACGAGTGGGAGGTCGGCGAGGACACCGTACGGCTGGGTGCCTCCGTCCCGTACACCGCGATCATGGAGAACCTCCGTGCCGAACTGCCGGGCCTCGCGCTCGCCTCGCACACGGTCGCCTCCCCGCAGATCCGCAACCGCGGCGGCGTCGGCGGCAACCTCGGCACCGCCTCGCCCGCCGGTGACGCCCACCCCGCCCTCCTCGCGGCCGGCGCCGAGGTCGAGGTGGCGTCGGCGGCCCGGGGCACCCGCCTCGTCCCGATCGACGCGTTCTACACGGGCGTCAAGCGCAACGCGCTCCAGCCCGACGAGCTGATCCGGGCGGTGCACATCAAGAAGGCCGACGGCCCGCAGCAGTACTCGAAGGTCGGCACCCGCAACGCCATGGTCATCGCCGTGTGCGCCTTCGGGCTCGCCCTGCACCCGGGTACCCGGACCGTGCGCACCGGCATCGGCTCCGCCGCCCCCACCCCGGTGCGGGCCAAGGCCGCCGAGGAGTTCCTGAACGCGGCCCTGGAGGAGGGCGGTTTCTGGGACAGCGGAAAGATCATCACCCCGTCGGTCGCCAAGCGGTTCGCCGACCTGTGTTCCGCCGCCTGCAACCCGATCGACGACGTCCGGGGCACCGCGAGCTACCGCCGGCACGCGGTCGGCGTGATGGCCCGCCGGACGCTGACCTGGACCTGGGAGTCGTACCGCGGCGCCCGCCGCACCACCGAGGGAGCTGCGTGATGCGCGTCAACTTCACCGTCAACGGACGTCCGCAGGAGGCCGACGACGTCTGGGAGGGCGAGTCCCTGCTGTACGTGCTGCGCGAGCGGCTCGGCCTGCCGGGCTCCAAGAACGCCTGCGAGCAGGGCGAGTGCGGTTCCTGCACGGTCCGCCTCGACGGCGTGCCCGTGTGCGCCTGCCTGGTCGCGGCCGGGCAGGTCGAGGGCCGCGAGGTCGTGACCGTGGAGGGCCTCGCCGACTACGCCCGGCAGCGGTCCTGCGGGACGGGTGCCCGCGGTGGCACGAGCCTGGACGAGGCCAGGGGGTGGCAGGCCAAGGGCGCCGACTCGCAGACCGGCGAGGGCACCGGACTGAGCCCCGTCCAGCAGGCGTTCATCGACGCCGGCGCCGTCCAGTGCGGCTTCTGCACCCCGGGCCTGCTCGTCGCCGCCGACGAGATGCTGGAACGCAACCCGAACCCGACCGACGCCGACATCCGTGAGGCGCTGTCGGGCAACCTGTGCCGCTGCACGGGCTACGAGAAGATCATGGACGCGGTCCGCCTGGCGGCCGCACGGCAGTCCGAGGGGGTCTGAGCATGCCGGCCAACGGTGCACCCACCAAGATCACCCAGGGTTCGCAGACCAGGGGCGGCATCGGGGAGTCCACGCTCCGCCCGGACGGCACCCTCAAGGTCACCGGCGAGTTCGCGTACTCGTCCGACATGTGGCACGAGGACATGCTGTGGGGCCAGATCCTGCGCTCCACCGTCGCGCACGCCGAGATCCTCTCCATCGACACCTCCGAGGCCCTCGCGATGCCGGGCGTGTACGCCGTCATGACGTACGACGACCTGCCCACCGACGTGCGGAACTACGGCCTGGAGATCCAGGACACCCCGGTCCTCGCGCACGGCAAGGTGCGCCACCACGGCGAACCGGTCGCGATCGTCGCCGCCGACCACCCGGAGACGGCCCGCCGCGCCGCCGCGAAGATCAAGGTGGACTACAAGGAGCTGCCCGTCATCACCGACGAGGCCTCCGCGACCGCCCCGGACGCGATCCTCGTCCACGAGAACCGCGACGACCACCACGCCGGGCACGTCCCGCACCCGAACATCGTGCACCGCCAGCCGATCGTCCGCGGCGACGTGGAGGAGGCGCGCAGGCGCGCGGACGTGATCGTGACGGGCGAGTACACCTTCGGCATGCAGGACCAGGCCTTCCTCGGCCCCGAGTCCGGCCTCGCCGTGCCCGAGGAGGACGGCGGCGTCCACCTCTACATCGCCACCCAGTGGCTCCACTCCGACCTGCGCCAGATGGCGCCCGTCCTCGGCCTGCCCGAGGACAAGGTGCGCATGACGCTGGCCGGTGTCGGCGGCGCGTTCGGCGGCCGCGAGGACCTGTCGATGCAGATCCACGCCTGTCTGCTGGCGCTGCGCACCGGCAAGCCGGTGAAGATCGTCTACAACCGGTTCGAGTCCTTCTTCGGGCACGTCCACCGCCACCCGGCGAAGCTCCACTACGAGCACGGGGCCACGCGCGACGGCAAGCTGACCCACATGAAGTGCCGGATCGTCCTGGACGGCGGCGCCTACGCCTCCGCCTCCCCGGCGGTCGTCGGCAACGCCTCCTCGCTGAGCGTCGGCCCGTACGTGATCGACGACGTCGACATCGAGGCCATCGCCCTCTACACCAACAACCCGCCCTGCGGCGCCATGCGCGGCTTCGGCGCGGTCCAGGCGTGCTTCGCCTACGAGGCGCAGATGGACAAGCTGGCGAAGGAGCTCGGCATGGACCCGGTGGAGTTCCGGCAGCTCAACGCGATGGAGCAGGGCACCCTGATGCCGACCGGGCAGCCCGTCGACTCCCCGGCCCCGGTCGCCGAACTCCTGCGCCGCGTCAAGGCGATGCCCATGCCGCCGGAGCGCCAGTGGGAGTCCAGCGAGGGCGCCGACGTACGGCAGCTGCCCGGCGGCCTGTCCAACACCACGCACGGCGAGGGCGTCGTACGCGGGGTCGGCTACGCGGTCGGCATCAAGAACGTCGGCTTCTCCGAGGGCTTCGACGACTACTCCACCGCCAAGGTGCGCATGGAGGTCGTGGGCGGTGAGCCGGTCGCCACCGTGCACACCGCGATGGCGGAGGTCGGCCAGGGCGGGGTCACCGTCCACGCGCAGATCGCCCGCACCGAGCTGGGCGTCAACCAGGTGACGATCCACCCGGCGGACACCCAGGTGGGCTCGGCCGGTTCGACCTCGGCCTCCCGGCAGACGTACGTCACCGGCGGTGCCGTGAAGAACGCCTGTGAGCTGGTCCGCGAGAAGGTCCTGGAGATCGGCCGGCGCAAGTTCGGCTCCTACCACCCCGCCTGGGCCACGGCGGAGCTGCTGCTGGAGGGCGGCAAGGTCGTCACCGACGGCGGCGAGGTCCTCGCGGACCTGGCCGACGTCCTGGAGGACGAGGCCGTGGAGGTCGAGAAGGAGTGGCGGCACCGGCCGACCGAGCCCTTCGACCTGCGCACCGGCCAGGGCAACGGACACGTCCAGTACTCCTTCGCCGCCCACCGCGCGGTCGTCGAGGTCGACACCGAACTCGGCCTGGTCAAGGTGATCGAACTGGCCTGCGCCCAGGACGTCGGCAAGGCGCTCAACCCGCTCTCCGTCATCGGCCAGATCCAGGGCGGTACGACCCAGGGCCTGGGCGTGGCCGTGATGGAGGAGATCATCGTGGACCCGAAGACCGCGAAGGTCAGGAACCCCTCCTTCACGGACTACCTGATCCCCACCATCCTCGACACGCCGACCATCCCGGTCGACGTGCTCGAACTCGCCGACGAGCACGCCCCGTACGGGTTGCGCGGCATCGGCGAGGCCCCGACCCTGTCGTCCACCCCGGCCGTCCTCGCGGCGATCCGGAACGCGACCGGGCTGGAGCTCGACCGCACGCCGGTGCGGCCCGAGCACCTGACCGGAACGTGACCCTTCGGGGCTCCGACCGGTGAGCTCCCGGGGGGCCTCGTCCCCCCGGACCCCCACTGTTCGTCTCGGGCCGTCCCCCGGGTCGTCCAATCCCAAATCCCGTGCCCGGACAAGACGCCGCACGGGTGCACCTATGAACCTTGGGAGTTGGCCCATGACCCAGCAGTCAGTGGAGCCCAGGACCGCAGCCGAGGACGCCGGCGAAGGCAGCCGCGTCCCGGCCGGGCGGTCCTGGCTCGACCGGTACTTCCACATATCCAGAAGAGGATCGACGGTCGCGCGTGAGGTGCGCGGCGGCATCACCACCTTCATGGCGATGGCCTACATCCTCCTGCTCAACCCCCTCATCCTGTCCGGCAAGGACGCGGCGGGGGACACGCTCGGCCAGAAGGCGCTGATCACCGCGACCGCGTTCGCGGCGGCCCTCACCACGCTGCTGATGGGTCTCGTCGGCAAGGTGCCGCTCGCCCTCGCCGCCGGCCTCTCCGTCTCCGGCGTCCTGTCCTCGCAGGTCGCCCCCGCCATGACCTGGCCGCAGGCCATGGGCATGTGTGTGCTGTACGGCGTGGTGATCATGCTGCTGGTCGTCACCGGCCTGCGCGAGATGATCATGAACGCGATCCCGCTCGCGCTCAAGCATGGCATCACCATGGGCATCGGCCTGTTCATCGCCCTCATCGGTCTCTACAAGTCCGGCTTCGTGCACCAGGGCAAGGCCACCCCGCTCACCCTCGGCCCCGCCGGGGAACTCGCCGGCTGGCCCGTGCTGCTCTTCGCCGGCACCCTGCTGCTGATCTTCATGCTCCAGGCCCGGAACGTCCCCGGCGCCATCCTCATCGGCATCGTCTCCGGCACGGTCGTCGCCGCCGTCCTCAACGGCCTCGGTGTCATCGCCCCGGCGCAGTGGGCGGGCGGCGCCCCCCAACTGCACGGCAGTGCCGTCTCGATGCCCGACTTCTCGCTCTTCGGGAACGTCGAGTTCGGCGGCTGGGGCGAGGTCGGCGCGATGACGATCGGCATGATCGTCTTCACCCTGGTGCTCGCCGGCTTCTTCGACGCGATGGCCACCATCATCGGCGTCGGCACCGAGGCCGGACTGGCCGACGACAAGGGCCGGATGCCGGGCCTGTCCAAGGCGCTGTTCATCGACGGCGCCGGCGGCGCGATCGGCGGTGTGGCGGGCGGCTCCGGCCAGACCGTGTTCATCGAGTCGGCGACGGGCGTCGGCGAGGGAGCCCGCACGGGTCTCGCCTCCGCCGTCACCGGCCTGTTCTTCGCGGCCTGCCTGTTCTTCACCCCGGTCACCGCGATCGTGCCGCAGGAGGTCGCGTCCGCCGCGCTGGTCGTCATCGGGGCCATGATGCTGATGAACGCCCGGCACGTGGACTGGGCCGACCGGGCGACCGCGATCCCGGTCTTCCTGACCGTCGTCCTGATGCCGTTCACGTACACCATCACCACCGGTGTCGCCGCGGGCGTGATCTCCTACACCGCCATCAAGGCGGCCCAGGGCAAGGCCCGCGAGATCGGCGCCTTCATGTGGGGCCTGACGGTCGTCTTCCTGGTCTACTTCGCCCTCCATCCCATCGAGGCATGGCTGGGCGTGCACTAGACGCCCCGCCGACGGTGCCGTGACGGGCCGCCCGCCCTCCGCGGGCCCGTCGTGGCCGGTCGCGCCGTTCCCCGCGCCCCATCGGGGCGCCCGTCCCCCGACCCCCGTGAGGAGACCGACAGATGCTGGACATCGCCGAGGAACTGGACCAGTGGGTCCAGCAGGGCCGTGACTTCGCCGTCGCCACCGTGGTGGCCGTCGGCGGCAGCGCCCCGCGCCGGCCCGGCGCCGCCCTCGCGGTGGACGCCGACGGCACGGCGATCGGCTCGGTCTCCGGCGGGTGCGTGGAGGGCGCCGTGTACGAGCTGTGCCGGCAGGCGCTGGAGGACGGCCACACCGTCCTCGAACGCTTCGGGTACAGCGACGAGGACGCCTTCGCCGTCGGCCTGACCTGTGGCGGCGTCATCGACATCCTCGTCACACCGGTCCGGGCGGACGGTCCCGCCCGGCCGGTGTTCGCGGCCGCGCTGGCCGCCGCCGCCCGAGGGGAGGCGGCGGCGGTCGCGCGGATCGCCGAGGGCCCGGCGGAGCTGCGCGGCCGGGCCCTGCTGGTCCGGCCCGACGGGTCGTACGACGGCGGCTTCGGCGCCCACCCCGAGCTGGACCGCACGGTCGCCGCCGAGGCCGGAGCCTTCCTGGACGCGGGGCGCACCGGGACCCTGGAGATCGGTGAACAGGGCTCGCGCTGCGGCGCCCCGCTCACGGTCCTGGTCGAGTGCTCCGTCCCCGCACCCCGGATGATCGTCTTCGGCGCGATCGACTTCGCGTCGGCACTGGTCCGGATCGGCAAGTTCCTCGGCTACCACGTCACCGTGTGCGACGCCCGCCCGGTGTTCGCCACCCGCGCCCGTTTCCCCGAGGCCGACGAGATCGTCGTCGAATGGCCCCACAGGTACCTGGAGCGCACCGAGGTCGACGGCCGCAGCGTCCTGTGCGTCCTCACCCACGACGCCAAGTTCGACGTCCCCCTGCTGAAGCTGGCGCTGCGGCTGCCGGTCGCCTACGTCGGCGCGATGGGCTCCCGCCGTACCCACCTGGACCGCGGCGAGCGGCTGCGCGCGGTCGGCGTCACCGACCTGGAGCTGGCCCGGCTGCGCTCCCCGATCGGCCTGGACCTCGGCGCCCGCACACCGGAGGAGACGGCGCTGTCCATCGCGGCGGAGATCGTCGCGGGCCGGCGAGGGGGCAGCGGGGTGCCGCTGACCGGCGCGCACACCCCCATCCACCACGACACGGCGGCGCGGCCGGCGGGGCGGATCGGATCGGTGGCCTGAAAAGCGTTTGCCGACCGCCGTCGCGGCTGTGTTGCATGACGGCATGGTGTCCCCCGACCGTCTGGCGGCCTTCGCCGTCCTCTCCTTCCTGCTCATCATCGTCCCCGGCCCGAGCGTGCTGTTCGTGATCGGGCGGGCGCTGGCCCACGGCCGCCGGGCGGCGCTGACCACCGTCGTCGGCAACACGCTGGGCGCGTACCTGCTCGTCGTCGCGGTGGCGTTCGGCATCGGGTCGGTCGTCGAGCGCTCGGTCCTCGTCTTCACCGCCCTGAAGCTCGCGGGCGCCGCGTATCTCGTGCACCTCGGGGTCAAGGCGTGGCGGCAGCGCGGCTCGCTGCGGGCCGCGGTCGCGGAGTCCGGCCCGGCGCGCGGTGGTCTGCGCACCCTGGGGGAGGGATTCGCGGTCGGCGTGGCCAACCCCAAGACGATGGTGTTCTTCGCCGCCGTGCTGCCCCAGTTCGTGGACCGCGGGCAGGGGCACGTCCCGGCGCAGATGCTGCTGCTCGGGCTGGTCTTCAACGCCATCGCGGTGATCTCCGACGCCGTCTGGGGCCTGGCCGCCTCGGCCGCCCGCGACTGGTTCGCCCGCTCACCCCGCCGCCTGTCCGCGGTCGGCGGAACGGGCGGCCTGACCATGATCGGCCTGGGCGTGACGGTGGCCCTGACGGGCCGCAAGGACTGAGGGCCGCGCGGACGCACCGCCCTGGGCTCAGCCCCGTGTCAGCAGATGGTCTGCCGCCCGGCCGAACAACAGGCGGGAGGCCGACTTCAGGGGGCCGTCGAAGGCCCGGGGGAGGAAGCGGACGCTCAGGTCCTCCCGCCACACCACGCGGCTGCGGCCACCGGGCCCCGGGTGGACCTCGATCTCCGCCCAGCCGAGGATCAGCCGGCCGCGTTTCTCCAGGCGGCACAGGCCGGGGACGTCGTCGGCCGGCGGGCGCCACACCGTCACCTCCATCACGTCGTCGAAGGTGAGCCGGCCGAGCCCAGAGCGGGCCACGAAGCGCGTGCCGTCGCGGGTCGGCGGCGGCGTGAGCACCCTGATCCGGGTCAGCGGGACCGCGTCGGCGTGGTGCGGCCAGTCCGTGAGCCGGCGCCACGCCTCGTCGGGCGGGAGCGGCACCGTGCGTTCGAAGGAGAAGGTGGGCACGGCACGATCGTAGACAAGAGACGCCGGTCACCTGCGCGTTCACCCGCCGCGCCGGCCCGCTCGCGTAGCAGGTGTCCATGAGGGGTCGTATTCTGGAACAGTGGGTGCGCGGGGCGGCGCCACGGGGATCCTGCTTCTACGCTTCCTGTGACGGGCCGGTCAAGCAGCCCGTCGTACGGGGGAGTTGATCGTCATGCCGGTGAAGAACTACGGCGTTCTGATCGCCCGCGTCGTCGAGACGCGGCGCGAGGGCGCGCGGGAGACACCGCACTACCAGATCCACCTCACGGACGACCGCGGCACGCACTACCGCGCCGCGGTCAACGTGCTCTCCCAGGAGCACCCTTCCGAACTGCTCTACCTGGTCGCCGACGACTTCCGGCATCCGCTGACCGCCGCCCTGGAGGGCCTGCCCGGCGGCTGGAACACCCTGCCGGCCGGTCCCGGCGGCCCGACCCTCGACTTCGTGCGCGGCAACCTCTTCGACCCGGCCGGGATGCGCACGCTCCCACCGGACGTCGAGGGACCGGACAACGACCTGGCCGACCTCCTCGACCACTACGTGCAGCGCGCGGTGGCGGACCCGCAGGCGCGGGCTTACGTCTTCGGCTCCCGCTTCGGCCCCGAACCCGCCGTCAAGGACAAGGTGTTCGGCTTCCTGCCCGGCAACGGCGTGCACGACGTCCACATGAACCAGGGCAACAGCCGCCGCTTCAAGGGCGACGACGGCGTGTGGCAGGACGGCGGGCTTCTGCTGCGGTTCCCCGCGCAGTCCCGCTGGGTCGGCATCTTCCTGGCCTTCCAGAGCCAGTCCTGGCACACCGACGACACCACCGGGCACACCCTGGAGGACGTGGACGGCACCCGGCCCACGACCGGCGCGCAGCCCGTGATGATCGTCGCGGCGATGGTCAACCCGAAGGGGGCCGCTCCCGAGGCGGAGAGCGTGACCCTCCTCAACGCCTCGCCGGAGCCCGCGGACCTGACCGGCTGGCGGATCGTCAGCCGCCTCGGCCACGACTCGCCGGTCCCGGCCACGGCCCCGCTCGCGCCCGGCGACTGCCTCACCGTGCCGCTCACCGCGGACACCCCGCTCGGCAACCAGGGCGGCGAGATCACACTCCTCGACGCGGCCGGCCTCAAGGTCCACGGCGTCTCCTACACGGCCGAACAGGCATCCCGCGAGGGCTGGTCGGTGGTGTTCTGAGCCGGGGGAGGGGCTACGGGCGGTAGACCTTGCCGGGCTCGGCCCTGCCGGGCGCCAGCAGCTGGGGGACCGTCACGAAGACGTAGCCCCGCGCCTTCAGCGCGTCGATGATGCCGGGCACGGCCGGCACGGTCCCGGGGTAGATGTCGTGCAGCAGGATGATCCCGTCCCGGGACGACTGGTCGAGGACCCGCTTGGTGATGAGCGCCGAGTCGTCGGTCGTGTAGTCCTTGGCGGTCACGCTCCACAGCACCTCCGCCAGGCCCAGCTCCTTGCAGATCTTGTGCACGTCGGCGTCGGTGCGGCCCTGCGGCGGGCGCATCAGCGTCGGCTTGCGCCCGGTGAGCCGCTCGATCGCGTCGTCGGGGCGCGTCAGCTCCTCGCGTATCTCCGCGTCCGATATGCGGGTGAGGATCTTGTGGTCCCAGGTGTGGCTCGCGACCTCGTGGCCCTCCGCCGCCATCCGCTTGACCAGCTCCGGGTACTTCTCGATGTGCCGCTTGCCGAGGAGGAAGAAGGTGGCCGGGACCTTCTTCTCCTTCAGGATGTCGAGCAGCCGAGCCGAGTTCTCGCTGGGGCCCGCGTCGAAGGTGAGCGCGATGCACTTGGCCTCCCGGCAGTCGACGGTCCCGAACCGCGCCGCTGCCCCCTGCGCCGCCTCGGCGCGGGCGGTGCTCGGGGCGACCGTGTCGACCTGCGCGCAGCCGGACAGGGTGAGCGCCAGGCCGGCGGCGGACGCGAGCGCCCAGCCACGCAACCTCCGGCCGGTTCCGCGCATCTTCCTGGGTGCGTCGGTGGTCGCGTGCGTCGGCGTGGAGCTCGTCTCGGTCGTAAGAGGCATGCCCGGACTATACACCGCGTGTATAGTGCAGGTGTTCGCACCGTGCTGTCCGGGCTTCCGCAACAACCCCGTGCATACCAGTAGTATCGGGCGTGGTACGCGCAGTAACCTCGGGACCATGACGCGCACGGGGGAGCGAGTCGCCGCATCGCGCTTACGGACACCGTCCTGGATCGCGCGCATCGAGACACCGGACGGCCGGGTTCGGGGCGCGGGCGTGCTGCTGGCCCCCGAGCGGGTCCTCACCGCCGCGCACGTCGTCAGCCCCGGCCACCGCTACACCGTCCGCCTGGTCGGCGTTCCCGGCCTGGCCGCCGTGACCGCCACCGTCCGCCCGGACGAACACGTACCCCAGAGCGAGGACACCTTCGGCGACCGCAGCGGCGACCTCGCCCTGCTGCGCCTGTCCGCACCCCTGCCCGCCGAGCACACCACCCGGCTCTACCGGCTCGCCGCCCCCCACGGCCCCGTCAGCATGTACGGATTTCCGCGCGGCGACGACGGCGGACGCTGGCACGGCGCCACCCTGGTCGCCGCACGCGGCCGGGACAGCCAGGTGCAGCTGCGCCCGCTCACCCCCGAAGAACTCGCCGACGACGGCTTCAGCGGCGGCGGCGTCGTCGACCACGCCACCGACCAGGTCATCGGCATCGTCCTGAGCGTGGACGACGGCCCGGGCTCCACCTTCAGCTACATGAGCCCCACCGAGACCATCCTCAGCCACCTGCCGCAGGTCGCCGCCTGGACAGACGGCGCCGAGGCCGTCGACCCCCGGCTGCGCACCCGCACCGGCGCGGCCACCGGCCGGCTCGACGTCCCGTTCGCCACCGAACTCGCCTCCTGGTTCCGCGGCGAGGGCTGGCCGGTGCTCGTCACCGTCGTCCCCGCGCACGGCGACCGCGCCTGGACCCTGCAGCGGGCCGTCACCCTCGCCGACCGCGAGCTGCGCACCCACCGCAACACCAGCGCCGTCAGTCACGACCCGCCCGAGACCGTGCCCCCCGCCGGCGCCCACGACGTCGCCCTGGACGTCAAGGGGCTGACGGCCGCGGAGGTCATGGACCGGATCGCCGAACGCCTCGGCATCCGCGACGACCCCCGGCCCGAACGGCTCGGCACCCTGCGCCTGCCGCTCGCCGCCGTCCTGGTCGCCGTCGACGAGGCCGCCGAACCCGACGCCCTGCTCGGCCTGCTGGACCGGCTCGCCCGGCAGGGCGCACGGCTGCTGCTGGTCTTCCGCGGCCGGGGAGAACGCGCCGACCAGGCCGCCGAGTTCCTCGTGCACCGGCCGCTGCGCGAGCGCTGGGCCCGCCTGCGCACCGAACTCGACCGGATCACCGACGAGCTGGGGCCCGCGCTCGAAGCCCGCCGGGACCGCGTGCTGCCCCCGCCCGGCACCCGGCAGCTGATCGACCGGGCCGAGGCCGGCGTCCGGCGCAGCGGGATTCTGCGCGCCTGGATCGACCACGCCCCCGAGCAGGAACGCGGACCCGCCCGCGCCGGACGGCTGTTCATCTTCGAGGACGCCGTGGGCCGCCGCCGGCGCCGCCTGGAGAAGGCCGTCGAACTGCTCGACGCCCGGCTGCGCCGCCGCGAGGAACTCCTCGGCCGCGTCGGCGCCGAGTGGCCGCTGTGCCGGCAGCGGGCCGCCGCGCAGGGCGACCGGGTGGTGGCGGCGTACCGGCTCTACGAACAGGCCGTCTCGCTGCTGCGGCAGACCCCCTGCGACATCGAGCGGGCCGAGACCGCCGTGCAGCGGTTCGTCGGCTTCTGCTCCGCCCCCACACCCGGTGAGGAGGGAGCCTCGTGACCTCGTGCGTCCGGCCCGGCTGCGCGGGCCGCATCATGGGCACCGGCTACTGCGACACCTGCGGCCACCGGCACGCCGAACCGCGCACCGCACCACCGGACCGGCCCCCGGC
This sequence comes from Streptomyces sp. Ru62, assembly GCF_002920615.1. Lineage (GTDB taxonomy): Bacteria > Actinomycetota > Actinomycetes > Streptomycetales > Streptomycetaceae > Streptomyces. The sequence goes on from NZ_PQSU01000007.1 coordinate 173,273, forward strand.
CGGCACCGCCGGGGAGCCCGAGCCGCCCGGCCCGGCGCCCGTGCACGCCGTCGCCGGCATCGGCGAACTCGACCAGCACGGACTGGTCGTCCTGCCCGAGGTCCCCGTCCCCGACGACGTCCTCGTCGAGGACCCGCGACCGCCCACCGGGGGCCGCCGCTGCGGCGCGAACGGCTGCACCATGACCATCGGCATCGGCTACGGCGGCCAGCCCGCCCGCGACACCGGCCGGTGCCCCCGCTGCGGCACGCCCTACTCCTTCCGGCCGCAGCTCACCAGGGGCGACATCGTCGCCGACCACTACAGGGTCCTCGGCTGCCTCGCCCACGGCGGCCTCGGCTGGGTGTACCTCGCCGAGGACACCCGCGCCGACGGCCACCGGGTCGTCCTCAAGGGCCAGATCAACGTCCACGACGCCCTCGCCCGCCGCACCGCCGTCGAGGAGCGCCGCTCCCTGACCGACCTGCACCACCCCGACATCGTCCGCATCATCACCTACGCCGAACACCGGGCCCCCGGCCGCCCGCCCACCGGCTACCTGGTCATGGACTACATCGGCGGACGCTCCCTGCAACAGCTCTTCGACGCCGACGACGTCGAGCGGATCTTCCACGGCCGCCCCCGGCTCGACCACGTCCTCACCTACGGCTGCAAGATCCTCGGCGCCCTCCAGTACATGCACGAACGCGGGCTGCTCTACTGCGACATGAAACCCGCCAACGTCATCCACTTCGGACGGGCGATCAAGGTCATCGACCTCGGCGCCGTCCGCGCCATCGGCGACCGCACCTCCGCCTACGTCCACACGGCCGGCTACGCCCCGCCCCAGGAGGAGATCGACCGGCGCGGCTGGCACGTCGACAGCGACCTCTACACCGTCGGCATGACCCTCCAGGCCCTGGCCCGGAACAGCGAAGCCGCCCGCGGTCTCGCCCCCGACTCCTTCCGCCGCCTCATCGCCCGCGCCACCCACGCCGAACCCCGCGCCCGGTTCCGCTCCGCCGCCGAGATGTCCCGCCAACTCTGGGAAGTCCTCCGCGAGTTCCGCTCGCTCCAGTTCGGCGAGCAACTGCCGGAGAGCTCCACCCGGTTCCGGGCGACCGGCGCCAGCCTCGACGCCGGACTCGGCGCCATCCCCGCCCTGGACCACTGGACCACCCGCCCCGGCGAGCGGCCCGCCGGCCTGGACGTCTCCCCGCCCGCCGCCGCCGAGGTGGCCGGCGCCCTGCCCGAGCCGCTGCCCGACCCCGACGACGGCGCCGCCCTGCTCCTGGACACCTTCCCGCCCGACGCCCCCGACCGGGTCGCCCGGCAGTGGCCCCGCGAATCCCGCCTCGGCACCCCCGAGACCGCGCTGTGGCTGTGCCGCGCCTACCTCAGGAAGGGCGAGCAACAGGCGGCGGAGAGCTGGCTCGCCGAGGCCGAGACCCAGCTCGGCGAACGCGCCGCCCATGACTGGCGCATCGCCTGGCACCACGGCGTGCTGCACCTCAGCAAGGGCGAGGTGGAGCCGGCGGGCGCCCGCTTCGACGCCGTCTACCGGGCCCTGCCCGGCGAGTACGTGCCCAAGCTCGCCCTCGGCTACTGCGCCGAGCACACCGGCTCCCAGCCCGCGGGCCGTGGGCGCCCCACGCGGGCCATGCGGTACTACGAAGCCGTCTGGAAACGGGACTCCGCGCACACCGCCGCCGCGTTCGGCCTGGCCCGCGGCCACCTGGCCGGCGGCGACCGGGACGCCGCCGTCCACGTCCTCGACGAGGTGCCCGCCACCTCCCGGCACCACGACGCCGCCCGCGTCGCGGCCGTCCGCATCCGCGCCGGCGTCCTGCACGGCGACCCGCCCACCCCGGCCGGCCTGCGGGACGCCGTCAGGCGGCTGCCCGAACTGCGCCTGGACGGCGGCGCGGCGGCCGGGGAGTCCCGGGCCCGGCTGGTGGCGGAGGTCCGCGAGAACGCCCTGCACGGCCGGCCGGCCCAGGGCTGGGGACCGGACTTCCCCGCCGGGGAACTCCTCGGACCCGGGGACGAGGACAGCCTGCGCACCCGGCTGGAGCAGTCGTTCCGGCAACTGGCCGCCCAGGCCCGCACCGCCGGCGAACACGGCCGGCTCCTCGACCTGGCCCACGCGGTCCGGCCGATGACCATGTTCTGACCCCCGCACCGCCCCCGGGAGCCCGACGCCCCGGGGGAGACAAGCTTCCGGACCACTTGGGAAGAGGCAGCGATGACCGTGGCCGAGGAGACCGAGGTGACGCTCGCGGTCGGCCAGCAGAAGGAACTGCCGGTCGCGCCGGACCCCGCCGGGCGGCACCCCGACCCGGAGATGCACGCCATCCTGGAGATCGGGGTCAGGAGCCGGGGCCGCCCGGGGCACCCCGGCGCGCCCGTGCCCGGCACCGGACCCGCGCTCGCCGAGGTGCTGATCGTCGACACCTCCCGCTCGATGCTCCACCCCGCCGCCAAACTGCACGCGGCCAAGGACGCCACCGTCGCGGCGGTCCGGATGCTGCCCGACGGCACCGCGTTCGCCGTGCTCTCCGGACGGTTCGACGCCACCCTCGTCCACCCCGGAGCCGGCGGCGCGGTGCTCGCCGTCGCCGGTCCCGGCGAACGTGAGGCCGCCGAACGCGCCGTGCGCATCCTGGACGCGGACGGCGGCACCGCCATCGGCACCTGGCTCGACCTCGCCCGCCGGGTGCTCAAGGACCACCCCGCCCCCGTGAAACACGTCCTGCTGCTCACCGACGGGCGCAACGAGCACGACCACCGGGCCGCCATGTCCCTGGAGACCGCGCTCGACGCCTGCGAGGGACGGTTCGTCTGCGACGCCTGGGGCATCGGCGGCGACTGGGACGCCGGCCTGCTGCTGCGCATCACCCGGCGGCTGCACGGGCGCGCCCGGGCCGTCCGCGCCGAGTCCGAACTGACCACGGCGTACGAGGAGTTGGTGGCCGGCCTGCTCGGCACGGCGGTACCCGAGCTGCGCATCCGGCTCACCCCCACCCCGGGCACGGTGATCCGGCAGGTCAAGCAGGTGGTGCCGAGCGAACAGGAACTGCCGCCCGTTCCGGCCGGCTCCGGCGGGCGCGGCGCGGAGTACGTCACCCGTGCCTGGGGCGACGAGGTACGGCACTTCCAGGTCGTCCTCACCGCCGACCCCACCGGCCGTGAGACCGGCGAGGACCTCCAGCTCGCCGCCGTGGAGATCGCCGTGCCCGACTTCGGCCGGCCGGTACGGCTGCCCGCGCCGCAGCCCGTCCTGGTGCGCTGGACCGACAACCCGCTGGACGCCTCCCGGCAGCACCCCGGGGTCCGCCGGCACGAGCTGTACCAGCAGGCCGGCGCCGCCGTTGCCGGTGCCTACCGGGCCTGGCTGCGCGGCACGGACGGCCGCGACACCGCGGACCGGGAACTCACCCGCGCGCTCGCGCTGGCCACCGAACTGGGCGACACCCAACTGCTGGGCGCGCTCCGGCTGATCGAGGCCGCACCGGGCACCGGCCGGGTCCGCAGCGGGCTGAAGGACGTCGACTGGCAGCACCTGATCCTCTCCAGCGCCCTGACGACGCCACCGGAACAGCCGGCGGCGGGCTCGGGGGAGGGGCGTGCCGCCGCGCGGAGTGCCGACGCCGCCGGGGCCCTGGGGGGCTCCGCCGCCTCGCCGGGCTTGGCCACTCCACGCGGCTCCGCCGCCCCGCCGGGCTCCGCCGCCCCGCCGGGCTCGGCCAACCCACGGGGCTCCGCCACCCCGCCGGGCGCCGCCGGTGTCCCACCGGGCTTCGCCACGCCGGACGGGGCCGCCACGCCGGGACGCGCCACGCCGGACGGAGCCGCCCCGGCCGGATCCGCCGATCCGCCCCTGCCCGTCCGACCCGACGGACTCATCGAGTGCCCCGGCTGCAAGTGGCTCGGTCCGGCCGACTCCGTCTACTGCGGCGGCAAGTGCGGCCGGCCGCTGAGAGGGGCGCCCGCATGACCACCGGCAGAGGGACCACACCCGGCACCGGCCCCGTGACCGGCGCGCAGCCGGCCGCCCCGCCCACCCCACGTCCCGCACGGGCCCGCCCCGCCGACCGCCGCGCCCGCGGCAGGGCGTCGCGCCGCCTGGCCCGCCCGCGGCTCCGGCTCCCCGGTGCCGGGCCGCGCCCGGCGGACGGCGGCAGCACGACCGCGCACGACCTGACCCTCCGGCACCGCCTGCTGCTGGCCCTGTCGGCCCTGCTCGCGCTGTCACTGTTCGTGTCGTACCAGGGTGTGCACGGCGACGCGAACCCGCTGCGCACCTCCAGCGCCCCGGCCGTCCTGTCCCTGGACACCGCGCTGTACGCGCTCGGCCAGGCCGAGCGGGACGCCGGCGCGCCCGCCCCGACCAGCGACTTCCAGAAGCAGATCTCGGTCGCCGCGCAGAGCCTGGCGGCCGCCGCCGCGGATGACGACGTGGGTGGCCCGGCGGGCCGGCAGACCCTCCAGACGATCGCCGGGCTGATCACGGTCTACGCGGACAAGGTGCAGAGGTCCCAGCTCCAGCCGGACGGCAGCCTGTTGCGCGAGGCGTACCGCAGCTATGCCACCAGCATCCTGACGGAGAAGGGCACGGGCATACAGGACCGGCTGAAGGCGCTGCAACGGCAGCAGCGGGCGGCCGTGCACCGGCAGACCTCGTTCGGCCCGCCGCTGTGGCTCGCCTGGAGCGTCACCCTGCTGCTGGCCCTCGCCTTCTGCGCCGCGCTGCTGGAGACCCAGCTCTTCCTCCGCCGCCGCTTCCGGCGCCGCTACAACCGCCCACTCCTGGCCGCCCTGGCGCTGACGGCGGCCGGTGTCGTCACCACTGCGCTGTTCACCGTGTGGACCCAGCAGGGGATGGCGGACACCCGGCAGTTGCTCGACAGCCCGCTGCACGGGCGGCTCATACCCGACGCGGGGCGGCACATCGCCTCGTACCTGGCGCACACCGGCTTCCGCGCGTCGGCGGCGGTGTGGATCCTGATAGGAGGCGTCCTGCTGATGGCACTGGCCGAGACGGGCCTGCGGCGGCACATCGACGACTACCGGTTCAGGCCCCGGTGAACGCGCACCCCGGCGGCTCCGCGACGGCCGCCCCCGGCACCCCGTCCCGCCCCTCCCGCCGCCTGGTCCGTATCGTCACGGTGGTGGCGAGCTGCCTGGCCGTGCTGGTGGCGGCCGTCGTGGTGGGCGTACGCGTCCTCGGGCAGGAGCCGACCGTCACCTTGCTGGCCAACTGGACCGGCGAGGACGAGGAGAACTTCCGGAAGGCGGTCATCGAGCCGTTCGAGCGGAAGTACCGCATCCACGTGGACTACCAGGGCAGCAACGCCGAGAGCCAGGTGCTCGGCGCCGACGTCGAGGCCGGGACGCCACCCGACGTCGTGGCGCTCACCGGCCCCGGCGAACTCGCCGAGTACGCCCGGCAGAAGCACCTCCTGCCGCTGGAGGACCTGGTGGACCAGGCAGACTTCGGCCCGTCCTGGGCCATGCCGCTGGCGGACGGGCACGTGTACTGGTTCCCGCTCAAGGCCGATCTGAAGAGCGTCGTCTGGTACCCGGCCGATGTCGGGGAGCAGGAGCGGAGGAAGGCGGCGCACCGGCCGGCCGCGTGGTGCGTCGGCATGGGCTCCGGGGCCACCAGTGGCTGGCCCGGCACCGACTGGATCGAGGACATCCTGCTGCAACGGTACGGTCCGGGCGTCTACGAGCAGTGGGCGCGCGGCGCACTGCCCTGGGATTCGAAGCCGGTCAGGACGGCCTGGACCACCTGGCGCGACCTGGTCGGCGCGGGAGGCGACCCGGACCTCGTCCGGCGGGCCCTGAAGACCCCGTACGAGGCGGCGTCGCGGCCGGTCACCGTGAGCCCGCGGGGCTGCACGCTGGAGCACCAGGCGTCGTTCATCCGGGGCCGCCAGCACGCCTGGAAGGACGTCGACGGCCGCTACGAGCCCTCCGCCCGGCTGCTCCTCGGCGCCCCCGCCAACCGCGCGTGGGAGGTCTCCGGAGACCTGGTCGCCCTGCTGCACGCCACCCCGGCGGCCAAGAAGCTGATCCGGTACCTGGCCTCCACCGACGCCCAACGCGCCTGGAGCGCCCAGCAGTCCGGCTTCTCCGTCCACACCGGCGTCCCGCCCGCCGGCGGCACCGACCCGGACTGGCGCCGCTCCCTGGCGCTCACCCTCCGCGACCGGCAGGCCGTGCACTGCTTCGACGCCTCCGACGCGATGCCGCCCGCGGTACGGGACGCGTTCGCGGAGGCGGCGATCGAATTCCTCGCCCACCCCGGTCACTTGGAGGACCTCCTGCACTCCCTGGACACCCTCAGCGCCACCCCGGGCCTGACCTGGCTGCCGTCCGTCTGCGACCGCCCGTCGTGAACGGCCGGCACAAGGACGGCGGCGCCGTCAGGGCACGCCCGCGTCACACCCCGACGGCGCACGCACAGGCCGCCCTTGGCTCGCGACGGTACGGTGTTCGGGCAGGCCGTCCTCGGCCCGTGACCGCATGCCATGCGGGCAGGCGCGCGGGCGGTGGCGCCGTCAGGGCACGCCCGCGTCACACCCCGACGGCGCACGCACAGGCCGCCCTCGGCTCGCCGAGCGCCCGCGTGGGCCGGTCGGCGACTGCCCCGGGCGCGGCCGGGTCCGACGGGTCATGAGGCATGCGTGGCCTCCTTCGTCCCGGTCATGGTCTCAGCCTTCTCGCCACGGCACGACGCGCGGGCCCGGTCAGTCCCGTGTCCAGGGCAGGGTGAGCGCGCGGCCCTGGGCGCGGCCCGCCTCGGCGGCGGGGCGGCGGGTAGCCGGGTCGAGGGCGTTGTCGCCGATCGCCGCGGCGGACGCCTCGTCGGGAGCGACGACCACGACCTCGGCACCCCCCGCGCGCAGCTCCGCCACGGACCGCTCCAGCGGCCGCTCGCTGGGGAAGGGCTCGGTGGCACCCAGCGGCACCAGCACCAGCACCCGGTCGGCACCGGCGGCGAGGTCGGCGTTGGCGACGGACCGCACCCCGCCGTCCACGTACCGGCGCCCGCCGATCGTCACCGGCGGCCACACGCCCGGCACGGCGCAGCTCGCGGCGACCGCGTCGACCAGCGGGACGCCCGAGGCCCGGTCGAAGACCCGCGGCTCACCGCTCTCCGCGTCCACCGCGACGATCTTCAACGGCCGCTCCGGCCACCCGTGGGACGGCAGCCGGGACTCGATCACCGCGCGGCGCTCCGCCTCGGAGACCGTCCGCGCGTCCAGGGCCACCCGCCCGACCGCGCGCCGCAACTCCCTCATGGACGCGGCCGATTCCACGGCCGCGCCGATCTCCGCCGCGAACTTCTCCAGGTCCATCTCGGCCATGATCTCGGCGGCCTGGAGGGCGGGATCCACCTGCCGGGCGTACAACTCCTCCAGCCCCAGCCCGCTGCCCACCTGCGCCGCCACGGTGGACCCGGCGGAGGTCCCCACGAGCAGCCCGGCGCCGGTCACGTCCCGCCCGGCCTCGGCGAGCCCCGTCAGCACCCCGGTGATCCAGGCGATCCCACCCACACCCCCGCCGCCCAGCACCAACGCCCCGCCCATGTCCGCCCCTTCCGGAGAGCCAGTCCTCGATCCACGGGTACGACACCACAGCCGGCGGCGGAGGGACAACCGCGGGCCATCGCGGACAGACGTTGTCCGCGACGGGCGTTAGCGTGCGCCCATGACCCAGAGCAGCGGTGAGCAGAGCAGCGTCCGGAGCGGTTCGGGAAGCGCCCCGGTGATGGACGTCCGTGCGCTGAACCGCGCCACCCTCGCCCGGCAGCTCCTGCTGAGCCGGTCCGCGCGGTCGGCCGGGGACGCGGTGAGTCATCTCCTCGGGCTCCAGGCGCAGAACACCAGACCCCCGTACTACGCCCTCGCCGCCCGGCTGGACGGTTTCACGCCGGAGCGGTTGGCCACGCTCATGGCCGGCCGGGACGTGGCCCGGATCGTCACGCTGCGCTCCACGATCCACACCCACACCGCCGACGACTGCTTTGCCCTGCGGCCCTTCGTCCAGCCGGCCCGCGACCGGGAGCTGGGGAACTTCCGCACGGGGCTGACCGGCGTCGACCTGGGCCGGCTCGCGGCCGTCGCCCGGGACCTGGTGGAGGCCGAGCCGCGGACCATGGCCCAGTTGCGCGCGGCGCTCGGCGCCGAGTGGCCGGACGCCGACCCGCGGGCCCTCGCCGTCGCGGCCCGCTGCACGCTCCCGCTCGTCCAGGTGACCCCGCGCGGTCTGTGGGACCAGAGCGGCCAGGTCGCCCTCACCACCGTCGAGCACTGGCTGGGCCGCCCCGCCGGACCCGCGCCCACGCCGGACGCCGTGATCCTGCGCTATCTGGCGGCCTTCGGTCCCGCCTCCGTGCGGGACATGCAGACCTGGGCCGGGCTCACCCGCCTCAAGCCCGCCTTCGAGCGCCTGCGCCCCCGGCTGCTGACCTTCCGTGACCCGGACGGTGTCGAACTCTTCGACCTCCCCGACGCCCCGCGCCCCGACCCGGCCACCCCCGCACCGCCCCGCTTCCTGCCCGAGTTCGACAACCTGCTGCTCGGCCACGCCGACCGCACCCGTGTCGTACCGCCCGCGCACCGCGGCCGGCACTGGCAGGGCAACCAGGCCCACCGGGTGCTGCTGGTCGACGGTTTCCTGGCCGGTCTGTGGAAGCTCGACGGCGGCGCCCTCGTCATCGAGACCTTCGCCGGGCTGAGCAGGGCGCGGCGGGAGGAGGTGACCGCGGAGGGGGAGCGGATGCTCGCGGTCATGCACCCGGGCGCCGCGTACGACATCCGGTTCGGGGACGTCGTACGGCGGTGAGGGCGGCCGTCGACGCGACCGGAGCGGTGGAGAGGGGGCGTTGCGGGCCGCTCGTGGTGGCCCGCAACGCCCCCCGGCCGTCACCCGAGCGGTGCTCGGGAAATCTTCCGGGTCACGAGTTGACCTGCGCGGTCACCAGGTTCGAGAAGGTGGTCAGCCGGGTGTAGACACCCGGGTAACCGGCCTCCGCGCACCCCTCGCCCCAGGAAGTGATCCCTGCCAGGACGCCCCCGATGAGCAGGGGACCGCCGCTGTCGCCCTGGCAGGTGTCAACGCCGCCGGACGTGTATCCGGCGCAGACCATGTCGGACTGGACGAAGTCCGAACCGTAGGAGGAGCGGCAGCTGGAGTCGGACACGACCGGGACGGTCGCGGTCCGCAACTGGTTGGAGGAGCCGCCGTTCTCCGAGGTGGTCCCCCAGCCGAGGATGCGGGCGGTGGTGCCGGCCGCGTACACGCCCGTCTGGGAGGAGGAGACGTACTTCGCCGTGGTGTACGGCATCGACGTCGAGAGGGTCAGCACGGCCACGTCGTCGCCGTTGGTGGCGTCCGTGTAGTCCGGGTTGATCCAGATGTTGCTGACCCGGCTCACCGTGCCGTTGGTGCCGTTGAGGTAGGTCCGGCCGCCGACCACGCGGACGCTGCTCGTGGTCTCGCCGACCATGCAGTGCGCGGCCGTCACCACCTTCCTGGGCGCCACCAGGGTGCCGCCGCAGAACTGGTTCTGGGACGCGTCCGTGATCTGCATCATGAACGGGTACGCGGTCGTCGTGGTGGTCGTACCGCCGACGATGGGCTGAGGCGCGGCGCTCGCCGTGGGGGAGGCGAGCAGCGCGGACGCCGCCGCGGCGGCGGTGGCCACCACGGTCGCGGCGGTCTTTCTTGCACGTGTGAGCCCGAACATGAGTCTCCTCAGTGGGGTTGCACCGGTGGGGGGTCGCGCGGGTCTGTGTGGGGGGTTTGCATGGGGGTCGCGGGACCGACCCCCATGTGCCCGGGCGAGCGGCACGCCCATTACGCTAGGACCCGGCACCCTCGGCTCCCAATGAGGGAACCCCCTAGGGGGTTGGGTGAGGGAAAACCCTCGGTCCGGTTCAGTTAACAAGAGCACCGCTCAGGGCGCGCGGTGACCTGCCGCCAATCGGACGATGTCCACCCGCGAGCGGATCCCCAGCTTGCGGTAGACCCGTGTCAGGGTCGCCTCCACCGTCTTCACGCTGATGAACAGCCGGGCCGCGATCTCCCGGTTGGTGGCGCCTTCCATGACGAGCGCGGCGACCTGACGCTCCATCGCGGCCAGCGCGTGCAGCGCGGCCGGCGCCTCCGGCACGGCCGGTGCCGGTTCCGGACCGTCGGCGGCCGGGGATTCGTCCACTTGGCGCAGCCAGGGCAGCGCCCGGCAGCGCCGGAACATCCGGGTGGCCTCGTCGAACACCGCGGGTGACGGCCCTGGGCCGCCCCGCAGCCGGGCCAGCGCGAACGCGGCCCGCGCCTCCTCCAGGCCGTAGCCGAGCTTGCCGAGCCGGTCCTGAGCGGACGTCAGCTGGGCGAGCGCGGCCTCCAGGTCGCCCCGGGCGGCGCGCACCAGCGCCTCGGACCGGTCGAGCACGGCGAGGACGCTCTCCCGGCCGAGCCGCAGCGCGTGTTCCCGGCTGACGTCGATGACGTCCTGCGCCTCGGCCACTTCACCGATCCGGACCAGCGCCTCGGCGAGGTCGCCCTGCCAGCGGCCCCGGGCCGGGTCGGTGATGCCGAGGCCCAGCTCCAGGGTGCGCACCCGGCGCAGCGAGCGCACGGTGCCCGCCGGGTCCCCGGCCACGAGCTGGGCGTACCCGAGGGCGCCCAGCGCGCGGGACAGGTACATCTGGTCGCCGTCCTCCTCGGCGTGGTCCACCGCCTCCCGGGCGAGGGCCAGGGCGCGGTCCACATCGCCGCCGGAGGCCTCGGCGAGCGAGGTGAGCATCGCCGAGGCGGTCTCGCCGATCCCGGAGTCCCGGGCGAGCCGCAGGCTGTCGCGGGCCAGTTCCAGGGCACGTCCGCAGTGCCCGGCGCGCAGCTCGGTCTCGGCGAGGCCGCGCAGGAAGTGCACCTCGCTCTCCACCGAGCCGCGCCGGCGCACCTCGCGCAGCAGCGCGGTGACGGTGGTCCGGGCCTCGGCCAGCTGGTCGCCCATGACCAGCCAGCGGAACCGGGCGCTGCCCGCGCCGTTGTGATGCCACGCCACCCGGGGGTCCTGGGGTTCCTTCAGGGCCCGCTTGATGGTGCGGGGCGCCTCCGGATGGCCCATCAGGGTCTCGGTCTGCGCCTGGAAGGCGAGGGAGAGCAGCTCGGTGCGCCGGTCCGCACCGCGGGCGGCCAGCTCGGCGGCGTGCGCGGCGGCCTGCCGGGCCTCGGTGAAGTCGCCCTCCACGATCAGCGCGCGCCAGGCCAGCTGGTAGTGGACCAGGGCGAGCAGCCGGGGGTCGTCGCCGGCGTCGGCGAGGGCCTGCGGGAAGACGGCGTCGACCTCGGCCATGGTGTGGCCGGCGGTGTCGATGACGATCATCCAGGCCCGCACCCGGTCGGCGGGCACGGTCGCCCGGGCCAGCACCTCCCGGGCGATGTCCCGGGCCAGGTCGACCTCGCCGGCGGTGATCGCGTCCTCGGCGGCCGTCAGCCGGCGTTCCTCCGGGCTGGGGGTGCCGTCGGCCGGGGTGTGCCGGGCGGCGAGCAGCCCCAGCTGGGCGGCGACCGAGGGCGCTCCGCGGTCCCGGGCGAGGGCGGCGGCCTCGGCGAGCCGGGCGGCGACCTCCGGGTCGGTTCCGGTGGTGGCGAGCGCCAGGTGCCGGGCCCGTTCGATCGGGTCGGAGGCGGCGGTGGACAGCGCCGCGTGCGCGGCCCGCCGTTCGTGGGCGGGCGCCTCCGCGTACAGCGCGGCGGATATCAGCGGGTGCGCGAACCGTACGGCCGGGGCGTCCGGCTCGGTGGCCAGCAGCCCGAGTTCGGCGGCCTGGGCGCACTCGGCCTCGGCGTTCTCCCGGCCGGCCGCGTGCAGCAGGGCCGGGGTGGGGCGGGCGCCGGCACTGGCCACCAGCAGGGTGCGGCGGGCCTCCACCGAGAGCATGTCCAGACGGCTGAGCACGAGGGCGCGCAGCGAGGTCGGCACGGGCAGCGGCTCGCCCGGCCGGGGCGGGGTGGGGCTGTCGGCGAGGGCGCGGCCCAGCTCCAGGGCGAAGAGCGGGTTGCCGCCGCTGGTGCGGTGGATCTCGCGGACGGTGGAGCGGGACAGGCAGCCGTGGCCGCGGTGGTCGAGCAGTTCGGCGACCTGGGTGCGGGAGAGCGGGCCCAGCCGGACCGCTAGGGTGCCCGGCGGGCAGGCGCGCAGGTGGCGGTCGTACTCCTGGCTCTGCCGGCCCTCGGTGCGGACCGCGCACAGCAGTTGCACCGGGGTGCCCTCCAGGCGCCGGGCGGCGAAGCCGAGGAGTTCCGCGCTGGCCGGGTCCAGCCACTGGAGGTCGTCGGCGACGACCAGGACGGGGCCGTGGGCGGCGAGGGCGCGCAGCGCGGACAGCACGGCCAGGCGCAGGGCGAGTCCGTCCCGCTGGAGGCTGGACTCGCCGCGGCCGGTGAGCGCCGACTCCAGGGCGGTGCGCTGGGCGGCGGGCAGTCGTGGGGAGACCTCGTCGAGCACCAGGCCGAGGAGGTCGGCGAGGGCGAGGAAGGGGAGGTGGGATTCGGACTCGGTCGCCGAGCAGCGCAAGACCGTGCGCGCGGTGGCGCCGTATTCCTCGGCCAATGCCCGCAGGACGGTGGATTTCCCTATTCCGGCGGGGCCGTGGAGCAGCACACTGCCCCCGGAGGCGAGTTGCTCACGCGCGGACGCGAACAGCTCCTCGCGACCGATGACCAGGTCGGGGCGGCACCTGGCAGGCTCCTGGAAGTCCCGTCGCACGGTCACCGCTCCCCTCGTGTGTCGTGTCCGGACCAAATTCTAGGCAACGATCCTTGAAATTCGGACGGAAGCCCTGGTGAGGGAAATAACAAACGGTCAAGCAGAGGGAAATTCAAAGTTGCGCCGGCTGAATGGTCAGGTTTCCCAACCGACGGGTTTCATGACCGTCAGGTTTCCTGGCCGGCCTCGGGCTACGGCAGCAGTCCCGCCCTGCGCGCCGCGGTCACCGCCTCCCCTCGTGTGTGCGCGCCCAGCTTCCGCATCGCCGAACGCAGATACCCCTTGACCGTCTCCGGGCCGATGCCCAGCCGCTCGGCCACCGCCGCGTTGGTGGCCCCCGCCGCCACCCAGGACAGCACGTCCACCTCGCGTGGCGCCAGGGTCACGCCCCCGGCTCGCGGCGGCGCCGTCAGCAGCCCGCACGCGGCCAGCAGTTCGGCCCGCAGCCGCGGATCGGCGATCCGGGGGGCCAGCGCCCGCAGCGCCGCGTGCGCCTCGCGCACCTGTTCCCACACGGCACCGTCGTCGGGGCCGGTCCGCTCGGGCCGGGCCGCCGCCAGCAACTCCCGCGCCTCGTCCCGCACCACCAGCGTCTGCTCCACGTCCCGCGCCACCGCCACCGCCGCGTCCAGTGTGCGGTCACCGAGCGGCCGGGCCGAGCGCAGCGCTCCGTACAGCACCCCGCGCACCCGGCGGCGCACCACCACCGGCACGGCGAGCACCGCGCGGATGCCCTCGGCGGCCACCGGTACGTCGTACTCGTGGCTGATCTGCCGTGAGCTGGAGTAGTCGGTCACCGCGCACGGCCGGGCCAGCGCCACCGCCTTGCCACCGAGCCCGCTGCCGGAGGTCACCGCGAGCGAGCGCAGCGCGGCCGTGGTCGTGCCGCTCAGCTCGCTGATCCGGATCTGCGGCCGGCCGGACTCCACCAGGCCACCGAAGGCCACGGGGAGTCCCGTCGCCCGCCGCAGCCGGGCCAGCGCGCCACCGATCTCCACCGCCCCCACCGCGTCCGCCGTCACCGTTCGCCCTTTCGGCCGCCCACACCCCCGTTCGGGGGTAGTGAGACCCGCATCACGGATTAGACGATGCCAGAGAGCCGCCCGGCAATGGTCCGGAGCATAGGAGGAGAACCGATGACGACGGCGACGGAGATGTTCCGCAGGGCACGGGACTTCCTGCTGGAACACCGAGAGGACTACGCCACCGCCTACGAGGGCTTCCGCTGGCCCCGGCCCGAGCACTTCAACTGGGCGCTGGACTGGTTCGACGAGATCGCCGACGGCAACGACCGCACAGCGCTGCACATCGTCGAGGAGGACGGCACCGAGACCCGGCTCTCCTTCGCGGAGCTGTCCGAACGGTCGAACCGGGTGGCCCGGTGGCTGCGCGAGCGCGGGGTCGCCGCCGAGGACCGCGTCCTCGTCATGCTCGGCAACCAGGCCGAGCTCTGGGAGACCGCGCTGGCCGCGATGAAGCTGCGCGCGGTCGTCATCCCGGCCACCCCGCTGCTCGGCCCGGCCGACCTCGCCGACCGGGTGGAGCGGGGGCGGGTGAAACACGTCGTCGTCCGGGCGGAGGACACCGCCAAGTTCGCCGACGTGCCCGGCGCCTACACCCGGATCTCCGTCGGCGGCCTGCCGGAGGAGGGCTGGGAGCCGTACGAGGACGCCTACGCGGCCCCCGCCGACTTCGTCCCGGACGGCCCGACGCTGGCCGACGACCCGCTGATGCTTTACTTCACCTCCGGGACGACCGCCCGCCCCAAGCTGGTCGAGCACACCCACACCTCGTACCCCATCGGGCACCTCGCCACCATGTACTGGATCGGCCTCAAGCCCGGCGACGTCCACCTGAACATCTCCTCGCCCGGCTGGGCCAAGCACGCCTGGTCCAATCTCTTCGCGCCGTGGAACGCGGAGGCGACCGTCTTCGTCTTCAACTACACCCGCTTCGACGCGGCCCGGCTGATGGCCGAGATGGACCGCGCCGGCGTCACCACCTTCTGCGCCCCGCCGACCGTGTGGCGGATGCTCATCCAGGCCGACCTCGGGCAGCTGCGCACCCCGCCCCGCGAGGTCGTGGCCGCCGGCGAGCCGCTCAACCCGGAGGTCATCGAGCAGGTCCGGCGCGCCTGGGGGGTGACCGTCCGGGACGGCTTCGGGCAGACCGAGACGGCCGTGCAGGTCTCCAACAGCCCCGGCCAGCCGCTGAAGACCGGTTCCATGGGCCGCCCCAGCCCCGGCTTCCGGGTGGAACTCCTGGACCCGGTCTCCGGCGCGCCCGGCGCGACCGAGGGCGAGATCGCGCTCGACCTCGCCGAGCGACCGGTCGGCCTGATGACCGGCTACCACGGCGACCCGGACCGCACGGCGGAGGCCATGGCGGGCGGCTACTACCGCACCGGGGACATCGCCACCAGGGACGAGGAGGGATACCTCACCTACATCGGGCGCAGCGACGACGTCTTCAAGGCCTCCGACTACAAGGTGAGCCCGTTCGAGCTGGAGAGCGCCCTGCTGGAGCACGAGGCGGTGGCCGAGGCGGCCGTCGTCCCCGCCCCGGACGCACTGCGGCTCGCGGTGCCCAAGGCGTACGTCGTCCTCGCCGAGGGCTGGGAGCCCGGCCCGGACACCGCGAAGGTCATCTTCGAGCACTCCCGTGACGTGCTCGCGCCCTACAAACGCATCCGCCGGCTGGAGTTCGGCGCGCTGCCCAAGACCGTCTCCGGCAAGATCCGCCGGATCGAGCTGCGCGAGGCCACGGCGGCCGGCTCTCAGAACGAGTACCGCGAGGAGGACTTCCGGTGACATCGTCGCTGTCGTACACGCACGGGACGAGCCCCACCGTCCTGCTCGGCGACACCATCGGCGCCAACCTGGACCGGGCCGTGGCGACCTGGCCGGACCGCGAGGCCCTGGTCGACGTGCCGTCCGGGCGGCGCTGGACCTACGCGGAATTCGGGGCGGCCGTCGAGGAGTTGGCACAGGCCCTGGTGGTCAGTGGCGTCACCAAGGGCGACCGGGTGGGCATCTGGGCGGTCAACTGCCCGGAGTGGGTGCTGGTGCAGTACGCCACCGCACGCGTCGGCGCGATCATGGTCAACATCAACCCGGCCTACCGCACCCACGAGGCCGAGTACGTCCTCAGGCAGTCGGGCGTCTCGCTGCTGGTGGCCTCCCTCAGCCACAGGACGAGCGACTACCGGGCGATGGCCGAGCAAGTGCGCGGACGCTGCCCCGAGTTGCGCGAGATCGTGTACATCGGCGACCCGAGCTGGGACGAACTGCTCCGACGGGCGACGCCCGACGTGTCCTACGAGGAGCTGTCCTGCGACGACCCCATCAACATCCAGTACACCTCGGGCACGACCGGCTTCCCGAAGGGCGCCACCCTCTCCCACCACAACATCCTCAACAACGGCTACTTCGTGGGGGAGTCGATCGCCTACAGCGAGCAGGACCGCATCTGCATCCCGGTCCCCTTCTACCACTGCTTCGGCATGGTGATGGGCAACCTGGCGGCCACCTCGCACGGCGCCTGCATGGTCATACCGGCGCCGTCCTTCGACCCGGCGGCCACGCTGGAGGCGGTGCAGCGGGAGCGGTGCACGTCGCTGTACGGCGTCCCGACCATGTTCATCGCGGAGCTGAACCTCCCCGGCTTCGCCTCCTACGACCTCTCCACCCTGCGCACCGGCATCATGGCGGGTTCCCCGTGCCCGGTGGAGGTGATGAAGCGGGTGGTGGCCGAGATGCACATGGAGCAGGTCTCCATCTGCTACGGCATGACGGAGACGTCCCCGGTGTCGTTGCAGACACGGATCGAGGACGATCTGGAGCACCGCACCGCCACCGTCGGCCGGGTCCTGCCCCACCTGGAGGTCAAGGTCGTCGACCCGGCCACCGGGATCACCCGGCCCCGGGGCACGGCGGGGGAGTTGTGCACGCGCGGCTACAGCGTGATGCTCGGCTACTGGAACGAGCCGGAGAAGACGGCCGAGGCCGTCGACGCGGGCCGCTGGATGCACACCGGGGACCTGGCGGTGATGCGCGAGGACGGGTACGTCGAGATCGTCGGCCGGATCAAGGACATGATCATCCGGGGTGGCGAGAACATCTACCCGCGCGAGATCGAGGAGTTCCTGTACGCCCACCCCAAGATCCGCGACGTCCAGGTCGTCGGGGTGCCGCACGAGCGGTACGGCGAGGAGGTCCTCGCCTGTGTCATCCCGAGCGATCCCGCCGACCCGCTCACGCTGGAGGAGCTGCGGGACTTCTGCGCGGGGCGGCTCGCGCACTACAAGGTCCCCAGCAGGCTCCAGCTCCTCGACACCTTCCCGATGACGGTGTCCGGGAAGATCCGGAAGGTGGAGCTGCGGGACACGTACGGGGTGTGATCCCGGGTGTGAAACGGCCGGGAACGAGCATGCGGTGAATGTTCCACGGCGGTCCCCGGGCGAGCGCACGGTCGGCGGCGCGCTCGGCCCGGGGGCCGTCGGGTGGGCGGCTTCAGATCCGTCACGTCGCCCCGGCCCGGGTGCGACTCACATGGGCGGGGCCGGCCGACAGGAGTACGTGCAGGGCCGTACCGCGAGAGGAGAGAAGGTCAGGCCTGTCCGTCGCGTGCCCTCGTACCCCGTTCCGGAGCGCCCCTGGTGTGCAGGGTGTCGGCGGGGTCGTTCACCGGCTGCGGGACCCCCGCGAGGTCGAGCACGAACAGCGGGATGCCGAGGGCGTCCGCGCCGGCCCGGGCGGCGTCGGTGTAGCCCGCGAGGGAGAAGTACACGCACTCGGCGGACTCGGTCATCGCCGTCAGCCACAGGCACTCCACGTCCCTCGGCCCGGCCGGCCGCGCGGTCGGGTCCACCTGGGCGAGCAGCCCGCGGGTGGCGAGCCCGACGCCGTTCGGGGGCCGCTGGTCCGCCCGGCGGATGTCCCGGTAGCCGAGCCAGCGGAGATACAGCGCGGCGGTGGTGACGGTGTCCCGGGCGGTACGGATGGGGCGGGGCTGGAAGGGGGGCCGGTGACCGGACGAGCGGTGGACCGCGGCCGGGCCCGGAGCGCCGGCGGGTTCCCCTGCACCACGCGGTTCCCGTGCGCCGGCGGGTTCCGTCGAGCCGGACGGCCCCCGCGCGCCCTCGGGTGTGTGCGCGCCGGCGGGTCCGGGCGGGCTCGTGGGTTCCTGTGGGTCCGTCGGGGCCTGGACGTCGGCAGGGCCCCGCGTCCCCGGTGATTCCCACGCCCCGGCAGGGCCCCGCGTCCCCGGTGATTCCCACGCCCCGGCCGGTCCCTGTGCCCCCGCCGTCGGCTCCGCCGCCCGCACCCCCGTCACCGGGATGCGCAGGACCGTGCCGCACGGGCAGCCCAGTTCCGGGTGGGGCCAGTGGCCCAGGCGCCCGCAGGCGGCGCACGACACGGTGAGCCACTCGTCGTCCCAGGCGCGGTGCGCCGCCACGGCCGGTTCGGCCGCCGGATCCAGCCGGGGCGCGGTCGGTGCCCCGCACGCGCAGGGATACGCCGGCGCGGTGTAGACGTGGGCGCGCCGGCAGGCCGGGCAACGCACGGGAACGCTCTCGGACATGGCCCACTCCAAGGCCTCGCGTCGGGACGGCGCTCCCATGGTGCCCCTCTCCGGCCGCTCCTGTCCGGCGCTTGCCGGTGTCCGGACCACTCTTGACGACCTTGCCCCACCCCCTTACATTGCTTCCAGATAGTAGAAGTAGATTTCCGTTATGCGGAAAACATGGGTGCTCACCGCGGGGCGCGACGGGAGTACGCATCCGACAGCCGAAGCAGGAGTACTCGATGGCTCGTATGACCGCTGCCCGCGCGGCAGTTGAGATCCTCAAGCGCGAGGGCGTCACCGACGCCTTCGGTGTGCCGGGCGCGGCGATCAACCCGTTCTACAAGGCCCTCAAGGAGGGCGGCGGCATCAACCACACCCTCGCCCGCCACGTCGAGGGCGCCTCGCACATGGCCGAGGGCTACACCCGGACCGCACCGGGCAACATCGGTGTCTGCATCGGAACCTCCGGCCCGGCCGGCACCGACATGATCACCGGCCTGTACTCGGCCATCGGTGACTCGATCCCGATCCTGTGCATCACGGGCCAGGCGCCCACCAACGTGATCCACAAGGAGGACTTCCAGGCCGTCGACATCGCCTCGATCGCGGGGCCCGTGACGAAGATGGCGGTGACCGTCCTGGAGGCCGCGCAGGTCCCCGGTGTCTTCCAGCAGGCGTTCCACCTGATGCGCTCCGGCCGCCCCGGCCCCGTCCTGATCGACCTGCCGATCGACGTCCAGCTCACCCAGATCGAGTTCGACCCGGAGACCTACGAGCCGCTGCCCGTCTACAAGCCGGCCGCGACCCGGCCCCAGATCGAGAAGGCCATCACCTTTCTTCTGGAGTCGGAGCGCCCCGTCATCGTCGCCGGCGGCGGTGTCATCGGCGCCGACGCCACCGACCTGCTCGTGGAGTTCGCCGAGCTGACCCGGACCCCGGTCATCCCGACCCTGATGGGCTGGGGGGCGCTGCCCGACGACCACGAGCTGAACGCCGGCATGGTCGGGGTGCAGACCTCGCACCGCTACGGCAACGCCACCTTCCTGGCCTCCGACTTCGTCCTCGGCATCGGCAACCGCTGGGCCAACCGCCACACCGGCTACAAGCTCGACGTCTACCGCGGTGACCGCACGTTCGTCCACGTCGACATCGAGCCCACCCAGATCGGCAGGATCTTCCCGCCGGACTACGGGGTCGTCTCCGACGCCAAGGCCGCGCTGGAGCTCTTCGTCGAGGTGGCGAAGGAGCTGAAGGCCGAAGGCAGGCTCCCCGACCGCTCCGACTGGGTCGCCGCCACCCAGGAGCGCAAGGCCACGCTGCTGCGCCGTACGCACTTCGACAACGTGCCGATGAAGCCGCAGCGCGTGTACGAGGAGATGAACAGGGCCTTCGGCCCGGACACCCGGTACGTCACCACGATCGGCCTCTCCCAGATCGCCGGCGCGCAGATGCTGCACGTCTACAAGCCGCGCCACTGGATCAACTGCGGCCAGGCGGGCCCGCTCGGCTGGACCATCCCGGCGGCGATCGGCGTCGCCAAGGCCGACCCGGACTCCCCGGTCGTCGCGCTCTCCGGCGACTACGACTTCCAGTTCCTGATCGAGGAGCTGGCGGTCGCCGCGCAGCACAGGATCCCGTACGTCCACGTGCTGGTGAACAACGCCTACCTGGGCCTGATCCGGCAGGCGCAGCTCGGCCTGGACATCGACTTCCAGGTCAACCTGGAGTTCGAGAACATCAACACGCCCGAGATCGGGGTCTACGGCGTCGACCACGTCAAGGTCGCCGAGGGGCTGGGCTGCAAGGCGATCCGGGTCACCGAGCCCGACCAGCTCGGCGCCGCCTTCGAGCAGGCGAAGAAGCTGGCCGCCGAGTACCGGGTGCCGGTCGTCGTCGAGGCGATCCTGGAGCGGATCACCAACATCTCGATGAGCCGCACCATGGACATCAGCGACATCACCGAGTTCGAGGAGCTGGCCACCGAGCCCGGCCACGCGCCGACGTCCGTCAAGCCGCTGAAGGTCTGACCCGTCGCACCCGCCGTGCGAGGGAGGGGCGACCCGTCATCCGGACGGGCCGCCCCTTCCGTCGTACGCGCGCCCGCCCGGCCCTCAGTCGGATCCGCCGCCCCCGCCGCACCCGCCCCCGTAGTCGTGGCCCCCGTGGTCGTGCCCGCCGTACCCACCGCCACCGCCGTCCCAGCCGCCGTAGCCGGCCTCGTCCCCCACGACGTACCGGAAGGCGGTGCCCCGGCCGAACGGGAAGCGGCCCTCGTCCGCGAGCGCGCCCCGGCCGGTGAGCCCCGCTTCCCGGGCGAAACGCGGTGCGAGGACGGTCAGGGCCCGGCCGCCGTACAGCGCGACGGCGAGCAGCACCTCGTCCTCCGGCAGACCGTCCCGCCCCTCGGGCAGCGGACGGCGCTCGCGGAGGTCGGCCAGCAGACGGCGGGCGGCACGGGTGCGGCCGGGCGGCAGCACCCGCAGCAGTCCCTCCGCCGCCAGCTCGGCCCGCATCCGGGCGAGGGCCCGCCGGACCACCGCGCGGGCGGGCAGCTCCCGAGGGCCGGCGGGCCGGTAGAGGGCGGTACGGACGGCCTTCTCCAGCGGATACCGGAAGGTCCCGGCGTCGCCGGTCGCGGTCTTGCGTAGCGTGCCCGGCCGGCCCGCCTCGACCGCACCGCGCAGATGCATCCCGAGCACGGCCACGGTGAGAGCGGCGCGGTCACCCCCGCGCAGCAGCGCGACCGCGCAAGGGTCCGGCGGATTCGACGTCGTGCGGCTCATCAGACACCCCCGTACGGGGCCCGTCGCCCCCGTGCCGACGGGCCCCGTGTGCCGTTAATGTGCCCTGGCGCCGGGGTGGTTGAAGCCTCCGCCGCGGTCTTCAGAGGTTGATTTGAGGGTTGCGCACCCGGTCTACGACCGCTGCCGTACGCGCCGCCGTCACCACTCGTGCTCCGACAGCCCCGGCCAGTCGTCCGGGCCGCCTCCCTGCCATTCGATCAGGTCGCTCTGCTCCACCTCGATCCGGTCCAGATCGGCCAGCCGCAGGATCTCCACGACGTCGTCGAGATGTGAGGCGATCCCCAGCGTCACGTCCCCCTCGGTCACCCGCCGGGAACCGTCCAGGGCCGGGGGGTGGACCACGATGTGCGGGTAGTGGGTCGGATTGGCCATGCCTTCAGCCTGCGGCGCGGGAACCGGATCTGCACGCCGGGACGGTGACTGTCGGTGGCGGCCCCCACACTGTCGTCCATGCGCGTGAGAAGCGACATGGTGCTGGAGCGGCAGCCGGGGCAGGTGCGCGCGGTGGCCGCAGCCGACGCCGTGCGGTCGGCGGCGGACGCGGTCCTCACCTAGATGGGCAGCGGCAGCCACGGCAGACGCAGACAGGGCAAGGAACTCGTCAGGCGGGCGATGCACCAGTGGCTGGTCGCCGCGGGCGAGGCGTACCTGAGGGATCATCCCGGAGGTTCGTCGGCGAGGCCGCGCGGCGCCGGCTGGTGCCGGGGGACGAGAGGTGGACATCCCGCTCAGCCGTGTCCGTGACGAGTTCGGCATCGAGACCCGGCGAGCCGGCGCGCTGGTGCTCGTCGGTCACCCCGGGCTGCACCCCGGCGTACCGGAATCCGAGGTGAACGAGGCCCTGCGGACCTTCAACCCGCACGTCACCCGGTTCGAGGTGCTCACCTGCAAAGAGCTGCTGGACAACGCCGAACGCTCCCTCGCCGGGGGACACGACCCCGGTGCGGGGAGCGCTTGGTAGCCGTCCGACGGCGCGAGGCTGGGCGCGACAGGTCGTTCGCGCCGCCGGACGGGGTGGGTGGGCCCCCCGGGAGGGGCCGGGTGGGACCGCGGTGGGTGCGACGGAGCCGGGTGCCCTTCCCTCTGGTCGAGAAGGGGACGCGGGTCCTTCACCACCGCACTGGCTCGCAGGCCACCGCGGTCCTCGCCCAGCCCGCGCGCTCCGCCCGGCGGCCACCCCTCATCCGGGCCGCCCGGCGTGCCGCGCGGACCGCGTGCGAAATCATGACCTCCCGTCAGATTCCGTACGCAGTTCGCGGGTTCCCGGTGCTCAGTCCTCGCGCAGGGCGCGGACCGCCTCCTCCACGCGCTTGCCGTACTCGGGGTCGGCGGCGTGGAAGTGGGCCAGGTTCTTCTCGATCACGTCGTCGCGGGAGACCTGCGAGAGGCCGCCGGCGATGTTCGCGACCAGGCGGGACTTCTCCTCCGCCGACATCAGCCGGTACAGCTCGCCGGCCTGGAAGAAGTCGTCGTCCTTGGTGTGCAGCGGCGCCTCGTGGGTGCCCGTGTGGCCCGAGACCGCCAGCGGGGCCGAGAGGGGGCGGCCGGTCTCGACCGGGCCGTCGTAGGAGTTCGGCTCGTAGTTCTTGGCGTGGCGGCCCTGTGCGTTGAGCGCCATGAAGCCGTCCCGGCCGTAGTTCCGCGCGCCGCCGGGGACCGCCTTCGGGGCGTTCACAGGGAGCAGGGTGTGGTTGACGCCGAGGCGGTAGCGGTGGGCGTCGGCGTAGGCGAACAGGCGGCCCTGGAGCATCTTGTCCGGGGACGGGCCGATGCCGGGCACGAAGTTGTTCGGGGAGAACGCGGCCTGCTCGACCTCGGCGAACACGTTGTCCGGGTTGCGGTCGAGGACCAGGCGGCCCACCCGCCGGAGCGGGTAGTCCCGGTGCGGCCACACCTTGGTCAGGTCGAACGGGTTGAAGCGGTAGTCCGCCGCCTCGGCCGCCGGCATGATCTGCACGTACAGCGTCCAGGACGGGTGCACGCCCCGCTCGATCGCCTGGAGCAGGTCGGTCTGGTGGGAGGCGGGGTCCTTGCCGGCCAGCTCCTGCGCCTGCTCGGCGGACAGGCAGCGGATGCCCTGGTTCGTCTTGAAGTGGTACTTGACGAAGAAGGCCTCGCCCTCGGCGCTCGTCCACTGGTAGGTGTGCGAGCCGTAGCCGTTCATGTGCCGGTACGACGCCGGGATGCCGCGATCGCCCATCAGCCAGGTCACCTGGTGCGTGGCCTCGGGGGAGTGCGCCCAGAAGTCCCAGACGTTGTCCGGCTCCTGCCTGCCCGTGAACGGGTCCCGCTTCTGCGAGTGGATGAAGTCGGGGAACTTGATCGGGTCCTTGATGAAGAACACGGGGGTGTTGTTGCCGACGAGGTCGTAGTTGCCCTCCTCGGTGTAGAACTTCACCGCGAAACCGCGCGGGTCGCGGACGGCGTCCGCGCCGCCGAGCGAGTCGGCCACGGTCGAGAAGCGCACGAACACCTCGGTGCGCCTGCCGATCTCGCCGAGGAAGGCGGCGTGGGTGTAGCCGGTGACGTCGTCCGTCACCTCGAAGTGGCCGTACGCGCCGGAGCCACGGGCGTGCACCACACGCTCCGGGATCCGCTCCCGGTTGAAGCGCGCGAGCTTCTCCAGCAGGTGCTGGTCCTGGATCAGGAGCGGGCCGCCGACGCCGGCGGAGGCGGAGTTCTGGTTGTCGGCGACCGGGGCGCCGGACTCGGTGGTGAGCACGCGCTGCGACATCGTGGACCTTCCGTGCGGGTGTCAGCGGAAACCTGTTTCCGCTTCGTGGAGCCTAGAAGTGGGGCGATCTGGGCGTCAACAGTTTGTTGAACTGAAGCGGTGGCATGGTGAAGGTGATTCCGGGCCGCGGCGCCGCCTGGGCGCGACAGGACAGGTGTCGGCGGCGCCACGGCCCGGAAGTCTGCGAGGGGCCGTCAGGCCTGGGCGCCGGACAGGCGCTCCACGGCCCGCAGCAGGGCCGAGTGGTCCAGGCCGCCGTCACCCTGGGCGCGCAGCGAGGCGACGAGCTGGGCGACCACGGCGCCGACCGGCAGGGCCGCGCCGACGGTGCGGGCGGCGTCGGTGACGATGCCCATGTCCTTGTGGTGCAGGTCGATGCGGAAGCCCGGCCTGAAGTCGCGGTTCAGGAAGTTGTCCTTCTTGCGCGTCAGCACGGTGGAGCCGGCGAGGCCGCCGCCCAGGACGTCCAGCGCGGCCTTCAGGTCCACGCCCGACTTCTCCAGGAAGACCACGGCCTCCGCGCACGCCTGGATGTTGACGGCGACGATGAGCTGGTTGGCCGCCTTCACGGTCTGGCCGGAGCCGTGCGGACCGCACAGCACGATGGTCTTGCCGAGCACCTCGAAGACCGGCCTCGCCTCGTCGAAGTCGGCCTGCTCACCCCCGACCATGATCGACAGTACGGCCTCGACGGCGCCGGCCTCACCGCCGGAGACGGGCGCGTCCAGGACGCGGATGCCCTTCTCCTTCGCGTTCTGCGCGAGGTCGACGGAGGTCTGCGGGGTGATCGAGGACATGTCGATCAGCAGGGCGCCCCGCCGGGCGTTCTCCAGGATGCCGTCCGGGCCGTAGGCGATGGCCTCGACCTGGGGGGAGGCGGGCACCATCGTGATCACCACGTCGGCATCCCGTACGGCCTCGGCTATCGAGGCGGCGGCCGTACCGCCGGCGGCGGCCAGCCGGTCCAGCTTCTCCCGCTCCAGGGTGTAGCCGGTGACGTCGTAACCCGCCTTGATCAGGTTCTCGGACATGGGGGAGCCCATGATGCCGAGGCCGATCCAGGCGATCTTGGGAAGACTCATCGGGGGTGCCTTTCTCAGTGCGGGGTGGTCAGCGGGCCGCGCGGGCCTGGACGGGCAGCCAGTCGAAGGCCTCGGCGCTCGGGCGGTCGCCCGGCTTGTACTCAAGGCCGACCCAGCCGTCGTAACCGGCCTTCCTCAGCCGGCCGAGCAGGTCCTCCAGCGGGAGCGAACCCGTTCCGGGGGCGCCGCGGCCGGGGTTGTCGGCGATCTGCACGTGCCCGGTCCTCGCGGTGTACCGCTCGATGACCGAGGGCAGGTCCTCGCCGTTCATGGACAGGTGGTAGAGGTCCATCAGGAACTTCGCGTTCCCGAGGCCCGTCGCCTCGTTGACCCTGTCCACGACCGCGATGGCCGCGGGCGCGCTCACCAGCGGGTACAGCGGTGACTCGGGCTTGTTGAGGGCCTCGACCAGCAGGATGGCGCCGATCCGGTCGGCCGCCCGGGCCGCGAGGGTGAGGTTCTCCAGGGCGAGCGCGTCCTGCTCGGCCGGGTCCACGCCCTCGACGCGGTTGCCGTACAGCGCGTTGAGGGCCGTGCAGCCGAGGGAGGCCGCGAAGCCGGCGGCGACGTCGATGTTGGCGCGGAACCTCTCCGACTCCTCGCCGGGGACCGACAGGGCGCCGCGGTCCGGGCCCGGGAGCCGGCCGGCGTAGAAGTTCAGGCCGGTGAGCCGGACCCCCGCGTCCTCGATCGCCCTCCGCAGGGCGTCCAGCTCGGACCGCGCGGGGGTGGGGGAGTCGATCCAGGGCCACCACAGCTCGACCGCGGAGAAGCCCGCCGCGGCGGCGGCCGCGGGACGCTCCAGGAGCGGGAGCTCGGTGAAGAGGATCGACAGGTTGACGTTGAAGCGCTGGTCTGCGGCGGTGCTCCACTCGAAACCTGGCATTCGGGCCGCGCTCCCTTCCGTGGGCTAAGATTCCGTATTACGGAAGTTGATTTCTGCGTAATGGAAGATTGCCGCCGGGTGTCGGAGCTTGTCAAGGGGGGTCGGTCGCCGGCCGCCCGAAAAGCCGCGCCGGGCGTTAGGTTGAGCGCGTGCGATTGAGAGTGGAGTTCACGACCGAACCCTTCGACCTGGACGAGGCGCCCGCGCACGCCCTGGTGGCGCGCGAGGTCATCGAGACGGCCGAGCTGGACGCCGTCGACGTCGGCCCGTTCGGCAACACGGCGGAGGGCGGCGCCAATCGCGTGCTCACCG
Organism: Streptomyces sp. Ru62; assembly: GCF_002920615.1. GTDB lineage: Bacteria > Actinomycetota > Actinomycetes > Streptomycetales > Streptomycetaceae > Streptomyces. The sequence goes on from NZ_PQSU01000007.1 coordinate 199,425, forward strand.
CCGTGGACGCGCTGCTGCGCAAGACCCTGGAGGCCGGCGCCACCCGGGTCTCGCTCCAGGTCAACGTGATCGACGGCGTGAACGGCGACGGGACCGCGGAGGGCGGCAGGTGACCGGGGACGAGCCGTTCATCGCGGCCGTGAAGCCACTGGTCGACGCCATGGGCGGGGAGATGCTGCCACCCGACGAGGCCGGCCCCGAGGACGTCGTGCTCGCCTGGGAGGGCGTCGACGTCGTCGCCGTGCGCCTGCCCCAGCTCGCCGACTCCCTCGACCACATCCTCGCCGTCATGGAGCGCAGGCAGGGCCGGCCGCTGGCCGATCTGGACCGCAAGGCCAAGCAGGAACTCGTCCGCAGCCTGGAGGCGCGCGGCGCGTTCGCCGTGCGGCACGGCGTGGAGACCGTGGCCGGCGCGCTCGGCGTCAGCCGGTTCACGGTCTACAACTACCTCAACCGGGAGAAGGGTTCCTGACCGGGCCGGAAGCGGGGGCCGCCGTGCCGTCCGGGCCCGGCCCGGCTTGTTACGCGGAATTTTCAACAAAGTGTTGACGTGATGTTTCCGAGGGCGTTAGCTATCGGCAGCCCGATCAGCACGACGGCCCATCGTGGCCACGGAGGCTCCCGTGACGTCGACTTCCACGCCCCCGGGCCTGGCCCGGTTCAACGATCTGGAGGAGCGCGCGGCCCTCGCCGCCCTCCACGAGGCGTGCGCCTCCACCGAGTGGGCCCGGCGACTGCTCGCCACCCGCCCCTACGCCACGCCCGAGGACCTGTACGCCGCCAGCGACGCCGCCATGGCCGAGCTGACCACCGCGGACCTTGAGGAGGCGATGGCCGGACATCCGCCGATCGGACGCCCCAAACCCGGCGACCCGGCCTCCGCCCGCGAGCAACGCGGCATGGCCGGCGCCTCCGACGAGCTCAAGGCGGAGATGCTGGAACTGAACCTGGCCTACCAGGAGAGGTTCGGCCACGTCTTCCTCATCTGCGCCACCGGCCGGACCGGGGAGCAGATGCGGGACGCGGTCAAGGAGCGGATCGGGAACGCGCCGGAGCAGGAGCGGGAGATCGTCCGCACCGAGCTGGGCAAGATCAACCGCATCCGACTGGCCCGACTCGTCGAAGAGGACGCCTGACACCATGAGCACCAGCACCACCGCCTCCGTGTCCACGCACATCCTGGACACCTCGATCGGCCGCCCCGCCGGGGGTGTCGCCGTCCACCTCTCCGCCCGCAGCGGCCAGGGAGCCCCTTACGGGCAGGGAGGGGACTGGCAGGCGCTCGGCGGCTCCGCGACCGACGCCGACGGCCGGTGCAAGGACCTGCCGGCCCTGCCGGAGGGGACCACCCACGTACGGCTCGACTTCGAGGTGGAGCCGTACTTCGCGAAGAAGCAAGCCGATGCGCAGCAGGACGCCCCCGCGAATCGGGACAGCGGACCCGGCGTGTTCTTCCCGGAGGTGGCGATCACGTTCGCCGTCGTGCCGGGCGAGCACTACCACGTGCCGCTGCTGCTCAACCCGTTCGGCTACTCCGTTTACCGAGGGAGCTAGCTAAAGATGCCCACCATTCTGGGACAGAACCAGTACGGCAAGGCCGAGAACCGAGTCGTCAAGATCACGCGGGACGGCGCCACCCACCACATCAAGGACCTCAACGTCTCCGTCGCGCTGAGCGGCGACATGGACGAGGTCCACTACTCCGGCTCCAACGCCCACGTCCTGCCGACCGACACCACCAAGAACACGGTGTTCGCGTTCGCCAAGGAACACGGCATCGAGTCCGCCGAGCAGTTCGGCATCCACCTCGCCCGGCACTTCGTCACCAGCCAGGAGCCGATCCACCGCGCCAGGATCCGCATCGAGGAGTACGCCTGGGAGCGGATCGAGACCTCCGACGCCAACTCCAGGTTCATCGGCGCCGACGAGGTCAAGCACTCCTTCGTCCGCAAGGGCCAGGAGACCCGCCTCACCCAGATCACCTACGACGGTGAGCGGTGGGAGGTCATCTCCGGGCTGAAGGACCTGGTCGTGATGAACTCGACCAACTCCGAGTTCTGGGGCTACGTCAAGGACAAGTACACCACCCTCCAGGCGGCGTACGACCGCATCCTGGCCACCGAGGTCTCCGGCCGCTGGCGGTTCAACTGGACCGACGACGAGCAGAAGATGCCCCACTGGGAGAAGTCCTACGAGCAGACGAAGAAGCACATGCTCCAGGCCTTCGCCGAGACGTACTCCCTCTCCCTCCAGCAGACGCTGTACCAGATGGGCGCGCGCATCATCAACAACCGCGGCGAGATCGACGAGGTCCGCTTCTCGCTGCCGAACAAGCACCACTTCCTGGTGGACCTGGAGCCGTTCGGTCTCAAGAACGACAACGAGGTCTACTTCGCCGCCGACCGCCCCTACGGCCTCATCGAGGCCACCGTCCTGCGGGACGGCTGCGAGGCCCGTATCCCGGTCGACATGACCAACCTCTGACGCGGGACGCGCGCCCCCGGCCCCGCCACCCGGGCCGGGGGCCCGCCACACCGGAGGGAACGAAATGGCACAGCCTGCGAAGGGGCCCGCCACAGCCCCCTGTTCCACCCCGCCGGAGCACATCGAGGACGCCGTCACGTCCGTGCACCCGGTGGACGAGAAGCTCCACCTCCCGCGGCTCGTCCCCGCCGCGCTCCAGCACATCGCCGCGATGTACGCGGGCGTCGTCACTCCTCCGCTCATCATCGGCCAGGCCTGCGGACTCGACATCGCGGCCCGCACCCGGCTCATCGCCGCGAGCCTGCTCATCGCGGGCGTCGCGACCGTCCTGCAGACCCTCGGCGTCAAGGGCCTCGTCGGCAACCGGCTGCCCTTTGTCAACGCGGCCTCCTCCGCCGGCATCGCCCCGATCCTCGCGATCGCCGAGACCAACGGCAAAGGCCACCAACTCCCCGCGATCTACGGTGCGGTGATGGTCGCCGGCGCCTTCTGCCTGGCCCTCGGCCCGTTCTTCGGCCGGCTGCTCCGCTTCTTCCCGCCCCTGGTCACCGGCGTCGTCATCACCCTGATCGGCGTCACGCTGATGCCCGTACCGGTCGGCTGGGCCCAGGGCGGCGACAAGACCGCCGCCGACTTCGGCGCCATGCGACACCTCGCGCTCGCCGGGTTCACCCTCGCCGTCATCCTGCTCATCCAGCGCTTCGGCAGGGGCTTCGTCCGGCAGATCGCTCTCCTGTTCGGGCTGTTCATCGGCACGCTCGCCGCGATCCCCTTCGGCATGGCCGACTTCAGCGGCCTGAAGTCCGCGCCCCTCGCCGCGCTGCCCACGCCGTTCGCCTTCGGCGCCCCCGAGTTCCAGCCCGCGGCCATCCTCTCCCTGTGCATCGTGATGCTGGTGCTGATGACGGAGTCCAGCGCCGGCATGCTCGCCCTCGGCGAGATCTGCGACCGCCGCGCCGACGCGCGGACCATCACCCGCGGTCTGCGTACCGACGGCATCGCCACCCTGCTCGGCCCCGTCTTCGGCGGCTTCCCCACCTCGGCCTTCGCCCAGAACGTCGGCGTGGTCTCGCTCACCCGGGTGCGCAGCCGGTACGTCGTCGCCGTCGCCGGTGCCGCCCTGCTGGCCCTCGGCGCCTTCCCGGTCCTCGGCGCGGTCGTCTCCCTGGTCCCCATGCCGGTCCTCGGCGGCGCGGGCATCGTCCTGTTCGGCTCGATCGCCGTCAGCGGCATCCGTACGCTGTCCGAGGCGGGCCTCGACGACAGCTCCAACATCATCCTGGTGGCCGTGGCCCTCGGCGCCGGCATCATCCCGCTGGCCGCGCCGACCTTCTACGCCGGCTTCCCGGCCTGGGCGCAGACCGTGCTCGGCTCCGGCATCAGCGCCGGCGCGCTCGTCGCGGTCCTGCTCAACCTGTTCTTCCACCACCTCGGCACCCGGAGCGGGCAACCGGCTCCGGCACTCAAATCCTCCTAGGGTCCTGCCGTGCCCTCCCCGTGGACGCCCCGTTCACGGGCCGCCACCGAAAGACAAGGAAGCACGATGGCACCATCGGCAGCCGAGCGCATCGTCATCGAGAACTGCGCCATCGCGACCGTGGACGCGGGCGACACGGAGTACGCCTCCGGACACCTCGTCCTGGCCGGCAACCGCATCGAGTCGGTCGGCGCGGGCAGGGCGCCCGAGGGCCTGGAGAACGTGGTGCGCCGGATCGACGCGACCGGCCACCTCGCCACGCCCGGTCTGATCAACACCCACCACCACTTCTACCAGTGGATCACCCGGGGCCTCGCCACCGACCACAACCTGTTCAACTGGCTGGTCGCGCTCTACCCGACCTGGGCGCGCATCGACGAGCAGATGACGTACGCCGCCGCGCGGGGGTCGCTCGCCATGATGGCCCGGGGCGGTGTCACCACCGCCATGGACCACCACTACGTCTATCCGCACGGTTCCGGCGACCTGTCCGGCTCGATCATCCGCGCCGCCGCGGAGACGGGCGTCCGGTTCACGCTGGCGCGCGGCTCGATGGACCGCAGCGAGAAGGACGGCGGGCTGCCGCCGGACTTCGCCGTCGAGACACTGGAGGGTGCGCTCGCCGCCACCGAGGAGACCGTCAAGAAGCATCACGACGCCTCCTTCGACGCGATGACCCAGGTGGCGGTCGCTCCCTGCTCGCCGTTCTCCGTCTCGACCGAACTCATGCGCGAGGGCGCCGAGCTGGCCCGCCGTCTCGGTGTACGGCTGCACACCCACGGCTCGGAGACGGTGGAGGAGGAGAAGTTCTGCCACGAGCTGTTCGGCATGGGCCCGACCGACTACTTCGAGTCCACCGGCTGGCTGGGTGCGGACGTGTGGATGGCGCACTGCGTCCACATGACCGATTCCGACATCGCCGCGTTCGCCCGCACGGGGACCGGCGTCGCCCACTGCCCGTCCTCCAACGCCCGCCTCGCGGCAGGCATCGCCCGCGTCCCCGACATGCTCCGTGCGGGCGTCCCGGTCGGCCTCGGCGTCGACGGCACCGCCTCCAACGAGTCCGGCGAACTCCACACCGAACTGCGCAACGCCCTCCTGATCAACCGCCTCGGTGCCCACCGCGAGGCCGCCCTCAACGCCCGCCAGGCGCTGCGTCTCGGCACCCACGGTGGCGCCCAGGTCCTCGGCCGGGCGGAGCAGACCGGCTCGCTGGAGCCCGGCAAGCTCGCCGACCTGGTGCTGTGGAAGATGGACACGCTCGCCCACGCCTCCATCGCCGACCCGGTGACCGCGCTCGTGTTCGGCGCCGCGGCCCCGGTCACCGCGTCCTTCGTGAACGGCCGGCAGATCGTGGAGAACGGCCGCCTGCTCACCGTGGACGAGGACGCCATCGCCGTCGCCACCCGCGCGGAGGCCCAGCGCCTGGCCCGCATCACCGCACAGGCCTGATCCGGCTCGGGCCCGTACAGACTCCGGCCGGGAGGGACGGCTCCCGGCCGGGACCCGTGGATCCGAGCGGGATCCACGGCAGCCGTCCCCGGGGCGGGTGCACGCACGCGCCCCGGGACGGTCACCCCCACACCGCTCGCCCCCGTCAGGTCCCCTCCCCGAGCTCTCGGCTTCGCTCGACCAGGGAGGTCCCCCCTGCCCACCCGCACCACCTCCATGAAACCCACGTCGACGACGACGTGTTACCCGCCCGGAGGACCCGCCGTGGCCGCCCATCCCGTAGACGAGAAACTCCCCGCCCTGAGAATGGCGACCAGCGGCCTGCAGCACGTGGCCGCCATGTACGCCGGGGTCGTCGCCCCACCGCTCATCGTCGGCTCGGCCATTGGCCTGAGCGCGACCGACCTGACCTTCCTCACCGGTGCCTGCCTGTTCACCGCGGGCCTCGCCACCTTCCTCCAGACGCTCGGCTTCTGGAAGATCGGCGCCCGGCTGCCCTTCGTCAACGGCGTCACCTTCGCCGGTGTCGCCCCCATGACCGCGATCGTCGCCTCCACCGAGGACAAGTCCGACGCCCTGCCGGTCATCTTCGGCGCGGTCATCGTCGCCGGCCTCCTCGGCTTCCTCGCCGCGCCCGTCTTCTGCAAGGCGGTCCGCTTCTTCCCGCCCGTCGTCACCGGCTCCGTCATCACCCTGATCGGCGTGTCCCTGCTGCCGGTCGCCTTCGGCTGGGCCCAGGGCCCCGACCCCCGGGCGGACGACTACGGTTCCACGACCTACCTCACGCTCGCCGGCATCACCCTGCTCATCGTCCTGCTCCTGCGCCGCTTCACCCGCGGCTTCGTCAAGCAGATCGCCGTCCTGCTCGGCCTGATCGTGGGCACGCTCGTCGCGATACCCTTCGGCGTCACGGACTTCGGCCCCGTCGCCCACGCGGACGTGGTCGGCTTCCCCACCCCGTTCCACTTCGGCGCCCCGCAGTTCCAGCTCGCCGCGATCCTCTCGCTGTGCGTGGTGATGGTGGTCTCGATGACCGAGTCGACCGCCGACATGCTGGCGCTCGGCGAGATCGTGGAGCGTCCCGCGGACGAGAGGACCATCGCGGCCGGCCTGCGCGCCGACACCCTCGGCTCCGCGATCAGCCCGCTGTTCAACGGCTTCATGTGCAGCGCCTTCGCCCAGAACATCGGCCTGGTCGCGATGACCAGGATCCGCAGCCGGTACGTCGTCGCGACCGGCGGCGGCTTCCTGGTCCTGATGGGCCTGTGCCCGATGGCCGCCTCGCTCATCGCGGTCGTACCCCGGCCGGTCCTCGGCGGCGCCGGGGTCGTCCTGTTCGGCTCCGTCGCCGCTAGCGGCATCCAGACCCTGGTCCGGGCCGGCCTGGACCGGGACAACAACGTCCTGATCGTGGCCGTGTCCCTCGCGGTCGGCATCATCCCGATCACCGCGCCGGAGTTCTACCACGCCTTCCCCGAGACCGCGAAGATCGTCCTGGACTCGGGCATTTCCACGGGCTGCGTCACCGCCGTGGTGCTCAACCTCCTCTTCAATCACCTCGGCAAGGGCCGCGAGGCCCACGACGTCACCCATCCGATGGAGGCGGGGGAGGAGATCGCCGCCGCGCACTGAGGCCGGCGGTCAGGAGTCACGAGGCCGGGGGAGCGGGCGGCGACGCCGTGGCCCCCGGCCACTTCATGAGGTTGGCCAGCAACTCCGCCTGCTCGATCGCGTCGTCCAGCGCGTGGTGCGTGTGCCGGCGCCGCGACAGCAGCTCCCGCGGCATGGTCCCCTTCGCCACCGCACGCAGCGGCAGCCGGGCCTTCGTCGCGTACAGCGTCTTCATGTCCAGGCAGCCGGAGTGCCCGAAGGGGCTGCTCCCGGTGAAGCGGATCAGGTACCAGTACAGGAACGTCCAGTCGTACGACGCCGGGTAACCGCACATCACCGGCTGCGCGCCCGCGCTCACCTCACCCACCCACGCGGCGAACTCCGCGAGCGCAACGGCCGGTTCGGCACCCTCGGCGATCAGCCGGGCCCGGTCGAGACCGCTCACCGCCAGCGCCTGCGGCACGAACTCCTCGCTGATCGGGCGCAGTTCCCGGTAGAAGGTCCGCTCCTCGGGATCGGCCGCGGTGAAACCGGAGGCGTCCTGCACCCCGGCGACCGCCGCCCCGAGGCTGAGCATGGAGTACGGCCCCGGGATCGGCCCGTCGGCCTCGACGTCGACGGAGATGTACAGACTGGGCTTGACACGACGTGCGGACATGACCCGGAGCATCCCACCCACCCCGCGCGCCCCGCATCCCCGTGTACCCGGTCCCACGGGGATGCGGGGCGCCACCGGCCCGTGTCCCGGCCCGGCCTCAGCCGCGGCGCCCGCGCAGGACCAGTGCCGCCAGGACCAGGGCCGTCGCCGCGATGCCCGTGGCCACGGTGAACGCCAGCCGGTAGCCCGCGGCGGTCGCGGGCAGCAGGGACGCGCCGTCGGCGAGCAGGCCCTGAGTGCGGCTCGCCGCGAGCGTCGACAGGACGGCCAGGCCCAGCGAACCCCCCACCACCTGCGTGGTGTTGAACAGTCCGGACGCGAGCCCCGCGTCCTCCGCCCGGGCGCCCGACATCGCCAGTCCGGTGAGCGCCGGCATGGCCGCCGCGAACCCGGCGGACAGCAGCAGCATCGCCGGCAGCACATCGGTGACGTAGGAGCCGTCGGCGGGCGCCCGGCCCAGCAGGGCCATGCCCGCCGTGATCAGCACGAGGCCGGTCAGGAGCACCCGGTACCCGCCGAACCGGGCCACGGTCCGCGCGGACAGCCCCAGCATCAGCACACCGATCGTGATCGGAGCCGGCAGGAACGCGGTGCCCGTGGCGAGCGCGCCATGACCCAGCACCCGTTGCAGATACAGGGCGCCGATGAACTGGAAGCCGTACATCGTGGCGATCATCAGCACCTGGACCGCGTTGGCGCCGGTCAGCAGCCGGGAGCGGAACAGCCGCAGCCGCAGCAGCGGGCGCGCGGCGCGGGCCTGGCGCAGGGCGAACGCCGCGAACAGGGCGAGGGCGAGGGCCGCCAGCAGCAGGGTGACGGCGCGGGAGCGGTCTCCCGCGCCGACGATCACGTACACCGTCAGCATCAGCGCGCCGGTGACCAGGGCCGCCCCGGGGTAGTCGGCGCCCCGGCCGAGCCCGGCGCCGGGCTCCGGGGTGAGCACGCGCACCGCGGCCAGCCACGCGGCCACCCCGATCGGCAGGTTGATCAGGAAGATCCAGTGCCAGCTCAGCGCCTCGGTCAGAGCGCCGCCGAGGAAGGTGCCGAGCGCGCCGCCCGCCGCACCGACCGCGCTGAACGCCGCGATGGCGCGGGCCTGTTCGCGCGGCTCGGGGAACAGTGCCACCAGCATCCCGAGGACCACCGCCGAGGCCATCGCCCCGCCCGCGCCCTGCGCCGCCCGCGCCGCGATCAGCATGCCCTGCCCGGTCGCCGTCCCGCACAGCACCGACGCCAGCGTGAACACCGCGAGCCCCGCCGTGAACATCTGCTTGCGGCCCACCAGGTCACCGAGCCGTCCCGCCAGCAGGAGCAGTCCGCCGAAGGAGATCAGGTAGGCGTTGACGACCCAGGCCAGCCCGGGCCCGCCGAAGCCGAGGTCGCTCTGGATGGCGGGCATCGCCACCGTGACGATGTTGCCGTCCAGTACCGTCATCAGCGTGCCCGCGCACAGCACGGCGAGGGAGGTCCAGCGGGAGTACCGTGCTCCCGCGGCCACCGCCGCCGGTGACGGACTGTTCTCGATCATGGCCGACATCGTGTGCCGCCTCCCCGTTCTTCCCGCGTTCCCGGTTCTCTCCGCGCACCTTGGTGCACGACTTGTAACGGGGATCATCGTGGGTGACCATGAAGCCCGGCGTAAGGAGGCAGTCCGATGTCCCAGGGGAACACCGGTGTTACGGTCCAGGCAGTGAACGCGCACGCGTGCCCCGTCCGCGAAGTTCTTGACAGGGTGGCCGGCAAGTGGAGCGTGCAGATCCTCGTCGCCGCCGCGCACGGACCCATCCGGTTCACGGAGTTGGAGCGCGGCATCGAGGGCATCAGCCGCCGCATGCTCACCCTCACCCTGCGCAACCTGGAACGGGACGGCCTGGTGACGCGGACCGTCCACCCGACGGTGCCGCCGAAGGTGGAGTACGAACTCACGCCCGTCGCCCATGAGTTGCACGACACCCTGCAACGGCTGACCGACTGGGCCGAGCGCAACCGGGTGTACGTCGCCGAGGCGCGGGCGGCCTACGACGCCGAGCACCGGCCGGAGTCGCTCGACGCGTAGGCCCCCGGCGGACCTACAGGCCGAACAGAGCGGGGTCCGTGGCCAGTTCCCTGAACACCTCCCGGGGGTCGGCCAGCAGCTTGCGCGCGGTGAGGTCCATCACACCGCCCACCGCGACGACCTCGGCCGCCAGGGTGCCGTCGGTCTTCACGACCTCCTGCCGGATCCGGAAGGTCTTTCCCTCCCCCCACTCGAACGCGCAGGTCACGTCGACCTCGTCGCCGGCGAGCAGCTCACGGCGGTAGCGGATGGTCGTCTCCAGTGCCACCGGGCCCACACCCCGGCCCACCAGCCGGGCCTGGCTGATCCCGGCCGCCTGGAGCAGCGACCAGCGGGCGTGTTCCGCGTAGTTGAGGTACACCGCCTGGTTGAGGTGCCCCTGCACATCGGTCTCGTAGCCGCGGACGGTCACACGGACGGAAAACGGTTCGGCCACTGCTTGCCCTTCCCCTGTTCGATTCTCGGGTCGACCGATCCTGACACGGCGGTCACACCCGGCGCGGCGAGGCCAGCAGATAGCGCGCTCTCGTCCGGGGCTCGGTGTACTCGCCCGTCTGCCAGCCGGCCCGCTCCAGCGTGACCGCGCAGGCGGCCAGCGTCGGCGCGTCCGGCGCGTACACCGCCACCGCCTCCGGCTGCGGGGTCGCCCGGACCCGGTAACCGTCCGTGTCCCCGCCGGCCGGCCGGTGCCCGGCCGCCTCCAGCGCGAGCGCCGCGGCCGGCACCAGATGCGTCCGCTCCCACCCGCACGGCCGGTCCGCCGCGCCGTCGGGATTCGTCATCCGACGCAGCTCCAGCAGCCCCTGCCAGGCACTGTGCACCTCGCGTTGCCGCGCCGGACCGGACGCGGGCGGCTCCTCCTCACCGCCGACGCGGGCCGTGAACACGCCGGTGTCCCGCGCCGGCTCCGCCGCCGGCTCGGGCACCGCCTCCCGTATCCGGTGGCCGGCCGGGGTGAGGAAGTGGTCGTGCGGCGGCCGGGGATGCCGGAAGGCCAGCCCCCGCTTCACCAGTGCCGCGAGCTGGGCCTCGGTACCGCGGAGCCGGCCGGTGACCGGGTCGGCGTCCTCGATCACCCGCCGCTGCGCGGCGGTGGGCGGTCGGGTCACGGGGGGCTCCTCCCGGGGTCGTTGTCGGGGTGACGGCCGGGTGACCGCCGACGGACCGTCCCGCGGGGCCGCCGGACGGTCGGCCCCCGGGCCGTCGGACGGGTGACCCACTCGCAGAGTACGACCCGGGTCTGACAGCGCTCCCTGCTCCTCACCCTCCTCGGGGCCTCACTCCGCCCGGCTCCTCACTCCCCCCGGGGCCGGATGTTCCACCCCGCGATGACCGGTCGGCCGTGCTCCGTGCCGAGGCGGCACAGTGCGCCCGTCGCGAGCTGGAAGAGGGCCCCGTGCCGGGGTGGCAGGCCCAGGCGGCGGGCGGTGAGGACGCGGAGGAAGTGGCCGTGGGCGATGAGCACGACGACACCCTCGGTGTCGGCGAGCGCCGCGTCGACCTTGGCCAGCATCCGGTCGGCGCGCTCCCCGACCTGCTCCGGGGTCTCGCCCGGGTGGTCCGGCGGCCCGGGGGCGACGCCGTCCGTGAACAGGAACCAGCCGGGCCGGCTCCGCTGGATGTCCACGGTGGTCACCCCCTCGTAGCCGCCGTAGTCCCACTCATGGAGGTCGGCGTCGACCCGCGCGTCCGGGACACCGATGAGCCGAGCGGTCTCCCGGGCGCGTTGCAAGGGGCTGACGAACGCCGCCCCGATCCGCTGCGAGCGGATCAGCGGGACCAGCCGGCGCGCCTCCTCCCGCCCGTGCTCGGTGAGGGGTACGTCGGTCCGGCCCGTGTGCCGCCCGGACCGCGACCACTCGGTCTCACCGTGCCGCACGAGAAGGAGGTCACCCATGACGGCACGGTGGCACAGGGCGCCCGCCGCGCGCAGGACGGACTGCGCCAGACGGCCGGTCCCGGAGGGCGACGGCCTTCGCACAGCGGCTCTCGCTCCGCGGGCCCGCTGTCTCAGGACCCGGCCGGTGTCCGGCGTGGCACCGCCATGGCGAGGGTCTCCCCGCACGCGTCGATCGTGGCGGCCTTCCCCTGCGCGTCCGTGACGGGGACGACGGCGCCACGGGTGTCGTGGGGTGCCCGGACCGATGCCTCGCCCTGCCGCACGCACCAGCTGTCGTCCGCGCCCTTCGTGCCACGGCGCGTGTAGTGGAGGTCCACGGTCACGGAGGCCCCGCCGGACAGGGCGAGGGAGGCCGGGCGGCCCTGGCCGGTGCCCTCGATGCTCTCGGCCTTGCCGTTGTGGATCTCCAGGGCCGGGTAGCCCGCGAACACGCACGCGCCGGGGCCCTCGTGGACGGCGGTGAGCCGCGCGTCGGGCCGGTCGGTGCCCTTCTCCCTGTCGCCGCCCTTCTCCGCGCCGTCCCCGTCGAGCAGGGACAGCGTCCACGTCAGGGAGACGGTCCGGCAGGCCGGTACGGTCGCGTCCGGCGCGGCCGTCGTGCCGGTGCCGCAGGCCGCCAGAGCCAGACCGGCCGTCAGCAGGGTCAGGCCGCCGGCGAGGCGAGTGGTCACGCGCATGATTCCCCCTTGACGGTACGCGGTGGCACGATCAGGTGCCGGGATGGACCAGCGTGAGCTCGGTGCCGACCGCCTTCGGGCTGGTGTCGGCGTACAGCGTCGTCTCCCCGTCGGACCAGCGCACGACGAGGTCGTTCCCCGGGTCGCCGTGGCGGAAGCCGCCGACCGTCAGCCCCTGCGCGTGCCGCCACGGGCCGTTCGGGCCGCGCAGCCGCGTCCTGGTGCCGAGCCCCGCCGCCGAGGTGCCGGTGTACGTGTCGAGCGCGCCGTCCGCCCAGCGCACCAGCAGGTCCCCGCCGGCCGTACCGTCGAAGTCGCCGCCGGCCAGCAGGGCGGCCTTGGTCCAGGTGCCGTTCGCCGCGACGAGCCGCGTGCCGGTGCCGAGGCCACCGGCCCCGGCCTGCGGGTACAGCGTGAGCGCGCCGTCGGCCCAGCGGACCAGCAGCCCCGTGCCCCCGTCCGCGCGGAACGCCCCGGAGGTGAACTGGACGGCCTTCTTCCACGCGGAGCCGGGCGGTGCCATCCGGATCTCCCGGCCCAGCCCGGAGGGGCCGGGCTGCGGGTAGAGCGTGACCTCGCCGTCGGACCAGCGCACCAGCAGGCCGGACCGGGCGCCGCCGGTGAAGGCGCCACCGGTCAGGGTGCGGGCGTGGGTCCAGGTGGAGTTGGCCCGCCGCAGCCGCTTCTCGGCCAGGAAACCGCCCTTGCCGTCGCCCGGGTGCAGGGTGACCCCGCCGTCGGACCAGACCACGAGCAGGTCGCCGTGCCGGTCGCCGGTGTAGTCGCCGGACGCCATGAGCGCGGCCTTGCGCCAGCGTGCGGCGCCGCCCGGCAGCGCGCCCTTGACGCCCCGGTACGGCGGCAGGTCGGTGGGCGGGGTCCGGTCGGCGACGGCGTCGGCGAGGAGGTTCGCGGCATCCGCGCCGAACGCGGTGGCGTAGCTGATGTAGTCGGCGTCGGCGTCGTTCCCGCCGCCGTTGTAGCCGCCGAGGTCGCCGATGACGTGCCCGGTGCGGGCGTCGTCCTTGTAGTCGGTGATCCACGGGCTGCCGGAGACACCGCCGTAGTAGCCGCCGCAGGTCATCGACAACTGCCGGTAGCCGCGCAACTGCTTCGTCGGAACCGTGCACTTGACGGCGCGTCCGGCGCTGTTGTGCCGGTGCGAGGGGTAGCCCACGACGGTGACGTTCCGGTGGGTGTAGCCGGCCGGCCGGGTGAAGGTCAGCCCGCCGCCCACGGCGTCCTGGAGGGACGTGCCCCGCTGGTTGGCCGAGACCCGGGCGAACGCCGTGTCCAGGTCGGACGCGGCCTTCCTGGTGGTGGCCGAACCGCGGTCGGGCACGTACCGGGGGTCGATGAAGATCCGCTGGATGTGGAAGACGCCGTACGGCTGCCGGTCGGGGGAAGCGCCCTTCACGAACTTCGGGACGAAGATGTAGTCGCCGTTCATGTTCAGCGCGCAGTGGGCCGCGGTGAGGACGACGTTCCGCGCCTTGGTGTCGATCACGCTGCCGGTGCAGTGCCAGGTGGTGCCGCGCGGTCCGTCGGCGCCGAAGAACGTGCCCACCAGCCGGGTTCCCTTGAACAAGGTGCCCTTCGGCCGGGCCGCCGCCGCGGTCGCCGCCCCGGGCTCCGTCGGCACGTGCCGCGCCGCGTCCAGTGGCGGGGCGTCGGCCATGCGCTGCGCGGTCCAGAACCGCGCGGCCTGCCGTGCCTCCTGCCCGTCGGCGGACGCGAGCGGCCGGGGCCCGCTTCCGGCCCGGGCGCCCGGCGCCGAGAGCCCGAGTACGACCGCGCACAGCACGGCGACGGCCGTACGGCGCTTCCCGTGCGTACGGCATTGTCCGTACGAGAACACTGCTGCTCCCCCTGGTCTGACGTGTCCGAGCCGTCCGCCCGGACCGGACCAGGGGGGGTGCGGCGCTGGTCAGGCGCGCACCGGCGGCCGATGGGCGGCCCGCCCCGAGTCGGACCCCCGGTCGTCAACGGAGGTGATCTTCGCACGGATGCGCGAAACGGGCCAGGCGCCTACTGCCGGTACCCGCTGAGGAACCTGCCGATCCGGCCGATCGCCGCCTCCAGGTCGTCCGCGTGCGGCAGGGTCAGGATGCGGAAGTGGTCGGGGGCGGGCCAGTTGAAGCCGGTGCCCTGGACGACCTGGATCTTCTCGCGCAGCAGCAGGTCCAGGACGAACTTCTCGTCGTCGTGGATCGGGTGCACCTTGGGGTCGATCCGCGGGAACGCGTACAGCGCGCCCCTGGGTTTGACGCAGGACACGCCCGGGATCTCGTTGAGCTTCTCCCAGGCCACGTTCCGCTGCTCGTTCAGCCGCCCGCCGGGCACGGTGAGTTCGCCGATGGACTGGCGTCCGCCGAGCGCGGCCTGGATGGCGTACTGCGCGGGCGCGTTGGCGCACAGCCGCATGGAGGCCAGCATGGTCAGGCCCTCCAGGTAGTCCTTGGCGTGCTGCTTCGGCCCGGTGACCACCAGCCAGCCGGAGCGGAAGCCCGCCACCCGGTAGGTCTTGGACAGGCCGCAGAAGGTGAGGACGACGAGGTCGGGGGCGAGCGCCGCGGCCGAGTGGTGGACGGCGTCGTCGTAGAGGATCTGGTCGTAGATCTCGTCGGCGAACACCATCAGGCCGTGCCGGCGGGCCAGGTCGAGGATGCCCTCGACGACCTCCTTCGGGTAGACCGCGCCGGTCGGGTTGTTCGGGTTGATGATGACCACGGCCTTGGTGCGGTCGGTGATCTTCGACGCCATGTCGGCCAGATCCGGGTTCCAGTCGGCCTGTTCATCGCACAGGTAGTGCACGGCCTTGCCGCCGGCCAGCGTCGTGACGGCCGTCCAGAGGGGGAAGTCCGGCGCGGGGACGAGCACTTCGTCGCCGTCCTCGATCAGTGCCTGTACGGCCATCGAGACCAGCTCCGAGACGCCGTTGCCCAGGTAGACGTCGTCCACGTCCACGTCGAGGCCCAGGATCTGGTAGCGCTGGGCGACCGCGCGGCGGGCGGAGAGGACGCCGCGGGAGTCGGTGTAGCCGTGGGCCTGCGGCAGCATCCGGATCATGTCCTGGAGGATCTCCTCCGGCGCCTCGAAGCCGAAGGCCGCGGGATTGCCGGTGTTCAGGCGCAGCACGCTGTGCCCCGCCTCCTCCAGCGCGTTGGCGTGCTCGATCACCGGGCCGCGGATCTCGTAGCACACCTCGCTGAGCTTGTTGGACTGCCGGAACTCCATGCGCCCCTCCGGAAACTCGTGTTGCTTGGTTTTACCAAGCGGGAGCTTGGAAAGTCCAACAACGCGTCTAGACTGCGTCGCATGTCACCTCGCCGAAGCTACGACCAGTACTGCTCCGCAGCCCGCGCCCTCGACCTCGTCGGCGACCGCTGGACCCTGCTGATCGTCCGCGAACTGCTCGCCGGCCCGCGCCGCTACACGGACCTGCACGCGGACCTGCCCGGCGTCAGCACGGACGTACTCGCCTCACGGCTGAGGGACATGGAACGGGACGGGCTCACCACCAGACGGCGGCTGCCCCCGCCGGGCGCCGCGTACGTGTACCAACTCACCCCCCGTGGACGTCAGTTGCTGCCCGTACTGCAAGCGCTGGGTGCGTGGGGCGAGGAGGAACTGGGGGAGCGCCGGCCCACCGACGCCGTCCGCGCGCACTGGTTCGCACTGCCGCTGCTGCGGGCGCTGGACGGGGAGGGCGTCGTGGAAGTCCGCCTGGAGGAGGGGGACTTCCACCTCCACGTCGGCGCGGAGGAGGGTCCGGTGTACGGCGACGGGCCCGCGCCCGGTGAGGCGGACGCGCGGCTGGTGATGGACGCGGCGACCTGCGAGGCCATCGCCCGCGGGGAGACGGGGCTGCCGGACGCGGTACGGGACGGCCGGGTGACGGTGAGCGGGGACGGCACGCTCGCCAAGGCACTGCGGGAGGCGTGAGACCCGGGGAACGGAAAGGCCCGCCGTCGGGCGGGCCTTCGCGCTACGTCGGCTCAGACACTCGGCGGCACCCGCGACGGCCGCCCGGACCCCCGCGTCAGCACGTACCCGCCGATGCCGGCGAGCGCGGCCAGCACCGCGCCGATCCCGGTCCACACCCACCGGTCGGACCACCACCCGGACGACCAGCCGTCGTCGGAGCCGAAGCTGGACAGCACGGCACCCTTCGAACCGTCCTCGTCCTGCGCGGACTTGGCGGCGATCCCGGGGACGAGCGGCTTGCCCAGCGAGCCGTCCACGGCCGCCGCGCCGCCGATGCCCTTGGAGTCGACGCGCACCTCGGCGCCCACGGGCTTGCCGAGGTCGGCGGCGCCGAGGTCCACCACCGTCAGCCGGATGTAGTACGTGCCCGGCAGCGGGTCATTGGCCCATGGCTCCGCCCAGCCCCGCACCGTGCGCAGCACACAGGCCAGTTCGACCGAGCCGGCGCCCTGCGCGGCGGTCCGGGTCTGGGCGCCGTACTGGCAGGACTGGCGGCGCCGCAGACCGTCGTACACATCGAGCTGCCAGGTCTCGGAGCCGTGCGCGTCGGGGAGTTTCACCGTCGCCTCGACGGTGGGGCGCTGCCCGGTGTCCGCGGGGAACGACCAGTACAGGTAGTCGCCGGTGGAGCCGGAGGCGGTGGCCTGCTGCCCCTGGTCGATCTCGGTCGCCGTACGGAAGGAGGTGCCCGCCCGGGTCGGCGCGTCGCCGTCGGCGGAGGCGCTCGGGGAGGGCGAGGAGTCCGCGGCGGCCGGTCCGGCGGCCAGCCCCAGCGCCAGCAGGGCGGCGCCCCACACACGTGTGATCCGCATCAGTTCGTCCTCCAGACGGCGACCCGCCAGCGCGACAGCCAGCCCCACAGCAGACCGGCGAGGAAGCCGATCAGCACCAGCGTGCCGAGCAGCCACCAGCCACGGCCGAGACCGAACGCGGCCACGTCGTGGTGACCGGACGGCCCGTCCACGACGTCGACGGTCAGCTCCAGCGGCAGACCGGGGGTCGTCTTCACGCCGGACGCGGCCGAGAAGGAGCTGGTGACCTGGAGGCACACCGTCTCCGTGGGCGCCGCGTCGTCGTCGCTGTCCGGCCTGGGGTAGCGCAGACCGGTGGAGACGACGTCCGTACGGCCGGTGCCGGCGGCCTCGCCGCGGACGATCTCCCGGCCGTGCACGGTCACCGCCCGCAGCAGCACACCGTGGTTCGGCTGGACGGCCCGGTCGTCCGCCACGCTCACCGAGGCGCGCAGCTCCTGACCGGGATCGACGTCCACCTTGTACCAGCGCTGCTGCCCGAACTCCACGCGGTCGGTGTACAGGCCGGACTTGAGCGCCGGTGCCTTCTCGCACCGGTCCGCGCCCTCGGTGGCCACCGGCGTGACCACCGGGTCCGCCGCCCGGTCCACCAACTCGCCGACGCGGTCGCTCAGTTCCTCCTTGTGCCGCACGTCGGTGTAGGTGCCGCCGGTGGCGTCGGCGATGCAGCTGAGCTGGTCGCGGGTCTTGGCGTCCGGCACCAGGCCGAGGGTGTCGATGGTCAGCCCGATGCCCTTGGCGGCTATCTCCCGCGCCACCTCGCACGGGTCGAGCGGCTGGCAGGTGTCCTCGCCGTCGCTGATCAGGACGATACGGCGGGTGCCGTCACCGCCGTTCAGGTCGTCCGCCGCCTTCAGCAGCGCGGGCCCGATCGGCGTCCAGCCGGTCGGCGCCAGCGTGGCCACGGCCGTCTTCGCGTCGGTCCGGTTCAGCGGGCCGACCGGGTAGAGCTGCTCGGTGTCCTTGCAGCCCTCCTTGCGGTCGTCGCCGCGGTAGTTGGCGCCGAGCGTACGGATGCCGAGCCGGACCTCCTCGGGGGTCGCGTCCAGCACCTCGTTGAACGCCTGCTTCGCCGCGGCCATCCGGGTGCCGCCGTCGATGTCACGGGTGCGCATGGAACCGCTGACGTCCAGCACCAGTTCGACCTTCGGAGCGGTCTGGTCCGTCTCGTCGGCGACCGCGCCGGCGGGAAACGCGATCCCGGCCGTCAGGGCGGCGAGCAGAGCACAGACGCCCGCCGCCAGCCGTTGTCTTCTGATCATCGCCGGATCTTATTGATCAGACAGGCCGTCCTCCAAAACGACCGCCGCCCGCCTGCCCCGGGGGTGCCTCAGACACCGTCGTCCGGCGCCGCAGTCCCGAACAACCCTGCCAGGCGGGCCCGGTAGAGCGCGGCGACGGTGAAGCCGTCGGTGATCCGCCCGTCGGTCACCATCTCCTCCGCCTCGGCCGGCGTCACCGTGATCGCCCGGTGGATCGCCTCACCCCGCTCGACCGGGCCGATGCCGTCCACGTGTGCCGCGTACAGGGCGACCTTGTGGCCGAGCAGCCCGGTGTCGGGGTGCAGTTCCCCCAGCGGGATCACCTCTGTCGGCGTGGCCGCGATCTCCTCCCGCAGCTCCCGGGTGACGTTCTCGGTGGGCGTCGCGCCGGGGGCCCCGAAGCCGCGTACCACCTCCCAGTGCCGGCTCCGGGTGGCGTGCCGGTGGTGCTCGATCAGAACGACCTCCTTCTCGGGACCGAGCAGCGGCAGGACCACCACGCCGGGAGAGGAGGCCGGGGGCGGCAGGATGCGGTCGTACAGGCCGAGGCGGCCGTCGGGGAAGCGCACCGGGTCGCGCAGGTACCACAGGTAGCGGTCGGCCGACAGCACACCCGCCGGGACCGGTCGCAGTACGGCCCGCAGCCGCGCCCACAGGGCCCCGAACGGGCCGCCGCGACCGCTCTGTCCGGCGGTGGTCACCTGGCGGCGGGCCTCGCGGATCAGCGCCGGGTCCGTGAGGATCCGGACCCCTTCGGGATCGTCGCGGAACCACTCCGGGACGTTCCGGCGCAGTGCCTCGTAACGGTTCATCGGGGCCTCGGCAGGCTGGGCACAGGAGTACTCCCGCTCATCGGTCCGTCAGTAGTCGGGCAGGTCTTCGTTGTCCTGGGTGGTCGTCGAGGCCGTGCCCGTGGGTACCGGGCCCGCCGTGTCCCGGTAGCCGGGCAGGCGCCGCACCAGTTCGTGGAACTGCGCCCATTCTCGTTCACTCGCCAGGCGTACGGAGGCGATCTCGCGGGCGAACCTCTGTTCCTGCCGTCCGGCGATGTGGTTGCGCAGCACCAGTTGCACCGAGCCGGTCAGCGAGCCGCTCACCGTCAGTGGCAGGACCGTACCGGCGACCTCCCAGATGTCGTTGCCGCTGACGGCGGTGAACACGGCCGCGCCCACCGTGACGACGACCTCGACCACCGGGCGCCAGGGGGCCGGCCGGGCCTGCCGGCGCTCCCGCGCGAGCCGGACGATCTCCGCGTTGAGCCGGACGTAGGAGTCGAAGACCTGCCCGACGCCGTCGTGGAAGGTCTCCGGCGCGGCGGTCAGCGCGCCGAACGCCTTGATGTAGGAGTTCCAGGCGGGGGTCTGCCGCAGCCGCCAGATGTCGTGCAGGGTCAGGTCGTTCACCGCCTGGGGCGTCAGGTGGTCCTGTACGACGGCGAAGGTCTGCTGGCGCAGGAACGTCAGCAGGCGCTCCGGGTCCTGGACGACACCGACGGTCGAGGACGTGGCCTCGCGGGCCTCCTGGAGCACCACGCGCCGCAGGCTGCCGACCGGTGTGAGGGGGTAACGCCCCAGGGCGTCGGCCAGGTTCACGTTGTAGATGAGGTCCAGGAGCTGCTTTATCTCCGCCGCGAAGGGCTTGGCGCGGTCGTACCTGCCCTCCGCCACGTTCGTGCCCGGGACGGTCACGAACTCCTCGTACAGGGTGTTGCGCACCACCGGTTGCCGGCGCACGCTCAGGCCGTTGCTGAACGCGACCACCTCGCCGAGCCGTTCGCCGAACCGGTCCGTGTCCTCGCGGGCCACGCCGACCTGCGCGGCGAGGATGTCGATGTCCTTCGCCGTGAGTCCCTGGACCTTCTCGGTGAACGGCTGGTAGAGCCGTATCCGGGTGCGGTTCAGGTTCTCCTGGTCGCCGGCGGAGTCGTCCCAGGACATGCGCACACAGCGCACCCGGTCGCCCGCGGGCATGCCCGCCAGCGTCTCCTGCCAGGCGGTGAACCCCCCGCGCCGCAGGTGGAGGTGGGCCGGCGGGTCCTCGGCCGGATGGCGTTCCCGCAGCAGGAACGGGACGATCGCGCCCGAGGCGAGCAGCTTGCGGTGCGCCGCGCGGGCCTCCCCCTCCTCGGCGAGGTCCTGGCTGATCGCGTCGTTGTTGTAGAAGTAGGCGCGGTTGATCACGACCTGGCTGGCGTTGATGAGGCTGCGGAAGTACTCGGCCCGCACCTCCCGCACGCGTCGGCGGTCGACCTGGTCCAGGGACTCACCCCGCTCGATCATCTCCCGGGTGAGCTGCGCGGGGACCCACTGGTTGTCGAGCGACTGGGCGATCACGGCCCCCGGGTCCAGCTGCTCGGGCTGGATCGGCGACATCAGGCTGTCACTGCGGTCGTCGTCAGTCATCTCCTGCTCTCGAAGCTCTCGTGTCCTGGCCGGCTCATCAGGGGTACACCGCCGGACCGCGCATCGTAGAACAAACGCCTTTTCCGTCAGGGAACATGACGCGAAATCAGCCCTGGGCCGGGAACGGCACCGCGCAGGGATGAGGCAGGGTCGTCCAGATGTCCCCCGCCTGGTCGGGTGACAGACGCATCAGCGTCAACGCCTTCGCCGGAAGCGGGTCCTCGCGCAGGGGCGCCAGGTCCGGGCCGGGCGGCAGATCGGGCAGGGCGGCCCGCAGCGCGGCGCCCAGCGCGGGGGCCGAGCCGGCCGTGCCCGCCAGTGCCCCCGCCACCAGCGAGCCGAACAGTTTGCGGCGCAGGGTGGTGTCCTCGTCGGTGATCAGGCGGCCCGTGAGCGGGGGCGGGGTGATGCCGTGACGGGTCAGACGGGCCGGGCTGATCCGGATGTCGGCCAGGTCGCGGTAGACCAGGCGCAGCGGGGTGCCGTCGGCCGACAGCACGACCAGCAGGTTCTGGCCGTGCGCCTCCAGGGCCACGCCGAGCTCCAGCAGCCGCAGGCCCACCGTGAGCGCCAGCCGGGTGAACGCGGCCAGCCAGGCGGGGGAGCCCGGCAGGGACGTGGTGGCGAGCGCGGCCACCGGCAGGACGCGTTCACCCGGGCCGGCGTACACCTCCGGCGACTCCCGCAGCAGCGCGGCCAAGTCGGGGGAGTGGGCCGTGACCGCCCCCAGCGTGCGGGTGATGTGCAGCAGGCCGTCCGTGCGCGCCGCCAGGTCCTCGGCGAACGCCGACAGCGGCGCCGCGGCCCGCACCGAGTACACCGAGATGTCCCGCACCGACGACGTCAGCCGGGCGCTCAGCGCGGTCTTCACGTGCGGGCCGCCGGGCACCGCCAGCGTGCGCAGGGACATCAGCGGGCGGGCGGGGCGCCAGGCGTCGTACGGCCGCCGCAGCACGTGCGCCGCCTGCCAGGGGTGGACCGGCACCAGGATCCGGTCGCCGTCGCGGAGCTCGGCCGGCCAGTCGCCGGACACCAGGCACCCGTCGGCCGGCACCGGCACCGTCCCCAGCTCCACCACCGGCCCGTGCTCGGGGGCGTACGCCAGCTGGTCCGCCACCGAGAAGCCCGGCCGGGAACGGCAGTTGGGGTGGTACGGGTGCCCGTCGACCACCCGCTGCTCCCACTCCCAGTCCTTCCCGCCGCCGTCCACCGGCCACTCCTCCGGGTGACCGGCGCCGGCCCGGGACAGCGCCAGCGAGGCCACGCTGTGCGCCAGCTCCGCGGCGAACGCGGACGCGTGCGGCACCCCGAGCGCGGTCATCAGCCGCGCCGGATCGTCGTACCGCTCCCGGTCCAGGCGTACGGCGGTGACGTACGCGCTCGTGGCGTACGGATCGGCGTGCGGCCCGTGCAGGGTCCGCCCGTCGGCCAGGCGCAGGGCGAGACCGTCCGCCCCGGGCACCCGGCCGGACCGCCACGGCAGCGGCTCATGGGCCAGCGCCCGCCACAACCGGGTCAGCACGGCCGCGCGGGCACCGGGCAGCTCCGCCCGGTACCGGGGCAGCAGTGCGGGCCGGACGGCGGCCAGCTCCTCGGCGATCTCGGTCTCGGCGGTCGGAGGACGGTGCACGATCGGCTCCTCGGGTACACGGGGCACGGCACGATTGTCCGGGACGGCAGCCATACTGATCGTCACCGGCTCCCGCACGGCGCACCCGGCGCGCCCCGGGGAAGACCGCGGGCCCCCTGGACGAAGAACGAATGGATCGCGTGGACCTCACACCCCCCGACGGCGCCGTCGGCCGCCGCGCCGACGCGTACGCGACCGCGCCCCTGCTCAACTGCCTGCTGCGGGAGGTCGCCGAACCCCTGCCGGACGCCGGGGACCGCAGCGTCCACCGGCTGCCGGACGGCCGGCTGCTACGGGTGCGCCCCGGGCGGCGCCCCGCCGACCCCGAGCTGTACACGGCCGGGACCTGGCACCGCGTCGGCCACTCGGAGCTGGTCAAACTGGTCGCCGAGGAGCTGCGCCGGCACACCGGGCTGCCCGGCGGCGACCTGCCCGCCGAGATGATCGACAGCCGGGACGCGATCGCCGCCCTGCTCACCGCCCGCGCCCGGGCCACGGCGCCCGAGGACCCGTACCTGCGCTCCGAGCAGTCCCTGCTCACCGGCCACCCCCACCACCCGGCCCCCAAGGCGCGCGGCGGCGGCCCGGTCGCGTCCTGGCTGCCGTACGCCCCCGAGGCGCACGCCCGGTTCCCGCTGACGCTGCTCGGCGTCCGCGAGGACCAGGTGGCCGAGGAGGGCGACACCCGGGCCCTGGACGCCCTCGGCACCGCCCCGCCCGGCTACCGGCTGCTGCCCGCCCATCCCTGGCAGCTCGACCTCGTCGCCCGCGATCTCGCGCCCGCCTTCGCCGACGGCCGGCTGCTGCGGCTGGGCACGACCCCGTTCGACACCTGGCCCACGGCCGCCGTCCGCACGGTGTACGAGCCGCGCCGCGACCTGTTCCTGAAGTTCAGCCTGGACGTCCGCATCACCAACGACATCCGCCGGCTGTGGCGCCACGACCTGCGCAAGCTGCGCCGCACCGACACCGCCGCCCGGCACGCCTTCGCGGCGATGGGCCCGCCCGCGGCCTGGCTCAGCGACCGCGGCTACCGCACCGCCGCGTTCGCCTTCGAGGAGCTGGCCGTCCTGGTCCGCGACGGGCTGCGCGGGCACCTGCTGCCGGGCGCCACCCCGCTGCTAGCGGCGGGCCTCGCCGAGGGCTTCGACGGCAGCCCGCTCGCCGCCGCCACCGACCCGGCCGCCTGGTGGGAGGCGTACCTGCGGCAGGTCGTGCCGCCCGCCCTGACCGCGTTCGACGACCACGGGGTGGTCCTGGAGGCCCACCTGCAGAACACGCTCGTCGCCGTGGACGCGGCCGGCACGCCCGTGCAGGCCCTGTTCCGGGACGCGGAGGGCGCCAAGCTGCTGCCGGACGTCACCCGGGCCGCCGGCTGGGAGCGACTGGTGTACTGCCTGGTCGTCAACCACCTCACCGAGATCGCCGGCGCCCTCACCGACCACCACCCCGGCCTCGACCCCTGGCCCGCCGCCCGCCGGGAACTCGCCCGCCACGACCTCCCCGAGATCCCCGCGCTGCTCACCGCCCCCACCCTGCCGGGCAAGACCAACCTGCTCCTGCGCTGGACGGCCGCGGACGGCGCGGACGCCCGCTATCTGCCGCTGCCGAACCCGCTGGCCGGTGCCTGACCTGCCGTAGTCTGGCCGGTGTGCTGCGCGACGTGACTGCTGTTCGATACGTGACCCCGCTCCACTCCGGCGGCTCCGTGCCCGGAGTCGTGGAGGCCGACGACGACGGCACCTACGTCGTGAAGTTCACCGGTTCCGCGCAGGGGCACAAGGCGCTGGTCGCCGAGATCATCGTCGGTGAACTCGCCCGCGCGCTCGGCCTGCGCTTCCCCGAGCTGGTCCTCGTGCACTTCGACCCGGCCATCGCCGCCGGGGAGGAACACCAGGAGGTGCGCGAGCTGCACAGCGCCAGCGCGGGCGTCAACCTCGGCATGGACTATCTGCCGGGCGCCCGGGACTTCACCCCGGAGATCGCCCGGACGTTCCCGGTGGACCCGCAGGAGGCCGGCCGGATCGTCTGGCTGGACGCGCTGACCGTGAACGTCGACCGTACGGTCCACAGCTCCAACCTGATGGTCTGGCCCACGCTCGGGACCGCGCCCGCTCGCCTGTGGCTCATCGACCACGGCGCCGCCCTCGTCTTCCACCACCGCTGGGACACCACGGCCCCGGGCCGGCGGTACGACTTCCGGCACCACGCCCTCGGCCACTACGGCCCCGACGTGCGCGCCGCCGACGCCGAACTGGCGCCCCGGGTGACCGAGGAGCTGCTGCGCGCGATCGTCGCCGAGGTGCCGGACGCCTGGCTCGCCGAGGACGCCGGGTTCGCCACGCCCGACGACGTCCGGGACGCCTACGTCGGCTACCTCCTGGACCGGGTGCGGCTCTCCCCGGAGTGGCTGCCCACCGACTTCCCGAGCCGCGAGGAGCTGGCCGCCGAGGAGGCCGCCCGCGCGCGGAAGACACAGGCGGGCCGGCCGGACTGGCTGAAGCGGGTGCCCGACCTGCACGGCAAGCCGGCGGCGGAACAGGACTGGTCGGTGCACCTCGGATGACCCGCCGAGTGGCCCCGGGACGTCCCCCGGGGTCACTCGGACGGGGCTGGCCTCAGCCGCGCAGCTGCCGGTACGCCGGCAGGGTGAGGAAGTCGGCGTAGTCCTCGTCGAGGGCCACCCGCAGCAGCAGGTCGTGCGCCTCCTGCCAGTGCCCGGCGGCGAAGGCCTCCTCGCCGATCTCCTTGCGGACGGCGTCGAGTTCCTCGGCGGCGACCTTGCGGGCCAGTTCCGGTGTGGCGCGCTCGCCGTTCTCGAACTCGACGCCGGCGTTGATCCACTGCCAGATCTGCGAGCGGGAGATCTCGGCGGTGGCCGCGTCCTCCATCAGGTTGAAGATGGCGACCGCGCCGAGCCCGCGCAGCCAGGCCTCGATGTACCGGATGCCGACCTGGACGGCGTTGACCAGCCCGGCGTACGTCGGCTTCGCGTCGAGCGAGTCGATCGCGATCAGGTCGGCCGCCTCGACGTGGACGTCCTCGCGGAGGCGGTCCTTCTGGTTCGGCTTGTCGCCGAGGACCTTGTCGAAGGATTCCATGGCGATCGGGACCAGGTCGGGGTGGGCGACCCAGGAGCCGTCGAAACCGTCGTTCGCCTCGCGGTCCTTGTCGGCGCGGACCTTCTCGAAGGCGACCTTGTTGACCTCGGGGTCCTTGCGGGACGGGATGAAGGCTGCCATGCCGCCGATGGCGTGCGCGCCGCGCTTGTGGCAGGTGCGGACGAGGAGTTCGGTGTACGCCCGCATGAACGGGGCGGTCATCGTCACCGCGTTGCGGTCCGGGAGGACGAACCTGGGGCCGCCGTCACGGAAGTTCTTCACGATGGAGAACAGGTAGTCCCAGCGGCCGGCGTTCAGCCCGGAGGCGTGGTCACGCAGTTCGTAGAGGATCTCCTCCATCTCGTACGCGGCCGTGATGGTCTCGATCAGCACGGTGGCGCGGACGGTGCCCTGCGGGACGCCGACGTGGTCCTGCGCGAACACGAACACGTCGTTCCACAGGCGGGCTTCGAGGTGCGACTCGGTCTTCGGCAGGTAGAAGTACGGGCCCTTGCCGAGGTCGAGCAGCCGCCGCGCGTTGTGGAAGAAGTACAGGCCGAAGTCGACGAGGGCGCCGGGGACGGCACGGCCGTCGGCGTCGGCCAGGTGCCGCTCGTCCAGGTGCCAGCCGCGCGGGCGCATGACGACGGTCGCCAGCTCCTCGTCCGGCCGCAGGGCGTACGACTTCCCGCTGCGCTCGTCGGTGAAGTCGATGTTCCGGGTGTAGGCGTCGATCAGGTTGAGCTGGCCGAGGACGACGTTCTCCCAGGTGGGGGCAGAGGCGTCCTCGAAGTCGGCGAGCCAGACCTTCGCGCCCGAGTTGAGCGCGTTGATGGTCATCTTGCGGTCGGTGGGGCCGGTGATCTCGACGCGCCGGTCGTTCAGCGCGGCCGGGGCCGGGGCGACCTTCCAGGAGTCGTCCGCGCGGATCGCGGCCGTCTCCGGCAGGAAGTCGAGCGTGGAGGTGCGGGCGATCTCGGCGCGGCGCTCGGCCCGGCGGGCCAGGAGTTCGTCACGGCGCGGGGTGAACCGCCGGTGCAGCTCCGCCACGAAGGCGAGCGCCGCGTCCGTGAGGACCTCCTCCTGCCGGGGCAGGGGCTCGGCGTCGACGATGGCCAGCGGGGACGGCGCTGGTGCGGACATGAGCTGTCACTTCCTTCAGCGGTGGCACCTCGTGCCAAGGGGCACGAACAGGACGGTGAGCGCCGACTGTGCGGACAGGCGCTTCTGATCAGTGGATAGTAGTTTCCTCATCGTGGAAGTTCAATGGTTTGTTGATGTCGAGATTCTCCGGGTCGAGGCATGGTGGCGCCCCGTGCCACCCCGGTCACCGCAGGCGGCTCAGGTCGGCCTCCGTGTCGATGTCGTACGGCTCGGCGACGTCCGCGCACTCCACGAGCCGGATCTCCCCCTCGTGCGCCTTCAGATAGGCCCGCGCCCCGCGGTCCCCGGTGGCCGTCCCGGCGATGCCCGCCCAGTGCGCCGCACCGAACAGCACCGGATGCCCGCGTACCCCCGCGTAGGCGGCCGAGGCCAGGGACGTCTCGTCCTCGCAGGCGCCGAGCACCCGGGCCGTCGCGGCCGGCCCGATGCCGGGCTGGTCGACCAGGCTCACCAGGGCCGCGCGGACGCCCGTACCGGCGAGGGAGGCCAGCCCCGCGCGCAGCGAGGAGCCCATGCCCGCCGCCCAGTCCGGGTTGTCCACCAGCACACAGCCGTCGAGCCGGGCGCGCTGCCGGACCTCGTCCGCGGCGGCGCCCAGCACCACGTGGATCCGCTCGCACCCGGCCGCGCGCAACACCCCGACCGCGTGCTCGACCAGGGGCCGGCCCCGGTGCGGAAGCAGTGCCTTGGGGCGCCCGCCGAGCCGTCTGCCGCCGCCGGCGGCGAGCAGCAGCCCCGCGACACCCCCCTGGAGATCCTGGTTGTCCGTCATGGGTCCTGCATACCCGACGGCCGTGGATTCGGCCGGTTTTCCGGCGCCGCTTCCGTTGGGCTGAAATTCGGTCCGCGCTGTGGCGCTCCCGCACGGGGTGGCGTTTACTGGCCCGCGCACGACGGCGTGTCAGGGGGGAGGGCTGTGTTGCGGAGCTTGGGGCAGAGGCCGGTGACCGGCAGCGACGAGGACCCTAGGGTGGCGGAACTGCGGACCGCGGTGTCCCGTCTGCGCCGCGAACTCGCCGCGCTGCCCGCGGACTTCCCCGACCGGGTGATAGCGGAGGACGAACTCGCGGCGCTGGCCGCGATGGCCGCCGGCGGCCTGCCGGAGATCCCGCGCCTGCGCAGCTCCCTGTTGCTGGTCGCCGGCGCCATCGGTTCGGTGAGCGCGCTGGCCCGGGGGCTGTCCCAGGTGCGCGACGCGGTGGACCTGTTCGGCGAACCGCCCCGTGACCGGGCCCCGCGACGCCGGGCGGATCCGGACGCCGGGGCCTGACCGTCCGCTAGGGCCGCTCGTCGCCCCGGCAGCCCGCCGCCGACGGCATGTCCCGGCAGACCTGGTCCTGGTGGGACTGCGCGGCGGCCCCGCCGAAGACGATGAGGCACACCAGGGTGGCCATGACGGCCTGGGTGGCCACCGTGACGACGGCACCGGCCCGCGCGGCGATCAGGCCCGCCACGAGGGCGAGGACGCCGACTCCGCCGGCCGCGGCCAGGTAGTTCCACAAGGGGTCGGTCGTGGCGGTCTCGGCCGTGTCGAAAGTCCACCCGGACAACGCCCACAGCCCGAAGATCACCACCAGGGCGACCAGCTCCAGGAACACCAGCCCGCACCCGGCTCCGACATCGGCCCCCCGGTCGGCGCGGCGGTGGGGTCCGGGACCGTCGGTGGCGTCGAAGGCGGGCGGGGCGACGGGGAGGTCCATACCGCCACCCTG
Source organism: Streptomyces sp. Ru62 (assembly GCF_002920615.1). Classification (GTDB taxonomy): domain Bacteria; phylum Actinomycetota; class Actinomycetes; order Streptomycetales; family Streptomycetaceae; genus Streptomyces. The sequence continues at coordinate 227,810 of NZ_PQSU01000007.1, forward strand.
CCCGGGCGGGCGGAGGGGGCGCATGAGCACGGGTACTCAGCCGGGGGCGAGCCGGGACGCAGATGCGATGCCCGGTGCCCCCGCCGCCGGGGCGTGCCCGGGAGGTCCGGCACCGGTCGGCGGCGGCAGGCGGTGCCGGACGTCGTGCAGGGCGTCCTCTGAAGCGGCCGCGGGCTCGCCGTGGCCGGGCGAGCCGGACGGACCCGAGTGCCCGTCGCCCTCGAAGCGGACGCCCCGGCCTCCCTGGACACAGGCATCAGCTCTCGGCGTCGCAGGGGGCAGCTCCGGAGGTCGTGCGGATCGGCCCCCGAGGTCGTGCTGATCGGCTCCCGAGGTCGCGCGGGCCAGCCCCCGACGCCGTACGGGGCAGCCCTGGCCGTCGGGGTGGGCGACGGCCTCCTCGCGGTGGCGGCACTCGACGTACCGGCGCCGTACCCCCGTCAGCCCTGGTTCTGGCTGACCAGTGCGGCCGACAGTTCGTCGGCGATCTGCTGGAGCACGGGCACGATCTTCTCCGTGGCCGCTTCGGTGACCCGTCCCGCCGGTCCGGAGATGGAGATGGCGGCCGCCGTGGGGGAGTCCGGCACGGACACCGCGAGGCACCGCACCCCGACCTCCTGCTCGTTGTCGTCCACGGCGTAGCCCAGCCGCCGCACCTCCTCCAGCGCCGCCAGGAACCCCTCCGGCGTGGTGATGGTCTTCTCCGTGGCGGCCGGCATGCCCGTCCGGGCCAGCAGCGCCCGCACCTCGTCGTCCGGCACCCCGGCCAGCAGCGCCTTGCCCACGCCGGTCGAGTGCGGCAGCACCCGCCGGCCGACCTCGGTGAACATCCGCATCGAGTGCTTCGAGGGCACCTGGGCCACGTACACGATCTCGTCCCCGTCGAGCAGCGCCATGTTCGCCGTCTCGCCGGTCTCCTCCACCAGCCGGGCCAGGTACGGCCGCGCCCAGGTGCCGAGCAGCCGGGAGGCGGACTCGCCGAGGCGGATCAGCCGGGGCCCGAGGGCGTAGCGCCGGTTGGCCTGCTGACGGACGTAACCGCAGGCGACCAGCGTGCGCATCAGCCGGTGGATGGTCGGCAGCGGCAGCCCGCTCGCCGCGGACAGCTCGCTCAGCCCCACCTCGCCGCCCGCGTCCGCCATCCGCTCAAGCAGGTCGAAGGCGCGCTCCAGGGACTGCACCCCGCCGGCGGCGGAGGGCTTGGCGGAGTCGGTGGTGCTGGCGCTGGACGTCGGCACGGCGCGTTCCTTTCGGGACTGGCGGGGAGAGCAGAAGCCTACCCGGCAGTCGGTTGACTCCCTGCTTGTACGTAGCTACGTTCTGCTTGCTGGAATTCTAATTCCGCTTTGTGGAAACGTCCAGACCTGATGGCGCTTCGATGCCGCCCAGAAGTGTGCCTCTTGACGGCGGGGGAGCGGGAGTGAAGACTCCTTCAACAGAACGTTGAAGTCCGTTACGTGGGTGTAAATCCCGTTTCCTGGACGTAAAACGGCGGTAGAGAGAGGGGTTCGGGTGTCCGACGCTGAACTGGTGCTGCGCTCCACGCGCGTGATCACTCCGGAAGGGACACGGGCCGCCACCGTCACCGTGTCCGCCGGGACGATCACGGCCGTCCTGCCGTACGACGCCGAGGTCCCGGCCGCCGCCCGCCTGGAGGACGTCGGCGACCACGTCCTGCTGCCCGGCCTGGTCGACACCCACGTGCACGTCAACGACCCCGGCCGCACCGAGTGGGAGGGCTTCTGGACCGCCACCCGCGCGGCGGCGGCCGGTGGCATCACCACCCTGATCGACATGCCGCTCAACTCCCTGCCACCGACCACCACGGTCGAGCACCTGCGCATCAAGCAGGACGTCGCCCGGGACAAGGCACACATCGACGTCGGCTTCTGGGGCGGTGCCCTGCCCGACAACCTCAAGGACCTGCGCCCGCTGCACGACGCCGGCGTCTTCGGCTTCAAGGCATTCCTGTCCCCGTCCGGCGTGGACGAGTTCCCGCACCTCGACCAGGAGCGGCTCGCTCAGTGCCTGGCCGAGATCGCCGGGTTCGACGGGCTGCTCATCGTGCACGCCGAGGACCCGCACCACCTGGCCGCGGCCCCGCAGCAGGGCGGCCCCAGGTACGCCGACTTCCTCGCCTCCCGCCCGCGCGACGCCGAGGACACCGCCATCGCGAACCTCATCGCACAGGCCCGGCGCCTGAACGCGCGCGTGCACGTACTGCACCTGTCCTCCAGCGACGCCCTGCCACTGATCCGCGCCGCCCGTGCCGAGGGCGTCCGCATCACCGTGGAGACCTGCCCGCACTACCTCACCCTGACCGCCGAGGAGGTCCCGGACGGCGCCAGCGAGTTCAAGTGCTGCCCGCCCATCCGCGAGGCCGCCAACCAGGACCTGCTCTGGGAGGCGCTCGCCGACGGCACCATCGACTGCGTGGTCACCGACCACTCGCCGTCCACCGCCGACCTGAAGAGGGACGACTTCGCCACCGCGTGGGGCGGCATCTCCGGCCTCCAGCTCAGCCTGTCCGCCGTCTGGACCGAGGCCCGCGAGCGCGGCCACGGCCTGGAGGACGTCGTGCGCTGGATGTCCACGCGGACCGCCGGCCTGGTCGGCCTCGGCGCCTCCAAGGGCGCCATCGCCCCGGGCCACGACGCCGACTTCGCCGTCCTCGCCCCCGACGAGACCTTCACCGTCGACCCGGCCGGCCTCCAGCACCGCAACCCGGTCACCGCCTACGCCGGCCGGACCCTGTACGGCGTCGTCCAGTCCACCTGGCTGCGCGGCGAACGCATCGTCGCCGACGGCGAGTTCACCGCGCCGCGGGGCACGCTGCTCGCCCGCCCCCAGTGACCCACCACCGCAACCGCACCCGGCCGACCCGCAGAGAGGACCCACTGATCACCGTGACGGCGACTGAGAGCTTCACCGGCGACGCGAACCCCTACGGAGGCGGCGACCCGTACGCGGACTACCGCACCGCCGACTTCCCCTTCACCCGGTACGCCAACCTCGCCGACCGGCGGCTCGGCGCCGGTGTCATCGCCGCCAACGACGAGTTCTTCGCCCAGCGGGAGAACCTGCTGGTGCCCGAGCGGGCCGAGTTCGACCCCGAGCACTTCGGGCACAAGGGCAAGATCATGGACGGCTGGGAGACCCGCCGCCGGCGCGGCGCCTCAGCCGAGCACCCGTGGCCGACCGCCGAGGACCACGACTGGGCGCTGGTCCGCCTCGGCGCGCCCGGTGTGATCCGCGGGATCGTCGTCGACACCGCCCACTTCCGCGGCAACTACCCGCAGGCCGTCTCGGTCGAGGCCGCGTCCGTACCCGGCTCGCCGTCCCCGGAGGAGCTGCTGGGCGACGACGTGAAGTGGACGACGATCGTCCCGCGCACCGCCGTCGGCGGCCACGCGGCGAACGGCTTCGCCGTCTCCGTCGAGCAGCGCTTCACGCACCTGCGGGTCAACCAGCACCCCGACGGGGGCATCGCCCGCCTGCGCGTGTACGGCGAGGTGGTCCCCGATCCCGAGTGGCTGGCGGTCCTCGGCACCTTCGACGTGGTCGCCCTGGAGAACGGCGGCCGGGTCGAGGACGCCTCCGACCTGTTCTACTCCCCGGCCACCAACACCATCCAGCCGGGCCGCTCCCGCAAGATGGACGACGGCTGGGAGACCCGCCGGCGCCGCGACCAGGGCAACGACTGGATCCGCTACCGGCTCGTCGCCCGGTCCCAGATCCGCGCGATCGAGATCGACACGGCTTACCTGAAGGGCAACAGCGCCGGCTGGGCCTCGGTGTCCGTGAAGGACGGGGAGGACGGCGAGTGGCGGGAGATCCTGCCCCGCACCCGCCTCCAGCCGGACACCGACCACCGCTTCGTCCTGCCCGAGCCGGCGGTCGGCACCCACGCGCGGATCGACATATTCCCCGACGGCGGCATCTCCCGCCTGCGCCTGTTCGGCTCCCTGACCGAGCAGGGCGCGAGCGGCCTCGCCGCCCGCCACCAGGAACTGGGCGGCTGATCCCCGCGCTGACGCCCTTCCCACGCGCGTGTGCGCGCCGATGCCCGTCCACGCGCGTGGGACGTCCCGGCCGGACAGCACCGGGGTCTCCCGCGCGTCACCCGCGCGGACCCCTGTTCCGGGCTGCCGGAACTCTTCCCTCCTCCCTTCGCGTTCTCCCCACGTGACCCTTAAGCAAGAGATCGTCGGCAACGCCATGCAGATGGCGGTCGTCAACCTGCACCCCGGCCAGACCGTGTACTGCGAGGCCGGGAAGTTCCTGTTCAAGACCACGAACGTGACCATGGAGACGCGGCTGTCCGGCCCGTCCGGCAGCGGCGGCCAGCAGCAGGGCGGCTCGGGCGGCGGCATGGGCGGTCTGCTCCGCCAGGCCATGGGCACCGCCATGCAGGTCGGCCAGCGCATGCTCGCCGGTGAGTCGCTGGCCTTCCAGTACTTCACCGCCCAGGGCGGCGAGGGCACGGTCGGCTTCGCGGGCGTGCTGCCCGGCGAGATGCGCGCCCTGGAGCTGGACGGCACGCGCGCGTGGTTCGCCGAGAAGGACGCCTTCGTGGCCGCCGAGTCCACCGTCGACTTCGGCATCGCCTTCGCCGGCGGCCGCACCGGCATGAGCGGCGGCGAGGGCTTCGTCCTGGAGAAGTTCACCGGACACGGAACGGTGATCATCGCGGGCGCGGGCAACTTCATCGACCTGAACCCGGCGGACTTCGGCGGCCGCATCGAGGTCGACACCGGCTGTGTGGTCGCCTTCGAGGAGGGCATCCAGTACGGCGTCCAGCGCGTCGGCGGCCTCAACCGCCAGGGCCTGATGAACGCCGTGTTCGGCGGCGAGGGCCTGTCCCTGGCCACGCTGGAGGGCAACGGCCGGGTGATCCTCCAGTCCCTCACCATCGAGAGCCTCGCCAACGCCCTGAAGAAGGCCCAGGGCGGCGACAAGCAGGGCCCGACCGGCGGACTGTTCTCCACGCACGCCGGCTGAGCCGGGTTCTGCCCGGGCCGGCGGCCGGACCGGTGAGTCACGGCCCGGGGACACGCGGCCGGACCGATGAGTCGCGGGTGGGCGCGGGGTCTGACCTGTCGACCGCAGACCCCGCACCCGGAAGAAGGCACCCGCCATGGGCAAGCTCGTCTCCACGATCTTCGTCACCCTCGACGGCGTCCACCAGGCACCCGGCGGCCCTCAGGAGGACACCACCGGCGGCTTCGACCAGGGCGGCTGGAGCTTCCCGCTCGCCGACGACGACTCCGGCAGGTACATCACCGAGGTCTTCGCCCGCGCGGCCGGCTTCCTGCTCGGCCGCCGTACGTACGACATCTTCGCCTCCTACTGGCCGAAGGTGACCGACCCCGCCCACCCGATCGCCGGCAAGCTCAACGCGCTCCCGAAGTACGTCGTCTCCGCCACCCTCCAGGCACCCGGCTGGGCCGGCACCACCGTCGTCTCCGGCGACCTCGCCAAGGAGGTCACCGCGCTGAAGGAGCGCACGGACGGCGAACTCCAGATCCACGGCAGCGGCGCCCTGGTCCGCTCGCTGCTGGACCTCCGGCTCGTCGACACCCTGCACCTGCTGACGTTCCCGGTCGTCCTCGGCGCCGGCCGCCGCCTGTTCACGGAAGGCACGCTCCCCACCCGCTTCACCCACCGCTCCGGCCATGTCACCGGCTCGGGCATCTCCATCCAGACGTACGACCTGGCGGGCAGCCCGGAGTACGGCACGTACGACCTCCCCGAGGAGGCCGGTTCCGAGCCGGCCTGACCCGGGGAACAGCCGGGCCGAAGGGCCTGGCCGAAGATCGTCCGCGTCGGTACGGTGAGCGCGTCCCGTGCGAGCCGCCGTTGTCTCCGCACCCCTTTTCCGGAGACCGGGAGAGCCGCACCGATGTCCTCGCTCGCCGTGCCCGCCGCGCTCGCGCCCCGCCGGGCCTGGCACACCGACCTGCCCCTGCTGCTCGTCGCGGTCTGCTGGGGCGCCAGCTACCTCGCGGCGAAGGAGATCACCACTCCCCGGACGGTGCTCGCCGTCCTGGTGCTGCGGTTCGCCCTCGCGCTTCCCGCCCTGGCCCTCGCCGGCCGCCGCGCCCTGCGCGCGCTCACCGGCGCCCAGTGGCGCGGCGCGGCCCTGCTCGGGCTGGTCCTCGCCGGGGTCTTCCTGCTGGAGACGTACGGGGTGGTGCACCCGTGCACGTCCTGGCCATGTCCCGGATCAGGGCCGTACAGGACGCCGGCGCGCTGCCGCTGACGACGGTCCAGCTCGGCTCCGCCGTCGTCGTCTTCGCCCTGCTGTCGGCCGCCGGGGGCGGACCGGCGCCGTGGACCGCGGCGACGGACTTCGGCGCGCGGGAGTGGGCGGGGCTGCTGTTCCTGTCGGCCCTGTGCACGGTGTTCGCCTTCTTCGTGCAGATGTGGGCCGTACGCCGCACCTCTCCCTCGCGGGTCGGTCTGCTGCTCGGCACCGAGCCGCTGTGGGCCGCCGGCGCCGGTATCGCGCTGGGCGGCGACCGGCTCGGCGCGCTCGGCCTGGTGGGCGGCGCGCTGGTGCTCGCCGGGACGGCGTGGGGGCGCCGGGCGAGAGGCTGATCCGAGCGCGGGGGGATGGCGCACGTCGGTCGTGCGGCTCGAAAGACTGACCGATTCCCTGGTCTGTGACCTGCCGCACATCCTCCGGAGGTCGATCGAAACGTTTGAGTCTCGCTGCCCGATTGCCTACCTTTGCAGTACGAAACTGTTTCGGACCGATGGCGGCGGGGACACGGTCGTCCTGCCGGCGCTGACGCACAACCGAGCAATCCGAGCACCATCAGGGAGTCCCATCGTGGAAGTCATCCCGGTCGCCACCGTCCAGGCCGGGCCGTCCGGCCACACCCATGCCCCGCCGAAGCACCGCTGGTGGGCGCTGGCCGTGATCGGCCTCGCCCAGCTCATGGTCGTGCTCGACGCCACGATCGTGAACATCGCGCTGCCCTCCGCCCAGCAGGACCTGGGCTTCGACAACAACGGGCGGCAGTGGATCGTCACCGCCTACTCCCTGGCGTTCGGCAGCCTGCTGCTGCTCGGCGGCCGGCTCGCCGACCTCTTCGGCCGCAAGACGACCTTCATCATCGGCATCGTCGGCTTCGCCGCCGCCTCCGCGGTCGGCGGCGCCGCGAACGGCTTCACCATGCTGGTCGTCGCGCGCGCCGTGCAGGGGCTGTTCGGCGCCCTGCTCGCGCCGGCTGCGCTGTCCCTGCTGACCACGACGTTCACCGAACCCAAGGAACGCGCCAAGGCGTTCGGCATATTCGGCGCCATCGCTGGCTCCGGTGCCGCCGTCGGCCTGGTCCTCGGCGGCCTGCTCACCGAGTACCTCAACTGGCGCTGGACGCTGTACGTCAACGACGTCATCGCGATTCCCGCGCTGATCGGCGCGGTCGTCCTCATCGGCCGTTCCGTCCCGGCCGAGCGGCCCAAGCTGGACATCCTCGGCGCCGTCCTGGTCTCCGGCGGTCTGTTCGGTGTCGTCTACGGCTTCGCCAACGCCGAGACGCACGACTGGGACAACTGGATGACCTGGGGCTTCCTCGCCGCGGGCGGTCTGCTGCTGGTGGCGTTCTTCCTCTGGCAGGCCCGTGCGAAGCACCCCGTCCTGCCCCTGCGCGTCCTGGCCGACCGGGACCGCGCCGCCGCCCTGTCGACCGTGCTCATCTCCTCCGCCGGGATGTTCGGCGTCTTCCTCTTCCTCACCTACTACCTCCAGTCGACGTTGGGCTACTCGCCGGTCAAGAACGGCGTGGCCTTCCTGCCGATGGTCGGCGCGCTGATGGTGATGGCACAGCTCTCCACCAACTGGCTGGTGCCGAGGATCGGGCCCAAGATCGTCGTACCCGTCGGCATGCTGCTGGCCGTGGGCGGCATGGTCTGGCTGACCCGCCTCGACCTGCACAGCAGCTACGCGCCGCACGTGCTGCCGCCGCTGCTGCTGCTGGGCGCCGGCCTCGGCATGTCGATGCCCGCGGCCATGAGCTACGCCACCCTCGGGGTGCGGGCGAGTGACCAGGGCGTGGCCTCGGCGGCCGTCAACACCACCCAGCAGGTGGGCGGCTCGATCAGCACCGCGCTGCTGAACACGCTGGCCACCAGCGCGGCCACCGACTACGCGAAGCACCACCTGACCGACCCCCTGGTCAAGGCCGACGCGGCGCTGCACAGCTACACCGTCGCCTACTGGTGGTCGGCCGGCTTCTTCGCCTTCGCCGTGCTCGTCACCGTGCTGCTGTTCCGCGCCAGGACGAGGGCGAGCCTGCCCGCACAGGACGCCGGGGGGCGGGTCCGGTCCGAGACCACCCCTGCCGCCGGGGCCGAACCCGGCGCCGTGGCCCCGGCCGCCGCAGAGACCGTGCCCGGGACCGCCGGGCGGACCGCCACCGCCACCCTCCCGGCCGTCGGTGCGGGCGGTGCGGCGGCCATCCGTGGACAGGTGCGGGACGGTGCGGGCGCACCCGTGCCCGGTACCGCGATCACCGTGCTGGACGCGACGGGTCACCAGCTCGCCCGCACCACCTCCGGGCAGGACGGCTGGTACGCGGTGGACATTCCCGAGCGCGGCAGCCTGGTCCTCATCGGCTCGGCGTCCGGGTACCAGCCGCAGGTCGCCACGCTGACCCTGGACGGCACGCCCGTCTCCCACGACCTCGTGGTGCTGCCCAGCCCGGGTGGCGTGGCCGGCACGGTGCGCGGCGGGGACGGGGAGGTGCTTCCCGGCGCCCTGGTGGTGGCCACCGACCGGCACGGTGACGTGACGGCTTCCGCGACCACCGGTACGGGCGGCGGCTACCGGATCGGCGACCTGCTGCCCGGCGACTACACGCTCAGCGTCAGCGCGCCCGGTCACCGCCCGGCCGCCGTGCCGGCCACCGTCTCCGCCGAGACCACCCGCTGCGACATCCGGCTGTCCACCGCGGCGACCCTGTGGGGGACGGTGCACACCCAGGACGGACGACCGCTGGAGGACGCCCGGGTGACCCTGATCGACGCCGCCGGGAACGTCGTCGGGACGCGCACCACGAGCGTCGACGGCGGCTACTCCTTCACCGACCTCGCCAGTGAGCAGTACACCGTGATCGCCGCCGGGTACGCGCCGGTGGCCACGCAGGTCACCGTGGACGGCAGCCGGGCCGGAGTCGACATCCTGCTCAGCCACAAGGAGGCGTAGTCCCGACGGTCGCACGGACGGGGTCCGCGCGACCGTGCCGGCCGCTCCGCCCCGCGCCCGGGTTCTCCGTGGGGGAGTACGCGGGGCGAGGGGCCCGGGCCGGACCTCAGCAGCCGAAGTCGACCAGGTCGAACGTGGCGTAGTGGTCGGAGGTGTAGTAGTCCTCCTGGTACCGGTCGCCGGTGACGATGCGTCGGGCGCCGCGCGTGGACGAGCCCGGCGTGATCACCGTGTACTCGTGGTAGTAGCCGGACGGCCGGCCGGGCAGCACGCCTTCCCGGTTCTGGAAGACGGTCCCGTCCTGCGCGTACGGGAACGGCCCGCCCCGCTCGATCAGGTCGAGCGTGTCGTACGCCTGTGAGGGCAGGTCGCTGTGGCAGATGCTGCCGACCGTGGCGGCCGCCGGGGTGGCGGTGACGGTGCCGCCGACGAGGAGGGCGGACAGGACAGCGGCTGCGGCACCGATGCGTGTGATCCGTGGGGGGAATCTCATGGCCTCATGATGACGCGCGTAGAAGGTGGCATGTCAATGACAATCCTGAAGGATTTCCCGTGAAGTACGAGGAGTTCTCGCGCAGTTGGCCCGGTGTCCGGAGTCTCAGTCGGACCCCCCGCTCTCCGCCGCGGCGAACAGGGCGAACGCCAGCAACAGGAGCGCGACGCTCGCGTAGACCTCGTAGCCGTCGAGGAAGCCGATCCGCTGCACGAGACCCACATGCCAGTCGGTGAACTCGTGCACCAGGCCCAGCGCGCCCTGCACCAGGGCGATGAATCCGACGCATTCCAGTACCTGTTTCACAGCACGACTCTTGCCGCGCGGCCCGGACCCACGCATCGGCCACAGGGCGGATGCCCCGTGTCCGAAGGCCGTGCCCGCGCCGGCGGGCGGCATCCGGAAGTCCACGTCGATGCGACTTCGGTCGACGATCCCGGTCGCTCGGTCGGTGATCCGGGGCGCGGAAGGCCGCAGGGCGCGATCCGGCCGTAGATTGCGACCGTGACCGAAGACGAACAGGCGCGGGCGCCAGGGGAGTTCACCGGCCGCCGGTGGTTGTTCCCCTCCGCCCTCGTCCACGAGCTTGACCCGGACGCCGGGGCCCCCGGCCGACGGCCGCGGCGCACGGCACGCGACTGGGTCGTCGACTTCTCCTGCTTCCTCCTGGCCGTCGTCCTCGGCCTGGCCGCCGCCCAGGGCCTCGCCGAGGAACCCGGCCTGCCGCACTCCCTCGCCGTCCTCGACCAGACGCTGGGCGCCCTGTCCTGCGGCGCCGTCTGGCTGCGCCGCCGGTGGCCCGTCGGGCTCGCCGTCGCGATGATCCCGGTCGGCCTGCTGTCCAACAGCTCGGGCGGCGCCGCGATGGTCGCCCTGTTCACGCTCGCCGTACACCGGCCCTTCCGGTACGTCGCCTGGACCGGCGGCGTCGACCTCGCGCTCATCCCGCTGTTCTACTGGGTACGGCCCGACCCCGACCTGCCCTACGCCGGCGTCGTCGCGTTCACCACGCTGCTCACCGTGTCCGTCACCGGCTGGGGCATGTTCGTCCGCTCCAAGCGGATGCTGATGCTGAGCCTCAGGGACCGGGCGCACCGGGCGGAGACCGAGGCCCGGCTCCGCGCCGAGCAGGCGCAGCGGCTGGCCCGCGAGGCCATCGCCCGCGAGATGCACGATGTGCTCGCCCACCGGCTCACGCTGCTCAGCGTGCACGCGGGCGCCCTGGAGTTCCGGCCGGACGCGCCCCGCGAGGAGATGGCGCGGGCCGCCGGGGTGATCCGGGAGAGCGCCCACGAGGCCCTTCAGGACTTGCGGGAGATCATCGGCGTCCTGCGGACCGGGGAGTCCGAGGAACCGTCCGGCGGTCGTCCCCAGCCGACGCTGGCCGCGCTGGACACCCTCGTCGCCGAGTGCCGCGAGGCAGGCATGAAGGTCACCCTCGACCACCGCGTCACCGACCCGGCCACCGTCCCCGCCTCCGTCGGCCGCACCGCCTACCGCATCGCCCAGGAGGCGCTGACCAACGCCCGCAAGCACGCCCCGGGCACCGAGGTCACCCTCCGCCTCACCGGCTCGCCCGGCGACGGCCTGACGATCACCGTCGCCCACCCCGCCCCACCCGCCGAGGTCCCACCCGTCCCCGGCTCCGGCCAGGGCCTGATCGGCCTGCGGGAACGGGCCACGCTCGCGGGCGGACACCTGGAACACGGCACGCGTCCGGACGGGGGGTTCGTGGTGCGCGGGTGGCTGCCGTGGCCGCGGGCCTGAGGGCGCCGGCGTCGTACACCGGCGTACGCACGCGCACGCGTGCCCCCGGCTCCCGGCCGTTCCCGCCGCCCCGCCTCCCCACCCGTGATTTCGTGACCCCATGACTGCGACGCCGATCAGACTCCTCCTCGTGGACGACGACCCCCTCGTACGCGCCGGTCTGGCGCTGATGGTGGGCGGGGCCGAGGACATCGAGATCGTCGGGGAGGCCGCCGACGGCGCGGAGGCCGAGGAAGTGGCGCGGCGGGCCCGGCCGGACGTCGTCCTGATGGACCTCCGGATGCCGGTGGTGGACGGGATCACCGCGACACGACGGCTGCGTGCGCGGCCGGACGCGCCGCAGGTCGTCGTGCTCACCACCTTCCACGCCGACGAACAGGTGCTGCACGCCCTGCGCGCCGGAGCCGCCGGCTTCGTCCTCAAGGACACCCCGCCCGCCGAGATCGTCGACGCCGTGCGCCGGGTCGCGGCCGGCGACCCGGTGCTGTCGCCCGCCGTCACCCGGCAGTTGATGCGGCACGCGGCCGGTACCGCCGCCGACGCCCGGCGGACCCGCGCGCGTGTCCGGCTCGCCGTCCTCAACGACCGCGAACGCGAGGTCGCCGTCGCCGTCGGCCGCGGCCTCGCCAACGCCCGGATCGCCGCCGAACTCTTCCTCAGCGTGGCCACCGTCAAGGCCCACGTCTCGCGCATCCTCGCCAAGCTCGGCCTGGACAACCGGGTCCAGATCGCCCTGCTCGCCTATGACGCGGGGCTGTTGGAGGACACCGACGACGGGGCATAGACGGGCGGGCACGGGGCGACACGTCATTGAACCCGACCCAGCCGGCCGGGTCGCCAGTGTCGAACAGCCGCTCGCTGCGGCGCGGCCCCGAAGGGCTCATCAACTCCCGGCGACGGGCGCAGCCAGGTCTCCGTCGTATGTGTCGTATGTAGTGTGCGGAAATGACAAGGAGCGAGCGGCTCGCGGACCAGCTGGACCGGCACTGGCACAAGAACCTGCGGCCGCGGCTGCACGGTCTTGCCGACGAGGAGTACTTCTGGGAGCCGGTGCGCGGCTGCTGGAGCATCCGCCCTCGGGGCACGTCGGCCGCACCGGTGTCGGCAGGTTCGGGTGAATGGACGATGGACTGCGCGGACTCCGCGTCCGCCCACCCGGTGCCGGTGCCGGCGCCGGTGACCACGATTGCCTGGCGGCTGGCGCACATCATCGTCTCCTGCCTGGGCTACCGGGTCGCATGGCACTTCGGCGGCCAGGACGTCGACTCCCGGACATTCGCCTACGCGGGGACCGCTGACGAGGCGCTGGAACAGCTCGATGAGATGTACGGGAGATGGAACGCGGGAGTCCGCGAGCTCTCGGACGCCGACCTGGAGAATCCGCCCACGGTGGGTCCCGAGCGGTTTCCCATGGAGGGCATCGTGCTCCACGTCAACCGGGAGCTGATCCACCACGGCGCCGAGATCTCCCTGCTGCGCGACCTCTACCGCTGGCAGGACGGAGCCGTACCGCGCCGCACATGACCTTCCGGTGACCGGCGATCGAGCTTCGGCTGCTTGCGTGGACTCCGGGATGCTCCGTGGTGGCGAGCTTCAGTGGACCCTCACGCCACCACACCCTGATCAGCTGCTTCACGATGGCGCGGCTTCACTGATCGGCGGGTACCGACCGGCGGGCACGATCCGGACGCCCTGCGCGTTGTCCCGGTGACGGCCGCTGCCCGGGACCTCCGGGCAGTCCACAGGGGGAGACATGGAACGAGTGATCGACCTGACGGAGTTCGGCGACGCACTCCGCCGGGACCCGCACCCAGTCTACGCGCGGCTGCGCGAGCGGGGTCCCGTCCACCGGGTCCGGCTCGCCATGCCGGGCGGAGCCTGGGAGACCTGGCTGGTGGTGGGGTACGAGGAGGCGCGGGCCGCCCTCGCCGACCAACGGCTGGCGAAGGACAGCGCCAGGACGGGCTTCGTGCCCCTGGACGAGCAGCTCATCGGCAAGTACCTGCTCGTCGCCGACCCGCCGCAGCACACCCGTCTGCGGGGCCTGGTCGCACGCGCCTTCACCATGCGCAGGGTCGAGCGACTGCGCCCGAGGATCCAGCAGATCACCGACGAACTGCTCGACGACATGCTGCCGCGCGGCCGCGCCGACCTCATCGACTCCCTCGCCTACCCGCTGCCGATCACGGTCATCTGCGAGCTGCTCGGGGTGCCCGAGATGGACCGCGCGGAGTTCCGGAAGACCTCCACCGAGGTCGTCGCGCCCACCGACGCGGACTCCGAACGCGCGGCGACCGTCCGCCTCGCCGAGTACCTCACCGAGCTGATCGAGGACAAGCGGTGCGCGGGCCCCACGGGCGATCTGCTCAGCGACCTGATCCGCACCACCGCCGAGGACGGCGACCGGCTCTCGATGGACGAGCTGCGAGGCATGGCCTACCTGCTCCTCATCGCCGGCCACGAGACCACGGTCAACCTCATCGGCAACGCCGTCCTCGCTCTGCTCACCCATCCCGCCCAACTGGCGGCCCTGCGCGCCGACATGACCCTCCTCGACGGAGCGGTGGAGGAGACCCTGCGCTGGGAAGGCCCGGTCGAGAACGCGACGTACCGGTACGCCGCCGAGCCGCTGGAGATCGCGGGCACCAGCATCGGGCGGGGCGACGACGTGCTGATCGGCCTCACCGCCGCACAGCGCGACGGCGCCCGGTTCGCCGACCCCGACCGCTTCGACATCCGCCGTGACACCCGGGGCCACCTCGCCTTCGGCCACGGCATCCACTACTGCCTGGGCGCACCCCTGGCCCGTCTGGAGGCCGGCATCGCGCTCGGCACACTCCTGGACCGCGCTCCCGGCCTCACCCTGGACGGCGAGCCGGGGGAGTGGCTGCCCGGCATGCTCATGCGAGGCGTGAGAAGCCTGCCGGTCCGCTGGTGACGGCGCGCGGCCGGACGCCACAGCCGCGGCAGGGCCGCGTTCCGGGTCGTCGGCATGGCCGACGACCCGCGCGGCGGGCCGGCACCGGGCCGACGTACGACGTTCAGCCGCGCGGAGGCGGGGTCCGCGCCCCGGTCGCGGTGGCGCGCCCCTCGGGCACCACCGGGGAGCCGCGCCCCGCCGCCCTCGCCCGGACCCGGCGCCGTACCGACCAGCCCTACAGGGTCCCCGTTCCGCCCGGCACCTCGGCCAGTGCCACCGGGCGCCGCTCGCGGCGGGAACGTTCGCAGGCCTCGGCGATACGCAGGGCCTGCAGTGCCTCGCGGCCGTCGCACGGGTTGGGCCGTTCGCCGCGCACCACCTCCACGAAGGCGTTCAGTTCGGCCTCGTAGGCGGGGCCGAACCGCTCCAGGAAACCCGCCCACGGCTTGTCCGCGGGCGGCGGACCGGTCGGCTCGGTGGAGGCGAGGGGCGTACGGTCGTCCAGGCCCACCACCACCGTGTCGCGCTCCCCGGCCAGCTCCATGCGGACGTCGTAGCCGGCGCCGTTCATCCGGGTCGCCGTAGCCGTGGCCAGGGTGCCGTCGTCCAGCGTGAGCAGCGCCGCGCCCGTGTCGACGTCCCCGGCCTCCCGGAACATCGCGGGGCCGCGGTCGGAGCCGGCGGCGTACACGTCGGTCACCTCCCGGCCCGTCACCCAGCGCAGCACGTCGAAGTCGTGGATCAGCGTGTCCCGGAACAGCCCGCCGGACAGCGGCAGCCATTCCGCCGGCGGCGGGGCCTGGTCGCAGGTCAGGGCCCGTACGGTGTGCAGCCGGCCGAGCCGGCCCGCGCGGACCGCCTCCCGGGCGCCGGTGTAACCGGCGTCGAACCGCCGCTGGAAGCCCATCTGCAGCACCGTCCCGGCCGTCTCCACCTCGGCGAGCGCGTGCAGCGTGCCCGGCAGGTCCAGCGCGATGGGCTTCTCGCAGAAGACCGGCAGGCCCGAGCGGGCCGCCCGGCCGATGAGCTCGGCGTGGGCCGCCGTCGCCGTGGTGATCACCACCGCGTCCACGCCCCACCGGAAGATCTCGTCGACGCCCGGCGCCGCCGTCTCGCCCAGCCGGTGCGCCAGTGTCTGCGCCCGCGCCGGGTCCGTGTCCGTCAGGATCAGGGACCCGACCTCGCGGTGGCGGCTGAGCGTCCTCGCGTGAAGGGTGCCGATGCGGCCCGTACCGATGACCCCGATGCGCATGGAAACAAAGTGAGGGCCGACCCCGTGCGCTGTCAATGCGTATGTCCGGACAACCGGACTACACGACTTCCCGTCAACCGGGCACAGGGTTACGCTCGGGCCCGTGCCGAAACCAGATGTGGACCCGACCGTGTCGCTCGACCTCCGTGTGGACCGTAGCTCCCCGGTGCCGCTGTACTTCCAGCTCTCCCAGCAGCTTGAGGCCGCCATCGAGCACGGCAGCCTCACCCCGGGCAGCCTGCTGGGCAACGAGATCGAGCTGGCCGCGCGGCTCGGGCTGTCCCGGCCGACCGTCCGCCAGGCCATCCAGTCGCTCGTCGACAAGGGCCTCCTCGTGCGGCGCCGGGGTGTGGGCACCCAGGTCGTGCACAGCCAGGTCAAGCGCCCGCTGGAACTGAGCAGCCTCTACGACGACCTGGAGGCGGCCGGCCAGCGCCCCGCGACGAAGGTGCTGGTCAACACGGTCGTCCCGGCCTCCGCCGCGGTCGCCGCCGCGCTCGGCGTCGCGGAGGGCGGTGACGTGCACCGCATCGAGCGGCTGCGCCTCGCGCACGGCGAGCCGATGGCGTACCTGATCAACCACCTGCCGCCCGGCCTGCTCGACCTGGACACGGACCAGCTGGAGGCCACCGGCCTGTACCGGCTGATGCGCGCCGCCGGGATCACCCTGCACAGCGCCCGCCAGTCCATCGGTGCCCGCGGCGCGACGGCCACCGAGGCCGAGCGGCTCGGCGAGGCCGAGGGCGCCCCGCTGCTCACCATGCAGCGCACCACCTTCGACGACACCGGCCGCGCGGTGGAGTTCGGCGACCACACCTACCGCCCGAGCCGCTACTCCTTCGAGTTCCAGCTCCTCGTGCGCCCCTGAGCGGCCGACCGCCTTCGTCGCAATGTCCGGACAATGCGACCCGTGCGGGCTCCCCGGTCATGTCATGGGTGTTCCCCGTGTTCGATACTGGAGTGTTTGGGGCCGCTGATGCGATCGACGGCCCCTTGCGTCTGTACGAACACGGCAAGAAGGGCACGGCCTCGTGGCACGGTTTCGGACCTGGGTAGGCATAGCGCTGGCGGGGGCACTCTCCGTGTCCCTGGCGGGATGCAGCAGCACCGGAGGCAAACGGGCGGAGGACGCCCGCAAGGCCGCCGCCGCCCAGGGCAGGGCGGCGGTGAACACTCCGCGCTGGACCTTCGCGATGATCACCCACTCGGGGGACGGCGACACCTTCTGGGACATCGTGCAGAGCGGCGCGAAGCAGGCCGCCGTCAAGGACAACATCAACTTCCTCTACTCGCACGACGACGAGGCCCAGCAGCAGGCCCAGCTCGTGGACGCGGCCGTGGACAAGAAGGTCGACGGCATCATCGTCACCCTCGCCAAGCCGGACGCCATGAAGGCCGCCGTGGCCCGTGCCGAGAAGGCCGGCATCCCGGTGATCACCGTGAACTCCGGCTCGGAGGAGTCCAAGGCCTTCGGCGCCCTCACCCACATCGGCCAGGACGAGACCGTCGCCGGCGAGGCCGTCGGCGACGAGCTGAACGCGCGCGGGAAGAAGAAGGCCCTGTGCGTGCTGCACGAGCAGGGCAACGTCGGGCACGAGCAGCGCTGCGACGGCGTCGCCAAGACCTTCCGCGGCACGCTGCGCAAGCTCTACGTCAACGGCACCAACATGCCCGACGTGCAGTCCGCGATCGAGGCCAAGCTCCAGGCCGACAAGTCCATCGACTCCGTCGTCACCCTCGGCGCGCCCTACGCCGACACCGCCGTGAAGGCGCGGACGGACGCGGGCAGCAAGGCCGAGATCGACACCTTCGACCTCAACGCCAAGGTGGCGGCCTCGCTGAAGAACGGCACCCTCGGCTTCGCCGTGGACCAGCAGCCGTACCTCCAGGGCTACCAGGCGGTCGACCTGCTGTGGCTGTACAAGTACAACGGCGACGTGCTCGGCGGCGGCCGTCCGGTGCTGACCGGCCCGCAGATCATCACCAAGGACCAGGCGTCCGCCCTCGCGGAGTACACCGAGCGGGGCACCCGATGAGCGCGGTCACGGACGAGAAACTGCTCGACGAAAGGATTTTGCAGACCTCCCCGCTGCGGAAGCTGCTGGCCCGCCCGGAACTGGGCTCGGTCGTCGGCGCCCTCGCCGTCTTCGTCTTCTTCGCGTTCGCCGCCGACGGCTTCCTGCGCGCCACCAGTCTCAGCACGGTCCTGTACGCCTCCTCGACCATCGGGATCATGGCCGTCCCCGTGGCCCTGCTGATGATCGGCGGCGAGTTCGACCTCTCGGCAGGCGTCCTGGTGACGTCGTCCGCGCTGGTCTCCTCGATGTTCAGCTACCAGATGACGGCGAACACCTGGGTCGGCGTGGGCGTGTCCCTGCTGGTCACGCTGGCCATCGGCGCCTTCAACGGCTTCATGCTCACCCGCACCAAACTGCCCAGCTTCATCATCACGCTCGGCACCTTCCTGATGCTGACCGGCATGAACCTCGGCTTCACCAAGCTGATCGACGGCACGGTCTCCACCAAGACCATCGCCGACATGGAGGGCTTCACCAGCGCCCACGCCGTCTTCGCCTCGACGATCGGCGTCGGCGGCGTCGAGGTCAAGGTCACCATCCTGTGGTGGCTGGGCCTGGTCGCCCTCGCCTCCTGGATCCTGCTGCGCACCCGCACCGGCAACTGGATCTTCGCCGTCGGCGGCAACGAGGACGCGGCCCGCGCGGTCGGCGTCCCGGTCGCCCGGACCAAGATCGGCCTCTACATGGGCGTCGCGTTCGGTGCCTGGATCTCCGGCCAGCACCTGCTCTTCTCCTTCGACGCCGTCCAGTCCGGCGAGGGCGTCGGCAACGAGCTGATCTACATCATCGCGGCCGTCATCGGCGGCTGTCTGATCACCGGCGGTCACGGCAGCGCGGTCGGCTCGGCCGTCGGCGCGCTCCTGTTCGGCATGACCAGCAAGGGCATCGTCTTCGCCGAGTGGAACCCCGACTGGTTCAAGTTCTTCCTCGGAGCGATGCTGCTCCTCGCGACCCTGCTCAACGCCTGGGTCCGCAAGCGCGCGGAGGCCACCGCATGACACTCGTCGAGCTGACCGACGTCAGCAAGCACTACGGCACCGTCCGCGCCCTCGAAGGGGTCTCGCTGGAGGTCCACGCGGGTGAGATCACCTGCGTCCTCGGCGACAACGGCGCGGGCAAGTCCACCCTGATCAAGATCGTCGCGGGCCTGCACCAGCACGACGGCGGCACCCTGCGCGTCGAGGGCGAGGAGACGACCCTCTCCTCCCCGCGCGAGGCCCTGGACCGGGGCATCGCCACGGTCTACCAGGACCTGGCCGTCGTCCCCCTCATGCCGGTCTGGCGCAACTTCTTCCTCGGCTCCGAGCCCCGCAAGGGCGCCGGCCCCTTCAAGCGCCTGGACACCGACTTCATGCGCCGCACCACCCGCGAGGCACTGCTCCGCATGGGCATCGACCTCCGGGACGTCGACCAGCCCATCGGCACGCTGTCGGGCGGCGAGCGCCAGTGCGTCGCCATCGCGAGGGCGGTCCACTTCGGCGCGAAGGTGCTGGTCCTGGACGAGCCGACGGCGGCACTGGGAGTCAAGCAGTCCGGTGTGGTCCTGAAATATGTGGCGGCGGCACGGGACGAGGGCCTGGGTGTTGTCTTGATCACCCACAACCCGCACCACGCCTACTTGGTGGGCGACCGTTTCGTGTTGTTGAGACGCGGCACCATGGTGGGCCACTACACACGGAACGACATCACGCTCGACGAGTTGACCCAGCAGATGGCCGGGGGATCCGACCTCGACGCTCTCCGCCATGAACTGCGACGGAGTTGAGGGGCGCGGGACCGTGCCGATGTGCGGCTCCGCCGCGTGGGTGCGGCACACCACGACGCACCCGCGCCCGGCGCCGGACGCGCACCCCGTCCTCCGGCCCCGCGCGGCACCCGGCGTGAGCGTGCGGCACAATCGAGCCCGATGAGCACCTACCGCGACCTCACCGCCCCCATCGGTTCCCGCCGAGCCCCCGTCCTGCGCACCGTGGGCACACGCGAGCGCCGGTCACACCTGACCGCGCCCCGTGTCCCCACCGTCGGCATCGACATCGGCGGCACCAAGGTCATGGCGGGCGTCGTGGACGCCGACGGCAACATCCTGGAGAAGCTCCGCACGGAGACCCCGGACAAGTCCAAGAGCCCCAAGGTCGTCGAGGACACCATCGTCGAGCTGGTGCTGGACCTGTCCGACCGGCACGACGTGCACGCGGTCGGCATCGGCGCCGCCGGCTGGGTCGACGCCGACCGCAACCGCGTCCTGTTCGCCCCCCACCTGTCCTGGCGCAACGAACCGCTGCGCGACCGCCTCGCCAGCCGGCTCTCCGTACCGGTCCTGGTGGACAACGACGCCAACACGGCCGCCTGGGCGGAGTGGCGCTTCGGCGCCGGCCGCGGCGAGGACCACCTGGTCATGATCACGCTCGGCACCGGCATCGGCGGCGCCATCCTGGAGGACGGCCAGGTCAAGCGGGGCAAGTTCGGCGTCGCCGGCGAGTTCGGCCACATGCAGGTCGTTCCCGGCGGACACCGCTGCCCGTGCGGCAACCGCGGCTGCTGGGAGCAGTACAGCTCCGGCAACGCGCTGGTCCGCGAGGCGCGCGAGCTAGCCGCCGCCGACTCGCCGGTCGCCTACGGCATCATCGAGCACGTCAAGGGCAACATCGGCGACATCACCGGCCCGATGATCACCGAGCTGGCCCGCGAGGGCGACGCGATGTGCGTGGAGCTGCTCCAGGACATCGGCCAGTGGCTCGGCGTCGGCATCGCCAACCTCGCCGCCGCCCTCGACCCGTCCTGCTTCGTGATCGGCGGTGGCGTCTCGGCCGCCGACGACCTGCTCATCGGTCCGGCCCGGGACGCCTTCAAGCGGCACCTCACCGGCCGCGGCTACCGCCCCGAGGCCCGCATCACCCGCGCCCAGCTCGGCCCCGAGGCGGGCATGGTGGGCGCCGCCGACCTGGCCCGGCTGGTCGCCCGCCGGTTCCGCCGGGCCAAGCGGCGCCGGGTGGAGCGGTACGAGCGCTACGAGCGGTACACCCAGGCGCGCCGCGACCGGGACACCGCATGACACCGTCGCTGCCCCACCAGGGCGGCCCGCCGGACGAGCCACAGCGGCCCGCCGAGGACCCGCGCCACAAGGCCAGGCGCCGGGCGCTCACCCTGCTGATCATCGTCCTCCTCATCGGCGTCCCGGCCGGCTACCTGGTGATCTCCGCGAACCAGAGCCGCGACAGCGGCAAGGACAAGGAGGCGAAGTACTCGGCGACCGGTCTCACCCCGGGGTGGCCGTCGAAGGTGCAGCGCCGTCTCTACCAGGTGACCGTGCCGCACCCCGCCGACGACGTCGCCTACTACGAGACGAACAACTGGAAGACCAGCCGCCTCTACGTGCAGTTCCGCACCAACCCCGCCGGTCTGGACAGCTTCCTTGAGGCCATGGGCGTGCGCCGGGACCAGCTGAAGAAGGACGACATCGCCATCGGCGAACGCGACCGCAAGGTCAGCGGCTGGACCTTCGGCGGCAGCGGCCCCTGGTGGGGCCTCACCCACGAGCAGAAGAACCCGGCGCCGACCCAGGACGTGGTCGTCAACCTGTCCGACCCGGAGTATCCGATGGTGTTCGTGGTCTCCCGCACGGTCCCGTAGCGACGGCCGGCACCCGCCTCCGGAGCCGATTGTCAGACCCCGCCCGTAGAGTCGAAGACGTCTGATCCGACACACGGGCGGGAGGTGGCAGGACGTATGAGCGGCACGGCTGCGGTGGCCGAGCGAGCGGGGGGTCCCCGGGACACGGGGACCGGGCACCCGGTGCCGGCGCGCCTCGCGTCCGTCTACCTGCCCGCGCCCCTGCCGCGCCAGGGCCGCCTCGCCTTCTGGGACCCCGCCGGCGACCCGCTGCCCACCGCGAGCGGGGGTGACCCCGAGGAGCTGACGGTCGTGCGGCGGCACGGCGCCGGTGTGCGCCGCCGGCAGGTCCCCGCGCTGACCCTGCCCCTCGCCGAGGCCCTGCCGCTGCTGGTCGACGCCCGGCGCGACCCGGCCGCCCACCCGGCCACCGCCTGCTGGGGCGCGGCCGCCCTGCACGCGCTGCGGCTCGTCGCCCGCGGCCGGCTGCTGCCGGGCCTCACCCCGGCGGGCCACGACGCCTGGCGGGCCGGCCCGCTGGAACCCGACGACATCGCCCACCTGCGCGCCATCGCCGCGGCCCTGCCCCCGGAGGGCCACGCCGTTCCCCTCCCCGGCCCGGGCGCCCTCCGGCTGCCCGAGCCCGAGGCCCTCATCCGCTCCTTCCTGGACGCGGTCGCCGACACCCTGCCGCGCACCCCCGCCGCCCCGTACACCGCCGGCCGGCCCTTCGCCGCCCGTGAACCCCAGACCCTGCCCGCGGCGCACGAGTGGGCGGCCGAGGTCGCCGCCGGGATGGACGCGGGCGTCCGCGTCTCGCTCCGCCTGGACCTCTCCGCCTACGACGTCTTCGACGCCGGCGCGAGCGAGGGCGCCCGCGCCGCCGGAGCGGCCGTCGTGCAGGTGCACAGCCTCGCCGACCCCACCCTGGTGGCCGACGCGGCGGCCCTGTGGGCGGGCGAGGCGGACGAGGCGTTCGGGCCCCGCGCGCGCGTCGACGCGGCCCTCGCCGTGCGACGCGCCGCCCGGGTGTGGCCGCCCCTGGACCGCCTCGCCGAGCAGGACGTCCCCGATGTCCTCGCCCTGTCCGAGGAGGAGCTGGGCGAGCTGCTCGGCGTGGCCGCCTCCCGGCTCGCGGCCGCCGGGGTCGCCGTGCACTGGCCCCGGGACCTCGCCCACGACCTGACCGCCACCGCCGTGGTCCGCCCGGCGCCCGGCGCGGCGACCGACGGCACCGGCTTCTTCGAGAGCGAGGACCTGCTCCGGTTCCGCTGGCAGCTCGCCCTCGGCGGCGACCCGCTCAGCGAGGCCGAGATGGACGCCCTCGCCGAGGCCCACCGCCCGGTGGTACGGCTGCGGGACCGCTGGGTACTGGTCGATCCCGCGCTCGTCCGCAAGGCCCGCGCACGCGAACTCGGCCTCCTCGACCCGGTCGACGCACTCGCCGTCGCCCTCACCGGCACCGCCGAGGTCGACGGCGAGACCGTCGAGGCCGTTCCCGCCGGCGCGCTGGCCACCCTCCGCGACCGCCTCACCGCCGGCCTGCGCCCCGCCGACCCGCCCCCCGGCCTGCGCGCCACCCTCCGCGACTACCAGCTCCGCGGCCTGGCCTGGCTCGACCTGATGACCTCCCTGGGCCTCGGCGGCTGCCTCGCCGACGACATGGGCCTCGGCAAGACCGTCACCCTCATCGCCCTGCATCTGAAGCGGGCCCGCACCGAGCCGACCCTCGTCGTCTGCCCGGCCAGCCTCCTCGGCAACTGGCAGCGGGAGATCACCCGGTTCGCGCCCGGCGTCCCCGTCCGCCGCTTCCACGGCCCCGAACGCAATCTGGACGGCGTGGACGGCGGCTTCGTCCTCACCACGTACGGCACGATGCGCTCCACCGCGGCCCTCCTCGCCGAACAGCCCTGGGGCATGGTCGTCGCCGACGAGGCCCAGCACGTGAAGAACCCCTACTCGGCCACCGCCAAGGCGCTGCGCACCATCCCGTCCCCCGCGCGCGTGGCGCTGACCGGCACCCCTGTGGAGAACAACCTCTCCGAACTGTGGGCCCTGCTCGACTGGACCACCCCCGGACTCCTCGGCCCGCTGAAGTCCTTCCGCGCGCGGCACGCGCGGGCGGTGGAGAACGGGGAGGACGAGGAAGCGGTGCAGCGCCTGGCCCGACTGGTCCGCCCCTTCCTGCTGCGCCGCAAGAAGTCCGACCCCGGCATCGTGCCCGAGCTGCCGCCCAAGACGGAGACGGACCACCCGGTGCCGCTCACCCGGGAACAGGCCGCGCTGTACGAGGCGGTGGTGCGCGAGTCGATGCTGGCCATCGAGACGGCGCAGGGCATGGCCCGCCGCGGCCTGGTGCTGAAGCTCCTCGGCGCCCTGAAGCAGATCTGCGACCACCCGGCGCTCTATCTGAAGGAGGACCCGCGCCCCGACCGCCTGGCCGCCCGTTCCGGCAAACTCGCCCTCCTGGACGAGCTGCTGGACACCCTGCTCGCCGAGGACGGCTCGGCGCTCGTCTTCACCCAGTACGTCGGCATGGCCCGCCTCCTCACCGCCCACCTGTCCGCCCGCGCGATCCCCGTCGACCTGCTGCACGGCGGCACACCGGTGCCGGAGCGCGAACGCATGGTCGACCGCTTCCAGGACGGCGCTACACCGGTGCTGGTGCTGTCCCTGAAGGCCGCCGGCACCGGCCTGAACCTCACCCGCGCCGGCCATGTCATCCACTTCGACCGCTGGTGGAACCCGGCCGTGGAGGAACAGGCCACCGACCGCGCGTACCGCATCGGCCAGACCCAGCCGGTGCAGGTCCACCGTCTGGTCACCGAGGGCACGGTGGAGGACCGCATCGCCGAGATGCTCGCGTCCAAGCGCGCCCTGGCCGACGCGATCCTCGGCTCCGGCGAGGCGGCCCTCACGGAGCTGACCGACCGCGAACTCTCCGACCTCGTCTCCCTGCGGAGGATCCCATGACGCCGCCGCCCCGCCCCGGCGACGCCGCCCGCCTTGCCCTCCGCGCGGCCCGCGAGCGAGCCGAGGCCGACCGGGCACGCACGGCAGGACCGGCGCGGGACACCCCTCAGGAGACGTCTGCCGAGCCGGCCGCGGGGCCGCACGACTCCACCGTGGAGGAGACGACTCACTCGGGGAGCGGGGACGGAACGGAGCCAGGGGCGGGGGCGGGGCCCTCGGATGGCGGGTCGAGGCCTGGCGGCGGGGTGCCGTCCGGTGGCGAGAGCGAGCCGGGGGGCATGCCGCAGTCGGTGCCTGACGCTGGTGGCCGGGGGGAGCTGGGTGATGCGGTGCTGTCCGGGGGTGAGGGGGAGTCGGGGGACCTGCCGTCCGGTGCGTTTGGTGCTGGTGGCCGGGGGAGTTGGGTGATGCGGTGCTGTCCGGGGGTGAGGGGGAGTCGGGGGACCTGCCGTCCGGTGCGCTTGGTGCTGGTGGCCGGGCCGAGCCGGGTAATGCGGTGCCGTCCGGGGATGAGGGCGAGCCGGGTGATGGGGGGCCGGCCGGGCTCGCCGGCGCTCCTGGGGGCAGGCCCGGCGATGTGGCGCGCGCGGCTCTGAGGGCCGCCGTTGCCACGCGTCGGGGTCAGGGCGTGCCGCCGACGGCCGCCGGCCCGGCAGCGGTGGCTGATGCCGACGGCCCGGCGGTGGAGGGGGACCGTGCGGAGGCCGCACGTCCTGGGGCGGGGTCCGGGCGGGGAGCGGGCGCGGCTCACGCTGGTGCCGCTGACGCGGGTGCGGAGGGTGCGGAGGGTGCGGAGGGTGCGGGACCGGCCGGTGCCATGGGCGGGCGTCCCGGCGATATCGCTCGGGAGGCACTGCGGGCGGCCCGGCGCGAAGCGGAAGCGCTGCGCGCGCAGACGGCGGAACCCCGGCGTGAGCGGCGGACACCGGCACGTTCCGCCACCGCCACGCCGGGCACCTCGCCCGCACCGGGGCAGCGGACCTCGGCCGCCAGGGCCAAGGCCGCGCGGGACATGCGGCAGTACCTGGCGACCGCCTTCCGCATGCCCACGTGGGAGGAGACCGCCGAGGAACCGGAGGAGGACGCCTCGGCCGAGCCGACCGGGCCGGCTCCGTCGACGTCGGCGACAGCGCCGTCGCCCTCAGGGTCCGAGCCTGCGTACCCGGTCCCCGCCGCGCAGGCCCCTGCCTCCGCAGCAGAGCCTTCGGCTGCCGCACCCGAGTCCTCGGCCCCCGCCCCTTCACGCGAAGCCGGTGGCACCACCCCCGAGGACCCGTTGACCGACCCGGCACTCCCGGACCGCGCCTCCGAGCCGCGGGGCTCCGCGCCCTCCGCGACGGGGGTGCCCGGTGCCCCCGCCGAGGCGTCCCGACCCACCCCCTCGGCCCCGTCCGCCCCGACGCCCACGCCCGAGCCTTCGGCACACATGCCCGCCCGCCCCGACCCGGCCGGGCCGTTCGCCCGCTGGACCCCGGCCGCCCGGCCCACGCCGGCGGGGGGTGCCTCGGTGCAGGCGGGCCCGGCCGAGCCCTCCGCGCGCCCCGCGACCGGCACTCCTCCCACTCCCGCCGCACCGCGCGTACCGACGACCATGGCCACCCCGCACCGTGACACCGAACTCCGCCGTACCTTCCCGGCGTTCGCCCCGCGTGAGACCGCCGGTGGGAACGGGCCGTTCGCCGGGACCTGGTGGGGCAACGCCTGGGTCGGGGCGTTGGAGCAGGGCGCGTTGGACGTGAAGCGGCTGGCGCGGGGGCGGGGGTACGCGGACCAGGGGCATGTGGACGCGATCACCGTCACCCCGGGACTCGTGCTGGCGTACGTGCGCGGAAGCCGGCCCCGGCCGTACCGCGTACAGGTGCGGTTGCGGACGCTGGAGGACGAGGACTGGGAGAGGTTCCTGGACGCGGCGGCCGACCGGCCGGGGCACATCGCGGCGCTGCTCGACAAGGAGTTGCCGCAGTCGCTCGCCGACTGCGGGGTGCCCCTGCTGCCCGGCCCCGGCGACCTCGCCCCCCGTTGCAGCTGCCCGGACTCCGGCCACCCCTGCAAGCACGCCGCCGCCCTCTGCTACCAGACGGCCCGTCTGCTCGACGCCGATCCCTTCGTGCTGCTCCTGCTGCGCGGCCGGGGCGAGAAGGAACTGCTCGACGCGCTGTCCCGGCGCAGTGCCGCCCGAGCCGCACGTGCCGCCCGGGAACGGCAGCCGCAGGCGCTGCCGGGAGTCCGTGCCGCCGACGCCCTCGCTCCGCGCGAACTCCCACCGCCGCCACCGCCGTTGCCGGTGCCCCCGCACCCCGAGCAGCCCCCGGCGTACCCGTCGGCGCCCGGCGGCCCCGACCCCTTCGCGCTGGACCAGTTGGCGACCGACGCCGCCGCCCGTGCCCATGCCCTGCTCGCCACCGGACGCGACCCGGTCGGCGAACTGACCCTGTGGCAGGACGCGGTACGGCTCGCCGCGGCCCGCCCCGGTTCCGGGCTGACTGCGGCCACCCGCACGCTGTACGCCACACTCGCCGACGCCGCCCAGCGCACCCCGGCCGATCTCGCGCGTGCCGTCGCGGCCTGGCGGCAGGGCGGCTCGGCGGGGCTGGCCGCGCTGGAGGAGCCGTGGGACCCGCCGGCCGGCCGCTTCGACCGGGCCCGGCCGCTGCTGCTCGCCGCAGACCTGCCGGCGTTCCGGCCCTGGCGCAACCGCCTCACCCACCCACGCGGCCACGTCCAGCTCCGCCTGGGCCGCGACGGCCTGTGGTACGCCTATGAGTCGGACCCCGGCCAGGACGACTGGTGGCCCCGCGGCACCCCCGACTTCGACCCGGTCGGCGCCCTGACCGGGCTCGGCAGACCGGACGACGCGGTCTGAGCGACCCCCGCCGGTCTCAGGGGCCGTTCCGCAAGGCCGTACCCGACTGCGGAGCACCGCCACTCCGGCACCGAGACCTCGGCTCAAGGGCCGCTGGTCCCCGCCGGCAGACCGGACGACGCGGTCTGAGCGATCCCCGCCGGTCTCAGGGGCCGTTCCGCGAGGCCGTACCCGGCCGCGGAGCACCGTCACTCCGCCGGTCTCACGGGCGTTGCCAGGAGGCCGTACCCGACTGCGGAGCACCGCCGTTCCGGCACCGCGACCCCGGTCTCAGGGGCCGGCGGTCCCCGCCCTCCGACGCCGGCCGTACGTCAGATGCAGCAGATGCCGGCCCAGAGCGACCGCGTTGATCAGGAGGACCGCGGTCATGGCCGTGGCCCACCCGAAGTGGCGGTACAGGGTGACGCCCGCCCACGACCCCAGGCTGCCGCCGAGGAAGACACAGGTCATGTAGGTCGTGTTGAGCCGGCTCCTGGCATCGGGGCGCACGGTGAAGATGCGGGTCTGGTTGGCCACCTGCCCGGACTGGAGGGCGACGTCCAGCACGAGCATCCCGGCGATCAGCGCCGTCATACCGGCCGCGCCGCCCACCGACGAAGGCAGCAGGACGACGGGGGCCGCCAGCGCGCCGAGCAGACACCACAGGCTCATGCGGTCGGTCCCGTGCCGGTCGATGAGCCGGCCCGCGAACGGGGTCGACAGGACGCTGCCGGCCCCCACCAGGGCGACGAGTCCGACGGCCTCGGTACCGAGGTGGTAGGCGGGCCCGGTCATGAGCAGGGGTACCAGCGTCCAGGCGGCGCTGAATCCGGCGAAGACCAACGCCTGGTAGAGGCAGGAGCGGCGCAGTTCGGGGACCGTGCGCAGCAGCTCGGCGGGTGCCTTCAGCAGGTCGCGGTAGGCGGGCGCGCCCGCCGGCCGGTGGGCGGGGACGAGACTGGGCACGACGGCGGCGAGGATCAGGACGAGGGCGCCGGCCAGGAGGTAGGGCGCGCGCCAGCCCAGCCAGCCGCCCAGGCCGCCGCCGAACGCCCGGGCGAGCAGGATGCCCAGGGTGAGGCCGCTGAGCAGGATGCCGGTCGCCGTACCGCGCCGGTGCTCGGGGACGAGACCGGCGGCCAGCGGGATGATGATCTGCGGTACCACGGTGGTCGTCCCGACCAGGACGCTGGCGACGGTCAGGACGAGCGGTGTCGTCGCGGTACCGGCGACGAGGAGGCCCGCCCCGGTGAGGGAGAGGAGGACGGCGAGCAGCCGGCGCCAGGGGAGGCGGTCGCCGAGCGGGACGAGGAGGAAGATGCCCGCCGCGTAACCGAACTGACCGGCCGTCACGATCAGCGCGGCCGCTCCGGACGATATGTGGAAGTCGTCGGCGACGAGCGGGGTGAGGGCCTGCGGGAAGTAGATGTTGGCGACGCTGACACCGCAGGTGAGGGACAGCAGGGCCAGGAGCCGGCCGGGTAACCGGGTCGTGGTGGTGGCGGGTGCGGAGGTGACGGACACGAGAAGCCCCAAGAGGAGACGCGGAAGTGAGGAGAGAAGCGGAAGACCGACAGGGTGCTAGAACCGGTTTAAGTGGTTCCCCAGGTTCCTCAAGGTACCAGTCAAACCGGTGCCGTCAGTAGGCTTGTCGGTATGAACAGGCCCGGTTCGATCGTCTTCCGGCAGGGCGCGGGGCGCCTCAGCCTCGACTTCCTGCGCACCCTGCGGTACCGCGGCGACGCCGATGAGGTGGAGGAACTGCGCACACCGCACGAGCTGTTGGCGTGGGCCGAACAGTGCTGCGCCTGCGCCCCGGCGGAGGGATCGCGGCCGGTGCGCCAGGAGGACGTGAACCGTGCGCGCGAGGCGCGCGAGGTGCTGTACGACCTGCTGGCGGGCAGGCTGGGCGGCACAGGCCCGGTCCAGGTGCCCGCGGAGGTCCGCGCCCGTCTCAACGCATGGGCGTCCGCGCCCACACCGGTGCCGCGCCTCGACGCGGCCGGCCGGCTGAGCCGGCAGGCCGACGATGTCGTCGCTGCGGTGCTGTCCCTGGTGGCGCGGGACGCGCTGGACCTCGTCACCTCCCCGGCGATGGGGCGCGTACGCCGTTGCGGTGGTCCGCGTTGCGGCGCCCTGTTCCTCGACAACTCCCGCCCCGGAAGCCGCCGCTGGTGCTCGATGGGCGCGTGCGGCAACCAGGAGAAGAAGCGCGCGAGACGGGAGCGGACGGCACCGGCCTCCGGCTGACCCCCGCATCGCACCGGTCTCCGGCTGACTCCGCGGGCTGCACCGGCGTACGCCTGACTCCTCAGCGGTTCACGCGGACGTCTGCTCCAGCAGGAACGGGCTGACGTGCCGCGGATCCCTGGTGCAGGGGACCACCGCGTGCAGCACTTCCACGGTCCGCTCGATGATGTCCTCCCGGTCGTGCAAGACCCAGGACATGTGCTGGGCGCCGAAGAACGCGGAGACCAGCACCCGGGCCAGCGTCGCGGGCGGGGTCTCGTGCTCCAGTTCCCCGGCGGCCAGCGCGCTGCGGAACCAGGACGTGATCAGCGCGGTGTAGTCCTGGAACGGGATGGGCAGGTCGACGTCGATCAGACCCCGCTCTATCTGGAGTCGTGCCCCGGCCTTCATCATCGGTTCGTCCCGCAGCGCCGCCGCCGTGCGCAGCAGCAGTTCCGCCACCGACGCGACCGGCGGTAGCTCCAGTTCGGCGACGGTGTCGGAGATGGCGGGCAGCCGCTTGTAGAACTCGGTGGTCACCGCGA
This sequence comes from Streptomyces sp. Ru62, assembly GCF_002920615.1. Classification (GTDB taxonomy): domain Bacteria; phylum Actinomycetota; class Actinomycetes; order Streptomycetales; family Streptomycetaceae; genus Streptomyces. Next base: position 257,729 of record NZ_PQSU01000007.1, read on the forward strand.
GGGCCAGTGCCTCCTTGTTGGTGAAGTGGAAGTACACCGCTCCCTTGGTCATGCCCGACAGTTCGGCGACATCGAGCATCGTCACGGCCGGGTAGCCCCGCCCGGCGAACGCCCGGGCCGCGGCCAGCAGGATGTTCCCCCGCGAGCGGATGGCACGCTCCTGCTTGAGCTCCTTGCGTTGGGCCGTCGGGCCGTGGCCGGCGGTCGTGTCGTGGGGGTCTTTCATCTGACGTCTCCAATGCCTAGGGGTCCCTCTCCCGCTTGCGCGCCGGCGAGACGTTCTTTGCCAGGGAATAAACCTTCCCAAAGGTAGGTTTGGTGTGGGGGGTTGGCCGTTCGGCCGTCTCAGACGCAACCGGGGGAGTATGCATGAGCGAGGTGCAGCAGGGTAACGCAGGCGCACGGAATCGCCCTGGCGGGCATGCGGGGCGACTCACCTTCCAACGGACCGTTCCGCGCCACCTGGTGCACCGGGCGTCCGTGGCGGAGGTGTTCCTCACGGACGCGCTGGCGCTCGGTGACGACCGCTTCCTGGTCGGCGCGCAGTGGCCGCGTGATCACGCTCTCTACCATCCTGACGTACTCGGGCACAGCGATCCGCTGCTCGCCGCCGAGACCGTCCGCCAGGCACTCGTCTACCTCGCGCACTGGCACTACGCGATACCGCTGGACCGGCGGTTCGTCGGCCGGCGCATGGAGCTGGACATCACGGAACCGCAGGCGCTGCGGGTCACCGGGCAGCCGCTCCCCGTCGTGCTGGAAGCACGCTGGGAGTGGGTGGACAGCCGGCCGCCGCACCGCCACGGCATGCGGCTGGAGGCCGAACTGATCGTGGACGACCGCAAGATCGGCCGGGGGAGCCTCCAGGTCGTCGCCCTGGACGAGCGCCGTTACTCCGTGCTGAGACGGCGAACAGGCGGCAGCGGCACGGTGATTCCCGCGCAGCGGTGCCGGGTGCTCACCCTGCCCGCCGCCCAGGTCGGCCGGCTGCGCGGCAAGGACAGCGTGCTGGCCGCGACCGGGCGGGCCGGTGAATGGGAGCTCCACGCCGACCTCGACCACGCCGTCCTCTTCGACCATCCCACGGATCATGTCCCGCTGATGGTCCTGCTGGAAGGGGTGCGGCAGCTCGGCCACGTGGTGACCAGCGGCCACGGTGCGAGCGGAGGCCGGCCCGCCGTCGCCTCCCAGCTCACCTCCCTGACCGTCGACTGCCTCGCCTTCGCGGAGCTGGACTCGCCGGTCCGGCTCAGGGTCACCGACGACCGCACCACCGCCCGCGGGGGCCGGCACCTGGCCATCGACGCTGCCCAGGACGACCGCGGCGTCGCCGCGATCACGGGGCGCTGGCACCACGCCGGGACGCCCGTGCCGTCCGACAGCCCTCGATAGCCCCGTCCGGCCGCCCCCGTCAGGAAGCAGCGCCATGCATACCGAACAGCAGACCTGCGACAACACACCGACACCGCGGTCGACGACTGCTTCCGGACGTCCCGGTGACGCGCCGGCCGTCCCGGGGGCGCCGCAACCCCTCGCGCCCACCGCCGCGTTGGACGTCGTACGGACAACCGGACTGAGCCGGGAGGGACTTGAGCGCGCCGCCGCCGTGGCCGCGCGCCTGGCCCCGGACGCGCACACCCGGCGCCGCCTCCACGAGGAGACGCTGCGCGCTCTGGACGAGGCCGGGTTCGCCCGGCACTTCGTTCCCGGCCGGTGGGGTGGCGGCGACGGCACGTTCCGCGAACTGTTCCACGCCACCGCCGCGTTGGCCGAGAGCTGTGCGTCCACCGCCTGGTGCGGCATGCTCTGGGCGACGCACGGCCGGTTCGCCGCGCGCCTTCCGCCGCCGGCGCAGCGGGAGGTGTGGGGCGCGGGTCCGGACACCCGGATCGCCGCGGGACTACGGCCGTCGTCCGGCCGGGCCCGGAAGGCGCCCCGGGGATGGCTGGTCGAGGGCCGCTGGCCGGTGGTCAGCGGCGTGCACCACGCCGCGTGGCTGCTCCTGGTCGCGCCGGAGGACGAGGGGGGCCCGGCCCGGGTCTTCGCCGTGCCGGGCGACGCGGTCGCCGTGAGCGACACCTGGGACGCGGCCGGGTTGCGTGCCACCGGCAGCCACCGCGTCACGCTCACCGAGACGTTCGTGCCCGAGCACCGGAGCCTGCCGCTGTCCGCCCTGCTGGAGGCACGCGAGGACCGGGACGGGGCGCGGTGCCACACGGCCCCGGCCCATCTGGCCGGTCAGCTCCTGATGTGCGCCCCGGCCCTGGGCGCCGCCAGAGCGGCACTGCGCGCGTGGACGCGCCAGGTCCGGCCGGGGCTGGAGGCGCCACAGCAGGCCCCCCGGCGCCTCGGCCTGGCCCGCGCCAGCGCGGACATCGACGCGGTCGGACTGCTGCTGGACGCCGCCGCCCGCCGCGCCGACTCCGCACCCGTCACTCCGGGGGCGGTGGCCCGTAACCAACGGGACGCGGCCGTCTCCGCGCAGCGCCTGGCCGACGCGGTGTCGTCCCTCACACAGGGCGAGACCTCCTCGCCGGACGCCCTCGACGGCGAGTTCCGGCGCAGCTGGGACGACGTACGGACGGTCGCCACGCACGGCGCGCTGAGCCTCGACGCGGCAGCCGCCGCCTATGCCGCGGGCCTGCCGGCCGGTGAGCGTCCATGACGGGCACCCACCGCGCCGCCTCCCCGGCCACCAGCTCCGCCGCGTCCCCGGGCACGCGCCGCGCGTCCACCGACACCAGCTCCGTCGCGTCCACCGACACCAGCTCCGCCGCGTACCCGGGCACGCGCCGCGCGTCCACCGACACCAGCTCCCTCGCGTCCCCGGGCATCAGCTCCCTCGCGTCCCCGGGCACCCGTCGCGCATCCCCGGGCACCAGCTCCGCCGCGTACCCGGGCACCCACCGCGCCGCCTCCCCGGGCACCCACCGCGCCGCGTCCCCGGCCACCAGCTCCGCCGCGTCCCCAGGCACCCGCTCCGCCGCCTCCCCGGACGTGGCCGCGAGCCGTCCGGCGAGCATCGTCTTCAGTGACGTCGACGAGACGCTGATCGCGTGCAAGAGCCTGTTCGACTTCATGGACCACTACTTCCTCGGCGGGCCCCGGGCACACCGCGCGGAGGACACGCGCCGCGCCGTCGGACGGCTGCTCGCCGCCGGCGGCGGTCGCGTGGAGGCCAACCGGCTCTACTACCGGGTGTGGCGCGGCGAGGCGGTGACCGACGTCGAGGCGGCGGCGAACCGCTGGGCGGCCGACCGGCGGCGCGACCACCGGCTCTTCCTGGAGGCCACCCGCGCCGCCCTGCTGCGGCACCGCGCGCGGGGCTCCCTGCTGGTGCTGGTCTCCGGTTCGTTCCCCGCTCTGCTGGCGCCGATAGCGTCAGAGGTGGGAGCGGACCACCTGCTGTGCAGCCGCCCCGAGATCCGCGACGGCCGCTACACCGGGGAGCTGGTCGGTGATCCGGTCATCGGCGCGGGCAAGCGGCGGGCCGTGGAGGAGGTCTTCCGCCGCTATCCGCACGTCTCGCCCGCCGTCTGCCACGCGTACGGCGACCACATCAGCGACCTGCCGATGCTCGATGCGGTGGGACACCCGGTGGTGGTGGGGGACGACCCGGAGCTGATCCGGGCCCTGCCGGGCGCGCACCGACTGCCCGCCCGGCAGGGACCCGGTCACCGCTGACCGCACAGGGCGGGCAGGGAGGGCGGAGCGGCCTCGGCGCCCTCGCCGCCGCGCACGACCTGCTGCCACAGGGCGCACACCGCGTCACCGAACCGGCCCGTGCCGCACGCGGGGGTGGTGTAGTAGACGCCGTACATGAGGACCAGCAGCAGCTGCCCGAGCCATTCGGGATCCTGCAACCCCGCCGACCGCCCCTGCCGTTGGGCCTCGGCCGCCAGCCCCAGCACGCAGCCGCTGAAGTCCAGGGCGAAGCGGGGGAGCCGGCCGTGGGTGCGGGCGTCCTCGCTGGCCAGGTGGAACCCGGCGCGGAAGCGGAGATCCGCCTGGAGCCGCCCGGCGAGCGCGTCCGTGATGAGGCGCAGCCGCTCCGCCGGTGACAGGTCGGTCCGTCCGGCCTGCGCCAGCAGCTCGCGCCAGGTGGCCTCGAACGGCGCGATCAGCGCGTTCGCCAGCAGGCGCTTCGACGCGAAGTGCGCGTACAGCGCCCCCTTGGTCAGGTTGGCCTCCTCGGCCACGCGCTGCAGGTTGGCCCCCACATAGCCGTGGCGGACGAACTCCGCGGCCGCCGCGTCCAGCAGCAGCTCATGGGTCCTTCGTGCTCTGTCCTGCTTGACCACAGCGCCCCTTCGGCATCGGAACGAAGAACAAACCATCATTACGGAATTTTTTCTCAGCGGGGCAGGGCCGACAAGCGGAAGGGCGCGAGCTGTCCGAAACCGGCACCGGGGCCCGTCCCGGCCCTGTGCGCCCGGCTCGGACCTCGCGAAGTCGTACCGCCATCTCGGCAGGTTCCCCGCTCCCTGGATCCGCGCGCTCGCGCGTCAGGTATACAGCGGCAGGGCCGGCCCGCACCCGAGACGCCGGCACAGCGACAAGGAGACCCGATGCTCGCCGAACCGAAGGGGCTGTCCGTCTTCTACCCCGCGCCGCCCCGGGACCTGGACGGCATGGCGGCCTTCGCGTCCTTCGTCCGGCGCCTGGGTTCCGGACGGCTGTGGCTGGGGCAGTCCTTCCACCTTGAGTCCCAGATGGCGCTGGCCGCGCTCGCCGCCCGGCAGCCCGGTCTCCCGCTCGGCACCGCGGTCTCCCTCGCGCCGCTGCGCCACCCCTACCAGGCCGCCGTCGAGGCCCGCACGGTGAGCGTGCTGTCGAAGGCGCCGTACGTCGCCGGGTACGGGCCGGGCTCGCTCGACCTCCAAGAGCGCCTGCTGCCGGAGCCGTACCACAGCCCGCTGACGGCCATGGCCGATTACGCGACGGTCATGCGGCGGTTACTGGACGGGGACGCCGTCGAGCACCGTGGCGCCGCGCACACCACCCGCTACGCCCTGCCCGAACTCCCTTCCCCGCGCGTCGAGGTGGGGCTCGGGGTGCTCCGCCCCGGGATGGCGAGAACCGCTGGCTCCTGCGCCGACGTGGCCATCACCTGGCTGGCACCGCTGCCCTACCTCACCGACCGGATCATGCCCGCGCTGCGTGCCGGGGCCCGTGCGGCGGACCGGCCCGTGCCGCGGGTGGCGAGCGTCGTGCACCTCGCGGTACGACGGCCGGGCCGCGACCTGGACCAGGTCGCCTTCGCCGCCGTAGGAGCCCACCTGGGATCGGCCCACTACGCCGACATGCTCCGCCGGGCCGGGCTGGACGTCGACCCGGGCCGCCCCCGGGAGGCGGCCGGCCGGCTCGTCGGCGACGGCGTCCACCTGAGTGGTGATCCGAAGGACATCGCGGCGCGACTGCACGAGTACCGGGCCGCGGGCGTCGACGAGGTGATCCTCAACGTCACCGGGGTGTTCCTCGCCGAGGGTGCCCGTGCGGCCCTGGAGGACCTGCACGCCGTCACAACCGCTTTCCAGTCCTGATCCGGCGACAACTTCCCTGGTCACGGCGTGAATTCGCAAAGTCGTTCCTACATCCGGGAAAACTACCTGTGGGAAGGTATTTTTGGCTGCGGCCGGCCGGCCGACGGCCGGCACCCGCTGCGGTGGGTGGGTGACAAGGGGGAAACACCGGATGTTAGAGATGTACGAGGGGCACCCGACCATCCCGGAGAGCGCCGCCGTCGCAGCCTTCGTCAACAAGACCTTCGCCTCGCTCCCGCGCGTCGACCAGCGCAGGTGGGCGCAGGCCTATCTCCACGGTCTGCTGACCGTGCCGGGCAGGAAGACCCTGCGCGGCCTCGCTCAGGCGGTCAGTCCCCGTACGGCGTCCGCGCACGGTCTCCAGCAGTTCATCAACGGCAGTACCTGGGACTGGGCCCCGGTGCGCCAGGCCCTGGTACGGGCCATCACCGAACACGGCCGGCCACGGGCATGGAGCATCGCCACCATCACCATCCGCAAGCGCGGCCACCACTCGGTGGGCGTCCACCGGCGCTTCGACCCGCGCGCCGGACGCGTCATCAACTGCCAGGTCGCCATAGGGCTGTTCGCGGTCACGTCGTACGGCAGCCTGCCCGTGGACTGGCGGCTGCTCCTGGACGACACCTGGAGCACCGACACCGTACGGCGCGGACGGGCCCGCGTGCCCGACACGGAGACCGCGCGGACCCTGGCCGAACACGTACGGGAACTGGTGACCGGGGTCCCGGCCCTGCCGGACGGCGGCCAGGCGCCCTGGGTGCTGGACCTGACCGAGACGCCGGACGCCGCCCTGGTCGTCGACGCGCTGACGGAGCACGGGCAGGACTTCCTGTGCGAGGTCGGCCCGGCCCAGCGGATGCACCTGGCCGCCCTGGGCCGGCGTCCCGTGTCGGCCGCCACCGCCATGACACACCGCCGGGGGCAGCCGGCCCTCGCGTCGGCGGTCCCCCCGGACGACCGCCGCTCGGGGCGCTTCCTGCTGCACACCGGACCCGCCTACCTCTCCGGAGGACCGCACCGCGTCCCGCTCTCCCACCGGCTCGTCATGCAGCCCGCATCGCCCTTCCACCGGGACGGGCGGTACTGGCTGACGAACATGGCGACCCGGATCCACGAGGTGCCGACGCTGGCGGAGACCGTCACGGCCACCGACTGCGCCATCGCCGACCTCATCGACGACTTCGGCGTCCAGGACTTCGAAGGGCGTTCCTACCCGGGCTGGCACCACCACATGACGATGGCCGCGGCCGCCTACGTCTTCAGCCGCCTCCACCGCACCGCGCCCCGGACCTGCCGGCACGGTCACCACCCGACCCCCAGGGGGGCGCTGCTGCGACTCACGTCCTAGACGACGTCACGCCGATGCCGTGTCCGAGCCGAAAGGCAGGGGGAAGGAACGACAATGGCCCACCGGAAGTCGTCGAACGCCGGCGGACCTCCACCCGACCACGCGCCACCGACCGAGGCGCCACCGACCGAGGCGCCACCGACCGAGGCGCCGACGACGGAGGAGCACGCCGTCCTCACGGCGGTCTCCCCGACCGTTCACACCGTCGACATCAGCGACCTGCTCCCCGCGGACTCGCCCCGCAGCGTCCAGGAGGACGACGACCACGTCCGCACCCTCGCCGAGAGCGACGCGCCACTGCCACCCGTGATCGTGCACGCCGGGACCCTGCGCCTCATCGACGGGACGCACCGCGTGCACGCCGCCAGGCTGCGCGGGCAGACCACGGTCCCGGCCCGCTTCTACGAAGGACCGGACGACGGCGCCTTCGTCCTGGCGGTGGCCTCGAACGTACGGCACGGGCTGCCGCTGTCCAGGGCCGAGCGGCTGACCGCCGCCGAACGCGTCCTCGAATCGCACCCGCACTGGTCCGACCGTGCCGTCGCCCATGTCACGGGCCTGTCGGCGACCACGATCGGCAAGCTCCGGCAGAAGTGTGCAACCGGCCGGGAACAGCAGTTGCACACCCGGATCGGCCGGGACGGGCGGGCCCGTCCGGTCGACGGGGCGGACGGCCGGGAGCGCGCGGCGGCCTTCCTCCGACGGCACCCCGACGCCTCCCTGCGGCAGGTGGCACAGGCCGCGGGAATCTCCCCCGGCACCGCGCGCGACGTCCGCCGGCGACTGCAGAGCAGCGAGGACCCGCTTCCGCCCCGGTTACGCCGGCGGACGGGAAGGGGAGCCGCGCAGGCCGACCCTCCCGGGCCGCCGGACCGGACCGGGCGCCGGCCGAGCGGCCCGACGCTCGCGGCCCTCATGCGGGACCCCTCCCTGCGGCACACCCAGACCGGGCGCCTGCTGCTGAAACTGCTCGACAACCGGCTCCTGTCGCAGGCGGAGAGCGAGCGGCTGATAGCGGGCCTCCCGCCCCACAGCCTGTCGGGACTGTCCGCCGCCGCACGCGAATGCGCGCAGGTGTGGCTCGACTTCAGCAGGCGCCTGGAAGAAAGAGGATGAGCTCTCCATGCCGAACACACCCTCCACGCCGCACGCACGGAGTGCGCGCCGGCACGTGCGGGCCCTGGAACTGTCCCGCGTCCCCCAGGTGAACGAGCTGCTGGACGCGCTCGGGCTCGGCCGGCTGCGCGAGGCGGACGTGACGTCGTACCCCGGCCGGAACGCCAACTGGGCCGGCACCACCACGCGCGGCATCAAACTGTTCGTCAAACGGCTCGACGGCGCCGGGCGGGCACCCGGCCGACGGCTGGAGCGGGCCGTCGCCTTCGAACAGGCCCGGCGCGGCGGTGACCACTCCCGCCACCTCGGGCCGACGTGCCTGGGCTGGGACCCGGCCGCCTGCCTCATGGCGTTCGAACTGCTGGAGGACGCGCGCTCCGGCAGTGACGTCGCCGAGACCGACGACGGCTTCTCCACGATCTGGTGCGAGCGCGCCGGCGAACTCGTCGCCCACGTCCACGACCTGGCACCGGATCCGTCGTTGCCCGCCGCACCCGCGTCCTTCTTCCCACGCGAGTCGTTGCGCGCCCTCACCGCGGAGACGTACCTCAACTCGACGCGGGCGGAACTGGACGCGTGGGCGCTGCTGCAACGCGACACCCGGCTGCACGAGGCCCTCGACCGGCTGCGGGACGCCTCGGCCACGGCCGCCGCCCGGCCTGTCCACGCCGACCTGCGCCTGGACCAGTTCCTGATCTCGGCGGGCGAGATGTACCTGTCGGACTGGGAGGAGTTCTGCCTCGGCGACCCGGCCCGCGACCTCGGCAGTCTCGCGGGGGAGTGGCTGTTCCGCTCGCTGACCCGGGTGATCCGCGGCGAGGGCGCGCCCGCACCCACCCACGAGGAGATGACCGCGCGGCTGACCGAGGCGATCGCGGCGGCCCGGGTGCAGATCACCGCCTTCTGGCAGAGCTACCTGACCGCCCGGCACCGGGCGGTCGACGCGGGACGGGAGTGGTCCCACGGTGCTCCGGACCGGGACCTCGCGGTACGCGCCGCCGCCTACGCAGGCTGGCACATGTACGACCGCCTGCTGGCCGGCGCCACACAGTCCGCCCGGCTGGGTGCGGTCGACCGCGCCGCCGCCGGAGTCGGCCGACGCCTCCTCCTCATCCCCGAACGCTTCACGGCGGCCCTGGGCCTGGAGGCGGCCGCATGACCGACGATGCCCGCCTGCCCGGGGCTCCGCGTGTGGTTCGTCGCGACACCGAGGCCGAGTCGGGAGGTGGCCGTGTGACGGGTGGCGCGTGTCTGCCCGCTGTCCCTGTCGATGCCACGGCCGTCGAGCCGGAGTTGCCCCCTCACCGGCCGCGGCTCGGAGGCGGCCGTGTGACGGGCCGCCCTCGTCCGCGTGCCGTCCTGTCGACGCCGCGGCCACCGAGCCGCCGGGTGTCGGTCACCGCTTTCGGCTCGGAGGTGGCCGTATGACCGACGACGTGCGCCTGTCCGAGACTCCGCACGGGGTCCCCCTCGACACCGAGGCCGAGTCCGGAGGTGGCCGTATGGCCGGTGACACCCGTCTGCCCGAGGCCCTGTCGGCGGCTCTGCGCGACGTTCGGGTCGATGCCACGGCGACCGAGGCCGAGTTGGCAGGCCGGCGGGTGACCGCCGAGGACGCGCGGCAGTTGACCGGTGCGCTCGCCGACGCCCTCTACGCGAGCCTGCACGCCGGTCTGCCGGAGTCGTCGGCCCCTTCCCAGCGGCTGCGCGACCCGCGACTGGAAGAGGCTCTGGCCCGTGAGGTGCCGCACACCACCTTCCCCTCGGACGCGGAGCTGGTCGGCAGCCGCGCACCGGGTTCCGGCGCCGGTGGCCGAGTCGTGGTGCGGACAGGGGGCGTGGCGGTGGCGGTGCCCGGCGCATGGCTGACCGGGCCGGCGGAGGACGGGCGGCCGGTCAGGCTGGCCTGGCCGGCCGCGCACCCGGCGGTCTCCCCGGGCTTCTTCTTCGTCACCGGCTCGCAGGGACCACCGCCCCGCGAACAGCCCCTGCTCCGCGTCTATCTGCACGTCCGCGACGCGGACGCCGCTCCCGCGCTGTTCGGGCGGGTGCTGAGGGCGCTGGAGGCCGGCGGGCGGCCCTACAGGGCCAAGGCGGCCTCCGTTCCCCATCAGTACCCGCGGTACGACGCCGTCGTCGTGTACCTCGCGGCCGAGGACCGGGCGCTGCTCGACCTGGTGGCCCGCGAGGTGGCGGGGCATCCCGCGCTGGGCGAGGAGACGTCGCTCTTCGCCCGCCGGCACGCGCCCGGCGTGGCATCGGCGGCGGAGCCCGGCGACACACGGCCGGGCATGCGGGGGATGAGCTTCGGACAGCATCGCAGTCACGTCATGGCCCAGGCCCTGGTCGAGCACGCCACCACGGGCCGCGGCACAAGCCTCGACGTGTTGCTCGCACGCCGGCTGGCGGAGGCGCGCATCGATCCCTCCGACCCGGCCCGCAATCTCACCGCATGATGTAGCGCTTATTTCACACGGCGGTTACCCGGAAAGGCGCCGGACTGTGCAAGATGCATCTTGGTGGTCACATCCGTGCTTGCTATAAAAGAAATATCTCCGGCCGGAGCCCCTGAAAAACAAACAGGAGGTAGCAGCATGATGAACGAGACCGCCGAACTGGCCACTGGTTTCGACGCCTACACCGACCTTGAGGAACTCGCCGCCGCCGTCGAGGCGTCGACCGAGGCCAAGACCCCGGGATTCTCCATCACCCCGACCTTCAGCCTCACCGGCCAGCACTGACGAACCGCGCCGCACGGCGCGGACGCCGAGCCCGGGAGAACTCACCGAGTTCTCCCGGGCTCTTTTTGTCGTTCGCGGCGTGCAACTTCGCGGCGGCGGGGCTTGCCCGGCGCACCGGTCCTTCCCAGAATGGAGAACGAAGCCGCGAGGTGGGAGCACCGTTCGCGGAGTGAGCGAAGAAGCCTCGGATTCCCTTTTCGGAGGGAAGATCCGCTGCCCGGCGCCAAGGCTGCCCGCCGTGAGGCCGACGCTCTCCAGTTCCAGCGTCAACGTGGACGCATTCCTTCGCAGTGCGCAGTTCATGTCCTGCGGTTTTCTCTCGTAACCCATTCCGGGACAGTACGGAGCTATCTCATGAATGAATTCAGCGTCGAGCACGCGCTGCCTTCCGTCTTGCCGGACGAGGAGACGCAAGCGTGGCTGGACCGGGTCCAGCGGATCGCGCCGGTCATCGAGGCGGCGCGCGAGCAGGCCGACCGCGAGCGCGTGACCCCGCGGCCCGTGTTCGAGGCCCTGCGGGACGCGGGGATCCCGCGGATGTGGGTCTCGCGGCGGTTCGGCGGCTCGCAGGTCAGCATCCGGACCGGCTCCGCCGTCATCCAGGCGCTCGCCCGTCTGGACGCCTCCGTGGCCTGGCAGATGGGCGTGCAGGGCGCCATCGGCCGGCTCGCCGACTACCTGCCCGAGGCCACCTCCACCGAGCTGTTCCGTGACCACGACGGCCTCGTCGTGGGCGGCGTCAACCCGTCCGGCCGCGCCGAGGCCGTCCCGGGCGGATACCGGCTCAGCGGCGAGTGGGCGTTCGCCAGCGGGTCGGCCCACGCCGACTGGCTCGTGTGCGCCGCCTTCGTCACGGAGGGGGGACAGGTGCGCCGTACCGACAGCGGCCCCGAACTGCGCATGCTGTTCATGCCGCGCAAGTCGGTCGAGTTCAAGGACACCTGGTACACCGTCGGGCTGCGCGGAACCGGCAGCAACCACTACACCGTCCAGGACGTCTTCGTCCCGCAGGAATACACCGTCGACGGCGCGGAGATGACCCGCCCGCCGGCCGCCCGGGAATCGCGCGCGTACGCCATCAGCTACGACGACTTCGGGCCGTTCACCTCCGCCTCCACCGCGCTCGGAATCGCCCAGGACGCGGTCGGCGCGTTCAAGGAACTCGCCGTCAGGAAGACCGCGACCGGTGCCAGCAGCACCCTGGCCACCAGTCATGTCGTCCAGGAGAAACTGGCGCGCGCCGAAATGCTCGTCCACACCACGCGCCTGCTGCTCGCCGACACCGCCGCCCGCGTCAGCGAATTCGGTGAGACGGGTGGAAAGCCGCTGACCGCGCTCGTGCGCCTGACCGCCGCGACGGTGGCGGAGAACACCTCGGCCGCGGTCGACATCGCCTACAACCTGGCGGGCGCCACCTCCGTCTACGCCACCAGCCGGCTGGAGCGCTGTTTCCGTGACGTGCATTCCGCGGTCAAGCACATCACGCTGTCGTCCACGCACTACGAAATGGCCGGCCAGTACCTCCTCGGCGGAGAACTGCTGAAGCGCCGCTGACCCCGCGAAGTATCCAAGAATCCGATGCCGGCACATCCCGGAGGAAACCAGTGGAATCGATGAAGGCAGTGCAGCTCCTGGCCCCGCGCAAGACCGTTCTGGCCGAACTCCCGGTCCCCGCGGCCCCGGTCGACGGCCTGTTGATGAAGACGCGGTGCGTGTCGATCTGCTCCACCGACATCTCCTTCTACGAAGGACACCTCTTCCCGTCCGAATATCCCGTCATCCTGGGCCACGAGTACCTGGGCGAAGTGGTCGACATCGGTCCCGAGTTCGACGGCGGCTCCGTCGACGTGAAGGTCGGGGACCGCATCGTCTACTGGGGCCAGACGGACTTCGGCGGCTTCGCCGAGTACCGCACCGTGCGGCCCATCTTCTCCGGTCAGGTGAAGGAGGACGTCTTCGCCGCCGACCGCAACTTCAACGACGACCGGCGGGCGGCGGCGGTCAAGATACCGGAGGAGATGGGCGATCTGGAGGCGTCGTTCATCGAACCGGTCACCGGTGCCATGCGCTCAGTGCTGTCCAACCCGCCGCGGGTCGGTGACAAGGTGCTCATCCTGGGCACCGGGCCCATCGGCATCATCGCGGGCAGCGTGATCAAGAAGCTCCTCGCCGCCAACACGGTCGTCTCCGTCGACACCAACCCGGCCCGCAACGCCTTCGCCGAGAGTCAGTTCTCCGACCGGGCCTACCTGCCGGAGGAGCTGATCGACTCCGTCCCGGAGGGGACCTTCGACTACGTCTTCGACGCCCTGCCCACCGTGAAGGGCGTGGACGAGGAGAAGGACCCGCGCCGGGTCGCCATGCGCAAGATGAAGGCCGGGGGGCGCTACGTCCTGTACGGGGCGTCCCAGGAGATGCAGAAGTTCGACACCTGGCTCATGCTCGCCAAGGGCATCAACATCCGCTCGGCGCCCTTCGACGTCACCCACTTCCCGATGCACAAGAGCGCCAACGTCATCGCGGCGGCCATGCAGATGCTGCTCCGGGGCATCGTCGACGGCAAGGCGCTGCTGTCCACCGTCCACCCCTTCGACGACTACGACGGTCTGGTGGCCATCTTCGAGAACTACCGGTTCACCACCGACCTGAAGACCATCGTCGACTTCCGCAAGTGACCCGCCGCCGGGTGTGCCGCCGGCGGCCACCGGCCGGCGCACCCGGCGCGGCGCCCCCGCCCCAGCCCGTCGCACAAGGAGCTTCCGGATGGACGACGAAGACACGCAGGCACCGCGAGCGCGGGCCGGCCTCGTGGTGGTGGCCAACCGCCTGCCCGTGAGCCTGGAACGCGACGCCGCCGGCCGCCCGCACTGGCGGCACAGCCCCGGAGGCCTCGTCAACGCCCTGGAACCGTTCCTGCGCGGAAGGCGGGGCGTGTGGGTGGGATGGCCCGGGACCACCGCCCATGACCTCCCCGACCTCCCGGACGACGGCCTGCGCCTGCATCCCGTGCGGCTCTCCGCCGACGACGTCCGCGGTTTCTACGAGGGCTTCTCCAACGGCACCCTCTGGCCGCTGTACCACGACGTGATCGTGCCGCCCGAGTACCACCGCGGCTGGTGGGAGGCATACGTGCGGGTCAACCGCACCTTCGCCGAGGCCGCGAGCCGGGTCAGCGGCCCCGGAGCCACCGTGTGGATCCAGGACTACCAGCTCCAGCTCGTCCCGGCCATGCTGCGCGAACTGCGCCCCGACGTGCGCATCGGCTTCTTCCTGCACATCCCGTTCCCGCCCGTGGAACTGTTCATGCAGCTGCCCTGGCGGACCGAGATCGTACGCGGTCTGCTCGGCGCCGACCTCATCGGCTTCCACCGGCCCGGCGGTGCCCAGAACTTCCGCTGGCTCGCGCACCGGCTCACCGGCCTGCCCACCGCACCGCATCCCGCGTCGGGTTCCGGCCAGGAGGAGGTCCGGCTGGGCGACCGTGACGTCCGCATCGGGGCCTTCCCCATCTCCATCGACGCGGCCGAACTCGACCGGCTTGCCCGGCGGCCCGACGTCCAGCGGCGCGCCCGGCAGATCCGCGAGGAACTGGGCGACCCGGAGAAGATCATCCTCGGGGTGGACCGGCTGGACTACACGAAGGGCATCGACGTCCGCCTCCGGGCGGTCCACGAGATGCTCTCCGAGGGGCGCATCCGTCCCGACCGGGTCGCCTTCGTCCAGCTCGCCATCCCCAGCCGCGAACGCGTCGAGCACTACGTCCGGTTGCGCGAGGACGTCGAGCGCGCCGTGGGACGGGTCAACGGCGAGTTCAGCCGCGTAGGCCGGCCGGTCGTCCACTATCTGCACACCTCCGTCAGCCGGGAGGAACTCGCCGCCTTCTACAGCGCGGCCGACGTCATGCTGGTGACCCCGCTGCGCGACGGCATGAACCTCGTCTGCAAGGAGTACGTCGCCTGCCGGTACCGCGAGGACGGGGCCCTGGTGCTCAGCGAGTTCGCGGGCGCGGCGGCCGAGCTGACCGGCGCGTTCCTGGTCAACCCGCACCACCTGGACGAGGTCAAGACCGCCCTCGCCGAGGCGCTGGCCCAGTCCCCGCAGCAGGCGCGCCGCCGTATGGGCGGACTGCGCCGCCAAGTCCTCACCCATGACGTGGAGTTCTGGGCGCGGTCGTTCCTCGCCGCCCTCTCCGACGGCCGCACCGGCGCTTCCGGCTCCCCCGTGGCGGACGGCCCCGCGCCGCTCGCCTCCGACACCGAATGGGCCCTGACATGACACCCGTACCGCCCGTCCCCCTGAGGAAGGCCGTCATCCCCGCGGCAGGCATGGGAACGCGGTTCCTGCCCGCCACGAAGGCCACGCCCAAGGAGATGCTGCCCGTCGTCGACAAGCCGGCCATCCAGTACGTCGTCGAGGAGGCCGTGGCCGCCGGACTGACCGACGTCCTCATGGTCACCGGGCGCAGCAAGAGAGCGCTGGAGGACCACTTCGACCGCAACCAGGAGCTGGAACGCCTCCTGCGGGCCAAGGGCGACCACGGCCGGCTGGAGAAGGTGCGGGCCACCAACGACCTCGCCGCCCTGCACTACGTGCGTCAGGGAGAGCCCAGGGGTCTCGGCCACGCCGTCCTGTGCGCCGCCCCGCACGTGGGGGACGAACCCTTCGCCGTACTGCTCGGGGACGACCTCATCGACCCGCGCGACCCCCTGCTCGCCCGGATGGCCGAGGTCCAGAGCGAGTACGGCGGCAGCGTCATCGCCTTGATGGAGGTCGACCCCGCCCAGATCCACCTCTACGGCTGCGCCGCGGTCGACCTCACCGAGGACTCCGACGTCGTCCGGGTGACCTCCCTCGTGGAGAAGCCGCGGCCCGGCACGGCACCCAGTGACCTCGCCGTCATCGGCCGGTACGTGCTGTCCCCGGCCGTCTTCGACGTCCTGCGCGACACCCCGCCCGGCCGGGGAGGCGAGATCCAGCTCACCGACTCGCTGCAACGGCTGCTGTCCGACGGGGACGAGCAGATCCACGCCGTCGTCTTCAAGGGCCGCCGCTACGACACCGGTGACCGCGGTGACTACCTGCGCGCCATCGTGCGGCTCGCGTGCGAACGCGAGGACCTCGGCGAGGAGTTCCGCACCTGGCTCCACCGGTACGTCACCGAGTCGATGACGAAGAGCCCCTGAAACCGGCCACCCCCCTCACCCGGCCGGCCACCCCGGCCCCGCGAAACGGATGTTCTCCATGACCGTCGACCGTTCCCTTTTCACCCGTGCCATGGCCCGCGTTCCGGCTCCCGTGACGATCGCCACGACCGTCGACGCGTCCGGCGACCGGTGGGGTTTCACCGGAAGTTCCTTCAGCTCGCTGTCCCTCACGCCGCCGCTGGTCCTGATCTGCCTGGACAAGAAGGCCAGCACCCACCACGCCTTCGTGACCGCCGAACGGTTTCTGGTCAACGTCCTGGCCGCCGACCAGAGCGACGTCGCCCTGCGCTTCGCCCGCTCCGGGGTGGACCGGTTCGCCGACGGCGACATGGAGACCTGCGAGTTCGGCCTCCCCGGGCTGCGCGACGCGGCGGCACGCGTCGCCTGCGCCCTGCACGACATCGTCGACGGGGGAGACCACAGCATCCTCATCGGCCGCGTGGAGGCGATCCACACCGGTGACGGCGCCCCGCTGGTCTACAGCGACCGATCCTTCGGCCGGCCCGTTCCCGAGGCCACCGCCGTCGGCGCCCGCTGACACCGCCGGACGTGACACCAAGGGACCGCGACCCGTCGAGACCACTCCACGTGGCCCTGCTCGGCACCTCGCACGTGCACTTCCGTGACTACCACGACCTGCTGGCCCGCGAGCCCCGGGTCTCGGCGGTGGTGCTCCCCGCGGCACCGGACACCGGCGACAGGCCGGCGTTCGGTGCCGCGTCCGTACGGGAGGCGCTGCGGTGCGCGGACGCGGCCGTCATCACCTCCACCACCGCGCAGCACGCCCAGCTGCTGCCCCACACCGTCAGGGCCGGCGTACCGACCCTGGTCGAGAAGCCCCTGGCGGCGACGGCCGGGCAGACCGCCCGTCTGTTGCCGCTGCTGGCGGCCGGCGGGCCCACGACCACCGCCATGTTCCTGCGCTGCGCGCCCGGCCTGCGACGGGTGCGGGCGCTGCTGCGCCAGGACGTCGTCGGGCCGCTCACCGCCGTACGGCTGTGCTTCGCGCACGCCGGTCTCACCGACGGCGTGTTCACGGGGGAGGCGGCCTGGATGCTGGATCCCGGCCACGGGGCGGCCGGAGCGCTGAGCGACCTCGGCATCCATCTGATCGACCTGCTGCTGTGGCTGGCCCCCCGCCGGCCGATCGGCGTCGTCAACGCGGAGCTGCGCCACCGCCCGGGGCTTGTGCTGGAACCGGCCGGCACCGCGGTGCTGCGGTGGGGCAGCGTCCCCGTCACGCTGCACGCGAGCTGGATCGGTCCGCGCACCGGCTTCTCCGCGCACTTCGCGGCGCGGTACGGCACGATCCGGGTCGCCGGCGGCAGCGTCACGCTGCGGACGGGACGGACCGCGACGACATGGCGGCACGACCCGCCCCGGGCCGGGGCGGCGCTCACCGCGTTCCTGCGCCGGCTCGGCGGCCGGCCGGCCTGGCGGCCCCCCGGCCACGACGACATCCGGCGTACGGCCGCGCTGCTGGAGGAGATCGGGAGCGTGGCCCGGCGCCGGCGCTGATCCCCGGCCGGGCCGGGGCGGGCCGGTCAGCCCTGCCGCTGGAGGCCGGCCTCGCTGCGCGCGCCGTCCAGGATCGCGTCCAGGAGGCCGGGGTAGCGGTGGTCGAGGTCGGCGCGGCGCAGCGACAGCAGGTTCTCCCGGCCCGAGGGGCGCTGCCAGATGACGCCGGCGTCGCGCAGAACGCGCCAGTGGTGGGTCATCGACGACTTCGAGACCCCGTCCAGGATGCTGCCGCAGTTGTGCTCCTCGCCGTCGCTGAGGACGCGGACAACGGTCAGGCGCATGGGGTTGCCGAGGGCGCTGAGGACGTTCTCAAGGCGGATCTGATCACGGTCGGGGTGGTGGGCGATCATTGTTCCACTGTACCGCGACAGTATGACCATCTCTTGGGCGTGCGGCCCTCGTTGTCCGGCGCGCGGGGTCATGGCTGGATCACGTCCCCCCGGTTGCTGACGGTTCGATTGTACGTAAGCATGTGAACAGTCGTACTGGTTGGGCTGCCCTGCCCACGACCCAAAGGGGCTGACCTCTCATGTCCACTTCACCCACGCTGCAGTCGGGCCACGCGGGCCCGGACGGGCGACGACTGGGCTGGAGTCTGGCGCTGCTGGCCTTGGCGCAGCTGATCTTCTCGCTCGACCTGAACATCGTCTTCGTCGCCCTTCCCGACATCGGCGACGACCTGGGCTTCCCCGGCCAGACGCAGCAACTGGTCGTCAGCGCCTACGTCGTCTTCGCCGGCGGCTTCCTGCTGCTCGGCGGCCGGGCGGCGGACCTGCTCGGGCGACGCCGGATCTTCGTCCTCGCACTCACCGTCTACGCCGTGTCGTCCCTGGCCGGCGGGCTGGCCGGCAGTCCGGCCGTCATCATCGCCGCCCGAGCGGTCCAGGGCATCGGCGGCGCGCTCCTGCTGCCGTCCACGCTGTCCCTGATCAACACCCTCTTCGAGGAAGGGCCCAAGCGGAACCGGGCACTTGCCGTGTGGGGCGGGGCCGGCGCGAGCGGTCTGACCGTCGGCGCGCTGCTGGGCGGCATCCTCACCGAGAGCTTCGGCTGGCCCGCCGTCTTCTTCGTCAACGTGCCGCTGGCCGGTCTCGTCGCCCTCGCCGCACTGACCGTCATCCCGCGCGACGAGGCGCGCACCGCGGGCCGCCGGTTCGACCTGCCCGGTGCCCTCACGGTCACCGCCGGTGCCACCCTGCTCGTGTTCGCCCTGGTGGAGGGCCCGGAGAACGGCTGGACCGCGCCCGAGGTCATCGGCTCCTTCGTCGCCGCCGTCGTCTTCCTCATCGCCTTCGCCGTCATCGAGTCGCGCAGCCGGGACCCGCTCATGCCGTTCCGTCTGTTCCGCAACCGCAGCCTCAGCGTGGGCATCACCGTCACCTTCCTCTACATGGCCACCTTCGGCACCCTGCCGTACTTCCTGACCGTGCTGCTCCAGTCCGTCCACGGCTTCAGCGCACTCCAGACCGGCCTCGCCTTCCTGGTGCCCTCCGTCGCCATCGCCACCGGCACCCAGCTAGGCGAGCGCCTGACGACCCGGCTGGGCACCCGCCCCACGCTGCTGGCCGGCTTCCTCGTCGGTGCCGTGGGCACCGCGCTCCTCGCCTGGGGCTTCGACGCGGACGCCACCTACCTGATGGCCGTACCCGGCCTGATCGTCTCCGGTGTGGGCCAGGGCATCGTCTGGACCGCCATGTGGATCGCCGCCTCCACCGGAGTCGCCGCCAACGAGCAGGGCATCGCCAACGGCATGGCCTCCACGACCCTCAACATCGGCAACGCCATCGGCCTGGCCGTCCTCACCGCCATCGCCGACGCCGGCACCGGGGGCAAGACCGGCCAGGCCCTGAAGGCCGCCACCGCCGACGGCGAGTTCCTCGTCGTCCTGCTCACCGCGGTCGGCATGGTGATCGGCCTGCTCATCACGCTCGGCCTGCCCGGCAAGAAGGCGCGGGCCGCCTCCGCGGCCGTCGAGGATCCCGTCCTCACGGTTCGGTGAGCGCGCACGGCCACCACGCGTCCGACCATCCCCCGCGGGACGCGCACGGCGGCCGACACGCTCAGGTGCCCCGGCGGCCACGGCCGCCGGGGCACCTTTCCGCGAGCCCTCCGTACCGTCGTCCACGCGGAAGGCCGCTCACCGTCACCGCCGTACGAAGGTCACGTCACGCGCCGCCGGGACGGGAAGCCATGGGCCCGCGCGGCGAGCACCACGGCGAGCACGGGCAGCAGGAGCACCAGCAGGGTCCAGGGGAACGAGCCGCTGCCGGCCGCGTCCAGCAGGACGCCTCCCAGCACGCCGCCGCCGGCCATGGCCACGTTCCAGAGCGTGACCAGCATCGCCTGCGCCGCGTCGGCCCGGTCGCCGCCCGCGTCGCCGACGGCGGTCTGCAAGAGGGTAGGCAGCCCGCCCCAGCCGAGCCCCCACAGCACGGCGGCCACGTACACCGGCGCGCCACCGTCGCCCAGCACCCCGAACCCGGCCGCGGCCACCGCCAGCAGCAGGGTGCCGGCGATGGTCAACCCCATGTCGAGGCGGCGGACGACCGGTGGGGCACCGCCGCCGCGCTCGGCCTGCGGGCGGCGCTCGCCCTGGTCCGCGGTGACCTGGACGCGGTCGCCCGCGACGGACGGCGCAGCCGTGCCCTCTTCCGCGAACTGGGCGACCGCTGGGGTGAGTTGCCGACCGTCTCGCCGCTCGCCGTGCTCGCCGAGATCAAGGGGCAGTACGCGCGGGCGGCCCACCGGCAGCAGGAAGGGCACCAGATCGCCCGGGAGTTGTGCCTGGAGGCCGAGGTGTCGGCGCGGCTGTCCGGGCTCGGCCGCCTGGCACTGTTCGCCCACGACTTCGACCGCGCCCGCGAACTGCACGAGCAGGCCCGCCGGATCGCCGTCGAACAGGGCTACAAGTACGGCGAGATCCACGCCGACATGGGTCCTGCCCTCGGCGCGCGGCGCTCCGGCGACATCGACGCGGCCGAGACGCACCTGCTGCGCATCGGCGCCGCCCACGCCGACGTCTCCTCTCCGGCCGGTGACCACCTCCTGCACGCCGAGCTCGGCTTCCTCGCCGAACTCAGCGGCGATGCCGCCCGGTCCGCCGCCCATCACCTGCGCGGCCCGCGGATCGCCCGCTCCCTGGACGAGTCCCGCGCCCTCGCCCTCTCCCTGGAAGGGCTCGCCGGGACGGCCGCCCTGTACGGACGCCGGTCCGGCGCCACCTGCGCGGCCCTGCTCCTCGGCGCCGCCCACGCCCGGGTCCGCGTGCCTTCGCGGAGGCGTTCGAGCGCGGTGAGCGGCTGACCCCGACCGAGGCGGAGCGGCAGGTGCGCGCGCCACCCTGGCCGGGCCGGCGGACCGGGCCGCCCGGACCCGCGCTCGGTGCGCCGTCGCCGTCCCCCACCCGGACGGCCCCGCTCAGCCCTGACGAGATGGTTCGCCCAGGCCCGGCGGGTACCCGGTGGGCCCAGGGAGCCCAGGGAGCGATGCGCATGGTGAGGAACGCGGGGCCGGAAACGGAAGGCCGGGCCCGGGCCGGGCGTCTGCGCCGTACGGCGGCGGACGTCTTCGGCTGGGAGCACCTCCTGCCGGAGCAGCTGACGGCCATGGAGTGGGTGCTGCAGGGCCACGACACCCTGGTCGTCATGCCGACGGGCTCCGGCAAGTCGGCCGTCTACCAGGTGCCGGCGGCGCTGCTGCCCGGCCCGGTCGTCGTGGTGT
The DNA here is from genome assembly GCF_002920615.1 of Streptomyces sp. Ru62. Classification (GTDB taxonomy): domain Bacteria; phylum Actinomycetota; class Actinomycetes; order Streptomycetales; family Streptomycetaceae; genus Streptomyces. The sequence continues at coordinate 278,922 of NZ_PQSU01000007.1, forward strand.
CACCGTTGCTCGCGCTCCAGCGGGACCAGATCGCGGGTCTTCCCGAGGGCGACGACGCCCCGGGTGCCGTCGCGGTCAACTCGGACCTGGGTGCGGCGCAGACCGAGGCGGCCTGGGAGGACGTACGGTCGGGCCGGGCCCGCCTCGTCTATCTGGCCCCGGAGCAGCTCGCACGGGACGACGTCGTGGAGACCCTGGCCGGGGCGGGCCCGGCCCTGTTCGTGGTGGACGAGGCCCAGTGCGTCTCCTCGTGGGGGCACGACTTCCGCCCCGACTACCTGCGTCTGGAGCAGGCCGCGCAGCGTCTGGGCAGACCGCCCGTGCTGGCCCTGACCGCGACCGCCGCCCCGCCCGTGCGCCGGGAGATCACCGAACGCCTGGGCATGCGCCGGCCCCGGCTGATGGTCACCGGATTCGACCGGCCGAACATCCGGCTGGAGGTCCGCCGCTTCCTCGACGAGGACGAGCGTCGCCAGGCCGTGGTCGAGCGGGCCGCCGCCGAGCCCAAGCCCGGCATCGTCTACGCGGCGACCCGGAAGGACAGCGAGCGGTACGCGGGCGAACTCGCCGCTCTCGGGCTGGCCGCCGAGGCCTACCACGCAGGACTGCGCGCCGCCGAACGCGACCGCGTCCACCGTGCCTTCCTGGCCGGTGAGACCGACGTCGTCGTGGCGACCTCGGCGTTCGGCATGGGCATCGACAAGGAGAACGTGCGGTACGTCCTGCACGCCTCGCTGCCCGGCTCCCTGGACGCCTACTACCAGGAGATCGGCCGCTGCGGCAGGGACGGGCAGCCCGCGCTCGCGGTGCTGCACTACCGGGCGCGGGACACCGGGATGCAGACGTATTTCGCGGGCAGGGCCCCCGGCCGCACGGTCCTGTCCCGGGTGGCCGAAGCAGTCCACCGGCGTCGCGGGGACCCCTTTGACCTGGAGGAACTGCGCAAGGAGACGGGGCTGTCCCGGAACCGGGTCACCGCCGCGGTCAACCTCCTCCAGGAGGCCGGGGCGGTCGTCACGGCGGAGGGCGGTGCGGTGCGCCCGGCCGAGGGCGTGTCACCGGGCCGGGCGGTGGAGCGAGCGGAACGGGCGGCCGAGGCCCACCGCCGTACGGACCGGTCGCGGGTGGACATGGCCCGGGCCTACGCCGAGACGACCGGCTGCCGGCGGCACTTCCTCCTCGGCTATTTCGGCGAGGCGTACGAGGCTCCGTGCGGGAACTGCGACACCTGCGAGGAAGGGGCCGCCGCCCAGGCCGACCACGGCGCGAGCCGCGACCAGCGCCCCGCGCACCCCACCGCCGCCTCCTTCCCGACCGGGACCGAGGTCCGGCACGAGAAGTGGGGCGAGGGCACGGTGCTCAGCGAGGAACCGGACCGCATCACCGTGCTGTTCGACCGAGCCGGCTACCACACGCTCTCGCTGGAAGCCGTGGCGGACCACGACGACCTGCTCACCGTCGTGCGCCGGCCCGGCGAGGATCAGCCGGAGACCTGACAGCGGAGCCGGGGACCGGAGCCGGCCGGAGTCCCGGGCCGCCGGTCACGCTGTCAACCGGGGTGGCCCGGACGGGGGAACCACGCGCTCCGGGGGCGTCCACGAGTGGCCGGAACCCATCGGTGGTGGCC
>NZ_PQSU01000008.1 GCF_002920615.1 Streptomyces sp. Ru62
GAGGGCGACCGCGGCGGCGAGCGCCGTCCTGAACAGCGGGGGACGGTGGGGGGATGTGGCGGACAAGGGAAGAGATCACTGCCTTTCGCGTCGATGAAGGAAAGGGAGGGCCTCGCCGGGCGGGGCGCTGCGTGCGGAGGCCCGTCCGGCAACCGGGAAGGTAAGAGGTCTGAACCAGTGCCGTCAAGATGTGAACAACGCTCTCTGCGCAGGGAGTTGGCCGACCCGCTGTCCTGAAATCAGGTCACGGGGTCGGTGGGGGTCCTCCCTCGCCCGGCGTTCACTTGTTGGTGTCGATGGCTTGGGCGTGTCGTTCCCGACCCCTTGACGGCCATCTGGTCCGTACCTATGGTCTCGTCAACTCGAACGTTCAGTCAGCCGCATTGCGTTCACATACGAGGACGGTCAGATGCAGGACACACCCGCTCGGCGCCGCCGCAAGTCCCCGCGTTCCGCTCTCGCCCTCACCGCGGCGGCCACCCTGCTCACCACCGGCCTGCTCTCCTGGCCCGGAAGCCAGCGGGCGGAGGCCGCCCCCGCCACCTTCACCCACCCCGGCGTCACCGTCTCCCGCGCCCAACTCGACTTCGCCCGCGGCAAGGTGCTCGCCGGCGTGCAGCCCTGGAAGAGCGCGTACGACCAGATGATGGCGAGCAAGTACGCGAGCCTCAGCCGCACGCCCCAGCCGCGCGCCGTCGTCGAGTGCGGGTCGTACTCCAACCCCAACTACGGCTGCACGGACGAACGCGAGGACGCGATCGCGGCGTACACCGACGCGCTCGCCTGGTACATCACCCGGGACGAGCGCTACGCCAAGAAGGCGATCGAGCTGATGGACGCCTGGTCCGCGGTGCTCCAGGACCACACCAACTCCAACGCCCCGCTGCAGACGGGCTGGGCGGGATCCTCCTGGCCGAAGGCCGCCGAGATCATCAAGTACACGTACGCCGGCACGTGGGCCAACTCCGGCCGGTTCGCGACCATGCTCCGCAACGTCTATCTGCCCGAGATCATCAACGGCTCCAACTCCAACGGCAACTGGGAGCTGTCGATGATGGAGGCGGCCGTCGGCATCTCCGTCTTCCTGGAGGACAAGGCGTCGTACGACACCGCCATGGCGAAGTTCCGCACCCGCACCGCCGCGTACGTGTACCTCGCCTCCGACGGTGACCTGCCGAAGACCGTGCCCAGTCAGAACCTGAACACGCGCGACAAGATCGTCTCCTACTGGCAGGGCCAGTCCACCTTCGTCACCGGCCTCACCCAGGAGACCTGCCGCGACTTCACCCACACCGGATACGGCATCTCGGCCATCTCCCACGTCGCCGAGACCAGCCGCATCCAGGGGCAGGACCTGTACGGCACCGATGTGGGCGAGCGGCTGCGGCAGGCGCTCGGCTTCCAGTCCAAGTACGAACTGGGCACCGCCGTCCCGAGCTGGCTGTGCGGCGGGTCGGTCAACCGGGGGCTGGGCCCGGTCACCGAGGTCGGCTACAACGCCCTGCACAACCGCCTGGGCATCGCCATGACCAACACCCAGGCCCTGACCGAGCAGAACCGCCCGGCCGGCAGCAACAACCTCTTCGTCGCCTGGGAGACCCTCACCCACGGGGACAACCCGAACTGAGGCACCGGCCCCCGCCGGACATCACCCCCCCCGCGGAGCCGGCGTGCCGGCCGAGCCCGGACAGCCGTACCGGCTGGGGCATCCCTGCCGTCCTGCTCGCCGCGGGTGTGGCCGTTCGCCTCATGCCCGGCAGCCCGGCGGTGCCCTGCGGGCCATGGCGCGGCTCGGCCCACAGGCGCGTCCGGCACCGCACAAGGTGAGGGCCTGATCCCGCCCCGGCTCCCGCGGGGCGGAGGGTCGCCGGGCCCCTGTCGGCCGGACGCCGCGCGCGGGCGTCACCCCGCTCAACGGGCCCGCGAGCCCCGGCCGTTCCCGTGGGCGTGGGCCCGGAGCGCCGCCGGCGGTCCGGACGCGGTGCGCTGCCCCGACTCGATCTGGCCGGCGAACGCCTGGAGCGCGGCGGAGCTGTTCGGCGGCAGGACCGCCATCAGCCCGCGGTCCTGCGCCTCGGCCAGCGTGTCCGCGGCCTGGCTGCCCTCGGGGGCGAGCACCAGACGCACATGCCCGTCACCCGATCCCCGCCGGTCCACCGGCGCCACGGCGCCGTGCGTGCCGTCGGGCAGGGTCACCCACAGCTGGAAGTCGTCGTACCGGAAGAAGTCCGCACCCTTCACGGGCCACGGGTAGTGGTGCTCGCCGGGCACCTTGGGCAGGATTCCCTGGTGATCCGCACGGCTCATCGGCACACAGGCGTTGAAGAGCGAGTCGGTCCACGCCTCGACACCGTCGGCGTCCGTGATCGGCGTGCGCAGCAGTTCCTCGGCCTCCTCGTAGCCCAGTTCCGCCAGGGCGGGCAGCGTCTCGGGGAACCCCGCCACGAGGGTGGCCGCGTCCTGGCGCAACCGGTCGATCTTGGACGGCTCGGCACAGAACTGCATGCTCCACTCGATGCCCGCGCGGGCCCGGTACATCCGCCAGCCGCTCGACGTCTTCACCCATAGGCTGCCCCCGTGGTGCATCTCCCAGTGCGCGGGCGCCACGGGCCGGGGCCCGTAGGGCAGGTCGGCGTCGTCGATCTCGTCCAGGATCTTGTGCGCCGTGCGTTTCGCGGCCCTGAAGAACGAGGACTCGAAGCGCTCCGGGTGCTCGACCAGCCGGATCCTCCAGGGGTGGTTCTCCGATTCGACGCCGCCCGGCTGGAGTGTGTCGGGTGTCCGGGCTGCGGCGACGGTGTCGGCGCGGGTCATGACGACCTCCTCCTGCCGCCCACGGCCCGGAGCACGGACCGTGGTCCGAGTGCCCCCTGTGATTATCGTGCGCTGTGGGACGGGAGTGCGCGAGCCGAAGCGGGCCGCGTTCCACCGGCGGCCCCACCTACCGTCACCGGACCGGTGCCGCCGGTCACGTTGACGCTGCCGGGACCGCTCTGTGCGCGGCGCGGCGGGCAGCAAACGGCCGCCGAGCCCGTGTGCTCGGCGGCGTATGCGTCACGGCTGCGTCCGGGTCAGAGGGACGAACCGCTGTCTCCGGGCCGGATCCGGCCGCGCCAGGCACCGGACTCGCCGCCCTGCTCCTCGATGAACTGCTTGAACCGCTTCATGTCTCCCTTGACGCGCCGGTCGATCGTGCCGATCAGATCCGCGGCCTTCTCCACCGCTCCGCTCGGCTCGACGTCCATCACCAGCTCCACCTTGGTGTGCATGTCGTCCAGGCGCTCGAAGCGGACGGTGCCCTTCTGGTTGGTGTCGCCGCTGGTGGTGCGCCAGGTGATGCGCTCGTCGGGCAGCTGGTCGACGATCTCGGTGTCGAACTCGCGCCGTACCCCGCCGATCTTCGTGGTCCAGTGATTGTGCCGGTCGTCCAGCTGCCTGACCTCCTCGACGCCTTCCATGAAGTTCGGGAAGTCCTGGAACTGCGTCCACTGGTTGTAGGCGGTGTGCAGCGGAACGTCGACTTCCACCGCTTCCTTGACCGTGCTCATCTCTGCACCTCCGTTTGTCGTTCGCTCGACTGCGACAGCCCCGGACCGTTGTCCGGACCTCGACCCGGCGAGTACCCGGGGAACCGCCGGTTATGAGCGCCGGCTCCGGCACCGGCACCGGTACGGCGATGCCGTTCCGCAGCGTGAGAAACTGACGACGCAGCGCGTCGGCGGTGTGCGCGCCCGTGCGGAGGCGGACGCGAACGGTGCGGATCCGGCCACGGCCCGCTCTTCCGGCCACCGCGCTGACGTGGTGTTTTACAGTGGCTCCACCAGTTCCGGCGACAGGACCTGTGAGGTATTCGCGAACATGCCGACCGAGACCTTCGAGTTCCAGGTAGAGGCCCGTCAGCTGTTGCAGCTGATGATCCACTCGGTCTACTCGAACAAGGACGTCTTCCTGCGGGAGCTCGTCTCCAACGCGTCGGACGCGTTGGACAAGCTGCGCCTGGAGAAGCTCTGGGACGACTCGCTCGACGCCGACGTGTCCGACCCCCACATCGAGATCGACGTCGACAAGGACGCCCGTACGCTCACCGTGCGGGACAACGGCATCGGGATGTCGTACGACGAGGTCGGCCGGCTCATCGGCACGATCGCCAACTCGGGCACCGCGAAGTTCCTGCGGGAGCTGCGCGAGGCCAAGGACGCGGCCGGGGAGGAAGGACTCATCGGCCAGTTCGGCGTCGGGTTCTACTCCGGCTTCATGGTGGCCGACGAGGTCACCCTGCTGACCCGGCGCGCCGGCGAGAGCCAGGGCACCCGCTGGACGTCGCGCGGCGAGGGCACGTACACGCTGGAGCGGGTGGACGACGCGCCGCAGGGCACGTCGGTCACGCTCCACCTCAAGCCGGCCGACCCGGAGAACCAGCTCCACGACTACACCTCGCCCTGGAAGATCAGGGAGATCATCAAGCGGTACTCGGACTTCATCACCTGGCCCATCCGGATGGTGCCCGAGCGCTCCGCCACGGCCGCCGAGGGCGACGAGGCACCCGAGCCCGAGACGCTCAACTCCATGAAGGCGTTGTGGGCGCGGCCCCGCGAAGAGGTGTCCGAGGACGAGTACCACGAGCTGTACAAGCACATCGCGCACGACTGGCGCGACCCGCTGGAGACGATCCGGCTCCAGGCGGAGGGCACCTTCGAGTACCAGGCCCTGCTGTTCCTCCCCGAACACGCCCCGCACGACCTGTTCACGCGGGACTTCAAGCGCGGCGTGCAGCTCTACGTCAAGCGCGTGTTCATCATGGACGAGTGCGAGGCGCTGCTGCCGCCGTACCTCCGCTTCGTCAAGGGCGTGGTCGACGCGGCCGACCTCTCGCTCAACGTCTCCCGCGAGATCCTCCAGCAGGACCGTCACATCGAGATGATGCGGCGCCGGCTGACGAAGAAGGTCCTGTCCACGGTCAAGGAGATGATGGCCAAGGACCAGGAGCGGTACGCCACCTTCTGGCGGGAGTTCGGCAGCGTCCTGAAGGAAGGACTGGTCACCGACTCGGAGAACCGCGACGCCATCCTCGCCGTCGCGTCGTTCGCGAGCACCCGCCACGACACCGAGCCGACCACGCTCAAGGGGTACGTGGAGCGGATGAAGGACGGTCAGGAGGACATCTACTACCTGACCGGCGAGTCGCGGCAGAGCATCGAGAACTCCCCGCACATGGAGGCGTTCCGGGAACGGGGCATCGAGGTGCTGCTGCTCACCGACCCCGTGGACGAGGTGTGGGCCGACGCCGTCGGCGAGTACGAGGGCAAGAAGCTGCGGTCCGTCGCCAAGGGGCAGATCGATCTCGACGCCGAGGAAGCGGACACGGCCGACGACGAGCGGGAGAAGCAGACCGAGGAGTACGCCGGGCTGCTCGGCTGGATGAAGGAGCAGCTGGACGAGGACATCAAGGAGGTGCGCCTGTCCTCCCGGCTCACCGTCTCCCCGGCCTGTGTCGTCTCCGACGCGCACGACCTGACGCCGGCCCTGGAGAACATGTACCGCGCCATGGGCCAGGAGGTGCCCCGCGCCAAGCGGATCCTGGAGCTCAACCCGGACCACCAGCTGGTGAAGGGGCTCAACCAGGCGTACAAGGAGCGCGAGGACCGCTCTGAGCTGGCCGAGACCGCCGAGCTGCTGCACGGCCTGGCGGTGCTCGCCGAGGGCGGCCAGCCGAAGGAACCGGCCCGGTTCGTGAAGCTGATGGCGGACCGGCTGGAACGCGCGCTGTAACGCGGCTCCGCCAGGGAAGCAGCGGCCCGCGCCCGTGCCCCCCGGCACGGGCGCGGGCCGGCCTCGTGCTCACTTCGGCCCGGCGCCGCTCATCGCCTCCGTCCGGCCGCCGACGCCGCCGCCCGAACCGGCCAACCGGACGCCGCCGTCGACATCGCCGCTCCCCACCCAAGTCCCGCATTGGCATGGACCTGACGCCAATGGGCGGCTAGGCTCTGCCCCGCCACGCATGAGAGCGCTCTCAATACTCGGCTGTTCCACCCCACCCCTGGAACGACGAAGGGCAAGTCCCATGAGACGCACGAGACTTACGCATGTCGTACTGGCCGCGCTGCTGATCCTCGGCGGATCGGGCGCGGCCGGAGCGGTCCCCGCGGCGGCGAGCGGCGCCACCACCCCACCCGGCTCCGCCGCCGAACCCGGCCCCGCCCCGGCGTCCCCCGAGCCCGCGTCCGACGGAGTCCTGATCGCCATGCAGCGCGACCTCGGCCTCACCCGGAAGCAGGCCGAGGCGCGGATCGCGGCCGAGCGGTCCGCCGCCGCGCTCGATCCGAAGCTGCGCCGGGCGGCCGGGGACACCTACGCGGGCTCCTGGTTCGACGCGGCGAAAGGGCGCCTGACGGTGGCCGTCACCCCGGATGCCTCGCCGGGAGTACGCCGCGTCATCGAGGCGGCCGGCGCCGGGATCCGTACCGCCGCGCACACGGCCCGGGAACTGGACGCCGCCAAGGCGCGCCTCGACCGGCTCTCCGCACCCTCCGGGGTCAGCGGCTGGCACGTCGATCCGAGGGCCGACACGATCGTCGTCGACGTCGTGCGACAGGACCGCCCTGACAACGATGTCCGACGATTCCTCTCCCGGGCCCGGGAGACGGGTCCCGTCACCGTCCGCACCGTCCCCGCGGCCCCGCGCACCTTCGCCGCGGGAACCGTCGGCGGGGACCCCTACTACACGGGCAACGTCCGCTGCTCCATAGGGTTTTCCGTGTACGGCGGCTTCGTGACCGCCGGGCACTGCGGCTCGCCCGGCGCCGGCGTCAGCGGCTGGGACGGCTCGTACATCGGCACGTTCCAGGGCTCGTCGTTCCCGGACAACGACTACGCCTGGGTGAGCGTGGGCAGCGGCTGGTGGACGGTTCCGGTGGTGCTGGGCTGGGGCACGGTGCCCGACCAGCTCGTGCGCGGCTCGGCCGTGGCGCCCGTCGGCTCCTCCGTCTGCCGGTCGGGATCGACGTCGCACTGGCACTGCGGGACGGTGCTGGCGATCGACGAGACCGTCAACTACAGCCAGGGCGCGGTGCACCAGCTGACGAAGACGAGTGTCTGCGCCGAACCCGGCGACTCCGGGGGCTCCTTCATCTCCGGGGACCAGGCGCAGGGCGTCACCTCCGGCGGCTGGGGCAACTGCGCCGGCGGAGGCGAGACCTGGTTCCAGCCCGTCAACGAGATCCTCAGCCGGTACGGCCTGACCCTGCACACCTACACCGGCTGACCACGGACCCGTCCGGAACAGACATGGAGCAGACACCGTGCTGAGACTCCCGTCCCGCAGGGCCTTCCCGGCGCCCCGGCCTGGACATGCCCTACGATCCCTGCGGCACCTCCTGAGCGCCCTCGTGGTGACGACGCTGGCCGTCACCACCCTCCTCACCGCGGGGGTCACCCCCTCCCGAGCCGTCGTGCCCTGGACACCGAAGCCGGCGCCGATGTCCACCCCCTGGACCGATCAGGTGCCGGTGGACCACCCCCTGCCGGAGTACCCCCGTCCGCAGCTCACCCGGCCCGACTGGGCCAACCTGAACGGCATCTGGGACTTCGCCGTCACCGCCCGCGACGCCGCACAGCCCACGACGTTCGGTGAGCGGATCCGCGTCCCGTTCGCACCCGAGTCCGCGCTCTCCGGCATCCAGCGCAAGATCACCGGGAGTGACAGGCTCTGGTACAAGCGCACCTTCACCGTGCCCGCCGGCTGGGGCGGCCGCCACGTCCAGCTCAACTTCGGTGCCTCCGACTGGGAGACGACCGTCTGGATCAACGGCCGGCAGGCGGGCGCCGTGCACCGCGGCGGCTACGACGCCTTCTCGTACGACATCACACCCCTGCTGAGGAGCGGCGGGGCCAACACGATCGTCGTGTCCGTGTACGACCCGACGGAGACCGGCGGCCAGGCCATCGGCAAGCAGCGCATCCAGGACGTCACTCCGCACGCCGGCCGGAGCATCGTCTACACCGCCTCGTCCGGCATCTGGCAGACCGTCTGGCTGGAGCCGACCGCGGCGGCGCACATCACCCGCCTGGACCTGGTCCCGCACCTGGAGGACAGCGCGCTCCGCGTGACCGTACGCGCCGCCGGAGCCACCGGTGCCGGGGTCAGGGTCACCGTCTCCAGCGGCGGTACCCCGGTCGCCAGTGCCACGGGCACGGTGGGCACCGAGTTCTCCGTGCCCGTGCCGAACGCCCGCCTGTGGTCGCCGGACGACCCGTTCCTGTACGACGTCACCGCCCGGCTGACCGGGAGCCCGGGCGGTGACCAGGTCGGTGGTTATGCCGGCATGCGCTCGATCGCTGTGAAGGACGTGAACGGCGTCCGCCGACCGGTGCTGAACGGCAGGTTCGTCTTCCAGACCGGCACCCTCGACCAGGGCTACTGGCCGGACGGCATCTATACCGCCCCCACCGACGCTGCGCTCAGGTACGACCTGCAGAAGCACAAGGACCTCGGGTTCAACATGGTCCGCAAGCACATCAAGGTCGAACCGCAACGCTGGTTCTACTGGGCGGACCGGCTCGGGCTGCTGGTGTGGCAGGACATGCCCTCCATGGACAGCGGCAAGGCCCCGGACGGCGCGGCCCGCACCCAGTGGGAGAGCGAGTACCGGGCCGTCATCGACCAGCACCGCAGCTCGCCCGCGCTCATCCAGTGGGTCGACCAGAACGAGGGCTGGGGCCAGTACGACCAGGGCCGCATCGCGGACATGGTCAAGGCGTACGACCCCTCCCGCCTGGTGGACAACATGAGTGGCGTCAACTGCTGCGGCGCCCAGGACGGCGGCAACGGTGACGTGGTCGACAACCACAACTACGTCGGGCCGGGCAACACGCCGACGGAACCGGTGCGCGCCTCGGTGCTGGGGGAGTACGGCGGCCTCGGCTACCGGGTGCCCGGTCACGAGTGGTACCCGGGCGGCGGTTTCAGCTACGAGGACCAGCCGAGCCTGCCCGCGCTCGACGACCGGTTCGTGGGCCTGCTCGACGGCATCCGGGAGAACGCCATGCCCGCCGGCGGTCTCTCGGCGTCCGTCTACACCCAGATCACCGACGTCGAGAACGAGACCAACGGGCTGATGACCTACGACCGCCGGGTCGTCAAGGTCGACGAGTCCCGGGTCCGCTCGGCCAACCAGGCGCTCATCGCCGCCTCCCGCATCCTCGGCCCGCCGGTGGAGCTGCCCCTGGAGCAGTACGTGTCGATCCGCGTCACGACACCCCGCTACACCGACCGCTACATCCGTCACTACGACGGCCTCGGCTACACGGAGGTGGTCGATTCCGGCAGCAGCGACCTGCTGAAGCAGGACGCCACCTGGAAGGTGAGGCCCGGCCTGGCGAACAGGCTCTGCTACTCCTTCGAGTCCCGCAATCACCCCGGTGAGTACCTGCGCCACCGCGACTTCCGGATCCGTCGCGAGGCGGGAGACGACTCAGCCCTGTACAAGGCCGACGCGACCTGGTGCCCGGTCCAGGGCGAGGGCGGCATCCGGCTGTCGGCGGCGAACTTCCCCGGTCAGTACCTGCGGCACATCAACTCCGAGCTGTGGCTGGCCCAGTCGGGCGGGACCCACACCTGGGACAATCCGAGCACCTTCACCGAGGACACCACCTGGTCCGTCGAGGCACCCTGGGCGCCCTGAGCGCCGTACCACCCGGGCACCGGGCGGGCGGTGTACTCCGCGCCGAGTACACCGCCTTGCTCCCCGGGCCGGACGGCACGGACGGGTTTCTGCGGCACGGTGTCGGACATGAAGTTGAGCCGACCCGCGCGCCGGGCCTCCCTCGTCGTCCATGTGGCCGTCTCCGCGAGCTGGCTCGGGCTCACGCTCGGGCTGCTCGCCCTCGCGGTCACCGCCACCACGACCGGATCGGCGGTGACCGCCGAGGCGTCCGTCCGCGCCATGAGGCTCTTCGCGGACTGGCTGCTGCTTCCCTGCGCCCTCCTGACCCTCCTCAGCGGTGTACTGCTGTCCGTGGGCACCCCGTGGGGACTGGCCCGGCACCGGTGGGTCCTCACGAAGTTCTGGCTGACGCTCGCCACGACCGCGGCCACGGCGTTCGCGCTGCGCCCGGGTGTGAACTCCGCGCTCGCCGGCATGACGGCGGGCGGACCACCGCCCGGCCCCGGCGACCTCCTGCCCGGCCCGATCGTTTCACTGTGCGCCTACGTCTTCATGACGGCGATCTCGGTCCTCAAGCCCTGGGGACTCACCAGGCGGGGAAGGAAACACCGAGCAGCGGTCGGCACCGCGGGATCGCCCACCGGCAGGCGGCCTACTCCGGTGCGGGGTGTGCCGACCGGACGATGAGCGTGCGGAGTTCTTCCACGGCGCGGCCGCGGGCTCCGGACAGTTCGGGCGAGGACAGCGTGGCCGCGGTGACGGGGACGGGGCGCGGTGTGCGCTGGAAGTGCTTCTCGACGGCCGTGATCATGGCCGGATCCGGTCCCCAGGCACCGCCGATGACGATCATCCGCGGATCGGCGAGGGAGACGGCAGCGGACAGCACGCCGCAGACAGCCCGGGCCAGCGCGGCGCGGATCCGCTGGGCCCGTTCGTCGTGCCCGGCGAGGAGTGCGCGGAGGGCAGGGACGTCGATGGCGGTGGAGGAGGGCAGGCGCAGGCCGAGGGCGGCGAACACCTCGGTGAAGGCCATGGCCTCGCCGTCCGGGCCGTAGGTGCACAGGTGCGCGATCTCCCCGACGAGGCCCCTGTGCCCGCGCCGGACCACGCCGTCGCTCACCACGGCACAGCCGAGTCCTTCACCGAGATGGAGGTGGACGAAGTCGTCGACGCCCCGGGCGCAGCCCGCCTGGTGTTCGGCGCGGGCGGCCCAGTTGACGTCGTTGTCCACCAGCACGGGGCCCGTCACGCGGCCCGCGAGGACGCCGGGCGGGTCGAGGTCACCGACGAGGAAGGGGGCGTCGGGCAGGTGCACCAGCCGGCCCGTGTCGCGGTCCACCGGATCGGCGGCGCTGATCACCGCGAGGCGCAACGGGCCGGTGATCCGCTCGGCCAGTTGTCCGGCGGCCCCGCTGAGGGCAGCGGCCGCCGCCTCCGGTCCCGCGTTCGCCTCCAGCGCGGTGCGGACCTGTCCGTGCACGTGGCCGAGGGCGTCGACCGCCTCCGCCGTCACTCCGTGCGGGGTGATGCTCGCCACCAGCGCGGCGCCGAGCCGCGGGGCGAGCGCGTAGTAGGAACCGACCCGCCCGCGTCCGGTGGTGCGTTCGCCGGTGTCGACGACCACACCGGCCCCGGTGAGGCGTTGGACGCTGTCGGAGATCGTCGGCTTGGAGATCCCGGTGTGCGCGGAGATCTCCGCCCTGGTCAGACGCGGGTGGTCCATGAGCGCGCGCAGCACGTTCTCGTCGGTCAGCGCGCGCAGCATCTCCAGTGACGGCTTCGGCTGGGTCATGCGGACCATTCTAGTAAGGACTCTTGCCTAAATATGGCGGACCTGCTTACCGTCGTTCTGGTAAGGAGTCCTCACCAAAGGAGCCGGGCGATGACACTCGCCGTAGAACCCCACCGTCCCGCCGCCCTGCCGCACTGGGAGGAGACCCCGGCCGACCTCGCCGCCGCCATCCGTGAGGTCAAGCCCGCTCTGCGCGCCCGCATCGAAGCCTCCGGACGCAGCGTGCCGGAGGTGTTCGCGGCCGTCGAACAGCGCATCGAGGCCCGCATCGCCGAGATCGAGGCCGACCGGGCCCGCGGAGAGGAGGTGTGGCCCGTCCTGGACTACGACGCGATCGCCGGCGGAACGGTGACGCCGGCCGAGACGGCCAAGCTCAAGAAGCGCGGGTGTCTCGTCGTACGCGGCCACTTCCCGCGCGAAGAGGCGCTGGCCTGGGACGCCGACATCGTCGACTACGTCGAGCGCAACGAGTTCTTCGAGAACTACACCGGCCCCGGCGACGACTTCTTCGGCAGCGTCGGCTCCAAGCCGGAGATCTACCCCGTCTACTGGTCCCGGGCTCAGATGGGTGCCCGCCAGTCCGAGCGCATGGCCACCGTCCAGTCCTTCCTGAACTCCTTCTGGAAGCACACCGCCGACGACGGCACCCAGTGGTTCGACCCCGACCGCGACGCGCTCTACCCCGACCGCATCCGCCGCCGCCCGCCGGGCACCGACTCCTCGGGCCTCGGCGCCCACTGCGACCCGGGCACGCTCGATCTGTGGATGACGCGCGAGTACCAGCAGGCCTTCCGCCACCTCTTCGACGGCACCGCCGAACAGTACGACCCCTGGGACGCGGCCCACCGCACCACCGGCCCCCAGTACCCCGGCTCCACCATGTGCTCCGCCTTCCGCACCTTCCAGGGCTGGACCGCACTGTCCGACATGGACGCCGACCAGGGCGTCCTGCACACCGTGCCGATCCCGGAGATCATGGCCTACCTGCTGCTGCGCCCCCTGCTGCCGGACGTCCCCGAGGACTCCATGTGCGGCGTGCGCACCAACCAGGTCTTCCCCGTCACCAAGCGCTGGCACCCGATGCTCCACCGGGCGCTGACCCCCATCCCCGACGTCCGGGCCGGCGACTCCGTCTGGTGGCACTGCGACATGGTGCACAGCGTCGCCCCGGTGGAGAACCAGAAGGGCTGGGGCAACGTCATGTACATCCCCGCCGCCCCCTGGTGCCCCCGCAACGAGAGGTACGCGGCCTTCGTCCGGGAGGCGTTCGTCACCGGGTCCAGCCCGAGCGACTTCCCCGAGGAGCACTACGAACGTACCTGGACCGGCCGGTTCACCCCGGACCAGCTCAACGACACCGGCCGCCGGGGGCTGGGCCTGGACTGACCGGGGGCGCCGAGCGGGCGGGGCCCGGCCCGGCGCCCGTGCCGTCAGACGGCTCCCAGGTCGGCGGAGATCCAGTGCTCGGGCCGCATGTACACGAGGAAGTGCTCGCCGAGCCGGGCCCGGTCGTACTCCACGAACGCCGCCACCTTCTCCTGCGGCAGATAGCGCGCCGCCATCTCCCGGGAGTGCTCGTGACTGTCCGGGGCCGTCCTGGTGACCGGTCCCTCGACCGACACGTAGCGCGCGGTGGGCTCCGTGCGCTGCACCATCAGGCTGAAGCGTCCCGCGGTGCGGATCGCCCTCGCCTTGCGGGAGTCGGCCCCGGTGCGCACCCACAGCTCGCCACCCGGCGTGTACTGGTACCAGATGGGAACCGTCAGCGGGGCGCGGTCCGGCCGCTCGACGACCGACAGAGCGCCGATGTGAGGCTCCGCCAGGAACTGTTCTCGTTCTTCGATGGAGAGTGTCACGGGCCCGACCCTAACGCCGGGGGCGCTAGGCCGGCCGTAGGGGATTGCGCCGAGTTCCGCGAGCTGACCGGGTGCCGGGCGACGGGTGCCACGGGTGCTGGGCGTTCTAGTCGGCGCCGCGCTCCAGGACGCGGCGGGCCGCCTCGGCCTCCGCCGCCGGCGGGGACAGCTCGTCGAGCGTGTCCAGCTCGTCGTCCGCTTCCAGTTCCCGTTCCCAGGCCGCCGCGAGGCGTTCCTGCGCCTCCCGCGGCTGCGCGCCGACGGCCTCCCGGTGGTGGGGGTCCAGCGCCGCCAGGAATCGTTCGACCGGGTCCGTCGGCATGCGGTGCTCCTTGTCGCCACTAGGTGCCGCTCCGGCCCAGCATGGCCAACCCGGGCCGCGTCGGCCGCCCGACACGACCCGGCACCACCCTGATGGCCCTGCGGGTCGTTCCATGGCAGCGGGGGTGGCCACGCCCGTGCCGGGCCGTGGGGCGTCGGCCGGTGGTCGGCCGTGCGTGGACGCGGGGCGGTTCAGGTCTGCCGGGCGTGCACCGGGTCGTGGGCGACCTCGTCCGGGCACTTCCGGTGCGGGGGGTGCGGCCGCCGGTCGCGCTGCCAGTCGAACGTCGCGAGTGCCAGGGACGCCGCCATCCCGACGAGGGCGGCGCACAGCGCGGTCACGAGGGCGCCCCGGTAGTCGTGGCTCCTGCCGAGCACCAGGTAGAAGAGGCCGGGCAGGGCTGCTGTCCCGAGCGTGGCGCCCAGCCGCTGCCCGGTCTGCAGGGCGCCGCCCGCCGCGCCCGCCATCCGCACCGGCACGTCCCGCAAGGTCATCGTGATGTTGGGGGCGACCACGAAGCCACCGCCGACGCCACCGAGGAACAGCACCGGGGCGGCGACCCACGGGGCGATGTGCAGGGGCACGAAGCGGAGCAGCAGCGCGGTGCCGCCCAGACCGACGATCACGCCCGTCAGGCCGCACACGGTGAGCAGGCGGCCGAACCTGTCCACCAGCCGCCCGGACACCACGGCCGCGCCCGCCGAGCCGAGGGCGAACGGAGTCACGGCGAGGCCGGACCGCAGCGGGGAGAAGCCGAGTCCGTGCTGGTAGAACAGGGCGAACACCAGCCAGACCCCGCTGAAGCCGATGAAGTACAGCGTGCCGATGCCCGCGCCGATGGCGTAGCCGCGCACGGTGCTGAACAGGCGCGGGTCGAGCAGCGGCTGGGCGTGCCGGGCGACCAGGCGGCGCTGCCACCGGGCGAAGACGACGAGCACCGCCGCACCGACGGGGAACAGCCACCACAGACGGTCGAGACCGCCGGATCCCGCCTGGACCAGCGGGTACATGAGCGCGAGGACGCCGAGGCCGAGGAGCAGGACGCCGGGCACGTCCACCCGGCTCCGCCCGGAGCGCCGGGTGCGGGGCAGCAGGCGGCGGCCGAGGAGGACGGCGAGGATGCCGATGGGGACGTTGACGTAGAAGATCCACCGCCAGCCCTGGGCGCCGGAGGCGAGGGCGAGGATGACACCGCCGGTGAGGGGGCCCGCGGCGGAGGAGATGCCGACGGTGGCACCGAAGAAGCCGAAGGCCCGGCCGCGTTCGGCGCCGCGGAACATCTGCTGGATGAGCGCGGAGTTCTGCGGGGCCATGAAGCCGGCCGCCAGGCCCTGGGCGAGTCGGGCCACCACCAGCAGCATGATGTCGGGGGCCGCTCCGCACACCGCGCTGAAGACCACGAATCCGCCGAGGGCCAGCAGGAAGATACGGCGCCGGTCCAGCGCGTCGCCGAGACGGCCGGCGGTGACGAGGGCGAGGGCGAAGGTCAGGGCGTATCCGGAGACCACCCACTGCACCTGTGCCGGGGAGGCCCCCAGATCCCGTTGGACGGTGGGCAGGGCGACCGCCACGATCGTCACGTCGAGCAGGCTCATGAAGCCCGCCACCAAGGTGACCCACAGGGCGCGCCACCGGCGCGGGTCAGGCTCGTACCCGGCCTCCTGGGCACCGCTGTCCCGACCGCCCGCCGCCGACGTCGACGTTGTCACGTGGGACTCCTCTCACCAGGGCCGCACCCGGCCGAACCACGTTCCCGGGCCGGGCACGGGCACACATACCCCCACCCTGCTACCCGACCCGCCCGCTCGCTCACCCCGCCCCCGCCGTGTTCAGGACCAGTTCGCGGAACGACGGCACGACCGGGCGGAGGTCCGTGAGGTGCCAGGCCGCCCAGAGCCGTACCGACGCCTCGTGCCAAGGCAGTTCCCGTACGGTGATGCTCTCGCCGGCGCCTCGCAGCAGGCTCTTCTGGATCAGCGCGAGGCCCAGTCCCGAGGCGACGAGTCCGAGGGCGGTCTGCGGCTCGGCGGCGTCCAGCCGCACGTCCGGCGTGAACCCGGACGCCGCGCAGGCGGCGATGAAGACGTCGCGCCAGGCCGGATGCTGGGAGTCCGCCACGGCGATCCAGGGCTGCCCGTCGAGATCGGCGGCGGTGATGACCTCCCGCGCGGCGAGCGGATGCCCATGGGGGAGCGCGAGCATCAGCGGGTCCTCCAGCAGCAGCGCCGAGCGCAGGTCGGGGTCGTCGTCGGTCGGCGGCTCGTGGACGAGCGCGATGTCCAGGCTCCGCTGCCGCAGACCCTCGAACTGCTCGGCGGGGCTCAGGGGGTACAGGGCGACGTGGATGTCGGGGCTGCGCTGCTGGAGGGCACGCAGCGCGCCGGGCAGGATGCCGGTGTGCAGGGCGTGCGGGACGTACCCGATGCACAGTCCGCCCTCCTCGCCCCGGCCCAGCCGCCGGCCGAGGTTCTCCAGCCGCTCGGCGTGCCGCAGCAGCGCGCGGGCCTCGCTGAGGAAGACCCGGCCGTCCGCGGTGAGCCGGATCCGCTGCTGGCTGCGCTCGAAGAGCGTCAGACCGAGCTTCTGCTCCAGCTGGGCGATCTGCCGGCTGAGCGGCGACTGGGAGATGTGCAGGGCCTCCGCGGCCCGGCCGACGTGTTCGGCCTCGGCGACGGCGACGAAGTAGGTGAGCTGGCGCAGATCGAGCATGTAAGACCTCTGGGGACTGAAGTCTGTCCAACTATGTCTTGGACAGTCTCAACTCCTCGATCCTAGCCTCGGTGACACAAGGACGACGACCGCCGGACACCCCGCCCGGCACCCGTCACGACCCTCACCGAAAGACCCCCCATGAGCATCAAGAACCTGCTTCCCGGACGTCTCGGCTTCGGCACCGCCCCGCTGGGCAACATGTTCCGCGCCATCCCGGACGAGGAGGCGGCGGCCACCGTCCAGGCCGCCTGGGACCACGGCGTCCGCTACTTCGACACCGCCCCGTTCTACGGCGCGGGGCTCAGCGAGATCCGCCTGGGCGAGGTGCTGTCCGGCATGCCCCGGGACGCCTACGTCCTGAGCACCAAGGTCGGCCGCGTCATCCTGGACGAGGCCGAGGACCCGGCCGCCCGCGACCTGGGCGAGAAGGGCGGCCTGTTCGAGCACGGACGCCCCAACAAGATGGTCAACGACTACTCGGCCGACGCCACCCTGCGTTCCATCGAGGACAGCCTCAAGCGCCTGCGGACGGACCGGCTCGACATCGTCTGGGTGCACGACGTCGCACAGGACTTCTACGGCGACGAGTGGCTGGCCAGGTACGAGACCGCCCGGACCGGAGCCTTCCGGGTCCTGGACCGGCTGCGGGACGAAGGCGTCATCAAGGCCTGGGGCCTCGGCGTCAACCGTGTCGAACCCCTGGAGGTGACCCTCGACCTGGAGGAGCCCAGGCCGGACGCGTTCCTCCTCGCCGGGCGCTACACCCTCCTCGATCACGAGCGCGCCCTCCAGCGGCTGCTGCCCGCAGCGGCCGCGCAGAACGTCGACATCGTCGTCGGCGGTCCCTACAGCTCGGGCGTCCTCGCGGGCGGCACGCACTTCGAGTACCAGCAGGCCCCCGCCGAGATCGTCGCCAAGGTCGAGCGGATCAAGGCGCTCGCCGCCCGGCACGGCGTCGGCATCAAGGCCGCCGCGCTGCAGTTCTCCCTCGCCCACCCGGCGACCGCCGCGGCCATCCCCGGCGCCACCCGCCCCAGCCGCGTCGCCGAGGACGTCGCCGCACTCGCCGAGACGGTCCCGGCCGCGTTCTGGACGGCGCTCCGCGAGGAGGGCCTGATCGCCGCGAACGCGCCGGTGCCCGCCTGATCGTCTCCCCGAACCGCATCCCGATCCACAGGAGAAACCCATGGCCACCACCACCGCGTCCCTCGACGTCCCCGTGCCCGCCGACCGGGTGTGGCGACTCATCGGCGGCTTCGACTCGCTGCCCGACTGGCTGCCGTACATCCCCGGCAGCGAACTGAGCGAGGGCGGCCGGGTGCGCACCCTGACGAACGAGGAGGGCGGCGTCATCGTCGAACGGCTGGAAGCGTTCGACGACAAGGCGCGCACCTACACCTACTCCATCGTCCGGGCCCCCTTCCCGGTCACCGACTACCGGTCCACCCTCACCGTGCGCGAAACGCCCGACGGCCACGGCGCCCGCGTCGAGTGGTCCGGCACCTTCACCCCCGTCGGGGTGCCGGACCAGGAGGCCGTCGACCTCTTCCACGGCATCTACGCCGACGGGCTGGCCGCTCTGCGCCGGACCCTCGCCGGCTGACCGCCCGGGCGCCGCGCGCCGGGCGCGGCGCCCGGTCAGCCGGCCGCCGGGGACTCCGCCCCCAGCCCGATGAGGTAGGCGGTGAGGACGCGGGTGAGGCGGGGTTCCACCTCGACGACGGCATGGCTCAGCCGGGGATCGCTCGCGTACAGCTCCCGCAGGCGCGGTCCCGGGCTGGCCATCTGCCACAGCGCTCCGGCCATGCTGGTGGCCGCGGCGACCGTGTCGACGGCCTGCAGTTCGGTCAGTCCGAGCAGCCGGTGCAGCTCGCCGCCGATCCGTTCGACCTCCCCGAGCGTCACCAGCTTGAAGGCCCGCACCGACTCGGTCGACACGTTCCGCTCCAGGTTCAGGGGCGCCTGGGCGAGCAGGTCGCAGAACATGGGGCGCGCCGCGAGCGTGCCGGCGATGACCTCGGCGACCTCGGCGGGCGTGGCCCGCGACCGGCCCGCGAGGTCGCCGCACAGGTCGGCGGACCACTGCCGCCACCCCTCCGCGGTCAGTGCGAGGAAGATCTGCTCCCTCGTCTCGAAGTAGCGCAGCAACGCCGACTTGTGCATGCCCACGGCCGCCGCGATGTCGGTGAGGGTGACGTCCCTCACTCCGTGCCGACCGCCGAGCGCGCGGGCCGCGTCCAGGATCGCCTGTTCCCGGGCCTGTTTGGCCTCGGCACTGCGCGCACGCTGAAAGGCAAGCTCACTCATGGAGGACATCATAGGAACCGGTAGCAGAACGATGTTGCGTTATTAAGGAAACGGTGTTGTACTAAAGCCATGAGTACACAGCACCCGCAGGTCTGGTTCATCACCGGTTCGTCGCGCGGCCTCGGCCGCGCCCTGGTCACCGCCGCCCTGGAGGCCGGTCATCACGTCGTCGCCACCGCCCGCCGCCCCGAGGCGCTCGCGGAGGCCTTCCATGAGTACGGCGACCGCGTCCTCCCCCTCGCCCTGGACGTCACCAGCGCCGACGCGGCCCGCGCGGCCGTCGACGCGGCGATCGAGCGCTTCGGACGCATCGACGTCCTCGTCAACAACGCGGGCTACGCGAACGTGTCGCCCATCGAGACGGCGGACGACGACGACTTCCGCGCCCAGTTCGAGACGAACTTCTGGGGCGTCTACAACGTCACGAAGGCCGCGCTCCCCACCCTGCGCCGACAGGGATCGGGCACCGTCGTGCAGTTCTCCTCGATCGGCGGCCGGGTCGGCGGCTCGCCGGGCATCGCCTCCTACCAGGCGGCCAAGTTCGCGGTCGACGGCTTCAGCCGCGTGCTGGCCACGGAGACCGCACCGTTCGGCGTGCGGGTCATGGTGGTCGAGCCGAGCGGCTTCGCCACCGACTGGGCCGGCTCCTCCATGACCGTCCACGCCATCCCCGAGGCCTACGACCAGACCGTGGGCGAGATGAACCGGCGGGTGCGGCAGAGCACGGACGGTGCGGCCGGTGACCCCCGCCGCGCGGCCGAGATCGTCGTGCGGACCGTGGGACGCGAGCAGATCCCCAGCCACCTCCCCCTCGGCGTGAACGCCGTGACCATGGCGCTGGACTACTCCCGCCGCCAGATCGCGGAGGCGACCGCCTGGGAGAAGGTGAGCAGGTCGGCGGACTTCAGCGAGCCCTACCCCGTGGAGCTCCCGGCCGAGCCGCGTCCGTGACGTCCACCCGGCCCTCGCCCCGGCGTCGTC
Source organism: Streptomyces sp. Ru62 (assembly GCF_002920615.1). GTDB lineage: Bacteria > Actinomycetota > Actinomycetes > Streptomycetales > Streptomycetaceae > Streptomyces. Next base: position 19,633 of record NZ_PQSU01000008.1, read on the forward strand.
GCTCACCGGTCCCGCTGCTCGGTGGCGGTACCCGGGCCGCCCGCAGGGAGGCGTGAGCGGTACCCGCCGCGTGCGCCGGTTTCGGCCGGCTTCGTCGGGTACCCAGGCGAGGTGAGGAGGCATCGGCATGGCCCGGACACGTGGAAGGCGGCCCGCTCGTGACGCGGCTCGGCGGCGCCGGGGGCGATCGGACGGACCTGGCTGACGGCTTGGTGGCCGCCGCGCTGGGGGTGGGCGATGCCGTCGAGCTCCTGGCGACCCTGTGGTCGTCGGCGGCCCAGGACGTGGACTTACCCCTGTCGCCCCATCAACTCCGGGCGCTGCGGGCGCTGGAGGCGGCGCCGGGTCTGAATCTCACCGCCCTCGCGGAGCGGCTGGGCATCGGGCTCCCCACGGCCAGTCGGCTCTGCGACCGGCTGGAGGCGGCCGGCCTGCTGGAGCGTTCGCCGCGGTCCCGTGATCGTCGTGAGGTGCGTCTGGAGCTCACGGCGCACGCGCGGCGCGTCCTCGGAGACGTGGCGCGACGCCGGGCGCGGGCACTGGCCACGGCACTCCGGCGCATGGGACCGGACGACCGGGCGGCGCTGACGCAGGGCCTGCGGGCGCTGCGGGCGGTGCTGGACGGGGGAGCGCCGGCGCGGGGCGCCGAGGCGGAGTGACCGGCCGGGGGCGGTGCCGGCGGGGTCGTCGCTCGCGGGTCCGGACCCGCCGCGTCAGCGTCCGTGCCAGTCCAGGCACACGATCAGGGCGTCGTCGTCCGGGGCGGGCCGGCCGCGATGGCCGGACAGTTCCCGCAGGATGGCGCGGGGGACGTCGGCGGCGGGCAGCAGGCGCGTCGACTGGATCGCCCGTGCCAGCGCGGCGTCCCCGTACGCCTCACCCTGGGCATCGGCGACGGCGTAGACCCCGTCGCTGACGAAGACCAGCCGGTCGCCCGGCCGCACGTGGAACTCCTGGGCCACGTAGTCGGTCTCCTCGAACATGCCGAGCGGCAGCTGGGCGTCGAAGACGACCCGCTCCACGGTCCCGCCCCGCAGACGCAGCATCTGCGGGGATCCGGCATCCACCACCGTCACGCGTCCGGTGGCGAGCTCGAAGTCGAACATCAGCACCGACAGGTAGCAGCGGCCACGGTAGTGGGCGTAGACCGCCTGATCGGCCAGCGCCGCCTGGTCCGCGAGGGAGATACCGGCCCGCCGGGCGTTGCGCAGGGCGTTGATGGCCAGGTTCGTGAGCAGGGAGGCCTCTATCCCCTCGCCCATCCCGTTGGTGACGTACAGCATGAGGTGGTCGGCGGTCGCGGACCAGTCGAAGTTGTCACCGAAGATCCCGTACGCGGGCTCCAACTGGGCGCCCAGCTCGTACTCGGGACGGGCGCACGAAGCGCCGGGCAGCAGTTGCCACTGCATCTCGGCGGCCAGGGTGAGCCGGTCCTTGCGGCGCGCCCGCAGGTACAGGTCGGTGTCGCGCCCGGCGACGACCACCTCATGGGCGAGCACTTCGGCGATCTCGGCCAGCTCCGCCAGCCCGTCGGGGGTGAGTGCGTCCTCCGGCAGGGTCACCGACAACACGCCGAGCCGGTCGCCCCGCACGGTCACGGGCAGATGGACCCGGACCAGCCCCTCCGACTCCGGCTCGGCGAACGGCTCCTGAGCGCCGAACGCGCGACCGGCCGCACTGCCGTGGACCGCCAGCGGCTCCAGCGCATGCGGCGGCACGGGAACCGGCTGCAGCACCGTCATTCCGTAGTCCGCCATGAACAACTCGGCGGACCGGGCCGCGTACTCCTCGGCGAGCACGCGGCGGAGGGCGTCGAGCAACTCGTGCGGTGCCGCCGTCCGCAGGGCGCGTTCAGCGGCCACAAATCTGTTCACGATGGGAAGAACACCAATCCTTCGGTCGGACCTCGGTCGCACGCGGCACCCGATATCTGCGCGCCGGTCGTGCGGGACATCTGTCATCGGCCCGCGTCCCTAGTAGGCTGCCAACCGTCCCGAAGCCTGCGAGAGTGTGACAGTGACCGCCTTCCGACACCTGCCACAGCCCGATGAGGTCGCCCGGGTGACCTCCACGGCCGGTGAGCTGCTGGAAGTGCTCTGGGGTCGTGCCTCCACCGCGCCCGCCTCCGCGTCCCAGCTGCGCGTGCTGCTCATCCTGGAGCACCACGAGGGCATCAACCTGCGCACCCTGGCGGATTCCCTGGCGTCCACACCGCCGTCCACGAGCCGGCTGTGCGACCGGTTGCAGGCCGCCGGTTTCGTCGACCGCGTGGTCAGCGCCACCGACCGGCGAGAGGTGCGGTTGTACCTGAGCAGCCGGGGGCGAGCCTTCCTCGACGACCTGCGGGCCCGCAGGGAGAGGGAGCTGCAGGAAGTCCTGACACTGATGCCCGCCGCCAAACGGGCCGCGCTCCTGGAGGGGCTGGAGGCGTTCTGCACCGCTGCGGCCACGCAGATACACGACGACGCCGAGGGGTCCGGCAGCCGGACCGCCTGATGCGCCGGGCGCCGTACCAGGCCCGTCGGCGCCATGGGGCGCCGGCGGCCGGGACAGGCAGCGGCCCGCGTCCACCGGAACATCACAGATCCTTCCCCGTGCCCGTCCGACACGGTTACTTTGTTGCCTCGTGGCTATAGTTGTCAAACGGCAACTGCCGTTCCCGTTCCTCTTCCTTCACATACCCCGGCCGCCGCCGAGCCTGTCCGAGCCGACGGCTGCCGGGTGGCCGTCGCGCCGATGCGACCGGATACCCTTGAGCGGCGCCGGGCATGTCCGGGCCTCCGGCGGGTAGACGTGGGCCCATGAACGGGGGAACGCGTATGGACCCGGTCACATCGGGACCCGGTGGTGACGGCGTGACCGGTCCCGAACCGATGCACGAAATCGTCCCGCTGGACGGTCAGGGTGGCTGCATCGCCGAGGCACGTCGCCACGCGGCCGACTTCCTCGCCCGGGTGCAGCGCGAGTACGGGTTGCCGGTGTCGGACCGGGCGATGGACCTGACCCGGCTGGTGGTCAGCGAGCTCGTGACCAACGCGCGCAAGTACGCGCCGGGTCCGGTGCTGCTGGAACTACGCCTCGTCGGCGGACTCGTCGAGGTGGTCGTGTGGGACGGCGATCCGACGCTGCCGATGGCACGGCCGGCCGACCCGGGCCGGGTCGGGCAGCACGGACTGGAGATCGTGATGGCGGTCGTCCAGGGCTTCGAGGTGCAGAGGGAGCCGGTCGGCAAGCGCGTCACCGCCCGAATCGCCCTGGCCGACGGCCCGGACGACACCCTCACCGGCCGCTCCCCCCGCTAAGCCCTCAGGGGGCGTCGTCCGCGCGCAGGGCCCTGGCGCGGGAATCGGTGAAGGTGAAGTGCTCCCGGGTGCCGGTGAGGGCGAACAGCCGCTCGACCGTCGGATGGAGGGGGCCGAGCAGCAGCAGCGCGCGGTTCGTGTCCCGGTGGCGGCGCCAGGCGTCGAGGAGGGCGTTGAGCAGTCCGCTGTCGGCGAAGGTGACCTGGGAGAGGTCCACCAGGGTCACGGGACGCGCCGACTCGTCGGCTTCGGCCCAGGCGGCCTGCAGCAGATCGCTCTCCTCGTAGTCGATCTCGCCGCGCACCGTGATCTCGAAGACTCGGTCATGGCAGGTCAGCCTCACGGTAGCCCTGCGTTCCCACTGCATCGCGTCGTCCCCGTGCGCCGTCGGTCGGTGGCCCGCGCGGCGCGGTGCCGCCAGGCATTGCGTGGTTCTCCTACCCAGCCCCGATCATAAGTTGCCTACCGGCAAGTATTCGCCGTGGAGACGGGACGGTCGGTCAGGGCGGCGGTGCCGCGCCGGAGCAGGTGCAGGGAGCGGGGGAAGTCGCGCAGCTGGTGTCTCAGGGCACCGAGTGTCGTCGCCGGGGGAGCGGTCACGGAATGCCCCGGTAGGCCGTGGAGCGGGCGCGACCCTGGTCGTCCGCCGCCGTCCGGTCCGCCGCGCGGGGCGCGCCGATGGCCACGGTGGCGATGTCGTCGTGGCCGCCCGGCCCCAGCCACTGGGCGGTCAGCATCTGGATCCGCTCGACCACCGCCTCGGCCGGCAGCCCCGCGCACTCCGCGAGGACCCGCTTGAGCCGGTGCTCGCCGAACAGTTCGTCCCCGAGGGGACCACCGCGGGCTTCGGTGATGCCGTCGGTGTACAGCAGACACGTCTCCCCGGGGTGCAGCGTCACCCGGGCGGTGGCGGCGGTGACCTTCGGGAGGGCGCCGATCAGTGATCCGCGCGTGGCGGCCTCCTCGACGGTGCCGTCGGCACGGACGATCAGCGGGGGGAGGTGCCCCGCGCTCGTGAGCCGCAGCTCCACCTCCCTGCCGCGCCGGCGGACGGACGCCAGGACCAGGGTGGCGAACCGGGTGTGGGGGGAGGACAGCAATGCCTTGTTGAGCAGGGTCAGCATGCGTACGTGGTCGGTGGCCAGCGGCAGCAGCGCGTGCAGCGTGTTGCGGATCTTGCCGGTCAGCACCGCCGCGTCCAGGCCCTTGCCCGCCACGTCTCCGAGCGTGACCAGGCTCTCCTCGGCGGGTCCGGCGCCGGGATGGACGTCGTAGAAGTCGCCCCCGATGTGTTCGTTGTCCCGCGCCGGGCGGTAGGCGCCTGCGTACTCCACCCCGTGCACGCTCTCCAGCCGTGGCGGCAGCAGCTCCCGCATCAGCGTGGCGGTGATCGAGGACTGTTCCGTGAACAGACGGGCGGCCGACAGCGCGGCCCCGGCCCGGGCCGCGAAGAGCCGGGCGAAGAGTTCGTCGTCGTCGCTGAACGCCTGTTCACCGCTGGAGCGGAGGAGGACCAGCGCACCGGCGGACACGCCGTGCCCGGGCAGCGGGGCGACGATGACGGAGCCCACCGGCTCCCGGAAGCCCGCCGGACGCGACCAGCCGGGCAGGCGGGCCGGGTCGATCCAGCGCGCGGGTACCGGCGGGAACCCTTGCAGCGCCTCGGCCAGTCCGGGGAGGTCGCACACGTCGACCGACGCGGTCACCCGGGTCACCGGCCCACCACGGAAGGCGTACGTGAGCGGGTGCCGGCGGCCCTGCGGCGGGGCGACGAGCACAGCCGCCTCGGCGAGGTGATCGGTGGCCATGCGGGCCGTGGCCTCCAGACACCGGGTCAGGTTCAGCGTCGACAGCAGCTGGCTGGAGACGTCGGCCAGGAGGGCGGTGCGTCGGCGTGTCCCGGCCAGGGTGGCCTCCGCCAGCCGGCGGTCGGTGTCGTCGACGAGCCACCACACCACGTCGCCCTCGTCCGTCGGGGTCGGGTGTGCCTCGAAGAACCGGTCCGCGACGGCGCCGGACGTCCGGACCGCGGCACCGGACGTCCCGTCCGTGAACCGTCCGTGTGCCTCCGCCAGCCAGGACGGCACGGTGTCGCGGAGCTTGTCCCCACGGGCGGCGTCGGACCACAACCGCCGGGCCGCGCGGTTCAGTTCGACCAGGCCCCCGTCCCGGTCGGCGACGAGCACCGGGTACGGGGCATGCGCCCAGGCCGCACCGGGGCCGGCCGCGACGCAGCGAGGATCTACGGGGGAGCCGCTGGAACCGAGCACACGCGGGGGCGCCGTCCGGGACGCGCCCCACCACCTCTCTGCGACGGAAAACAGATGTCTTATGGCAACAGTCCCGCATGACGCCCCCCGGCGCAAGCAGCTCTCGACGTTCCCGGTTGACGCGGCCCGGGCGCCGCGAAGAGGGCGCCGCCCGGACCCGGCAGGGCCCCTTGGCCACGCGTACGCGTTGCCCCAGGCGGCAGACTCCCCGGCGGTGTGGCACGCGCCTCGACGAGGAACCCCTGTCCTCGCCATCGACGATCAGCATGCCGGCCGGAGACGGATCGGGGGTGGCTGCCCCCTGGAGCGCGGTCGCCTCGTCCCGAGGGGTGGACAGGGCGTGAAGGGGTGCGGCGGGGGAACCCGGCCGGTGCCGACGAACGGATCGGAGGACGGCCATGACGGGACACAGCGACGAGCCCGCCGAGCGGTTCACCCGGGCCCGCGACGAGGAGGAGCCCGGAGCCCACTCGGGCAGCGAGAGCCAGGCCCGCGACCGCACGATTCCGGGCACGGCCAGTGCCAAGGAGGGCTATCAGCCCGAGGAGGGCACAGCGACCGGCGAGCCGCTGCGGGGCGTACGCGCCGAGGACCGGCCGGGGGAGCGCCGGCCGGGAGACGCGGAGACCGGCTCCGACCGGTAGGGAGGGCGCACCGGGCCGGACGGCGCGGTGTCACCCGGCGGGGCCGCCCACGGTGGCGGCCCCGCTGTGCTCACCGCTGTCGTCCCCGCCGCCCGCGCCGGGACGCCGTACGACGAGACTGCTCACCTCGAAGCTCATCTCGGTCGTGTCGGGATCGGGTGGCGGGTGGTAACGGCCTGCGCTCACGGAGAGGTTGACGATGAGATGGGCGTGCCAGGCGCGGCCCACGCCCCGCCCGTCCGAGAACACCCGCGTGCCGTTCAGCCACCAGACGACCGAACGGCGTCCGAAGTCGGTGCGCAGGTCCACCCAGGCGCCGGGACCGACGGCGTCGTCGTGCACATAGCGCTCGGCGCCGCGTACATGGTTGGTCAGTTCCAGCAGGTCCGGGTGGTCCGGGTGGTATTCGAAGACGTCGATCTCCTGGTCGCCGTCCCGCCAGGTCCAGATGGCCGGCCAGGCGCCGATCTCCCGGGGGAGCCGGACGCGGGCCTCCAGCACGTCCCCCGACCGGACCGTGAACCCCTCCTCGCTCCCCTCGGTGGTCAGCAGCCCCGTGTTCCATCTGCCGTCCGGCCGGCGCGTGGCCCGGAAGACCCCGGAGCGGCTGTGGTCGGCGTCGGACACCAGGTAGTCCAGTTTGTCGTCGCCCGGATTGACCGGGCCGCCGTCCGGATAGGCCCACGAGCGGCCCGCGACCCACTGCGTCTCCGAAGCGAAGTCCGCCGTGAACACGACGTCGGATCCGGTCGGGCGGCGCGGAGCCGGCAGGGGGCCGCCCGGTGCGTGTTCGTCCATGCCCGATGTCTCACCGGCGGTCGCCCGGTCATGCGCCCGGGCCCCGATCCGGCGCCGAGATTGAGCCGTCCGGGTGAACGGACGGCTCAGCGCAGACTGGCGCCCTGGGCGCGCAGCTCCCGCTGGACCGCGTTCACCGGGACGTCCCGCGGCTGCCGCCCCTGGGTCGCCGCCAGGGCCGCGCAGACGCCCGCCGCCTGCCCGGTGGCCATGGAGATCGGCATGACGCGGTAGGAGGAGTGGGCCACGTGGTCGCCGGAGATGCAGCGGCCCGCGACCAGGACCCGCTCCACCCCCCGGGGGAAGAGGCAGCGCAGCGGGATGTCGTACGACTCCCCGCGCGGCAGCCGCTTCAGCGTGGTGCCGCGGCCGCTCGGGTTGTGGATGTCCACCGGGTAGGCACCGCGGGCGATCGCGTCCTGGAAGGTGCGGGCCGTGAGCACGTCGTCGCCCGTCAGCCGGTACTCGCCCACGATCCGCCGCGTCTCCCGGACGCCGACCTGGACGCCGCTCTGCACGACGTAGGAGTCCGCGAAGCCCGGTACGCGTTCGCGCAGGAAACGGGCGATCTGCGCCATCTGCCGGTGAGCGGTGAACTCGGCCCGGGTCAGGTCCCACACGCTGGTGCCGAGCACCTCGGTGATACGGGTCGAGTTCACCGCCACCTCGCCGGCGTTGGGGGTGGCGAAGAAGAGCACGTCCTCGCGGGGCAGGTCCAGCTCCCCGGCGTCCGTGGCGGCGCGGACCAGGTCCCACAGTCCGTGCACGCCCCGCCACTGGTCCGGGTGGGCGCGGGTGTAGGCGGTGAAGTCGTCGTGGTCGAAACGGGCCATGCGGAACATCAGTGACATGGGCTGCGTCCAGCCGTCCTCCGGCCGGCCGACCTCGTACGAGGCCCCCGCCGCCGCGGCGATGTCCCCGTCCCCGGTGCAGTCGACGACGACGTCCGCGTCCATGACGAGGGGACCGGACTTCGTCTCGAACACCGCACGCGCCCGGTCCGGCAGGCTGAGGACGTCGGAGGCGAACGAGTGGAGGAGCGTGCGGACCTCGTGCATCTCCAGCAGCTCGTACACCACCAGCTTGAACAGCTCCGGGTCGAAGGGCACGGTGTAGCCGGTCTCCAGTGCGGGCCGGATCGCCGCTCCCGCGCGCACCAGGTGGTCGAGCAGCACCCACAGCACCCCGCCGACGACCGGCTGGCCCTCGCCGTGATCGGGCGGCAGCAGACGCGTGGTGTCGCCGGGCACGGCCTGCTTGACCTCGTTGTGGAAGCTCATCAGGGGCATCACCAGCGCCGCGGTGGCGTTGCCGCCGAGGAACCCGTAGCGCTCGACGAGGACCACCTCGGCGCCCGCGTTGGCGGCACCCAGAGCCGCGCTGATGCCGGCCGGCCCGCCGCCGATCACCAGCACCTGCGTCGACCCCGCGTGCAGCGCCTTGCGCGGCGGGAGCTCCACCGTCCTCGGAACGCGGGGCGGCATCAGGTAGGACACGTCTCACTCCCTCGGAGAACCGGTGGCCGTCGGCCTCAGCCCGCGGCGGAGGCCACCACGGGCACGCCGCCGGGTACGACGTCGTGCGGGGCGGCACCGTCCAGATAGGCGAGGAGCCGCTCTGCCGTCCGTGCCGCCCGCAGCCGCATCTCCGCCGTCCGCACGGCCGTGTCCGCCACCCGGGCCTCCCGCTCGTCCCACAGGCGGTCCACCTCCGCCAGCAGCAGCCCGGCCGTCTCCCGGACCACACCGCGCAGGGCCGGCGCGCCGATCTGCTGGGCGAAGTCGAAGACCTTGCCCGCGTAGGGCAGGGGCAGCAGGGGGATCCCGGCCAGCGCGGCGAAGACGAGGAAGTGCAGCCGCATGCCGACGGCCAGATCGAGCTGCTCGACGATGTCGAGGACCTGCTGCGGCCCGTGATCGCCGTGCAGCACCGTGCAGCGGTCCGCCTCGGCCATCCGCGACACCACCGCGTGGGCGTGCCGCATGTCGCCGCGTTCCATGGAGACGAAGACGACATGGGCGTCCAACCGGTGGACCAGGAAGTCACCCACACTGGCGAGGAGCTGGTGGTACCCCTCCTCGTCCAGGTGCTCCGCGGCGCGCCCGGGTTCCCGCACGCTCATGCCCACCAGCCGCACCCCGCGCGGTACGGCCTCCGCCCGCAGCAACGCCGCACCACGGCCGCCGGGTTCCAGCAGCAGCGCCGGATCGGCGGTGACCAGGACGGGACGGTCGAGACCGGCCTCTTCCAGCACGAGCTTCGACTCCTCGTCGCGCACCGTCACCTCGACCGCGTCCGACAGCACCGTACGGACCCACGCGCAGTCCGACTCGTCGGTGAGCGGCCCCGCCCCCACGGCGTAGGTGAAGACGGGCACGCCGAGGTCCTGCGCGGTACGGGCCGTCCGCAGATAGCGCCGCGCCTCGGTGTCGTAGAGGATCCCGCCGCCACCGAGGACCAGGACGCTCAGCCGGCGCAGGTGCGCGGAGATGCCCTCCCGGCAGACGCCCTCCCACCCGACGACCTCGACATCCGGATGGGCCCTGCGGGTGTGCCGGGGATCGCGGGAGAAGACCACGAAGCGAGTGCCCGGCCGGCCTGCCCGGACGCGGTTCAGCAGGGCGGTGAGGATCGCCTCGTCGCCCACGTTCCGGCCGCCGTAGGAACCCAGCACGCCTACGGTCATGCCCTGCGCACCATCCACGGCCGCTCCCTGCCGTACGACCCTTATGAGCATGTCTGTACCAGCTTGCCGTCGTCCGCGGGGAACGCGCGACCGCGTCGCTCGGCGCTCAGGGGCCTCGTTCGCGGGGGGAGGCTCACGTCCGGCCGGCCCGCGACGCACGACTGCCCGTCCACGGGAGCCGGGGCGTCGACGAGCGCCGGACGGAGCAGCCGGCCGCGGAGCCGTCCGGCGGCTGACCGGCCGGGACGCCCCCGCGGCCGGGTCCGGCGAGGGACGACGTCCCGCGCCGGGGCGGGTCGCGTGCGGGGTGGCCTTGGCCGGTCAGCGGAGCACGCGGTGGCTCCTGCCTCCCCGGCGGAAGCGCACCGCCGCGTAGACGAGGTCGAGGACGAGCACGACGGCGCCGATGACCAGCAGGTAGAGCAGGCCGTGGACGACGAATCCGATGATGCCCAGGACGACGGCCACGAGGATCAGGAACAGGAACAGAGTCATCGGGTCTCCCGGCGTTCTTCCGTGCTCAACGGCGGGCCAGGCGCCGCTCGCCGCCGGCCCCCGGGGTATAGGTCAGCTCGTAGTGGGCGAAGACGTCCGGCTCCTCGGCGACGGGCAGTTCCCCGTCGGTGTCGATCGCCGGGGCCTTCTTGACCTGGTCCTTGCTGTGGGTGACCTTCAGGTAGCCGGGACCGACCGTCGCACCGGGGAGCGGCACGAACACCAGGCGGCGACGGGTGGGCATGCCCACGATCACCGTGGCGAAGAACGGCTGGTCGGTGGCCGTGTCCACATAGACCGACTCCAGGACGCCGATCTTGTGCCCCTTGGGGTCGACGACGTCATGACCTCGCCACTCGCGGATATCGGATGCCTCGAACATCAGAACCTCCTCTGCGGGGGTACCCACGATCGGGCCGGTGATGTGGCCGCGCCATCCGAATGCCTCAGAAGGCGTACCGGATGCGCAGCCAGGGGACGTGGGACGCCAGGAGGTCCCGCAGGGTCCGTACGGCCTCCGCTTTGACGCCAGTGGCGTAGCGGACGTTCAGCGCGCCGTTCTCCGAGCGTTTGCCCTCTTGCAGGGCGGGCTGCCACAGCACTTCCTCGGCGCGGGGGTGCCATCCGAGATTGACCTCGTGCAGCTCCCGGTTGTGCGTGAGCATGATGACTTCGGCGGCCGCCTGCCGTTTGACCCTGTCGGGCAGGGCGTCGTCGAGATGCCGTAGCAGTTCGGTCCAGGCTTCCTGCCAGCCCGGGCGCACCACCACGGGGGAGAGGTTGAAGTGGACTTCGTATCCCGCGTCCAGGAAGTCCGCCGCGGCGGCGATCCGGTCCCCGACCGGGGAGGTCCGCAGATCCAGCAGGTTCGAGTCCGCCGAGGGCATCAGCGAGAAGCGGATGCGCGTCCGGCCCCGCGGGTCCAGGGCCAGCAGGTCGGGGTTGACGAACTTGGTGGCGAACGACGCCTTGGCCGTGGGCCACTGGCGGAAGGCACGGACGAGATCCGCGGTGTTGTCGCTGACGAGCGCGTCCACCGAACAGTCGCCGTTCTCCCCGATGTCGTAGACCCAGGCCGACGGGTCGCACTGGTTGGGGTCCCGTTTCCGGCCCTGCCGTGCGATGTGCCGTGCCAGGTGGGCGATGATGCCGTCGATGTTGGTGAAGACGGTGATGGGGTTGGCGTACCCCTTGCGCCGTGGCACGTAGCAGTACGCGCAGGCCATCGCGCACCCGTTGGAGGCGCTGGGGGCGATCCAGTCGGCGGACCGGCCGTTGGGCCGCGTCGTCAGTGTCTTCTTCTCGCCCAGGACCAGTGTCTCCCCCTTCACCCGCACCCAGCGCTCGACGTTCCCCTCGTTGCCGTGCAGCCCGGGGATGCGCCAGTGGGACTCCACCTCGATCACCTCGGCCCGGGGGAAGCGGGCGAGGATCTGGCGGCCGCGTGCGGAGGCGGCGGCGGCCGGCTCGGCGTAGACGGTCCGTACCGGCAGGAGGCGGCGGGCGACCGCGGAGTCACGGAACGAGCGCTGGTGCTCCGCCCCGTGCCCGGGAGCCGTGCCGCCCCGGCCGGTCGTGCGCGCGCCGGGCGCGGCGGTGCCCAGCGCGTCGACGTCGAACAGGGTGTCGGGGCCGTCGTCCGGTCCGGCGGAGGGGTACCGCATCTCTGCTCCGCTCGGGAAGGTGCCTGGTGGAGTCCTCACTCCACTGTAGGCATGCGGCGCAGCGGTGGTTCCGCGCGCCCGGCACAGGAGCAGGTGTCTCCGCTCCCCGCCCGCGACCGGGCCTACTTCTTCCTCTTGAGTGCGGACGGCTTGTGCACCGCCGAGCGGCCGGACTTGTCGCTGCGCACCTCGTACTGCGGGTCGTCGGACGAGGCGTTCACCGTGCGTCCCGCCGCCTCGGTGCGCTCGGTGATCTTCTTCTCCACGGTGCCCGTGGTCTCGCTTCCGTGACTGCGCCAGGCGACCTTGTCGCCCTTGGACAGCTCGTTCTCGCCTGACGCGCGCTTGGCCTCGGCCATGGTCGTACTCCCGGGAACAGAGGTTCCGGCGTGCCGGTGGTTTCCGGTACGTCCTCCTACCACCGTGCCGGGAGAGGGCGCGGTCCGCACCTGAGGGCCCGGCCGGCCCTCTCCTGGGCCGCAGAGGTCAGGAGAGCTTGCCGACCGCCGTTCGGGTGGTCGTCTTGAAGGCCTTGACCGGGGCGTCGCGGAACGAGCCCATCTGGGACCACTTCACGACCGTCACGGTCCTGCCGGCGCGGCCGACCGAGAACAGGGCGATGTCGGAGGCGCCCCAGGTCGCGGTGGTGTGGACGCCGTAGACGTGGGCGCCGTCCGCCACCTTGACCTTGCCGTAGTACTTCTTGGCCGCCGTGATGTCCGGGAACTGCGACCGGAGCTTCTTCGCGCAGCCCGCGAGGTCCTTGCGCAGCAGGCCGGCGAAGTCGGCGGCGCGCTGTGCGTCGCGCTCCACCACGGTGACCTGCAGTGCGTTGGTGTCGAGGTCCGTCCAGTAGACGCGGTGCACGGAGATCGACGGCAGGGCGTCCCCGACGCAGATCGGCAGCGGGTCCGGCTGGCCGGCGGTGACCGGCCCGGCGTACCAGGGCGACGACGGGTGGGGCGGCAGGTCCGCCGGGTCGAGGAAGGCGGGTGCGTCGGCGGTGCCGGCGGCAGCCGTCGCCGGCACCGCCGCCAGCGCGAGGGCGGTGCCGGTGGCCAGGGCCGTCAGAGTGTTACGGAAGCCACGCGTCCGGATCGTCATGCTGTCCCCCTGTGCGGTGTGATGCGCCGGATGCCGGTGAGGACGGGTTCCTCCCGGCCGTCATGTGGAGTACGACCCGTCACGGGAGCGGTTCGTTGTGCGCCCGTGTGGCACGGAACGGTCACGGACGTCACCGTTCGGTGCTTGCACCCGCCTCTCGCCCGGGCCCAGCCGGACGGGCAGGCTGCGCACGCCGCGGGCCACGCGAGCGGGGCTGTACGACACCCGGTGACCGGCCGGCCGGGGCCGGCGGGCGCTCCCCGTCCCCGGCTCTACCGACCGCCGGTAGGCGCGCCCACGGTGAACGGTGCGTTAGGCTCCCCTTGCCTCCCGTGGGGGAAGTCCGGTGAGAGTCCGGCGCTGACCCGCAACGGTGTGTGCGGGGACCTGTGGTCCTCGCGCGAGCCCGATCGCCCGCGGAGGGGTCAGCGACCCGTTTGACTGCTCGCCGCGGACTGCGAGAGGGGGGCCGCGCGGCCGGTACGGCCGTACGGGCTGTCCCTGTTTCGACGTCCCGCGGCAGCCCGTGCGAAGGACGGCCCCACCGTGCGTCGAAGAACGGCCCCCGGCCGGATACCCGCGCTGCCGCTCGGCCTGGGGCTGGCAGTGCTGCTGGTGCTCTCCCTCCTGTGCGGTGTCGCACTCGGGGCCGCCGGAATCGGCTGGGCCGACGTGCTCCGCCTCCTGTGGGCCGGGCTCACCGGCGGCACCGTGCACACGAACGACGCGGCCCCCTACACCATCGTCTGGGAGATCCGGCTGCCCCGGGTCCTGCTCGCCGCCGTCATCGGGGCGGGGCTCGCGGCGGTCGGCGTGGCCGTGCAGGCCATGGTCCGCAACGCGCTGGCCGACCCGTTCGTCCTGGGCATCTCCTCCGGCGCGGCGGTGGGCGCCAACGCCGTCATCCTGCTCGGCGCGCTGGCGGGACTCGGGGTGTGGGCGCTGTCGGTGTCGGCGTTCGCCTCGGCGCTCGGGGCCATGGCCCTCGTGTACGCAGTGGCCCGCTCGCCGCACGGACCGACCCCGCTACGGCTGATCCTGACGGGCACCGCACTGGCGTACGGCTTCGAGGCCGTCACCACCGTCATGGTGTTCGGCGCCGCCCGGGGCGAGGCGGCCCGGTCGGCGATGATGTGGCTGCTGGGCAGCCTCGGGGGCGCCAACTGGGCGCAGTTGCCGCTCGCCGCGGTGACCGTGGCCGCCGGATGGGCGTGGCTGCGATGGCGTGCGGAGGCGCTGAACGCGCTGTCCATGGGCGACGAGACCTCGGCCGCCCTCGGCGTCCCACCACCCCGGCTGCGGCGGGAACTGTTCCTGGTGACCGCGGCCGTCACGGGAACCGTCGTCGCGGTCAGCGGGGCCATCGGCTTCGTCGGGCTGATGGTGCCGCACGTCGTGCGCATGCTGGTCGGTGCCGACCACCGCCGGGTGCTGGCGGTGGCCCCGCTCGCGGGAGCGGTGCTGCTGGTGTGGGCGGACGTGCTGTCCCGGCTGCTGCTCGCCCCGGCCGAACTGCCGGTCGGGGTCATCACCGCGGTGGTCGGGGTGCCCGCGTTCCTGCTGCTGATGCGGCGGGGCGGTCACGCGTTCGGAGGGCGCTGAACGTGCGACTCGACATCGACCAGGTCACGATCGAGGCCGCCGGAACCCGGCTGGTCGACCGGATCCGGCTCGCCGTGGACAGCGGGACGTTCGTCGGGCTCGTCGGCCCCAACGGCAGCGGCAAGTCGACCCTGCTGCGCACCGTGTACCGGGCGCTGCGGCCGACCGCCGGGACGGTGCGGCTGGACGGCGACGACCTGCACGCCCTGGACCCGCGGGCCGCCGCCCGGGCGCTCGCCGCGCTGCCCCAGGAGTCCTCGGCCGAGTTCGACTTCACCGTCGCCGAGGTGGTCGCCATGGGGCGGCTGCCGCACCGCGGCCGCACGGCCGCTTCGGACCGGGAGATCTGTGCGCGGGCGATGGACCGCACGGGCGTCGCCCACCTCGCCGACCGGGGGTTCTCCGGCCTGTCCGGAGGCGAGAAACAGCGGGTCCTCATCGCCCGCGCGCTGGCGCAGCAGCCCCGGGTGCTCGTCCTCGACGAACCCACCAACCACCTCGACATCGCTCACCAGTTGGACGTCCTCTCCCTGGTCCGGGACAGCGGGCTGACCGTGCTGGCCGCGCTCCACGACCTCAACCTCGCCGCCGCCCACTGCGACGTCCTGTACGTCATCGACGAGGGCCGGATCGTCGCCGCCGGACCACCGCACGAGGTACTGCGACCCGCTCTGCTCGCCGAGGTGTTCGGTGTCCGAGCGCACCCGGTGCGGCATCCGGTGACCGGCGCCGTCCAGCTCCTGTTCGACCTGCTCCCGCCCACCACCTGAGGATCACGATGCGCACGCTGCTCGCCGCCGCCCTCTGTCTCGCCGCGACCGCCACCGGCTGCGGCGCCACGGTCGAGTCCGCCGGGGACGGGAGATCCCCGGCGGTCACCCTCACCAACTGCGGCCGTGAGGTGACCTACGACAAGGTCCCCGAGCGCGTCGTCACCAACGACGTCGGCATCACCGAGCTGATGTTCGCGCTCGGCCTTCAGGACCGCATGGCCGGCTTCGCCATGCCCGACGACAAGGGCGACCTGAGCCGCGTGCCGTGGAAGGACGGGTACGACAAGGTGCCCTGGCTGTCCAAGGACCGGCTCACCAAGGAGAACGTCCTCGACGCCCGCGCCGACCTGGTCGTCGCCGGCTGGAACTACGGCTTCCGCGAGGACGGCGGCTTCACCCCCGACGCCCTGGAGAAGCTCGGCATCCCCTCGTACGTCCTCACCGAGTCCTGCCGCAACGGCCGTACGAAGACCTCGCGGGGCATCATGCCGCCCCTGGACGCCCTCTACACCGACCTCACCAACCTCGGCAGGCTGTTCGGTGTCGAGAAGCGGGCCGAAGCGCTGATCGACGGCTTCGAG
Organism: Streptomyces sp. Ru62; assembly: GCF_002920615.1. Taxonomy (GTDB): domain Bacteria; phylum Actinomycetota; class Actinomycetes; order Streptomycetales; family Streptomycetaceae; genus Streptomyces. The sequence goes on from NZ_PQSU01000008.1 coordinate 35,552, forward strand.
GAGCAGATCGCCGACGTGCGGGCGAAGGCGCCCAAGGGGGCCGACCGTCCCTCGGTCTTCCTCTACGACAGCGGCCAGGACACACCCTTCACCTCCGGCCGCTACGCCGCCCCGGAACAGATCATCACGGAGGCCGGCGGCGTCAACGTCATGCACGACGTGGCGGACTCCTGGACCACGGCCGGCTGGGAGAGCGTCGTCGAGCGCGACCCGGACGTCATCGTGATCTGCGACTACGGCGATGTGAGCGCCGAGCGGAAGAAGAAGTTCCTGCTCTCCTACGCCCCGCTGCGCGGCGTCTCCGCCATCAGGCACCGGCGCATCATCGCCCTCGACTACGCCGACCTGGTGGAGAGCCCCCGCAACCCGTCGGCGATCGCCCGGCTCGGCGCCTATCTGCGGACGGTGACGGGGGAGGGGTGACCGCCGTCGGAGTGCGGACCGGCCTGTACGACGGCGGTACGGACCGCGGCATCACCGAGCCGCGGTCCGTACCGGGGTGAATCGGCTGGGGCTGCGTGGGGTCAGCCGGTCCGGTTCACCTTCGCCAGGGCCTTGGCCAGGCCGTTGGCCCACAACTGGTTGACCCGGGAGCGCTCGGTGGCGTTCGGGTACCGGTTGGTGCAGGACGGGCCGGGGCCGCCGCCCGACATCAGTTCGCTGCACGGACCGCTGTAGTGGTCGGGCAGGCCCAGCACGTGGCCGGTCTCGTGCGCGGTGACGCGGATGGAGTCGTACTGCTGGTTCTGCGCGTAGTCCAGGAAGATGTAGCCGCGGCCGTGGCCGTTGGTGGAAGCGTAGGACCCGCGCGGGTCGTTGCCCTCGTAGTAGGTGAAGTCGCCGCTGCCCGAGGTCGCCTGGAGCTTGACGTTCGACACGGAGCTGTTCCAGATGGAGGCGGCGCTCGATATCTGGGAGCGGAAGCTCGGGGCCTGGGAGGCGTTGTAGTAGACGGTCACCACCTTCAGCGAGGGCTGGTCGGCCTGCCGCTCGGCGACCGACTTGAGCACCGCGTCGAAGAACGCCTTGCTGCCGGCGCCGTCGGCTGCGCCCACGTATCCGACGGTGGCGGTGCGGGCCGGGGCCTCGGCGGTGTTCTGGGCGCTCGCCGGGCTCGCGGTACCCAGCGCGGCCGAGGCCAGACCGAGACCGAGGGCCAGGGGCAGGAGTCTTCTGGTCCGCCTCGACCCGGTGCTGCTGCGGAACGACGCCATGGGGGGCTCCTTCTCGTCCTGTGGGGTGGAACGATCGGTTGCCTGTGAGTCTCGGGCAGCCCAACGGGGCGGGGGATGATGGCAATCGGGGATAGCCCGGGGCTATCGCGGGCCGACTCGTCCCTGTTCGTTGGTACTTGAACATCTGGTGCGGTGCCGTGCGCCGTCCTACGCTCCCCCCATGGAGCTGGAGGTGAGGCACCTGCGCGTCCTGTGCGCCATCGCCGACACCGGCAGTCTGCACAAAGCCGCACGGCAACTCGGCCTGGCGCAGCCCTCGTTGAGCACCCAGCTGCGGCGCATCGAGCGCTCCCTCGGTGCTCAGCTCTTCGTACGCACCCGGACCGGCTGCCGTCCCACCCCGCTGGGGCTCGCCGTGCTGAGCCGGGCCAGGCCCCTGGTCGCGGAGTTCGCGGCGATCGTCACCGAGACCAGGGCGGCGGCCGCCCGCGCCGCCGGCGGGTTCCGGCTGCGCATCGGCGCCACCGCGAGCCGGGCCATCCCGGGCTGGTTACGTCTGCTGAGGGCACGCGGGTCCGGATCCGGCCCGACGCTCCAGATGAACGTGTCCGCCAACGCCCTGCTGGCCATGGTCGCCGCCGGCCGGCTCGATATGGCGTTCGTGCACGAGGTGGAGGGCAGCCCGCTGCGCATCCCGCCCGGCCTGAGCCTGCGGGTGCTCGTCGAGCGCGAACCGCAGTTCGTCACCCTCGCCGCGGACCACCCGGCCGCCGCACGGCCGGAGGTGAGCCTCGCCGACCTGGCCGGTGACCGCTGGATGGTCGACTCCACGGTCGACGGCGAGTGGGACGGGCTGAGCCGGGTCCTGCGGGCCGCGGGCCTCAACTCCGAGATGCTGCACGGCGACTACCTCACCGCCTACTCACTGGCCGCCACCGGCGAGGTCGTCACGGTCAGCCAGCCGACCGCCCACCCCCGTCCCGACCTCGCGATCCGCCCGCTGAAGGGCGACCCGATAGGGGTGCGCCTGCTGCTGGCGGCCCGCACCGAGGGCGAACTGGACGAGGTCTACCCGGAGCTGGAGGAGGCCTACTGGGCCGTGGCCCGGGAGGCGCCGGCCTACCGGGAGTGGCTCAAGCGCGCGGACCCGCGCGGCGCCCCGGGAGGTCTCGCGATGCCCGCGAGGTGGGCCACCGCCGCGGGAACCGCCGACGCGCTGACGTGAATCACCCCCCGGTCGCTGCCCGGCGCTCGGCCGGTGAGCGCGGCGCCACCGCGGAGCACGGCCCTCACGCTCATCCGTTGCCTCCCCCTCCTGGCGACAGGCGCGAGCGCGGACCGGTCGTGTGCGGGCCGGTCGTGTGCGGACGGGTCGTGTGCGGGCCGGGACCGGCGTCGTCGATCCCACGCCGTCGACGACGCCCGCTCACACGTTTGGCAGCAACAGCCGGACCTCGGAGAAGGCCAGGCCGTGGGTACGGGTCACGGTCCCGCACGGGCAGCGAAGCGAGATCAGGGACCAGTGGCAGGTCACCGTCGGGCAGCAGCGCCCGCGCGACGGCCGCCGGCAGCGCGACGGCCGACGGGCTGACGTGATCCGTTGTCAGTGGCGGGTGCCCTGCCGGCGCACGTGGGGACCTTCGAGTCCGGGCCACCCTAAGGTGATCAAGTGACTAACTTCAACATCCTTGACGACCACAGCACGTGGCAGAAGGACTTCGAGCAGCGGCTGCACGCCCCCTACACGGCGGCCGGGTTCAGCGTGGCCGCGGCCGAGCGCCTGGTGGAGGACATCCGCGCCCGCGTCGGTGACTGGACCGTCGCCGAGATCACGGACGCCGGGACCCGGGTCGGACACGTCGCCGTGGACGTGGCCGACGACAACGGCGTGCCGGCGGGGAGCATCCGTGACCTCCGCGTCGACACGCCCCACACCGGCCGAGGGTATGAACAGGCCGCCCGGGACTGGGCCGAGGCGTGGTGCGCGGAGCAGGGCGCGCGCAAGCTCGGCATACGGCTCACCGAGCCGGCCGGTGACCTGTTCGCCGGTTACGGCGTCCGGGGCCAGCTCAGGGCGCGGCGCATCGACTCGCCGCCCGAGCCGCTCGAAGGCGTCATCGCGCGGCCGATGACCCCGGCCGAGTACCCGGCCTGGCACGCCTCCGAGACGGCCGCCTACGTCGCCGACATCGTCCGGTCGGGGGCCATGACCGAGGAGGAGGCCGCACGCAAGGCCGACCGGGACTTCGAGGAGCTGCTGCCCCAGGGGCTGGAGACGCCCGGCAACAGCGTCCTGGTGCTCGAAGCGGCGGGCGAGCCGATCGGCACCGGCTGGTTGAAGCACGGACATCTGCCGGGGGTGACGTACGGCTACTCGCTGAACGTCCTGGAGCGGCACCGCGGCAAGGGGTACGGGCGGGCCGCGATGGCGGCCGGCGAACAGGTCGCGCTCGCCGCCGGTGACTCGATGCTGATGTTCACCGTGTGGGGCGGCAACGAGGTGGCCATGAACCTGTACACGAGCGCGGGGTACCGCGTCGTGGAGGAACGGCGCTCCCTCGACCTCCCTCACAGCCTTCCCCGCGGCGCGGCCTGACGCGATGCGGCACGGCCCTGATCCTCGGCCCCCTCCATGGGCGAGGAGCAGGGCCTGTATCCGCTCCTGTTGCTCCTAAATTAGTAATTAATATTGACAGGGTTTCGGCCACGGGCCACAGTCTTCGCCGTGACGTCGGCCTCCCTCAGGGACGCGCCCGGCTCACACCTTCCCGCTTCCCAACCCCCGGGAGAGGCACGTGACTTCCCAGTCGCCCACGCACAGCCCCCCGCGCCACCGGACCACCAAGCTGGTCCTCGCCGCGGCGATCACGGTCGTCCTCACCGCGGCCGCCGTCCCCCCGGCCACGGCGGACCCCGCGGTGGACCAGGGGGCGCCCGACTTCTACGACAGCGGACTCGCCCCGACGCCGTACATGGGCTGGAACACGTACTACGGACTCGGCGCCCCCACCGAGAAGGAGGTGCGCGCGGTCGCCGACAAGCTGGTCAGCAGCGGTCTGCGCGACAGCGGCTACGACATCGTCTGGCTCGACGGCGGCTGGCAGGCCGACAACCCCCGTGACGCGCAAGGCCGGCTGGTGGCCAACCCGGACCGCTTCCCGTCCGGCATCCCCGCCCTCGTCACCTACCTCCACCAGCGCGGCCTGCGTGCCGGCATCTACACCGACGCCGGTACCTACGACGGCGGCAAGAGCTGCGGGCTCGGCAGCCGCGGTCACTACGCCGAGGACGCGCGGCAGTTCGCCGACTGGAAGATCGACGCGATCAAGGTCGACTTCCTGTGCGGCATCGGTGAGAAGCTCGATCCCGGGCCCGCGTTCAAGGAGTTCGGCGACGCCGTCGCCAAGTCGGGCCGGAAGATGCTGCTGAACCTGTGCAACCCGCTCACCGATGACTGGGGCCTGCCGCACACGCCCGAGCAGGACGCGCACAACACCTACGCCTACGCCCCGACGATCGCGGACTCCTGGCGCACCGGCACCGACATCGCCTGGGGCACCCCGAGTCCGGGGCAGTGGCCCAACGTCCTGCGCAACATGGACGCCAACGCCTGGCACCCGGAGGCCCAGGGACCCGGTCACTACAACGACCCGGACTACCTGATCCCCATGCGCCGCATGGCCGACGGCTCCCTGGAGCTGACGCAGGAGGAGTCCACCACCCAGTTCGTGATGTGGGCCGAGATGGCCTCCCCGCTCGTCCTCGGTTCCGATCCGCGCACCCTGACGCCGTCGATGATCGAGACGCTGCGCAACCCGGAGATCGTCGCCGTCGACCAGGACCCGCTCGGCGTCCAGGGGGTCCGGGTCGCCACGGACTCCGTCGGCGATGTCTACAGCAAGGTCCTGGCCGGACACGGCGAGCGCGCGGTCGTCCTGCTCAACCGCTCCGACCGGCCGGCCGAGCGCACCGTGCGCTTCGCCGACGCCGCCCTCGGCGGGTCCGTCAAGGTGCGCGACCTGCGGGCACGAGCCGACCGCGGCACGCACACCGGGTCGTACACCGTCGAGGTCCCCGCCCACGGCACCGCCTTCCTCAGGCTCACCGGGCAGGACGCGCTGCCCGGCACCAGCCTCGGGCGGAAGGCCTCGGCGAGCCCGGCCGTGGTGCGCGACGGCGACACGCTGACCACCTTCTTCCGCGGACCGGGCGGCACACTCGTCCAGCACACGGCGGACGGCACGCGTCCGGCGCGGACCAGGGACCTCGCGGGCCCGGCCGGCGGACGGATCCTCGGCCAGCCCGCCGCCTACGCCTCCGCCGGCGGCCGTATCGACGTCTTCGTCCGCGGAACCGACGACCGCGCCTACCGCAGGGTCTTCTCCGGCGGGCGCTGGGGCGACTGGCAGGACCTGGGCGGACGCCTGACCGACGCGCCGACCGTGGCCTTCACCGATCCCGCGCACTGGACCCTCGTCGCGCGCGGCGGCGACGGGAGCGTCGTCCAGCGCGGCCCCTCGTCCGGCTGGTCGTCACTCGGCGCGCCCGGTGACCGGCCGGTGTACGGCAGGCCGTCCGCGGCCGTCGACGCGGACGGGCGCGTCCACGTCGCCGTACGGACCGCCGCGGACGACATCTGGACCAGCTCGCGGGACGGGTCGGGACAGTGGTCGGCGTGGAGTTCGCTCGGCGGCACGGTGAGCGGCAGCCCGACGCTCGTCACCGTGGGGGACGCCGTGGTGCTGTACGCGCGGGCGGGTGACTACACCCTGTGGCAGCAGCGGTACGACGGCGGCGCATGGCGGGGCTGGACCAAGCGCCAGGAGTTCCCCAGCGCGGCCTTCGACGGCCCGCTCGGTGCGGTCGCCGGCCCGGACGGCTCGGTCGACGCGGTGTTCCGCGGTGTCGACGGCTACGTCCACAGAACTCAGTTCAAATAAATTAGTAATTAATATTGACGTGGCGTGATCGCCACGCGACTCTGGATCCGCCGCGAACGGGGCCCGGCCGTCCACAGGGCCGGCCCCGCCGCGCGGATCCACAGGGAGCCTCCATGACGAACCACCTGCCCGGCCGCCGGCGCTTCCTCGCCGGACTCGGAGCCGCCGGAGCGACCGCGCTGCTCAGCGGCTGCGTCACCTCGACCTCCTCCGCCAAGTCCTCCTCCAAAGGCCCGGTGACCCTCCAGTCCAACCTGTCCGCACCGCAGGCCAAGGCCGCGATGGAGGACCTCGTCGCCGCCTACGCCAAGAAGGGCGAGGGCCGCGCCAGCCTGAACACCGTGGCCGCGGAGACCTTCCGCACCCAGCTGCCGACCTACCTGACCTCGGCCAACCCACCGGACGTCTACACCTGGTACCCCGGCTCCGTGGCGGACGCCTACGCCAGGAAGAACCTGCTCCTCGACCTCGACGACGTCTGGAACACGTCGCCCGACCTCAAGCGGTACTCGAAGGCGCTGCACAGTCTGTGCACCGCGAGCTCCGGCAAGAAGGTCTTCGTCCCGACCACCTACTACTGGTGGGGCATGTTCTACCGGAAGTCGAACTTCGCCAAGTGGGGCGTGCGCGCGCCCTCCTCCTGGGACGAGTTCCTGGACCTGTGCGACAAGCTCAAGTCCAAGGGTGTGGCGCCGATCGGGCTCGGCGCCGGCGGCAACACCCCCTGGGTCGCCTCGGCCTGGTTCGACTACCTCGACATCCGCGTCAACGGCGCCGACTACCACCGGCAACTCCTCGCGGGCAAGCACCGCTTCGACGACCCCGAGGTGCGCAAGGTGTTCGACCGCTGGCAGGAGGTGCTGCCGTACTTCGACCCCGACGGCACCGCCCTGGCCTTCCAGGACGCCAGCACGGCCCTGCTCAACGGCCGCACCGGCATGATGCTCATCGGCACCTTCTTCGCCGACGCCACCCCCAAGAACGCCCTCGACGACATCGACTTCTTCCGCTTCCCCGTCATCGACCCCAAGGTGCCGCTCGCCGAAGAGGCCCCGACCGACGGCTACTTCGCCAGCGCCCGCACCGGACGCGGCGACCAGGTCGCCGACCTGATGAAGTACCTCGCCACCGCCGAGGCGCAGGAGATCTACATCAAGGGCTCGTCCGGAACCGTCCTGCCCTGCAACCCCGACGCGAAGGACGCGGGCACGGCGCTGGTGAAGAAGGGCCGCGAGCACATCGAGCAGGCGGCCGAGCTGACCCAGTTCTTCAACCGCGACTCCAGCGACGCCCTCCAGCCCACCGCCGACACCGCGCTCACGAAGTTCATCGCCAGACCGAAGGACATCGCCGGCATCCTCCGGGACTGGCAGCGCGACGCCGAGAAGATCTGGAAAGCCTGACATGGCCGTCCTGACCGCCCCGCACCGCGAGTCCCCGGTCCCGGCGCCGCCCCGGGGGCGCCGGCCCCGGGGCCCCCGCCGCACACCCCCGCTGGTCCTCGCCTTCGTCCTCGTCCCCCTCCTCGCCGAGGCCGTCTGGGTCTTCTGGCCCGCGCTGCAAGGCTTCTACCTCGCCCTGACCAGCTGGGACGGCGTCTCCGCACCGAAGTTCGTCGGTCTCGGCAACTTCCGCGAGATGGCGGGCGACGACGTCTTCCGCAGCGCCGCCGGCCACACCGTCCTGTGGCTGCTCCTCTTCGGCGGCCTGTCCGCCGTACTGGGGCTGGCCGCCGCCCTGCTGCTCCAGCAGGAACGCCGGGGCATCGGCTTCTACCGCGCGGCCCTGTTCCTGCCCGTCGTGTTCTCCCTGGTGGCCACCGCCCTGGTCTGGCAGGCCATCTACCAGCCCGACGGCGTCCTCAACCGCCTCCTGGAGTCCGTCGGCCTGGACAGCCTGCGGCACGCCTGGCTGGCCGACCAGGACACCGCCCTGTACGCGGTGATCGTGCCCGCCCTGTGGCGGCAGATCGGCTACGTGATGGTCCTCTACCTCGCCGGCCTGAAGGGCATCGACCCGGCCCTGTACGAGGCGGCCAAGGTGGACGGCGCCGGCCGCCGGCAGCGCTTCCGCCATGTGACGCTTCCCCAGCTGCGCAGCGTCAACGCCGTCGTGCTGTCCGTCATCGTCATCGACTCGCTGCGCTCCTTCGACGTGGTCTGGTCGCTGACCCGCGGCGGCCCCTACCACTCCTCCGAACTGCTGAGCACCTACATGTACTCCACCGCCTTCCAGTCCCTGCGCCTCGGATACGGCTCCGCCCTGGCCGTCGTCATCTTCCTGCTGGCCTTCGGAGTCATCGCCTCCTACCTGGTCCGGGCCTTCCGGGAGGCCGACTGATGTCCGCCGCGGAGACCCACACGTCGGCCCGTGCGCTGCGCCGCCGGCGGGCCGCCACCGCCGGCTTCCACCTCGGCGCCGGAGCCCTGGCCGTCCTGTGGCTGCTGCCCATCCTCCTGGTCGTGGTCACCAGCCTGCGGTCCTTCAACGACATCGCCGCACACGGCCTGGGCAGTTGGCCCCGCTCCTTCACCCTGGACAACTTCCGGCAGGCCTGGGTCGACGGCGGCCAGCAGCGCGCCCTGATCAACAGCCTGATCGTCACCGTCCCCTGCGTCCTGGTGACCCTCGCCCTGGCCGCCATGGCGGCGTTCGCCCTCAGCCGCTACGCGATGCCCTTCCGCCGCTCCCTGCTGCTGCTCATGCTCGGCGGCAACCTGCTGCCCCCGCAGATCCTGCTCATCCCGGTCTCCAAGCTCAGCGAGATGATGGGCATCTACGACACCCTGCCCGCCCTGATCGGCGTACAGATCGGCTTCGGCGTCGGCTTCTACGTGTTCGTCCTGCACGGCTTCATGCGCGCGATCCCCGCCGAGATCCAGCAGGCCGCCGTCGTCGACGGCGCCGGGCCCTGGCAGATCTTCTGGCGCGTCATCCTCCCGCTCACCCGGCCCGCGCTCGCCGCGCTCAGCGCGCTGTCCTTCACCTGGATCTTCAACGACCTGCTGTGGGCGATCACCGTCCTGCGCAGCGACAGCAGGATGCCGATCACCGCCGCGCTCATCGGCCTCCAGGGCCAGTACGTGTCCATGTGGAACGTGATCGCCGCCGGATCCGTCATCGCCGCCGCACCCACCGTGGCCGTCTTCCTCCGCTTCCAGCGCCACTTCGTGGCCGGCCTCAACCTCGGAGCAGTGAAGTGACCCCGCACCAGCGCTGGACGCTGCGCACCGAGCACACCAGCTACACCGTCCGGCTCTCCCCGGACGGCCCCTGGGCGGAACTCCACGCCTGGGGACCGCACGGCGTGGAGAACGGGCCGTCCGCACTGGACTGGTCCCACCGCACCCACTTCATCACCCCGGCGGACGCCGCCCCCGCGGAGTACCTGCCGCACGGACTGCGTCCGTTCACCGGCGCCGACCTCGTCGCCGCCCGGCCCGGCTCCGACCGCGGCGTGTGGTGGAGCTTCCAGGACGCCCGCGAGGAGCCCGGCACGCTCCGGCTCACCTTCACCGACGACCTCCTCGGCCTGCGCACCACCCTGTGCTACGCCATCGTGCCGGGCACCGACGTCCTGCACCGCTGGACCGAGCTGACCTGCACGGGCGAGGAGGAACTGCGGCTGGAACGGCTGGACTCCGCCGCCGTGAACATCCCGGTCACCGCCGCCGCCCGGCTGACGTACCTGACCGGCCAGTGGTCCCAGGAGTTCCAGCACACCCGACTCGACCTGGCCCGGGGCACCTTCACGATGGGCAGCACCCAGGGCGTGCCCGGCCACGCGTACGCCCCCTGGCTCGCCGTCCAGGACGCGACGGCGCCCCACGACGCGCCCGCCCCCGCCTACGGCATCGCCCTGGAATGGCCTGGCAACTGGCACATCACCGCACAGGCCGAGCCCGGCGGCGCCGTACGCGTCCGCGCCGGACGCGTGCCGCACGAGGGCGCGGTGCGCCTGGCACCCGGCGACACCCTGACCACCCCCCGCCTCGCCTGTGCCTTCAGCCCGGACGGACTCGACGGACTCTCCCGCGTCTGGCACCGCTACGAGCGCCGGCTCGCCGGCGAGCGCCTCCACCGCCCCCGCAAGGTCCTGTACAACTCCTGGGAGGCCACCGGCTTCGACGTCGACGCCGAGAGCCAGCTGGAGCTGGCGAAAGCGGCGGCCGACCTCGGCGCCGAGCTGTTCGTGGTGGACGACGGCTGGTTCACCGGCCGGACCGACGACACCGGGGGACTGGGCGACTGGTACCCCGACCCGGCGGCCTTCCCGCACGGCTTCGACCGGTTCGTCGACGACGTCCGCGCCCTCGGGCTGGACTTCGGGCTGTGGATCGAGCCCGAGGCCGTCAGCCCCGGCAGCCGCCTGCACGCCGAACACCCGGAGTGGGTCTACCGGATCGAGGGCCGCCCGGCCCGCCGCGTGCGCAACCAGCTCCTGCTCGACCTCGGCCGCACCGACGTGCAGGACTTCGTGCTCGCCACCCTGGACCGGCTGCTGACCGGCCACGCCATCGGCTACCTGAAGTGGGACATGAACCGCCCGCCGACCGAGCGCGGCCGTCCGGGCGCCGGGCCCGCGGACCGGCTGGACCTCGACGCCGAGCACGTCCACGGCTACCTCCGCGTCCTGGACCACCTGCGCACCGCGCACCCCCACGTCACCGTCGAGGGCTGCGCGGGCGGCGGCGGCCGGATCGACCACGCCACCCTCGCGCGCACCGACGTCGTCTGGCCCAGCGACAACACCGCGCCCCTGGACCGGCTCCGCGTCCAGTACGGCTTCCTGCACGCCCACGCCCCGCACGTGATGAGCTCCTGGGTCACCGACGCCCCCGGCGTCTTCGACCCCCGCCCGCGCAGCCTCGCCTTCCGCTTCGTCACCGCCATGTGCGGCGTCCTCGGCATCGGCGCCGACCTGCGGGTCTGGACGCCCGGGCAGCGCGCCGAGGCGGCCGGGTGGATCGCCCGGTACAAGGAGGTGCGGGACGTCGTCCACCACGGCGAGGCCCACCTGCTCGGCTCCCCCGGGGACGCCACCTGCGGAGTGCAGTACGACGCCCCCGACGGGCGTCGTACCGTCGTCGCCGCCTTCGGCACCGGCCCGCTCGACGGCGCCCCGCTCGTGCCGGGCCGCCCCGCCCGGCTGCGGCTACGCGGCCTGGACCCCACGGCGGTCTACCGGGACGCCGCCACCGCGACCACCTACAGCGGCGCCCATCTGCTGCACTACGGGCTGCCCTGCGCGTGGACCGCCGACCATGACGCCGACCTGGTGGTACTGACACGGCAGTAGCCGCACCAGCATGCCGGAAGCCACCCAGACGACAAGGAGTCCCGCCCCCATGGATCCCGCACGACGGCACGGCGCCCGCTTCACCGGCCGCACGGCCGTGATCACCGGAGCCGCCTCCGGCATCGGCGCCGCGACCGCCGAACGCCTCGCCCGGGAGGGCGCCGCCGTGGTCCTGGCCGACATCGCCGAGGAACCCGGCGAGGCCGTGGCCGCACGCATCACCGAGGACGGCGGCCGGGCCCGCTTCGTGCCCGCCGACGTCTCGGCCGAGCAGGACTGGCAGCGGATCGTCTCCGCCGCCCACAGCTACGGGCCCGTCGACGTGCTGGTCAGCAACGCCTACACCGTCGACGTCACCCCCGCCCACGAGATGACCCTCGCCTCCTGGCAGCGGCAGCTCTCCGTCAACGTCACCGCCGCCTTCCTCGGCTTCCGGGCGGTCCTGCCCGACCTGCGCTCCCGCCGGGGAGCGGTCGTGCTCACGTCCTCCGTGCACGCCCACGCCGGCATCCCCGGTCATCCCGCCTACGCCGCCTCCAAGGGCGCGCTGCTCTCCCTGTGCGGCCAACTCGCCGTCGAGTACGGCCCCGAGGTGCGCGTCAACGCCGTCCTTCCGGGACCGGTGCTGACCGCGGCCTGGGACAGGGTGCCGCCCGAGGAACGCGAGCTGAGCGTCGCCGCGACCGCGGCCCGCCGCTTCGGCACCCCCGAGGAGGTCGCCGCGGCCATCGCCTTCCTCGGCGCCGACGAGGCCTCCTTCATCACCGGCGCGCACCTCGTCGTCGACGGCGGCTGGAGCGTCACCAAGGCGTCCGCATGACCGCCGCCGTCCGCACACGCGGCCCGTGCGCACCCGGCCATACTCGTCCGACACGTGCGCATCCGAACCAGCCCGACATGTGCGCATCCCGAGAGAAAGGCTGTACGACATGACGCCCTACGCCCGCCGCGGCGTGCACGGCCAGACGGTGGAGGCGCTGGCCCGCCGCATCCTGGGTGGCGAGATCCCCGAGGGGGCCACGCTCGACCTGGTGGCGCTGCAGAGCGAACTGGACGTCAGCCTCACCGCCCTGCGCGAGTCCCTGAAGGTACTGGCCGCCAAGGGCATGGTCGACGCCCGCCAGAAACGGGGCACCTTCGTCCGGGCCCGCGCCGACTGGAACCTCCTCGACGCCGACGTCCTGCGCTGGCAGTTCGAGGGCGGCGGCGCCGACGAGACCGACCGGGCGCTGCTGCGCAACCTCGCCGAGGTGCGGGCCATCATCGAACCGGCCGCCGTCCGCCTCGCCGCCGAGCGGCGTACCGACGACGACCTCGCGGCCCTGGACGCCGCCCTGACAGCGATGGGGGAGCACGACACCGACCCCGCCCACGCCGTCGAGGCCGACCTCGCCTTCCACCGCGCCCTGCTCGCAGCCACCCACAACGAGCTGCTGGAACGCATGGAGATGGTGATCGAGTCCGGCCTCGCCCACCGCGACCGCCTGGTCCACAGCTCCCCGCACAGCGAGGACCCGGTCCCCGCCCACCGCGCCGTCCTGGACGCCGTACGCGACCAGGACCCGCGGGCCGCCGAGGCCGCCATGCACGCCCTGCTCGAACAGGCCGGGCGCGACCTGGACCGGATCGACGGCCCCGACGACACGAAAGGCACCGGCGGCAAGTGAAGATCGCCCGCATTGAGACGTTCCTGGTACCGCCGCGCTGGCTGTTCTGCCGGATCGAGACCGACGACGGCGTGGTCGGCTGGGGCGAACCCGTCGTGGAGGGACGCGCCGAGGTGGTCCGCGCCGCCGTCGACGTCCTCGCCGAACAGCTCCTCGGAAAGGACCCGCTGCGCATCCAGGACCACTGGCAGGTGCTCACCAAGGGCGGCTTCTACCGCGGCGGCCCCGTGCTCTCCAGCGCGGTCGCCGGCCTCGACCAGGCCCTGTGGGACATCGCCGGCAAGACCTACGGCGCCCCCGTGCACGCCCTCCTCGGCGGACCCGTGCGCGAACGCGTCCGGGTCTACGCCTGGGTCGGCGGTGACGAGCCCGCCGAGCTCACCGACCAGATAGCGGCGCAGGTGGAGGCCGGCTTCACGGCGGTGAAGATGAACGCCGCCGGGGCCACCTCGCCGATCACCAGCCCGGCCGAGACGGCGGCCGTCGTCGCCCGGGTGGCGGCGGCCCGCGAGGTGCTCGGTCCCGACCGGGACGTCGCCGTCGACTTCCACGGCCGCTTCACCGCCGCCAGCGCCCGCCGCGCCCTCGCCGAACTCGCCCCTCTGCACCCGCTGTTCGTGGAGGAGCCGGTCCTCCCCGAGCACAACCACCTGCTGCCCGGCCTGGTCACCGCCGGCCCGGTGCCGCTGGCCACCGGTGAACGCCTCTACTCCCGTGGCGAGTTCCTGCCCGTGCTCACCGCCGGGATCGCCGTCGCCCAGCCCGACCTGTCGCACGCGGGCGGCATCTCCGAGGTGCACCGCATCGCCGCACTCGCCGACACCTTCGGCGCCCAGCTCGCCCCGCACTGCCCCCTCGGCCCCATCGCCCTCGCGGCCAGCCTCCAGATCGCCTTCGCCACCCCGAACTTCCTCATCCAGGAGCAGAGCCGCGGCATCCACTACAACAAGGACGCCGACCTCCTCTCCTACCTCACCGACCCCGAACCGTTCCGGTTCGTCGCCGGTCACGCCCGCCGCAACGACGCCCCCGGCCTCGGCATCACCCTGGACGAAGCGGCCGTACGCGCGGCCGACCGGAGCGGGCACACCTGGCGCAACCCCGTGTGGCGGCACCCCGACGGCTCGTTCGCGGAATGGTGACCCGCGTGCTCGACGTCGTCACCGACCCCGCCCACGGCGGCCGTTGGACCTCGCTGCGCGCGGACGGCCGGGAATGGCTCTGGCACCGCCCCGCACCGCAGCGGGACACGGCCGCCCCCGGTGACGCGTTCGTCGACGCCGGGGGACTGGAGGAGTGCGTGCCCACCGTCCGTGGCCGCCCCGACCACGGCGACGCCTGGTCCCGCCCGTGGACCCGGGACGGCGACACCGAGCGCGTCCACTGCGACTCCTTCACCCTGACCCGCACCCTGCGCACCACGCCCGACGGAGCCCGGGCCGACTACACACTGACCGCCGAACCGGGCTTCCGCTTCGTCTGGGCGGCCCACGCCCTGCTCGACCTCTCCGCGCACGCCACCCTCCACATGACCGGCGGCGCGACCACCCGCCTGTTCCCCGAGGCCGCCCCCCTGCTGACGGAGCCGTGGCCCGGCGGCGCGCCCTGGATCGAGGGCGCCTGGCCCACCCCGCGCGGGCTGGCCCTCGACCGGCTCGGCCCCGACGACGGCACAGCGGTGGGAGCCGTCGTGGACACACACCTGTGCTGCGTGCACGACGGCCGCGACCGGCTGTCCTTGAGCGTGCAGGTGACCGGACACCCCGTGACCGCCCAACCGGCCGGCGGGGGCTTCGGAGTCGAGCAACCCGTGTCGATCGCCCTGTGGCGCAACCTCGGCGGCTTCCCCGAGGCGAACCCCTACCGCAGCACGGGCGTCGAGCCGATGCTCGGCCGTGTCTTCGACCTCGCCGACGCCGGCCCCGGGGACGCCGCCGAGGTGCCCGCCACGGGAGAGGCCCACTGGCGACTGACGCTCACCACCGCCTGCCGCTGCCCCTGAACCCCCAGCAAGGAGACCGGTTCGTGGATCTGCCCGCCGCCCTCGCGGCCCACCGTCTGCTGGCCATCGTCCGCGGGCGCGACGCCGACGCCGCGCTGCGCACCGTACTGACCCTGGCCGAGGAAGACATCGACCTCGTCGAGGTGTCGCTCACCGGCGCGGACGCCCTCACCGTCATCGCGCGCGCCCGGGAACTCCTCGGCCCCGACCGCCCGTTGGGCGCCGGCACCGTCCTGACCGCCGACGACGCTCGTGCCGCCCACCGCGCGGGGGCGGCCTTCGTGGTCACACCCGGCCTGGGCGAAGCCGTACCCGCGGCACACGACCTGGGCCTGCCGGTGCTCGCCGGTGTGTTCACCCCGACCGACGTGATCGCAGCACGGGGCATGGGCGCGGCGGCGCTGAAGATCTTCCCGATCGCCCAGGCCGGGGGAGCGGCGTACCTGCAGGCCCTGCGCGGCCCGTTCCCCGACGCCGCGTTCGTCCCCGTGGGCGGAGTCGACGAGGCCGCCGCCCGTGCCTGCCTCGCCGCGGGCGCGGCGGCCGTCGGCGTCGGTTCCCCGCTCGTCGGCGACGCCGCCGACGGCGGCAGCCTCGACGCGCTCAGGACCCGCGCCCGCGCCTTCCGCACCGTCGTACGAGAGGTGGCGCCGTGACCGCGGAGCCCCGCCCCACCCGCCCCGACCGCCTCGAACTCGGTGAGGGCATCCGCTGGACCGGCACCGGGATCGTCCTCGTGGACCTCCTCGCCGGTCGCCTCCTCGCGGCCCCCGACGACCCCACGGCCCCGCTGCGGACCGTCGCGCACCTCCCGGTTCCGCTGGGGGCCGTCGCCCCGGTGGCCGGTCACCCGGGCACCTGGATCGCGGCCGCGGGAACCGGCATCTGCCTCCTGCGCCCCGACGGTGCCACCAACTGGCTGGCCCGCCCCGAGGACGGCTCGGCGCCGCGCACGCGCATGAACGACGCCGTGGCCGACCCCTCGGGCCGCTTCTGGGCGGGCAGCATGGGCTACGACGCCGACGAGGACGCAGGTGCCCTCTACCGCGTCGATCACGACGGCACGGTCGAACGCGTCCTGGAGGGGATCACCGTGCCCAACGGCCCGGTGTTCACTCCGGACGGGCGCTCGATGTACCTGGCCGACAGCGCCCGGGGCGTCGTCCGCCGTTATCCGGTGGACCCCGTGACCGCCCGGCTCGGCAGCCCCGAGGTGTTCGTCACGGTGGACGACGGCAGCCCCGACGGGATGGCGATCGACGCGGAGGGCGCCGTGTGGATCGCCGTCTGGGGCAGCGGAACGGTACGCCGTCACCTTCCCGACGGCACGCTGGACCGCACCCTGCGGCTGCCCGCGAGCCGGCCGGCCGGCGTGTGCCTCGAAGCAGACGTCCTGCACATCACCACCGCTCGGCTGGGCCTGTACCCGCCCGGGCCCCACGACGGCGCCGTGTTCAGCGTCCGGGTCGAGGTGCCGGGCAGCCCGGCCGCGCCCTATCGGCCGACCGCCTCCGCCGTCCCGGCGCCACCGGCGGTGGCCGGGGGCGAAGCCTCCGGGAGGGGACCCGCATGACCGGTGCCGCGACGGAAACCCTGACGGGACAGCCGTGGCGCCCCGCCGCCGGGCGCGTGGTGTGCGTCGGCGAGACGATGGCGGCCTTGGTGCCCGATCCGCCGGAACCACTGGAGCGGGCCGGCCGGTTGAGCCTGTCGGTGGCGGGCGCCGAGTCCAACGTGGCCATGTACCTGGCCGACCACGGCGTCCCGGTCGCCTGGCTGTCGGCGCTGGGGGACGACCCCCTGGGCAGACGAGTCCGCGCCACGGTGTCCGCCGCGGGGGTCGACGTCTCGCACGTCCGCACCGACCCCCGCCACCCCACCGGTCTCCTGGTGAAGAGCCCGGGCTCTACCGGCACACGCGTGCACTACTACAGAACCGGTTCGGCGGCTTCCGCGCTCGGCCCGGAACTGCTGGCCGAAGAGCCCGTGCGCTCGGCGGCCCTGCTGCACTTCACCGGCATCACCCCGGCCCTGTCGCCCTCCTGCCGGGAACTGGTCACGAAGGCCCTGGCCACCCCCGCGGACGCGCGCTCCCACGCGGTCAGCTTCGACGTCAACCACCGCCCCGCCCTGTGGCCCGACGGCACCGCGGCCACCGTGCTGCGCCGGCTGGCCGACCGGGCCGACATCGTCTTCGTCGGCCTCGACGAGGCGCAGGGCCTGTGGGGCGAGGACCTCACGGTCACCGGCGTACGGCACCTGCTGCCGCATCCCCGCGTCCTCGTGGTAAAGGACGGGGCCCGCGCCGCCACCGCCGTCACCGACCACGGCGTCCACACCGTGCCGGCGCTGCGGACGGCAGTGGTCGAACCCGTGGGCGCGGGTGACGCCTTCGCCGCGGGCTTCCTCGCGGGCCTGCTGCGGAGCCTCACGACGGCACAGGCGCTCCGGCTGGGACACATCACGGCGGTGTCGGCGCTGCGGGTGCCAGGAGACCACGGCCCACTGCCCCCTCCGGCCCGCATCGAACGGCTCCTCGCCCTGCCCGACCCGGAGTGGGAGGCACTCGGCCAGGCGCCGGATTGAAACCCCTCCGGACGCATCAGCGTGGGCCCGAGCGTGGTGGCGACGGCGGTCCCGGTGTGTCCTGGTCCGCGGGCCGCTGCGGGAGCCGGGGACCAGGCGCCGCTCGCCGCCCGGTTCGCGGAGCCCGCACACCGTCGGCAGCGTGCCCGCGGTGTTGGCCGACGACGCCCACGACGGCCGCGTCCACCGGCTCGCCACGGTCCGCGTGTACCCCTCGTACACCGCGGGCCCGGCGACCAGCGTCAGCACGGGCGGCGTCACCGCCTGCGCCACCCCGCCTCCGGACAGCAGCGGCGCCGGGACCGCCACGACCACCGCACGGGCAGGCGGCGAGGCCCGCCGCGCGGGGCAGGCCGTGCCATCCGGCCGGGGAATCCGGGTATACACCCCTGGACAGTGACAAACACGTACGTATGGTCGCTGCCCGTTCCGGGAGGCACGATGAGCCAGCAGCCAGCCCTTCTCCCGTACGCCGACCCGGCCTTCGTGGCGGATCCCTTCCCCCTCTACCGACGACTGCGCGAGGAAGGCCCCGTCCGCCGCGCGATCATCGCCGGCGGCCTGGACGCCTGGCTGGTCACCCGTTACGAGGACGGACTCGCCGCCCTGTCCGACCCGAGGCTGAGCAGCGACGTCCGTGACGCCTCGGATCCCCGCCTCATCGAACAGCTGCCCGAGTTCGAGCGGGAGTCGATGGTGAGCACCATGCTCCGCTCCGACCCGCCCGACCACACCCGGCTGCGCCGCCTGGTGTCGAAGGCGTTCACGGCACGCCGGGTCGCCGGGCTGCGGCCCCGGATCCAGGAGATCACCGACCGGCTCCTCGACGCGGTCGTCCCGGCTGGCCGGGCGGAACTCGTGGCGGACTTCGCGCTGCCGCTGCCGGTCACCGTCATCAGCGAGCTGCTGGGCGTGCCGGTGGACGACAGGTACGACTTCCAGCGGTGGACCGACGCCATGCTGGTACGCGGGGAGAAGATGCCCGACTCGGCCGTGGTCGACGAGGCGTGGCACCAGATGCGCGCCTACGTGACGAAACACCTCGAAGCCAAGCGCGCCCGGCCCGGGGACGACCTCCTCAGCGCGCTGATCGATGCCCACGACCAGGAGCAGCGGCTGAGCCACGACGAGCTGATCGCGATGACGTTCCTGCTGCTGGTGGCGGGCTACATCACGACGGTCAACCTGATCGCCGGCGGCATCGCCGCGCTGCTCGCCCACCCCGGCCAGCTCACCCTCCTGCGGGATCGCCCGGAACTGCTGCCGGACGCGATCGAGGAGTTCCTGCGCTACGACGGCCCGGTCAGCCCGGGCATCGCCCGTTTCGCACGGGAGGACGTCGAGATCGCCGGCGTGACCGTCCCACGCGGCGCGACCGTGCTCATCGCGTCCGCGATCGCCGACCGCGACCCGGCACGGTTCCCGGAGCCCGACCGGCTGGACATCACCCGGCGGGACAACGCCCACCTGGCCTTCGGGCACGGCATCCACTACTGCCTGGGCGCGCCGCTGGCCCGGCTGGAGGGCCAGGTCGCCATCGGAACGGTGCTGCGCCGCCTGCCGGACCTGGCCCTGGCCGTGCCGCCGGCGGAGCTCACCTGGCGCCCCGGCGGACTCCGCGGCCCGGCGCGGCTGCCCGTCACGTTCACCCCCGGCCGGCTGAGCTGAGCACCGCCGGTCGCTCCCGTCCACCATGGTCGCCCCGAGGCCGATGGCCCGGCTGGACGGCCCCATCGGCCTCATGCCCCGTGGCCGTCACGACCTACGGTGGACACGGGATCACCCGAAGCGACGGGAGAGGACCAGGTGGAGATCATCGCGTACGGCGTCCTCGCCGACGAGGAGCCCCTGCTGCGAGAGGCGTTCGACAAGGCCTTCGCCGACCGTCACGAGCTGCGGTGTCTGGGGCTCTTCCTGGACCGGGACACCGTGCCGACCGCGCTCGGCCACGAGGTGGTGATCAGCGGCGTCAACGACACCCTGGACGCCGAGGTGCTGCGTGCCCTGGCCGAGGGCGGCACCAGGATGATCGCTCAGCGGTCCACCGGGTACAACAACATCGACCTCGGCACCGCCCGGGAAATCGGCCTGTCGGTGGCCCGGGTCTCGTACTACTCGCCGTACTCGGTGGCCGAGTTCGCCTGGACCCTCGCGCTCGCGGTCGACCGCCGGATCGTCCGGGCCGTGCAGCGCACCCGGGAGTTCGACTTCCGGCTCGACGGGCTCATGGGCCGGGACCTGCGTGGCCGCACGGCGGGGGTGGTGGGTACCGGGAAGATCGGCACCGCGTTCGCGCGGATCGCCCACGGCTTCGGCATGCGGCTGCTCGGCTGGGACATCGCCGAGCATCCCGACTGCCTCGCCCTCGGCATGGAGTACGTGCCACGGGAGCGGCTGTTCGCCGAGGCGGACCTGGTCAGCCTGCACGTGCCCCTGCTGCCCGACACCCACCACCTCGTCGGCGCCGAGGCCCTGGCGCTGATGAAGGACGACGCCCTCCTGATCAACTCCAGCCGGGGCGGTCTCGTGGACACCGACGCCCTCCTGGAAGCCCTGCGCGCGGGGCGGCTGAGCGGCGTCGGGCTCGACGTGTACGAGGAGGAGGCCGGCGTGTTCTTCCTGGACAAGTCGCTGGAGGTCATGACCGACGAACGCCTCGCGAGGCTGATGACCTTCAGCAACGTGCTGGTCACCTCGCACCAGGCGTACTTCACCAGGGACGCCGTCGGCCAGATCGCCGAGACCACGGTGGCCAACATCGAGGACTACCTCGCGGGCCGGACCAGTGACAACACTCTGGTACGGCCCGTGACGGCGTGACACGCGGTCTCGTGCGCGGATTTGGCCCCCGCTGGTCCGCCGCCCCGGGAGTGGCGGACCAGCGCCTGCGAAGGCGCCGTCGCGGGGTAAACGGAACCTACGCTTCCAGTCGTTCGCGACGGAAGACCTGGGGATGTGGTCCGCCTCACACCGGCCTGGTTGACCCGTCGGCGACGCGCTGACCAGCGGAGACGTACGGGATCACGGCGGGCCCGGCGTGGCAGGACACCGCTCGTCCCACTATCTGGGCGAGCACGGCGTCCCGTACTCGCCGCCGTCGAACGTGCAGCGCGAACACTGCGGTCGCACGGTCGACGCGCGCGTAGGCTCTGGACGCGCACGGTCGACCAGGGCGGCGTCGGGCCGGTGCCCGAGGGGTTGGACGAGGGGAGCGTTCCACGGTGACGCAGGCTCACGAGGAAGAAGTGCTGGACCGGATCGCCAGGGGGCTGGTCTACACGGAGTCGGAAGCGGCCTTCCAGGCCCCTCGGCGCCGCACGGAGGAGATCTTCGAGTACAACCACACACCACCGAGCCAAGCGGAGAGGCGCCGCGCGCTGCTCGTCGCGATCTTCGGCTCGGTCGGTGAACGCACGGTGCTGCTGCCGCCGTTCCACGCCGGGTTCGGCAGCAACGTCCACATAGGCGACGACTTCTTCGGGAACGTGAACCTCACCTTCGTCGACGACGTGGACATCCGCATCGGCGACGGCGTCATGATCGCGCCCAGCGTCACCCTGACCACGACGGGACACCCGGTGCACCCCTCGCGACGTGCCGACTTCGGCCGGTTCTCGGAGCCGATCGTGATCGAGGACAAGGTCTGGATCGGCAGCAACGCGGTGGTCCTGCCGGGTGTCCGCATCGGATACGGCTCGGTCATCGGCGCGGGCAGCGTCGTCAGCCGCGACATCCCCCCGATGACCGTCGCGGTCGGAACGCCGTGCCGGGTGGTCCGCCCCATCACGGAGGAGGACCTCACCACACGCACGACCGGGCATCGGTCCGCCGCCGGGTGCCATCCCGGGACGGACGGCCGTTCTCATCTCCCGTAGGAGCTCCCCCGGCGCAGGGGCCCCACGTCGGCGTGGCGGCCGGGGCGCAGGGCGGCGTGACGTCGGCCCGGACCGGGACCGTCGCCGGCCGCGAGCCGGTCCGCGACGGCTCCGGTGACGAAGGCGTAGACGGTCTTGTGC
Source organism: Streptomyces sp. Ru62 (assembly GCF_002920615.1). Classification (GTDB taxonomy): domain Bacteria; phylum Actinomycetota; class Actinomycetes; order Streptomycetales; family Streptomycetaceae; genus Streptomyces. Next base: position 57,237 of record NZ_PQSU01000008.1, read on the forward strand.
AGGACGTCGAGCACGAGTTCTGTGCGGGGCCAGGTGGCGGGCGGAGCGCCCACACCGGTGGCGTTCTCCAGGATCTGGTCGTTGGTGAGGCGCACGACGGCGAACTTGGCGGAGGCGAGCGGTCCGCGCAGACCGGCCTGTGCCATGACCGAGCGCAGCACGCCGAGCGCGGCGGCCTGGCCGTAGTGCATGGCCCAGTTGACCGGCAGCGGCTGTCTGCCGGGGCGCTCCGGCAGGCCGGTCAGGCGCTGGAGCACGCGCGCGGGCACATGGGAATCGGGCCGGCCGGTGAGGGCCTGCTCGGCCTTCTCCCCGAGAGTCATCACGACCCCACCGGCGATACCGGCGAGCGAGCCCTGCCACAGCGCGCGCCTGATCATGCCCTGACGAGTACCCGGGGGCACCGCGCTCACCCACCCGGAGCGGCCGGCCGACCGCTCCGCCCGGGAACGGGATCGTCAGGACGTCCGCCGCCCGCCCGCGTGACCGGTCCGGCTCCCCGTCCCCCGTACGGCCCGGCGCAGGACGGCGAGGCGGCGGGCGAGCCCCGGGCCGTGTCCGGCGACACCGGCTCCGGCGGGATCGGCTCGGTCACGGGATCCCGCACCACCGGCTGCCACCCGGCGCGACCCCGAGCGTGTCGCGCGGTGCTCCCGGCCGTCTCGCGCAGCGGTCCCGGCGGGATCACGGCGGCGGGAGCCGGAACAGCTCGTACGCGTCGACCGTCCGGAAGCCCATGCGGCGGTACAGCCCGACGCCGAGGCTGCCGGCCTGAAGCGTGCCGGTCCGCAGACCGCGTTCCCGGCCGGCGCGCAGGGCCGCGGCGGTGAGGGCCGTTCCGATGCCCTGGCGGCGGTGGTCTTCGGCGGTGGTGACCACGTAGACGCCCGCGACACCGTGTGCGGCGAACATGAGGGCGGTGCCCACGGGCTCCCCGTGGAGGCGCCCCGTGAAGCGGACGAGAGCGGGGGCATCGGGCCTGGTGGCCTCGCAGCGCACGAGGCCGTCCAGCAGATCGGCGGCGAAGCCGAAGGAGGCGCTGTACACGCGCACCCACTCGGTGAGGGCGTCCGTGCCGTCGACGGTTTCGACCTCCAGGCCCGGAGGGCCGCTGACGTCGGGGAGCCGGTCGGTGCCGACAGCCATGATCGGCATGGAGCCGACCAGGGTCGCGCCGTGGCCGACGAGCCGGTCACGGACCCCGGGGGCACTGTCCGGGCCGACCCACCACAGCCACGGCACCCCGGCCAGGGCGCGGGTGGCGCGCTCGACGCACGGGCCGATCCGGTCGCCGGCACGCAGGCGCAGCACCGCGTTGAGCGAGGGATGGGCCACTCCGCTGCGGTAGTAGGTCAGGCGGTCGTCCTGCCGGTCCTGTGCGCCCCAGCCGAGCCAGTAGTCCCGGCAGTTGGCCAGCAGTGCCTGGACGGAGGGGGTCGCGTGCGCTGTGCTGCCACGTGTGTTCATGTCACTCACCTGTGGGGTGCGGTAGGTTTCCGGCGCCGGCGCGGGGAGCTGTTCCGGGCGCCGCGGGGATGGTCTGCTCGGCCCAGACGAGCTTGCCGTCGGGCGTGCGGCGGCTGCCCCAGCGGCGGGCCAGTCGCGCGACGAGGAGGAGCCCGCGGCCGTTCTCGTCGTAGGGGCGGGCCTGGCGCGGGCGTGGTGCGACGGTGCTGCCGTCGGCGACCTCGCAGACCAGTGCCTGATGGCGGATCAGCTTCAGGCGGACGGGGCCCCGGGCATGGAGCACGGCGTTGGCGACCAGCTCGCTGACGATGAGCTCCGTGGTCGCCGCCAGTTTCTCCAGTCCCCACCGGGCCAGCTGCCGGGTTGCCAGGGAACGTGCCGTGCGGGCGGAGGCCGGGTCGGCGGGCAGGTCCCACGAGGCGGTGTCGTGGGGGCCGAGTGAGCGGGTCCGGGCGAGGAGCAGCGTGACGTCGTCCGGGGGTCGTGTCGGCGGCAGGGTGTCGATCAGGACGCGGGACAACTCCTCCAGGGTGGCGCCGGGCCGGGCGAGATGGGTGCTGAGGCGCTCGATGCCTTCGTCGATGTCGTGGCGGCGGTCCTCGACGAGGCCGTCGCTGAACAGGGCGATCACGCTGCCCTCGGGCAGTTCCAGCTCTGCGCTCTCGTACGGCAGTGTCGCCAGGCCCAGCGGTGTGCCGGCCGGGACGTCGGGGACGCCGACCTTGCCGTCGGGCCGGAGGACCGCCGGCGGGGGATGCCCGGCGCGGGCCATGACGCAGGTGCGGGTGACCGGGTCGTACACGGCGTAGAGGCAGGTGGCCCCCACCGAGGACGCGGACTCCTCCTCGGCGGGGTCGTCCTGTGCCAGGCGGCTGACCACCTCGTTGAGGTGGTCGAGCAGTTCGTCGGGGGGAAGGTCGAGTTCGGCCAGGGTCCGTACGGCCATCCGCAGGCGCCCCATGGTGGCCGCGGCGTCCAGGCCGTGTCCGACCACGTCCCCCACGACGAGGGCCACCCGGGCACCGGGCAGCGGGATGACGTCGAACCAGTCGCCGCCGACGCCTCCCTCGGCGTCCGCGGGCAGGTAGCGGGTGACCACGTCGAGGGCGGCCCCGCCCGTCACACGTCGGGGGAGCAGACTGCGCTGGAGCGCGAGGGCGGTGGTGCGTTCGCGTGTGTACCGCCTGGCGTTGTCCAGGCCGAGCGCCGCCCGTCGGACGAGTTCCTCGGCCAGGAGCAGGTCCTCTTCGTCGAACGGCGCGGGGTTGTCGCTGCGGACGAACACCGCGACACCCAGCAGGACCCCGCGGGCGTGCATGGGCACGATCATCAGGGAGTGCATGCCGTAGGCGCGGATCCTCTCGGCTCGTGCCGGGTCCAGGTCCAGTCGTGCCCGCGTGGAACCGGCCAGGTCGGGTTCGAGCAGGGAGCAGCCGGAGGACAGGACCTGGGTGAACGGTGACGTCTCGGCCACGTAGACCGCCTCGCCCCGGTCCCAGAGCCGCTCCGGTGCTCCCGGCCGGACGGAGGCCAGCCCGGCCCGCCGGAAGACGGGTATGCGCCCGTCCGTCGGGCCGAGCCGGTCCAGGGGCTCCGCGCCCAGCCGTACGGCCTCGGTCAGCTCGACCGTCACGTGGTCCGCCAGGAACGGCACGGCGAAGTCCGCCAGTTCCTGCCCCGTCCGCATGACGTCCAGCGTGGTGCCGATCCTGGTGGCGGCGTCGCTGAGCAGGGACAGCCGCCGCCCGGTCCACCGCCGGCGGGCCGGGTCCTGGACCAGGGAGCAGACGCCCAGTGGGCGGCCGTCGGTGTCGTCGAGCCGGAAGAAGGAGACCGAGAGGACACGGTCCGGGCGCCCGTCGCGCGCGGCCGGTACGCGGTACTCCCGGCCGATCACCGGAGCGCCGTCGGCCAGGACCTGCCGCATCACCGCTTCCAGCGCGTCGGCGTCGCCGCGCAGCGCCCGGGAGGCCGGTCGGCCCTGTCGTCGCGGGGCGGGGACGCCGTCCTGGCGTCCCAGTGTGGCGTTGACCCAGACGCAGCGCAGTCCTGTGTCCCAGACCGCCAGTCCCACTCGGGGGCGGGTCACCAGGGATTCCAGCGTCGCTCTGCCTGCCGTGGACGCGGTGCGCAGGATGCCGTCCAGGCCGGCCGGTATCCGTGCGGTCATGCCGGTTCCTTCCGGTTGGTTCATGAGATGCGTGAGACGGGTGATCGGTGAGATCCGTGACCCATGAGATCCCCGAGATGCATGACTGGGGGAGTCCATGGGCACCGTGCGGTGGCCGGGGTGTCCGGCGGGCGCGGTGAAGGGCTTGCCGCCGTGCCCGCGGGGCCGCCTCAACCCGGGTCCGTGCGGGCCGACCGGGTGCCGCGCTGGGCGGGCGTGTCGTCCCCGGCCGTGGGCAGGGGCGTGGCGGTGAAGACCCGGTCGGGGTCGTAGCGCTTCTTGGCCGCCAGGAGCCGACCGGTGTGGGGGCCGTAGGCGTGAGCGGCCCGGTCGTGGGCTTCGGGTCCGAGGAGGTTGGCATAGCCGCCGGGCAGTGCGTGGGGCGCGAGGGCGTCGGAGGTGGCGTCCGCCCAGGCACGGTGGTGGGTGGCGCGCTCGTCGCCGGGTTGCCAGACCGCCACCATCTCGACGACGAAGTGGTCGCGCCGCAGACCGAAGGCGGTCGACTCCAGGGGCACGCGCGTGGCCGCCCCGTGGAAGTGGTGGACGGAGATCCCGGTCAGGGGTGAGGTCCTGGTGGCAGCGGCTTCGGCCAGTTGGGCGGTGGCGCCGGGAGTGAAGCGGGTGAGGGTCCGGGTGGCGATGGCGTAGTGGCGTCCGGCGGGAGCCCACTGCTCGTTCAGACGCAGTATCCGTGCCAGGGGCATGGGAGCCGTCTGCGCCGCCAGGGGCGGTCCGAGCCGCTGGAGCGGACTGAGGGCCGCTTCGCCGCGGTCGGTGTCGCCGCTCCAGACGGGTGCGAGGAAGAGGACGGGACTGCCGTCCGGGCCGGAGACGAATCCGCTCTGGACGGTCAGCTCGTCCGGCGCGGCGGCGAGGAAGGCGTCCAGACGCTCCCGCACCTGTGCCGCTCGGGACAGCGGGTAGGTGATCAGCCCGGCCACGATGCCGGGCACCGGGTGCAGCCGGATCCGCAGGGAGGTGACCGCGCCGAAGTTGCCGCCTCCGCCGCGCAGGGCCCAGTACAGCTCCGGTTCGCGGTCGGGACCGGCGCTGACGAGGCGGCCGTCGGCGAGGACGACGTCGGCTGCCAGGAGGTTGTCCAGGGCCGGCCCGGCACGCCCGTTGAGGGGGCCGTAACCACCGGCGAGGGTCAGACCGGTCATGCCGACGCCGGCGACCGTACCGGTGGCGGGGCACAGTCCGTACGGGGCGGCGGCCGTGACCACGTCCCCGGCGGTGGCGCCACCCTGCACCAGAGCGGTGCGTGTGCGGGGCTCGACGACGACCTGCCGCATCGCGGACAGGTCGACGACGAGGCCGCCGGGGCGGAGCGAGCGCCCGGCCCAGTCGTGTCCGCCGCCGCGCACCGACAGGGGCAGCCCGTCGCCACGCGCGGCTCGGACCGCCGCCTGCACCTGGGCCGGGGTCCGGGGCCGCACGATCAGCGCGGGCCGGTGCCGTACGGCTCCGTTCCACAGCCGGGTGCCCTGCTGGTAGCCGGGGCCGTCGGTGAGGACCTGTTCCGGGTCCAGTCGCGTCAGCAGTTCCCTGGCGGCGTCGCGGCCCGGGGCGGGGTTCCGCATGGTCGTCTCCTTGATCTCGACGGGAGGGGGGAGTCATCAACGGGGGGAGGGGACTGGGCCGGGCAAGCTCGCCGGGCGGTGGCTCAGCGGGCGTGCGGAATGCGCCGGTGGTCATGAACGGGGGTCCCGACCGGGCAGACCCGGCGGGGGGCGGCTGGGCAGGCGTCCGGAGTGCACCTGGACACACGCCCGTACGACGGGGGGCTACTTCGTGGCCCGGGTGGAGGACATCGCCGTAGCGGACCGGGTCTCACCCGCGACCGGGTCCGCGGTGACCGTCGGCGGACAAGGGCTGCGGCGCGTCCCGGCCCCGGTCGCAGACGTCGTGATCGCGGCCGCGCGCCACGACGGGACCGCCGCCGAAGCCCTCGCCACGGCGATCGTGACTACCGCGCGGGTGGGGCGTTCGTCGCCCGGCGTCCCGCCGACCTGTGCCCTGCGGGACGGCCTCGGTGCCGACAGGGCCTGGACCTCACGAAGCCGTGCTGTGCACCGGACGGTCCAGGAACTCGTCGACGCGGGCCGCGAAGAGTTCCGCGTACTGGAAGAGGAAACCGTGCCCGGAGTCCGGGTAGATCACCAACTCGGCGTCGGGGAGCCGCTGGGACATGACGAACGAGTTGACGGTGGGGATCATGACGTCGTCGCTGCCGTTGGCGACGAGGACGGGTAGGGACAGGCGTTCCAGCGAGTCGTACGCGCCGTCGCCGTCGGCCGACGACCAGTGTGCGATGGCGTCGATCTGCCGTTCCCAGGACTCGGACGGGACACCCGGCTCGCGTCGCGGCCGCTGGTGCGTGCGGTGCCACACCTCCTCCGCGGCGCGCGCACCCGCCGGGGACCGGGTGAAGAACAGCGCCCGCAGCGTGGCCGGGTCCATCTCCGGCGCCGACCGCAAGGGCGCCACCTGGGGGTTGGAGGGCAGGATGCCCTCGCCGGCGCCCGGCCCCGTCCCGGCCAGGACCAGACGCCTGACCAGCTCGGGACGCCCCAGAGTCAGCCGCTGGGCGACGTATCCGCCCAGCGAGAAGCCCAGCAGGTCGACGGGCGGGTCGGCGACCGCGGCGACGAAGGCGGCTGCCGTGACCGCCATCTCGGTGATCGTGCCGGGTGTGCGGCCTTCGGACCTGCCGATTCCGGCATTGTCGAAGAGGATGACGGGCCGCGCCTCCGCCAGGGCGTCGACGAACAGCGGGTTCCAGTCGTCCATCGTGCCGCGGAACCGGCTCAGCAGAACCAGGGGAACGCCGTCCGGGCGGCCGAAGCGGCGGCAGGCGAAGCGTGTGCCGTCCAGTTCCTTGAACAGATCCGGCGCCGTGAGTGAGGGCGAGGTCATCACGTCGTCCTTCCGTGAGGTGGTGCATGCACTGTCGGCAACGCGGCACCCCGGTGAACGCCTCCGTCGGCATGTCCGTACCGCCTGAGCAAAGAACCACCTCATGTGCGAATATACGGAATTAGGCGGAATCCTCTTCCGTGGCGCGCGAGCGGAATCCTCTTCCGCGGGCGAGGCCGGCGGTCATCGAACGGGCCCCTGCCCCGGAGCACCGGTCCCGGGCACCGGGGAGCGGACCGAAGGAGCGGGGTGATGTCGACACTCGCGAAGGCCGGCCGGGTGCTGGACCTGTTCACCCAGGCGACTCCGGAGTGGGGAGTCAGCGATGTCGCTGCCTCGCTGGGGATGCCCAGGTCCACCGCCCATTCCCTGCTCACCGGACTCACGGAGGCCGGACTGCTGCAGGTCCGCCGCCGGGGTCGGTACGAACTCGGCTGGCGCGCCTTCGAACTGGGGGAGGTGCAGCGCTCGTCGTCGGCCCTGATCAGTGCCGCGCACCCCGTCATGGAGGCCGCGGCCCGCCGGCTCGGCGAGACGGTCTGCGTGGCCGTGTTCCTGCGCGGCAGCGTGCTGTTCATCGACAAGGTCGTGGGCGACGCGCCCCTGTCGGTCCTCGGGCCGCGGGTGGGCGCGCGTTACGAGGCCCACGCCTTCCCCTCGGGCAGACTCCTGCTCGCCGCCCGCCCGCCGGCACAGGCCGAGCGGCAACTGCGCGCGCGGCCACTGCGCACCCTCACCACTCGTGCTCTGGTCGACGTCGACGACCTGATGCGGCAATTGGAAGAAATCCGGAATACCGGAATTTCCTTCGACTACGGGGAATCCACCACGGACGTCGGGTGTGTGGCCGCGGCCATCCACGGCCCCCGCGCGGAGGTCGTCGCCTCCCTCAGCATCAGTGCCCCGATGCGCCGATTCACCCAGCACCAGTCGGCCCTCGTCGTCGCGGCGCGGGGAGCGGCGACGCAGGTGGCGGAGCGACTGCGCGCCGCGGAGCACCCCGCCGGGCGATAGGCGCCCTGCCGCGAACCGGCCTCCGGCGCGAGGCTGTGTTTCCCGCACTGCCGGAAACGCGCCCGCCCACCGCCCCCGCTCGGTTTCCCTTTCCCGGCACACCTCTCTACGGTGGGTCCTGCTGTGGGTTCGAAAACCAAACTTACCTACTCCCAAGGGGTCTGCATGCCCGATTCAGCTCCACGCCACGTCAGCACCCCCTCGCAAACCGGAACCGCCACGGGCCCTGCCCCCGAGGCGTGGCCCGCGACCGACGGCCCCGTGCTTATCGACCGCTCCTGGACGTCCTGGTCCGGCGCCCACGGCGGATACGTGGCCGCCCTGGCGCTCGCCGCCCTGCACGACTGCCTCCCCGGACGGACCGGGCACCCGGTTCCGGTCCGCACCGTGGGCGCGCACTTCCTGGCCCCGGTGGACCAGCAGCCGCTGCGGTTCGCGGCCCGGGTCCTGCGCGAGGGCCGCCGCACCTCCATGTCCGCCGTCACCGCGTCCCAGGGCGGCGCCCCCGTCCTGACGGGTTCCGCGGTGTTCGGACGGGGCGGCAGCGGCCCCGCCTACACCGACCTGCCCGCGCCCGCCGTACCGCCCCCCGGGGACTGTCCGCCGTTCGCCCTCCCGGCTGACCTGGCACTTTTCGCCTCCCACCTGGAGATCCGGCCGGCCACCGATGCGCGGCCCCTCGGCGGCGGAGAGCGCGCCGAACTCCTGGCGTGGATACGCTTCGCCGACCGCAGGCCGCTGGACGCCCGGTCACTGGTGGTCCTCGCCGACGCCCTTCCGCCCGCGCTCTTCGCCCTGTGGACCGTGCCGAGGCCGGTGCCGACCGCCGAACTGACCGTGCACTTCACCGACGCCGTGGACGCCGGCCCCACCTCGGACTGGGCCCTGGTCCGTATCCGCACCGAGCACGCCGGCGGCGGCTGGGCCATCGAGAACAGCGCGCTGTGGTCCACCGACGGCCGCCTGCTCGCCCTCGCCCGCCAGGCGCGCGCCGTACGCGAGGGGTCCGGCACCCCACGGGTGGAGTGACCTCGAAGGGGCCGATGCCGCATGTCCCCGCTCACCGGGAAGTGTGTGAGCCGCGGCATTGCCAGGCTGCGCGACAAACCATCACGATGAGGTGACTATGGACGTCAAGGAGAGCAGTCCCTCATGGGTGATCATGTGCACGTGCGGCTCAGCCAGGGCCTGAGCGTGTCGGAACAAGGTGAACTGATCGAGCACTCCCGCTGCCGGTGCGGGGCCACATGGACGAAGGTGTTCGAGGCCGACGGCGAGGATCCGGACCGCCCGAGCTCCTCCTGACCTGGCGCGCCCTCTCCCCTGGAGCGGGGCCTCATGAGGGGGCGTGCGCCGCCGTGCTGTGACCGTCGGCAGGGGCTGCGTCCGGCGTTCCGGGCGTTCCGAGGTGTTGTTCCGCCCACACGGTCTTGCCGTGGACATGGTGGCGGGTGCCCCAGCTCCGGGTGAGCTGGGCGACGATGAAGAGTCCGCGTCCGCCCTCGTCGAAGGTGCGGGCCCACCGCAGATGCGGGGAGGTGCTGCTGTTGTCGGAGACCTCGCAGATCAGTCCGGTGCCTTGGAGGATCAGGCGCAACCGCACGGGTGGACCCGCATGGCGGACGGCGTTGGTGACGAGTTCGCTGACGACGAGTTCCGTGGTGGCGACGGCCTCCTCAAGGCCCCACGCGGCCAGCTTCCCCGCGACGTGCCTGCGGGCCTCGGAGGCGGAGGCGAGGCCGGCCGTGAGCTCCCAGGTGGCGACGTTTCCGGCGCCGAGCCTGCGGGTGCGGGCGGCGAGCACGCCGGCGTGGGCGCACCGCCCGCCGGACAGCAGCGTGTCGAGGGCGGCCTGGCAGATGGCGCTCAGGCCGGGCTGGGACCCGAGGTCCGTCACGGGCAGCGCGGTTGCGCCGGTCTCGGCTGCCGGCTCGGATGTGCCGGGGCCGTGTCCGCACAACAGGAGCACACTGCCCTCGGGGAGACGGACCTCCGTGGCCTCCACGGGCGGCCGCGCGTGGCCGAGCGGCGGGCCGACCGGCAGCTCGACCGTGGTGACGACGCCGTCGGGCCTGATGACGGCCGGCGCCGGAGAGCCGGCGCCGGCGAGGGTGCAGCAGCCGGACACGGGGTCGTAGACCGCGTACAGGCACCTCACGGCGACCTCGGGCGCGCCCGCGCGGTGCCGGCCCGTGTCGTCGGCGGGACGCAGTCGGGTGAGCACGTGCTCCAGGCGGGTGAGGAGTTCCTCCGGTTGCAGGTCGAGGTCGGCCAGCGTACGTACCGCGGCGCGCAGTTCGGCGGCGATGGCAGGCGTGGCGGCCCCGTCCTCGACGGAGCCGGCGACGAGCGCGACCCGGGCACCCGGCAGCGGTATCGCGTCGAGCCAGTAGGCCTGCGCGCCCGCCGTGCCGTCGGCGGCCGTGCGGCGAGCGGCGAGTTCCACCGCCGCGGGCTCCGGCAGGAGATCCAGCGGCAGATCGGTCACCGAGGGCGCAGGCGTGTCAGGGGGCGCGCTGTCGGCGGGCTCCACAGGCCGCCGCGCGGGGGCGGGAGCCGAGCGTCGGGGACGCAGGCGCACCTGGCAGACGACGAGGCTGAGGACGAGGGACAGCACGGCCGCGGCGATCACGACCGTTCGGCCGCCGTCCGAGACGCCATGGATCGCGAAGCCGTAGACGGCCACACTGGCCACCAGCGTCGCCACCCCGATCGTGAGGGTGCCACGGACGGTCAGCAGCGCGGCGGCCATGAGGGGCGCCAGCACCGAGTAGGCGGACCAGCGGACCAGGCCCCCCGCGGACGCGCCCAGTTGGACCGCGCAGGCCGCGCACAGGTAGACGGCGAGCAGCGAGCCCGGGTGCCACAGCAGGCGTCGTACGGTGGCCATCCTCGTCACGGGCCCTTCCGGGTCGGCCATGTGCATCGGAGACACCGGGGGCGGGGGGCCGTCGTCGCTGGTGGTGTCGCTGGTCATGCGGTCGCCTCCGGTGCGGGTCCGGTGATGCTCGCCGGGACGTGGCGGGAGCGGGCGGGGGAGTGTACGGCCACCATGGCGAGGTCGTCGTGCAGGCGCGGGCCCGCATAACTGCTCAGGTCCTTGCTGATGTCCTGCAGGAGGCCGTGCGGACACTGCCACGCCCAGGCGGCGGCGCGTTCGAGGACGGGGTAGAAGCTCCCGGTGGCGTCGCGGGCCTCGATGAGCCCGTCGGTGTAGAGCAACAACGTGTCCCCTGGGGAGAACGCGAAGGTGGCGAGGGGGAATTCCTCCGCCGTGCTGCCGGCCAGGCCGAGCGGCGGAGCGGGTCGGGTCACGGGCAGGGCGGTCACGGGGCCGCGTCGGTTCACCAGAGGCGGGGGATGTCCGCAACTGACGATCCGGACGGTCTCCTCCGCGTCGGGAAGTTCGACCAACAGGGCCGTGATGAAGCGCTCGGCGCTGTCGGGCGCCAGCTCGGCCATCTCGTCCAGGTGTCTGCGGACGCTGCGTTCCAGGGCGGCCGCCAGCTCCGGGAGCGTCGCGTGCCGATGGGCCGCCTCGCGGAACGCGCCGAGCAGGGCGGAGGCGTCCTCGAGGGCGGGGAGGCCCTTGCCGCGGACGTCGCCTATGAGGATGCGGGTGGCGCGGCCGGTGCGGGCGGCGGCGTACAGGTCACCGCCCACCTGGGCGTGCGCGGTGGCCGCCCGGTACGCCGACGCGACGCGCAAAGAGCCCAGTCTGCGGGGGAGGGGCCGTAGCAGAACCCGCTGGGCCGCCTCGGACACGGCCCGTACCTGCGTGAGTTCCCGCAGGTCACGATCGTGCAGGGCGCGAGCGACGATCACCGAGGCGGAGACGGCCAGCAGGGCACCGATGTGAAGGGGCAGCAGAGGCGAACGCACCAGCCCGTCATGCCAGTCGGCGACAACCACAGCCGCACTGGCGGCGAGCGCTATGGCGACCGTGTACGGGGTCCGCGCGACTGCCGCGGTGAAGGTGGGGGCGGCCACAAGGAGGGGTGAGAGGTGAACGGCGAGGGGGGCGAAGGAGGCCGCGAGGGTGATCGCCGCGATCAGCAGGAGGGGAAGGGCAGCCTGGGCTCGGGCGCCGTTGACCAGGGGTCTGCCGGTACCTGGGGGACCGAGCCGGAAGCGATGTCCCCACCGGTGCCGGGGCCCCCGCGAGAGACGGCCCTCGCTGCCCTCCGTACCCGGTGCCGGGACACCGCGGGAAGGAGATTTCATGGGGGGTCCTGTGAGGGCTCGGACCTCATGGGCGCCTGGGAATTCCTGGCGATGCGGCCGAGCCGTTCCGACGCGTGGATCACGGATCCACCGTCCTTACCGTATTCATGCCACTTTCTTGCCATATTGCGAGAAATGGTTTCCGCTATGCGGACTCAAATGTGCGACACCGGTCGGCACGAGTCAAGCGCCCGGCCCGCATCGGGGTCTGCCGTGCGCGCACCCCATAACACCCCGGCCCCTTCATGACAAGACTGTACGCATTAGTGAAGTTTGAAGTAGCTTCATGCCACTTAAGTCATCTGTCCATAAAGGTGATGATTTGGAGAGGCGAAGGCAGGAGGCCGAAAGCCTGCCGTTCCACGAGTGCATCCTGGCCGCCGCTCGCGCGGTGGGCCGGGGAGCGTCCGTGCTGTGCGCCCTGCTCGGTGCGGTGGGCCTGTCCGGTTGGATCTCCGGCATCGCGGTGCTGAAGGGCGCCCTGCCCGGCGGTACCCCGGCCATGAGGCCGAACACTGCCGTGGCCCTCCTCGCGGTCGGTCTCTCGCTGTTCCTGGCGGCTCGCGGGCCCATGACCCGGCAGACGACCGCCGTGGCTCGCGGGGCCGCGGGCCTGGCCGCCCTGATCGGCGGGCTCACCCTGCTGGAGTACGTCACCGGGACCGGCCTCGGCATCGATCAGCTTCTCTTCCGGGACGACAGCGTCCGGCTGATGACCGGGGCGCCCGGACGGGTGGCACCGAGCGTGGCCGCGGCGCTGACGCTCGCAGGCGCGGCATCCCTGGGCCTGAGCATGCGCCGACTGCCCGCCTGGGCGGGCCAGATCTCGGGCCTGTCCGTCCTCGGCCTGGGCCTGCTGCGCCTGTACGGGCTGGCCTACCACGCCCCCGAGATGGAACGCTTCGGCGCCTACATGGCCCTGCCCACCGCGCTGGCCCTGGTGCTGGCGGGCATCGCCGCGTTCCTGGCCCGCCCGGACGAGGGCCTCGCGGGGCTGCTGATGAAGGCGGGCATCATGAGCCCGCTGGGGCGCCGGCTGGTCGCCACCAACCTGATCGTCCCACTGCTGCTGGGCTGGGCCGTCCTGGCCGGTCAGGACGCCGGGCTGTACGGGGGGCGGCTGGGTACGGCACTGCTGGTGTGGGGACACGTGACCGTCTTCACCGTGGTCGTCTTCGTCACCCTGCCCGTGGGCCGCCGAGTCGAACTGGCACACGCCCGGGCCGAATGGCAGGTGCGGCAGAACGAACTGCTGCAGGCGTTCATGGACCACACGCCCGCGACGGTGTTCATCACCGACCTGGACGGCCGCTTCCTGGCGGTCAACTCAAGGTTCGAGGAGAACACCTGCCTGTCGTACGAACAGGTCCTGGGCCGGCGCGCCGAAGACGTCCTGCCGGTCGACCTGGCACGTCACATGAGCTCCGACGACTTCGGCACGCGGGTGCGCGACACCGCCGTACAGCGGGAGGAGCGTCTGCTGCTGCCGATAGGCCCCCGGGACGTCCTCACCACCTTGTTCCCGCTCACCGACCCGACCGACACCCCCTACGCCGTCTGCGGTGTGGTCATCGACGTCACCGAACGGGTCGCGGCCCAGCGCGAGGTCCAGCGCTCCCACCAGCGGTTCCGCGCGCTCCTGGAATCCGCACCCGACGCCACCCTCATCACGGACGGCGACGGCAGCATCGTCATGGCCAACGCACAGGTGCAACGACTCTTCGGCCACAGGCCGGACGACCTCGTCGGCACCAACGTCGCCGACCTGGTGCCCGGCGCCCGGCGCCGCCGACACAGCGCGCTGCTGAGCGCCTACCTGCGACGGCGCGATCCGCAGCCGATCGTCCTGGACCGGGACCTGTACGGGTTGCACCGCGACGGGGTCGAATTCCCCGTCGAGGTCAGCGTCAGCACCCTCCAGGACGAACAGGAGGCGGTGATGTTCATGGCCGTACGGGACATCACCGAACGCCGACAGAGCGAAGCGGAACGAGCCGGACGCTACGAGCAGCAGCGACGCATCGCCTACACCCTGCAGCACAGTCTCATGGGCGAGCCGCCCCGGCTGCCGCACCTGTCCAGCGCACACCGCTACCTGGCGTCCGTCCAGGACCCCGGGGTGGGCGGCGACTGGTTCGACATCATCCCCCTGGACGCCCACCGCACCGGCATCGTGATCGGCGACGTCATGGGCCGGGGGCTGGAAGCGGCGGCCGTCATGGGCCAGCTGCGCGCAGCCTCCCACGCACTGGCCCGTACGGGCATACCGCCCAGCCGGCTCATGACCGGCCTGGACGCGTTCGTCGGTGACCTGGCGGACCAGCTCGTCACCTGCGTCTACCTGGTGATCGACCAGGAAGCCCACGAAGTCACCCTGTGCTCGGCCGGACACATGCCGGTCATCGCCCGGCCCCCTGACGGGCCCGCCCACCGGCTGCCGGCACCGGTCGGTGTGCCGCTGGGCGTCAACGAGCTGTCCGGCGCCGCGGTGCCGTTCGAGGAGACGACCCAGCCGCTGCTCCCGGGCAGTACCGTCGCGCTCTACACCGACGGACTCGTCGAGAGGCCCGGCACCGACATCGAGGTGCAGATCGACGTCCTCACCCGGACCCTCGACGGCGTGTTGAAGGACGCTCCCACCGATCCCGACACCCTGGACGCGACCGCGGCCCACCTGGTCGGCAGCCTCATCCCGGACACGGCCACCCACGACGACGACGTGACACTGCTCCTGCTCGGGCTGCCCGCACCCCAGCAGTGACGCCGTTCAGCGGCCCGCCGCGATGCGCAGTCTGATCGTGCGGGCCTCGGGACGAAGAGCGAACCCGGGCCGCACGTCCGGTCCGCAGGAGCGCGAACCGAGTCCGTGCTGGGCCGCATCGATGATCAGGTGGCTCGTCGTCGACCCGGGAAGCTCGAACGGGTGCCTGGCCCGGGCGGTCTGCCGGGGGGTGTGGCGGCTGAGGGTGAAGCCCGGACGACGCCCGGCCCTGTCCGGGACCGCCTCGACGCGCAGCACCTCGGTGCCGCCGCTCAGCAGCGTCAGCCGGCGCAGTCCCGAGCGGTGCCCGGTCTCCTGGGGGCGCGCGTAGTCGACCGAGAGGTCGCGGACGCCCGCGGTGAAGCGACCTGTGCGCGCCGCACGCAGACTGTCGGGATAGGACTCGAACGGACCGAGACCGAACCACTCGGCGCCGTCGACCGGAGCCGTGCCGTCGGGAAAGCCGAAACGGATCCCGATCCGTGGCCACACCGTCCGCCAGCCTCTCGACGGCTCGATCTCCACCAGCAGTTCCAGCCCGTCGTCGTCGAGGGACCAGACGGAATCCACCGTCACCGAGGAGGCGGAGCCCGCCGCGGCGACCTTGTCGATCGTGCGCAGGGACCGCGCGGTCTGCTCCACGCACACGCGTCGCGTCATCAGCCGGTCCAGGCCGTCGCGACGCCACAGATCGGCGTGGGACACCCCGGCGACGGCGGCGTCGCTGTCCTCGACCCGGTCGGACGCGCTCTCGTCGTTGTCGGTCGGCGCCCGGAACAGTTCCAGCCGTGGGCCCGTCACGGCGCGGCCGGCGAGTCGTACGAGGGATCCGTCGACGAACTCGGCGATCCCCAGCGTCAGGGTCCCGTCTCCCGGCCGCCAGTCGGTCCGGGGCCGGGCCGCCGGAGGGGTACGAGGTGCCGACGCGTCCAGCTGGGCCGTCGCGATGACGTGCCCCTCGGGAGCCCAGGCCGTTCCGGCCGCCAGCACCGCGTCGACCGTGAGCCATGTCTCGGCGTCCCGCGACACCCGGACCGGTGGCAGCGGCACCCGCTCCGAGTCGCCCGGCCCGATGAGCGGGACCTCCAGGTCACCACTGTCCACGGGCACCCCGTCGTGTTCGACCCGCCAGCGGAAGCGCAGGTCGGAGGTGTCGGCGGAGTGCCGCAGGTTCGTGATCGTGACGCCGTCGTCGCCGAAGCCGAAGCGGATCGGCTGCACGACCGCCTTGAACTCGTGGAGGCCGGGCGTCGGCACGTCGTCGCTCAGCAGCATCCCGTCCATCACGAAGTTGCCGTCGTGCACCACCTCCCCGAAGTCGCCGCCGTAGGCGTAGTACGGCGTTCCGTCCGGGGCGTCGGCCAGGATGCCGTGGTCACGCCACTCCCAGACGAAACCGCCGTGCACGCGCGGGTACGTGTGCACCAGTGCCTCGTACGCGTCGAGTCCTCCGGGCCCGTTGCCCATCGCGTGCGCGTACTCGCACAGCAGGAACGGCTTGGCGCGCTGGCGGGCACTCTGGGCCGGAGTGCAGTGCGCCAGCGCCGAGCGGGCCCCGTCGGCGCCGATCTGCTCGATCTCCGGCACCGACGCGTACATGCGTGAGTAGACGTCGGTGTACTCGCCGGTGTGGTCGCCTTCGTAGTGCACGGGGCGTTCGGTGTCGCGGGCGTGGACCCACGCCGACATGGCGGCGAGGTTGCTTCCCGTCCCCGCTTCGTTGCCGAGCGACCAGATCACGATGCTGGGGTGGTTCTTGTCCCGTTCGACGGTGCGCTGGATGCGGTCGAGGAGCGCCCCGCGCCACCGCGGGTCGTCGGAGGGATTGCCGGCCCAGTCGGCGTCTTCGAAGCCGTGCGTCTCCAGATCGCATTCGAGGACGACCCAGAACCCGAGTTCGTCGGCGAGGTCGAGCAGCCGTGGGTGCGGCGGGTAGTGGCTGGTGCGGATGGCGTTCACGTTGAACCGCTTCATCCGGGCCAGGTCCGCACGGGCATGCTCCTCGTCGAAGACGCGCCCGCGCTCGGGATGCGCCTCATGGCGGTTCATCCCGTGGAACACGACGCGGCGGCCGTTGACCAGGAACCGGTCGCCCCTGATCTCGACCGTGCGGAACCCCACACGCAGGGCGATGCTCTCGGCGGCCGTCGACACGGTGGCGTCGTAGAGGCGGGGCCGTTCGGCCGACCAGGGCTCCACGCCGGCGACGCCGAGGGGGGCCACGTCGGCGGGCGTCGCCCAGACCTGCTCGACGCCGAGTTCGGGGATGCGCAGGGTGACCGGGAACGCCGTCGCCTCGGCCGTGACCTCGGGGTCGATGCGTCCGCGCCCGTCGTCGAATCCCGTGCGCAACCAGACGTCCTCGATGCCTCCGGCCGGCCGGGCGATCACGGTGACGTCCCGGAAGATGCCCGGCAGCCACCACTGGTCCTGGTCCTCCAGGTAACTGGCCGCCGACCACTGGTGCACCCGTACGGCGACGACGTTGTCGCCCGGGCGCACCGCTGAGGTGACGTCGAACTCGTGGGCGAGCCGGCTGCCACTGGCGCTGCCGATCTCCACGCCGTTCACCCACACCCTGAAGAACGACTCGACCCCGTCGAAGCGCAGCACGACGCGCTCGGCGTCCGACCAGTCGGCGGGCAGGCCGAAGTGCCGCCGGTAGTCGCCGGTGGGGTTCTCGTCCGGCACGTGGGGCGGGTCGAGCGGGAAGGGGAACCGGATGTTGGTGTAGAGGGGCCTGCCGTAGGCTCCGTCGCCCTGGAGCACCCAGTGGGAGGGGACCGGGATGCTGTCCCAGCCGTCGTCGTCGAACTCCTCCGCCGCGAAGTCCTCGGCCGCCGACGCCGTGGGCGACAGACGGAACCGCCACGGACCGTTCAGCGACCGGGAGGGAGCGTCGGAGTGCAGCCACGACCGCGCGGGACGCAATGCTCCGCGTCCGGGTGCGAGGTCCTGGACATGGGCGGAAAGTCTGGAGGACAAGAGGTCACAACTCTCTCTCGACTGCGAGTGTGCGAGGGTGCGGGCGCTGGGTGTGCGGGCGCGCGCGTGTGTGCGGGCGCCCGAGCGGGCGCGTCGAGCGCCGGCGGCGACCGGTCAGCGCACCCGGACGGTGCGGATCTCCCAGGGGGCGAGGTCGAGTCCGAGCCCGTTCCGCACCGGCGTCCCGGACAGGGGCCTGCCCAGCAGGTCGACCGTGGTGGCTTCCGTGAACGGGCCGGTGACGCGGACGTACGATCCCGTGTCGCTCATCGCCGTCAGCCGGATCTCGGTACCGGCTCGGCGACCTGGGTCGGTGACCCGGCGAACGGCCGAGACGAGGACGTTCGTGCCGTCGACCCGGATGCCGGTCGCGTCCGGGGGCAGGTCACCCCCGGCGGGGGCGGTCCCACGGGTGACGAGGACGTCGTTGCGGAACTCCTCGGCGTGCGCGACCGCCCGCGCACCCTCCCAGCCGGCGGCCGAGGGCAGCACCGCGAAACGGTTCTCGATGCGCATGCCCAGGTCCTGCGCACCCGGTGCGGGGATCTCGCTCGCCGCGGGCTCGTCACGGAGAGGATGGATGTTGACGCTGATCGAGCCGATGGCGCGCAGCAGGGTCAGGGCGAGTTCGGAGCCGCCGTCGACGAGCTCGTACTCACTGGAGTGGGCGAGCAGGACGTGTGCGGCGCCGGCCGACACGAAGGTGCTGGCGGGGAACGTCGGGATCGGGAATTCGCCCCAGCCGCCTTCGGCACTGAGCCCGCGTTCGGTGACGGCGAACTGCCCGGCGGAGGCCGACGTGTCCACGGGTTCGGGCAGCGGCACGTGGAAGCGCAGCCGGTGGTCGGCGGACTGGTTGAGGAAGGCGGTGGAGACACGGACGAACGGCTCCCCGGCACGCACTTCCACCAGCATCTCGACCGGAGTCGGCACGGTCCGGCCGCCGCGCAGGTCGCGGTCGTAGGAGAGCTCCGTGGGCCACTCGTAGACACGGGTGACGCGCACGCGCGAACGCAGCGGGCCGCTTTCCAGGAGCTCGACGCTGATCTCCGCGGGCTCCGACACGAGCACGTCCCGGGCCGGAGGAGCGTAGTTGTAGCTGTCGCCGCGGTCACCGCCGTCGACGAGCCGGCCGACCCCGCTCAGCACGGTGCCGTCGGCGCCGGTCACCTTCAACGTGCCGTCTTCGGCGACTTCGGCCTCGACCAGCCCGTTCGACAGTGTGCGGGCCGTCGCCGTCGCCGGAGCGGGTGTCGCCGCGGGGGCGGCAGGCCGCTCGCTCGGCGCGACCCGGAAGCTCGCCAGCCCGCAGGCGGGGACGCGCACGGGCACCAGCGCGGTGGCGCGGGCCTCCTCCAGCGTCAGCACCCGCCACTCACCCGGATGCGCGGCAGCGGCGGCGGCGACATCGCGGCGCAGGATCAGCAGGTCGAACGGTCCGCTGGTCGGCACCTCGGCGAGGTGGAAGACGAGCGAGCCCGAGGTGAGTTCGTAGCGGTCGATCAGCCGGCCGAAGAGTTCCCGGCGATGGATCCGGCGCAGCACGCGTTCGAGCTGCGAGGCGTCGACGCGCTCGTCGCTGAGTACGGTCGGGGCCTCGGAGATCAGTTGCACGGGGCGTTCGCAGCCGTCCGCGGTCGTCACGACCAGGGTGGTTCCCCGGGGCGGGGCCGCGACCTCCACCTCCACCAACGCCTCGCGGGGGAACGGCAGGGGATTGGCGGCCAGGTGGCCGTCGCTCGGCACCAGGGCGGCGGGCTCGGCGAGGGCCGAGTCCCGGACGGCGCGCGCGATCTGCGCGGCTTCGGCGAGCCGCGCCTCGACCTGGGCGCAGGTCTCGTCGGTGCCGGAACCGACCACCGAGTCGTGGGCCGTCGACTCGATGATCTTGTGCCAGGCGAGCGAGAGGAACGGCGAGTCGTCCCGCCCGGACCACAGCGCGTTCACCCGCTCGGCATGGTCGACGGTGCGCTCGGCCACGGCCATCCGCTGCTTGAGCCCGAGCCGGACGGACAGCACGCCCGGCAGGATGTTGCCGCGCACATGACTGCGTAGCTCACCGGTGACCACGGTGTCCGCCTCGTCGCGCACGTGCGCGCGGACGTACTCGTCGAGTGTGGCGAGGGTGATGGCGCGGTCCGGGCCGGCCGCCCGCCGCAGCCAGGACGCGAGCCGCGGGTCGGGCGCCGAGTGGTCGGTGCCGGCCATCGCCAGCACCGGGTCGTCGCCCCATCGCCGGGCCGTCATCTCCGTGTACTCGCCGAGCGCGCGGCCGATCCGGTCCGGAACCAGCAGGAGGTCCAGGCCGTTGTCGTAGCCGTCGAACAGGAACTCGGTGCGCACTTCGGAGCCGTCGGGAGCACGCCAGCGGAACGCGTGGCCTTCGACGGCACCGGGCACCCCGCGCCACAACGCGGCGTGCTCGATGCCGGCACGGGCCAGGATCTGCGGCATCTGCGCGATGTGGCCGAACATGTCCGGCAGATAGCCGATGGGCATCGCCCCGCCCAGGCTCTCCGCGACCGCCCACCCGAGCTGGAGATTGCGGACGATGGTCTCGCCGGAGCAGAGGAACTCGTCGAGCAGGATCAGCCACGGCCCGATGGCGAGCCGACCCTCGCCGACCAGGGCCGCGAGACGATCGCGGTTCTCCGGCCGCATCTCCAGGTAGTCCTCGATCGCGGCCATCTGACCGTCGACGGTGAACCGGAAGTCCGGGTCCGCCTCGGCCGTCTCCAGCACGGTGTCGAGGGCGGTGACGAGCCGGTGCCGGAACACCTGGAAGGGCTCGTACCACTCACGGTCCCAGTGGAAGTGGGGCACGAACACGGCCGGTTTGGGCATGGTGGCAGACACCTTCTGTGCGTGGGGGCGAACGTCACTTGAGGGATCCGGCGGCGAGCCCGGTGCGCCAGAACCGCTGGAGGAGCACGAACACGATGATCACGGGCACGATCGACACCAGTGAGCCGGTGATCACGGACTGCTGGAGCAGCGGAGCGCGGGCGGTCTGGCCGTTCCACTCGTACAGGCCCAGCGTGATCGGGAACAGGGACTCCTTCTGCAGCATCACCATCGGCAGGAAGAAGTTGTTCCAGATGGCCACGAACTGGAACAGGAAAATGGTCACCAGGGCCGGTGTCATCAGCCGGAACGCCACCGAGAAGAACGTGCGGAACTCACCCGCGCCGTCCAGCCGCGCCGACTCGATCAGTTCCTGCGGGACGGCCGCGTTCGCGAAGACGCGCGCGAGGTAGACGCCGAACGGGCTGACGATGCTGGGCAGGAACACCGCGAGATAGGTGTTGACGAGCCCGGTCGCCGAGAACAGCAGGAACAGCGGCAGGGCGAGCGCGGTGGTGGGTACGAGGACGCCGCCGAGGATGACGGAGAACAGCACCTCCCGGCCGCGGAACCGGAACTTGGCGAGGGCGTAGCCGCACAGAGCGGAGATCAGGGTGCCCACGGCCGCGCCCAGCACCGCGTAGACGACGGTGTTGAGAGCCCAGCGGCCGAAGACGCCGTTGCTGCGGGTGAACAGGACGCGGAGGTTCTCCAGCAGGTTGAAGTGCGAGAACACCAGCCCGTTGGTGGAGGCCAGGTCGCCCTGCGGCTTCGTCGCCGCGACGACGAGGAAGTACACGGGCAGCAGGAAGTAGACGGCCAGGAGGAGCATCAGGGCCATGGCGGCCGTACGGCTGACGGGGCTCTCACGGATCACGGAGGGGTTGCTCACAGTCCGGCCCTCTTCGCGGTCAGTCGCATGAACCCGAAGCTCAACACGAAGGTGATGACGGCGATGACCACGGAAACGGCCGCGGCCTGCTGGTAGTTGTTCCCGGAGGCCACCGTGTACGCGAGCATGTTCGGCGTGAAGGTGCTGGAGATGTTCGAGGAGATCTGGCGCAGCACGGCCGGCTCGGCGTACAGCTGGAGCGTGCCGATGATCGAGAACACCGAGGTCAGGACGATCGACGGAGCGATGATCGGCACCTTGACCCGCCAAGCGATCGTCCAGTTGCTCGCGCCGTCGATCTTGGCGGCCTCGTAGAGCTCCTGGGGGATCGACTGGAGGGCGGAGAACATGATCAGCATGTTGTAGCCGGTCCACAGCCAGGTGGAGACGTTGGCGGTCGACCACAGCACGGCCCCGGGGCCGAGGAAGTCCGGCTTGAGACCGATGCCGTTCAGCAGGTCGACGACAGGGCTGAGTTGGGGCGAGTACAGGTACGACCACATGATGGCGGCGATGACTCCGGGCACGGCGTACGGCATGAACGCGGTGATGCGGAAGAACGCCTTCAGCTTCAGCAGCGGAGTGTCCAGCAGCAGCGCGATGATCAGAGCGACGCACAGCATGACCGGCACCTGCACGACGCCGAACAGCCCGATGCGGCCGATGCTGGACCAGAACTCGGTGTTCCGCAGCACCTGCGCGTACTGCTCGAAACCGCCGAAGGTGGTGTACGAGGTTCCGTACTGCCCGCCGGTGCGGCGCACCACCCGGAGGCTCTGCCAGAGCGCGTAGCCGACGGGCACCAGGTAGAACAGCAGGAACGGCAGGAAGAAGGGGGTCAGGAACGCGGCCACGGTGCCCGCCCGGGGCCCGCCGCCGCGGAGGCGGCGGTGGACGCGGGTCGGCGCCGCCACGGATGCCGCGGGGGCTGCGGTGTCGGTCATGCCGCGGTCACTTGCCCGCCGTGACCGGGATCGCCTGGTCCTTCATCGACTTCAGCGCGGCGTCCTGGGCGGTCGCGAGCGCGTCGGTGAGCGTGCCGTCGCCGGCCGCCGCCTTGGCCATCGCGTCCTGCAGCGCCAGGTTCACCGTCTTCTGCGTGGGGCCCCAGGTGAAGCTGGTGTCGATCTTCTTGGACGAGTCGGCGAAGACGTCGAAGATCTTCTCGTTGCCGTAGTACGGAACGCCCTGCTTCAACGAGGGGAGTTGGAGCCCGGCCGTGGCGGCGGGGTACAGGCCGCCCAGCTTGTTCTCCATGGCGAGCGCCTCCGGATCGGTGTTCAGCCAGGTGTTGAACTCCACCGCTTCGTACAGGTGCTTGCCGCCCTTCATGAACGCGACGGTCGACCCGCCCCAGTCACCGGACGCGCCGTTCGTACCCCAGGTCGGCATCGGGACGACCGACCACTTGCCGGCCTGCTTGGGGAGGTTGTCGCGGAACATGCTGTAGCCCCAGGCGGCTCCGACGTAGCTGGCGATCCGGTCCTTCTGGTACGCGGCGTACATCTGCGTCGAACCGTTGGCGAGGTCGGTGCGCACGAGCTTGCCGGAGATCAGCTTCTGCCAGTACGCCGCCACCTGCCTGCTCCGGTCCGAGTCGACTGTGACCCGCCACTTGTCGCCGGAGTAGCCGTACATCTTCGCGTCGTTCTGCCAGAGGAGCCCGTTGAACCACTCGGCGTTGTTCGGATCGAAGAACGTGATGGCGAGCTCGGGGTCCGCCTTGTGCAGCCTCTGTGCCGCGGACGCGTACTCGTCCCAGGTCGTGGGGATCGCGACGCGGTACTTCTCGAAGAGGTCGCGGCGCACGAAGAGGGCCATCGGGCCGGTGTCCTGCGGGAGGGCGAACACACCGGTGCCGCCGAAGCTGGTCTGGGACCAGGTCCACGGGACGAACTTCGACTTGGCGGCGGTGGCCGCCTTGCAGGCCGAGGCGTCCACGAAGGCGTTCTGGGTGCGCAGGTTGGGGAGTTCGTCGTAGCCGACCTGCGCCAGATCGGGTGCCTTCCCCGCCTTCAGAGCGTTTCCTATGGTGCCGTACTGGTCGTTGGAGATGTTCTTCGTCTCGACCTGGATGTCCGGATGCCGCTGGTTCCACAGGTCCACGACCTTGTCCATGCCCGGAACCGTGTTCCAGTACTGGAGGGTGACCTTTCCCTTGGCGGGCGTGCAGGCCGCTGCCGGTGCCTCGCCCGCCGGAGCGGGCGAGGAGCATGCGGCGAGTACGGCGACACCGGCTGCCGCGGCGACGGTGGCGAGGCGGGTGCGCATGACTGTGCTGCTCATGTTTTCCGTTCCCGAGAACGACCGGCGACTGGGGCCGGCCGGGTCGACGTTGACTCACTCAGGCGGGATGCCGCGGTGGACATGGACGGGCGCGACGGTGTCGGTTCTGGTCCCCCAACACCGTGGCGAGAAGGGGCGAGCTGCTGTAACTTCCGTCCGTGAGCGTTCACGGGAACGTTCACGGGCGCTGTAAAACGTTCGGAAGTGTGCGCTCGGGTGCGGTTGAGTGTCAAGACTCTCGGATCACGATGGGGAGGTGAGCGACAGTGCCGTCCGGGACCGAGTCCCGCAGGGTGACGATCCATGACGTCGCCCGCGCTGCCGGGGTGTCCCGGCAGACCGTGTCACGAGCGCTGAACGACAAGGGGGAGATCGACGACTCCACCAAGCAGCGTGTGCTCGAAGCCGCGCGGGCGCTGGGATACCGACCGAGCCGGTTCGCCAGGGGGCTGGTGCGCCAGGACACGATCAGCGTCGGTCTCGTGATCCCCGACCTGCTCAACCCGTTCTTCACGGAGGTCGCCGCGGCGGCGCTGGAGGCGGCGCGGGCCCGCGGCTGGCACGTCCTGGTCTACGACACCGCGGACAGCGCACAGGAGGAGCTCGGCACCCTCCAGGTGATCGCCTCCCAAGTGGACGCGGTCGTCGGCTACTTCAGCCGGTCCGAGAGCGAGATCGAGCAGTGGACCCGGGGGCTGCCGGTGGTACTCATCGACAGGGGCCGGGACGCCGAACGCTTCAGCTCCATCCGGATCGACGGAAGGGACGGGGTCAGGGCGGCCGTCTCCCACCTCGTCCAGGCCGGGCACCGGCGCATCGGCATGCTCGACCACGCTGCCCGGGCCGAACCGAGCGTCCGGCACGCGTGGTTCGCCGACGCGCTGACCGCCTGCGGACTCGGTGAAGGGCCGGTGTGCCGCGCGGAGCAGAGCGTGGAGGGCGGTGAGAGGGCACTGGTGAGCCTGCTCACCCGGCATCCCGACGTGACCGCCGTCTTCGCCTTCAACGACGTCATCGCCATCGGCGCGCTCCGTGCCGCGCGTCGGACGGGACGCCAGGTGCCCCGTGACCTGGCCGTGATCGGCTTCGACGGAGTGCAGCTCGGCACCCTGGTCGAGCCCCCGCTGTCCAGCGTGGCTCTGGACATCCGCCGGCTCGGAGCACTCGCCGTCGACCAAGCGGCCCGCCTCCTGACCGGCGCAAGCCCCCTCGACCCCGACGACCTCGTGGCGCGCGCGGAACTCCGGCTCCGCGAGTCCACGTAGGGCCGGCGGGAGGCCGGTCGGCGAACCGTCGGGGCGGAGCGCACCTCTGCCCTCGTCATGGTGATCATCCTCTCCCGCGGCCCACTCCGTCCGAACGCGCGGGCGTGCTCCAGCTCATGTTCGTCGGCGCTGATGTCCAGGCCCACTCGGTCAGGAACGCGGCGTGCCCTTCCTGCCGCTGCCCCCTGAGCCACTGCTCTGTCATGCCGTGCGCCCTCCCCGACTGCGGTTCCCTCAGGCGCGGTCGGAGCGCATGCCGACCGCTCGGAGGAGGGCCTTCCGGCACGCCAGCACGGCAGGGTGCCGGCCGGCGCCGCGGCGTACCACGGTGAAGATGCGGCGCGTGCGCTGACCGCGGGGGAGCGGACGCAGCGTGACGGTCGGGGGCTGCCCGGTCCGGACGAGGCCGGGCAGGAAGGCCGCGGCGTGCCTTTGCTCGACCAGGCGGAGGTGAAGCAGGAGGTCGGTGGTCTCGAACCGTACGTCCGGTTCGAAACCGGCGTTGCGGCACAGGGTCACGGCCCAGTGCCGGGCGGCGGTGCCCTCCGGTTCCATCACCCAGGCGTGGTCGGCCAGGGAACGCAGCGCCGCGGTCGGGCCGTCGGCTTCCCCGGTCCCGGCCGGTGCCGGCAGGGCGAGGTGCAGGGGGTCGTCGAGCAGGTCTTCCTGTTCGAGTTCGGCGGGCCGCGGGTTGGGGTCGCCGGGGTATTCCTCGGCGAGGACGAGGTCGAAGTCGCGGGCCTGGAGCGCCGGCAGGGCCCTTTCCGGTTCCATGTGCGTGACGTGGACGCGCAGGTGCGGGTGCTGGTCACGCAGCAGGCCGAGCGCGGTCGGGACGAGGGCGAGGGCGGCTGTCTGGAACGAGGCGATGCGCAGGGTGCCGGTCAGGTCGGACAGCGAGGCGGCGATGTCCGCCTCCGCGCGCTCCAGACGTTCGAGGACCGCTTCGGTGTGGGCGACGAGGATCTCGGCCTGCTCGGTCAGCCGTACCCGCCGTCCGACCGGTTCCAGCAGCGGGACGCCGACCTCGGCCTCCAACTGGGAGAGCTGCTGGGAGACGGAGGAGGGGGCGTAGGACAGGGCGGCGGCGACGGCCGCCAGGGTGCCGCGGTGCTTGAGTTCCCGGAGCAGGCGCAGTCGGTGCAGGTCGAACATGGCACGTCCGCCTTCCCTCGCCCTCGCGGACCGACAGCCGATCGGGTTCATGGGCCTATGGTCGGTTCTCCCGACGAGTATAGGTCGGAAACATTCGCTGGACCGATCGTAGGAGCACACCGCACTCTGATCCTGTGCCTGACAACACCTGCTCCCCCCGTACGCTGCCGTGGTTCGCGCGCTCCGAAGCCCGTGCCTGGCGGTGTGAACCCGCGCCGGCCGAGGTGCGGGCCTTCCATTTCTCCCTGCCCGACTACGCGCCCACCCCGCTGACCGAACTCCCGTCGCTCGCGCACGCGTGGGGGGTCGGCCGGGTCTTCGTCAAGGACGAGTCGTGCCGTCTGGGGCTGCCCGCGTTCAAGGCCCTGGGCGCGTCCTGGGCGGTCCACCGCATCCTTGCCGAGCGGGCGGCGAACGGCGGAGAACCGGCCCCGGTCACCCTCGTGACGGCCACCGACGGCAACCACGGTCGCGCGGTGGCCCGGATGGCGCGCCGTCTCGGCCAGGAGGCCCACGTCTTCGTTCCGCAGGGCGTGCATCCCCAGGCCGTGGCGGCCATCGTCGCCGAACAGGCGAAGGTCACCGAGGTCGCAGGGCCGTACGACGAGGCCGTACGCCTGGCGGCCGAGGCGGCTGCCGCACCGGACACGGTCCTCGTCCAGGACACCGCCTGGCCGGGTTACGAGCAGGTCCCGCGGTGGATCGTCGAGGGTTACGCCACCCTGTGCGCGGAGATCGACGAGCAGTTGACGGCCGAGGGGGTCGCCGAGGGCCCCGACCTCGTGTCCATACCGGTGGGCGTGGGGTCCTTGGCACAGGCCGTGGTCACCCACTACCGCAGCCGCCCCTCCGGGCACGCCCCGGCGCTGCTGTCGGTGGAACCGGAGACCGCGCCGTGCGTCCTGGAGAGCCTCACCCGCGGCGCACCCGTCAGTGTCCCCACGGGCGAGACCACCATGGCCGGGCTGAACTGCGGCACCCCGTCCAGCATCGCGTGGCCCCCTCTGCGTGACGGTCTGGACGCCGCGGTCGCCGTCGCGGACGCCGAGAGCGCCCGCGCGGCCGGTGTGCTGGCCGCTGCCGGCGTCTCCTCGGGCCCCTGCGGGGCCGCGTCGCTCGCCGGTCTGCGCGCGGCGCTCACCGGCGAGGGGGCCGGGGAACGCCGTACGGCGCTGGGACTGGGGCCGTCCTCGGTCGTCGTGCTGCTGAGCACCGAGGGTACCGCCGCCAACCCGCACGCCGGCGCGACCAGTTCGACCGGTGCGACCGGCGCGACCGGCTCAACCAGTTCGACCGGCTCAACCGGTTCGCCCGGCTCGCCCAAGGGATGGCCGGCAGCGTGCTGACCCACTTCATGGCGGCGATCGGCGTCCTGGGGCTGCTGACCGTCGTGCCCGGCCCGGACATGGCGGTGGTGACCCGGCGCGCGCTCGTGGCCGGTCCCGGGGACGGGTTGCGTACCGTGGGCGGGATCGTGACCGGGCTGCTGCTCTGGGGCGCGTCGACCGTGGCGGGGCTCGCGGCCGTGCTCGCCGCTTCGCCCGCGGCCTACCTGACCGTCAAGCTCCTGGGCGCCGGCTACCTGGTGTTCCTGGGCGCCCAGGCGCTCTGGCAGCACGGCCGCTCGGCACCGGCCGGTCCAACGGATGCCGGTCCTGCCGCCGTGGGGAGCCCCTGGCGGACCGGCTTGGTCAGCAACGCCCTGAACCCGAAGATCGCCGTCTTCTACACCGGGCTGCTGCCCACGCTGGCCCCGCCCCGGCTGCCCGCCCCCTGGGCCATGACGCTGCTCGTGGTCCTCCACGCCACGCTGAGCGTCGCCTGGCTGAGCAGCTACGTGTTCCTGCTGTCCAAGGCCGGGCGGGCCCTCCACAAGCCACGGATCCGTCGTGCGCTCGGGCTGACCACGGGCGTCGCACTGATCGGCCTCGGGCTCGCCGTCGCCGCCCCCACCGGCTGACCAGCGTCGGCGGGGTACGCGGGTACGCGGGTGTCGCCGGGTTCGCAGGCCGGGGCTCGACGCCGCCCGGCGGCCTCCTACGGCCGGACGTAAGGCCGCGTCATTATCTCCATGTTGTGGCCGTCCGGGTCCGCGAAGTAGACGCCACGGCCACCGAACAGACGGTTGATCTGGTGCGGCTCGGTGTGACGGGGGTCCGCGTAGTAGGTGACGCCGAGCGTCTCCAGGCGGGCGACCATGGCGCTGAACCGGTCGTCGGGCACGAGGAACGCGTAGTGCTGCGACTGGATCGGCTCGTCGCGCTTCTCGTAGTAATCGAGCGTGACGCCGTTGCCCAGGTCGACGGGAAGGAACGGCCCGAACGGCGCGCCGACCCTCAGACCGAGGACTGCGGCGATGAATTCGGCCGACAGTTGACGATCCGTGGCGTAAACGGCGGTGTGGTTCAGCTGGACGGTGGCCGGCGCGGCGACTTCGTGCCGACGCTGCTGATCATGTGGCATGTGGGGATGTGTCTCCGAGTCCTGGATCCGCTGTGGGGCGCCTCGTGCGGGCGCTGGAGGGAAGACGCGGAGAAGTGGCGGGGCTCGCCCCCGCCTCGGGCTCACGCCGAGGCCGGGTGCCTCACTCGTGTATGGCCCATGGCCGACCCGGCAGTCACATGATCGACTCTAGTGCCTCACCGTCCGTCACGGCAAGGCGCTTCCGTGGCCCGCGGACAGCTGGAGTACTGCCTGGCGGGCGGGAGTTCCGGCCGGCAGGTCGAGGCGGTATTGCCCCGGCTCCTCCCGCGGTTGGGGGGAAAGACCTACGGCGTCGACAGAGCCGTGCGCTCCGCCTTCTCCAGCCAGTCGGTGTACCAGCGGGCGAACCTCACCGGCGTACCGTCGTCGTCGAGGAGCGGGGCGAGGTCGACGTCGTCCACCCGGCAGTCGGACCAGATCGTGCCGCGGTGGCTGCCGCTGATGATCAGCCACTCCCTCTGGGCACAGCCGAGGTGGGAGATCACGATCGCCCCGGCCGTGCGCTCCGGGGCGAACATGACGGCCTCCCAGCGCTCGTCCCACGCCTCGATGGCGTCGTCGAAGTCCTCGATGTCGTCGAAGTCCTCCTCCTCGGGACGCTGCGCAAGAACACCGTTGAGCAACTCCGGGTCCGGACCCTGGTCAGGAAACGGCTCGGCAAGCGTCGACAGGTCGGCAAGGTCCGCGCCGTCACCCTCCCAACGCCAACGGCCCTGTACGCGGCGGACCGGGAACAGGCCGTGGGCGGGGCCGGCCCCACCCGCGCCGACGTGGAGCAGGAACGCCCGGTACTCCTCCGGCAGCCGCACGCCCACCTGAGCTTCGAGTTCGCCCAACTCGTCCTGCGTGAGCGGGTCTTCCAGGACCCACTTGTGCGCCAGTGCCCCGAACACCGCGCTGCCCCCGGGACCCGCACCCGCCGCCTCGACCCGCCGTCGTACGTCCACCCACCACTCGTCAGTCATGCGCAGACCGTACGTGCCGCCACTGACACCCAGGGCACGAGGCCCATGGTTACCGCGGGAACGGTCCGGTTCATGTGACGGCTCACCTGGTCGACTGGCGAGGTGTCTCGGTACGAGGCGGCGACGCAGCCGGCCGCCCACCTGGCGGGCCCACGCGCACGCTCCTGCTCGTGTGGCGTCCGGCAGGAGCCCGGCTGATGACGGTCACGCGGAGTGGCGGGCGGCCGGGAACAGCCCGGACGGACGGAGCCGGACAGTCTTTCCCAGCGGTCGCCATGTGCGTGAGCGGTCACCTGACCAGGCTCGCGGAACCACCGACGCCGGCCGGACCGGTCAGTGCACGCGTTCACCGCACTCCGCCGGGAACAGGAGCGCGCCGGGCGGCAGTTCGCCCGGAGGCCGTCCCTTCACCCGCAGACACGCTTCAGAAGAGTCCTCCACAGGCGGGTATTCGAGGGCGACCTCGTCCAGTACGGCGATCTCCCCGCCGAGGTGCAGTTCCACCGCGTGCACACCGGCCGGGAAGCGGCCGGCCAGGGTCCCGAAGGCTGCCGTGTCGTCGCCTTCGGCGACGCACTCCCGGACCTCGAAGCGCCAGTGGTCGGCCGCATCGGCGAGCAGTGCCCTGGTTCGCTTGCCCAGTCCGGCGAGGAGAGCTGCGCGGGCCCGCAGATGGCCGGCGATGGCGCAGCAGATCGGGACCGCCGTGCCGTAGGGCGTCGTCACCCGCGTGTACCCGGCGTGCGGATAGGACGACAAGGCCTCGTCGATCAGCCCCAACGCGGTGCTCCGCGCGGCCGGGTGCCCCCGCTGAGCCATCTCCAGCAGGAGAGGGGCCGCGACCGCAGCCGCCGGAAACACCGCCGCACTGTGGCCATGCACGATCCCGCCGCCACCGAGCAGTGAGCCGGCCTCCGCCGCCTCCACCAGGTTCGCCGCACAGGCCAGGGCCCGCAGACCCCGGGCGGCACGAGCCGGTTCGTACCAGTCGGGAGGGCCCGGTACGGCAGACCAGTCCACCGCGTCGATCGCATCCAGCACGACAGCATCCTGGCAGGCTCATGGGCGGGAGGACGCACGTCCGGAACGCGTCGAGGTCCGACGATCCGCGCCGTTGACGACCACGTGCTCGGGTGTGTGTTCGTAGCGGCGGTGGCGGTGGCGGTGGCGGTGGCGGTGGTGGTGTCGGCGGCGGTGGAGGAGCACCGGACAAGCCGGGACAGTTGCCGCCAGTCGAGATCAGCGCGCGTCGCCGTCGGTAGCGGCGCCGTGCCGGCGATGGCCCCGCCCGGGCGACCAGGCCGCCGTACACCGAGGCGAGTGCGGTGAGATCCATGGGGTGGTCCGTTCCTCTGCGAAGGGAGCGGTCAGCGGGGCGGTGACGGCATGACCGTCACCACCCCACCCCGCGCCTCATCCTTCGAGGCTCATGTACAGACGGGTGCCTTGAGGTCGGTAGCCGACGCGTTCGTACACCCGGCGGGACCCTTCGCCCGAGTACTCCAGCCAGACCGATCGTGCTCCTCGCAAGAACATGGCCTGGGTCAGCGCCGAGGTGACCGAGGCGGCAACTCCGCGCCCACGAAAGGCCGGACGGGTCCCCACACCCGCCAGCTCCGACGTGCCCACGGCCGGCGGGGAGCAGGAGGCCGCGCCGGCGCATCCGCCATCGGGGGCCCGGACGAAGCGGACGGCACCACCGTTCTCCTGAGTGCGCCGCAGTCGGGCGGCGCCTTCGGCGGAGGGTGTGAAGTCACCGGCGAACGCCTCGGACAGGGCAGCGTCGATCGCCGCGTAGTCCTCGTCGGTGCGCGGGATCTGCACGCCGGGCCCGGCGGCTGTCCGGTGGCCGTTCGGCCGCAGGGCCAACGTGGCGGGAGTGCAGACCATGTACACGTGCACTGCCTCTGTGGTGAACCCTGCCCGGCGCAGTGCCGGATCCACGGCGGGCGCGGCCTCGGGAGCGAACTCCAGCCGGGGCCTGAGTCCGCGCTCACGGAACGCTTCGATCAGCGCGGCCACGTCTCGGTCGGTTGGACGGATGCCGGGCACGGGGGTCGCGTAGTTGATGAAGGGGCTGGTGGTCGCCGGATCGAATCCCGCGACGAAGCCGCCGATCTCGACCGCCGCGGGGCGGCGGCGCAGGTTGGCGACGGCGAAGTTCTGGACGGCGATGTCCACGATGACATCCTCACTGGAGATACCGGCGGAGCGCGCTGCCGCCGCACGGGCGGAACGGGATCAACGCGCGAGCTGTCGTACCGGCCACAGCCGGGGACCACCTCCGAGCAGGGAGGTGGGGCGGTGGTTCGGCCACCGCGTCGTCGGGCCGCCGTGAGGAGACGGACGCGGCACCGGTGACCGCCGCCCTTGAGGGAGACGGCTCAGTGCCGACGGCGGCCGCTGCGGGACGCCGTGAACAATTGGCTTCAGTCCTTCGCCGTGAGTGGGTACGTGCCGGAAGCTGGATGGAGGCTCCCACATGCTGAGGAGCAGGGCAAGCGGGAATGCCCGTCGGGCTGGGGGACGACCGACACGGCGTTGGGTGGTCGGGGCTCCGCAGGACGGGGTGAGCCTGTCGTCGTCCGGTCCTCGTCTCGGGTTACAAACCTGGAAGCAGGGCAGAACCAATCACGCCCGTCGTCATCGGTCCAGGCGTGTATCGAAGGCATCGACGGGCCGGACGAGGTGACGACCGGGTCCGGCCCGTCCGTTCGCCGCTAAGTGTCGAGCTGGTACTGGTGTGTCGTGTGCGTGGGTGTGTAGCCGAGACTGTCGTTGATGTGTCTCATGTGTGTGTTGCTGTCGGCGGTGTCGGTCAGGAGGCCGCCGAGGCCCGGATAGAGCCCGTGGACCTGTCGGATCGACTCTGCCTTCATCCATCGGCCGAGGCCGTGCCCACGGTGCTCGGGCAGCACGCCGGTGCCGTAGTGCTGGCCATCGCCTGTGCCGTTGCCGGGAACGACGAGTTCGGTGAACCCGGCAACCGAGCCGTTGGAGGCGTCGATGGCGACGACGGTGTGCAACAGGTCGCCGCGCTGTTCGACGGCCTTCGCCGCGGCCCGGACGCGGTCCACGTCCCAGGTCACGGAGCCGTGGTCGGTGTCCTCCATGGGCATGTCGTCCATGGCGCGACGTGAGGCGGCGAATGTCTGGGCGAGGCCGTGCGGGACGACTCCCCGCCATGACACCAGCCGGTAGCCGGGATGCGGACGCTCGATGATCCCGGCGAGGGCGGCGGTGTCCACATCGGCCAGTGACAAGCGGGAGCACCTCAGAGTGAGGACCTTGCGAAAACCGCGCGCCTCCAGGAAGCGGTCGCCGGGCGATCGGGCCTCAGCCTGTGCTACGACGCGGCGTCGGGCATTGTCCCGGGCGGCGGCCACGGCGGCGTCGAGGAGCCGGGAACCGACGCGCTTGCGTCGCTCCGCGGGATGGACATGGAGGGTCAGCTCGGCCAGGTGCTCCTGTCCAGGATCGGTGAACAGCCGCAGGAAGGCCGCTCCGGCAGGGATGGAATCGGCGTCGGACGCCAGCCATGCAAGACGCCGGCTGCGCGGCCCGTGCGCGGGGTCGGTCAGTGGGGTGATACGAAGCGACAAGGTGTCTCCGTCGTGAGGGTGTGGCGAAGGGCAGTACGCGGGCTCAACTGCTGGGCACTCCTGCGCATGTGCTCCACACCTCCTCGTCGACAGCGCCGGTCCGGAACGACGCGGACGGCTGGTGGAGAATCTAGCTGTCCATCGGTTCCTCGGCCAAGAGTTGATGAAGGACCGGTACGAGTGTGTGGTCATGGCCACCCGTGGATGGTCCTGGGTTCGCGCCGTTCTGGGAACTCCTCGCCGAGGCAGCTCGGCAGATGATGCTCGACCGCAGCCGCCGGTGGTGCGAGTGGCGGGGCTGGGGAGTCCGGCACGGCACCGTCCGGGTGACACTGAGCTTGCTGCAAGCGGAGAAGGCCGGACGCCGGACCGCCTTCTCCGGGGACGGTCGGCTCAGACCGCTGTGGGACATCGGTGGCCGCACGGTCGACGGCGAGTGAGACGTGAACACGGCGACGTGGGCGAGCCGACCCCGAGGCGGTAGCCCGGCAATCTGCCCCCGGGGGAATCGGGCACCGTCGGAGCGCGCGGGGGTCCGGCCATTCGGAGGTGTTGTGGTGGCGCCTGCCGGTGGTGGCCCACAGGCTTGGTCTGGATGTGGGCGCGCCGCCGTGCAGGGGTGGCGGCAGGATTCCTGGAGGACCGTATGACCGCTTCGTCGCCGTCCACCGAGACACCTCCGGCCCGGTACGACGACCTGCGGGCCCTGGTGATCAACTGCACCCTCAAACGCTCGCCGGAGACGAGCAACACCCAGGGGCTGATCGACCGGAGCACCGGCATCATGGGCGCCCAGGGCGTACGGGTCGATGTCGTCCGGGCGGTGGATCTCGACATCGCCACCGGCGTGTGGCCCGACATGAGGGAGCACGGCTGGGAGACGGATGCCTGGCCGGAGCTGTACCGGCAGGTCATGGGGGCCGACATCCTCGTGCTGGCCGGACCGATCTGGCTGGGCGACAACAGCTCGGTGATGAAGCAGGTGATCGAACGCCTCTACGCCTGCTCCAGTCTGCTGAACGAAGCCGGTCAGTACGCGTACTACGGCCGTGTCGGCGGCTGCCTGATCACCGGCAACGAGGACGGCGTCAAGCACTGCGCCATGAACGTCCTCTACAGTCTCCAGCACCTGGGGTACACCATCCCTCCCCAGGCGGACGCGGGATGGATCGGCGAGGCAGGGCCCGGACCCTCCTACCTCGACCCCGGCTCGGGCGGACCGCAGAACGACTTCACCAACCGCAACACCACGTTCATGACCTGGAACCTGCTGCACCTGGCGCGGGCGCTGAAGGACCTGGGAGGCATCCCGGCCTACGGCAACCAGCGCACCGCATGGGACGCGGGCTGCCGCCACGACTACGAGAACCCCGAGCACCGGTAGCCGTGACCGGTCGCTGAGCCGCCCCCCTGCCGAGCCCGGCGCCCGGCAACCACGCGTCATGTCGCCACCGTTGCGGAGCCGTGTTCGGTGAGCAGCAGGGCGATGTCGTCGGCCCGGTAGGAGGAGCCGCGGGCGTGGTGCAGGAGCCGGTCGGCGAGTTCGTCCAGTGAGTCCGCGCGGGCGTGGGCCAGTGATACACGCAGGCGGTCGATCCCCATGCCGATGTCGGTGCCGGGCTTCTCCACGAGGCCGTCGGTGTAGAGGGCGAGGAGGGATCCGGGCGGGAGAGCGATACCGGTGGGTCGGTAGGTGCTGCCGTGGTCCACGCCCAGCAAGGTCCCGACGTCGAGGTGCAGCGCGTTCGTGGTGCCGTCCGGAAGGCGGAGCAGGGGAGCGGGATGACCGGCGGTGACTGCCCGGGCGTGATCGCGGTCGGTTTCCAGGTGGACGTAGCAGCAGCTGGCCAGCAGGTCGCTGTCGAGGTCGATGAGGGTGCGGTTGACGCCTGACATGACGTCGCCCGGATCGTGGCCGGCGGCCACGAACGCGCGTACCGCACTTCGCAGCTGGGCCATGGTGGCCGCGGCGGCGATGCTGTGCCCCTCCACGTCACCGATGACCAGGCAGACTCCGCTGTCGGTGGGGATGACGTCGTACCAGTCGCCGCCGATGTCCATGCCGCTCGTAGCGGGCAGGTACCGTGCGACGGTCCGGATGCCCGGCACCCTGGGCAGGTGGTGCGGCAGGAGCGCCTGCTGCAAGCCGTGCGCGACGGCGAACTCCGAGTCGTACAGCCGTGCTCGTTCCAGGGCCTGGGCGATCAGCCCGGCGAGTGCGGTCAGGACGCCCCGGTCCTTTTCCGTGAAGTGGTGGGGTGCGTCGAAGCCGAGGACGCAGGTGCCGACCGGGCGGCCGGAGGCGGTCAGGGGCAGGTACGCCCAGGAGCTCACCTGCCCTGTGGGGATGCCCGGATAGCCCCGGACGAGATCCTTCTGGGACTCGATGAAGAGGGGGGCACCGGAGGTGAGTGTCTCCGTTCCCGGCAGGCGGGCGTGCAGGGGAACGCCCTGGAGCCAGTCGAGGAACGTCTCGTGGTGGCCGGTGTGGTGCAGGAGGCGCATCGCCCTGTTGCGGACCACGTAGATCGCCATCTGCTGGCCCCCGAAGGCCGGCAGCAGCTGGTCGGAGACGACTTCGCAGACCTGGCGTGTGGTCACTGCCTCGGTCAACGCGCAGCTGAGCTGCAGGACGTGGTACATCGCGCCCAGGCGTGCCGGTGCCGGTGCCCCTGCGGGTGCTGCGCACGTCGGGGGAGGAGCGCAGGCCGCCTCGCCCGACGCGGGCCGGGTGGTGGGGGTCACCCGGCAGGTCACCCCGTCCGGCTGTGGATCGAGGGAGAAGGCGAGCCACTGGTCGGGCGGCCGGCTCACCAGGAAGGAGGACGGGGCCTGCGAGATCATCGCGGAGCGGTGCCGGTACTCGACGCTGGGATCGGACAGCCACGGCAGTACGTCCCACAGGCACTCGCCGACCACCTCGTCGGCGGAGATGTCCAGCAGGTGCAGGGCACGGCGGTTGGCGTAGGTGACACGCCCGTCGGGGGCAAGGGAGAACAGCCCGTGCGGCAGCCGTTCGACTGCTGCCACGGCCGCACCGCCCGCCCGGGTGTCCAGGACCGCGCCGACCATGTGCGTGACCGCGCGAGCGTCGTCCGCTTCCGGTACACGCCCCCACAGCTGCACCGTGCGGTACCTTCCGCCGCCGCCGTGATCCCGCACGCGCAGGCGCCGTGCGCCGATCCGGCCCTCGCCCGCCGCCTCGCGCGCGCAGGCCCGGAAGGCGGCGCGATCACCGGGGTGCAGGCGCGCCGCAAGGGTCTCGGGGCGTCCGTCGAAAGCACCGGGATCGAGACCGAAGACCGCGCAGAACGTCTCGTCCACGGTGAGGATGCCGGTGCCGAGGTCCCAGTCGAACAAGCCCACCTGTACCGCCGCGGCCGAGTGAGCCGGGGTCTCGACGGCAGCCGCCCGGGGTTCCCACTCGACGGGCTCACCGGTACGGGCGCGGAGTTCGGCCAGAGCGTCACCGAGCCGGCCGGCGATGCTCCGAAGGTGGCGACGCTGGGCCTTGGACAGCCCCTCGCTGCCCGGTGCGGCCGGCCACACGATCGCCAACGATCCGAAAAGCTCACCGTCGCCCGTGCGTACCGGTACGGAGCAGGAGCCGAAGGCGTACGGCAGGGCCACCGCCAGCTGCGGGTAGCGCCGCATCGTCTCCTCGGCGCTCGCAAGATGGACCGTGCGCCCGGACGCGTACGCCACAGCGACCGGGATCGGACTGCTCGCCGCGATGAGGCGCCAGCCACCCAGCAGGGACGGCGGCACCCCGCACGTCGCGGCGAGCACGATCGACCGGCGGTCGGGGGAGCGCAGGAAGACACTCGCCGCGTACGCACTCGTTCCCTCTACGGCCTCCACCGCGGCGGCCGCGAGCAGGTCCTCACGCTCAGCCGCCCCGCCGGCCGTCAGCCCGTGCATACATCCAGTGTGCGCAGGTCAGAGCGCGGGCGCGTCCGCAGCCCCGGCGCTCCTGCCGGCTCCGCCGCCACCGTCGGCATTCCTCCGCCCAGGGGCACAGCCCCGCCGTCCCGGTCGCCGGCCACCCCAGCGGTGTCCGGATCGGAGACACGCGGGGCGCGGGCCACTGGCGTACCGCTCCGGCCGCACCGGTCCCGCGACGGGCGATCCGCTGCGGCACCCGATGCCGCGAACGCGTCGTGACCGCACGGCCGCGGCCGGCGGGCCAGGGTCTCGACGGCAGTCGTCCACGGCCCCGTGCCGATGCCGGACCCGACGCCGAGGCAGCGGCGGCGGCCGCCTCGGGCACCGCTCGGGCCGCTGCCCGGATGGGCCGGCGCTTGAGATCGGCGCGGCCGTAGCGCCCGGTCGGGACGCAGCGGGTGACCGGTGCCGGCGCAGCGTGCGCGGTTTGACCTTGACACAGTGACAAGGTCTTCACTGCTTGCCGAGGAGGTGGTCTCGATGACGATCCCGAGACAGGACACGCATGCGGTACGAGAGCTCCAGGGGTTGGAGGACAGCCGGCCGTCCGTGCGGCTGCGGGCTGCCATGGCGGCCGGCACGACACCCGGCCCGCGCTTCGTCGACAAGCTCATCGAGCGATGCGCGATCGAGCCCGAGTTCTTCGTCCGTGACATGCTGACCTGGGCGCTCACCCGTCACCCGGTGTCGATGACGCTTCCCGGACTGCTCCGCGAGGTCCGCTCGGAGCGGGCGCAGGCGCGGAGCCAGGCGCTGCACACACTGTCCAAGATCGGGGACCGTCAGGCATGGCCGGCGATCACACGGGCACTCCTGTCCGACGCCGACGACGAGGTGGCGCGAAGCGCCTGGCGCGCCGCGGTCGTGCTCGTGCCGGAAGGCGAGGAGCCCGCGTTGGCCACGGTGTTGGTGACGCAACTCGGGCGCGGTGAGCGGGAGACGCGGCTGAGTCTCAGCCGGGCACTGGTCGCACTGGGCGAAGTGATCGTGCCGGCTCTCCGTTCCGCGGCGACGGCCCCCGACCCGCGCGTACGAGCTCACGCGCTCGCCACACAACGGCTGCTGCGGGACCCGGACACCGGATTCGAATGTGCGATCGAGGAGGCGAAGCGCGTCGTAGCCCTCGGCGGGCCCGACCCGGAGGAGCGATAAGGCGTGTTGATCGGTGAGGTGGCGCGACGGTCGGGGGTCAGTGCCCGCATGCTCCGGCACTACGAGTCGCTCGGTCTGGTGCGCCCTTCGGGCCGTACCGGCTCCGGATACCGGGAGTACTCCCGCGAGGACGTGCGGAGGGTCTTCCACATCGAGAGCCTGCGGTCGCTGGGACTGTCGCTGCGCGAGATCGGACGCGCGCTCGACGATCCCTGTTTCACACCCTCCGCACTCGTCGACGACCTCGTCCGTCAGACGCGCGACCGCATCGCGGCCGAGACGGAGCTGCTCACGCGGCTCCGCCGGATCCGGGCCGCGGACCCGGCCGGCTGGGAGGACGTCCTCCAGGTCGTCGCGCTGCTCCAGGCACTGGGATCGAAGAGCGCCGACGCGCGCCAGCGCGCGGCCCTCTCCTCGGCCGACGAGGTTCCGGTACCGGTGGAGGCCCTGGTCGAGGCGGTACTCAGCGAGACGGAGCCCAACGTCGCCGGGGCCTTGCGCTGGGCGCTGGCACGATCCGGCGACGGAGGTCCGGCACTGCTGGCGGAGGGCCTCGGCTCACCGGTGGCGGCGGTGCGGGAACGTGCCGTTCAGTGCCTCGCCGAGATGCCCGGTGCCGAAGCCACCGAGCAGCTGCGGGACGCTCTGGCGAACCCCGACGTCGTGGTGCGCGGACACGCGGCTCTGGCGCTCGGCACACGGGGTCTGGTGGACGCGGTACCGACGCTCATCGACATGGTCGTGGAGGGAAGGAACGACACCGACGCAGCCGACGCACTGAGCGTGCTGGCCGGCGACACCACGACGGCGGACCGGATCGCGACCACGCTCGTCGACCGCCTCGCCCATGACAGGACGCAAGCGCCCGCACGCGGGCGGCTGACCCAGGCGCTGGCGGGCATCCCGGGAACCAGGGCGACATCTGCCCTCGTGGAACTGTCGCACGACGTGGACCGTGCCGTCGCGCTGACCGCGGCATACCTCCTCCGGCTACGCGAAGCGGGTGCGGGCGGCCCGCAACCTGCCCGCGCCGGGTCAGCGCGGGGCCCTGTCCGCCCTGTCGCACCGGCCTCGGCACGTGCGGGCGTTGTCAGTGCTGCCCGCTACGTTGATCGCATGACGTACGGCGAAGGCAGGACCGAGCGGGTGCGGCCGCAGCAGTTCCATGAGACCGCGGACCTGGACGACTGGCGTGTCCTCGGCGAGGGAGCCTGTGCGTACTTCCGCGCGGGGTCGTTGGCCGCCGGTGCGAGGCTCGTGCAGGCGATCGGCGAACTGCCCGGCGTCGAGGCCGGACACCCCGACATCGACGTGCGATACGACGGCGTGACCGTGCGCCTGATCACGCTCGCCGACGACTTCTACGGGCTGAGCGAGCGGGACGTCGCACTCGCCCGGCGCATCTCGGCCTTGGCACGCAGGCTCGGAATCCCGGCGGACCCGTCCGTCGTCCAGACCGTCCAGGTCACCGTCGACGCGCTCGCAGGGCCGGAGGTGGCGAGGTTCTGGCGTGCGCTGCTCGGCTATGTCCATCGGGCGAACAGCCCTGAGGACTTGATCGATCCGCAGCGCCGCGGCGCGCCCTTCTACTTCCAGCAGATGGACGCACCCCGTCCGCAGCGCAACCGGGTGCACGTCGACGTCTGGGTGCCTTATGACCAGGCCGAGGCCCGCATAGCGGCGGCCGTTGCCGCCGGCGGCCGGTTGGTGAGCGATGCCCATGCTCCGTCGCACTGGGTGCTGGCCGACCCGGAAGGCAACGAGGCCTGCGTCGGAACCGCCGGCTGGATCGGCCCGGAGCCCACTCGGGGGTGACCGCGTCGACCGGACGGGCCGTCAGCCGGCGGCGGCTACCAGCCGTCCGCCGGAGCGGTCCGGACCGTGCCGTCCGTCCGGACCATGACGTCCGTCTCCTGCGTGGCGGCCCAGGAGGCGAGGAGGCGCAGGGCCTCGTGCTCCGGTGTACCGGGGGCGGCGCTGTAGGCGGTGAGGGTCAGTCCGGGCAGGGCCGGTAGCTCCATGGCGTCGAAGTCCAGGGTGAGAGCACCGACGGCCGGGTGGCGGAACGACTTGCGGCCGGTGTGGTGCAGGCGCACGTTGTGCTTGGCCCAGGCTGTGCGGAATTCCTCGCTGCGGGTGACGAGTTCGCCGACGAGCCCGGTCAGGCCGCTGTCGTGCGGGGCGCGTCCGGCCTCGGTGCGCAACAGGGACACGGTGGTGTTCACGGACTCCTCCCAGTCCGGGAAGAAGTCCCGGCCTTGTGGGTGGAGGAACTGGAAACGGGCGATGTTGACGGACTTGGTGGTGCTGTCGGGGAAGAGGGGGAAGTACAGCGCGCGGCCGAGGCGATTGGTGGCCAGGATGTCCAGGCGGCCGTTGCGCAGGAAGGCGGGGGAGTCGGTCATGGACTCCAGGACGCGCAGGACGCTGTCGGGCAGCGGGCCACTGCGCCTGGTACGGCGGGCGGGACGTCTGGCGGCGGCGCGGGCCAGGTCGTGGAGGTGGGCGCGTTCGGCTTCGTCGAGCTGGAGGGCGTTCGCGACGGCGCCGAGGACTTCTTCCGAGGCGCCGGCGAGGTGGCCGCGTTCCAGGCGGACGTAGTAGTCGACGCTGACACCGGCGAGCAGGGCGACTTCCTCCCGGCGCAGTCCCGGCACGCGCCGGTTGCCGCCGTACGCGGGCAGGCCCGCCTGCTGCGGGGTGATCCTGGCGCGGCGGGAGGCCAGGAACTCGCGGATGTCGCTCTCGGGGCTCACGATGGTCAGGCTATGCCGGATGCCGCATGTGTGGGGGGTCCTGTCAGTACCTGGAACAGCAGACCCTTCTCCACCTCACCGGCCTGCGGTTTCCTCGATGGCGGCGGCTGCACCCGAGAGGTTCGCCGACGAGCCCGCCCACGCCGGACGCGGGCCGGGCGCCGACTTCGCTCGCCGCGTCGACGCCGCCCGCCGGCCGTGCCCGGGCCTCACCCGCACCGGCGCCGCCCGATCCATTCCCGAGACCCGTATCTCCGAGAGGGAACACCATGGAGTTCGTCAAGCAGCAGGGCACGGTCAAGGCGCCCGCGAACTGGTTCACCGGCGACGTCTGGTTCGATGTGCTCTACGCGGGCCAGGAGCCGTCCCGGATGCGCGCCAACATGGTCCGTTTCTCCCCGGGCGCCCGTACTCACTGGCACTCCCACGTACTGGGCCAGACCCTGCACGTCGTCTCCGGCATCGCCCTGATCGGCACCCGCGACGGCACCGTCTTCGAGGCGCACCCCGGCGAGACCGTCACCTGCCCCCCGAACGAGGAACACTGGCACGGCGCCACCGCCGACCGCTTCATGGAACACATCGCGATGTGGGAGGGCAAGGGCGACGGCAGTGAGGAAACCACCTGGAACGAGCCCGTCACCGACGAGCAGTACAACCGCCCCCGCAGCCGCTGACCCCGCGCCGGACCGATAAGGATCTTCGATGGCCGACCGACCCGAGCAGATCGGCGGCGGACGCCGTACCGTCGGTGACTTCGCTCCGAAGCTCGCCGAGCTCACCGACGACGTCCTGTTCGAGGACGTGTGGAACCGCCCCGAGCTGGCCGCCCGCGACCGCAGCCTGATCACCGTCGCCGCGCTCGTCGCCGGTGGTGACGCCGACCAACTCCGCTTCCACCTCGGACGCGCGAAGGAGAACGGCGTCACCGAGACCGAGCTGATCGAGGCGATCACCCACCTCGCCTTCTACGCCGGCTGGCCCAAGGCCATGACGGCGATCACGACTGCGAAGCAGGTCTTCGCGGCCTGAACACGGGGGGAGGAGCCACCGGGCTCCTTCCCGGCAGCGTATCCGTACCCGGACCCAGCACCCGGACGAGCCCACAGGACCGGCCCAGACAGAAGGAGGTATTCCTATGCGAGGTTCTTCCCGGATCGCTGTGCGAGGGTCTTCCCGGACATCGCGCGTACGAGAGGGGGCGCGACCTTGAGTCGGATCCTGGTGACCGGCTCCGCGGACGGCCTGGGACGTGCCGCGGCCGACGCGCTGTTGTCCACCGGACACGAGGTCGTGGTGCACGCCCGCAGTGAGGAGCGCGCGGTGGCCCTCGACCCGCTGGTCGGCCGCGGGGCGCACCTCGTGGTCGGCGACTTCACGGACCGCGACGCCGTACGGCGCATCGCCGCGGAGCTGAACGACGCCGAGCCGCTCGACGCCGTCATCCACAACGCCGGCGTCTGGAGCGGGCCGGCCGTCATGCCGGTCAACATCATCGCTCCGTACCTGCTCACGGCCCTGCTCCGCGGCCCGCGGCGCCTGGTGTACCTCAGCAGCGGCTCGCACTTCGGCGGGCGGCCCGTGCTCGACGGTGTCGACTGGCGGGGGCGGAGCGCGGGGTCGTACGCCGACAGCAAGCTGTTCGTCACGACGCTCGCGGCCGCGGTGGCCCGCCTCCGCCCCGGCGTGCTCAGCAATGCCGTGGACCCCGGCTGGGTGCCGACGAAGATGGGTGGGCCGAACGCCCCGGACGACCTCGAACTTGGCCATAGGACGCAGGAGTGGCTGGCCTCCGGCGACGACCCCGAGGCGCTCACCACCGGCGGGTACTGGTACCACCGCCAACGGCAGGAGCCGCACCGCGCCGTCCACGACGAGGCGTTCCAGGACCGTCTGCTGCCGGCATTGGCACAGGAGACGGGTACCGCGCTGTGAGCGAGCGGCGAAGCCTCCCCGCCGTCGGCCGGGGAGGCTTCGTGCCGACGTGGTTCGCCCCGGCCCGGTGCGGGACGGACGCCACCCTGAGAATGAACGCCATGGACCATCTGCTGCACCTCGACCGCACGCTCGACGAGCTGGACCCACCCCGATGGGCGCCTCCTGCCGCTGACGCCACCCACCTGGTGCGCACAGTGCACGAGTTGCGGCGGGTGCCCCTGGGTGAACTCGGTCCGGCGGATCTGCGCGTCCTCCTCTCACAGCGGGTGGCACTGCCCCACGTCCTTCCACTCGCCGTGCGCCTGCTGGTGGAGGAGCCGCTGCTCGACGCCCGTTTCCACGAGGGCGATCTGCTGCTCGCCGCCGTCAACGCGCCTGCTGGCGCTTGGGAGTTGCTGCCGGAGCCGGGTGCGCGGCTGCGGGCCGTGATCGCGACGCTGCCACGGGAGGCGGTCGCCGAGCTGCCGCGCGGTGCCACCGAGGCGTTCGCCCGCTTCACCGCGCAGCCCGAATCGCGTCGTTGACCCGCCGGGGCCGTGCGGTGCCGCTCCGGCTCGCAGCCGGTGCCTCACTGCTGGCAGCTTCCGAAGGTGACGACGTACGTTCCGGCTCCGCTCGCGTCCGTTCCGGCCGGGTCGGCGGAACCGGCCTGAGCCCAGCGCCCGATCTCACGCAGTCCGGGATCGAGGATGTTCGCCCGGTGGGGCGGAGAGTTCATCCACCAGTTGACGGCGGCGTTCGGCGTCCCCGCACCGCCCCAACCGGTGTAGGCGATCTCGGCGAACCGCCAGGACACGGGGTTCGGGCAGTAGCCCGCTCCCTGGATACGGCTCTGCGGTGTCGAGCCCGTCTGCGGGTTGGTGTGCGGGTCCTTTCCGGGTCCCCACCACTTCTGCGCCACGGACGCCGAGGCGTGCTCCTGGGCCGCTGTCGTCAGGTTCTGGTTGTAGGTCAGGGCTGGAAGACCCCGTTGCGTGCGCTGGGCGTTGATGAGGCACACGACCGCTTCCCTCACCTGGAAGTTGCGGTGTCTGACGAGGCGGCTGTGGCCGTGCATCGGAGCGCGAGCGGCGGCTGCGCACTCCTGTGCCCAGGCCGGCGACGCCGTGAGCGGTACGAGTGTCGTCGACAGAGCTCCGGCCACCGCGAGGCCCACTGCGGTTCCGGTAATCGAGGCCCGGTTTCTCATGGAAGGTCCACCTCCCGCGATCACGAACAGTGATGTCGATCGGTGCGCGGGGCTCCCCGAAACTTGGATCCACCTCTCAGAGTGCCATCCAGCCACCCTGATCGCTATCCGGTGCCGGGGCGGACCGGAGGAGTCTGCCCTGCCCTGCCCGTCCCGCACCTTCGGTCCACCAGCGTGGGAGTTCCGGCAGGTGCCCGTCCGACGCGGCAGCGGAGCGCAGCCGTTCCTCCGGCACCTGCCCGTGCAGCCTGTGGCGACCAGGTCCCGCGCCGACGTGCGGGGGCCGTGACTCGCGGCGGCTGTCCGGGAGATGGGTTTCCCCCACTCACCGGTCCGCGCCAGGACATCGCCGCATCAGGAGCTGTCCGGCCGACTGCGTGCGGGCCGGATCATTCTCGCGCGCCGGGGGTACCGCGCCCGCTGGCAGGTGAAGGAGCGGAATTTCAGCGGGGATTGGAGCCCTCGCAGCGCGGTGCCGTCGCAAGTACCAGGCTGCCAGGGCGCTTTCGGAGTCTTCAGGACGGTGGAGGGGCGTGCGCGGTGTGAGTGAGCGAGCGGCTGACGGCCGGCCCTTGCGGGGCCCTGCCGCGGCCCGGGTGACGCGCTTCCCGGTCAGCAGGGCGTGTGCCCCGGCCGCACGTCTGCGGCCACCCCACCTCGGTATCGCGGCCCGGCGCATCAGCTGACCCGCATCCGGTCCCACGGTCCTCGGCCCCGCGCATGTGCCGGGCCGAGGCCCACCTCCACGGCCCGAAGTTGATCGT
This sequence comes from Streptomyces sp. Ru62, assembly GCF_002920615.1. Lineage (GTDB taxonomy): Bacteria > Actinomycetota > Actinomycetes > Streptomycetales > Streptomycetaceae > Streptomyces. Next base: position 102,017 of record NZ_PQSU01000008.1, read on the forward strand.
CGCGCTCCCAGGACCCGACAGCCGAAGGAGCGGGGGCGCTCGGCAGCAACCGAGCTCTGCCGAGCTCTGCCGGCCGCGGTGGGATGCGAGCCGGCCGCCGGCCTGCCGCTGTCGCTCGGCCCACCGGCCGCGGCGCCCCCTCACTGTCCGCGTTCGGTCCGCGATTCGCCGGTGTGGGCGAAGCGACCCCTGCTGTTATTCAATGAGGTGTGCGGTCAGGGATCTCGGGGACCCCGTCGCACGGGTCCGAGTACGGCCCCGGCGCTGCGCCGGGGATTGCTGAGAGAGCTGCATGGACTCCACACCCTCCCCATCGTCCTCTTCGGCGTTCGACCTGGTCAGCAGGGCTTTGGGGCGCTACATCCCGCGCGGCGGAGCGGCAGCGCAGGCCGGTCCTGCCGATGCGCGGGGCGACCGCACCGGGCGCCGGAGCGGACCGGAGGACCCGGCAGCCGGCCGCCAGGAGCAGATTCTCGGCGCGGTCAACCTGGACAGGGATCTGATCATCACCCGCTGCAATCTGGACGCCCCGGTGTTCGCCGGCCTCGACGCCGTGGTCGGGAGGCCATTCGTCGGTCTCCTGCCCCCCGGGGACGTACCGACGGTCACACGGCGGTTGCGGCAGGTCCTGGAGACCGGTGAGGCGCACGTGGCCCGGATCCAGCGCCTGCGGCGCGGCGACGGGTCGGAGCTGGTCGTCTCGATGAGCATCCTGCCCGCCGCGGCGCCCGAGGAGGGCCTGACCGTCTCCCTGATCGCGATGGCCAGGAGGCTGCACCTCTACGCCGCCGAGACCGCGATCGGCACCTCACTGGACATCGGCGAGACCGCTCAGTCGCTGGCGGAGTCCCTGTTGGCCTGGGGAGACGTGGCCGCCGTCGACCTCGACTTCGCCGTGTGGACGGGCGAGGGGGTCACCGGCCAGAAGAAGGGGCGCATCCGGCTGCGGCGGGCGGCCCTGGTGCCGGACCGGGCGTGGCCCGAGGGCTACGTGACCCCGGGCGAGGATCTTCCCGGCGACGCGAGTCGCCTGCTGGCGCAGGCGGTACTGCGGGACGATGCCCCGCAGACCATCGTCATACCCGACCGGAAGGCGGTCGAGCGGGTGCTCGGCAGTCCACGAGTCGTGCGGGCCCTAGTGCCCGGTGACCGGTCGGCGGGTGTGGCGTGCATCCCGCTCGTCCTGGACGGCGCGCCGCCCGTCGTGCTGGGCGTGGCCGAGGTCTGGCGGCGGGCGGACTCCCCCTTCCGCGACAACGAGCTGCTCGACCTGCAGGAACTGGTGGCCCGGACCGCCCATCACGTCGACCTGGCTCGTCAGCACCAGCGCGAGCACACGCAGGTGCTGGCTCTGCAGCGTCGGCTCCTGCCCCGGACCGGCGGCGACACCATCGAGATAGCCAGCGTCTACCAGCCCGCCACCCCCGACAGCGCGGGCGTCGGCGGTGACTGGGTGAACAGCTTCCCGCTGCCGGACGGCCGCACCGCGCTGGTGGTCGGTGACGTCGTCGGACACGGTCTGGGAGCCGCGGCGACCATGGGCCAGCTGAGCATGGAGGCCCGCGCGCTGCTGTCCGCGGGGCTCGCGCCGGACGAGGTACTGGAGCACCTGGACGAGACCGTCTCGCTGCTGGACGACGCCGACGCCGGGCTGACGGCCGGGTACAGCGCCCTCGGGTCGACCTGCTGCATCGCCCTCTACGACCCGGTCAGCCACCATGTGACGCTGTCCAGCGCCGGCCATCTCCCCCCGGTCCTGGTCTCCCCGGACGGGCAGGCGGGCCCGCTGGAGGTCCGCCCCCACCCCGGCCTGGGCGCCGAGTTCGCGCTGCGGGAACCGTTCGACGTGCACACGTTCTCTGCACCTCCGGGCTCCCTGCTCGCCCTCTACACCGACGGCCTGGTGGAGGATCCGGCCGTGTCGATCGACGAAGGCATCGGCAGGCTGGCGGACGCCGTGTCCACGGTGCACCCCTGGGACACCCTGCGGCAGGCCGCACGGCACGTCGTCTCCGCGCTGGCACCCGCGCACCAGCGCGACGATGTGACCCTGCTGCTCGCACGCATGCTCGGCTACCGTAAGGGGGACACCGCGACCTGGCGGCTGCCCGCCCGCGACGACGCCCCCGCCCGTGCCCGCGCGCAGGTCTCCGTGCTGCTGCGGCAGTGGCGGACAAAGGACGACACCCGGGACAACGTGGTGCTGCTGGTCAGCGAGCTGGTCACGAACGCCGTGCGCTTCGCCACCGGCCCCGTCACGGTACGGCTGATCAGGTCCGGCCACGGGCTGCTGTGCGAGGTGGGCGACACCGGCAGCGGCAGCCCCCGTCTGAGGCGGGGCGGCCTCCTCGACGACGGCGGTCGCGGCCTGCACATCGCCCACAAGCTCACCACCCGGTGGGGGGTCCGGTGGACGGACACCGGCAAGGTCGTCTGGGCGAGAATCGCGAGATGACGCGGCTGCGCCTCTGAGAGACGCCTGGTACCAGTACGTGTGGTGCGTCCTGGTACCAGTACGGGCTGTGCCGCCTCGTGCTACAGCCACTCCCCTTCCAAGGCGGTGGCGGTGAGGCCCGGTGCCGCCGCGTACAGCACGGCGCGACTGCCCGGCTTCTGCCCGGCGTCATGCGCCCGCCGCAGGATGTCGAACACGGCGGCGCCTCCGCGGTTGCCGGTGGTGTAGCTGTCCCGGCTGTAGTCCAGCAGCCCCGACGGCCAGGCGTCGGGCATCGTCTGCTCCATGTACTCCAGCACTCGGGTCCCGCCGGGGTGCGCGAGCAGCACGTCGGGGTGCCAGGCGTCGGGGTGGTCCTGGTAACGGACGCGCAGCCACTCCCACATCGCGGTCACCGTCTCCTGTACGGCCCGCGGCCCGCGCCGGTCCATCACGAAGTGGGTGCCGTCCGCCCGCGTCTCCAGGCGGTGCAGGTCCTGGGTGCCGGGCAGGGTGTGATGCCAGGCGGCGTCCAGCCGCAGTACCGACTCGCGCCGGGGGCGTCCCGTGACTACCGCTGCGACCGCGGTGTCCGCGAACAGCAACCGGACGATCAGCGACTCAAGGGTGTCGTCCGCGGGCTGGTACGTAGTGCTCAGCGCCTCCGAGATGACGACCAGGACCACTCGGTCGGGGTCCGCGGCCACCAGGTCCGCGGCCAGCGCCAGGGAGCGGGTCCCGGCGATACAGGCCCACTGCGTGGCCGGCAGCAGCATCACATCGCTGCGCAGCGAAAGCTTGTTGGCCAGGGCTATGTCCAGACCCGGCAGCGCGGGGGTGGTGGAGTGACTGGTGATCAGGCAGTCGATGTCCGCGGCGTCCAACCCGGCGATCTGAAGGGCCCCGCGCGCCGCGCGCTCCCCGTAGGACTGCACGGCCTCCCAGGCCGGACCGGTGCGTTCCTGGACGGTCTGCGGCGTGGGTATCGACTCAAGCGCGGCGATCACGCGGTCCACGTCCTGCTGGGTGAACCCGTCGCGGGCCAGTGCCTCTTGGGTCGGCTCGACGCCGACAGCCCGCAGGCCGCCGCCATCGCCGGGCGCGACGGCGGTCTCCAGCGGCAGCATCCACCCGCGCGTCTCGATGCCCGTACTGGCCGCGATGCCGTCGATCCGCGGCGCCCACGCCGCGTGCGGGTGCCGGTCGCGCACCTCCGCCACGATCTGGCTGGTCTTCACGGGGTGCTCGCCGTGTATCACGGCAGGAGGACAGAGGTAAGCGGCCATGGGGCACCTTCCCAGCGGAACAGGAGGAACAGGAGGAACAGGGGGAACGGGAGAACAGGGAGAAGGGTGGAATGTCACTGGTGTTGTGGCATGAGTCACTTTGTGACCTCACGCCCAAGGGGATGCCGATAAGCCCCACTTCGGGGGTCGGTATCCGCTTCGAGCATGGACGCCAAATGGACATTTCCGCTGTGATGCAGACAACTCAGGCGGCATGTGAAGCACGTGACACGGCGCACATCCCTGAATCAGGGGGCCTTGGGAGCGGTTCCCGGGCCGCCACCTGACTTGTCGTCAGTCAGGGGCCACCTGGTCACGTCGAAAGGGGGCCATCAGTCGAACCGAATGTGCTTGATCCCGGTCCAGGCCCGCCGCGCACGTCCTCGCAGCGCTCCGTCTCCGTTCGGCGCGAGCGTCAGGCCGACGGCAGCGGCGATGTGCTCGGCGACCTCAGGCACAGTGAGGCGGTCGGTCCATACCTGGTCCCCGAACTCCTCCGCACGCAGGCGATCCAGACAAAGGTCGAGCCTGGACACGGCGAAGCTCTCCCGGTGCAAGGGAGCGTTCTTGCCCGCGATGAACTGGACAGCGCGTCCGAAGCCGCGCTCGCGCAGCCGACGCAGCACGGTCCCACGCTCGGCCAGCAGTGCGAAATGCCGCACATCGTGGCCGCGCTCGCGCAGTCGGCCGACGGTCTCGCGGAAGTACGCCGGCTCCACGACCGTCATGGGCACGATCACCGTCCCGTCGTGCTTGCTCAGGACGTGATCCAGTACTTCGACCACCCCCTGCCGCCAGGCGGCAAGGTCCTGGAAGTCTCCGCGCAGGGACGGGGGCATCATCCGGTGCAGACCGAAGCCGACGTGTTCGGGATCGCAGACGACACTGCCGGCAAGCCGACGCCGGAGTTCGTAAGCGGTCTGCGTCTTCCCGCCACCGTGGGGACCATTGATCCAGAGGAGCACGTGCCCGACCCTACGGGGCCGGGGTGGTTGTCAGTGGTGTGTGTCACCCACCCTTCGTCCCTGCGTCATGACGTGGCCGGCCCTCACCCAGGACGAGCACGGCACCTCGCCCTGGCCGACCGGCCCGCTGGTCGGCGAAGCCCGCGGGCCGGCCGACTCGTACCGTCGCGGCGCGCCTCAAGGTCCACCGTCACCAGGGCCGTGTCCGGACGGAGGCGCACCCGCGCCCGCGTCACCGGCCCCGTCGGTGTACCGGCTGGCGCAGGATGGTGCGCAGCCGGGACGGGGGAGCGGTGTGGGACGGCACGAGGTAGATCTCATGGTGCCTGCCCGCGGGGACGAGGCCCTGTTCGTCGAGGTGGCGGTGGAGTGCGCCGATCGTCGCGGGCTCGTTCTCGATCGGGCCCTCGTGCAGCACCTGGACACACAGGCCCTCGCGCAGGGTGCGCGCCCGCAGGGCGGACACCGCGGCCGCGGATTCGGGAGTGTGGCAGACCCCGGTGAGTTCCGCGCGGGCCGCCGCCAGTGTGGCGGCGTCCACCGCGTGACGCTGTCTGAGCAGCAGGGTCCAGCGCCAGCTCGTACGGTCGCGCCAGCAGGCCGGGTCGCCGCTTTCGAGGTTCAGGTCCGGATCGGTGCTCCACCACAGCCCTTCCAGCGGGCTCGGCCCGTGGTCCGCGTCGCCGGGCCGGGGGCCGCCGGACGTCACCGCCACCGCTGCCGCCGCCGTGTACAGCGTGTCGACCGCGGCGGCGAACAGCTTGGAGTCCTGGGGATCGCCCTCCCCGTCCACGGCGAGGTACTCCAGGGGCGGCACGTCGACCAGTGCCGGTACGGAAGTTGCTTCGTAGAGTCCGTGATAGGGATGGTGATGCGTGGTGTTGCTCAGGGACATGCGCGCGGTTCCTCGTGCTGGGGCTGCTGCCAGGAGTCATGGAGCCGGCCCCGCGTCATCCAGGCGCTGCGGAGCCCGTCTCCTGTGAGAACGCGCCAGTGCCACACAGGGCACGGGTGAGCGAATCAGTCATATAGGTCAAGCGGTCGAGTCCCGTTCCAGTGTCCTTTGACTCGAACGGTCAACGTCCCGGGCCGCCCCTCCCCCTGCCGCCGTCCAGCGATGAGGCTTCTCGTCGTGTCCCGGACGAGCAGAGAGGGGATCTGGATGCACGCCACTGAGGAGCCGTTCCACCCGTCGCGGATGCGGAGCGGAGCATGAGCGGCGGACCGCGGCCCGCGTCGGGCGCCAGGACCCCGGGCCCCGACTGGAACCCGACCCCGGTCGTGCCGGCCGGTGCCCCGGACGAAGTGCCCGAAGCCTGGTTCAACCTCGTACCCAATCTGCCGGCCCCGCTGCCGCCGGCCAGGGACGGCGACGACGGCCAGCCCTCCCGGCTCGCGCTCCAGCGCCGGATCCGCCTCGACGCGGTGCAGGAACAGGACGCCTCCACGGAGTCCTTCCTCCCCATCCCGCAGCGGGTCCGCGAGGAACTCGCGGCCATCGGCCGCCCCACCCCTCTGTTGCGGGCGCGGGCCCTTGAGGCTCACCTGCGGACCCCTGCCCGGATCTACCTCAAGCGCGAGGACGTGCTGCCCACCGGCAGCTTCAAGCTCAACTCCGCCGTCGCACAGGCCTACTTCGCCGCTCAGCAGGGCGTACGGACCCTGGTGACCGAGACCGGAGCGGGGCAGTGGGGCCACGCGGTGGCCTGGGCGGCGCGGCTCTTCGGTCTGCACGCGGTGATCTTCTGGGCCGGCGTGTCGGCGCGGCAGAAGCCCGGCAGGCACACGGTGATCAAGCTGCTCGGCGGCGAGGTGTACCCGTCGCCCAGCGAGCGGACGCAGGTGGGCAAGGCGCTGCTGCGCGACGGCCGCCATCTGCTCGGCTCCCTCGGCACCGCCATCGGCGAAGCCATCAGCTATGCCCAGGACCACCCCGAGACCCGTTACATCTCGGGCAGCAACCTGCCCCACGTGCTGGCGCACCAGTCCGTCATCGGACAGGAGGTCAAGGCACAGCTCGCGGCGCTCGGCGAGACCCCCGACACGCTGATCGCCTGTGTCGGCGGCGGCAGCAACCTGGGTGGCCTGATGGGCCCGTACCTGGCGGACAAGGCCGAGCGCGGCGACGGACTGACCCTGATCGGCGCCGAGTCGGCCAGCGCCCCCCGGCTGACCCGCGGCGAGTGGCGCTACGACCACGCCGACCCGGAAGGCATCACGCCGCTGACCAAGTCCTACACCCTCGGCCGTGACTACGAGCTGCCCGAGACCCATGTCGGCGGCCTGCGCCAGCACAGCGGCTCGGCGGTGGTCGGTGTGCTGCGCAGCCAGGGCCTGATCGACGCGGTCGCCTACGAGGAGGCGGAGGCGTTCGAGACCGGCTCGCTGATGCTCCGCCACGAGGGCGTCCTCATCGCCCCGGAGTCCTGCCACGCGGTGCGCGCCGCCGTCGACCGGGCCGTCGAAGCCCGTCGTACGGGCCGCGCCGAGACCATCGTCGCCTGTGTGAGCGGCAACGGTGCCCTCGACCTGGAGGGCTACACCGCGCACCTCGGTGACGGTGCCTGATCCGCCCCCGTGCGCGGACGTGATCGTCCGCCATCCCATGAAGGAGCGAAGTGGCCAGGGGAAGCATCATCGAGCTGTCGAACGGAGCGAGCCCCAGCTGTCCGTACTACCTGGGGGACGGCATCGCCGACCAGTTGCCGGCGTACCTGCACCGGCATGCCTTCGACGAGGTCTACCTCGTCACCAGCGACCGGCTGCACGCCCGGTTCGGCAAGGAACTGGCCCGGACGCTGAGTGACGCGGGCATCGCCGTCAACGTACTGACCGTGCGCGAAGGAGAGTCCGCCAAGGGCTGGCAACAGCTCACCGACCTGTGCGAGCGCCTGGTCGCGGCCGGCGTCACCAAGGACTCCCTGGTCATGGCGCTCGGCGGCGGCATGATCGGCAACATCGTCGGTCTCGCCGCGGGCCTCACCTACCGGGGCATCAGGTACGTCGAGGTCCCGACGACGATGCTGAACCTCACCGACGGCTCGCTCAGCAACAAGCAGGCCGTCAACGGTTCCCTGGGCAAGAACCAGTTCGGGATGTACCACGCGCCGCTGTTCATCTGGGCGGACGTCGCCTACACCCGGCAGGAGCCGGTGCGCCAGCACCGCAGCGCCATCACCGAGGCGATCAAGAACGGCCTGGTCAACGACGCGGCCTGGTTCGAGCGGCTGGAGGAGCTGCTCACGCCGGACCTGGCCGCCGTCCGTGACGACCTGCTGGGCTTCTGCCACGACGTGGTGCGCAGCAAGCTGTCGATCCTCGCCCTCGACCCGGGTGAGCGGCACGCGGGCATCATGCTTGAGTACGGCCACACCGTCGGACACGCCGTGGAGTTCCTCAGCAACGGAAAGCTGCTGCACGGGGAAGCGGTCGGCATCGGCATGTGCGCCGCGGCCAAGGTGGGCGTACGCCTCGGTCTGTGCGAGCCCGAGGTGCTGCACCGGCAGGAACACATCCTCAAGCGGCGGCTGGGCAGCGTCGTCGCGCTGCCCGAGGAGCTGACGGCCGAGCAGATCGTCGAGGTCATCCTCAGCGACAACAAACGCCGCGCCGGAGCCGCGATCCGCTTCGTGCTCGTGCCCCGGGTCGGCACCGTGCGCTGCGTCGACGGCGACTACGAGACGCCCGTCGCCGAGCCACTGCTCAAGAGCGTCCTGACCGAGGCCTGATCCACCGACACCGCAGGGATGGGCTCATGAACACCACACTGCACCACACACCCGAGGTGGAGGAGACGATCTACCGTCTCGACGGGCCGCTGCGCTGGGCCCTCGGCGAGGTCCAGGGACTGCTGCGCTCGGCACAGGCCGCACCGGGACAGCGGGTTCTGGACATCGGCGCGGGCACCGGGTACGCCACGATTCCCGCGGCCCGCGCGGTCGGCCCCGACGGCAGCGTCCACTGCGTCGACGGCAGCGCCCCGCTCCTGAAGGTGCTCGAACGCCGCGCCGCGAAGGAAGGACTCGCCGCACGCGTGACCACGCAGGTCGGCGCCCTCGCCCCCCTGGACGTGCCCAGCTCCAGCGTCGACCTCGTGCTGTGCACCTACGTCCTGCACGAACTGGCCGAGGACGCGGCCCTGGCGATCACCGAGATGCACCGGGTCCTCAAACCCGGTGGCCGCGTCGCCATCGCGGACTACCGCAAGACCCCGGACCTGGCGCGCAACCGGGAGATCGAGGCCTGGTACGCGCGGCAGCCCGACGGAGCGGGACCCGACGAGCGCCATCTGCGCTTCTCCCTCGAAGAGCTGGAGCAGATGCTGAGCGGCGCCGGTTTCCAGCAGATCGAGCTGCGCACCTGGCACGACTTCCACACCCACGCCATCGCCGCCCGGTGACGGCCCCACCCTGCGAAGGAGCCCCTGTGCACCGCTTGAGCTACAACGCCAACGGTCTGCGTAACCTCACCGTGGAGCGGGCCGTCGAGGAGGTCGCCGAGGCCGGATACGACGGCATCGAACTCTCCCTCCACCCCGCGCACATCGACCCGTTCTCCTTCTCCGACAACGAGGCGTCGGTCATCCGCAAGGCGCTGGAGCGCACCGGCATCGAGGCCTGCTGCCTGGCCGCGGGCGCCGACAACCTGCTCAGCGAGGAGAGGTTCGAACCCTCGCTGGTCCACCCGGACGCCGCCGGCCGTGCCCGCCGCGTCGACCTGGTCAAACGGTCCGTACGCATCGCGGACATGCTCGGCATCCCGCTGATCAACTTCGCCACCGGCAAGCGCAAGCCCGAGGTGGACCCGGCCGACGCGCGGCGCTGGCTCATCGAGGGCATCACCGAGATCCTCGACAGCACGGACAGCGACGTCGTCCTCGCCATGGAACCCGAACCGGAGTTCTTCCTGGAGACCAACGCCGCGGTCGCCCAGCTCGCCCGGGAACTGGACAGCCCGCGCTTCGCCCTCGCCCAGGACCTCGGGCACTGCCGCGTCGTGGAGGAGGACTACCTCGCCTCCGTCGAACGCCACCTGCCGATCACCCCCGTGTTCCAGGTCGAGGACATCAAGGGCCGCACCCACTACCACGAGATCCCCGGCGACGGGGACATCGACTTCGTGGAGTTCTTCCGCATCCTGCGCCGCGGCGGCTACGCGGGGCACGTCAGCGTGGAGCTGTACAACCACAGCGACGTCTACCGGCACGCCCTGCGCCGCAGCCACGAGGTGCTCACCGCGGCCGCAGCCTCCGCCGAGTCCTCCTCGGGAGACTGACCACCGTGCGGCCGGCCACCGCCGCCGGCCGTGCGACCCCCGCGCCACAGCTCCTGGCGCCCCGGGGCGCGCACGGACCCGGCCTCGTCCCGCTCTTCGACCACCACATCCACAGCGATCTACGCAACGCCGACGACTACGAACTCATGGCGGTCAGCGGTGTGACGAGTGCGCTCGCCCCCTGCTCCAGCTCGCATGAGCGCCGCTCGTCGGGCGACGCGTTCGCCGCGCGGTTCGAGCGGCTCACCGAGGTCGAGACCGCCCGCGCGGCGGTGTACGGCATCGATCTGTACGTCGGGCTGTCCGTGCACGCCGCCGACATGAACGATCTGCGCAGCGCTCTGGAGGGCGTCGACGAACTCCACAAGCGGCTCGGCCACCCACGGGTGAAGGCCCTGGGCGAAGTGTCGCTCCGCCACCGCACCAGTGACGAAGTGACGGTGCTGGAACGGCAGTTGCGCCTTGCCGCCGACACCGGGACACCGGTGATGGTGGAGACCCCGCCGCCGCTGGAGGAGTTCACGGCGATGCTGCCGCTGCTCGCCGGCGCCATCGAGCGCTCGGGCATCGATCCGGGGCGTGTCGCCGTGATGGACCTCGACGAGCACAAGCTGCGCCTGGTCCACGGACACGGCGGCCTCGACGGGCTCGGCGGCTACGGTCTGCCGGTCTCGCCGCGCACGGACGCGCTGTTCGCCGTGCGCCAGAAGGTCACCCACCGTGAGGTGATGCGCATCCTCGACAGCCGGGGGCCGGACCGCCTGATGCTCAACACCGGCTTCCACTTCGGCTCCGCCGACCCGCTCGGCCTCGGCAAGACCGTCCATCGCCTCCGCCTCGGAGGCGTTCCGGAACAGACCGTGAGGGCTCTCGTCCATGGAAACGCTGCTGGGTTCTTCGACATCCCGCACCGGATCGGCTGACCGGGCGGCACGTGCCCGGTCCACGGGCCTGCCCGAGCACGGCCGGGACACGGCGGCCGTCCTGGCCGGCCTCGACGCCCTGCGCCGCGACGACCACGACTACGCCGACGGTACCGTGTTCAACTCCATCTGCTCCGCGCCGCTCCCGGTGGCCCGGCAGGTCTTCGCGCAGGCGCTGGAGACCAACATGGGCGACAACCGGATCTTCCCGTCGCTGCGGCGCGCCGAGACGGAGGTGACGGCGCTCCTCGGCGACCTCCTCGGTCTTCCCGACGCCGGGGGAGTGGCGACCTCCGGCGGCACCGAGGCCAACCTCCTCGCGGTCCTTGCCGCGCTGCGCCGGGACGGGCAGCGCCCCCGCACGGGCGGCCCCGCGCGGATCGTGCTGCCGGAGAGCGCCCACTTCTCCTTCGACAAGATCCTCACCATGCTGGGCGTGGAACCCGTGTACGCCCCGCTCACCCCGGACCTGCACGTCTGCGTCGAGACGCTGCGGTCCCTCGTCACCGAGGACACCGCGCTCGTCGTCGCGACCGCCGGTACCTCCGAGACCGGCGCCGTCGACGACGTCCCCGCCATCGCGGAGCACACCCGGGCCCTGGGCGTCCCCCTGCACGTCGACGCGGCGACCGGCGGCTTCCTGGTCCCCTTCGCCCGCGAGCTCGGCCACCCGCTGCCGCCGGTCGGCCTCGACGTGCCGGGAGTCACCTCCGTCACGCTCGATCCGCACAAGTACGGCGGCGCGCCCATCCCGGCCGGCCAGCTCCTCGTACGCGACGCGGCGGACCTGGACCGCCTGCGCGTCGCCTCCCACTACCGCGGCACCCACGACCACCACGGTCTGCTCGGCACCCGCCCCGGCGCCGCGGTGCTCGCCACCTGGGCCGCGCTGCACACCATGGGCCGCGCCGGCTACCGCACGCTCGTCGCCTCGGTGTTCGAGCGGCGGGAGCTCCTGCTCGGCCTGCTCCGCGGGTCCGGGTTCACCGTCGTCCCCGCGCCGGACCTCACCGTCGTCACCGTGCGCCACCCGGCGCCCGGACAGCTCGTCGACGTACTGGAACGGCGGGGGTTCATCGCCTCCGTCGCCCGCCGCTACGGACTCCTGCGCCTGGTCGTGCACTGGCACCAGAGCGAGGAGCAGCTGCGGGCACTGGTCGCCGCCCTGACGGACGCCGACCGTGAGATCGGGGGCGGCGCCGGATGAGGGTCATGTTCGTCTCCGTCAACAAGCTCAAGTCGTTCCGCCCGGTGCTGCCCATCGGCATGGTCACCGTGGCGACCCAGGTGCGGGCCGCGGGGCACGACGTGCGCGTCCTGGACCTGATGTGGGAGGAGGACGACGAGAAGGCGGTGCGCGAGGCGGTCGCCGCCTTCCGGCCCGACGTCGTGGGGATCTCCATCCGCAACGTCGACTCGCAGAACATGCTGGAGCCGGTCATCTACACCCCCCTCGCCCGTGAGGTCGCCGACTGGGCGCGTGCGGAGCGGCCCGGCGTCACCGTCGTCCTCGGCGGCCCCGGCTTCTCCACGGTGCCGGACGACCTGATGGACTTCGTGGGCGCCGAGTACGGCATCACCGGCTTCGCCGAGGAGTCCATGGTGCCGTTCCTCGCCCACCTGCGCCGCGGCACCGAACCGGGGGACGTGCCCGGTGTCATCTTCCGCGCGCCGGACGGCTCCTACCACCGCAGGGACCCGGTCTTCGAGATCGACTACCGCAAGGCCGCCCGTCCCGACCCCGGACTGTACGACCCGCGCTACTTCACCTACTCCTACGAGACCCACGACCGCAGCGAGAAGGTGCCGGCCACCATCCAGACCAAGAAGGGCTGCGTGCTGGAGTGCGTGTTCTGCAGCAACTTCCTGGTCGACGGCACCGGCGTGAAGTTCGACGACGTCAAGAGGGTGGCCGACGAGGTGGAGCGGCTGCGCGACGAGGGACTGGAGGTCCTGGAGATCGTCGACGGCGTCTTCAACCTGCCCCTGAACTACGCCGTCGAGGTGTTGCGGGAGTTCGTCCGGCGCGGCATCGAGATGCCCTGGTCCTGCATGATCAACCCGGGGAACGTCACTCCCGAACTCGTCGACCTCATGGTCCGCACCGGCTGCTACTACGTCGAGTTCGGCACCGACTCCTGCAACGACCGGGTGCTGCGCCGGCTGAAGAAGAACTTCCGCCAGCGGCAGATCATCAGCGCCCACCGGCGGTTCGAGCAGGCCGGGATCCGCGTCGAGCACTGCCTGTTCATCGGCAGTCCGGGAGACGACCGGGACTCGGTGCGGGAGACCTTCGACGTCATGTCCGGCCTGGTGCCGCCCGGCGCGCCCGAGGCCCACGCCTACTGGACCCTCGGCCTGCGCGTCTGCCGCGGGACCGCCCTGCACACCACCGCCGTCGAGGAGGGCCTGCTCACCGGCGACGAGCGGTTCATCGTGCCCAAGTACTACGTGTCCCGGGACGTCATCGAGGACAGCGCCCTCCTCGACGAGATCCAGGAGCGGGTGCTGGCCAACGACAACTGGTACCTGTGGTGGGGCCTGCGCACCATCGGCCTGCGCGAGCGCATCCGCATGGCGCGTCAGGAGAGCGAGCGGATCGAGGCCGAACTCCTCGCCCATCTGCCCGAGCGCCGCCCCGCGCCCCTGCCCGTCACCCTGACCATCCGTGGGGAGGAAGGCCGATGAGCCGCGTCCAGGACCTCCTGCTGACCGCGCCCGGCGAACTCCGCGCCGCGCACCGGGTGCCGCCGCTGCCCGCGCTCGGCGCCGACGACGTCCTCGTCGAGGTGGACCGCGTCACCCTGTGCGGCAGCGACCACCGCCTGTACGACGGCACCTACGGAGGCCCCCGCTCCTACCCGATCCGCTTCGGCCACGAGTGGTCGGGCCGCGTGGTGGACACCGGGCGCGGCGGCGCCGCGCTGCTCGGACAGTGGGTCACCGGTGACTGCTCCCGCTGGTGCGGCGACTGCGCCGGCTGCGCCACCGACCGCAACCTGTGCCGGCACATCGAGAAGTTCGGGATCACCGTGGACGGATTCTCCAGCCGGCTCAAAGTCGTCGACCGGCGCTACCTCTACCCCGACACCTGTGCGCTCGGCGCCGGGCTGCTCGCCCTCACCGAGTTCTTCGCCGTCGCCGACCACGGCCTGCGCCGCCTCGCCCCCGGTACCGACGACGACGTCCTCGTCATCGGCGCGGGTGCACTGGGCCTGGCCTCCTATCTGATCCTGACCGGCCACTACGGGGTCCGCTCGGTGCGGCTGCTGGAATCGGACCCGGCCAAGGCCGAGCGGGTGAGGGAACTCTTCCCCGCCGCCCTGGTGGAGTCCCCGCCCCGGCCCGACGACCGGGCCACGGGCTACGCCGGCCTCGCCGAAGGCGCCGACCACCCCGTCGTCGTCGAGTGCTCCGGCAGCCAGGACGGCCTGAACACCGCGCTGGCGCTCGCCCGGCCACGGGGCCGCGTCCTCTGCTTCGGCCTGCGCCGCAGCACCGAGATACGTACGGACCTGCTCGTGGTCAAGGGGCTGACGCTCATCGGGTCCATCGGGGGCACGGGCAGCTTCCCGGCCGTCCACGCGTTCCTCGACGCCCACCGGGACCAGGCCGCACGGCTGGTCACCCACCGATTTCCGGCCGACGCCGCCGAACAGGCCTTCGCCGCCCCCGCGAGGGGCGGACGGGCCGCTGCCCGGATCAAGACCCAGATCGTCTTCGGGGAGGAAGACCAGTGACCGAGACCACCGTCCCGCCCCACCTGCGCTACGACGAGATCCGCCGCTCGGCCTGCGCCGACCTGGAAGCGTTCGACAAGCTCACCCCCGACCGGGCGGCGGAGCTCCAGCTCGGCCGGCTGCGGGAGTCGGTGGCGCACGCCCTCGCGGCCTCCCCCCACTACCGCCGGAACTGGGCCGCCCACCGGGACACGCGGTTCGACACCCTCGACGACATCCGGAAGCTGCCGTTCACCACCAAGGGCGACCTGCGCGACGCCTACCCGTTCGGCCTGGTCGCCGCCGACCGGCGGGAGATCATCCGCTACGGCGAGTCGACCGGCACCACGGGCCGCCCCACCTCCGCCGTCATCACCTACGAGGACTGGATACGCGGCAACGTCGCCGTCGAGCGCTCCGTCAGCCACGTCTTCGGCCCCGGCGACCTCGTCTTCATCGCCATCCCCTACGAACTGGCCTTCGCCTCCTACGACCTCGACCGGGCCCTGGAACAGGCGGGCGCCGGCGTGGTCGCGGTCGGCACGCTCAGCAGGGTCTGCCCCTTCGAGCGCATGGTCGAGATGATGTGGACGGTCAAACCGACCGGCCTGGTGTGCACCCCCAGCCGGGCGCTGCGCCTCTACGACCTGCTCAAGGACAGCGGACGCGACCCCCTTGAGGTGGGCCTGCGCACCTTCATGTACGTGGGGGAGACCTGCTCGCCGGCCAAGCTCTCCAAGATCGCGGACCTGTGGGGGGTGCGGCTGTCCAACGCCTACGGCTCCACCGAGACCAACTCACTCGGGCTCACCTGCGCCGAAGGCAGCCTCCACCTCACCGAGGACCGGCACCTGTTCGAGGTGATCGACCCCGAGACCACCGAGCCCGTCGCCGAGGGACACCCGGGCGAACTCGTACTGACCAGCCTGGTCAGCCGGGCCATGCCGCTGCTGCGCTACCGCACCGGTGACTTCGTCACCGTACGGTCCGCGTCGTGCGCCTGCGGCAGTCCCCGCCGCACCCTCGACCACCACGGGCGGGTCAGCGAACAACTCCTGGTCGACGGCAGGCGGATCAACAAGCTGGCGCTGGAGGACATCGTGCTGTCCACCCCGGGCTCCGGCCTGTACTGGGCGGCCGGGGTGACCGGCGCCGGACTGGAGATCCGGGTCGAGGCCGACGGCGGTGACCCGGCGCGGCTGTGCTCCGACGTGACGGAGCGGGTCGCGGCGGCCATCGGCATCACGCCTGTCGTCGAACCGATCGACCGCACCCTGGTACGGCGCGCCATGGACCGGATGCTCAAGCCGGGCAGCCTCACCCTCGAAGACCTCGCGGCGGCCGCCTCATGACGGGCGCGACCGCACTGCGGACCGTGGGCATCGCCGGGACGGGCCGTCTGGGCACGGTGCTCGCCGCCCGTCTGAAGGAGCGTTTCGCCGTGCTCCTGTACGACACGGACCGCGCCTGCGCCCGGCGCGCCGCCGCGACGACCTCCCTGCCCCTGACGGACGCCGACACCCTGGTCACCGCCGACGCGGTGCTGCTGTGCGTGCCGCCCGAGAAGACGGACGACGCGCTGCTGGACCTGGCCCGCCGCGCCGCGCGCGCAGGCCGCCGGCCGCTGTTCGTCAGCCTGGCGACGAGCGTGCCCACCGCGCGCCTGCGCTCGCTCCTGGCGCACTCCCCGGACCTGCCCGGCATCGACGTCGTCGGTCTCAAACCGGTGTGCCAGTTCGCCGCCCTCGGCCACGGTGTGCCCACCGTCCTGGTCACCGGGGACACCGGCCGCCTCGACGAGCTGCGTCACCTCGCCTCCGGCCTGGGCACCGTCGTCGTCGGAGACGAGAGCGTCGTCGGCCCCGTCAACCGGGCCGCCACCAAAGCGGCGCTGCGCGCCTGCGACCGGCTCACCGACGAACTCTCGGCCCGGGGCGTGGACCTCCTCCTGGTCCGCGCCGCCGTGCGCAACGTCCTGGCGGGCACGGCCCTCGACCATCCGCCGGCGCCCGACAACTCCTACACCCGCTCGGTGCTCGCGGAACTCGCGGCCGAGCAGGCCCACCCGCGGCCCGTAGCGCGGACCGTCCCCGCGACCGCCGCCGACACGAAGGGAACGCGCGCATGACCGCCCACGCAGTCGGCCGCGAGAGCCCGATCGCCCCGACCCTGGACCGCTTCGGCGGCGCCCACTGCGAGACCGCCGCCCTGCACAAGGTGCTCGCCCACCACGGCACGGAGGTGAGCGAACCGCTGCTGTTCGGTGTGGCCGGTGGCATCAGCTTCATGCACATGCCCAAGGGGCCGGAGGGCCGCGCCTTCGTCGGAGGCCGCAACGGCCCCTTCCCCGACTTCACCCGCCGCATGGCCGCCGGCGTCGGCCTCAGCCTGGAGGTGGTGCTCCCCGCCGACCCGCGGACCGCGTGGGAACAGGTACGCGGCCAACTGGCCGTCGGCAGCCCGGTGATCGTCTACGGCGATCTGTTCCACCTGCCGTACTACCAGGCCACCCGGCACTTCGGAGCGCACGCCTTCGTCGTCCTGGACCACGACCCGGACGCCGGGACCGTCACCGTCTCCGACCGGTGCGTCGCCCCACGCACCCTCTCCCTGGACGACCTGGCCGCCGCCCGCGGCTCCGAGCACGCGCCGTTCCCTCCCCGGCACGCCTGGCTGCGCGCCGACTGGGCGGCGGCCCGCGAACCGTCCGCGGACGACATCCGGCGCGGGGTCCGCGCGTCCTGCACCGCCATGCGGAACCCGGTGGTGCCCACCTTCGGACTGCGCGGACTGGCGGCCTACGGCGCGGGTCTGGACCACCTCGTGCGGCGCAGTCCGGCCGAGGACGTCCTCACCGCCCTGTGCGGCGCCTACGTCGACTTCGAGCTGGCCGGCACCGGCGGCTGCGGCTTCCGGGCGATGTTCGCCGACTTCCTCACCGAAGCCGCCGCCCGCACGGCAGACCCGGCGCTCGAACGGGCGGTACCGCTCGCGCGGGGTGCCGTGGACGCCTGGCACGACTTCCTCGCCCTGCTCCTGCCGTCGTGGACCCCCGCGTTCACCGAACTGCGCGACACCCTGAACGAACGCGACCAGCGCCTGCTGCGCGGCAGCGCGGAGGACGAGGCAGCGGCCGCCGCCCTCGGCGCCCGGCTGCCCGCGCTGCGCACCGCCGCCGCCGAAGGACTCGACCCGCTGCGCGAGCAGCTCTCCGGGCAGCTCCGCGCGGCCGCGCAGCGGGTCGTCAAGGCCGAGGAGACCCTGTTCGACGTACTGAAGGAGGTGTGACCCGGCGATGGCCACGGCCCCCTCGCTCGCCGTACGCGTCCCCGCGCGCCATCCGCGCTCCAGCGACAAGGAGCGGCAGGACTACGACCGCTACCTGGCCGAACGCGGCCGGTACAAAGGCGAGTTCCTGCGCGAGGTCCTGGACGCGGCCGGCGCCGGCCCGGTTCTCGAAGCCGGATCGGGCTACGGCGGGCTCGGCGTGGAACTGCTGCGCCTGGGCGGCACCGAACTGCACGCGGTCTGCGAGTCGGAGCACGCCGCCGCCCTGTACGAGCGCCGCCTCGCCGAGGCCGGCCTGCGGGCCACGGTGCACAGCGTGCCCGGGGGAGTGCCGGACCCCGCCCGCGCGCCCTGGGACACCCGGCGGTTCGCCGCCGTCTACAGCGCCAACGCCTTCGCCGCCTGGCCGGACCCGGCCGACGCACTGCGCCGTCTGGCCCGGCTGCTCCTACCGGGCGGCCAGGTCCTCGTCAGCGATCTGAGGCGCGACCCCGACCCGTTCATCCTCGAACACTCGCTCAGGGAGATGGCCGACGACACCTCCGAGGCGGGCCGCTACCGGCTGCGGACCTTCCTCACCTCGTTGCGCGGCGCATACACCCTCACCGAGGCCAGGGCCCTGCTCACCGCCGCGGGCCTGAACGACTGGCGGGCCGAAGCGGACGGTCCCATGACGTTCGCCATCCGATACGGGAGGAACCCGTGACCGACACCACCATCACCAGGAACTTCCTCGACACACCCAGTTTCTGGCGCGAATACCCCGAACGCGACATCGAGTTCGTGCGCTGGTACCCCTGCGACGTCAGGCCCCTCACCGCCGACGCGATGTACGCGCAGCAGGAGAAGTTCCCCAAGACCACCTCGTTCTACGTGCACATCCCCTTCTGCAACCAGGTGTGCACCTCGTGCCCGTACAACAAGTTCAACACCCGCAACACCCTGGTCAGGCGGTACATCGAGGCCCTGAAGGCCGAGATCGACATGTACTCCCGGCTGCCGTACCTCAAGGACGTGGTCTTCACCTCCGGCTACTTCGGCGGCGGCACCCCCACGACCCTGCGCGCCGAGGAGCTCGACGACCTGCTCGGCTTCATGAAGCAGCGCCTCAACTTCAGCGACGACTGCTCCGTCACCATCGAGTCCACCCCCGTCGACGTGGACCAGCACAAGCTCGATGTCCTGCTCAAGCACGGGGTGAACCGCATGAGCCTGGGTGTGCAGACCTTCCACGACCCGCTGCTGCGCTACCTCGGCCGCGCCCGGGCGCACACCGGCGAGTCCGCCACCAGGACCATCGAGCTGATCGACCGCAGCGGCATGGAGAACCTCTGCATCGACTACATGATCGGCATCCCGGGCCAGACCCACGAGCTGTGGGCGCAGGACATCAGGACCCTGATGGACCTGCCCGTGACGTCGTTCTCGGTGTACAACTACGCGGTCCTGCCCGGCTCCGAGGTGTTCTTCGCGCTGCAGTCCGGGGCCACCCCGCCCTGCCCCAGCACGCACGAGGCCGACGAGATGTACCAGTACCTGCACACCACGCTGATGGACGCCGGGTACCTGGCCCTGACCTACAACGACTTCATCGAACCGATGAGGCCCGAGTGGGAGGCCAAGGGCGTCAGGACCTACCCGGTGCTCACCGACGGCTCCAAGCCCTACCGGGGCCTGGAGACCGACACCTTCTACCTCACCGACCACCTCTCCCAGGTGTGGGGCCGGTGCGGTGACATGGTGGCCATGGGCTCCGGGGCCTACGGCTACCTCAACAACCGGATGTACCTCACCGAGCCCGACATCAACGCCTACATCGAGACCTGCAACGCGGGCCGGCTGCCCGTCGTGATGGGCGCCTACACCGACGAGCACGAACAGCGCTGCCGCAGCCTCGTCCTCGGGCTCAAGCTGCTGCGGATGAAGCGGTCCGTCTACCGCGAGCGCCACGGGGTCGACCCCTACGAGTACTTCAAGGACAAGTGCGACGACCTGGCCGCCAAGGGCCTGATCGAGATCACCGACGAGGCCATCCAGGTCACGTACCCCAAGGGCTGGTACTACATCGACAACATCTGCAAGACGTTCTACTCCGACGCCAACTACCGCCTGCCGCAGCCCACGTCGGCAAGCACCGAGATCCTCAACTGGCAGATCGACCGCGCCGACGGACGGAAGGGGCTCCCCGTTGTCCAGCTCTGAGACCACTCCCGCGAAACTGCGGCGCCGGCCCCGCGGCCGCATCTTCGACCTGGCCGAACGGGTCCCGCAGAAGGACACGTTCGACGACGTCGACCAGTGCCGGGCCTACGACCGCAACATCCGCACCTCGATGATCATCCCGATGCAGCACATGATGAAGCTCATCGGCCCCCACTGCGGCGACGGCAAGGAGGTCCTCGAAGTCGGCTGCGCCAGCGGCCTGATCTCGCTGCGGCTCGCCGCCCAGCACCCCGGCGCCCTCTTCACCGGCGTCGACAGCAACGACGCCTTCCTCGAAGTGGCCCGCGAGAACACGATCTTCTCGAACCTGGTCGGCTACGGCGGCGACTTCTCCTGCGAGTGGGCCCGCCTGACCCGGCTGCCCTACGAGGACGACTCCTTCGACGTCGTCTTCAGCTTCTGCGCCGTGGCCCGCTGGGACAAGCCCGACCGGATCGTCAGCGAGTGCGCCCGGGTCTGCCGGCCCGACGGCATCGTGGTCCTCTACGACCTGGCACGGGACGCCGACGAGGGCATGGTCTCCTTCGTGCTGCAGTACGCGGACGGCGACGCCGAGTCGTTCATGACGTCGCTGCGCGCCTCCTACAGCGAACCCGAGATGCGCGAACTGCTCGACCAGCGCGGTCTGGGCTCGTGGACGGTTGCCAAGGAGAACATCAACCTGATCACCTCCTCGCGCCCCCTGCACGTCGGCTACAGCGTCGGCGAACCAGGCATCTACGACGCGGTGTTCACCGGCTGAACCCCAGTCGGCCGCCCGCCCCCGCCACCGGACGTACGCCACCCAGGAGCCCTCCCATGACCCCTCGCAGACGGCTGCGCGTCGGCCTCGTCCAGCTCTCCGTGGCCACCAACCGCCGCACCGACAACCTCCGGCGCGCCGACGCCCTGATCCACGAGGCCGTGGACGACGGCTGTGAACTGGTCGTCCTGCCGGAGGCGTTCGCCACCGCGCTCAACCTGCCCAAGAGCCACGAGGTGGCCGAACCCGTCCCGGGCCCGGTCACCGAATGGCTCGCCGAACGGGCCGGCCGGCACGGCGTCTGGATCGCCGCGGGGCTCCTCGAACGCAACGGCGGGCAGGTGCACAGCTCGGCCGTCCTCATCGCCGACGACGGCAGCCTCGTCGACGTCTACCGGCGTACCGTCGTCTACGACCTGGAGGCCCACTTCCTCACCGGGGAGGTGGGCACCCGGGTCGTGGACACACCGCTGGGCCGCATCGGCCTCGTGGTCGGCTACGACATCCAGTTCCCCGAAGTGCTGCGCGGCCTGTTCGCCGAAGGCGTCGAGATCGTCGTGTGCCCGTCGATCCTGCTGCGGCCCTTCGCCGAGCCGGTACGGCAGATGCTGCTCGCCCGCGCGGCCGAGAACTGCGCCTACGTACTGTTCGCCGGAGCCACCGGGGAGAACACCCTGGCCGGCCTCACCTACATGGGCCGCACCGCCGTCATCCGCAGTCCCATGGCGATCGGCGCGTACTCCCGTGACTTCCGCCGCCAGGAACCGGTCCTGGCCGAGGCCGACCGCGAGGAGTGCGTGGTCAGCGCCGACCTGGACCTGCACGAACTGCGCCGCATGCAGGCGGCGGCGCCCTTTCCCGCCGACTTCCGCCGCTCGCCGCTCGGCCAGGCGCTGATCGCCGCGTCCGCGCGGCCCGGCGCCCTACCCCTTGGAGACCCCCGGTGAAGCCCACCACCCGGCCCCGCGTCGCCCTCCTCCAGACGCTGTGGGACCTCGACCCCGACGTCAACCTCGACCGGACGATGGCCCTGCTCGACACCGTCGAGGCGGTCGAACTCGTCGTCCTGCCCGAGTTCTTCCTCGGCCCGCCCTTCTACTTCCCGGGCCGCGCCCACCTCAAGGGAGTCATCGACCAGACCGTGCCCGGCCCCGTCTTCGAACGGCTCGCCGCGCAGGCCCGCAGGATCGGCGCGTACATCCTGTGCGGCACCGTGGTCGAACGCGACGGGGACCGCTACTACAACACCGCCGTACTCCTCGACGATCACGGCGAGATCGTCGTCAAGGCCCGCAAGACGCACCGCTTCGCCGCCGAGATGGTGTCCGTGAGCCCGAGCGACGAGTTCGCCGTCGTCGACACCCCCTTCGGGCGGCTCGGCGTCTGCGTCTGCTCCGACTTCTGGATCCCCGAGGTGCCCCGCATGCTGGCGCTGCGCGGCGCCGAGATCATCGCCGTACCCGGAGCCGCGCTGCGCGGCAACATCCAGATCACCCGGCCCTGCCTTCAGGCCAACTCCTCCTTCAACGTCTGCTACACCCTCCTCGCCAGCGCCGTCGGCGGCGTCACGGGCGAACGGGCCGGCCGTCAGGTCTCCATCGAGGTCGCCGGGCACAGCACGGTCGCCGCTCCCGAGGAGCTCCTGGCGAGCCTCGACGAGGAGGAGGCCGTCCTGACCGCCCGGCTCGACCTGGACTACCTGCGCACCATGCGCGAGGTCGACCTGTCGTTCCGGCGCAGCCTCTACTTCTGCCTGCACGGCCGCCGCCCCGAGCTCTACGGCGGCCTCCAGCAGCCGTACGCCGGGCACGAGGACCTCGAAACCCTGCTCAGCGACTACCTCACCCGGAGGTGAGCCACACCGTGCTGTTTCCTGTCAGCGAGGCCATTCCCACCGGGGCCGACCGGGAGCCCGTCCTGCAGAAGTTCCTGGACTGGGCCGACGGGGCCCACGACACCCCCGTGCCCGAGGTGCTGAGCGCCTTCTTCGGCCAGCCCCTCGACGCGCGCACCCTGCGCATCACCGGACTGCACCACGTGGCGCTCTACATCGGTGACTACCGCCACGAGACGGACTTCGAGGACTGGCTGGAGACGGTCCGCGCCTGCCCGCGCGTCGGCCACGTGACCACCGGCCCCTCCCACATAGCACCCCGCGCGTACGGCACACCCGGCCACTGGATCAACCTCCGCACCGACCTCGGCAACGAGGTGGAACTGTTCACCTGCCGCCGGCGCGACATCTGGGCCGAACGGCCGGCCGAGCAGAAGACCAGCCTGATGTCGCACTTCGGTCTCTGCATCGACACCCCCGGACACGTACGGCCCCTGCTCGACTTCCTGGCCAGCTTCGACGGGATCCGCCTGCTCGCCTACGCGCCCGCAGACGAACTCGGCCACACCTACGGGCACCTGCTGCGCGAGGACACCGACCGCGTCCTCGAACTCGTGCACGCCGGCACCGAGCCGGGAGGACCCGCATGACCGTCCAGGACCCCGCCCGCGTACCGGACAACGCCACGGGCCGGTTCTACGTCAACGTGGAGTGCACCGACTGCGACACCTGCCGCTGCGTAGCCCCCGACTTCTTCGCCCGCAACGACGAGGCCGGCTACTCCTACGTGCTGCGCCAGCCCGAGACCGAGGACGACGAGGACGCCGTGTACGAGGCGATGGACTGCTGCCCCGCCGACGCCATCTGCGAGGACGAATGACCCCCACGGCCCCGGCCGCCGTCCTGGGCATCGGCGGCAGCATGCGCCCCGGATCCACCAGCCAGACGCTGCTGCGCCGCGCGCTGCGCACCCTCGCCGCGGACGGCCACCCGGTACGGTTGCTCGACCTGCGCGAGCTGCAACTGCCCTTCTGCAACGGCGACAAGCGCGAACCCTGGCCGCACTTCCCCGACGTGGCCGTCCTGCGGGAAGCGGTCCGCGCCGCCGACGGCATCATCCTCAGCGGCGCCGAGTACCACGGCGGCGTCAACGGCGCGCTGAAGAACGCCATCGACCTGCTCGACTTCGAACACGTGGAGGGAAAGGTGTTCGGCGCCATCGTGGCCCTCGGCGGCCGCAGCAACAGCAACGCCCTGAACGACCTCAGGAACACGGCCCGCTGGCTGCGGGCCTGGATGGTGCCCGGCCAGGTCGCCGTACCCCAGGGGCGCACCGCACTGAGCGGCGGCGTCCCCGTCGACCCGGAGCTGTACGACCGGATCGACGATCTCGCCCGAAGCGTCGCACGCGCCGCCGGCGCCCTGCGGACCACCACGGGCGGCGTCCCGCTCGCCCGAGGCTGAAGGAACCGCGCATGCAGGCCCCGCCCCCCGCCGCCCTGGCCGCCGAACTGCGGGCACGCCTGGAGGACAACGCCGTCCCCGGCCGGGCGGCAGGAGAGAAGAAGTACCTCCGCAGCGACCTGCACCACATCGGCGTACCCCTGCCGGCGATGCGGGGCGTGGTCCGCTCCTTCACCAGGCGGAGCGGGCAGGGGCTCGGGCACGCCGAACTCGTCGACCTGGTCACCGACCTGTGGGCACAGCCGGTCCACGAACACCGCTCGACGGCCCTGCTGCTCCTGGACGCCTACGCCCCCCTGCTGCGCCCCGACGACACCGCGCTCCTGGAGGACCTGCTGCGCACCTGCGCCACCTGGGCCCACACCGACCTGCTCGCCCCCTTCGCGGCAGGCCGGCTCCTGCTGCGCCACCCACGGGGGACCACCCCCGCGGTGCTCCGGTGGACCGCCGACGAAGAACAGTGGGTACGGCGCGGCGGCATCCTCTGCTTCGTCCCCGCCCTGCGCGGCGAGGACACCTTCACCCGCTGGTTCCCCGTGTTCTCCGCCGCCGTCGATCCCCTTCTCGACGACGACCGGTTCTTCGTCCGCAAGGCGATCGGCTGGACCCTGCGCGAAGGCACCAAACACCACCCCGCGGCGGTCACCGGCTGGCTCACCCCGCGTCTGTCCCGGGCCGCCCCGCTCACGGTGCGCGAGGCCCTCAAGCGGCTGCCCGACGACGCACGCGCCCCCTTGCTCGCCGCCCACGCCGCCGCGCGGCCACGCCGCGGCCGGCCCCACGCGCCCACCCGACGCCCGGAGGCACCCCAGTGACCGACCCAGAAGTGACGACCCTGGTCGAGGACGGCGTCCACCGCACCGTCTGCCGGATGTGCCACGGCGGCTGCGGCGCCCTGGTGGACGTACGGGACGGACGCCTCACCCGCGTCGAGGGCGACCCGGACAACCCCAACAACCGCGGATTCCTGTGTGCTAAGGGCCGCGCCTCCCTCGACCAGCTGTACGGCAGCGACCGGCTGACCCGGCCGCTGCTGCGCACCGGTCCGCGCGGCAGCGGCGGCTTCCGGCCCATCGGCTGGGCGGAGGCCCTCGACCGCGTCGCCGACGCCCTCGACCGCACCCGGACCCGACACGGCCCCGAGTCCCTGGTCGTCGCCCAGGGCACGGACCGCAACTACCAGGAGTGGCTGTTCCGGTTCGCCAACAGCTACGGAACGCCCAATGTGCTGGGCCCGGCCCACGTCTGCTTCTATCCACGGGTGATGGCGGGCATCCTCACCATGGGCGCCTTCACCTTCTGCGACTACGAGGGCTCGCCCGACGTCGTCCTGCTGTGGGGCTGCAACAAGTCCATGACCCACGGAGACGGCGTGATCGGCACCCGGCTCCTGGACGCCGTACGCCGCGGCACCCGCATGATCGTCGTCGACCCCCGGCGCACCGCCCTCGCCAACCGCGCCCTGCACCATCTCCCGGTACGTCCGGGAGGCGACGCCGCGCTCGCCCTCGCCATGATCCACACGGTCATCGAGGCGGACGCCTACGACCACGCCTTCGTCCGGGACCACACCGTCGGGTTCGAGGACCTGGCCGAACACGTCGCCGCCTACACCCCCGAGAAGACCGAGGACCTCACCGGAGTCCCCGCCGCCGCTGTGCGCGAGGCCGCCCTCGCCTACGCCTCCGCACCCGCCGCCGCCATCGAACTGGGCACCGGCGCCCAGCAGAACCGCAACTCCTTCCACGTCTGCCGGGCCCTCGCCATCCTCTCCGCGATCTGCGGGAACATCGACCGGAGGGGCGGCGACGTCATCTTCGAGCCCCCCGGCATCATCGGCCGCCGGACCCTGCCGCTCACCGAGGCCCTGCCGACGGCGCAGCACCCCAAACGGCTCGGTGCCGACCGCCACCGCATCCTGTCGATGGCCGGCTGGGCACATCCCCGCGCCGTCTGGGACGCGATCCTGGACCACCGCCCCTACCCGGTCACGACCATGCTGGTGCACGGCAGCAACCTGCTGGTCAACTACGCGGACTCCGACCGCGTCCACGCCGCGCTCGACAGCCTCGACTTCCTCGCCGTGGCCGACCTGTACCTGACGCCCACGGCGGCCATGGCCGACATCGTGCTGCCGGTCGGCGGCTGGCTGGAGCGGGACCAGATCGTCGAACACGCCCACTACGTCGCGGCGCGCCGCAGGTTCGCGCAGGTCGGCGAGTGCCGCTCCGACGAGGAGATCCTGACCGGGCTCGCGACGCGCCTCGGGCTCGGCGAGCACTTCTGGGACAGCGCGGCGGACTCCCTCGACGCACGGCTGGCCCCCCTCGGCATGGACTTCGCAGCCCTGACCGCGCAGCACTACCGCGCCACACCGCTGACGTACGAGAAGTACCGCACCCAGGGCTTCGCCACCCGCGGCGGCCGCTTCAACATCCGCTGCGACGCGCTGCGCGCCTTCGGCTACGCACCGCTGCCCGTGCACCGCCCCGGCGCCGAACGCCCCGAGGACGGCCCGTACCTGCTCACCTCCGCGCACTCGCCGTTCTTCTTCAACTCCGAGTTCCGCAGTCTCCAGCCGCTGCGCGCCAAGGAACCCGACCCCGTCGTCGAACTCCACCCCGAGGCCGCGGCACGCGAAGGAGTCCGGGACGGCGCCTGGGTGCTCGTCTCCGCCCGCGGCCGCACGATCCGGATGCGCGCACGCGTCACCGACACCGTCGCCCCCGACGTCGTCGTGGCCGCGGCCACCTGGTGGTACCCCGAGCGCGGCGCGGACGGCGGCTGGCGCGAGAGCAACCTCAACCGGCTCACCGGCGACGACGACGAGAACGAGGAGATGGGCTCGTCCAACTTCCGCGGGATCCGGTGCGCGGTCCGCCCGGAGCCCGACGCCTGAGGCGACCGAGCGCGCCTCTCCCGGCCCACCCTGCGGAGTCTTCCGCTCCACCCCGCGTCCGCGGCGCTTCGCCATCCCGGTCAACTCCCGCGGGACCCCCGGAGAAGTAAGTGACCTTCGCGGACGCCTTGGTGCCGGGCGCGGGCCGGCGCCCCCGGCCGCTGGAAGACTCCGCCGCACGGACGGCCGCGGCGCCGTCACCGTCACGCGGACGAGAGGGGACACCGTGGAGGCAGCCTCGCGCGACGACAACGGTCCACTGGCGCTCGATCCGGCCTGGGAACACGAGAGCCTGCGTCTGGAGATGCTGGCGGCCATGACCGACCCGGCGACCATCGAGATCCTGGACGCCTGCGCGCCCGCCCACCCCCGCGAGATCGTGGAGATCGGCGCCGGCTCGGGCACCGTGGCCCGCCACCTGGCCCGCCGCCACCCCGGCGCCCGGGTCTGGGCGACCGACATCGACCTGCGCCACCTGGACGGCGGCGGTCTGCCCAACCTGGTCCCGCTGCGGCACGACGCCGCCGTCGACCCGGCCCCCGTGCAGGGCGTCGACCTCATCCACTGCCGCTCCGTGCTGATCTTCCTCGACGATCCCCAGGCGGTCCTGGGACGCCTCGCCGGCTGGCTCGCGCCCGGCGGCTGCATCGTCGTCGAGGAACTGGCCGGATTCCCCCCGTACGACCCCACCACGGTGGTCGGCGGCGCCCTGGACGCCGTGTCCCAGGTGCTCAGCCGGGATGCCGGCGCGGACCCGCAGTGGGTGCGCGATCTGATGGTCGACCCGCCCCAGCCGCTGGTCCGTCACGGACTGACCGACTGCGGCGCCCAGATGCGGGTCTACCCCTTCCGCCCGGGCAGCGCTGCGTCGGAGTTCTCACGGCTGACACTGGAGCAACTGAGGCCTCGGCTGCTCGGCCGCGGGCACCTCACCGCCGCCCAGTTCGAAGCCGCCGTGTCCCGGCTGCGCGACGACGACCTCGCCGAGCCGTCCAGCTCCGTGCTCAGCGTCTGGGGACACCGCCCCCGCTGAGGCCGCCGGCCGGGCGACCGCCCGGCATCCGATCACCGAGGAACGAAGCGAAGGGTGGACGATCATGCCTGCTCACCACCGCGCCCCCGGTCCCCAGGACCGGTCCCACGAGCAGAAGATGCTCACCACATACCTTCTCAAGCCCGGACGGGACGAGGCGGCCCGTGAGGTCCTGGCCCGTCACTGGCCGCTCCTGCGCCGCCAGGGCCTGGTCACCGGCGAACCCTCCTGGATCGCCCACGGACAGGGCAGCGACGGCCCCTTCATCGTCGAACTCGTCACCTGGGGCGTGCCGGGCGCCGTCGACCGCGCCTACCTCGACCCGGAGATCAACTCCCTGTGGCAGGAGATGTTCGCCCTCACCGAGTCCCGCGGCGCCCGCCCGCCCGTGGACTGGCCGGCCGTCACCCGGCTCACCGGTGGCGCCGCCCACGACACCCCCGCCGGCACGCCCCTGCAGACGCTGACGACCTACCAGGTGCGCGAAGGCGGTACCGAGCGGCTCGCCGAGCTGCTGCCGGGCTACTGGGACGCGCTCACCCGGGCCGGACTGCTCGCCCCCGGCGCGCCCGCGCTGTACGCCGGCGAGAACCCGCACGGCCCGTTCCTGGTCGAACACCTCGCGTGGAGCGACCCGCACGGACCGGCGAAGGCATCCGGCGAACCGGCGGCGGGCGCCCTGTACGCCCGGGCCGCGGAGCTGGCCGAGGAACGGGGGGACCGGCCGGGCATCGAGCGGTGCCCGGTGAAGCCGCTGCACTTCGGCTTCATGACAGAAACAGTGACTGGAGAAGACACGTGACCTCACCATCGGAGACCAGGCCCACGGGTACCAATCCGTGGGCGGCGCTGGGGATGCTCTGCCTCGGCGTCTTCATGACCCTGCTCGACGTCACGATCGTCAGCTCGGCCACGCCCAGCCTCATCGAGACGTTCGACGCCTCGATCGACCAGGCGGTCTGGGTCTTCAGCGCGTACATCATGGCCTTCGCCACCACGCTGATCCTCGCCGGGCGGCTCGGCGACCTCCACGGCCCGCGGCGGATGTACCTGATCGGTCTCACCGTCTTCGTCACCGCGTCGGTCCTGTGCGGCACCGCCCAGGCTCCCTGGCAGCTGATCCCGTTGCGGGTGCTGCAGGGCGTCGGCGGAGCGCTCCTCGTACCCCAGCTCATGCCCATGATCACCACGCTGTTCCCGCCGCAGAAGTGGGGAGCCGCCTTCGGGTTCACCGGCGCGCTGTCGGGACTGGCCGTGCTGGCCGGCCCGCTCGTCGGCGGATTCCTGGTCACCGGCGCCTCCTGGCGCTGGATCTTCTACGTCAACCTGCCCATCGGCCTGCTCACGTTCTTCCTGGTGCTGCGCTTCCTGCCCGACCCGAGGCCGGGGCTGCGCCAACCGCTGGGCATCGGCTCCGTCCTGCTGCTCCTGTCCGGCGTCGGCGCCGTCGTCTTCGGCCTCGTCGAGGGTGAGCGGCTGCACTGGGCGGCGACGGTCTGGGCGGTCATCGTGGCGGGCCTGGCGCTGCTCGCCGCCTTCTTCGCCGACCAGCGCAGGCGGCAGTCCGGTGTGCCGCTGGTGCCGTTCGCGCTGTTCCGTGCCCGCAGCTTCACCCTCATGAACCTGATCGCCGTCACCGTCGGCTTCGGCGTCGTCGGCGCGTTCCTGCCCCTGACGCTGTACCTGCAGAGCGTGCAGGGCCTGTCCGCGGCCAGGGCCGGACTGGTGATCGCCGTGATGCCGCTGGCGTCGGTCGCCACCGCCGTCATCAGCGGCCGGGTCATCGAGACGGCCGGTCCCAAACGCGTCCTGCTCGGCGGCCTGGTGTGCTTCTCCGCCGGCCTCGGACTCATCGCCCTGCAGGCCACCGCCCACGCCTCACTCTGGCAGCTCGTGGGGCCGCTGGTGCTCGCCGGCGTCGGCACCGGCTT
This sequence comes from Streptomyces sp. Ru62, assembly GCF_002920615.1. Taxonomy (GTDB): domain Bacteria; phylum Actinomycetota; class Actinomycetes; order Streptomycetales; family Streptomycetaceae; genus Streptomyces. The sequence continues at coordinate 132,032 of NZ_PQSU01000008.1, forward strand.
CACGTTCGCACCGATGTTCAGCGTCGGCATGCGCGAGGTGCCGCCCCAGCTCAGCGGAGTGGCCTCCGGAACCGTCAACACGGTCCAGGAGCTCGGGGGCCTGCTCGCCAGCGCCGCCATCGGCGTGGTGCTCCAGGTCCGGCTCGGCGAGGGGCAGAACATCGCCACCGGCCGGCCGGTGGAAGCCGGGGGCCGGCCGACGCAGGCGGCCCTGGACGCCTTCCACGAGACCCTGGCCGGCGCCATCCGCGTCAGCATGCTCATCCAGATGGCCGTCCTCGCGGTGGGCGCCCTGTGCGCGCTCGCCATCAAACCGGCCCCGCCCGCGGCGGCGCCGACGGGCGAGCCGTCCTCCGGCGAGCCACGGACGGCCGACGTCGACTGACCCGGCGCCGCCCGATACCCCGCCGCCCGACAGGGCGCCGAACGCTACGGCGCTCCCCGCGTCGGCCGTCCCGAGGGCCGGCGCAGGGGTGCGTTCCGGGCCGCGCCGGGGTCGGTCCCGGCCCCGGCGGCCCGTTCCCGGCCCTATCGCCCCTGCACGAACCGTGCCCGCTCGGCCGGCGCCAGCCGCTCCGTCGCATAGCGGACGGTGATGCGCGGCAGCTCGTCGAGGTGCCGGTCGAGGAAGGCCACCATGAGCGGTTCGTCCCGGCGGCCGATCTCCCGCAGCATCCAGCCGAGCGCCTTGTGGATCAGAGGTTCCGGATCCCGGCGCAACGCCAGCACCAGGCGGAACGTCGGCTCGAAGCGTCCCTCGCGGATCAGCGCCAGCGTGGCGAGCACAGCGATCCGCCGGTCCCACAACCACGAGGACGCGGCCAGTTCGTCCAGGACCCGCAGGTCCCCCTCCAGTAGCCACGGCCCGAGTACGACGTGCGCGGAACCGTCGACCAGGTCCCAGTTGTCCACGCACTCGGTACGCGCCAGATAGAAGTCGACCAGCGCCTTGCGGTCCGCGCCGCGCGCCGTGCGCACCTGCTCGGCCAGGACCAGCAGCCCGGCGAAGCGCTCCTCGTGGACCCGGCTGCGCAGCAGCGCGTCCACGTCGTCGAGGGACAGGCCGCGGTAGGCGCGCGCCAGCTTGCGCAGCACCGGCACGCGTACACCGAGCAGTTCGTCGTCCTGCGTACGGCTGAGCACCCGCTCCTGCTGCGCCCGCACCGCCGGCTCCGCCAGATCCCGCAACCCGGCCCGTAATTCCTTGAGCGAAACGATCGTCATGACGGCGGACGCTAGCGCAGGGCGGCCGCACGTGCCGCCGAGACCCCCGCGAAGGGGCGGCTGGTCAACTTCGTCGCGGCCGACGCCTCCGCAGTTGACCGTCGCGCAGATCCTCGCCGCCCCGGCTTCCGCCCACGCGCCCCACGGCCACATCTTGTACAAGACCGTACTAACCGTCCTGCCGACGGGACCCGCCATGCCGGGAGCCCACGAGCCGAAGGAGAACTTGATGCCGCGGAAGGCGTTCAAGGTGCTGGTGATCGGCGCGGGTCTCGCCGGACTGACCCTCGCTCAAGGACTGCGCCGACAGGGCATCGACGTGGAGGTGTTCGAACGCGACGTCGCCCCCGTCGACCGCTCGCAGGGCTTCCGCATCCACGTGAACCCGTTAGGGACCCGCGCGCTGCGCGCCTGCCTGAGCGACGAGTTGTTCGAGTTGTTCCTGGAGACGAGCGGCAGCGGCGGCAGGGGCCTGTGCTTCACCGACCACCGCCTGAGCCCCCTGCTCAGCCTGGAGGGGCCCAGGAACGAGGACCCGCTGCGCAACCACCGGTCCGTGTGCCGGGTGACACTCCGTCACCTCCTGCTGCGCGGCCTGGAGGACGCGGTGGGCTTCGGCCGCCGGTACGAGCGGTACGAGGAGCGCGCCGACGGCCGAGTCATCGCGCACTTCGCGGACGGGTCCACGGCGGAGGGCGACATCCTGGTCGGCGCGGACGGCTGCCGGTCCCGGGTGCGTACCCAGCGGCTGCCCCAGGTGCGCGTGTCGGACACCGGAGCGATGGGCGTGGCCGGGAAGCTGCCCCTCGACGACCGGCTCCGCGGCTGGATCCACCCGCCACTGCTGGCGTCCGCGCACATCGTGATGGGCCCCCACGGCTCCCGGATGTTCGCCGCCACGCACGAGTACCGCACCAGGCCGAGCAAGGCCCTCGGCCTGCCCGCCGCCGGCGGCGACCTGCTCTTCGACACCGACACCGACTACCTGATGTGGGCGATCACGGCCACTCCCGGGCGCCTGGGCCTGCCGGCGCAGACCTCGCTCGGTCCCGAGCGACTGGCCCCGGCAGTGCGGAGCCTGGTCGACGACTGGCACCCGTTGCTGCGGCGCGCGGTCGCCGACGCCGACCCGGACACCCTCACCGCACTGTCGGTGCGCACCGCCGAGTCCGTGCCCGCCTGGCAGCCGTCCCGGATCACCCTCCTCGGCGACGCCGCGCACTGCGCGACCCCGCTCGGCGGGATGGGCGGCAACATGGCCCTGCGCGACGCCGAACTGCTCACCCGGCACCTGGCCGCCGCCGCCCGCGACGACGAGCGGCTGGAACAGGCGGTGGGGGAGTACGAGTCGGCGATGCGCGGCTACGCGGCGGACGCGGTCCTGAAGTCGAAGAAGAATCTGGAGCGTTCCCTCGCCGAGAACGCCGTCAGCCGGGCGCTGACCCGCGCCACGTTCCGGGTGATCGACCGCATGCCCCCCGTGAAGCGGCGTATGGCCGCCGAAGTGGGCGGCTGACCGGGCCGTGCGCCGTCCCTCAGGCCCGCGTCGGCGTCGTCTGCGCGGGTCCCAGCGGCAGGCTCACCCACGCCAGCGTCCTGACCTCCGGCCGGCACCAGGGAATCCGCTCGTACTCCACCAGGTAGGGCATGGGTGGCCGGTCGCCGTCGTACAGGCCCAGCATCACGGCGCTGACCGCAAGGTGCATGAAGGTGTAGGGGATCAGCTGCACGGGGCCCGTGTGCGTGATCTGCAGCCGCCGTTGCGCGGGAACCACCTGGAGGCCGATGCCGTCCGACGGCACGAACGCCAGCGGCACCACCGTGCCCACGTCGAAACGGATCGACGCGTCCTGGTAGAGCTCCGGGTCGTCGTGGGTGATCTCGACCGGTTGCTGCGCGTCCGGCTCGTACCCGTGGACCTCCAGCCAGTCCCGCATCTGCCGCCAGCGGCCGGACAGCGACGCGTGACTGCCGAAGTGCCGTAGGAAGGCCACCACGCGACTTCCGCTGTCCACCTCGACCAGGCCGGAGCAGCCCGGCCCGGACGTCGGCCACGGCGCGCTCGGCTCCCGGCGCCGCAGTTCGGCCGGCGTGCTCCCGAAGGCCTCGCGGACCGCCCGCGTGAACGGCGCGTGCGCCGAGTAGCCGCACCGGGCGGCCACCTCGTGCACCGGCCAGCTCGTGAACACCAGCCGGTACGCCGCCAGTTCCAGACGGTACCGGCGCACATAGCGCTGCACCGACTCTCCGGTGGTGTCCCGGAAGATCTTCCGGAAGTAGTGCGGAGCCGTGTGCACCTGTTTCGCGATGACGTCGATGTCCACATTGGACGAGGCGTCGCGCAGTCTGGCGACGATGTGGGGAATGGCGGACAGCACCCTGCTGTCGTGAAGCGCCACCGTCGTCACACGCATGCCGCCACGACCCGTGCCCACGCCAGGCAGATATTCCGGCACTCGGAGCCCCCGTATCCGGAATGAGCGGCACCACCCCGAAGAGAGGCGGCCCGCGCAGTCACTTGAGGGCGGATCCTGCCACATCACGGAATAGGGTCAAAGTCGTTCCAAGGCCAAGTGCGGGAATACAGTCGGGAAGTGCACGGATACCGCTCCGGTATCCCGGACGACCTCGCGAAGGCAGGGGACATGGCCGGAAGACACGTCACCGGGACAGGCGCGACGCCGGCACGGGACACCGTGCTGGCGTCCGGACAGCGCATCTTCACATTCGTCGAGTTCGGCCCGCTGCCGGTCATTTCCCTCCGTCACTCGGGAACCTTCCGTACACTCGCGCGGACTTGGCGCAATCTCATCGACTACACGGACTCCTGCGGCCTGACCCAGGGCGTACAACTCGTCGGAGTCGTCTACGACGACCCGGCGTACGTCCCGGCCGAGTCCCTCCGCTACGACGCCTGCGTCGCCGTTCCCGAAGCCGGACTGCGCCGGCTCCCGCTACCGGCCGACAGCGGACTTCCCGTCCGTTACGAAACCCTCGGCCCCGTATGGTGCTGGCGCACCACCCACCGCGGTCGCTTCGGCACCCTGTCCGAGACCTATCGGCGTGCCCTGGACACCACCGCCTTCCAGCAGCAGGGCGTCGTCGCCCCCTGCCCGAACCCCCCGTTCTACGAGATCTACCGCTCCGGCCTCGGCGCCGCCCCGGACGACGACGCCCGCATCGACATCCACCTCCCCGTCGCCTGACAGAAACCGGCGACCCCCGTACGCGTGGCGGCATCCGCACCCGGCCGCATGAGCAAGCGGGTCAACTCCCGGACCGGCACCCACCGTCCGAGGTGACCCTCACGCAGAACCGGACCGCCCGTCCCTGGGCGACCGCCACCACCGCTGGAAAACTCTCGGATCCGTGACGCAGCCCACCAGCGGCCGCACCGATCAGGGGAGAGGAGCCGGCATGGCGACGGCCCCGGCCACCGGCGGCAAGAAACGACAGGCCCTGCCGGGCAGGGAACCCAGGCCGCCGCTGTTCGGCGGCGCCCACTGCGAAACCTCCGCCTTCCGCAAGGCCCTGCACGCCCACGGCCTCGACGTCGGCGAGGAGATGCTGCTCGGCCTCGGTGGCGGCATCGGATTCATGTACGTCCCCAAAGCCCCCGGCACGCCACCGTTCCTCGCCACCCGCAACGACCCCTTCCCGCTCTTCACCCGCCGCATGGCCGCCGGCGTCGGCCTGGAACTCGACATCGCCACCACCACCGACCCGCGCGCGGCCAGCGACCAACTCGCGGCGGAACTCGCCGTACACGGCCTCGCGATCGTCTACGCCGACATGCACTACCTGTCGTACCTCAGCGCCGAACACCATTTCGGCGGCCACTGCCTCGTGGTCCTCGGCGCCGACGAGGAGAGCGGCTGGCTCCGGGTCTCCGACCGCCCCGCCCGGCCCCGCACACTCGCCCCGGAGGAACTGGCCGCCGCCCGCGCCTCCCGGCACCAGCCCTTCCCGCCCCGGCACGCCCTGCTGCGTGCCCCGTGGGACCAGGCCGTCCCGCCCACCGAGGACCGGATCCGCTCGGCTCTGGCCGCCGCCGCACGCGCCGGCCTGGAGCCGGCCAACGCCGCCCTCGGCATCCAGGGCCTCCACATGCTCGCCGAACGCCTCGTCGCCACCGTCCGCGACTCGGCCACCCCCGAGGCCGTCGTCGACACACTCGTCCAGGCCTTCATCGACCTCCACCTCGCCGGAACGGGAGGCGACGGGTTCCGGAGCATGTTCCACACGTTCCTCGACGAGGCGGCCACGCTGCTCGACGATCCGCGGATCACCGACGCGATCCCCCTCGCAGCGGCCGACGCCGCCGCCTGGCAGCACCTGATCGCGACACTGCTGCCCGCGGGCACAGCCCTCGGCGATCTCGCCGACGCGCACCGCGCGCGCGAGGAACACATCCTCTCGGGCACCCCCGAGCGCCAGGTGGAGGCATCAGCCGTCGCCGTGCGCCTGCCCCTCCTGCGCGAGGAGGCCGTCGCCGCCGTCCCGGACCTGCGACAGGGCCTGGCGACCGCGCTGCACGACGCCGTGCACGACATCATCGACCACGAGACACGGCTGCTGCGCCTGCTGGCACCCGCGGGCGGCGGGAGTGAACCGCGGCGCTCGACCACGTACGACGACATCACCGTGAGCGAAGGAGCACACGTGAGCGCGAGTTCCACCACCACGACGACAGACGTCGCGCATCAACTCGGCCTCCTCACCGACCTGGTGACGCCGTGGGCCGTGCGCGTGGCGGCCACCCTCCGGCTCGCCGACCACATCGGCGACGACACCGTGTCCGTCGAGGACCTCGCCCGGCACACCGACGCCGCCCCCGACACCGTGGGCCGCCTCCTCGAACACCTCGCGGCCCGCGGCGTGTTCCAGCCGGACGGCCCCGGCCGGTACCGCAACACCGAACTCTCCCGACGGCTGCGCCGCGACCACCCCATGACCGTCCACCCCTGGCTCGACATCGAGGGCGGGATGGGCCAGTACGACATCGGTCTCAGTGCGCTCCTGACCGCGGTCCGCACCGGAAAGGACGCCTACACACCCACGTTCGGCCGGTCCTTCTTCGAAGACCTCAACAGCGACGCCCGCCGCGGCGCCGCCTACGACGAACTGATGGCGACACTCACCGCCTGGACCCTGCCGGAGATCGTCCAGGCCTACGACTGGACGACGGTCGGGCACGTCGCCGACATCGCCGGCGGCAGCGGTGCCCTCCTGACCGGCCTCCTGCAGGCCCATCCGCACCTGAGGGGAACCCTCGTCGACGACGCGCGCGCCGTGGGCACCGCCACCGAGAGGTTCACCAAGGCCGGTGTCGCCGACCGGGCCACGGCCGTCGCCGGATCCATGTTCGAACCGCTGCCGCGCGGTGCCGACCTGTACCTCGTCAAGTCGACCGTGATGGGCTGGGGAGACGAAGGGGCCGCGGACATCCTGCGCCGCTGCGCCGACGCCGCCCGCCCGGGCGGCCGCGTCGTCGTCGCCGAATTCCTGCGCGGATCCCCGCGACTGGTGCCCTCCCTCGACCTGTACATGGCCCTGCTGGGAGGAAAGGAGCGCACGGAGGACGAATTCCGGGCGCTGGGCCGCACGGCCGGGCTCACCCTGCGGACCGTCCACCCCACGCCGTCCGGATACTGCCTGCTGGAGTTCACTCCCGACGCATAGGGTCGTGCACACAACTGCCGGCAGCAACACCGACGGGACCTCCAGTGCAGAACGCGACACTCCTTCGTTCCCACGACCGGCCCATGGAGCAAGGTGCCTCCGGCACCCCTCACTGGACGGTGGTACGCGCCCAGCCCCTGCTCGTCCTCAGCCTCAGAAACCCGGGGGGAGCGGACACGTGGAGGGACACGTGGCGCAGCCTCACCGCCCTCGTCTTCTCCTGCGGCCTCGCGACCAGGGAGACCAGAGCGCTCGAAGTGCACTACGACGCGGGCACGACGCGCCGCTTCGACGCCTGCCTGTCCATCCCGTCCTCCAGGCTCGCGGCAGAGGTGACCGCCGACGACCTCGCCCAGGTGCCCGGAGCGAGGATGGAAACCGTCATGGGCCACGGACCGTTCCTCCACCACAGGCCCACCGCCGGGCAGGACGGGCGGCCCGCCCCGGCAGCACCCCTGCCCCCGGCCGCCGCCCCGCACCCGACCTCGCTCGTCCCCGCCTGGCCCCGCTACCACGTCTACGCATGCAGCCCGGCCCTGGCCGGGGAAACACCCGTGATCACCGACACCTACATCACCCTGACCGCGTCCGCACCCGCCCGGCCCTGACGCGCACGGCCCGGGGTGCGGTGGCACGCGGCTGACGAGCTGTCCCTACCCGACCCCGGACGGAGCGCCACCATGACGACGCCCACCACCGCGCTCGACTGGAACCGCAGCTACCGCAACGGCGACCACCACACCTACTGGGAACTCAGCCACCCCTCCGCCGAACTCGTCGGATTCCTGGCAGCCCACGGGCCGGGCGCCGGACGCACCGCCCTCGACATCGGCTGCGGAACCGGCTGGGACGCCATCGCCCTGGCCGGCGCCGGATACCGGGCCACCGGCATCGACCTCAGCGCGGAAGCCCTCACCCTGGCCAGGGCCCGCGCCGCGGAGGAAGCCCCCGAGGACGCCCCGCCCGCCTTCCAGCAGGCCGACGTGCGCGACCTGCCGTTTCCCGACGGTACCTTCGACGTCGTCGTGGACCGCGGCTGCTTCCACCATCTCGGCGGGGAGGACCGCGCGCTGTACGCCGGCGAAACCGCACGCGTCCTGCGTCCGGGCGGCTGCCTCTACCTCCGGGGCAGCCGCGTGGACAGCTTCCCGTTCAAGCCGCTCACCGCACAGGGTCTGGCCGACGTCTTCGTCCGCTTCGGCTTCGCGGTCGGCCCCCTGCTGCCGTTCCACCTCCAGACGGACGCGATGAGCCTGCCCGCGTACGCCTGCGTACTGACCCGGACCACCACCAGCGACGGAGCGAACGCATGAGCACGACGACCTCGGCGCGCACGACGCGGACGCCGGTTCCTCCCGCCACCCCCGGCGACCCCGCGGTCGCCCGCCTCGCGGCACTCACCGACCTGGTCACGCCGTACGCGATCCGCGCCGCGGCCACCCTCGGTCTGGCCGACCTCGTCGCGGAGGGCGTCACCACGGCCGACGCCCTGGCCGAACGCACCCGGAGCGACGCCGACGCCCTGCGCCGGCTCCTGGACCACCTGGCGGCCAGTGGCCTCCTCGAAGAGCCGGAGCCGGGCCGCTACGCCCTCACCGACCTCGGGTCCGTCCTGAGGAACGACCATCCCGCGCGCACCCGTGCCTGGCTGGACCTCGACGGCGGCATGGGCCGCTCCGATCTGGCGCTCAGCGGTCTGCTCACGACGGTCCGCACCGGCGAACCGGCCTACCCGGACCGGTTCGGCGCGTCCTTCTGGGAAGACCTCGCCGCCGATCCCGCACGAGCCGCGTCCTTCGACGCCCTCATGGAGACGCACCTGGCGAACGTGGAGGCGGCGGCGGACGCCTACGACTGGAGCGGCGTCGGCCACGTGGTCGACGTGGGCGGAGGGACGGGGAAGCTGCTCACCCGCATCCTCGAAGCGCACCGCGAACTGCGCGGCACCCTGGTCGAACTCCCCGGCACCGCCGAGAACGCCCGCCGACGGCTGGCCGAGGCCGGCCTCACCGACCGCTGCACGGTGGTCCCCGGCACGTTCTTCGACCCCCTGCCCTCCGGCGCCGACGCCTACGTCCTCTCCTTCGTCCTGCACGACTGGAACGACCGGCAGGCCGCGCGGATCCTGGACCGCTGCGCCACGGCCGCCGCGCCGCACGGCCATGTCGTGGTGATCGAACGGCTGAAGGAGGAAGGCGTCAAACAGCCGTGGGCGACCGCGATGGATCTGCGCATGCTGCTGACCGCGGGCGGCCGGGAACGCACCCTCGACGATTACCGCGCCCTCGCGGACACGGCGGACATCACCCTGCGCACCGCCGTACAGACCTCCACGGGCGCCTCGGTACTGACGTTCACGACGGATCGCCGAGGGGGCTGACGGCGGTGCGTGCTGAGGACCGATGCGGTCGGAGCGGCACGAGGAGCAGGCTCCAGGACTGGGCGGGCCCGGTGATGCGCTGCCTCGCCGCCATGGGATCGATCTGGGTGTCCGTGCCTCTGGGCACAGCCGATGGAGGACCGGCGCCCGGTCACCCCGAACGGCTCGTCCCCAGCACGCCGTCGACCCCCGCGGAACGGGCGCTGCGACGGCAGCTCAAGGGTGTGGAGCGTGCCGCCTGGTGGTGGCACTGGTGGCACGTGGCGGACGTCCGCCGACGGCAGTCGAGTCCGGCCGCGGCCCCCAGACGGTGACGTGCCCGCCGCCCCCGGCCCGGTCCGTCGGGGGACGCCGGCGCGGTGACCGTCTCCGCCGGGGGCGACCGAGCTCGGTCACCCGTCCGGGCGGGTCCCGTTGTCCCTTGTCATATGTGCTCAACAGCCGAGAGGGTGCGGTCCATGACGCTCGTCTTCGGTCTCCTCGCCCTGGCCGCGGTCTGCCTCGCCTGGCGGAGCGGGGTCCGCCTCCGCCGAGCGGGAGGTGCGCTCCGGATTCGTGCCCGCTTCGACCCGGCCGCCGCCCATGGGACTGCACCGCGGCCACGGTTCATGCCGAGTTGCTCCTCCAGCACGCCTGGGCGGTGCGGGGGAGCGGATACGCACACACCGTCCCGGCCGATCGCATGGCGCGCTTCAAGGCCCTGCTGAAGGAGGCGACACGGTCCGGCCGTGCCGCGCTCGCGCCCTCTCGTGCGGTCAAGGACGTGCTGGAGAGCGTCGCCCGGTCACTCGACCAGGCCCCCGGCCACGACGAGCACCTGCCGTGGCTGCGCCATCTGCCTGCCCACCACCTGGTCGAAGCGCGATGCCACGAGGCCGCGCCGGAACAGTTCCGGCGGATCGGCCCGTGGTGCGGTGCGGAAGCCTGGACGAAGCACCGCGATCCGGTCGCGGCCTCCGACCGGGCCCGGGCCGTCGCGGCGACACGATCCCGACGGAGCTGACGCGGAGCGGGGCTCGCGGGCGCGTGGCCGACAGCGTCGGCAGACGACCGCTCGTCGCCGCTCAGCCGGGGAAGCGTCCCGAGGCGCGGAGCGTCCAGCGTCGTTCGGCGTAGGCGAGGTCGTCGCGCCACAGGCGCGCCGAGGCCGCGCGCACGAGCGGTCGCAGCAGCGGCGCCGCACGGCGGACGACGGCGAAGCCCAGCCGGTCGGAGGCGGCCACCACCGCCTCGGTCACCGTGGTCCGCGGCCGGCCCGACCGGTCGGGACCGAGTGGCGTGGCGTGGGTCTCGACGACGGAACCCGCCCCCTCACCCTCGGTGATGCGCATGACGACCGTGCGCGGCTCCGGGGCGGTGAACACGGCGCGGACGGGTACGACCAGGCGCCCCGCCACCTTGAAGGAGACGTCGACGGTGAAGGCGTCCTCGGTGCCGCTCCCGGAGCCGTCGGGTGATCCGACCACCGTGAGGTCGACGAACGAGTACGGGTGCAACCACGCACCGTGCCACGGGTCCAGACGGTTGGCCACCACGTCCTCGACCTCGCAGACCCCCGTGCCGGTGTAGACGGCTGCCAGCGCGCGTGCCCGCTCCGGCCGCCGCACGACGACCGGCGCGTCCGACGGGGGCTCACCGCCCACCGCGTCCAGCCGGACCCACAGCAGCAGGCCGTCGTCGTGCACCGGCAGCGGAGCCCAGCCGGCGTAGGGGGTGCCGTCCAGGGCCAGCCCGTGCCAGTGGCACACCAGGGTGCCGCACCGAACCGGACTGTCCCGCAACGGTGCCCCGAGATGGGGACAGACACCGGGGCCGGCCACCGGACGGCCATCCGGACCGCGCCACACGACCACCTCCTGACCCGCCACGGTTCCCGCGAGCGGACGGTCGTCGCGCAGAACGCCCGACGCACCGACGACGTACCAGTTGCCGGACGGCCGGGCCCGCGCCCGTTCCAACGCCTCCGCGATCACGCCCGGCCCGGCGTCGCGCCAGGTCGGCCGCTGACGCTCCCACGGCACCGGCCGTCGGCGCAGCGACAGCGGAAGACGACCGCGCCGGACCGGTGGGACGGGGTTCACCCGACCTCCGCCGCGGCCGGTGGGCAGGGTCCGCCGAGCACCGGGGCGGGCAGCGGACGCGGTGCCCCGGGTCGCCGGGAGGAACGCCCGGCGCGCAGCCGCGCGGTGACCGCCCGCACGAGGCCGTCCGCGGCGACCGCCGCGCGCCGCCGGCGCGGGACCACCGCGCGGCGGTGCAGCACCGAGTAACCGTCCTGGGCGACCGCGTCCAGGATGCCGCCGTACAGGACGAACGCGGTGCGGATACAGGGACGGGAGACCGGGTCCAGCATGCCGAGGCCGGGGAGCGCCTCCCGGTAGACACCGCGCGTCAGCGCCTCGAACTCGCGCAGCGCGGCCGTGATGCGAGGCTCGTGCCGGCCGGTGTCCCGGCTCCACCGCAGCAGTTCCCGGTCCACTCCGTGGCCCGCGAGGAGGTCGGCGGGCAGATAGACGCGGCCCCGGTCCAGGTCCTCGCCCACGTCCCGGAGGAAGTTGCTGAGCTGGAAGGCGACACCCAGCGCCGCCGCGTACGGCGCGGCCTCCTCGCGCGGCACCACGGTGCCCAGCACCGGCAGCATCTGCAGTCCGATCACCGCGGCCGAGCCGTGCATGTAGCCGCGCAGGTCGGCGTAGGTGGCGTAGTCGGTCACCGTGAGATCCGAGCTCATCGCGGACATGAAGTCATGGAACAACGCGTGCTCGATGCCGTACCGGTGCGCGGTGTCGGCGAGCGCCAGGACCACCGGCTCGTCACCGCGCCCGTACCGCAGTCCGTCCTCCAGGCTCCGCCGCAGTTCCGCCAGGGCCGCCGCCCGCCGCCCGGTGTCCGCGCCGGTGCCGAAGGAGTCGACGATGTCGTCGGCCCAGCGGGCGAAGCCGTACAGAGCGTGCACGGCGGGCCTGCGTTCGACGGGCAGCAGCCGGGTGGCGAGGAAGTACGTCCTGCCGTGCCGCGCGTTCAGAGCACGGCAGTGCCGGTACGCCGCGCGCAGCGCCGGATCACCGATCCCCGCCGCGCGCAGTTCGCGGTCCGTCATGTGGTGGTCTCCTTCACGCGCAGGGGAGGGACGGGGGGCCGGGAGGGTGCGGGACGCGGCGGACCGGTGATCCGCGCGGCGGCGAGCTTCCCGGACAGCAGCACGGTCGGCACGCCGACGCCCGGCGTGGTGCCGCAGCCGGCGAGGACGGCGTTCTCGGTGCCCCGCACGAGGTTCCGCGGCCGGAACGGCCCCGTCTGGGCGAAGGTGTGGGCGGCCGAGAAGGGGGTGCCCGCGGCGTGACCCGCGGCCCGCCAGTCGGCCGGGGTGACGAGACACTCCTCCTCGACGGCGGCCTCGATGCCGTGCAGACCCCGCCGCTCCAGCTCCCGCAGCAGCGTCCGGCGGTAGCGGGGGCCGAGTTCGCGCCAGGCGCCGGCATCCGGCCCGATGTCGGTGTTGGGGCAGGGCGCGAGGATGTAGTGCAGATGGCGGCCCGGCGGTGCGAGCCGGGGATCGGTGGCGGTGGGCCGGGTGACGAGCAGGGAGGGATCGCTCATCAGCCTGCCGGTGCGCGTGAGTTCGGTGAACGTGGTGTGCCAGGCCGCGCCGAAGAACAGCGTGTGGTGGGCCAGTCGGGGCCAGGTGCGGTCCGTTCCGGCGTGCAGCACCACGGCGGACGGTGAGTGCCGCAGGCGCAGCGGACGCCGGGGGGAACGGCCGAGGAGCCGGTAGGCGACCGGCAGGTCCGGGGTGAGCACGACGGCGTCGCAGGGGATGCGGTCCTGGTCCGTGACGACGGCGGTGACGCGCCCGCCCGAGCGTTCCAGACGGGTCACCCGCTGCCCGTACCGTAGGTCGGCGCCCGCCTCGGCGGCGGCGTCCGCCATGGCCCGCGGCAGGGCGTGCACGCCGCCCCGCGGGAAGTACACGCCCGCGACGGTGTCCATGTAGGCGATGACCGCGTACGCGGCCAGCGCGCGGGCGGGCGGCACACCCGCGTACAGCGCCTGGAAGGAGAAGACCCGGCGCAGCCGTTCGTCCTTCAGGAAACGCCCGATCCGGGCGTCCAGCCGGCCGAAGCCGCCGAGCGCGGCCAGCCGGGCCAGGTCGGTGTTCAGCAGGTTGAGCGGGGAGTCGAAGTTGGCGTCGATGAAACGGCGCATCTGCGCCCGGTGCAGCTTGCCCAGCCAGTCGCGCAGCCGCCGGTACCCCGCCGCCTCACCGGGACCGGCGAAGCGCTCCACCTCCGCCGCCATCGCGTCGGCGTCGGTGTGGACGTCGAGCGTGCTGCCGTCCGCGAAGCGGGCCCGGTAGGCCGGGTGCAGGGGGATCAGTTCCACCCTGCGGTGCAGGCTGTCGCCGACGGCCGCGAAGGCTTCGTCGGCGAGTTCGGGCATGGTCAGCACGGTGGGACCGGTGTCGACCCGGTAGCCCCCGAGGTCCAGGCGTCCGGCCCGGCCGCCGGGCAGGGCGTCCCGCTCGAGGACGGTGACACGTCGACCGGCGCCCAGCAGGTGCAGGGCGGCCGACAGCCCGGCGAGGCCGGCCCCCACGACGACGACGTGGTCGGTGCGTCCGGGCAACGTGCGCGTCACCGGCCGGCCTCCTGCGCGCCGGAGCCCGCCGGCGACGGGCTCCCTGCGGATGCCAGGTCCTGTCCTCGGCCCCGACCCGGCCCGGGGCGGGGGTGCCTATCGGCCGTCGCGTCACCGGTGGCGGAGGCGGGCGGCGGGCTCCCTGCGGATGCCTCCCGGCGCACCCGGACGGGGGATCCCGACGGCAGGGCCGGGCGCGGGGCGGGCGGTGGCGTGACTGCATGGTGTTCCTTCGCCTGTGTGGGGCGCATCCTGTTCCTCTCGTCGTGGTCACCAGCGGTCCGTCACCACGTCTCCGCCGCGTGCACCGGGCGGGCCCGCGGCACCGGCCTCGGCGCGGCCGGCCGTCTGCGGCGATGCCTTCCACATCGCCGACCCGTCGTGACCCCCGTGTGCCGCATCCGGGTGACCCGCGTCCGTGCGGGCACGTCGGCGGGAAGAGACGCAGGGCACGTGCACGCACAGCACGGAAGGAGCCGACGTGTTCGAGGCGGAGGTGGCCGTTCTGGGCGGCGGAGCCGCCGGCCTGTCCCTGGCCCACCGTCTGGCCGGGCACGCGCGGGGGCTGCGGACGCCGTCCGTCGTCCTGGTGGACGCGCCGCCGGGCCCTCTGCGCGCGCCGCGCCGCACCTGGTGCTTCTGGGAGCCGGGCCACGGGCGCTTCGACGGCGCCCTGACGGCCTCCTGGGGGCGCCTGCGCGTACGGCCCCCCACGGGCGAGCCGATCGAAGGGAACCTGGCGCCGCTGCGCTACAAGATGATCCGGTCCGACGACTTCGAGGGCCTGGTCGGGCGGGACCTGGCGCGCAGCCCGAACGTGCGGCGGCTGGAGGCCACCGTCGAGACGGTGGAGGACGTCGAGGGCGGAGCCCGCGTCCTGGCGCGGGGCGCCGACGGAGAGGCCCGGGTGCTCACCGCCCGCTGGGTGTTCGACTCCCGGCCGCCCGGCAGCCTGCCCGCCGCCCGCACCACACTGCTCCAGCACTTCCACGGCTGGTTCGTCCGCACCGCACGACCGGTCTTCGACCCCGGCACCGTCGACCTCATGGACTTCCGCACCCCGCAGCCCGCCGACGGCCTCTCGTTCGGCTACGTCCTGCCCGTCGGACCGCACCAGGCCCTCGTCGAGTACACCGAGTTCTCACCCCGGGCACTCACCACCGCCGGTTACGAGGCGGCGGTGCGGCACTACGTCGACGACGTGCTGCGCCTCGGCGACACACAGGTCCTCGCCACCGAGAAGGGCGTCATCCCGATGACGGACGCGCCGATGCCCCGGCAGGTGGGAGCCTCCGTCTTCCGCATCGGTGCCGCAGGCGGCGCCACCCGCCCGTCCACCGGCTACACCTTCGCCGGTCTGCAACGCCAGACGCGGTCCGTCGCCGCCGCCCTGCGCCGGGGACACCGGCCGGTGCCGCCTCCCGCCCACTCCGCCCGGTCCCGCGCCATGGACGCCGTACTGCTGCGGGCCCTTGCCACCGGCCGGGTCGACGGTCCCGCACTGTTCTGCGGCCTGTTCGCCCACGTACCCGCCCCGAGGCTGCTGCGCTTCCTCGACGGACGCACCCGCCTGCGCGAGGACCTGGCCATCGGCCTGCGCACCCCGGTCGGTCCGATGCTCCGGTCGGCGCTCGAACTGCCCCTCCTGCCCCGCCGCCCCTTCGACTGACCCACCGGTCCCGCTTCGCCGCCCCCGCGACTGATCACCCCCCGACCGCACCGACCTGGAGACCGCATGACGCTGCTGCGCGACGAGGACCTCACCGCCGCGTTCGACCACGCCGCCCGCGGCTACGACGCGCTGGTGGCCGCCAACCCCGGTTATCACGCCCACCTCCGGCGCTCCGTACGCCGTCTCGGCCTGCCCGGGTCCGGAGCGGGCCTGCGCCTGCTGGACCTCGGCTGCGGTACAGGCGCCTCGACGGCCGCGCTCCGCGCCGTCCTGCCGGCCGCGCACATCACCGCCGTCGACGCCTCCGCCGGCATGCTGCGGCGGGCCGCCGCCAAGCCCTGGGCGGACGAGGTGACCTTCGTGCGGGCACCGGCGGAACGCCTGGCCGAGGCAGGGGTGACCGGTCCGTTCGACGCGGTCTTCGCCGCCTACCTGCTGCGCAACGTCGCCGATCCCGACGCCGTCCTCACCGCCGTACGGGACCTGCTCGTCGCCGGTGGCCGGCTCGGCGTGCACGAGTACACCCTCAGCGGCCGACGCGTCGACCGAGCGGTGTGGAGCCTGGTGTGCCGCGGCCTCGTACAGCCCGTGGCGTCCGCCCTCGGGGACGGCGGGCTGTACCGCCATCTGTGGCGCAGCGTCATCGAGTTCGACACCGTCGAACGCTTCGCCGCGCGCGTCCGCGCGGCCGGCTTCGAACGCGTCCGGGCCCTGCCCCTGCCGGGCTGGCAGACCGGCATCACCCACACCTTCGTCGCACGGCGCGCGGAGCGCGCGCGATGACCGCCGCCGAGGCGCCGGACGGTTCCCGGCGGGGCCGGGACCGGCGGGCCCGGATGCTGCCGGCGCCCCCCGGCGGGCCGCGCCCCGACGGGGCCCGACCCAGCACCGCCGTCGTCGGCGGCGGCATCGCCGGTCTCGCCGCCGCCACGGCACTCGCCGAACGCGGGGTGGCCGTGACGGTGTACGAGCGGCAGCCGTATCTCGGCGGGCGCGCCGGAGGCTGGCCGACCACCCTGCGCGACGGCACCCCGGTGACCATGAGCCGAGGTTTCCACGCCTTCTTCCGTCAGTACTACAACCTCCGCGGACTGCTCCGCCGTACCGACCCCGGCCTGCGGCGGCTGACCGCACTGCCCGACTACCCGCTGCTCCACGCCGGCGGAACGCGCGACAGCTTCCGCCACGTCCCGCGCACCCCGCCGTGGAGCGCGCTCGGCTTCGCCGCGCTCAGCCCCGCCTTCACCGTGCGGGACCTGCGTCGCATGGACCCGGTCGCGGCCCTGCCGTTGCTCGACGTCCGGGTCCCCGGCATCTACGACCGGCTCGACCACGTCAGCGCCCATGCGTTCCTCGACGCCGTCCGCTTCCCCGAGCAGGCCCGGCACCTCGCCTTCGAGGTGTTCTCGCGCAGTTTCTTCGCGGACCCCCGGCAGCTCTCGGCGGCCGAGATGGCGCTGATGTTCCACATCTACTTCCTCGGCTCGGCCGAGGGCCTGCTGTTCGACGTACCCCGCGCGCCCTTCCCGGCCGCCCTGTGGGAGCCCCTGGCCGGCTACCTGCGGCGGCACGGCGCCGAGGTGCGCACCGCCACGGCCGTCGAACACATCACGCCGCGGCGCACCGGCGGTTATCAGGTCACCTCCGCCCGGGACGAGCGGTACCACGACAGCGTGGTCCTCGCCCTGGACACCGCGGGCCTGCGCCGCCTCGTCGCCCGCTCGGACCTGCTGGGGGACGCCCCGTGGCGCGAGCGGATCGCACGGTTGCGCAACGCCCCGCCGTTCCTGGTGACCAGGCTCTGGCTGGACCGCCCCGTGGCGCCCGGCCGACCGGGATTCCTGGGCACCGGCGGATTCGGGACCCTGGACAACGTCAGCGTCCTGGAGCGCTGGGAGGACGAGGCCGCCCACTGGGCCGCACGCACCGGGGGGTCCGTGGTGGAACTGCACGCCTACGCGGTGCCGGCCTACGCCGCCCGGGACGTCGAGGAGAAGCGCCTGATCGAGCAGATGCACCGTGTCTACCCCGAGACGCGCGACGCCACGATCGTCGACGCCCGCCACGAATGGCGCGACGACTGCCCCCTGTTCCCGGTGGGCGGTTACGGAGACCGGCCGACCGTCCGCACCCCGGACCCGGGTCTCGTGGTGGCCGGTGACATGGTCCGCACCGGCCTGCCCGTGGCGCTGATGGAACGGGCCGCGACGGCCGGCTTCCTGGCGGCCAACGCCCTGCTGGAGCGGTGGGGGGTGCGGGGGGTGACCCTGTGGACGGTTCCACCGCACGGCCGGAACGCCGTACTGCGGCGACTGGCCCGAGCCGCCGCCCGGGCCTGGGGCACCCGGTGAACGCCTGTCGTCGGCTGGGTGTCCCCGGGGAAGCGCACGGACGCGCCGCACGCGACGACCCGTCACACGTCCGGCCCACGCCGCACACGGTCACCCGGCGCGACGGGAAGGGATGCGGGGACCGAAGGCGCCACAGCACCCAGGGAGTGCCATGAACGAGTACCAGGGCCGGCCCGACCACCGGTACCGCCGCCCGGAAGGCGTCGACGACCTGACCGTCGAAGCCCTCGGATCGCTGTCGAAGGCCCTGGAGACCACGGAGCGCGCCCGCGGCCACCTGTACAGCTTCCACCAGCTGACCGGCGGGGCCGACCTCGAACTGGAACGGGCGGTACGGCTGTTGCGCGAGGCCGGGCACACCGAGTGGGCGGCGAAGGCCGAGGCCGAGATCCTGGGGCGCGACGTCATCCCCGGTCACTGGACGTTCCAGATCGTCGAGGCCTACAACGACACCTACTACCGGCCGTTCCAGGAACTGGAACGCAGTGTGGTGAACGCACTCGCCCAGGGCCGGGACCACCTGTACGAGGCGGAGATGAGGGAGGCGCGTCGCGCCCTCGGGCACCCCGGCCACACGGCGGGTCCCCCGGCCGCGGACGGCTGACCGCGGCCCGCACGGACCGAGACCGCCGGGCCCGTTGGCCCCCCGAACTCCCCTACGCGCTCAAGGACTTCCAGGACGGCGCCCATGCAGACGTTCCTGCCCGATGCCGACTTCCGGCGCTCCGCCCTGATCCTGGACCGTCGCCGCCTCGGCAAGCAGCGGGTCGAGGCACTCCAGGTCCTGCGCGGCCTGACCGTCCCCGGATACGGCTGGCGCAGGCACCCGGCCGTGCGCATGTGGAGCGGATACGAGGAGGCCCTGGTCCGCTACGGACTCGAAGTGTGCCGGGTCTGGCGCGAGCAGGGACACCAGGACAGCTGTGCCGCGTCACTGGTCGCCGGGTACGCCGCAGGCCGTCCGGGCGCACACGTACGCGATCAGCCCGCTCTCGCCGCGGCGGGCGAACTCCCGCCGTGGCTCGGTGACGAGGCCTTCCACCGCAGCCACCAGTCCGCGCTCGTCCGCAAGGACCCGGACACGTACGCACCCGTGTTCCCCGGCGTCCCGGACGACCTGCCCTACGTGTGGCCGTCCTCCGACCGGGAGGCGGGGAGGTAGACGAACGGCTTCGGTGCTCGGAGGTGCCGAACACCTCCCAGGTGTCCAGGGCCCCTGCGGGTCCTCCACGACGACGGACCGGGTTGTCCGTGCGCCGGGCACCGACCGCTACCCTTCTGGCATGTCATCGTCAACACCACCCGCTCGCGGCGCCCCCTCGGGCAACCCCGGCCCCGACCCCGTCCCCACCGCCCCGGCCCGCCGGGTGCACCCCTCCTTGGCCGCCGCCCTCGTCGTGGGGTTCGTGCTGGGCGCGGGCGGCGTCGGCACCGCCTGGGCGCTCAGCGGCGGGGACGGCTCCGCCGACAGCGGCGCGGCCGGCGACGCCCGCCAAGCCTGCGACGCCCTGCGGGGCTTCGACGAGTCGGACCTCGCGGCCGACGGGGCCAAGAGGGAAATCGCCTTCGACCGCCTCGGCGCCGCCGCCGTGCTGTCCACCGCGGCGGCCGCCGGTGATCGCGAGTTCAAGCCGTTGGCCGAGGCCATGAGCCGGGTGCAGAACCGGCTGCTCCGCTTCGCCGACCTCTCTGAGCCCGAGGCGCAGAAGGAATTGAAGACCGCCCGGTCCGTGTGCGCCGGTCTTTGACCCCGATCTCCGGGCCGCTGTGCTGCCCGTGACCGACCCGGGCTGCGACTCGTGGATGGCGCGCAGCGGCGGGCCGTTCATCGGCGTGGGTCACATTCCTGACCCCGACCGGCGGGCGCGCAGCTTGCCGAAGAGCCGCTGGGCCTGGGCCCGACGGCGCGGATCGGCCGCGGTACGCCGTACTTGTTCGATCGTGCGCCGGCCCTGCGGACTGTTCGCGAACTGCTTGAGTCGCTGGAGTACTCCGGACATGACACTCCTTTCGGCAGGGTGCCCTGCTCTCGTTGGGGCCCCACGAGGTTCGGCTACCCGGAACTCATGGGTCCAGCCTCGCGCGGTACACCGATGTCGACGTGGCCGTCATCGTGTCGAGTGGGCGCTGCCGGCGCGGACATCGCCTCCCCGCGCCCTGAGGGGCGCGCCGGCTTCGGTGAGCACACGGTGCACGAAGCCGTACGACCGGCCATGCGCCTCGGCTATGGCGCGGATCGACTGCCCCTCGCGGTACTCCTTGGTGAAGGCTTCGGCCAACTCCTTGCGTGCGCTGCCTGTTATCCACTTGCCCTTGTGCACGAAGAATCTCCTCCCGCTCCGCGGAAACGTGATCACCGGATTCCCGCGTCCACGCGACTCATGCGGGCGAGCCTCGCCGAGTGCGGGAGCCGCGGCGCGCAATGCCGTGGCTGACCGACCGTCGATCCCCAGTCGGCCCGGAGGCCGCGACGAGGGCGCGCACGGGAGAGGTTGCCGAAATCCCGGTTCGGCAGCGCCGCGTCCAGGAGCGAGCGGAAGCCGGCGTACCCGCTTCACGACCCGTTCCCGCAGTCACCGCCACAGGAGCCCGACCACGTGAGCAGGGCAGCGTTTCGGGACGCACGATCACCCCATCGGCTCGGCCACGGCTCCTCCGTCGGCCGCGCCACTGCCCGCCGACGCGGGGTCTGGTCGTCGGGGACGTGCGGGGAGGGGAAGCGGAACGGTACGCCGAGGTGGTCGGCCAGCGCCCGGCCGGCCTCGGCGGCGGCAGTGCGCGGAGGGGAGCCGTCACGACGGTGGTGGACGGTCGCCAAGTGGCCGTCCCCGTCCGGATCCTCCAGGACCGCGATCAGCACCACGAACCAGTCGTGCACCGTGTCGCCGTCCCACACAGCCTCGATCGCGGCCACACGGCCCGGGAGAGCCGCGGCACGGGCGGCGAGTGAGGGCACGTCGAGCGGATCGGGGGGTGTGCGCCGCACCTGGTCGGCGAGAGCCTCGTACCGCGCATGGACCACCCGCTCCGCCTCGGCCAAGCCCAGCCCCAGCGGGCGCAGGGCGTTCCATACGGACCTGACCGCCGGCAGGCGGCGGTCCCGCAGCACTTCGGCGTCGACCTCTCGGCGGGTCCGTTCCTCCAGAAGGGGCCACCAGCCGCTCACCGGTTGACCGGCCGGAATCCCCGGATGCGTGTCATGGGCTCGAACGTACGCCAGGCCGCCGCCCGTGACGCAACCGAGTTCCGTGATCAGTGGTCTTGCCCCGTCCCGGAGTTCGGCGAGCTCGTACCTCTCGGCGGCCACTCGGCCGAGTGCTCGGCGGCGAGCGGCCGGAAGTCGGCGGCGAAAGCGGGAAGGGCTTCGTGACCGTGCGGGGCGTTGGACCCCTCGGCCCGGCCGTGACCTACGGAGACGTGGTCCAACGCGGTGCCGTCCGGGCCCAGGCGGTGTCCCACGCGGCGAGGTTGCGGCGCAGGATGACGCGACAGGTGACGCCGTAGGCGGCGGCCGCGGTGGCGTGGACGCCGAGGGCGGCGATGATGGCCGATCCCATGGCGCGGCTGCGGACCTCGCCGGGGCTCAGCGGTGGGTCCGTGATCTTCCCGTCGGTGCCGACCCAGACGCGGACGGCGCTGCCCTTGGGCAGCGCGGGCCGGACATCGGCGGTGGCGGTGCGGGTGCGCCCGTGGGGGTCGGTGAAGCGGACCTCGGCCGGGTAGCGGGTCTTCCTGGCTTCGGCGGAGCCGGGTTCGGGGTGGCGCCGGGCGTCCTGGAGGAGGACGGCGGTGGTGTGGTGACGGGTGGCGGCCTGGTGCTGGGCGGCGTGGGCGTAGTGGCGGTGGGCGGCGTCGCCGACGAGGACCATGACGGCAGGGGTGGCTGCCGGCGCGGCCAGCAGCAGGACGAGACCGATCCACGCCTGGACCAGGTCGTTGCGGCGGCACAAGGGATTGCGTCTCAGGCGCCGGAGCATGACCACGGACAACTCCTCGTGAGGTGGCGGACGCGGCCGGGCACGTGTCCTCCTTCCGGCGGCGGACGCGGCGGATGCGGAGCCCGGGGAAGCGGGGGGGGCGAACGCGACGCGGCGGACGTACCGCGCCAAGTCCCGCGGCCCCGGGACGATCCGCACGCCACAGCCTCGGGCTCACGCCGAGCCCGCTCACACCGTCCGGTGGGGGCGGACGGCCGGCGGGAGAGGGTCGGAGGAGGCGGAGGGGTGGGTGTGGGCGGCTTGCAGAAGCCTGGCGGCGCCGCGAACCGATGCGGTGTGCGGAGCCGGGACCACGCGCACCGGCATGTGCCGCTGCTCGGTGAGGTGGCGGATGACCTCGGGACGCAGGGCACCGCCACCGGCCAGCAGGATGCCGCGGTGCACCGCGTCGGCGGTGAACGAGGTGCGGTCCTGCCGCAGCATCGCGGTCACCATCGAGGCCACCACCCCGGCGATCTCCCCGGGTGTGGTCGTGTCGTCCAGATCGCTGGTGCCCAGGGCGGTGCGGCGCGCGTCGGTGATGTCGCCGTCACCCAGCAGCACCACCTCGGTGAGGTGGGCGCCGATGTCCACCACCATCAGCGGACGGGACATGTCCGCCCCGGCCGCCACGGCGATGGCACGGGCGCCGGGCACCGTCAGGACGCTGTGCGGCCGGAGCACGTCGACCGCGGTGCGGGCCTGGGTGCGGTAGGCGAGGCCGTCCAGGACGGGCGCGGTGACGATGACCATGGGGCGGGCGGAGCGGGGCAGACGGTGGGCGAGGAGGCGCTGCAGCATGCGGGCGCACTCCGGGGTGTCGATGATGGTGCCGCGCTGGACGGGGTGGACCGCGCCGGCGCCCGGGAAGGTCACGGTGGGTACGTCGACGACCACACCCTTTCCGGCGATCCAGGCGCGGGTGCGGGCGCTTCCCATGTCCAGGGCGATGCCGCAGCAGCGCCGGCACAGCGGCCAGGGCCGGTGCCGGGCAGCGGTCGTGCCGGAGTGGTCGACGCCGGTCATGGGATCGCCTCCCTGACCTGCTGGCAGCGGGCGCAGTAGCGGCACTGCGGCACGATCATCAGCCGTTCCCGGTCGATGGGGCGCCGGCACAGGTGGCAGGTGCCGTACGAGCCGTCGTCCATGCGTCGGAGGGCCGCCTCGACGTCGGCGAGAACCATGCGGGCGGACGCGGCGAGCTTGACGCGGACCTCGATCTGCGCGGCGGCCTGCCGCTGCAGCCGGTCCTCGGCGCGTGAGGTGACCGGTCCGGCGAGCTGCAGCAGTTGCTCCTGGCGGAACCGGCACTGCTCATGAAGGTCCCGGCGCAGTGCGGCGAGGTCCTCGGCCGACAGGTGGGTCGTGCTCTGGCCGATGGTCTGGTGGTTCACCACTTCACCCCTTCGAGGGCAGAGGGCGGGAGGTCGGCGCGGGCGGTGGTCAGGTGGCTCGGCGCTGGCAGGCGACGCAGCACCGGGTGTAGGGGAGGATCTCCAGCCGTTCCGCGGGGATGGGCTTGGCGCAGTCCTGGCAGGTGCCGTAGGTGCCGTCGTCGATGCGGGTGAAGGCTTCTTCGATCTCCTTCAGGGCCCGCTTCATGGCGGCCCTCTGCTCGGACAACAGGTACGCGTCCGTGGTCTGCCGGGTCTCGTCGAGGGCTCGCAGCTGGGCCAGCCGGGAGACGCGGGCGTGCTCCAGGTGCCGCCGGGCCTCGTCCGGATGGGGTTCGGCCCGGGTGACGTCGAGTGACATGGTCAGTCCCTTTCGCGGCGGCGCACAGCGCGGCGGCGTTGCCGAGCCGACGCTTCTCGTGGGCGGTGATCGTGTGCCTCCCACCATGGCCGGTCCGGCGGCGGACACCTATCGGGCGCGGGCCCCATCTACGCCGGGGCACGGGACCCATACGGACCGACCATGGGTGGCGCGCACCCCGGGAAATGGGGTCCCGGCCCCATCGACGCGGCACGTGGGACGGGAGACGCTGGCCGCAGGCGCACCCGAGCGCCCCGGTACCGTGGACGCGGTGGGGCTGCGCGATGGCCGACAGTGGAGGTGGAGCGAGGTTGTAGAAGGGGAGGCGTTGGGCCGGTGTCCTTGTTCTGGCGGATCTTCGCCCTGAACGCCGTCGTGCTGGGCACGGCGACCGCGCTGCTCCTGTGGGCTCCGGTGACCGTCTCGGTGCCGGTCCTGCTCACCGAGGCCGTCATCCTCGTCGGCGGCCTGGCCGTGATGCTGGTCGCCAACGCCGCGCTGCTGCGGCTCGGCCTGGCCCCGCTCGACCGGCTCACGAAGCTGATGACCACCGTGGACCTGCTGCGCCCCGGCCAACGTCTGCCCGCTTCCGGAGGCGGCGAGGTCGCCGAGGTGATCCGCACGTTCAACGCCATGCTGGAGCGGCTGGAGCACGAAAGGGCCACCAGCAGCGCCCGGGCCCTGCTGGCCCAGGAGGCCGAACGCCGCCGTATCGCCCAGGAGTTGCACGACGAGGTCGGCCAGAGCATGACCGCGATCCTGCTGGGACTCAAGCGGGCCGCGGACGAGGCGCCGGCGGCACTGCGGGAAGAGCTGCACGAGGTGCAGGAGATCACCCGGGAGAGCCTCGACGAGGTCCGTCGCCTGGTGCGCCGGCTGCGGCCCGGCGTGCTGGACGACCTGGGCCTGGTCAGCGCGCTGACCTCGCTCACCGAGGACTTCGCCACGCACACCGGGCTGCGGGTCAGCCGGCGCTTCGACGCCGACCTGCCCGCCCTCGCGCCGGAGACCGAACTGGTCCTCTACCGCGTCGCCCAGGAGTCCCTGACCAACGTCGCCCGTCACGCGGACGCCCAGCGGGTGACGGTCGCCCTGCGCCACGCCGACGACAGCGTGGTGCTGACGGTCACCGACGACGGCTCCGGCATCGAGGCCCCTCGCGAAGGCGCCGGCATCCGCGGGATGCGCGAGCGGGCCCTGCTCATCGGGGGCAGCCTTGAGATCACCCCGGCACCCGGTACCGGCACCCGGGTCCAGCTCACCGCGTCCGTTCCGAGGAAGCAGCCCTGACCATGCCCGACGACGCCACCACTTCCCCGACGGGAACGCCGCCCTGGAGGGCCTCCCGCAGCACCATCCGCATCCTGCTCGCCGACGACCACGCGCTGGTCCGCCGGGGTGTGCGGCTCATCCTCGACCAGGAACCGGACCTGGAGGTGGTCGCCGAGGCCGGTGACGGCGCCGAGGCCGTCGAACTGGCCCGCACAAGTGACGTCGACCTGGCCGTCCTGGACATCGCCATGCCGCGCATGACCGGCTTGCAGGCCGCCCGGGAACTGGCCGTCCTCAAGCCGGGTCTGCGGATCCTGATGCTCACCATGCACGACAACGAGCAGTACTTCTTCCAGGCTCTGAAGGCCGGTGCCAGCGGGTACGTGCTGAAGTCGGTCGCCGACCGGGACCTGGTCGCCGCGTGCCGGGCCGCGATGCGGGACGAACCGTTCCTGTATCCCGGCGCGGTCACCGCCCTGATCCGCAACTACCTGGACCGGGCCCGGCGCGGCGAGGAAGCCCCCGATCAGGTCCTCACCCCCCGCGAGGAGGAGGTCCTGAAGCTGGTGGCCGAGGGGCACTCGTCCAAGGAGATCGCGGAGCTGCTGTTCATCAGCGTCAAGACGGTCCAGCGGCACCGCGCCAATCTGCTGCAGAAGCTCGGTCTGCGGGACCGCCTGGAACTCACCCGCTACGCCATCCGTGTCGGCCTGATCGAACCCTGAGCTTCCGTCCGGTCCCCGCCGGCAGCCGCCCGCTCCCGGACCGGACACCCGCGCCCGCACACCACGAGGAGAGGGGACGGGGCATGCACCACCCTGCGCGCACCACCCCCTGCCCCGGCAGCGCCCGCCACTCTGCCGTCGCCGCGCTGGCGGTCGTCCTGACGCTGCTGGCCACGGTGGGCCTCGCCGGCCCCGCGGCGACGAGGGGTGTGGCGGCGACGAGTGGCCCGGTGGCGACGAGTGGTCCGGCGGCCACGACTGGTCCGGCGGCCACGAGTGGTCTGGCATGGACGACCGGTCTGTCGGCCACGACCGGTTCGGCGGCCACGACCGGTTCGGCGGCCACGACCGGTTCGGCGGCCACGAGTGGTGTGGCGTCGACGAGTGGTCTGGCGTGGACGACCGGTCTGTCGGCCACGACCGGCTCGGCGGCCACGACCGGCTCGGCGGCGACGAGCGGTCTGGCGGCGACAAGTGGTCTGGCGGGCACGACCGGCCTGGAAGCGACAAGCGCCCCTGCGGCCGTAGCGGCGGCGGCAGCGGGTCACCACCGCGACGCCGGGCTGCACGCCGACGACGGCTGTGACCCCGTCTGCGACGACGGCTGTGACCCCGTCTGCACCGTGCGGGCGGCATCACGCCAGGAGCAGCACCGCGAGCATCCGGCTCCGCGCTGCCACCTCGCCCTCCGCCCCCGGAGCACGACCGTTGCCCCGCCCCGCCCGGCGCGGCCCACGGAGTCGACCGGGCACGTCCCCTCCTCGAACTCTCACGCACCCCGTGACCGTGGACGGGCACCGCCTGTGGCCTGAGGCACCTGACACCCCCTCATTTCCGTTCACCGCTCACCCCGCCCCCGGTCAGCGGCCACTCTCCGGCCGCCGCCGTGGCCGTGGTGTGCCTGCCGGAGGCCCCCGTTGACCCGTTCCCCGCGGGTGAGAGCGTCGCTCGCCCTCGCCGTCATCGCCGTTTCCCTGTACATCGCCGTCACCGTGCCGGTCCGCCTCGGACTCGACCTGCGCGGCGGCACCCAGATCGTGCTCCAGACCCGGCCCACCGCCGCCACCGACACCGACCGCGCGGTCACCGACCGCACCCTGGAGGTGCTGCGCGGCCGCGTCGACGCGCTCGGTGTCGCCGAACCCACCCTCGTCCGCTCCGGCGACGACCGCATCCTCGTCGAACTGCCCGGTGTACAGGACCCGAAGAAGGCCGTCGCCGTCCTGGGCCGCACCGCGCAGCTCACCTTCCACCCGGTGCTCGGCACCGCTGAGCGCGCGGACGACGGCTCGCGGACCCTGCCGAAGAGGCCCCGGCAATCCGTTCTGCCCGATGAGTCCGGCACGCCGCTGCGCCTCGGTGCCGCGGCTCTCACCGGCGCGCACGTCAAGGAGGCCGCCGCCCGCTTCGACCAGCAGGGCGGCGCCGGATGGCACGTCACCGTCGGCTTCGCGGGCGCCGGCCGTGACGGCTGGGCCCGGCTGACCGGCGAGGCCGCCTGCCATCCGCCGGGCGACCCGGAGCGGCGGATCGCCATCGTCCTCGACGGCAAGGTCATCTCCTCACCGCAGGTCGCCCCGTCCGTCGCGTGCCGGACCGGCATCCGCGACGGCGCCACACAGATCACGGGCTCCTTCGCCCCCGAGGAAGCCCGCGAGCTGTCCCTGCTCATCAACGGCGGAGCCCTTCCCGTGCCGGTCGAGACCGTCGAACAGCGCACCGTCGGCCCGACCCTGGGCGCGCGGGCCATCACGGCCAGCGCCTGGGCCGCGGCCATCGGCACGGCGCTGACCTCGCTGTTCATCATCGTCGTCTACCGGCTGATGGGGGTGCTGGCCGCCGTGGCCCTGGTCTGCTACGGCCTGGTCGCCTACGCCGCTCTGGCCGTGCTCGGCGCCACCTTGACCCTGCCCGGCCTGGCCGGCTTCGTCCTGGCGATCGGCATGGCCGTGGACGCCAATGTGCTGGTCTTCGAACGGGCCCGCGAGGAGTACGCGGCCCGCCGCCGCCCCAGTGCCCGCTCGGCGCTGACCGCCGGGTTCCGCAACGCTCTCAGCGCGATCGCCGACTCCAACATCACCACCCTGATCGCGGCCGCCCTGCTGTTCTTCCTCGCCTCCGGGCCCGTGCGGGGCTTCGGTGTCACCCTCGGCATCGGCGTGCTCGCCTCCATGTTCAGCGCCCTGGTGATCACCCGCGTGCTCGCCGAGTACGCCGCCGGCCGCCCCGGACTGCGCCGCCGCCCCCGTCTCACCGGCATCGCGACCACGGGCGCCGTCCGCGACCGGCTCACCCGGCGCGCCCCCCATCTCATGCGCCACCCGCGCCGCTGGCTGGCCACGTCCGCCGCCGTGCTCGTCCTGGCCGCGTCGGGCATCGCGGTGCGCGGCCTCGACCTCGGTGTGGAGTTCACCGGTGGCCGCCTCATCGAGTACCACACGAGCGCGCCCGTCGATGCCGACCGGGCCCGCACCGCGCTCGCGGAGGCCGGCTTCCCCCGGGCCGTCGTGCAGTCCTCCGGTGACAGGGGCCTGACCGTGCGCACCGATGCGCTGACCGACGCGGAGGAGACCGAGATCACCGGCACCGTAGGCGACCTCGCGGGCGGGGCGGACAAGGTCCGCGACGAACTGATCGGCCCCAGCCTCGGGGACGAGCTGCGCCGCGGTGCCCTGATCGCGCTCGCCGTCGCCCTCGGCGCACAGCTCGTCTACCTGACGGCGCGCTTCCGCCTGCTCTTCGGCACCGCCGCGGTGGCGGCCCTCGCCCACGACGTGGTGATCCTCGTCGGCGTCTTCGCCTGGCTCGGCAAGCCCGTCGACGGGGTGTTCCTGGCAGCCCTGCTCACCGTCATCGGCTACTCGGTGAACGACTCCGTGGTCCTCTTCGACCGCGTCAGGGAACTCGCCCGCAAAGCCACCGGAACACCGCTGGCCGACATCGCGAACCAGGCGATCGTGCAGACCCTGCCCCGCACGGTGAACACCGGCATGGGCGCCGCCTTCATCCTCACCGCCCTCGCCGTGCTCGGCGGATCCTCGCTCACCGACTTCGCCCTGGCCCTGCTCATCGGCCTCGCGGTCGGCACGTACTCCTCCGTCTTCACCGCCGCTCCGGTGGCCGTGGAACTCCACCGGCACGGCGACCGGCCGCGCCCACCCGGTCGCCCCTGAACCTGTCCAGCGGGTTCCCAGCCGTCGACGCGGTGGTGACAACCGTCGGCGCGATCGCCCGAAGCCCGCTGGTGCGTCACCACCCTGACGGACGTATCGTGACAAAGGGGGCGTCAAGGGGGACGTCAAGTGGCGTTCTCATCAAGCCGGTCCACTCCTTTCCGTCCCCCCTTCAACAGTCCATCCCTGGACGTTCGGTCGGCGTTCGCCGGTGGATCGCGACGCGCCGGCCTCTGCAGGAAGGCCTTCGGAACATGACACGCGATCAGCACACCTCTGTCTCCAACCAGCCCGAGGAACAGTTCGCCCTGACCGCGGAGCAGGCTCTCTTCCAGCCCCCGTCGGAGGGCGTGGAGGGCACCGCGGCGCAGGCAGGCTCCAACGGACTGGAACAGGTCGAAGGGTATGTGCGTCCCGAGTACGACAGGATGCCGGCCGAGGCTTGGACCCCGCCGACCGCGGACCTGCCCGACATCGGCGTGGCGTCGTTCGGTCCGCCCCGGCCGGTGGCCGAGACCGTCCACCTGCCGGACGACAGAGTCCAGATCACGAACACGGTGGACTATCCCTGGCGAGTGCACGCGTCCCTGCTCATCACGGCGGCGAACGGCGACCGGTACATCGCGACCGCCTGGTTCATCGGGCCGCACACGCTCGCGACCGCCGGCCACGTGGTGTTCATCAACCACCCCGGTCATCCCGACCACGGCTGGGTCCAGAGCATCCAGGTCATGCCGGGCCGCAACGGCTCGACCCTGCCCTTCGGCTCCGTCACCAGCACCAACTTCCGCTCCGTGAGGGGATGGACCGAGTCGGGCGACGAGAACTACGACTACGGCGCGATCATCATTCCCACAGAACTGGGCTCCACCACCGGATGGTTCGGGTTCGGAGCATGGCCGGACGCCGATCTGCTGAAGACCACCGGCAACATCTCCGGCTACCCGGGCGACAAGCCTCCGGGCACCCAGTGGTACGACGCGCGAGGCATCAGTTCGGTGAACCCGTTGAAGGTGTACTACGACATCGACACCGCCGGCGGGCAGAGCGGCAGCGCCGTGTACCGCGTCATCAACGGCAGCCGCTACGGCATCGCCGTGCACGCCTACGGCGGTGCGACCGTCAACTCCGGGACCAGGATCACGCAGCCCGTCTACGACAACCTGGTCGCCTGGAAGGCCTGAGGTGGCGCACGGCGATCACTCCGTCCACCTGATCACCGGGGTCGTGGAGGACACGACGACGGGCAGGCCGGTCCCGGAGGCCAGTGTGTATCTGACCGCCGGTCCGGGGCCCTACCCCGACATCGCCGCGTTCTCCGGGGCCGACGGCAGCTTCACCCTCTCCGTACGGGGGGCGGGCGTCTACACCCTCCAGTGCCGCACCCCGGACGACAGGACCGGCGAGGCCACGGTCACCGCGCAGGGCGACAGCCCGACGCGAGTCCGTCTGCGCGTGTGAGACAGGGGAGGGCCCCGGTGAACGCCGGGGCCCTCCCCTGTCGGGGAGCTCACCGCCGACGGCCGACCGGGGCGCCATGGGCGTGCGCCGGCGGAATGCGGCCTCCGCGCCCGCTCCCGGTACGCCCACGGCGACGCTGTCCCCGCCCGCGAACACCGCCGGCGACCGCTGCGCACGCGCGAGCAACTCCTCCGCGCCCTCGTGTCCGCCCCGTTGGGCGCGGCTGGTGGAGACGACGTCGGTGCACCTTCACCGTGGGCTGAGCCGACGCGCCACCCCGCAGGCGCCACGCCGCGAGCCTGGCGCCGGCGGCTTCGGTTCAGGGGAGGTCCGATGGTGGGGCCCGGCTACGGGATCAGCGGCTTGAAGTGAACCGGTACCCAGTCGTAGCCGTCACCGGCGCGGCGGAGGTGGCCGAGGCCGGGGAAGGGCAGATGGGCCGCTGCGACCCACCATCCGCTGGTGGCCACTCGGTCGAGCACCCCCGCGCGTGCGGCGACAGCCCCGGCTTCGTCACTGTCGATGGCGATCGACACGTGAGGACACGGCAGTTGGACGATGTGGCTGTGGACGGTGTCACCCCAGAAGAGCACTGGTTGGTCGTCTTCACCGAACAGGTAGCCGCTGTGTCCTGCGGTGTGCCCGTGCTGGTCGAGGGAGCGCACGCCGGGCAGCGCGTCCAGGCCGTCGAACGCGTCGAGCCGGCCGGCCCTGCGGTAGGGGGCCAGGGCGGACGCCGCGGACTCGTGGATCAACTTCCGGACCCCCTCGGCCCGCGCGTGCTCCTCGTCGAGCCAGTAGTCGACCTCGCCGCGGGCGACATGGACCGTGGCCCGCGGGAAGACGGGCTCGCCGTCGTCCGTGGCAAGACCGCCGCAGTGGTCGGGGTGGAGATGGGTGATGAGGACGTGCTCGATGTCGTCGGCCGCCACCCCGGCGGCGGACAGTGCCTCAAGAAGGTGTCCGGCGGTGGGGCCGAGCGTGTTGCCGCTGCCGGCGTCGACGAGAACCCGCTTGCCGTTGTGCTCGACGAGGAAGCCGATGACGGCCGTATGCGGATCGCCCTCCTCCGGCAGGTACGCCTCGGTGAGGCGCCGGCGTATCTCGTCCTGCGGCTCGCCGTGCAGGTCCTCGGCGAGAATGGGGACGTATCCGTCGTACAGGGCTGTGACCAGAAGACTGCCGAGACGGAACCTCTGGAAACCGGGTGCCTGGCGCGGCGACGTGCGGGACATGGGTGTGCTTGCTCCAGTGGGGAGTACGTCGGTCGGTGAGGGTGACGCAGGATGCGTCGAGGCCGCTGAGCATGATCGGGGTCGACTGTGCCGGGTGGCAGGGGAGGAGGCTCAGGCGGTGGCGGCGGCGAGGAACTGTTCCAGGGTGGTTCCGGTGGTGATCGTCCGGCCCGTGCCCAGCAGCCGGATGCGTCCCTGGGCCACATCGAGCGTCATGTCGACGATTCCGTCGGCCATGTGGGCGCTGAACCCCGACTCGATCAACATGCCACGCACCTCGTCGCGGGACCGGGGGACGTACCGGGCGTCGTCGGCTCCGACGGCGGCCCCGATCACGCGGGTGGCCTCGGCCAGGGTCCGGTAGGCAGGGCCGGCCACCTCGACCGGGCCGGGCAGGAAGGGGCGGTCGCCGCGCAGGAACTCCGCGGCGACCTGCCCGATGTCCGCGGCGGCGATCATCGGCAGGGGAAGGTCCGGAGGAACGAGACCACCGGTGGTGCCGGTGGCCTTGATGGAGGCGATGTCGGTCCGCAGGTTCTCCATGAACGAACCCGCCCGCAGGTGGACCGCCGGTACACCGGTGGCGTCGATCGCTTCCTCCAGCCGCTTCAGCCCCCAGACCGGCCCGCGCGCACCCGGATGGTTCGCGGCCCAGCCGCTCAAGGTCACCACACGGCGAAGGGAACCGCGCCGGTACGCCTCCCGCACGGCCCGCGCCTGAGCCGTGATCAGAGCCCGCTGATAGGCCGGGAAGTCCGTACTGGTCGCGAGGATGCCCGGCGCCAGCATGACGAACGCGCCGGTGGCGCCGTCCAGGGCCGCGGACAGCCGGTCCGCGTCGTCGAGCGGGCTGACGTGGGTCCGGGCACCGTGCTCGGCGTACGGCTGAAGCCGCTCGCGGTCGCGGCCCACGGCCACGACCGCCGAACCGCGGTCCAGGAGAGCCCGGACAACGGCGGACCCGGTGTCGCTGGTGGCGGCGGTGACGACGAACAGATCCCTTTCCGCCCCGGCATGTCGCGCGGAGACGCTTGCGGAAGTGGTTGCGGGGGTGCCTGCGGAAGTGCCTCCGGAGGAGTGCATCACGTTCATGACCCCACCGTCCGGCACGGCTGGGCGGCCAACCAGACCATGCCATGGACACCCACGGGACAGGTGCAGTCGTGACAGGCGCGCCGGACACCTTCGCCCGGGGCTCGGGCCCGGGTGACCACGGCATGGACAGGCACCACGGCGGGCTGGTTTGCGACACTCGAAGCATGAGCAGCACCTGGTCGTCGTCCATGGAGCTCGGGGCGTTCCTGCGCAGCCGGCGGGCGGCCCTCACGCCCGAGGAGACGGGCGTGGCGTCGTGCGGGCAGCGCCGCGTACCCGGTCTGCGGCGTGAGGAGCTGGCCCATCTCGCCGGCATCAGCGTGACCTACTACACCCGCCTGGAGCGGGGGGAGAGCCATCAGGTCTCGGACTCGGTCCTGGATTCCCTGGCCGGCGTCCTGAAACTGACCCCCGACGAGCGCGCCTACCTGGTCAGGCTGGCCCGGCCCAGCAGGGCCGGCAGCCGCGTGGGCGAGCCCGAACAGCTGCGCCCCGCGGTCCAGGCCCTCGTCGAGGCCGCGGGCAGCCAGGCGGCGATCATCGTGGGCCGGCGCGCCGACCTCCTGGGCGGCAACCGGCTCGGCTACGCCCTGTGGAATCTGCCCGCACCACAGGACGCCCCCGGCGAGCCCCGTCCGAACATCGCCCGGATCACCTTCCTCGACGCATCGGCCCGCGATCTCTTCCCGGACTGGGAAAGGCAGGCCAGGGACCTCACCGCCTACCTGCGTCATGCCGCGGCCCATCACCCGGACGATCAGGAACTGCACGCGCTGATCGGCGAGTTGAGCGTCCATAGCCAGGACTTCGTGCGGATCTGGTCGGAACACCCGGTCAGCGACTGCCTGCCCTCCCAACGCGCGTACCGCCACCCCCAGGTCGGCAGCATGACGCTCGACGAGGAAGTGGTCCGGCTGACCGACGACCCCGGGGTACGCATCATCTTCAGCGGCGCGCAGGAGGGCACCCCGTCCGCCGAGCGCTTGCGCCTGCTGGCCACCCTGAGCTGACGGCGGCTGCCCCCGGTCCTGGGGCGTCACGGCAGGCCGAAGGGGCCACCCGGCACCAGCGAGGTGTCGCCGTGCTCGCTGATACCGGTGGCCGTGGCGACGGCGGGCACCAGGCCCTCGTCGCCGGACGTCACCCCGCAGGGGAGGGCCGGGCGGGCCTGCCCGCCGGTCAGAGTCGCACCACGATCAGCGCGATGTCGTCGCGGCCGCCGCTTGAGACGCCGAGGCGTGCCAGGACGGTGTCGGCGAGTTGTCCGGTGCCGAGGCGGCCACATTTGCTGAGCACATCGGTCAGGCGCTCAAGGCCGGCGTCGATGTCCTCGCCGCGGCGCTCGATCAGCCCGTCGGTGTACAGCACGAGGGTGTCGCCGGGTCTGTAGGGCAGGCTGGCCTGTGGGCGCGGGACGTGCTGAGGGCGGGCGCCGAGCGGTGGGTCGGTGGCCTGGTCGAGCTGTTCCCAGCCGCCGTCGGGGTGGAGGAGTATCGGCGGTGGGTGACCCGCGTTGCTGTAGGTGATCAGGCGGCTGCGGGTGTCGATGAGCACCTGGACGGCGGTGGTCCCCAGAGCGTCCTCGATGGACCGGGCGTACAGGCCGAGGACTTCCAGCGCCTGGGCGGGGCGTTCCAGGGCGCGGGTGGCAGCGGACAGGGCGCTGCGGAGCATGCCCATGACGGCGGCGGCCTGAAGGCCGTGGCCGATGACATCGCCGACGGCGAGGGCGAGCCGGTCGGGTGGGATGTCGACGACGTCGTACCAGTCACCGCACACGTTCAGGGAGCCGGTGGCGGGCAGGTAGCGCACGGTGACATCGTGGGGGTGCTGGGCCAGGTCGGGGGCATGGAGCATGGCTTCCTGCAGGGCGAGGGCGACCTCGCGTTCCCGCGTGTGGGCCTGGCGCAGTTCCTCGTTCAGCCGCTGCAGCTCCCGCGCCCGCGCGTACAGTTCGGCCTCCAGCGCCTCGGTCTCCCCCAAGTACTGGCCGACCCGGACCCCGGCGGGCTCCGCGGCCTGGTGGGCTTTGACGAAGGCGGTGACGTCCTCGACCCGGTGGATGATGTAGACCACCCGCCCGTCCGGGCCCAGGACGGGTGTGTTCACCGGGGACCACCAACGTTCCTCGAAGACGCCCGGCCGGCCCGTGACGGGGATGTCGTACTTCTGCAGGCCCATCGTGTCGGGCCGGCTGGTGGCGAGGACCCGGTGCAGGGAAGCGTCGAGGTTGCGGACCCCGTCGGCCTCCGGGTCGGCGGGGTTGTCGGGGAACGCGGTGAAGATGTGCAGGCCGAGCAGGTCCTCGCGGGTGCGCTCGGTGGCCTCCAGATAGGCCTGGTTCACATCGACGATGATCAGGTCCGGGCCGAGTACCAGGTACGGGCTCGGTGTGGCGGCGAACAGTGCCGCGTGGTCAACCCGCGATGCCATCGGCGGCACTCCCTTCCGGCCCCAACAGCCCTCACCCTCAACTTAAGGTCCGCCCTCCGTCCGCGCCCGCCATCTCCTCCCTCACTCCCGGACCAGCCACCCACCAGTGGACCACTTCCGGACCAGCCACCCACCAGGGGAACCGCGGGACGGCTGCCCTCTGGCGGTCGGCCGGCCGTACGGGACCGGGCGGCGGCGCCGCGCGCCGGGGTTCCGCGGTGAGGCGGGCGGCCCGGGCCCGGCGCCTGATGCTGACGCCCGAGCCGTCGGCATCACCCGACCCGGCGACGACCGAGGGCCCGGGCGGTGCGACGACGGGGGCCGGGTTCTAAGCTGCGGTCATGACCGAGATCCAGAACCCGACGCCCCGAGACGCCTTCGAGCTGCTGTTGTCCGGTAACCAGCGCTTCGTCGCCGGCACCCCGGAGCACCCGAACCAGGACGCCACCCGCCGCGCCGAGATCGCACCGTCCCAGCAGCCCTTCGCCGTGCTGTTCGGATGCTCGGACTCCCGGCTGGCCGCCGAGATCATCTTCGACCGTGGCCTGGGCGACCTGTTCGTGGTGCGCACCGCGGGCCACGTGGTGGGCGCGGAGGTGCTGGGCAGCATCGAGTACGGCGTGGACGTGCTGGGCTGCCCGCTGGTCGTGGTGCTCGGTCACGACTCGTGCGGCGCGGTCGGCGCGGCGTGCGCCGCGCTGGAGGACGGCATGACACCGGCCGGGTACGTCCGGGACGTCGTCGAACGCGTGACCCCCAGCGTGCTGGCGGCGCGGGCCGCCGGACGGGTCGAGCCGGACGAGATCCTCGCCGAGCACATAAGGCACACCGTCGACCTGCTGCTGGACCGCTCCCGGGTGCTCGCCGAGAAGGTCGCCGCCGGCCAGGCCGCCGTGGTGGGCCTGTGCTACCGCCTGGCCGACGGCAGTGCCCAGCTCGTCGCCTCTCGCGGCCTCGACGAGGTGGTCCCGGCCGCGTCCTGACCGCCCCGGCCGCGGCTGTTCAGCGTGGTGTGCCGTGGTCGGAGATCCCCTGCTCGATCATCCATGGAACGGCACCGTCCGATGGCTCGCGGAGCCGACCACGTGCCCGGCACCGCCCCCGCGCCGACCTGACGCGGGGGCGTGGGCTGCGAGGTGCGAGATGCCGGGGGAGGGGCGACGGCCCTCACCGGCGACAGGAGGCATGTGCGTACCCCTCCCGCGACCGGCCGGTGGCCAAGGGACGGTGCGCCGGGATGAGCAGTATCAGCCGACGGTGAGCTGGAAGTAGGCAGTCGCCCGGTAGCCGGTGTCGGGTACGGCCACCTCGACGGTGACCGGGACACCTGCCCGGGTCGGCTTGACGTGGACGGGTACTGCGCGCTTCTCGCCCTCGGCGAGCGGCGGCACCAGGTCGGAGGCGGCTGCCTGGTCATTCAGCCAGTCCAGGTCGTAGTCGGTGACGTAGTCGTCGAAGCTTCTGCCGGGACGTACGACCAGCGCTGCCGGGCCGATCTCGGAGACGCTGTCTTCGAGCGACGGGCCACCTGGGAGCACTTCGGCGTCGGTACCGTTCTCATAGGTCACGGAGAAGGTGTGGGTGCCGTCGCCCTTGGCGACCGGCGGACTCACGGTGACCTTCAAACCGTCTTCGAACTGGGCCGTCCCGCCGGGACCGAGGGGATCGACCTATGTGTCCCCACGTCCCTGGTTCCGCGCCGTGTGCGCGCTCGGCCCTGCCCCGCCCGAACGCCGTGCCGCGTGCGCCGACCCGTCAGGCCTCGAAGCGTCGCCGGGCGGACTCGATGTGCCGGAAGTACCGGTAGGTCCACTCGCACATCCCGTCGACCGTCGCCCGCAGTCCGCAGCCCGCCTCGGTGAGGGTGTACTCCACACGGGGCGGGACGGTGGGGTGGACGGTCCGCTCCACCAGGCCGTTGCGCTCCAGCATGCGCAGGTTCTGGGTGAGGCGCCAGGGAGTCGGCGCGCCGCAGGTCGGCATCCTCGGCCGAGCCGCTGAACTGCTTGGTCACTATCAGGTTCCCCAGTCATCGAAAAGTGCGTCCTTCCATGTCAACGCACACTCTCCTACGGTTCCTGAGTAACCTCGAAGGTGGTCTTCATCGCCGGGCAGGTCTCCTGGGACGCGGAAGGGGTCACGGTCGGCGAGGGCGACCTCGCTGCGCAGGTCGAGCGGTGCTACCTCAACATCGCCAGCGCGCTGGCCGAGGCCGGTGGTTCCTTCGACGACGTGGCGAAACTGACCTTCTACGTCGTGGACCGGACTGCCGACAAGATGCCCGCGCTCCTGGAGGGAGTCAACCGGGCGGCCGCGAAGCTGGGGGTCACTCCCGTGCCACCGGTCACGCTGATCGGCGTCGCGGCGCTGGACGTCCCCGAGCACCTGGTCGAGATCGAAGCCACCGCGGTCCTGGACTGAGCGTGTCGCGCGCCGGAACGGTC
The DNA here is from genome assembly GCF_002920615.1 of Streptomyces sp. Ru62. GTDB lineage: Bacteria > Actinomycetota > Actinomycetes > Streptomycetales > Streptomycetaceae > Streptomyces. The sequence goes on from NZ_PQSU01000008.1 coordinate 169,549, forward strand.
GTCCAAACCGCCCGGTTCCCCGCCGAAACGGCCGTACAAGCCGCCCGGTTCCCCGCCGGAACGGCCGTACAAGCCGCCCGGTTCCTTGACGACTGAACCGCGCCCTGCCAACGGAGTAACGAGCTTCCGATGCCATGCCATGCCATACCCGGCTCCGCCCTGTCCGTCCCGGCGACCCAGCGGGCCTGGGCGCGCTTGCCGCCGGTCTCCGGCACAGGGAGGCGGCGCAAGCAGCCCCCCGGTGCGCCGGCCCCGGTACACACGCGCGTTTCGTGCAGCCCGGCGCGCGCATCGTGCAGGACGACGTGCCGCCCTCCTCCGCACACTCGGTGATCCAAGCCATCGACGCACACCTGATGACAGGCGGAGGCAGAACTCGATGCGGACGTTCGTCTACACATCCCGTCCCTCGCGGGTCGTCTTCGGATCCGGCACGGTGGGCCGGCTCCGCGAGGAGGTCGAGCGGCTCGGCCGCTCCCGTGTCCTGCTGCTGTCCAGCCGGCCCCTGGCCGGGACCGCCGCACGGGTCCGCGAGGCGCTGGGAGACCTCGTCGTGGCGGAGTTCGACGGCGCCGCGATGCACACCCCGGTCGAGGTGACCGAGCAGGCGCTCGACGTGCTCACGCAGGCCTCGGCCGACGTCGTCGTGGCCGTCGGGGGCGGCTCGACGACCGGCCTGTCGAAGGCGCTGGCCCTGCGTACGGACCTCCCGCAGGTGATCCTGCCGACCACCTACGCCGGCTCCGAGGTGACCCCGGTGCTCGGCGAGACCAGGGACGGGCGCAAGGTCACCCAGTCCTCCCCGGCGATCCTGCCCGAGACCGCCGTCTACGACGTCGACTTCACCCTCACCCTGCCGCTTCCCATGACGGTGACGAGCGGCGTCAACGCCCTCGCGCACGCCGTCGAGGCCCTGTACTCGGCCGATGCCAACCCGGTGACGGACCGGCAGGCGCTCGACGCGATCTCGGGCATCGCATCGGCACTGCCCCGGCTGGCCGCCGACCCGGCCGACCCGGACGCCCGGGCCGACCTGCTGCACGCCGCCTGGCTCGCCGGTACCTGCCTCGCCACGGTCGGCATGGGACTGCACCACAAGCTGTGCCACACCCTCGGCGGCAGCTTCGGCCTGCCGCACGCCGAGACCCACACCGTCGTGCTGGCGCACGCCATGGCCTACAACGCACCCGCCGTCCCCGACGTCATGCGCCGCGTCGCCGACGCCCTGGGCGTGCCCGACGCGCCGAGCGGCGTGTACGACCTGATCGTCTCCCTGGGCGGCCCCACCTCGCTGCGCGAACTCGGCATGGCCGAGTCCGACCTCGCACGCGCGGCCGAGCTGGCCGCCGCGACGCCGTACCCCAACCCGCGCGAACTGACCACCGAGGGCATCGGCGAGCTGCTGGCCGGCGCCTGGCAGGGACGCCGCCCGCAGGGCCCGCCCTCGACGGAGGCGAAGCTGGCCCGGCTCACCGAGGAGGTGGTGGCCAGCTTCGCGCACACCCCCGACCCCCGGGTCCGTACGCTGATGACCGACCTCGTCAGGCACCTGCACACCTTCGTCGCCGACAACGACGTCACCGACGCCGAATGGCAGTACGCCATCGACTTCCTCACCCGGACCGGACAGATCTGCACTCCGACCCGCCAGGAGTTCGTGCTGCTGTCCGACACCCTCGGCGTCTCCAGCGCCGTGGACCTGCTCACCAACTCCCGCACGCCCGACACCACCCCGTCCGCGGTGCTCGGCCCCTTCTACGTGGAGGGCCCGCCCGAGACCCCGCTCGGCAGCGACATCTCCGGCGGCCTGCACGGCACACCGCTGTGGGTGGACGTACGGGTCACGGACAGCGACGGCGAGCCGGTCAAGGACGCGGTGGTGGACGTGTGGCAGTCCAACGAGGACGGCTTCTACGACGTCCAACTCCCCGATCTGGACGGGCCGGTGCTGCGCGGTCGGCTGCGCAGCGACAGCCAGGGGCGGGTCACCTTCTGGTCCATCCTGCCCTCGCACTACCCGATTCCCGCCGACGGACCGGTCGGGCAGATGCTCGACGCGGTCGGCCGCCACCCCTACCGGGCGCCCCACCTGCACTTCATGTTCGACGCGACCGGCCATCGCCGGCTCGTCACGCAGTTGTTCGTGGCCGGCGGAGCGTATCTGGACAGCGACACCGTCTTCGGAGTCAAGGACGAACTCGTCGTGGACTTCACACCGGGGTCCGGCCCCACCCCCGACGGCCGTCCGGTCGACGGCCCGTGGTGCCGGCTCGACTACACCTTCCGTCTCGCCCCCCAGGCCGGATGACCGAGGAGCGCACACCCATGACGACCACCGACCCGCTCGACGCGTACGACACCGACGTCCTCGTCGTCGGCAGCGGCCCCGCAGGCGGCTCGGCCGCCCTGCTGCTGGCCACCTACGGCGTCCGCACCCTGCTGGTGACGAAGTACGGGTGGCTCGCCAACACCCCGCGCGCGCACATCACCAACCAGCGCACCATGGAGGTCCTGCGCGACCTCGGCGTCGAGTCCGAGGCGCTGGCCCTCGGCAGCCCCTCGCACCTGATGGGCGACACCGTGCTGTGCACGGCGCTGACCGGCGACGAGATCGGCCGCATCCGCAGCTGGGGCACCGGCCCCGCGACGGCCACCGAGTACTCCGCGAAGAGCCCCTGCGAGATGATCGACCTGCCGCAGACCTACCTGGAGCCGATCCTGGTCGACAACGCGGCGGCCCGCGGCGCCAAGGTCCGCTTCGACACCGAGTTCATCAGCTTCGAACAGGACGAGGACGGGGTCACCGCCCTGCTGCGCGACCGGGTCCGCGGGGACGAGTTCACGGTGCGGGCCCGCTACCTGATCGGCGCCGACGGCGGGCGCAGCGCGGTCGCCGAGCAGCTCGGCCTGCCCTTCGCCGGCCGCATGGCCAAGGCCGGCAGCATGAACATCGTCTTCAAGGCCGACCTCGCCCGGTACTGCGCCCACCGTCCGAGCGTCCTGTACTGGGTGCTGCAGCCCGGCGCGGACACCGGAGGCATCGGCATGGGCCTGGTCCGGATGGTCCGCCCGTGGAACGAGTGGCTGCTGGTGTGGGGTTACGACATAGAGCAGCCGCCGCCGAGTGTCGACGAGGAGGCCGCCCGGAAGATCGTGCGCGACCTCGTCGGCGATCCCGACCTGCCGGTGGAGATCACGTCGACCTCGCTGTGGACCGTCAACCACGCCTACGCCGAGGAGTATTCGACCGGCAGGGTCTTCTGCGCCGGCGACGCCGTGCACCGCCATCCGCCGTCCAACGGACTGGGCTCCAACACCTCCGTCCAGGACGCGTACAACCTCGCCTGGAAACTCGCGATGGTGATCCGCGGCGAGGCGGGACCCGCGCTGCTCGACAGCTACACCGCCGAACGCGCCCCCGTGGGGCGGCAGATCGTCGAGCGGGCCAACCTCAGCCGCGACCAGTTCGGGCCGATCTTCGATGTGCTCGGTGTCGGCGGCGGCAGCGACGCGGAGGCCATCGCCGAGGGGATCGCGGCGCTACGGGAGGGGACACCCGAGGGCGCCAAGAAGAGACGGCAGCTCGAAGAGGCGATCCAGCTGAAGAACTACGAGTTCAACGCGCACGGCGTGGAGATGAACCAGCGGTACGTCTCCACCGCGGTGCTCCCCGACGACAGCCCGGCCGAAGTGTGGCCGGCCGACCGCGAGTTGGTGCACCAGCCGACGACCCGGCCGGGCGCCAAACTGCCGCACGCCTGGCTGGTCGACGCCCAGGGCGAGCGCGTCTCCACGCTGGACGTCGTCGGCCACGGTCTCTTCACCGTGCTGACCGGCCTGTCCGGCGGTGTCTGGGAGACCGCCGCACGCGCCTGCGGCGACGCCCTCGGCGTACGGCTGCGCGTGGTCCGTGTCGGTGACGACAACTACCGTGACGCCTACGGCGAATGGAGCCGCGTCAGCGAGATCGCCGAGGACGGCGTGCTGCTGGTACGCCCGGACGGACACGTCGCCTGGCGCCGCACCACCGCCGCCGAGACCGACGAGGCGGCACGGGAGGACCTCCTCGGCGCACTCCGCCACGTCCTGGCGCGTTAGGGGAGCATGCGCTCGCGGAACACGTGCCGACGCCGGTGAGGCCCTGGCAGACGTGACGGACGGACGGTCGTCCGTCGGGCGGGGCTGTCCCGGCCGAGGACGTCAGCCGTCCACGCGAGGGCAGCAGCCGCGACGACACCTCCCTGGTCCCCCCCTCGCCACGCCGGAACCGGCGTTCCGCGCGGAGGGCACCCTCACCGCCGCCTACGCCTCGCCGCAAGGCGGCGGGGCGGGCGTCGACCGGGGGTGAGCCGCCGGCGCGGGTGCGGCCGGCGGCGGTGACGGGCCCCGAGCCGCAGTACCTCGGGCTCGGGCCGGCCGACGCGATCCGCAGGGTGCTCGCCAAGGCGGACCTGGGAGTGGTCGCGCACCAGCCGGCTGCGGCCGGCACGGCGCGGGCACGTGGCTGGCGGCGCTGTGCACCGGGGTGGGCCGGGGAGGGGCGCTGGTGCCGGAACGCTGGGAGTCGGGCGCCCCGGTCAGCCCGAGCGGCGCAGCGCGGCCGGGGTGGTGCCGAGCCGGGCGCGCATCACCCGGGTGAGGTGCTCCTGGTGGGAGAACCCGCAGGCGACGGCCACCTCGGCGATCGGGTCGGTACCGGTGCGCAGCAGTCGGCACGCCCGCTCCAGACGCAGCGCGAGCAGGAACTGGTGCGGCGACTGTCCCGTGCTCGCCCGGAACTGCCGGGTGAACTGGCTGCGGCTCAGCGAGGCCGCGTCGGCGAGATCCGCGATCGGCAGCGGTTCGGCCAGCCGCTCCTCCATGAGCGCGCGGACGGCGGCGAGCCGGCGTGCGGACAGTCCGGACCGTTTGTCCGCAGGCACCGCCTCCCGGACACCGTGCCGGCGGACGAGCTGCGCGGCGAGCATCCCGGTCAGATGGTCGGTGTAGGTACGGGCCGACGGCTCCCACGAGCGCACCGCGCCGGCCAGCGCGAGCAGGAGCTGCTCGGCCAGGGGGTCGGTGGTGCCTAGTTCCTCGGACAGCTCCACGGGCCGTCCGTCGTTCGCCTCGCACAGCGCGTCGTCGGTGAGGTAGGCGTGGACCGTGTCGAGCGTGCCGCCGAGTTCGACGGCGAGGGTACGGCCGGCCGGCTGCAGGAAGAGCCCACCGGCCGGGATCGTCCGCGACCGGGTGTCCGCGCCCTGTCCCCGCCGCACGGTGACGGGGCCGCTCAGGTGCAGGATCAGCAGATGAGTGGGGGCCGGATCGAAGGCGGCACGGTAGGGCTGCTCCTCCTGGGTGGAGAGGTACAGCCGCTCCCACCCGAGCCCGGCACTGCTGTGCCGCGTCCGCACACCGGGTTGCCGCAGGATACCGACGGTGTCGGCCAGACCCAGCTCCGCCATGGTGCGACCTCCTCGTGGCACCGGATGTAGTTGAATCATAAACGGCAACGGCGGGGGCGGAAGGGGGCGCACCCCGATTTCCGGCCACTCCCGTCACGAGCAGCTCGCGTGACAGGGCGGTCACCGTCGGTCCCGACCTGTCCTCGCGACGCCCGGCAAGGGGGTCCGGACCACGGGACGGCACACGCAGGGCGGCCCGGACGCAGGCGCTTTCTCGGGGCGTGCACCGGCCTCGGGATCGCCTCGCTGACGGTCGCCGCCTGTGACGCGTCCGCCCCCACGCACGGGCACCACCGGGCGGCCCTCTCCCACCGGCCAGAAGTGGACCGGGACCGGTCCGGGACCCCGATTGGTGCATCACGTCCCGGGGTCCTGCCCCGGCCGTCGCCGGCTACGCGGACCGGGTGAGCGTGACGCCGGGCGAGGAGTGCGGCCTGTACGTCTCGACGACCGCGTCGTCCTTCCGGGTCTCGGCCTTCCGAGTCGGCTGGTACGGCGGCACCCAGGCCCGGCTCGTGTGGTCGTCCGAGCGTGTACGCGGCCGTGTCCGGCCGGAACCCCGCTTCCTGTCGGACACCCGCACCGTGCGCGCGGACTGGCCGCGCACGCTCACCTTCGGCACGGCCGGCTGTCCGGAGGGCGCGTATCTGCTGCGGCTGGAGGCGGACAGCGGCCACCAGCGCTACATCCCGCTGATCGTGCGTTCCACGCAGGGTACGGGCCGAACGGTCCTGATCCACGCCTCGGCCACCTGGCAGGCCTACAACCGGTGGGGCGGTTACAGCCTCTACGCCGGTGCCTCCGGCGCGTACGCCACCCGTTCCCTGGCCGTCAGCTTCGACCGCCCCTACGACGCCGACGGCGCTGAGAAGTTCATGGTGTACGAACGGGCGGCGGTGGTGCTGGCGGAACGGCTCGGCATACCCCTCGCCTACACCACCGGCACGGACGTGCACCGCGACCCGGAGATCCTGCGCGGCGCGGCCACGGTGGTCTGTCTCGGGCACGACGAGTACTGGACCCCGGAGCAGCGCCGACATGTCACCCAGGCCCGCGACGCCGGCACCAACGTGCTGTTCCTCGGCGCCAACATCTGCTTCCGCCGGGTCCGCCTGGAGCAGGGGCAGACGCAGCCGGACCGTACGGTGGTCTGCTACAAGTCCTCCGCCGGGTCCGACGCCCTCTACACCGCCCAGCCCGCCCTGGTGACCACCGACTTCCGCCAGAGCCCGGCGGCGGACCCCGAGTCCTCCCTCACCGGAGTGCTCTACGAGGGCTACCCGACGGACGCGCCGTACGTCGTCCACGCGGCGGACCACTGGCTGTACGAAGGAACGGGCCTACGGCCCGGCGACGGTCTCGACCACCTGGTCGGCGTCGAATACGACCGGGTCACACCCGCGGCCCCCGTCCCCGAGCCGCTGGAGATCACGGCTCAGGGTCCGGGCATCCATTCCGTGATCGCCACGGAGAACGCCCTGCGAGCCTTCGCGCGGGGCCCCGCCGCCCATCACCGCCCGGCGGCCCGCACGAACGTCAGCGAGCTGTGCAAGACCCGGACCTGAGGCGGCCTCAGCGAAACCCGGCCCCTGCGACAGCGCGAAGAGCGGCGACGGTCGACACCACGGCGATGTTCACCCGGAGGCGGGGAACCCGCAGCACCCGCGATCGCTCCCCTCAGTCGCGACTGAAGGCGTAGGCGCGCTCCACCCGCGCGACTTCCACGCTGTACGAGGAGTACCAGCGTTCACGTCCGAGCCGCTGTGCGTCGAGGTGTTCGGGGTGGGCCTTCCATGCCGCTATCGATGCCTCGTCCGCGTAGTAGATGACCACGAGGTCCCGGCCGTCCTCGTCCGTCAGCGACTCGCGGCCGAGATAACCGGGCTGCGCTTCACCGAGTTCGGCCATCCGCTTGCTCATCGCTGCGTAGCCTTCAAGATCCGCGGCGGGCCGGGTGGTGATGATCACTGCGTAATACGGCGGCTCGGGACGGACGAACGAGGTGGTCATGTGAGAAGCCCTCCGTCTGTAAGGAGTGTGAGGCGCCAAGGCTACTGACGTGTTTCTTCGGTGGCTACCGCCTCAGTCGGTGAACATCACAAGGGCCGAGCGGCGGCCGAGCGGCCGAAGCGGATGCATGCCGGGTGTGCCTTCTCTGTCGGGGGAGAGGTGCCGGTTGGCACTTACCTGGACAGCAACGCCCGGTTCGACGAGCCCAAAGATGACCGCCATGGCCACCGAACGTCTCACGATTCATGAGTCATGCGTCGGGCCTCACACCTCGCCCCCCGGCCGCCGCACGTGGTGTGCGCGATGCCGTCCGGTCCCACCAGGCCGGAACGAGGGCTGTCAGCATCAACAGCGCGGTCAGGACGAATGCCCAGGGGTAGCCGGTCGAACCGGCCACCAGGCCGAAACCGACCGCACCGACGCCCATGCCGGCGTCGTAGGCGACATTCCACAGGGCGCTCACCGTCCCGTACCCGGAGGCGGGGACCCGGGAGTACATCAGCGTGATGGTTGCGCTCTGGGAGATGCCGAAGCCGGCTCCGAAGATGGCCGCACCCACGACGACCGCGACGGGGACGCCAGTGAGGGCAACGACGAGGATGCCGGCGGCCGACGTGATCAGTCCCGGCACGACCAGCCCGGCGGCTCCACGCCGGTCGGCGCGCCGACCGGCGAACCAACGGGACGCGGTCGCGGCGGCCGGTTGCACGAACAGCGCTGCGGCGACCACGCCGGAACAGCCTGGCGCCACCGCCAGCGGCAGAAAGGTGACGACGATCCCCGCGCCCACCGCGGTTGCCGCGAACACGACCGTCGGACGGCCGAGCGGCCCGGAACGAGCCCCGGCGAAGAGCCCCAGGGGCGGCCCCGACACCGCTTCCCGGCCGGGCAGCCCCGGGACGGCGGCGATGGAGACCAGGCCGATCAGTGCCGCAGCCACGTAGACGGGCCCGTATCCCGCGTTCGAAGCCAGCCAGGTTCCGAGCGGCAGACCCACCAGTGAGGGCACACCGGCCATGACGCCGATCAGGGCCAGCCCCTCGCCACGGCGTTCGGGCGGGATCAGCGACGCCGTCAGCGCCCCACCCGCCACCAAGGTGAACGCGAAACCGAGCCCCCGGACGAAACACACCGCCACGATGCACACCATGCTGCGCGACACGGTCAGGGCCAGCGCAGGAGCACCCAGCAACAACAGCCCCGCCCCCAGCAGCACCCGGTAGCCACAGTGTGCGGCCAGCCATGGGGACATCAGCTCGCCGGCCACCGTGGCCAGCATCAGCACACCCGTGACCAGACCCGCCTTGTCGCTGCCCCCGCCCGGCAGGCCCTGCGCGTACGCCGGGACGACTGACAGCAGCAGATAGAAGCTCGCCGAGGAGCTGACGACCGTCACAAAGCGCAGTAGCAGCGCCCGGGTCACCAAACGCGGCCGCGCCTCAGCAACTTCCTCTCGGTCACGGTCACGGTATTCAGGATCGACGGAGGAGGCCATGCGGTGAAAGCTAGGGGACGAAACCGCCGTAGGCTCCCCGTTCTCAACCTCTTCAGCGTCCCGGCTCGTCGCTGGAATCTGTGGCCGGCGCCCCCTCGGCCGCGCGGCCTGGACCCAACGTCGTCACTTCAACCACTCCGAACTGGAGCTCGTCCGACCGCGGAGCCGCGCGATGCTGGATGCCGTACGGCCGTCCCGGCACCCGGAGCCGCGCCCGGGGTGGAGCGGGTCGACCTCGCGGCAAGCTGTCTCAATCGGCTGGGTCGCAAGGAGTCCGACACCGCGCTTGATCGGGGACCTGCCAGCGGACAGACTGCTCTCCATGGGATCGGTAGGCATGGCCACCAGGGTGCAGATCGGGACCCGGCGATGAGTGCCGGCCTGCCCTTCTTTCGCTATCACCCGGACCCAGTCGCAAGCGGGTCGATCCGGGCGACCCCCGAGACGTGCGCCTGCTGCAAGCGCAACACGGGCTGGATCTACACAGCCACCTTCTACACCGCCCAGGACGTCAGCGGCCGCTTCTGCCCGTGGTGCATCGCAGACGGGAGCGCTGCCGAACGCTTCGCGGGTGAATTCACCGACTCCTACGGGCTCGACGGTGTCAGCGAGGACGTCTTGCACGAGGTCACCCGCCGCACCCCTGGTTTCCATGCCTGGCAGGATCCGCACTGGCTCGTCCACTGCCAGGACGCGGCCGCCTTCGTGGGCGAAGTCGGGTACACCGAGCTCGCGGCGCATCCCGAAGCCCTCGACCAACTGCGGGCCGACATGCGCCTCGACGGCTGGCACGACGAAAGCCACCTTGAACACTTCCTCGCCAACCTGGGCGAAGGGGCGACCGCCATGCTCTTCCGCTGCACCGTCTGCGGCACCCATATCGCCTACGCCGACGCGTCCTAGCGACGATCACGCCCTCGCTCGATGACCAACACCACAACGGCATCTGTGCGCAACCTCGGCAGAAACGCAGCCGCGCCCCGCGCCGCCCCGACCACATGATCGCCGGCAGACGACCCAGCTTCGACCGCGAGACGCACCGTCGACGCAACACCGTGGAGCGGACGCCAACAGAGGCACGACAAGACCGCCACCTCCTACGAAAGTGGCGGTCAGCCTGGCTCGTTCCGGCTCCGGGCGATCGATTAGGTTTGCTCCATGTTCGAAGGAACGCTGGTAAGACTGCGCGCGCTGCGCTCCGAAGACGCTGAGCACCACGTGCGGTGGCGCAACGACCCAGAGGTGGTGCGCTGGGCGGCCGGCGGTGACCCGTTGTTCGGCCCGGTCACAGCGGAAGCGATCCGGCTCGGTTTCGACACCATGCTGCGACTGAACCCCAGGGAGTCGGCCGTGTTCACGGTCGAGGACCTGGCAGACGGGAAGGTGATAGGCATGGCCGACTACCGCGACCTGGACCCCTACGTGGGAGTGGCCACCCTGGGAGTCACCATCGGCGAGCGGGAGTTCTGGGGCCGTGGCCACGGCAGTGACGCGCTGCGGCTGATCGTGGGCCACCTGTTCGGGGCGTACTGCCTGAGCCGGCTGGAGCTGGACACCTGGAGCGGCAACGAGCGTGCCGTGCGCGCCTTCACCAGGCTGGGCTTCCGCGAAGAAGGCCGCCGCCGGTCGGCTGTGCTGGTGGAGGGGGAGCGCTACGACCGCGTCCTCTTTGGAATGCTGCGCGAGGAGTGGGCGGACCCCGCGTGACGCCGTACACGCCCTTCAACTGATCACTGTCCAGGCCGGCGACCTCCCCGACCCGCCGACCTTCCGTCCGCCTGTCGGCGAAGAACCGCAGCACCCGGCCCCCCGCGAAGGTGCTCGCCATGGGTGGACGGCCTGGAACAGCCGCTGCAGCTAATCGGCATCGCCCTCCGCAGACCTCACCGTCCGCGAGAAGCGACTCCCGCCTCCTCCTCGACCCTCGGCAGACCGGACGTGGACAGAACCAGCCCCGCTACCGACACATGCACCTCCAGGCCACCTCATTCGCCGATCCGGTGCCAGCAGCCGAGCTGAGTGCACAGGCAGGAGCCGTGTAGATCAGCCCAGTTCGATACGAACGGGGTACAGGTAGCCCCCGTATGCGTCAACCGGCCTCCCGGATGGTGGTGGCCGAGAAGATCCGCAAAGGTGAAGGGGCTCTGCACACGTACAGATAGGCTCTGCACACGTACAGACGAGGAGGCTTGCCATGCAGACTCGCCGCGCCGTCGTGCTGTCGGCTGTTGCCGCCGTCACCCTGTCCGCCGTCTCCGCACGAACAGCTTCCGCTGCGCCGCGCGAGGCCGGGCTTGTGCGGCTGAGACTGCCCGCACTCAGTGGGCCGTTCCCCGTGGGCACGATCTCACTGCGCCTCGTCGATGCCTCACGCCCCGACCCCTGGATGACCTCCCAGCCGTACCGCGAGCTCATGATCGGCATCCGCTATCCGGCTCGCGCCGTCGGCGCGTACCCGACCGCACCGCAGATGCTCCCCGGGGAAGCCGCCGGGTTCGCCGCTTTGAACAACTTCTCCGGTGTGCCCGGCGATGAGGTCGACTGGTCGGCCACTCGCACGCACGCTCATGAAGGCGCCCCGGCCGACCGGGACGGAGGCCCGTACCCGGTGGTCTTCTACTCACCCGGTGCCGGAGACCCGCGTTCCCTGGGTACCACGCTCTGCGACGACCTTGCCTCCCGGGGCTACGTCGTGGTGACACTCGACCACACCTACGACGCCACGGCTGTTCAGTTCCCCGGCGGTCGCGTCGAAAGCACCGTTCTTCCCGCGGAGTTCGCCAAGGCGTACCCGGACCTTGACCGCATCACCGCGCTCTTGCAAAAGACGCTGGCCGTACGAGTGGCCGACACCCGCTTCGTCCTCGACGCACTGCCCAGTGCGCTGCCCCGGCATCTGCGCGGCACGCTGGACCTGGACCACGTCGGCATGTTCGGCCAGTCCGCAGGAGGCTTCACCGCCTTGCAGGCGATGCACGACGACCCACGCATCGCAGCAGCAGCCGACTTCGACGGCGTTCTCGCATACGTCCAGGACGACAGCACCCCCGGCAACCTCTCCACCGTCGCCGCCAACGGCCTCGACCGCCCGTTCCTGCTGATCGGCAAGGAAGGCAACGACTGCGGCACTGTGCCGTCCTGGGACTCCCTGTGGCGGCACAGTCACGGCTGGCACCGGGGCCTGACCCTGCAGGGCGCAGGGCACGCGACCTACACCGACGCGGAGGCAGTCATCCCGCAGATCGCCCACCGGCTCGGCCTCCCCCGGAAGACTGTCGTCGAGAACATCGGCACCATCGCGCCGAGGCGCGCGATCAGCGCCCAACGGACCTACCTCGCTGCCTTCTTCGACCGCTGGCTGCGCGGCCGGGACGACCAAGGTCTGTTCGACGGGCGGTCCGACCGCTACCCGGAAGTGCGCCTCTTCTCCCGATGACCAGTGGTCGAGGAGCAGGGCGTGGGCGAAACTCCACCACACGGCCCCACCGCATGCTCCTGGACACCGCTCGCGGCCACACGGGCACGGCCACGTCACGTGGCCGCCGTGACGCACGCGGGACAGCGCGGCGCGGCCGCGCCGAACGGTCAGTCACACGTGTGCCGGGCACGGCCGGGCCCCGGCCAACAGCACATCAGTGGGTCAACAGGACCGCGGCGGCCAGCATGACCAGCACGGAGACACCGCAGAACGCCAGGTGTGAGCGCGGATAGTCGTATCGCTCGCGCGTCACCCCTTCGTTGATCTCGTGCGCCCACACCGCGAACAGCTTGCGAGTCGGGTACATGCCGATCGTCAGCCCGAGGAGCGCGAACGAGCACAGGACGAGCATGTCTGCCAGGTCGAAGCCGCGCCAGGATCCGAAGCTCACCGCTCCAACACCGCACACCACCCAGATGAAGGGATAAACCCTCCAGAACCTCTGGATGGGTATCCATTTCGCCATGGCGGAGCAGTGGATCACCAGTGCGGCGACAGCCAACAGCCACGGCCCATCCGTGGTAACCGACGTGAACACGGACTCCCCCTGAGTCATCTTGAACCCGCAAAGACTAGCAGCGAGGTGAGAGGAAGCTCGTCGGTCGGCGCCGGCGGTGCCGTCGGCCAGCCCCGCCGCTTAGCTGCCGGGCCTACGGTGGTCGCCGTGGCCGGTGAGGGGCGGCCAGGCCGCCGGGGCGTCGAGAAGGGGACCGGATATGACTCGTCACATCCCCTTGACGACCACGACCCTCGCCAGACATGAAGCAGCGTCGGCAGAAGAAACTCTCCCGCGACCTCCTCGAAGCAACTCTGCTTGCTCCTAAAGGCGGGTGCCTCCCCTGACACTGAGAGCAGGGGAGCGTGGCTCGGAGGGGACACCCTTGTGCGCGGCCGCGTGCTGGGGACACACCGAGACGGTGCGTGAACTGTTGAGTCGGGGGGCCGACCCGAACCTACGCGAAGACTACGGTACGGGCTGGTCGCCCTTGGAATGGGCGACCAACGGTCCTTTGACGAATAGGCCCGACGTGTCTCAGTCGCGCGCATCGAAAGGCCGTCGGATGAACTCCGGCTCGCCGAGCCGGCGTTCCATCTGCTGCGAACTCAGGTCCTCCACTCGGGTCTGGATCCAGTGCAGGTTCCCCAGTGGATCGCGCACCCGCCCGACCCTGTCACCGAAGAACAGATGCGTGACCTCGGTGACAGAAGTGTCGCCGGCCGCGACAGCCTGTCGGTGCACCTCGTCGGCGTCCTCGACGTAGAGGCGGAGGAAGCCGGGGGTAGGCGGCCACTCCGGCCGCGCGTCGAACATCATCACCGCCGAGTCACCGATCCGTACCTCTGCGTGCTCGATGCGTCCGTCCTTGTCGGCGAGACACGCGAGTTCCTCCGCGTCGAACGCCCTCTTCATGAAGTCGATGAGTTGCACGGCATCGCGAGAGATGATCCAAGGCGTCACGGTCTGGTAGCCGTGCGGAACAGGCTTGACGGACATGTGGGTAGAAGACGCCCTGACGGATGACCACGCAAACCCCCCACCGCAGCCCCCAAATCCAGGACAGAGAGGGCCTTTCAAGGCAGATCGGTGCGGCCCAGCCACTTCGGCTTGACTGGCACGCCGTCGGGGTATCGCTCCTCGGACGGCGAGGCGGACGGCATGATGTCCACGGGCTCAGGCTCGGTGGCCTCGCGTGTATCCATCGACTCCTTCGTGGGCTCGCATGCGTTCGTTGGCTTCGCCGGTGCGGCGGTGTCCTCCAGCAACTCCGCGGCCGTGAACCGGGTGCCCGAGGACCGCCAGGCGCCGTCATCGACGACCATCAGGAAGTCGTCGCCGTCGCGGAAGAGCCGGCGGCGCTTTCGCCTCTTGGGATGATGAGCCAATGCGTGCCGAGCATGCCGTTCCAGCTCCGCCAGAGCTTCTTCGTACGTACCTTCCACATATGCCAGCACGTGTGTCTCCGTGATGTAGCTGTCCCAGTGCTTCACGTTCGTCTCGCGGATCAGCCCCCAGGTCGCCATCGGCACCCCCTTCCATGGGATCAGTACGAAGCGCGGCGCGTACGTCGGCGTGGGCTGCCGACGTCGCCAAGCCTGTGATGCCCAGGCACGTGGCAGCGAGAACCAGAGTGGCCCGACGTGATCCCGACAGCCGAAACTTGCCCCGGCCAGCCCTTGGAGCGGCTGTCCCGCAAACCGAACAGGAGGGGGCTCAACGCACTGACGCAGAGTAAACACGCGGCGCCCTTCACCTCGCATCCGGTGAGGATCCACAGGGGGCTCAGGCGGAGTGCCACGCATGCTGTTTCGTTGCGCCAAAATCCGGAGAGGACGGCAAGCGCCCCCACCCGCAAGTCGCCCCCGCACTGGCTCACGCCTCCGACGAACGGCAAGCCGGACACCCTGCGAGCAGCATCCCGCAGTGTCGCCACCGGCAACTTCGCGACCATCCGTCGTACGCCGGAACTCGTCCGGCGGTCCGACCCTCGGCTCTACACGCTGATCCTGCCGCTCAGAGGCCAAAGCGGGGTTGCCCAAGCTGACGCAGCACTCCTCGAACTGCTGACCGCGCTGTTCGCCCACCACCTCGACGCGGACGACAGCAGCGCGCCCAACAGTGCGCGGCACGCTCTGGTCCTGCGGATCCAGGCATTCATCCGGCAGTACCTGCGAGATCCCCAACTGACCCCGCCGGCCATCGCCGCCGCACACCACATCTCCGTCAGCTACCTGCACCGTGGATTGCCTCTCGCTGGGCCTTCTCCCGAGCCGCCGACTTCAGCCGTGCGTTCCGCAACGCCTATGGCGTACCACCAAGGGACTACCGGGACCACGCCTCAACCCAGCTCTCCCTGCCTCCCGCTCCCTGACACCCCGCGGCAGAACACGACCCCGGGGGGAGCAGCGACGTTCACCAACCCAGCGCGCTGCGCCCGAGTCCGCCGGGAGGCGTGAGCGGGCGGTGGAGTGAGGGGAGGATCGGTCAGCGTTCGGCCGTACCAGGACAACACCTCTCGCCACTCACCCGCAGCCCATGCTGCACATTCCACGTCCACGCCGCCCCCTGCTCTCCGTTCAACCCGGCCGGTCATCCAGCCGACAGGAGCCCTCTGAGGCTGCCGATGGGTGCTGGGGTGTGTTGCCGGATGTGAGCGCCTGTGCGCCCCACCTGCACTCTGCCCGAGTCCCGCAGGTTCGGCGCACGGTCGACCGCATGGGGGCTACCAGTGAGCTGGAGTGCGTGGGTCGCGGTGATGGCAGCGGCTGCCCGCACGGGGCCGTACTGACGATCGACGCGAGGATCCCGGTGTACCGGTGCGATGACTGCCGGTACTACTGGGAGCTGGATGAGACGGAGCCGGGGCGCCGGGCGGAAGCGGATGATGCGCTGACCCGGCCGCTGGGGGATCCGGGAGAGGCCGGCCAGGGATCGGCGGCGTAGTCCGCGCGCGTCATGTTCGTTCAGCCCGTTGCCTGACGAGCCTACGGGGTCGTTCAGGGCCTGCGGCCGTGGAAGGTGCGGCGCAGATCGCTGACCCAAGCGTCGGGGTTCTCCCAGGGGATGAAGTGGCCGCCGTGGTCGTGGGCGTTGACGTTGACGTGGTTGAACCAATCGGCCTGCGGGCCGTTCTTGAACGCCCGGACGCGCTCGTCGGCGGTGTGGATGCCGGGCGGGTTCTCGTACGTGACGAAGGTGAGGCCGACCGGGGCCTGCACGACCGGGGTGCGGCCGTGGGCGGGGGACCAGGGATAGCGGTTGGCGTTGGCGTAGTAACGCATCGACGTGGCGATGGAGTTGTTCACCCAGTAGATCGTGGCGTGGGTGAGCAGGTCGTCCTTGGTGAAGACGGATTCGAGATCGCCGCCGTTGTCGCTCCAGGCGTTCCAGCGCTCCAGCAGCCAGGCGAGCAGCCCGGCGGGTGAGTCGCTCAGCCCGTGGGCCAGGGTGGCACCGTCGAGCATGTGCACGGCGAGGTGGGACGCGAAGCGGTGGTCCAGCTCGATCATGCGGGCACGCACGTCGGCGGGCTGGTCGTCGGTGAGGGGCTGATTCCGGGCGAAGTCCCAGGCACGGGGACCGGTGAAGAAGTCGAGCGGCAGCCCGGAGCCGATGTGGATGCCGTAGAGCTCGTCGGCGTACTTGTGGCCGAGCTGACTGGAGACGACTCCGCCGATGTCGCAACCCCCGGCGGCGTACTTCTCGTAACCCAGGGTCTCGGTCATCAGGGTGTGCCAGAGGTCGGACACCTTCCAGAAGTTGACGTCAGGAAAGCCGGTGAGCGGGCCGGGGAAACCGAAGCCGGGAAGGGACGGCACGATGACGTCGAACGCGTCGGCGGGGTCACCGCCGAACGCGGCCGGATCGGCGAGCGGGTCGATCACCTTCGACCAGTGCCAGAACGTCCACGGCCAGCCATGGGTGAGGATCAAGGGGATCGGGCGAGGACCCCGGCCGGGCTTGCGTATGAAGTGCACCGGGACACCGGCGACGCTCACCTCGTAGTGCTCGTACACGTTGATGGCGGCCTCGGCCTTGCGCCAGTCGTAGCCGTCCCGCCAGTAGGCCACCAGCTCACGGAGACAGCTGTCCGGGACGCCGTACGACCAGTCCTCATTGCCCTCCTCCAGCGGCGGACGAGTCAGCGTGAGACGGGCGCGCAGGTCATCGAGGACCTCATCGGACACACGGATCGAGGTGGGCTCCAGAGGGAAGGCGCGCGGGATGGTCATGGCGTGATGCCTTACTGGATTGGATAAGGGGTAGCGGTGCTGTCGGCCTGTCGGCCTGTCGGCCTGTCGGCCTGTCGGCCTGTCGGCCTGTCGGCCTGTCGGCCTGTCGGCCTGTCGGCCTGTCGGCCTGTCGGCCTGTCGGCCTGTCGGCCTGTCGGCCTGTCGGCCTGTCGGCCTGTCGGCCTGTCGGCCTGTCGGCCCGTCGGGTTGGTGGGCAGCGAGCCTGGCCATTTCAAGGAGCGCGGGCAGCGATGCGGCGGGTGCCTGGCTACGGCGCGGGTCGAGCTGGCCGACCAGACCACCGATGCGCTCCCTTCGCCGCGACACGACCATCCTGGCACCGGAGGGCATGACGTGCGCCAGCACCGCCCGCAGTCCGAGAGGCCCGGGAAGCCCACCGGTGAGTACGCGATCCCCGCCATTGTGCGGATGGCGTCCGAGCAGGGACACCGGGGCCTGCCGGGGGCTGCCGCTCGGAGGCGGGGGACTTACGCAGGGTGAAGGTGGCGATCGGCACGGCGCCGGCGAGCAGCGCCCGGATCGACGAGAGCTACGTCGCCTTCCTCCGAGCTGATGAAGAGTTCGACGCGATCTCGGCGCGCCTGGAGAAGAAGTCCCGTACTGGTCGAATCCTGGCAGGTCCGTCGAGGGCGGAATCAACCACAGTTATGGCGGTCGCTTCGCAGCTGTGACGCAGTGGACCTGGCAGCAGCGCCCCGTGCCGACCGGCCCTGCATGCACCGGGGTCGTAGGCAGGCTGCTCGGCGACTGGGTGATCAGGTGGTGGTCACCTATGTGTGTGATCGGTTTCCGGAGGGGGCGTGTTGCTGAGGCAGGGCGCCCGCGCCACCTCGCTGTCCGGTTCGGGGCAGTCGCCGAGGTCGGGTCCTTCGAGGATGAGGTCGAGGAGCAGGGCGGCACGGTTGGGTGAGTGCCGGTGGTGCCGATAGTGCTGGTAGAGGGTCTGGCGGGTGCCCCCGGCTCGCTCGGCCGGCGGGGCATAGCTCAGTCCGGTCGGCCCGACCGCGGGCAGGAGCTCCCGTGCGATGGTCACGACGCGGGTGCGTCAGCACTGTCCGCCCACGGGCGGAGAGAGCGGCACGTGTCCGGATTCAGCCGTGCGGACCGGCCACTGCCCGGGCCGACGGCGTCCATCGGGCCAGACCGCGTCCGACTCGTGGACGGATGATCGAATGACACGGCCCTGGTCGGGGTAGAACGGACGATGGCGTCTTCCCGCAAGGGCAGATGCCGCTACTCATCCCGGCCGGCACCCCCGGCAAGATCGAAGGACGCAGTATGGCCAGCGGCACCGTGAAGTGGTTCAACTCCGAGAAGGGCTTCGGTTTCATCGCCCAGGACGGCGGCGGACCGGACGTCTTCGCCCACTACTCCAACATCACCGGCAACGGCTACCGCGAGCTGGTCGAGGGCGAGACGGTCACGTTCGACGTCACCCAGGGCCAGAAGGGGCCCCAGGCGGAGAACATCGTCCGCGGCTGACGTCCCGCGCCGGCCCGCGCAGCCGGCGTAGAGCGGCACCACCGAATCGGGGGGGAGCAGCTCGGTAACTCACTGGGTTCGTAACCCAGAGGTCGCAGGACCCCGCCACGAATTTCTAGGGGCTCGGCATCAGCCGGGCCCCCAGACGCGTTCCTTCGACCCCACGTCGAACATTGGCGAGAACTGCTTAGCCGAGGTAGGCGGCCCACTCGTCGTAGGGCGGATGCGCCGCGTACCCGATTCGGTCGAAGCCGTTGAGCCGTGGCGGACCCGAGCACAGGACCGCCACGCCGACAAGCGGCCGCTGCCGTCGCCCGTAAGGTACATCTCGCACATCGTTACCCGGGATCGTTGCAAGGCACCTCGGTGTCGGACGGTCGCAGCCACAGCGCCTACCGTGGCGGGCCCAGTCCCTTGAAGGATCGAAGCCGAGCTGCTCGATCACCGCTGACGGGTGGCTGCCATGGGCCGCCGGTGCTGGCCGCCAGGTGGAGGAAGTAAGCCCGGCTGTCGGCGGCACGAGCAGGTAGCCGGCCGTGCCGCGGCCCCGCCCTCCGACAGCCCGGCCCCGCGACAGCCGGTGAGGTGCGGACACCCCTCCAATACACCGTGAGACATGGCCTTCGGCGGGTAGCCGCTGCTGTGATCGACGCAAGGCGCCGACGGCGTCCGCTTCGCGGGAAAGGAGAGAGCGCCTATGGCTACCGGCGCGGACTCGGCGAGGATCACAGCGAAGGTCCACGGCAGGGACATCACATTGGACGGTCCCCTGTCGAAGGACGAGATCCGGAACAGGATCTGGTGGTGGCGGAGCGCCGACGCCGACCCCCGGACTTCCAAGGAACGGGAAGACGGTCAGCAGGAGCACGACGACTCCCACAAGGACGTGATCACGACCCTGGGCGGGTACTACGAAATCTCCGCTGACCCTTGTACGCCCGAGGCCGAGAGACTGGTGGAGTTGGTGTACGACGAGCTCAACCCGGACGAGTGACTCAGCGCGGCACAGGCAGAGCCGGGATACAGGTCTCCGCCGTGAAGAAGTGCCCTCAGCCGAGTGCGGCAGCAAAGTGCATACGGTGATCAGGTCGGGGCACACGACTCCCTGGAGTACGCATCCACCGCTTCCAGCCGTGCAGTCCTCAGGCGGATGCGCGCTCACGGACGTCGCGGGCCCCGTCAAACGGCCCGCCTTTCGAAAAGGTTGTCGCTGTGTTGCTGCCTGCGGAGAAGGAACTACGCGCGGTACTGGCCCGCTTCGCCGACGCCCGCTTCCGCCATGACCTGCACCCCACCGGTCACTCCAGCCGAGAGCTGGAGGACGCCTCCTACACGCTGTGCGTGATGACCGGCACCCAGTCGGTGGACCAAGCCCTCATCGCCGCCGACGCGCTCCTGGAACGACTGCGAGCGGACCGCACGACGACGACCAAGGCGACGCAGACACTCGCCGCCTGACGCCAAGCCACCGCGCGGTCTCCGCACCCCGCCGGAGCACAAGCTCGCCGTGGCCTCCGGCTCGGCACGGCACGGCGTCGCGGGTCGGGGATTGCTCCGGGATCGGCTCGCCCTGGCAGCAGGACCCGTTCCACCCCGGCCCGTGCGGGCGGTGCGGCGATGTGGGTGGCGTCGGTGCGCAGGGACGTTGAAACGGTAGAGGGAACAGCGGGTTCGGAGCCCCAGACCGCAGAGGTCGAAGAGACCGCGGAGCGCCGCCCGCGGCGTGAAGAACCGCACCTTGCCATCCCTGTCGCGGGACGACCTCATCCTCGCGGGGAGTGTCACGGAACAGGCCCCGTGCACCCGCCGGGGGACTGCGAGGCGCCTGGCTTGCGGTACGCCGGTGGGTTCCTCGGGACCTTACACAGGGTGATTACTCGGTACCACTGGTAAGGCAATCCGGGCAGAAGCCTAATGCCTGAATTGTCCCGCCTTCGGGTGTGTGTGGGGCATGAGGAACGGGTAGGGGCGCTGCCGGGCCCCGCCGCACCACTGCCGACGCGGCCCGGCAAGAGGGAGAAGATCATGCAGATGACTGGACGGATCGCGATAGTCGGCGCTTCCACGGTGCTCGCCGCCGGCGCCATGGCGATCGGCGGCGGTCCCGCGACGGCGATCACAGCCCAAGCGCCCGAGGAGCATCCGGCCGTCGGCGCAACCGGTGGCACTCAGCACTCCTCCGACCGCCACCATGCCGCCCGGCAGCCCGCGGACCCTTGGATCGAGGACCAGCTGGCGACCTTCTGCCCATCGTCCAAGCAGCGGCTCGCGGTGTACGACCCCTGGGTGAAGGACCAGCTCGCGCTGTTCCAGAAGACCGGCCGGTGAGCGATGAGCGGGGAGGAGCCCACTCGCGAAGCTCGGTGGCCGCAGCTGCCGGGCCAGGCGGAACTGTGCGGCTGATCAATGGCGTGCCGCAAGAGCCGAAGGGGCGGGCGATGGCCAGGCCCAGCTGGGGTTGGCTTCGGAAAAGCTCCACGCCGCCGGTGCAGACCCCGGGGCATGAGGCCCTCATGCGATCCGAATAGGTCGGCCACTTCCTGAACGGAGCCATCGCGCAGCGACGTCGCCCCGGCCCGGGTCCTGGGACACCTTGAGCGCGACGGGGATGTGCTCCAGCAGAGCCCTGGGCTACTGCGGCCAACCAGACCCTGGTGAGAAGTCGGCCACCTAGAAGGCAGCCGGCCGCCGACCCTGCCGCGCCCGGGCCAGGTACCGGTGTGCCGACCTCGCCATCCAGAGTCCGTCGGCCCGATATGTGGCCCTCGCAGCAGCTCGCGCACACCGTCTGTGCCCTCGACGACGAGCAGCTCGTCGTCGAGGGCCGTGCTCCACTGCCCGTTGTGCGAGGACCCCGCCCTGCTCCCTGCCGTGGAGCACCCCGCCCTGCTCAACCTCGGCACCCTCAACGCCGGCAGTTTCGCCGTCGAGCGGTAGGTGTTCGCCCTCGCCGACACCGACGCCCGAGTGCAGCACACAGCCGCTGACGCCCCCCCGCCTGTCGTTCCCCGCCACCGACCGTGGCCCGGGCAGCCACGTGCACGGGCTGCACTTCGCGCGCGTGGGGGTCGAGGGGCGCTCGACGAGGACGCCGAGCCCGAGCCGTGCAGGTGACCTTGAGGGCCGGGCGATCCGCTGGCAGCAGCCAGACCGTACATTCGGACCACGTCCAGTGACGTGTCCACGACAAGCTCGGCAGATCGATGCAGAGCCGGCGCTGGGCATGCTGCCCGCCCGGGAGCGAGCCGAGGCGATCGTGAGTTCGGGTCGGTGTACGGAGGGCCGGGAGCACGTCGGACACCTGACCACGTCAGCGACGGGCTGGTCGGCTGACCGCCCGGCAGGGAGCCGCAGCTCGGGTTCGACACCGGATGGCGCGCAGGTTGGCCCAGGACGCGGCAGCTCGGACCGCGGTCACATCCGCCGTGCTCGGCTGTGGTCCGCGTCCGCGGTGGCCGCATACGCACTCACACTCGTTCCCGAGATCCCGCATACCGAGATCACCCGGGCGCACCTGCCGCAGAGGCTGGGGTCCGGCTCCGGCATGACCTGGTGGCGCCGCCTGGCTGCGTCGAACGAGGCAGGCATGCGGGACCAACCGCACGCGGTGCTGCTGAAGAAGCTGCGGTCGGCCAAGCATCAGGACAGGTCGCGGATGGTGATCAACTCCTTCCACCTGCAGGTGATCAACTCCTTCCACCTGCAGGCGGCCCGGCGGGATCCACAAGGAGAAACGTTCGCCTCCCCGCGAGGCGGGTCGCTGCCGTGAGACGCCGCTTATCCTGGGAGTACGGGCCGCTCACGGGAACCTGGGAGGTGTGCCCGTGTCCCGCTCTCCCCGCTTCCATCTCGACGTGGCAGGCCACTCCGTCACGGTGCAGACACGCTTGGCCACACATGAGGCCGAGCTGCTGGTGGACGGCAAGGTGGTCGGCTACGAGTGCACCCAGGCGGGACACCGCAGGCTCACCACGCTCACCGCCGAACTCCCCGGTGACCCACCCCAGCCCTTCGACGTCACTCTCCGCACCGGCGATGCCACCGGGCATACGGCCACCTGCGTGCTGGAGATCGCCGGGTGCAGACACCCTATGCCCGAGGTGCCCCTGGGACGAGGCGACACCATGCGGCCCGGTGTGTACCGGCCCTCACTGCGCCGGATACGCAGACTTCTGCGTCACAGTCTCCCGCGACACGCCCGCCGCCGCTGACAGGGTGCATCCATGGGACGTGCGCGCCACCTGCGGTAGTCCGTGCCTGGCGATCCATGTCGACCGCCGATGGGCCCGACCCGCGGCTGGCGGCTTCTCGTGCTGGTCCCCCCCGGAGTCGATGGGCGCTATGCGGGAGTGGAGGTGGTCGGCGGGGTCACCGACCGAGGCTGCGCACCTGAACCGGAGAGCGGAGTCGCCGGGGTCGTGAACGGTGCAGGCATGCTGCCTTCACTGTCTGTGTGACGTAGCTGCTGGGTGGTGTGCAGCGCGGCGTGAAGCAGGAGACGCGCGGGCAGCCCCAGGCCGCTGGCGTCGATGGCCATGCCAAGGAGAGGCGTGGCGAGGGGAGTGAGGGTGCGGACAAGTGACTGCACCGATGGAACAAGTGAGGTGCGGGGAAGCGTGATGACGAGAGTGAGAGGCACTGCGGTGTCCTAGAGCCGATCAAGCCGATCAAGCCAAGTCGAAGGCGGCTTGTTTTGCCGGTTTTCCTCAGGACAGTCCGCTTCGGAGGCGCGTAAATGGCCTCAATCTCTCATCTGTGCCAACAAAAGGTGAACGCGGATGGTGATCTACTCGGACGACTCGGACGGTGATCGCCGATTCCTGCACGGTTGGCCGTTGATCCGTAAACGAACAGACCCTGAATATGCATGCATCGGACATAATGAAAGAGGGGGTCAGCGAGAGTGATGGAGTGATCACATGACCCAGACGACAGCCCAGCCCCCCGCAGCAGCCCCCGCGGACGCGATCGCCGATCACACCCAGCATGACCACGACCGGCACACGATCACCATTCCGCTCGACAACGTCGCCCACGCCGCGCAGAAGGCGGTCACCCTTCCCATCACCGCCGCCCAGCGCATTCTGCCGGCCAAAGGCGGACTTCCCCTCTACGCCGGGCTCGGCGCCCTCGCTCTGGCAGGCGCCCTGGAGTGGCCCGTTGCCGCCGGAATCGGCATCGGCTACGCCGTCCTACGCCGCGGAGGAGCATTCCCGCCCCCACCATCGGCACGCCAGACATCCGCAGAGGCAGTCACGATCGACAAGCCCACAACCTCACCGCCCGGAGCCGACTGAGATTCCCTGAAGCACACACCGGCACTGCGGAAACGATGGTGACTCGCGACCCACGGTCGCCGGGCGCGCCGACGGCGCCGGGCGGCCGATATTTGTTCCTGCCCCCGCTTCCACACGGCCCGCTCCCGCACGGCCGCCATCCCCAAGGTCAGGCCGTGGCCTCGGCCAGTCTTTTCATGCCAGGCTGGTCGGTCACGCAGCCCACCAGACCAAGCGCCCGGGCCAGCGCCAGGTCGCGTTCATCGTTGACGGTCCAGGCCATCACGTCGATACCGGCAGCGCCGCACCTGTCCACAATGGCCTGGTTCAGCTGCCGCAACTCCACGCTGACCAGCGTGGAACCGACCTGCTGAGCGCGGCCGACGAAGGTTTCGCGGTGCGCGCTGGCGCCTGCCACCAGCACTGTGCGGGCCTGCGGCAGCAGGCTGCGGACCTCGATCAGCGCCGTGTCGTGGAACGACAGCACCGAAACCCGGTCCAACAGGTCGCGCTCGGCCAGCACTTTGGCCAGCGACCGGGCAGCGGCCACGTCCTTGATCTCCGCCTGGATCGGCAGCGTCGGCCCGACGGCGTCCAGCACCTCCCCGAACGTGGGGATCCGCTCACCGAGCCCGGCATCGAGCTCCTTGAGCCTTTCCAATTCCTGGTCGGCGATCGGACCGGAACCGTCCGTCGTGCGCTCCAAGGTCTCGTCGTGCATGACGACCAGCTCGCCGTCCTTGCTCAGATGCAAGTCCAGTTCGATACCGTCCAGACCCTCACGTTCAGCCCGCAGGAAAGAACGCAGGGTGTTCTCCGGCTCGGCGGCCATGACACCACGATGGCCGATGATGAAGAAAGACACTTGGTTGCCGTCCTTCGCAGTGATGATCCCGGGTAGCCGCACGAGCGCCCTACCCCCGTCGGACAGCGGGCGACCACCCGTCAGCACGCCCCACCCTAACGGGCCCCATCCGCCCGCACCTCCCGCCCCCGCCCAACCGCACCACAGCACACCTCAAAGCAGCATGTCTCCTCGGAGCTCGCTCACCAGCAGCAAGACCACACCCACACGAGGGGCCACCCGTTCAGGAACACGGACGTGGACGGACCGAAGGCACCCACATGGCTGCACGTCCGGACAGGCTTGACGGACTCGGTGCGGCGGCCTTACCCCGGAGCGCCGTCGTTGACCTCGTCGCCGGCCGCGGGCCCCGCGCTCTTCCTCTGGCCGGCGATCCTGGTGCTGCGCAGGCCGAAGGCCGAGACCGCCGCTCCCAGCAGCACCATGGCCACCGGTACGACGAGCGCGGTGCGGTAGGCGTCCAGCACCGTGCCCGGTGAGGCATCGGCACCGGCCGCGGTGGCCCCGTACACCGCGGTCACCGCGGAGATCCCGACCGCCGAGCCGAACTGGGTGAAGGTGTACAGCAGCCCGCCGGCCAAGCCCTGCTCCTCCTTGGCCACGCTGTCGGTCGCCGCGATGGTGAGCGGACCGTAGGCGAAGGCGAAGGCGGTACCCGCGATGATCAGGCTCGGGAACATCGCCGCGTAGGACCAGTCCATTCCGACCGGCAGGAAGAGCCCGTAGGCCACGACCGCCAGCAGGAAGCCGCCGAAGACCACCCGGCTGTTGCCGTAGCGGTTCACCAGGCGGGGTATGAGGGTGGGTGCCAGCACGGCGTCGCAACCCATGGCGATCAGCGCGATCGCGGCCTGCAAGGAGGACCAGCCGCGCAGCTCTTGCAGGTAGAGCGTGACGATGAACTGGAAGCCGAAGAACGCGCCCAGGAAGAGCAGCGCGGCGAGGTCGGCCCGCACCATCGTGGCCTTGCGAAAGATCCCCAGCCGGACGAGCGGCGCCTTGGCGCGTCGTTCGATCAGGATGAACGCCGCCACCAGCACCAGCCCGGCGGCGAGCGCGCCGAGGGTCAGCTCGATCCCTTCGCCGCGGTGCTCAAGCCGAATGATGCCGTAGGCGAACAGCAGCATCGTGGCGGCGGCGCTGGCCGCGCCCGGCAGGTCGTAGCCGCGCTCTGCGGGCCCGGAGCGGCCCTCGGATGGCAGCAGCCTGAGCGCCGCAAGCAGGATGGCGCCGGTCAGAAACACTGGGGCGAAGAACACCCAGCGCCAGCCGACTTCGGTCAGCAGCCCGCCGATGACCAGTCCCAGCGAGAAGCCGCCGGCGCCGACGCCGGCGAAGACCAGCATGGCCTTGTCGCGCTGCGGCCCCTGTGGGTACGAGGTCGTGATGATCGACATGGCGGCGGGGGTCATGAAGGCCGCCGCCACGCCGGTGGCGAACCGGGCCGCGACCAGCATCCAGCCGTCGGTCGCCAAGCCGCCCAGCAGGGAGAAGACCAGGAAGACACCCAGCCAGGTGAGGAACATCCGCCGCCTGCCCAGCAGATCCGCGGCGCGGCCGCCGAGCAGGGTGAAACCGGCGTAGCCGAGAACGTAGCCACTCATCACCCAGGCCGCGGTGCCGGTGGTCAGGCTCAGGTCGGCGCGGATGGTGGGGATGGCAACGGCCAAGATGGCGACGTCGCTGCCCTCAAGGAAGATCGCGCCGCACAGGACGAGCAACAGGGCCCAGGAACGTCTGCCCGTGCGGGCCGCGGGGATGGTGGACACGGCTGCGCTCCTCACCCGTTGAGCCGCATGGTCACGTCCGGTTCGTCAGGAACGGACGCTGTCCGTCGCTGAAGTTGCCCAAGTACAGCCACGTCGTCCGCGCCCGCACGTCAGACCCTCCATCCCGGAGCCTCCGCCATCACCATGGCCGCGACCGTACCGAGCAACAAGCAATCGGGGCCACACCTTTTGTCTGTGCCGCACTTTGGGCTGGGTGGTCAGTGCAGAGGTGAACAGAGCTCAGCGATTGACTTCGAGGTTCGTCAGGACGAGCAGGGCGTGCAGGAGGTGGGTAGCGCGGACGGAGTTGGCTCGTACCTTCCTGAGGGTCCGCCTGTTCTTCTTGGCCGTCACGAGCCTGGCGATGGTGGCCTTGACCGAGTGCGGGGCGTCGAAGGTGACGATGGTGCCTGCGAGTTCCAGGGGTGCCAGCAGCGGGCGGAAGTGCCTGGTTTCGTTGTACGGGGGCGCGGGTGACGGCCGACAGAGGTGAACACGCAGGTCAGCGAACCGGCCGTTGTCCAGCGGACGCAGGTTCTCCAGCGCAGCAGGGACAGGGGAAGATGCAACAGCAGGCATGGGACACTCTCGTGATCATCCGGCTAGGACGCCGGCCCAATATCCTGCGCGAAGTATGGACTGGACGTTTCGGTCGGCGGCGTAGGCCCAACACATGATCACCGGAGTCACCAGGGGGAGCCCGCAGCATGACCGGCACCACAGAGGCCCTCAGCGGGTCGGCTGCAGTCGAGGATGCAGTACGAAGTGTCACGCGCCCGTTCTACGTATACGCCGTGCTCGCCAACTCGCTGTTCCAGCGCGGCGTATTCGTCCTCTTCCTTCAACAGCGAGGCTTCTCCGCCGGGCAGGTGGCCCTACTCCAGACACTGCTCTACCTGGTCAGCGGAATTGCGGAGTTGCCGACGGGCATCATCGCCGACCGAATCGGCAGGCGTGCCGGCATCGTGATCGGGCAGGTGCTCATAGCTGGATGTCTGCTCGGTCAGGTGGCGTTCTCCAACTACTGGGTCTTTCTGGCGCTGTTCATCGGGCAGGGCGTGGGCATGGCATGTGTGTCCGGTTCGGACACCGCCCTGCTGTACGACCTTCTCGTGCGCCGTGGTGCAACGGCCGGCTACGTCAAGGTCAAGTCCCGGTTCACCATGCTCGGGACGGTCACCTCGGGAGCCGCCATCGTCCTCGGTGGTCAACTGCAGCAGATTTCCTGGGGAGTCGTCTACGCCGGTTCGGCGTCGTGCCTCGTCCTGGCCGTGGTGATCCTGATGTCACGGGTGCCCGAGATCCGCGGCGCGGACGCGGTGGACGAGCAGGACGGAACCGAGAAGGAGCACGGCGACGCCACAGCATGGCGGGCGATGCTTCGGGTCGCCACGCCGGCGCTCGTGACGCTTGTCGTGGTGTCCGGATTGATGCATGCGACTTTGACGCCGTACATCATTTTTACGCAGAAGACCCTCTCAGATCAGGGAGCGGGCACCGCATTGGTCAGCGTGGTCATATCGGCGGGATTCTTCGTCGGCGGGCTCACTCCGCTGCTGTCGGACCGCGCGGACCGGCGCATCGGGTATCGGATCATCGTCCCGGTGTCTCTCCTGACGCTCGCCGTGGCGCTCGGCCTGAGCGGCCTGGGCCTTGTCTGGGTCACCGTCGCCGCGTTCCTGACCCTGGTCGGGATACCCGAGATCACCGCCGTGCTCGTGGACAACGTGTTCAACGAGGCCGTGCCGTCGCGCCATCGGGCGGGCCTGCTGTCGATGATCGCATTCGTGGAGTCGGCGCTCATCGGCATCGGCTATCTCGTCCTCGGCGCGCTCATGGACGGGCTGGGCTCCAGTGTGGGCATGGCCACCTATGCCGCTGTCCCCCTGCTGGCATGTCTCCTGTGGCTCCCGGTGCTCTTCCGAGGGGCACGGGTGACCACCGAGATCTCCAAGCCCGCCGACCAGGAGGCATCCTGAAACAGACCATGTCGAGCAACGCCCCTGCCCGATGGCGGGGGCGTTGCTCGTTGACATGTCGCTCTCAGTCGGCGACGGAGTTGTCATCACGACGATCAGCGCCGAAAGGGATGGGAAGAACCGCGCCACTATGGCAGCCGTTCAGCCTGGATCCACCGCGCAACGGTCGGCCTACCGACGGCGAAACGACTCGTCTCGCCTCCCAGACCGACCCCGGCCCATGTCGGTTCCGCGCCCGGCGACCATGCCGCACGCCGGTGCACATCCGTGCACCGGCGTGAAGACGACGGCGGACCGGCTCGGCTCGGGCGCGTGGCTCGGTCGTTCCCCGGCGCCGCTACCCGACGCCCTTCACCGTGGGGCTCGGCCGCTCCCCGTCACCCTTCACCGCGCGGCGCTCATGATCTCCAGGGCAGCCGGGTGCCGGTCAGTGCGGCCCGTGGCCGAGCAGGGTGGCCCGCAGCTCGTGCTCGGTGATCTGCTCGGCGGGGCGGGGGAGCACCCAGCGGTGGGGTTCGCCATCCATGGGCAGCACCGCTACGACGGTCTCCAGCTGTGGGCGGTTGGTCTCGCCGCGGCTGAGCTGACGGATGATGACGGCTGTGTCGTCGTCCAGGTCGAGCAGGGCGCGTACGGCATTGTTCAGTTCACGCAGGCGCGGGCTCGGCCAGGCGATTCCTGGGCGTGGTTGCAGGTACATGGGGGTGTCCCTCGGGTGGTTCAGCCGGATGGTGTGCGGGTGGTGGCGCGGGCGGCCGCCCCGACGGGCGGCCGGGCAGCGCGACGGCGTCCGGCCAGGGTCACCTGCCAGATGGCGAGGAGGAGCAGCGTGCCGGTTTCGGCGAGGAGGCTGAGGACGGCTTGTGGCGCGGGTTGCAGACCGTGCTCGGTGAATCCGAACACGCCGACGGTCCGCGAGGCGGCGAAGCCGCCCAGAGCGCCGAGTGCGACGCCTGCCGCGGCGATCCTCAGCAGCAGGGGCGGTGTTCCGATCAGCAGCAGGACGGCGAGGGCGATGGAAGCGCCGGCCTGGAGCAGGAACAGGGGGCCGATGACGGGGATGAAGCGGTAGCCGTCGATGTAGAGCTGGGCGTGGAGGTATCCGGCGGCGGCGAGGGTCGCGGCGGTCGCCGCCCGCAGGGCGGGGTTGAGGAGTCGTCGGGTGTTCATGTGAGCCTCTGGTCCGTGATGGCCAGTTCTCGCTCGCCCCGGCGGTAGCCGACGGTGCGGATACCGAGTGCCTCTTTGAGCTGACGGGCGGGGACGACCTGCGGGGTCGGGGCGGGAGCGCGGCCCGGATGGGGCAGGGGGTAGGCGGTGGTGGTGGCGGAGTGGAAGGTGATGTTGCCCTCCGTCTTGGTGAAGAGCTGGTGGACGTGCCCGTTGAGGCAGGTGACGGAGGAGAAGCGGCGCAGGAGGGCGATGACCTTCAGGGCGTCGTCCGTGCTCCAGCCCCACCGCGGGTACATGGCGAACAGCGGGATGTGGCTGAAGACGACGATGGGGGTGTCCGACGGCACTCCGGCGAGGTCCTTGCGGACGAAGTCGATCTGGGCGTTGCCGAGGTGGCCGAGCTTCTCCAGGCTCAAGGTGTTGACCAGGGCGATGAAGTGCACGCCGTGGGTGTCGAAGCTGTACCAGCCGTCGCCGAGCGTGCCCGCGCCGAAGGTCCGCCGGTAGGCGCGGCCCGCGTCGCCGATGGAGTCGTGCTCACCCGGCACGGTGAAGACGCGGTCTGTCCGCATACCGCTCATCATCTGCTTGACCTGGTCGAACTGCCCGGCCGTGGACAGGTGGGTCAGGTCGCCGCTGTGCATCACGAAGTCGGGTCGGAAGCCCAGCGTGTTGACCTGGTGGATCGCCTCGGAGAACGAGCCGGCCACGTCCGTGTTGGCCGGACCCTGGAACCCGATGTGGCTGTCGGAGACCTGTACGAACCGCAGCGCCCCGCTGTCCGCGGCGGCGGCCCCGGCGATGCCCCGGGCGGTGCCTTCCCGGGAGTCGGCGATCTGGCTGATCACCTGTCCACTGGCTACGGTGAGCACCACGGCGCCACCGAACCAGGCGGAGTGGCGCATGAGTTGACGCCGGGTCATACCGTGCTCGGTTCCGGGCCGGCCGGTGTCATCGGCCGGTGCTCCGTCGTGGCTGTTCCAGTGGTCGGTCATCGGGTCACTTCCACGGTGGCGGTCATGAACGGATGGATGGTGCAGAGGTAGGCGTAGGTGCCGGGCTTGGTGAACGTGTGGCGGTAGGTGGCGTGGGTGGCCAGGGCGGCCGAACTCAACGGGCCGCCCGATCCGGTGCTGGTGACGGTGTGGGCCTCGGTGTCCTGATTGGTCCACGTCACCGTCGTGCCCACCTTGATCCTCAGCGTGGCCGGGGAGAACGCGAAGTTCTTGATCGCCACCGCGTTGCCGGTGACCGGCGCGCCCTGCGCGCCCTTGGTCGAGGGACTCATGGGCATGCTCATGCTCGGCATCGCTGAGGCGCCGGGAGCAGAGCCCGCCGCGCCCCCCGGCCCCGTGGCGCCGGGCATGCCCGCCATCCGGTGCCGGCCCGAGCCGGGTGTGAGGGCACCGACTCCGGTCGCCGGGGAATGCGACGACTGGCCGCATGCGCTCAGGAGCCCCAGAGCGCCGCCGGTGGTGACGATGACGACGGCCATCCCGGCCGCCGCGCGTGACCGGCGGCCTGGAGTGCGAAGGTTCAGATACATGGTGTTCCTTCCTCGTTGATCAGGCGGAGGCGTGGACCGCGCCGGATCGGCGCGCGCACCCGCGCGAATGTGTGGTGGATGCCGTGTTCGTGGGCGCGTGCCCGTCACCGGCCCGGCCGGCGGACGAACGGGCGAGCCGCCCCATGCACGCCGCTCGCCTCGACGTGCCCCGCGCCGTACTTCCGCCCCTGTGCGCCGTGAGCGTGTGGTCGGGGCGAGGTGGACGGCGCCGGGAGCGCTTCCGTCGCGTGACGTGTCCCGGCCACCTCCGCCCCCTCCTCTGCCACGCGGGGAACCGGTGAGACATCGCGTCGGAGTCGGCTCTTGTCCGGCTTCACGGACGGCGGGGGCCCCACGGTTCGACAGATGTGCACCTTTTCCGGACGAATCGGTATCGCCGCTGGTCAGCAAGGGTCACCGACGTCACACACGCTGGGTGCCGACGGTGCCGACGGTGCCGTGCGGCCCGGCAGGGACACCTCGCCCACGAGACTCGCTGAACGTCACCCGCGCCTCACCGTGCATTACAGGACAAAGGCGTACATGTGCGCGACGATCGACTCATGCCCTGGAACCAAAAACGTGGCCCGCGGACCCGTCCGGATCGCTCCGCGGACCGTGTCTCTGGTGAAGGGACCCTTTCGACCGCGGACGAGGAACTGCTGCGCGCGCTGTACGCCGAGCACGCGGGACCCCTGTTCCACTACGTACTGCGGCTGACCTCGGGAGACTGGCAATGGGCGGAGGACGTGGTGCAGGAGACACTGCTCCGGGCGTGGCAGCACCCCGCCGCGTTCGACCCCGCACGCGGCCCCGCCCGGGCGTGGCTGTGCACGGTCGCCCGGCACCTTGTCATCGACGCCCACCGGGCCCGGCAGGCGAGGCCCGCCGAGACCGGCGGCGAGGCGCTGGAGCAGGCCGCCGAGCAGAACCCGGGCGAGGACGAGATCGATCAGGCACTACAGAGCTGGGCGGTCGCCGACGCCGTCCGGTCGCTGTCCCCGGACCACCGCGCCGTCCTCCTGGAGACCTACTACCGGGGCCGGACCATGGCGGAGGCGGCACGGGTGCTGGGCATCCCGCTGGGCACGGTGAAGTCGCGGACGTACTACGCCCTGCACGCGCTGCGGCTGGCGTTGCAGGAACGCGGGATCGAGCCATGACAGAGGCGTGCGGGAGGTGGCGAACGTGAGTGCGGAGCACGACGATCTCCGGCTGGCGCTCGGAGCGTACGTCCTGGGCACCCTGCCACCGGAGGAAGCGGAGCCGGTGCGTGCCCACCTCGCGCACTGCGCCGAGTGCCAGGCGGAGCACGCCCGGCTGGCGGGACTGCCCGCGCTGCTGGCGACGGTGACCCTGGCGGAGGCTTCGGGGCGTACGGTGCCGACGGCCGACGGGAACCTGGCCGACCGGCTGGTGGCACGGGCGGGCGAAACCGTGCGCGGCCCTTCCCCGGAAGGGCCCACAGCGCCCGCCGTGCCCGTGACACCACGGACGCCGGAGAGAGGCGTACTGGAGAGACTGCTCCAGCAGGCCGCGACCCGGCGCCGCAGAACCCGGCGCCTGCAACTGGCCGGCGCGGCCGCCTCGGTGGTGCTCGTCGCCGCAGCGGCCGGCGGCACGTGGCTGGCCACCGTCGGCACCGTGGGCAGCGTGGCGACGCCGCCCGGGCCGAGCGCGCCCACGTTCACGCGCACCTTCTCCGGAAGCGATCCCGCCACCGGCGTCTCCGCCTCGGTGAAGGTCTCGCCCTCCGCTTGGGGCAGTGTCCTGCAGGTCTCGGCCAGGGGGGCGCCCGCCGGGACCACCTGCCGGCTGCAAGCGGTCGGGCCCGGCGGAGTCAGGGCGGACGGCGCCACCTGGTGGGCCGGCAAGTACCCTTCCGACACCACGATCCCCGGGACGGTCGCCATGGCCCCCGAGGCCATCCAGCACTTCGAGATCATCGCGGACAACGGCCAGAAGCTGGTCACGATCCGGGCGTGACCCGACGACGTCCGCCGGTTGTGACCGCGGGGCGGCACGAGATGCCGGGAGGGGGCCGGGCAGCCGACGGCAGGTGAGCCGCTACGACCGGTGGACCAGCCCGAGGGAGCGCGCACAGGACGCCGGTGCATGCCCTCCTCCGGCACGCGCCTGGGCACCCGCATGGCCTGCTCCGGCGCATGCGCGGCCCAGCGCCCCGCCCGGCACCGACCACAGGCCGGGGAGCGAGCTACTCGTGCCCGGTCCGCCCGCGTGCGGCGGCGCGTTCCGGCAGAGGGGCCGCGTGAGCCCGGCTGGGCCGCCGTCCTGATGTGAAGGGCAAGAAACCGAACAAATGGGCCGACCACCCGAACCGTTCGGCATGCGTCACCCGTGAAACCACATGAGCGCGCCATGCGGGATCAGCCCGCCGACAACCCGAAAGGGTGCTGCTGGTGGTCCCCTTCCCGGCCTCCGGACACTCACAGAAGAGCCAGAAGACCATGCTCCTGACCGACTCCCCCCGCACCAGTCCACAGCCCGGCCGGCCCTGCCGCCACGAGGCGCTGCTCACCCTGCCCGCGCAGGAGGCGCACGTCTACGCCGTCCGTCACTTCACGGCGGATCTGCTGGAAGCCTGGCAGGTACCCGCGAGCGAGCGGGACTCCGCCGTTCTCATCGTCGACGAACTCGCCGCCAACGCCGCCCAGTACGGCCGCGAGCGCATGACCCTGCGGCTCGTCCTCCACGACGGCACGCTGCACATCGTGGTCACCGACTCCGGCGGTGCGGTGGAGCGCCACCGCCCCGACATCGCCTCCGACGAACACGGCCGCGGCACCGGCATCGTCCAGTACCTTGCCCAGTCGACCCAGGCCCGCCAGACAGGCAGTGGCCGCGAGGTCCGCGCCTGCCTGAGTGCACGTCATGACCAGGAGGAGTGACCATGGACATCACCCCGGACAACGGTGAGGGCATCGACGTCCCGCCTGTGCACGAGGCGTACGCCAATGCACCGGGCCTGCGCCGCGAGATGCACCAGGTGCTCGCACTCGATGCCGAGCGCGACGGCCGCCGGGCCGGGCCCGGCACCGGTTCCCCGGCCGATGCGACGGCCGCCCAACGCGCCCGACTGCTGCGCCGGGCCGCCCTCATGGACCGCCTGGCCTCGGCCACCCCCGGTCCCGGCCCGGTCGCGGCCGCCGCGGAAACCGCCGAAGAACTCGTCCTGCACGACCGCCGCCACCCCGACCTCGTGGCCGGTCCGCACCATCCCGACGCGATCACACTCGCCCACAGCCGCCGCCTCTACGTACGCCAGGAGTACGCAGCCTGGACGGCTGCCGGGCACCCCGGAACCTGAACCGGCCCCGGCCCGGTCAGGACCAGGCTCCGAGCCGACCGGAAGAAGGAAAACATGACCAGCAACGACTGCGACACCTGGCACGTCTCCGCGCCAGCCGGCCAACCCCACTCACCTCACCTCCCCGGCCCGACCGCCGTGGGGGAACGCGCCGACCGACAACAGGAACGGTCACGCCGTATCGGCGCCGACGCGTTCGAAAGGGCGGTGTGACGATGTTCCGCAACGCGCTGGAACCCTGGCACCTGCTGGTCCTGGTCGCGGTGGTGATCATGATCTTCGGCTCGAAGAAGCTGCCCGACACCGCCCGGGCGCTGGGCAAGTCCATGCGGATCCTCAAGAGCGAGGCCAAGGCGATGAAGGACGACGGCGCCTCGGACGAGGCACGCCCTGAGCCGGAGCCCGCACCGGAACCGCGGACGACCCCGGACGCTCCCACAGACGCCGCCACCGCCCGCACCACGCCCACGGACGGCACGACCGGCCACCGCGGCTGAGCCCGGCCCTGCCCTGCCACCTCACGGCCCTCCCCGCTCCCGGCCCTGCCGCGCCCGGCCCTCCCGGGCTGCCGGTCCGTCCGCGCGGG
The DNA here is from genome assembly GCF_002920615.1 of Streptomyces sp. Ru62. Lineage (GTDB taxonomy): Bacteria > Actinomycetota > Actinomycetes > Streptomycetales > Streptomycetaceae > Streptomyces. The sequence continues at coordinate 204,735 of NZ_PQSU01000008.1, forward strand.
GGACTGCCCCAGACCGTTGGTGACCGGTCCGCCGCACGAGATGAGGAAGGACACGGCATGCCCCAGTCGGTCCGCGACCAGAAGAAGGACTCCGAGCGGCGGATGCCGCTCGCGGAGCACCTTCGTGAGCTCCGCAACCGGCTCGCCAAGGCCGTCCTCGCCATCCTGCTCCTCACGGTCGCCGCGGCCTTTTCCTACAAGGGGATCATCAACTTCCTCACCAGGCCCGTACTGGCATCGGTGGGCTGCCCGACCTCATTCGCCGATCTGGCCGGGCGGCCCACGCACACCACCTGCGCGCACATCACGATCAACGGCCTGCTCGCGCCCTTCACCCTGGCGCTGAAGGTCTCGCTGGTCGGCGGTGTCGTGCTGGCCTCTCCGGTATGGCTCTACCAACTGTGGGCGTTCGTCGCCCCCGGCCTGCACAAGCGCGAGCGGAGATACGCCTACGCGTTCGTCGGAACGGGCGTCCCGCTGTTCCTCGGCGGCGCCTTCTTCGCCTACCACGTGCTGCCCAGGACCGCGAGGGTGTTGATCGGCCTCACACCGCACGGGGTGAACAACCTGCTGCCGCTGGACGATCTCCTCGACCTCGTCACCCGCATGGTGGTCGTCTTCGGTCTCGCCTTCGAGATGCCGCTGCTGCTGGTGATGCTGAACCTCACCGGAGTGCTGTCCGGTCGGCGGATGCTCGGCCGGTGGCGCGCCATGGTCGTGGGCATCACGGTCTTCTCGGCCGTGGCGACGCCGAGCACCGACCCGCTGACCATGCTGGCGCTGGCCGCGCCGATCTGGGCGCTCTACTTCGCCGCCGTCGCCGTTTCACTCCTCGGTGACCGGCGCAAGGCGCTGCGAGAGCATCCGATCTAGACCAGGCACTCTCGTTCGGATCACCGGGCGGGCCAGAGGACGATGCCTGTCCTCGGTGTGCTCGCCGGCGCCGTCCACAGATCCCCTCTCGGCGCGATGATCAACAAGGGGCTGAGCCACCGCGGGCCTACGCGGCGATCACGGAAAGCAGGACGGCTGCGTGCGCGCGGTGATCCGGCCGGGCGGCCGACCGTGGCCCCCACCGGCGCTCCTTGCACCGGTTTGCCGTCTGAGCAGGTGGGGACCCGGTTGACCATGAGTACTACGCCACGCCGCCGCCCGCGGACGCGGCAGAGCCGCCTCCTGCGGCTGCTGGACCGCCTGGAGCGGGAGCCCAGGGCCGACGCGCTGATCGCCACGGTCCGCAAGGGGGTGCAGGCCCTGCCGCTCGGCGACGGGCGGGATCTCCTGCACGGCAGGTGGCTGGGACACCCGGTACATCCGCTGATGGTGCAGGTGCCGATCGGCAGCTGGTTGTCGGCGGCGGTACTGGACCTGTACCCCGGCCGCTCCCGCGAGGCGGGGCTCCTGGTCGGCGTCGGCCTGGCCTCCGCCGCGCCAGCGGCTCTGGCGGGCTGGGTCGACTGGGCGGAACTGCACCGCCAACAGCAGCGTGTCGGACTGGTGCACGCCTTCGCGAACTCGGCGGCTGTCGGTCTGTATGCCGCCTCGCTCACCAGCCGCGTCCGAGGACGGCACGCAGCAGGCCGGGCCTATGGCTTCCTGGGCCTGACGGCGGTCGCGCTCGGCGGCATGCTGGGCGGCCACCTGGCCTACCGCCAGGCGTCCGGCGCCAACCACGCCGAAGAGGTCCCGCACGTCGTCACTCAGGGCTGGCACCGGATCGGAACCGTGAGCGAGTTCCCGGTCGGCCGGCCGGTACGGCGCAGTGTGGACGACGTCCCGGTCCTGGTCGTCCGGGAAACCGGAGGGCAGATCCACGCCCTGGCCGAGCGCTGCAGCCACCTTGCCGGACCGCTCTCCGAAGGCACGATCAGCGACGGATGCGTCCAGTGCCCCTGGCACGGCAGCGTCTTCCGGCTCTCGGACGGCTGGAACGTCCGCGGCCCGGCCACCGCACCGCAGCCGTCCTTCGACACCCGGATCACCGACGGCCACGTCGAGATACGACTGCGCCAACAGGACCGGGACGGGCAGGCGCCGGACGAGGTCGAAGCGGGGCAGCGACGCACGGGCAGCTGACGGCTGCCGCACACGACGTCCGCACGGGCTGCCGCAGCGCACCAGAGGCAGTACGCGCCAGGACATGACCGGCTGCTGTGCGGCCACCCCGCAGCCATGGGAGGCTCCGCCACGTACACGATGGTCCGGCGGGCCTCCGCTGTGTGAAGCTGCTGTCTCCGACCACGGTGACGTTCGGCCCGACCACCACCAGCTCCAGCCGCACCGCCAACTCCGGGACCGCCACGACCTGGTCGATGCGCGCCTACGACTACGTCGGCAACTGCCGCACCTCCTCGCCGGCTGTCCTCCACCAGCTACCTCGGCGGCAAGTCCCCTTCCAGCTCGGGCCATGCGTACGTCTACGTCGACGGCACCGAGGTGGCCACTGTCGACCTCAAGTCGGCAACCACCTTGTACCGGCAGGCGATCTGGACCAGGAGCTGGTCCAGCAGCGCCAAGCACACGATCAAGAGCGTCCCGTCACAGGGGCAAGTAGGGACGGGGGACGCGGGTGCCACGGTACGAGGGCGTGCGGGAGGTGGCCGATCATCGGTCCGGCTGTCGGGATGTGCCCGTGAGGCCCTTGACCGGGTCCCGCTTCGACGGAGGATGGGCGAAGAGAGCGGTCTGCGTGGTGAAGTGTGGGCCTCTGACAACTCCGACAGCAGGGAGCGTCTCTTCCGATGACCACACAGCCCGCACGCCCTGAGCGCAGCGGTCCCAAGACCGCCTCGGTCGTGGATGTCTCGCCGTTCAAGCCTTCTCTCGTCAAAGCGGTGTTCAGGGACGTGACTCCGATGCACGTCTCTCGGTCGGCCGCGTGGGCCGCCGCGTCGGTGACGCGGACAGTGCTCACGGAGATCATCGACGGCGCGAGGAGAGCGGCGGCGGAGGAGGCCCGGAAGAAGCTGATTCCCTCTGACCTTCTCTCGGCCATCGACCGGAACGTCGAGCTGGAGGTGGGGAGCAAGTGGTACGACCACAGCCCGACGTTCCAAGGCCTGACCGGTGTTCTCTACGACGCCGAGGGCATCATCGTGCCTCCTCGCAAGCGCAGCAGGTCGCGCAAACCGAGTGCTGTGGTCGGCGCCCACAGGTTCGAGGCCGGGGTCAGGAAGCTGCTGCGGAGCCAGGGGGCGACGGCCGTCCCAGCGATGGTCCGCGACCTGGACGGAATCGCGAGCGTGTTCCTGACCGACCTCGCCCGGGACGCGGCCATGGTCGTCCGCGAGGGCGGGGTTGAACGCTTCGGCACGGTCACCCCAGTGATGTCGGGCGAACCGGCCCCACTCCCGTTCCTCAAGGGTCCCCTCCCGGCCCTGTCCACCCGCAGAGGGGACGGGCGGACCATCGGCAGGGATGACATCCTGGCCGCGACCAGGATTCAGTTGTTCGGCGGCAACCTCAGGCAGCGAGCCCTCACCGAAGCCCGCGAGGTGACGCAGCACACTTCGTTCGGCTGAGCGGGTGCGCCCGACAGCGCCGCCCGCACCCTCGTCTGTCACCGCAGGCTCGCCGCATGAGACGGCCCCTAGGAGGCGGTGGTCCCACTGAAGGGCGGGGCCGCCGAGCGGGAGTCAGCGTCTCCGGTGGCATCGGGGCCGTACGGTCCCGGCTGTCGCGGAGTGTCCGTGCGGTGTGCTTGGTGAGAACCACATATTGGATTGACCAATCCAGAAAAGGCCGTACAGTGTGAGCATGGGACGCACCAGGGAGTTCGACGCAGACCAGGCCATCGACCGCGCGATGGACCTGTTCTGGCGCCGCGGCTACGCCGACACGTCCCTGCAGGACCTCCTCAAGGAGCTCTCGATTGGCAGTGGCAGCCTCTACGCGGCGTTCGGATCGAAGGAGCAGCTTTACGCCAGGGCCCTGGAACGCTACTGCGCACTCCAGGCCGGAGCTCTCGTGGAAAGCCTGGAGAACGCGACCGAGATCCGGCCCGCGGTGCGCCAGGTCCTCATGGGCATGATCGAAGCGGACCTGGCCGACCCCTCCCGAGGCTGCCTCGTGGTCAATGCCGCCACCGAGCGCGGCGACGACCCTGCCACCGTGGAGCGCGTCGCTGCCGCCCTGCGGCACGTCGAGTCGGCCCTGGCGGGGGCCCTGGAGCGAGCGAAGACGCGGGGCGAACTGTCGGCCGACAAGAATCCCGTGGAACTGGCCCGTTTCCTGACCACCTTCGTCCAGGGACTCCGCGTCGTCGGTCAGGCGCGTCTCGGCCGGCCCTTCACGCAGGACGCCCTGGAGACGGCCCTGCGCGTCCTGGACTAGGTCCGCCGCCTCTCCGCCGTATCGTCACCACGGTGGCGCCCGACGCGCCATCGGCACCCACTCCTGCACTCATACTTTAACAACCAATCCAGAAAAGGATGTCGTCATGGAACTGCACCTGAAGGACAAAGTCGCCGTCGTCACCGGGGCGAGCAAGGGCATCGGCCTGGCCGTCGTCGAGGCGATGAGCCGCGAGGGCGTCCGCGTCGTCGCCGGAAGCCGCAACTCCACGCCCGAACTCGACGCGCTGCGCGACACCTACGACGTCACCGTCGTCCAGGTCGACCTCTCCACCGCCGAGGGAGCCGAAACCCTGGTCCGGCACGCCACGGAACAGCACCACCGGATCGACATCCTCGTCAACAACCTCGGCGCCGGCGAACCGCGCAACGGATTCCTCGAGATCGACGACGCGGAATGGCGACGGATCTTCGATCTGACCTTCTTCAGCGCCGTGCGCACCAGCCGTGCCGCGCTGCCCCACCTCATGAGGGCCGACGGTGCGGCGATCGTCAACATCAGCTCGATCAACGCACGGCTCCCCTTCCCGATGGTCGTGGACTACTCAGCCGCCAAGGCCGCGCTGACCAACCTCAACAAGTCCCTGTCCGAGGAGTTCGCACCACGCGGCGTCCGCGTCAACGCGATCTCCCCCGGACCGGTCCGCACACCCTTCTGGACGGCGCCGGGTGGCTTCGCCGATGCCACGGCAGCGGCCGCCGGCACCACGGCCCAGGAGGCGCTCGACGTGGTGGTGCCCCAGAGCATGGGCATCAGCACGGGCCGGATCACCGAACCGCACGAAGTCGCCGACCTCGCCCTCTTCCTGGCCTCACCACTGGCCGCCAACATCACCGGCACCGAGATCCTCATCGACGGCGGACAGACCAAGACACTCTGAGGCACCACTGGCGCAAGGCCGGCCGCGACGGGGACACGGCACGGCCGTCACCAGGATGCACGCCGGCCCCATGGCCGTCGAGGCACTGCGATATCCCGACCAGGCCTCTGAGCTACCAGCGGTCGCCTGCGCACTTGCACCGGCGGCACCGTGACCGGCCGACAACGCCGGCCACGGCGGGATTCTTGTCGAGCGGCGGCAGCAACGGCGTGACATCGCTGCGGCTGCCGCGGTCAGGGACACCACGAACGCGATGGCCCGCTTACCGCTGCGCATTGACCACCTTGACCAGGAAGTCTGGGCAATGCCCACCCACCGTCTTGACCGCCAGCGGCGACCGTCGCGGATCTGACGGCCGTCACGCTCCACCACCCTCAGCACCGGACGGACCAGTGCTGAAAGCTCGTCACACGATCTTTTGGCCTCAGAGAGGAAGCACCGATGCTCACTTCTCGGAGTCGGACCAAGTCGCCACAAGTGCCCGCTGATCTGGAAAGCGGGGACCGGAGAGTATCTCCTGGGTGGGTTCACCGTTGAGCCAACACACCTGCTCGGGGGCGCCGTCGCCAGTGTCGAACAGGCAGCAGACTCCTCCGCTGTCGGCGGTGAGGTCGGTGAACGCCTTGCGAATGTTGGCCGACCGCGCAAACAGGCGGCTCATCCCCGATGTCGCTGCCCAGCACTCCACCGACGTGTAGCCAGGGTGCAGAAGGGACTTGAACCGGATCGTCGCGTAGATGTACCCGATCCGGATGCGCCCGTCCGCCTCGGGTTCAGGACCGTTCGTCTGCGCGAACTCACGCAGTGCATCATCGACGTCGAACATGAGGGACGTGTCGAGTTCGAGCGTGCTGCTCGTGGAGCAGTCGACCGGCTCGCTCTTGAAACGGGACGTGAACGGGAGGACGATCCGCTCACCGCCGGGCAGGGTGACCTCAAGCGGCGAAACGTAACGGGCCGGTGGCGCCAGCTCGGCCAGATTGGCCAATGCCCTGGCGACATTCCGAGGACGCAGATAGATGTCGTAGCCGTAGACCAGCCCCACATTTCCTCCCGCCCTGGATCGAACCACACCCTCTCACGACCCGCCCATTGGGCGGCAGGACTTGCGGCGGCCCTCGACAACACACCGTTCTCCGCGCGGCAGGACTTGCGGCGCGAGCCGACAAGCCGACGCCCTGGAAGCGGAAGCAGGCCCGCACCGCCCCGCACCTCGGGGCGCTCTCCGACCTGCGCAAGCACGGCTCGGCGGAGAACGGCGGACAGGTCCCGGGTGGGGACACGCTGCGCAACCCGACGCCCATGGGCCTGAAGGCCGCCTCCTACGAGCTGGGACGGCCGTACTGGAACTGATGGCCTGGCGCGACCGCTCACCGCCCTGTTCACCACCGACGTCCTCGCTACGCTCGGCACCCTGGGCGCCCTGCTCCACCTCAACGCCCGTATTCCTGGGGAAGTCTCGCTCATCGGCTTCGACGAGGCGGAGAAGCCCGGGGTGGCGCTCGCGGGCCGGGCCGGGGGGCCGGGCAGCTGGGTGTGCCCATCGGCAGCAGATCCGGTCGGGCGCGTGCGGCCCGCTGGACGCGTGGTTCACGAGACCGGTGACATTGCCGGTCCCGTCATGCCCCCCGACCGTCGACAGTGACACCGCCAGCCCCATGGCGGTGTCCTTCGGCCGTCGGACGCGTGTGCGTGCCGACGTAGCCGAACGGGCAGCTCGCCGCGACAGAGAGGACGACTCGTCGTGCCGCAGCCCCACACCAGCACCATGTCACCGGTCCACCGTCCGCACCCGGCCCCTACTGACCCGCGCACCAGCCGTCGTGGCCCCCGTACGGGACGGCTCGCGGCCCTCGCCGCCGCCGTCAGCGCCGTCTTCGCCCTGACCACACTCGGCGGACCGGCGGCCCACGGCGCGGACAACCCCTTCGAGCGCGGCCCCGCGCCGACCGAATCGAGCATCGAGGCGCTCCGCGGGCCGTACGCGGTGTCGGAGACCACCGTCTCCCGGCTCGCCGTCAGCGGATTCGGCGGAGGCACCATCTACTACCCGACCAGCACCGCCGACGGCACCTTCGGGGCCGTGGCCGTCTCACCCGGCTACACCGGCACCCAGTCCTCCATCTCCTGGCTGGGCCCTCGTCTGGCGTCGCAAGGGTTCGTGGTCTTCACCATCGACACGCTCACCACGCTGGACCAACCGGACTCCCGTGGGAGCCAACTGCTCGCCGCACTCGACTATCTGACGAAGAGCAGCTCGGTCCGCGGCCGCGTCGACTCCACCCGTCTCGGTGTGATGGGCCACTCGATGGGCGGTGGCGGCAGCCTGGAGGCCGCGAAGTCGCGTCCCTCGCTGCAGGCGGCGATCCCGCTGACCCCGTGGAACCTCGACAAGACCTGGCCCGAGATCAAGACACCCACCCTGATCTTCGGAGCCGACGGCGACACGATCGCTCCCGTCGCGACCCACGCCGAACCCTTCTACACCACTCTCCCCAGCTCCCTCGACCGCGCGTACCTGGAGCTGAACGGCGCCACCCACTTCACGCCCAACACCTCGAACACGACGATCGCGAAGTACAGCATCTCCTGGCTGAAGCGGTTCATCGACAACGACACCCGCTACGAGCAGTTCCTGTGCCCGCTGCCGCGGCCGAGCCTGACCATCGAGGAGTACCGGGGCAACTGCCCGCACACCAGCTGACCGAGTGCGCGTACCCGTGCATGGACCGCCCGTCCATGCCCCGGCGGCGGTCGCCCGTGTCGGCGACCGCCGCCGGCGTTGTGCCGGGCCACCGCCCGCAGCGGCGCGTGGTGTGCCACGGCACAGGCCGTTCCCGGGCGGCCCGCCGGAACGTGCAGGTGACGTCCCCGAAGCCTGGAGCGGGAGGCCCGGACGCATGGCTTCCACGCTTCCTTACGCGTCAGTAAGGTCGTGGGAATGACCGGACAGACGCCCCTGGGACTCGCCTCACCGCGGTACCGGCCGGATCCGCAACGGCACGTGATGGCCGTGTTGTCGGACCGGCTGCGTGGCGGCGGCGCCTGCGCCGTGACCGGCGAGCCGGGAAGCGGTCGCTCGGCCCTCCTCGCCCACGTCGCCCGCACCTTCACCGCCGGGCCCGTCGTGACCGTGGGCGCCCGCGCCGGGGAGTTCCGGGAGCCGCTGGCGGGGTTCCGCGCGCTGTGCCACGCGGCGGGGACGGCCGTCGTGGGCGAGGCGGACGCGGTGCCGGAACTCGTCGGTGCGCTGCGGTCGTCCACGGCCGCGCACCGGACCGTTCTCCTGTGCGTCGACGACGCCCACCTGTGGGACGCAGCCTCCCGGTCCGCACTCGGCCGACTCGCCGCTCAGCTACCCGACGGGGGCCGTGTCGCCCTGCTGTTCACCGTCGCCGGACACCGCCCCGCGGATCCGGAGTTCGCCGGCCTGCCGCTGCTGCGCCTGGCTCCCCTGCCACCGCCGGACTCCGCCGCCCTGCTGGACGACCTCGCACAGGGCGGGCTCGATCCCGGGGTGCGCGACGAGATCTCAACCGCGGCGGAAGGCAATCCAGGCCTCCTACTGCGGGTCTTCCACCGCCTGACACCGGCCCAGCTGCGCGGGCTCGCACCCCTGCCGCGGCCCGTGGTCGACGCCGAGACGCTGACCGCCCTGGCCGGCGGCCACCTCACCGGGACGCTTCCCGGGCAACGCGACCTCCTGCTGGTGACCGCCGCTGCCTCACAGGTGACGGGCGAGGCCACCGTCGACGCAGACCTCGCGCGGCGCGCAGCCGCGCGGCTCTCCGAGGGTGTGTCCTCCGGCCTCGGGCCATCGCCGCGGCCACTCGCCGACGAGAACCGTGCCGCGCCCGACTCCGGCCCGCCGTCCTGGCGGTTCGACAGCTCCGAGGTACGGGGCGGTCCGTGTCGGGTGTCGCCGTACGGGCCGCACCCCGCTGTGCACGGCGGCGGTGACAGCGGGGAGCCCAGTGTCCTCGGGGACGGTGACCTCGGGGACCGCGGTGACAGCGGGGACAGCCGTTTCCCGGCACAGGTCGCCCCGCTGCCCGAGCCGCTCCACGCTCGCGACGGCCGGATCGGTTTCCGCAGCACGTTGGTGTGCCGCACGGTGTACGCGGAAGCGTCGGCCGAGCGGCGCCGTGCCGCCCACGACGCGCTGGCCCGTGCGCTGCCCGACGGACGCGGTGTCATGGCGCTGCTGCACCGCTCGTGGGCCGCCACGGCTCCGGCTCCGTCGCTGGCGTCCGACCTCGCCGCCGCCACGGTCCGGGCGGATCCGGCGGTGTCGCCCGTACTGCGCTGCACGGCCCTTGCCCGTGCCGCCGACCTCACCGCGGACAGCGCTCAGCAGGTCCGGTGGTACACGGCCGCCGCCGAACAGGCGCTGCTGGCCGGGCAGTCCGACCGGGCCCTGCGGCTGCTCGACACGGCCCGCGGCCGCCCGGCGCCGTCGACGGTACGCGCGCGTGCCGAGCTGCTGCGGGGAACGGTGCTGCGGTGGGACGGCCCCGTCGACGACGCCCGCGAGACCTTGCTGCTCGCAGCCGAGCTGTTCGCTCCGCACGACACCGAGCGGTCCGCCGAGGCCGCCCTGGCCGCCGCGGACGCCGCCTGGTCGTCGGGCGACCTGGCGGCGTGCCTGCGCGCGCTGGCGGGGGAGAGCCCGGATCGGGACTCCTCCTGGTCCGGCGCTCACAGTGCGGGACAAGGTCCGGGCGGCGGGGCGCAGTCGTCCGGGGGCCTTCACCCGTTCGCCGGCCCCCGCCTCACGGGTGAGCCGGTTGGCACCGCCGTACCGTCCCCGGCCCTGCGCGACCACATGGCGGGCATGCGGGCTGTCCTGCAAGGCCGCTTCGACCTGGCCACCGCACCCTTGCGGCGGGTGGTGGACCGCGCTTGGACGACGGCCGAACGTGACCGGTTCGCGCAAGCAGCCGACTTCGACCCGCACCGGTGTGCGCAAGCGGCCGACTTCGACCCGGACCGTTTCGCGCACGCAGCCGACTTCGGCCTCGACCGGTGCGCGGACAAGGCGGAGGATCGCCTCGACCGTTCCGCGCACGCAGCCGATGCCGACCAGGACCGTTCCGCGCACCAGGCCGAGGACCACCTCGACCGGCTCCCGCGCACCTCCCACAACCCCCACGAAGAGCCGCACACGGCCGGTGACGGCCCCGGACAGGCGCGTACCGCAGTCCGCGCCGAACAGCCTCCGCCCTCCACGGCCGATCACCCTCGACAAACGCGAGTCACACACGCCCCCGACCGGCGCCCCCGCACGGCCGACGCCTCCCGGCGGTTCCCGCCCCCGCCACACGCCCCCGACACGCTCCTGCGCGCGGCCGCCGCGGCCCTGCTGCTCGGTGACACCACCGCTGCCCGGCGGGCCGGTGCGCGGGCGCTCGCGGTGGCCCGCGCGGACGGGTCCGCCGGGCACGAGGCGCGGGCCCTGGAGTTCCTGGCGTACGGCGAACTCCGGGCGGGACGGCACGCGTCGGCCCGGGCCCATGCCGAGGAGGGCCTGGGCAGCGCGTACCGCACCGGACAGCGCAACACCGCCGCCCATCACCACGCCGTGCTGGCCCTGTCGGCGTCGATCGAGGGCGAAGCGCACACCGTCACCGAGCATGTGACCGCCGCGCTGGCCACCGCCCGGCGGCACGGGCTGGCGCAGGCCGCCACGCTGGCCCAGTGGGCCGCCGCCCGCGCCGATCTGGGCCACGGCCGTCCCCGCGAGGCCGCCGAGCGGCTCGGCCCGCTGGTGCGGCCCGGCCCGGGGCGCGGGCACTTCGCCGTGTGGATGCTCGCCGTGCCGTGTTACGTGGAGGCGTGCGCGCTGGCCGGGCAGCCGGACGAGGCCCGGGAGGCGGTCGAGGACTTCGCGCGCTGGGCGGCGTGCGACGCCGACCGCCAGGCCCCGGCCCAGCTGCTGCGCTGCCGCGCCCTGCTGGCTCCGCCCGAGCCGGCCGACGCGCTGTACCGGGAGGCCCTGCGGCGGCACGGAGAGGCAGCCGGGGACTTCGAGCGGGCCCGCACCGAGTTGCTGTACGGCAAGTGGCTGCGCAGACGCCGCCGACTGCGCGAGGCGCGCGGCCATCTGCGGGCCGCCCTGCTCGGTTTCGAACGCTGCGGTGCTCGCCCGTGGGCGCAGCAGGCGGCGGCCGAACTGCGGGCGAACGGCGTGGCCGGGACGGCGGGGACGGCCGGAGCGGACGCGGCGGTGGGGGGAGGCGGCGCGTCGGCCCCGGGCGGGGTCCTGCCGGAGGGACTGGACCGGCTCACCCCGCAGCAGTTGCGCATCGCCCGCCGTGTCGCCCAGGGCCTCACCAACCGTGAGGTGGCCCTGAGCCTGTCGGTGAGCACCCGCACCGTCGACTATCACCTGCGCAACGTCTTCGCCGCCCTCGGCGTCCGCTCCCGGGTGGAGCTGGCCCGCCTGGTGGAGCAGGCGGAAAAGACCGGTGCACAACTCTAGGGACCGACCGGACGGTATGTCATTCTTCGGAGCACGACGCGTCAGCCGACCCTGGGGGAGACTTCCATGCGTCCTGCCGTACGGCCACGACCCGCGTTCCGCCCGGCGCCCCAGCCGGCGTCCCGGCCGCGCGCACCACACCCCCGGTCGCTGATCGACGCCGAGGCCCTGCGGGTGCTGCACCGCGCCGCCCGGGCGCTGCTGGACGACCTGCCCGGTCTCACCGACCGGTTGGTCTCCGCCCTCCGGGAACGGGAACCGGCCTACCGGGCCGCGCTGGAAGACGACCACCCCGATGTCTGGCAGGAGGTGCACCGCTCGTTGCGGCACAGCGTCTCCTCGCTGCTCGACCCGCGCGGCACCCGCGACGCCGCACACCGCTGCTCCTGGCGCATCGGCGTCGGCCGTGCCGAACAGGGGCTGCCCCTGGACGCGTTGCTGCACGCCTTCCGGCTGGGCGGCTCGCTGGTGTGGCAGGAACTGGTCGACGTCACCTCCCGCACCGCCCCGGAGGACGTACGGCTGCTGGTGCATGTGGCCGGCGACGTCTGGGACTTCGTCGACGAACACTGCACGCTCGTCGCGGACGCCTACCGGCAGACCGAACGGCGACTCGCGTGGCGGCGCGAGAACCGGGTGCGGCTGCTGGCCGCCGCGCTGCTGGACGGTACCGGCCGCATCGCCGACCTGCCGGAGACCGCGCAGGCCCTCGGTCTGCCCGAGCAGGGGCGTTACGTCGTCGTCGCGGTCGCGGGCGAGCGGTCCGCCGAGGCCGTACGGGCGCTGTTGCCCCCGAGCGTGCGGGCCCACTGGCACACCGGTCCGGAGACGGACCACGGCATCGTCCTGGCCGAGGACGGCGTCGTGCCGGTGCCGGACCAGCCGCCGCACGGGCTGCGCGTCGGGATCGGCCTGCCCTTCGACGGACTGGCCGGGGCCGGCGAGGCGCGCCGGCTGGCGGACACCGCCCTGCGGCTGTGCGATGACGCGGGCGGCACGGTACGGCTCGCCGACCATCTCCCCGAGGCGCTCGTGGTGTCCTGCCCGGAACTCGCAGGTCTCCTCGTCGAGCGCGCGTTCGGCCCGCTCGCACGGCTGGAACCGGCCGACGCGGACGTGCTGCTCGACACGCTGGCCGCCTGGCTGGCCTGCGACGGCTCCGCCCAGCGGGCGAGCAGAAGGCTGTACTGCCACCGCAACACCGTGCTGAACCGCCTGCGCCGCTACGAGCAGCTGACCGGCCGTTCCCTGTCCCGCCCCGCCGACCTGATCGAGATCGCCCTGGCCCTGACCGCCCGTCGGCTCGTCCCTCAACGGCCGACCTCCTGACGGCCGAGCGACTCCACCGTCGTCGGCCACCTCCGGCTCCGCCCAAGCCCGGCCGCCCCGCGTACCCCGCTGGGGCCAGTAGCCAACCGTCAGCTCCCGGCTCCCGTGCGGCTCCGTCCACCGCGGCCGCCCCGCGTACCCCGCTGGGACCAGTAGCCAACCGTCAGCCCCCGGCTCCCATGCGGCTCCGTCCAGCCCGGCGGCCCCGCGTACCCCGCTGGGACCAGTAGCCAACCGTCAGCCCCCGGCTCCCGTGCGGCTCCGCCCAGCCCGGCGGCCCCGCGTACCCCGCTCGGACCAGTAGCCAACCGGCTGCCCCGGCTCCCGTGCCGGACCCGTGCGGCTCCGCCCAGCCCGGCGGCCCCGCGAACCCCACTGGGACCAGTAGCCAACCGGCCGCCCACCGGACCCGCGCCGCCTGCAAATGCGCCCGTGGCTCCGTCCGCCGCCCCGCGCGCGCCTGGCACGCCGTCGGCACCGTCCCCAGGCTCCGCCGCCCTGCCCGAAAGGCCACTTCCCGCCCGGAGACGAGCCCCGCCCGGAGGCGAATTCTCCCCGAAAGACCGCCTGTACCCGGAGAGCCAACCCATGCCCCGCTCGCCGGCCCGGCCCCCCGCAGCCGACCTCCTGACCGCCCAGCGAGTCCACCGTCGACAGCCGCCCTCGGGCTCCCGCACAGTTCCGCCCGGCCCGACCCCCCCGTGTGCTCCACCCGGCCACCCTCCGGACCACTCACCAGCTCAGCACAGCCCGCCCCCACCCGGACCACTGGGCACCCGCACAGCTCCCCGGTGTGCTCGTTGGGCCGCCGCACCGACCGTGCCCCCGTGCCTGTCCCCGCTTCGGCCACCCGTGGTCTCGTGAGCTTCCTCCCAGTCCCGAGCACCCAGCCCGGGCCGTACGCCGACCCGGTTCAGAGGAGCCGCGATGCCCGAAGCACCACCGGACGACTTGCCCGCCCTGAGCGTCGAGCATGTGGACGTGACGTACGGGCGTGCCGTCTCCGCTCTGCGCGACGTTTCCCTGACCGTGCCGCACGACAGTGTGGTCGCGTTGCTCGGGGCCAACGGCGCCGGGAAGACCACGCTGCTGCGCGCCCTGTCGGGCACTCTCCGCCTGCACCGGGGCGCGATCAGCGCCGGCCGCGTCCGCTACGGCGGCACCGTCCTCGACGGCCGCGACCCCGTAGCCGCCGTACGGGCCGGGGTGGTGCAGGTGCCCGAGGGGCGGCGGGTCTTCACCGGCCTCACCGTCGACGAGAACCTGCGCAGCGGCGGCCTCGGTCTCAGCCGCCGCGGCGCCGCACAGGTGGCGGAGGCCCGCGACCGCGTGTTCACCCTGTTCCCGAGGCTGGCCGAACGCCGCCGGCAAGCCGCCGGGCTGCTGTCCGGCGGCGAGCAGCAGATGCTGGCCATCGGCCGTGCCCTCATGGCGGCCCCGCGTCTGCTCCTGCTGGACGAGCCGTCGCTCGGCCTCGCCCCGCTCATGGTGGACCGGATCGCCGAGGTGGTCCGCGAGATCCACGCCCAGGGCACCGCCGTACTGCTGGTGGAGCAGAACGCCGGCATGGCCCTGTCCCTCGCCGACCACGCCCACGTCCTGGAGACCGGCGAGGTGCGGCTGTCCGGCTCCGCCGCCGCACTCGCCGGCACGGACGCGGTGCGCCGTCTCTACCTGGGAGAGGAGGGGGCCGCATGACCGTCCCCGTTCTGAGCGTGCGGGACGTCACGGTCCGGTTCGCCGGTCTGACCGCCCTGGACGGCGTCTCCTTCACCGTCAGCCCCCGCACAGTCCACGCCCTCATCGGGCCCAACGGCGCGGGCAAGTCCACGTGCTTCAACGTGCTGTCCGGCCTCACCCGCCCCGCCGGCGGCACGGTCCGGCTCGGCGACACGGACCTGACCAGGCTCGCCCCGCACCGCATCGCCCGGCTCGGCATGGCCCGCACGTTCCAGAACATCGTCACCACCGCGGGCACGGTCGCCGACAACCTGATGCTCGGCCGGCACCTCCACGCGCGGGCCGGTTTCCTCGCGAGCGCCCTGCGTCTGCCGTGGGCGGTGCGCGAGGAGCGCACACACCTCTCCCACGCCCGGCGTATCGCCGAACTGACCGGCCTGGGCGCGCACTTCGACAGCCCGGTGGGCCTGCTGCCGTACGGCGACCGCAAGCGCGTGGAGCTGGCCCGCGCCCTGTGCCTGGAGCCGCGCGTGCTCCTGCTGGACGAGCCGGTGGCCGGCATGAACGCCGCCGAACGCGCCCGCACCGCCGAGGTGATCGGGCGGATCCGTGCCGAACTCGACCTGTCCGTCCTGCTGGTGGAACACGACATGGGCCTGGTGATGCGCCTCGCCGACGAGGTGACGGTCCTCGACTTCGGCCGTCGTATCGCCCGCGGCACACCGGACGAGGTCCGCCGCGATCCCGAGGTGCTGCGCGCCTACCTCGGCACGCCACAGGAGGGAGCCGCGTGACCGGTCTTCTCGACGACCTGCTCGGCGGACTCGCCCTCGGCGCGGTCTACGCCCTGGTCGCACTCGGCTTCGTCGTCATCTTCAAGGCGTCGGGCGTCCTGAACTTCGCCCACGGCTCGCTGCTCCTCCTCGGCGGCTACCTCACCGCCGTGCTGCACGACGACATCGGCTTCGCCGGAGCCCTCGCGGTGGGCGTCCTCGCCACCGCCGTCCTGGCCGGACTGCTCGACCGGCTGCTGCTGCGACGCGGAGATCCCGACCCGCACACCGCGCACGTCCAGACCATCGTCACGATCGGTGTCGACATCGTGCTGCTCACCGACCTGTCCCGGCGCATCGGGGGAGACCTGCTGTCGCTGGGCGATCCCTGGGGTGACGCGGTGACCAGGGTCGGGCCGGTGACGGTCGCCGACAGCAGACTCGCCGCGATCGCGGTGTCCGCAGTGGCCATCGCCGTCGTCTTCGGCCTGTTCCGCCACACCCGCTGGGGATTGTCCCTGCGGGCCGCCGGGGAGGACCTGGAGGCGGCGGCGCTCATGGGCGTACGCCTGTCCCGGGTGCGCACGCTCGCCTGGTGCCTGGCGGGTGCGCTGGCCGCCCTGGCGGCGGTGTTCCTCGCCGCGTTCCCCGCGCCGGGCCTGGAGCGGACCACCGGTCAGATCGCGCTGAAGGCGTTCCCGGCCGCCATCCTCGGCGGCATGGCCTCACCGCCCGGCGCGCTCGCCGGCAGCCTGCTGATCGGGCTGACGGAGGCGCTGGTCGCCGGTCACCAGTCGGAACTGCGCCTGCTGGGCGAGGGGTTCGGCGATGTCGCCCCCTACGCCGTGATGGTCCTGGTGTTGCTCGTCAGGCCCACCGGACTGTTCGGTACGAAGGGAGCGGCCCGTGTCTGACCGCCGCCTGCCGGGGCCGGCCCGGACGCTCCTGGTCGCCCTGGTCCTGTGTGTTCCCCCGTTCTACCTGGACGCCTTCTGGCTACGCATCGGCCTGTTCTCGGTGGCCGCGGCCATCGGCGCCGTCGGGCTGTCACTGCTCAGCGGCACGGCCGGCCAGCTCTCCCTCGGCCACGCCTTCTTCCTCGCGGTCGGCGCCTACGGCTACACCTGGCTGGCCGGAGAGCCGGGGCCGGGGCTCCCGACGGCCGTCGCCGCCGTCCTCGCGGTCCTGCTGGCAGGGTTCGCGGGAGGTCTGTTCAGCCCCGTCGCCGGCCGGGTGCGCGGCATCTACCTGGGCGTGGCCACGCTCGCCCTGGTCTTCCTCGGCCACCATGTGCTGCTCACCGCGGACTCCGTCACCGGCGGCTTCAACGGCCGCTCCGTGCCACCGCTGCGTCTCGGCGGCTTCGGCTTCACGGCGGACGAGCCCGAACTGACTGTGCTGGGCGTGCCGTTCGGTGCCGAGGAGCGCCTGTGGTTCCTGGCCGTGGCACTGCTCGGGCTGACCTGGTTCACCGGCCGGGGCCTGGTGCGCTCCCGCCCCGGCCGGGCCCTCTCGGCGCTGCGGGACAGCGAGATCGCGGCTTCCGTGATGGGCGTGGACGTGGCCCGCCACCGTGCGGCTGCCTTCGTCGTGTCGTCGATGTACGCAGGGACGGCCGGCGTCCTGCTGGCCCTGGCCTTCCGGCGCATCGTCCCCGACTACTTCTCCCTCGCCCTCTCGGTCGACTACCTCGCCATGATCGTGCTCGGCGGCCTGGGCTCGGTCGCCGGGGCCACGGCGGGCGCCTTCTTCGTCACCGCGCTGCCCCTGCTGCTGACCCGGTACGCCGACCAGCTGCCCCTGGTGGCCGCCCCGGGCTCCGCCGACGGCGCGGTCGGCCCGACGGAAGCGGCCCGCTACCTCTACGGGGCCGCCATCGTCGTCGTCCTGCTCCACGCCCCCGACGGCCTGCACGGCCTCACCCGCCGCCTGCGCGCCCGCCTCCGCCCCGGCCCGCACGCCCACCCCCCTGCTCATCCGTCCACGCGCGCGCCGGGACATTCCCCCAGCCACCCGCCCGCGCCCCCCATCGCCCCCGTACGACCCGAGGAGCAGACCCCGTGAACACCCCGCACCCCAGACACCGCGTCACCACGGCCGTCGCGGCCGGAGCCCTGGCCCTGCTGGTCGCCGCCACCGGATGCAGCGCCAAGGCCGGCGGCAAGAGCGCCACCGAAGGCGCCGACGGCGTCCGCACCGGCCCCGGGGTCTCCGCCCGGACCATCAGGCTGGGCGCCCTCACCGACCTGACTGGCCCCTACGCCACCCTCGGCAAGAGCATCGTCCAGGCCCAGCAGATGTGGGCCGACGAGACCAACGCGGCCGGCGGCATCTGCGGCCGCAAGGTCGAGATCATCGTCAAGGACCACGGTTACGACGTCCAGAAGGCGGTCACCGCCTACGCCGACATCTCTCCCGACGTCGTCGCCCTGCCGCAGGTCATCGGCTCACCCGTGGTCGCCGCTCTGCTCGACGACGTCCAACGCGACCACCTGCTCACCTTCCCGCAGGCCTGGGCCGCCTCCCTGCTCGGGAAGGACTCCGTCCAGGTCCTCGGCACCACCTACGACCTCGACATGATCGCCGCCGTCGACTTCCTCACCCGCACGAAGAAGCTGCGCAAGGGTGACACCATCGGCCACGTCTACTTCGAAGGCGACTACGGCGCCAACGCCCTGGAGGGCTCCACCTGGGCGGCGAGGAAGGCGGGCGTGAAGGTCGTCGGACAGAAGATCAAGGCCACCGACACCGACCTGTCCGCCCAGGTCTCGGCGCTGCGCAAGGAGGGGGTGAAGGCGATCCTGATCAGCGCCGGACCCGCGCAGACCGCGTCCCTCGTCGGTGTCGCCGCCTCCCGCGGCCTGCGCGTCCCCGTTGTCAGCAGCGCGCCGGGCTTCGCCCCGCAACTGATGAAGACCCCGGCCGCGCCGGCCCTGACCGCGATGCTCCACGTGGTCAGCTCCGCCCCCGCGGTCAGCTCCCAACTCCCAGGCGTACGGCGGATGGTGATGACCTACCAGGACAAGTACCCGGGTTCCCCCGTCGACTCGGGCGTGCTGTCCGGCTACAACGCCGCCAAGCTGCTCGGCGCCGACCTGAAGAAGGCCTGTGCAGCGGGAAGTCTCGCCCGCGAGGACGTCGTGAAGGCACACCGCTCGCAACGTCACGCGGACACCGGTCTCGGCGTCCCGCAGGACTTCTCCGACGTGCACCGTCCGGCGAGCGTCGCCGCCTACACGCTCAAGCCGGACGCGGACGCGCCGGGCGGCCTGGTGGGCGCCGAGGACGCGCATCGGATACCGGGCGCGGAAGAGTACCTGTCCGAGCACGGATCCGCGGGGTCGCGGCCGTAGGGCGTTGAGCAGGCCAGAGCGGAAGACGCCGGCAACGGCGTGCGGTCCCCGCCGCCGGATCCCACCGTACGGGCGGGTCCGGCGGCATGGCCGGCGTCCACCTGCCGGCAGGCAGCCACTCGGAGTGGCAGCGACTAGCCATCCATGGGGTGACGACGGCGGCGTTGGCTCCGGCGGTGAGCGCGACCCGGTAGCGGACAGGAGCCATGGCGGACGGTCGGGTCGGCTCGGTGGCGTGTGGGCGAAGGCAGAGGACAGGGACGGCACGATTCTCCTTGACCGTCTCGGCCAGGACACCCTGATGCAGCAGGGAGAGGAATTCGTCCGCCTGGACCGCTTCCTGCACGAGGCCCCGTGGGTCTGCTACGGCGAAGCAGCCGGTGAAATGAGGTCCATCGGGTCCGGCGACAGCGTGTTGGAGACCACATTCCCGCTCCAGGACCGCCTCGGCGCCTTCGCCGCGCTGGATGCCGCCATGCGCCAGGCCGGGGCGGTGCGGGTCACCTTCCCCGGATGTGAGGACGCCGAGGACGAGGAGGAGGAGTTGGCGAGGCGGCCGTTCACGGCGGTGGGTGAGCGACCTGATGCCACTGGTTCTTCGCCGTCATGGTGCACTTCACGGTCGTGCTGTCGCTGGAGCACGCCGCGCGCCTGTTCGTGTTCAGCCAGTACGGGTCCTGCTCCAGCAGGCGCTGGTTCGCGTTGAGGGCCGCGAAGCCGGCCATGGAACCGCTGGTGTCACTCCCGGAGATCGCGGACCGTCCACAGACCTCTTTCCACGTCGCCGTCAGCCCGGCGGTGACGTCAGGCGGGCACGTCGGTGGGGGAGAGGGGAGGCAGGGCGGCTGGAACAGGTACGTATTCGTGGTCGGAGCCAATCCTTTGCGCCAAAGCGTTCTGGCACGTGGTCGATACCGCGAAGGACAGTGACAAGCCGCTCGACATCGCCGTCGCCGATCATCTGTCGGCGCTGCCCGCCAAAGAGATCCTTGCCTTCGAGCATTGCCTTTCCCGTCTGCGTGACGCGGTCTACCGCTGGGACGTATGGGCAGCCGCCTTTCTCGTCGGTGGGGGCTGCTCCGATGACCGGTTCAGCGACTTCACGGCGGGTCTCGTGGCGCTCGGACGTGCGTGGTACGAACGGGCAGCTGCCTGCCCGGACGCCCTGGCCGAGCATCCTGCTGTACGTACCGCAGCAGATGCTGGAGACCAGGACGTCATCTTCGACGAAGACTTCAACTTCGTGGCGTCCAGGGCATACGAGCGAATGACTGGTGACTCGGATGCCTTCTGGGAGGCATGGGAGGCCTACGCCGACGCTCGTTCCTCGACCGAAGAGGAGGTCGAGGAGGGCATGGGCGAGCCGTTCGACTTCGGCGATGCTCAGCAGATGCGTCGACGTCTGCCGCGGCTGGCTGCGCTCCATCTCGGTCCTGGACCTGGCTGACGCGAACAGGCATCGTGATGCTTCTGTCAGAGAAGAGCCAGCTCGGCGAAGCCGGAGTCGCCGCTGACCCACCGTCATCGTCTCGCGGTCAGCGTGGTTCTGCGCACTTCGGCTCTTGCATTGGATGCATCTCGGCCCGGATGCGGTGCCAGCGGGCGGGGTGGCGCCACCGGCCGGTGGCGTCGTGGACGACGTCGAAGCCGACTTCGACCACCAACTCGGGCTCCACCAACGTGACGTCCAGCCGCTCCCGTCCCCGTCCGGCGGAGAACGACCAGCCTCACAGCAGCTGCTCGCTCGTCTGCGAGCCCCGCCGCAGGGTACGTGGTAGGTGCCGTCTGCGAGGCGGCGACCGGACCAGAGACCGGGTCTGTGTCGACAGCGGGATGTTTCGCCGGGCAGGTTACCTCACGAGTAGAAGCGCCGAAGCCCGGCTTTCCTGACATCTCAGGCGAGCTCTTGTCCAGGCCCACGCGCCATCAGGAGGTCAGTATGAGGATCGGCCGCAGGATCGAGAACATCGAAGACAGTACTCGCGGTCATCCGTGGAGCAACTTGGTCGCAGCGTTCCTCGCTGTCTACCTGCTGATCGGCATCGTGATGACCGTGACTGGTTCGTCGGCCAGGCAGGCATGGTTGGCACCGCTGCCCGTGCTGCTCGTTGTCGGAGCCGGCATCGGTACAACCCGAGCCCGCCGCCGATGATGCGTTCCGATCCCGCGAACCCGAAGGTCGGTACGCACACCTGAGGACTGGCTCATCGAGGAGGGCGTTCCGCATGAGCAGACGCGGGACGCCCTGCCGGCTCCCGCTGCCGTACGCCACCGCTGCACCCGCCACACCCTCGACGGCGCCGCCGTCCGAGCCGCGCTCCTCGACCTCGTCGTCCAGCCCCGGCACAGCTGCGCCGCCGCGGCCAGGCCGGCCCGAGCACTCACCCTGACCCTGCGCTTCGCAGACCGCACCGCCCGGGAGAAGACCCGCCGCCTGCCCGGACCCTTCCCCCACGAGAACGACCTGCGCACGCTCGCCCACCCGCTCATGAACGCCGCCAACTACACCTGTGCCCATATGACTCTCGACATGTACAGGTGAACGTCCGCGGCATACCGCTGACGCGTGGACATGCGGCAGCCTGCCCGGCGCCGGGCAGGCTGCCGGCCTACGCTGCGGCGGTTCGCATCCCGAGGGCGAGAAACACCACGGCTGTGATCCTCGCAGCCGCACGCTTGAACCGGGGTCTCTGCAGAGTGAGTGAGACGCGCCGGACAAGGACGCTCCAGACGAGGAGCCAGAGCGCGATCAGCAGCCCGTGAACGGTGGCCAGGGCGAGGATCTGGCCGTCGAAGGAGTGATCGGCATCGATGAACTGGGGAACCAGGGTCAAGTAGATGGAGGCAGCCTTCGGGTTGAGGACGTTGGCGAACAGAGCCTCGGCGTAGACGGAGTTCCATCGGACCTGCAGACGCAGGCGGGCGGGAGCGCGTCCCGGTGCCGTGGCGGAACGCCACGTCCATGCGCCCAGGCCGATGAGGTATGCGGCGCCGATGACCTTGACGATGGTGAAGGCCTGACTGGAGTGCATGACCAGGGCCGACAGGCCGCCGATGGCGATCGTTGCGTGGATGTACAGGCC
Organism: Streptomyces sp. Ru62; assembly: GCF_002920615.1. Taxonomy (GTDB): domain Bacteria; phylum Actinomycetota; class Actinomycetes; order Streptomycetales; family Streptomycetaceae; genus Streptomyces. The sequence continues at coordinate 226,667 of NZ_PQSU01000008.1, forward strand.
GGTGACCGTGCCGAGGATGACGGGAAGGGCTTGGTGGCGGCCACCTTCAGTGACGTGCCGGACCAGAAGGGCCAAGCTGGCTCCGGGGGTGGCGACAAGGGGGAGGACCGCCGCCAGAAACCCGAGAACGGCATAGGGGTGGACCACGATGCCTCCGGATGGCGCGGGCGGAATCAGAGCACGACGCGGTAGTGGGTGGTCAGACGCCGGTCGTCGCCCAGGACGTGGAATGCGAGGCCGGGCGGCTGGTCCCGGTCTGCGGGACGATCGCCCTCCCAGGGCATGCGCAGGGTCCAGGTGACAGCTGGACCGACGATCAGGGGGCGGGCGGCGAAGGTCGAGACAGCTGCCGTGTGGGCGTGTCCGGTCAGCACGGCGACGACCCGTGGGTGTGCCTCCAGCAGAGCGGCCAGCTGTCCGGGCTGCTGGAGCATCCCGGAGTCGGGCAGCGGGTGGTGGAGTTCGACCGGCGGCTGGTGAAAGGCGATCAGTGCCGGAGTGTCCTGTGGCAGGCCGGCAAGGGTGGTGTCCAACCAGTCAAGCGTCTGGCCGTCGAGGCGCCCCTCGTCACGGCCGGGAATGGTGGAGTCGCACATCAGGATGGCGGTCCCGGCGATGTCGTGGAGTCGGTTGACGGGCCCGTGGTCGGGCGCCTCTCCCAGCAGAGCCTTGCGGTACGCCGCACGCACGTCGTGGTTGCCGGGGCAGGTGAGCACCGGGAAGGGGGCCGCCAGGATACGGGCTGCCTGCTCGTATTCCGCCTCCTCACCGTGATCGGCGATGTCCCCGGTGACCAGGACCGCATCGACCGGGCGAGGGAGGGCCCGCAAGTAGTCCATGACGCGTTCGGCGCGTCGGGTGGCTCTCTCACTGCCGTCCAGGTGCAGGTCACTGATCTGAGCAAGCAGCACCGTCATTCTTCGTCCTCTCATGGCGGCTCCGGCCACGGTTCACACCGACGCGGGTTCGTCACCCCACGCCACCTTCTAATGGAAATTCTCGTTTTACCGTTAGGCACTCTAGAGTGTGCGAAGGAATGTGATCAAGTGGTTGCCGATCAGACAGGGAAGGAGGCGCCGATGGAGCGCTGGTTGGCACTGGAACTCGCGAGCACGATCCGCCACGACGGAGACGGCGGCGTCACCGACGACCTCGCCACGACGCAGGGAACGACCCGCTGGATCCAGGCCCAGGCCGATCACTTGGCCGAAGCGGTCCTGGTCGGGGAGATCGCAGTGGACGACGGCCTACGGATCGAGATCGTCGAACTGCGCCGGGCGGTCCGGGCACTGTTCGCCCGGGCGGTCAGCCCCGCTTCCCCCAGCCCGGCGGACGCCCGTCGACTGATGCCGGCCGACCAGGCGTTGGCCCACCTCAACTCGGTCGCCGCTCGTGAGACAGTCATCCCCCAGTTGGACTGGCCACGGCAAGGCACGCCGCCCGTGGCCCGTCTGCTACCAGCGGAGAGCGATCCGCATACTCGACTCATGGCGGCCCTGGCACGCGCCGCCATCGAGTTCCTGAGCGGCCCGCAGCGCGAACAGCTGCGTGCCTGCACCGCGCCACGCTGTGTGCGTTACTTCGTCAAGAGCCACGGACGGCAGGAATGGTGCAAGCCGTCGTGCGGAAACCGTGCCCGCGCGGCTCGTCACTATCAGCGCCAACGCCTGGCGGCCAGTGACCGTTCCACATCCTCCTGACACCGTCATGCTCCCGCCGCAACGCATCGCCACCCCCGCGGGACCGCCTGGCCGGCGGGGGCCGCAGCTGGAAACGCAGACCTCTTCACCAGGAGACGGACAACGCTGAACACCGGCGCGTGCGTGCCCGCGTCGAGCACACGTTTGCCCGTGATGAAGAACCGGAAGATCCTCCGCGACTGCCACCAAAGGGGCGACGGCCTCCATCACGCCGTCCAGGCCGTCGCCACCATGCACAACCTCGCCATGGCAGGTGAACCAGCAGGTCAGCCATCACCCAGCGACGCCGCCACCGAGCATTCTGCAACACCCTTTGGACGCACAGCGAACAAGAGCTGGGCGGACAATGACAATCAGCCACGTTCAACGACGGAGGACCGAGTTTCGCTATCGGACCGTCGGATTCGGGAGTGCCCCGGTAGCTTGCCTGACACCAAACGGTTCACCGGGTACGACGCGGCGGGGCGTGAAGCCCGCCCTGGAGAAGAGATGGGGGGCCGATGCTTTCGGGGGCTGAGGGCGCGCTGTACGGCGCCGGCGGCGGGCTGGTGGTCGAGGCCGTCGTCACTTTCGGACGACTGCATGCGTGGCAGCAGGCGCGGCATGCGGCGCGGGTGGCCGTCGAGGCGTTACCGCGCCTCGGCACGTACATCGATCCGCCCGCGGATTCGCTCGCCGCGCTTTTCCGCATCGTGCTGGGCGGTGCAGCCGGCTGGTTGCTCCACGGCGAGCTGGCAGGGGTGTTCGCGGCCGTTGCGGTGGGGGCTTCGGCGCCTGCCGTGCTCGCCCAGATGGGGAGCGCCGCCACCGTCGCCGAGGCGCTCCAGGCAGGGGCTGCTCCCGGCACCGCTCCCGCCGCCGCCACCCCGGCCACCCCCGCCGTTCCGACGCAGCCCGGGCCACCGGGACACGACCGGGCCAGAGGGGAGGCCGCCCCGTGAGTCGCGGATCGGTCGCCCGGCGCTCCTGGGCGTCATTCACCGGCGGACGTCACACCAGCCCCCCGCGGACAGCGGAACGCGGACGTGCTGGATACGCTCTGTGGCAGCGCGCCTGGGCATCGTTCACTGGCATCGTCCTCCCCCCGCGTCCCATCCACGTTCGCTTCTCCGCTCCCCGACAGGCGTTTCCGCACCGGATGCAGGCCGGCCCTGTCGCGCGGGGCTGGTTCCCGCTGCCGCCGCTTCCTGCGGCCGGCGCGCTGACCGCCTCCGGGAGCGACGCGGTGGTCCTGGAAGCCACCTCCCCCGACGGCCTGACGGCTTTCTTGCTGCGCCACCCCGCGGGCAACACATCCGAGTACAGCCTTGAGCTGGTGGTGCGCGGCGCCGACGACGGGGACCGGCCGCTGCTGGCCACCGTCACCTACACGCCTCCGGACGGGCACGAGCACACTCTCCTCGTGCCCGTGGTGGCCGGTCGGATCGGGCTGGCGGCCTCGTACGTCCGCCTCCGCGGTTTCGGACCGGGCGTGATGTGGGCCGCCACCGGCCCGGCACCCGTGCCTGCGGATGCAGACTGGGCCCCGGCCACCGTCGTGGACTCCGTTGGCGCGGCCCTCAACGAGACGACCCGGGACGCCTGGCGCCGTGTAAGGGACTGTGTCAGTGAAGGGATGCGCGACGTCATCGACGGTGCGCTGCGATGACGCCCAAGCAGGTGCCGTCCGGCCCGGCCGGACGGCACCGCGCCGAGCTCGACGCCGTCCTGGCGGAGACAAGCCCTCAGGGCGCGGTGCACGAGCTGCTCGGCGAGCGGCAGCTGTGGTGGAGGTGTTGCAGCGAGGCGGTCCGCACGGACCCCTCCTGGCTGCGCTCCGGACCGGCCGAGGAGCTTGCCGCCTGGATCGACGCGACGGCCCCGGACCGCCCGTCCCACACGATGACGCCCGCCCCTCACGCCTACCTGCTGGCCCGCGCTTTGAGCGCACCGGTGCACCGGGCAGCCGAGCATGACGAAGCGCTGGCGCGGATTCGGAGCGCTTGGGCGGGCAGCGGCCTGCTGTCCGTCAACGCTGCGCCTGGTCCTGCGCAGCCTTCGGGCCGGGGACTCGACGGCCTGCCGGCCGACGTTGTCGAGCGGCTCAACGCCGTCCTGGAGCGCGTCGCGCAGCTGCCGGGCGACGAGCGAGAGCGGTCGCCAGCAGCGGACGGTGCGCTGATGGTCGCTGCACTGCTCATGGCGGGCTGCGAGCCGCGCAGACGGCCGCTGGTGCAGGTGCCGGTGGTGTTCGGGGAGACGGAGCGCCACGACGACGAGCCCGGCGCCACCGGTGTCCTGGAGCTCCGTGAGTTCCCCGCGGGGCCCCCGGGCCTCTACCCCGATCCCCGCTCCATGACGGGACTGCGCAACACCGACGGCCAGTTCGCCACTGCCCTCGGCCGGGCGTGGGCCGCGGCCGGGCCCGGCCGAAGCATGCGCTGTGTGCTGTGGCGCCTCGTCTTCACGGACCGCCCCACTGCTCCCGCGCGGATCGAGGGACCTTCCCTCGGCGTCGCCTTCGCCCTTGCCCTGAGGGAACTCGTGCGGCATCCCCGAACGCGACGTCCCAGCGTGGCCTGGCTGCGCGGTGTCTTCTACGGTCTGCGCCCGCGCACCGCGGTGACGGGGGCGCTGGGCCACGGTGAGAGGCTCATCGGCGTCAGCGGCATCGAGAGCAAGCTTCTGGCCGCGCGCCGCAAAGGGCTGCGCCTGGTCGCTCCCGCTGCGAACCGGCCCAGTGCCACCCACGCGCCCGAGCCCGCGGACGTGAAGTTCGCCGAGACGCTTCGCCAGGCCGACCGCTATGCCCGACGCTTCCGAACGGCCCGCCTGATCACCGCGCTGGCGCTGGTCGCAGCGGCGGTGACGTCCGGGGTGGTGGTGGAGCACCGGGAGTCCGAGGCGAGAGATCGGCTGTCCACGTCTCACCGGCTGGCCGATGTGTCGGAGAACCTGCTGCACAGCGACGTCGGGCTCGCTGGGCTGTTCGCCGAGCGCGCCTACCGCCTGCATGCTGATCCGCTGACCCGCCGGGCCCTGTTCCACGCGGTCACCGCGAGCCCTCATTGGGCCGCAAGCGTGCGAGCCACGGGGACGATCTCCACGGTGACGGCCTCGGGGAACGGAAAGCTCGCTTTCGCCGGGACGAAAGGCGGCGACCTGGAGGTGTGGGGGCTCGACGGCGGGCGGTTCACCGGCCGCCACGAGCGACTGGGCCGCCTGCCCGGCCCGGTGGAGACGGTCGCGTCCAGCGCCGACGGCGCCATCGTCGCGGCCGGCGACCGCAGCACAGTCAAGGTGTGGACGTCGGGAAGGACCTCCACCGCACCCCGCCTGCCCGACGGGCAGCAGCCCACGGCGATCGCGGTTTCCCCCTCGGGACGATTCGTCGCGGTCACCACGACGACCTCGGAGTTCGGCCTGCCTCGCACGCTCTCGGTTCTGGACCGGGACTCGGGGCTGACGCGAGATGTGAAGCTCGACGACATGACGTCGGACCCGTCCGCCCTCGCCTTCAACCGGGATGCGGAGGTGGTGGTCATCGAGTACGCCTACGGCACATGGAACCGGATCTCCATGAAGCGACTCATCCGTACCGCCGGCAGCACAGTCGGCTTCGGCGTGCACAACTCGGGTGCCGCGCTTGCCCCGGACGGCAGCCACTTCACCTACAGCAACAATGGCTCCGCACTGCCGGTGTGGCTGTCCCGGGGCAAGCCTGACATCGAAAGGCCGGAGTTGGAGGCGGAGACGCAACCCGGCACACCGGTGGCCCTGGCGGTCAGCCGCGACGGTACCCACGTGGCCACGGCGATCGGTTCCACCCTCCGAGTGAGCCGGACGCACGCGCCTGGCAAGCAGGCGGCCGGCCCACTCACCCTCCCCGGGGCGGGGCCGGTCACCCGGGACGCCCTGGCCTTCGTGGGCTCCGGCGGCAACCGGCTCATCTCGGCGTCCCGCGACGTCCTCACTGTGTGGGACCTGGAACAGCACTCCCGCATAGCGCACGCCGCGGAAATCCCGATCCCGGGCTCCTGCCTGGGCTGTGGGGCACCCCGCGTGTCCGTGTCACCGGACGGGCGCGACGCGGCGGTCCTCGACAGCGAGGGGACCCAGCTGTCCACCCTGAGACTCGGCCTTCCCGGCACGGACGAGCGGCAGAGGAGGCTGCCCACCGTGGTGCAGCTCCCCGGGTTCGCGGAGCTGCTGTGGCGGCCTGACAGCGAGCGTCTGATCGTGGTGGCGCCGGACGGCAGCGCGCAGATCCTCGCCCGGGGACGGGTATGGCGGCCCGTCGGCGCCTGGCCGGCTCTGCCCAACCCGCTCCGGCTCTCCGACCCGCCCGCGCTGCTGCAGTTCCTGCCCGGTGGCCGGAAGGTGGCCGAGGTGCACGCGTCCGGCACGATCCGCTTCAGGGACGCGGACTCCGGCAAAGTGCTGCGCGAGGTGCCGGGTCCGAGATCCATGGCTCCGACGGCCAACCCCACGTCCGGCCTGAGCCGCAGCTACGTGGCGCTGGACGCGCGAGCCGCGCACGCCGCACTGCTCGACGATCCGGCCGTCGGCAGGAGCGGCAGCCCCCACATCCGCGTCATCGACACCGCGTCCGGCCACATCCACACGCTCCCCGCGGCGGACGTCCGAGGCATCACCTACGCCGACGGCCGCCTCCTGGTCCAACGCGCCAGCGGCACAATGGAGTTGTGGACCGCGTCCGGCAGCCGACGCCTGGGCAGGGTCGAGGGCCCGGCCGACCCCGCGGTCGGTCCGGTCGCCGGCGGGGAGCTCGTTGCCGGGACGACGTCAGAGGACCACACCCTCCACCTCCTCGACCTGTCGTCGGAGACCACCCTCGGGACGCTACCGCTGCCCGAGGGCAACAAGTCGCAGTCGACGGGCCTCGCCCTCACGACGGACGGCACAAAGCTCGTCACAGCGACGGAGGCCGACTTCTCGGAGAGCAACGACGCCGAACCCGACGGCCCTACCACCAACGACATGGGGCAACTCATCGAATGGAGGATCGATCCGCGTGTCTGGATCCGCACGATCTGCTCGTCGGTCGGCGGGGAACTGCGACCGGACGACTGGGAACAGTACATGGGAACGGAGCCGCCGACGTCACTGCACTGCGGGGAGTGAGCAGCGGCGAGGGATCGCCGCGATGCTCGCACTCGCGGTGGCGTTCACGGTGGCCGGCTGCGGGCCGGGTTCGGGCGACCACGCGGACGACCGTCGTCCGAGCCCCTCCCGGTCAGCCCCCGCCGGGATACTCCTGCCCGGCAACGCCTCCCCCGGCGAGTTGACCCTGACCGACGACGGGACGCTGTGGGTCGCCGAGTCGGCGCTCGCCGCGATCGCGCAGATCGCCCCGTCAGGGAAAGTCACCCAGCATCCCCTGCCCCGCGGCGCCGGCTACCCGCCCATCCCATCCGACCTCCAGGAGTCCCCGGACGGCGGGATCTGGTACACCGCCGGCGACCAGATCGGACGCCTCGACCCCTCCGGCACGTTCACGTGGTGGAGCGACGATGCCTACGCACCAGGCAACGGCCCCGGAGCCCGCAGCCACGGTCCCGGCTTCCCCGACGCCCTGACCCTTGGCCCCGACGACACCATCTGGTTCGAGCACTCCGAACGCGGCTCGAAGGTCTTCAGCCGCGCTGACCCGAAGCTGGGGCTGAAGCGCATCACGCGACTGAGAACGCAGTTCAGCGTCAGCGCGGGAGGGATGACCCTGGGGCCGGACGGTGCGTTGTGGTTCACCCAGCAGGAAGAGTACGACGCGAAGCAGCGCGAGGGCATCGGACGGCTCACCCCTGAAGGGGACTACAAGAAGTGGCCCCTGCCCAAGGATTCAGCCCCGAACACCATCGTCGCAGGGCCCGACAAGGCGCTCTGGTTCACGGATCGGCGCAGCATCGGTCGCATCGACACCGACGGTCACCTCTCCCATTTCCCGGTACCCGCCTCCACGTACCCACGCGACATCACCCTGGGGTTCGACAGAGCCCTCTGGTTCACAACGGATCACCGCGTCGGCCGCATCACCACAACGGGGCGTATGAACCTCTGGCCTGTGCGGGGCGCGAAGGAGTTGGCAGGCATCGCGCCCGTCCGGGACGGCAGTTTCTGGTTGGCGGACCGCCAGGCCGACACGATCCGCCACTTCACACCGCCCCGATGAACCATCGCATTTCTCGGTCCGGATCATGCGGCGCAAGCTCTCCCGGTTCGGGGTGCCGAGCGCGCCGGCGATCCGGTCGGCCGCCACGCCGCCGGAGATCGGCGGGGAGGGCATCGTGGCGGAGGGGCTCTCGCCCGAGGTGCGGCCGTAGAGGGTCACGTTGTCCAGCCACGCCTTGAGGGTCGACGAGATCGAGTAGTTGTACATCGGCGCGCCGATCAGCACCGCGTCTGCACGCTCCAGTTCCTTGATCAGCTGGAGTCGTTCAGCGAAGGCGGCGGCTTGCTCGGGCGTGTGGGCGTTCGGATCGGCGGAGCCCACGGTGTGTGCGGCGGCGGTGATGTGCGGGACGGGGGTGACGGAGAGGTCGCGGTGCATCACCGTGGTCCAGCGCGACCCCGGCACCCGCGCCGGCGCTGCGCATCACCCACAGGAGGTCGGGCTCGGCCTCGGCATGGGCGCGCACGGCCGATCCGTCGGGCAGGACGACCTCGACGGCGCGGATGCGACCGCCGGGCAGCGCGGGGACTCGCCGCAGTTCGAAACCGTGCTGGAGAAGGTCAGCGTGCCCCGCATCGGACCGGGTCGACCGCGCGTCCGTCCTGATCGGGTGCGTGCTGACAAGGCGTACGCCTCCCGTAAGAACCGCGCCTACCTGCGCCGACGCGGGATCCGCTGCACCGTCCTGGATAAGGCCGACCAGGCCCGCAACCGCCGAAAGCTCTGCTCCCGCGGCGGCCGACCGCCACGCTTCACCCGGCCGACTACCGCGAGCGTCATGCGGTCGAGTGCGGGTCGACCGGTTCAAGAGGCACCGTGCTGTCGCCACGCGCTACGACAAGCTCGCGGTCCGCTACGAGGCGACCGCGGCCATCAACGAGTGGAAGTGACCGGCGCATTCGCAATAGACCTAGCTCCGGAAGCTCAGCTGGTCGATCTGGGCGAGCACCTGGTTCACATGCGGACGTACTTGGGCCCGCAGCGTCTCGCTCCAGCTTTCCTCGGAGTAGCGACAGTTGAGATAGAGATGCCTGGCGTGCTCCAGTACGGGGCGGTGTTCGGGCGGGAGCTGGGCGAGGGCCCAGTCGGCAGCAGCGTCCTTCGACCTGATGTGGCCGGTGGCGAGCGTGGTCCAGATGCGTGCGAGGGTCAGCAGCACGTTGCGGGTGTCGGCATCCAGGTCGTCGAGTAGGTCGGGAATGCCCGCCACGCCGGCCCGGATCAGATCGGAGTGCGGGACGGGATCGAGGACCTGTGCGGGCCGCGGGCCGGTCAGTGGGCGGTCTCCGGTCAGCACCATGGTGATCAGCAGGGCCAGGTCAGGCATCGGTTCCGGCCGGGGAACCTTGCCGGCCTCGTATTCAGGGCGCAACCACTCGCCGTAAAGGAAGTCGCAGGTCGGAGGGTATCGCCATGGCCGAACCTCGGACTGGACAACCACGATGAGCTCAACCGGGCGGACCTTGTTCCGAGAGCCGGAGGTTCCGAGCAGTCCGCCGAGGAGATCCCGGCGCTGCCGCTCGTTCATCGAGAGCCGGGAGAGGACGAGCACGTCCACGTCGCTGGCCGGCATGAGGCCACCGACGACGGAAGATCCGTGAAGGTAGGTGCCGATGACATCCTTGCCCAGCACACGGCCGACCAGGGCCACACTCTCCTGAAGCTGATTCATCGCGCCAGTGTCTCCCGCCGTCCGGTCCGACGGCACGGCGTTGTAGGCCTCGCGGTCTGCCGTCACGCGACTAGTCGGCGTCGCTGGGTGATGGCTGATCTGCTGTTTCACTGTGCCATGGCGAGGTTGTGCATGGTGGCGACGGCCTGGACGGCGTGATGGAGGCCGTCGCCCCTTTGGCGGCAGTCGCGGAGGATCTTCCAGTTCTTCATCCGGGCGAAGGTGTGCTCGACGCGGGCGCGGACACGCCGGTGTTCGGCGTTGTCTTCCTCCAACGCTGTGACAGGTCGGGACTCCCTCCTTTGCATGGCCTAGGGAGCCCGCACAAGGCATCCCGAAAGGCTTGAAACGCTGATGCGCTTCGCCTCCCAGACGTTGTCGGACGGCGTCACCGAACAGTTCTTCACCCTCGACGAGATCCCCGGCGTGCTGTGGACGCCGGAAGACGCCCGCGGAACTCGTCCCCTGATTCTGCTGGGCCACGGCGGCAGGCAGCACAAGACGGCCCCCGGCACCGTGTCGCGGGCACGTCGCTACGCCGCCGAGGGCTTCGCGGTCGTCGCGATCGACGCACCCAACCACGGCGACCGACCCCAAGACGAAGGGTTCGGCCGGATCGCGGCCCAGATGCGAGCCGGCATGGCCGCCGGTGAGAATTCGGGCGCGCTGGTCGCCGGCATGCACAGCTATCTGGCCGGTCAGGCCGTTGCGGACTGGCAGGCGGTCCTGACCGCGGTCCAGCGCCTCGACCAGGTCGGCGTCGGCCCGGTGGGTGATTGCGGCATGTCGATGGGGTGCGGGCTCGGCATCCCGCTCATCGCCGCAGAGCCCCGGATCCGTGCTGCGGTGCTGGGCCTGCTTGGCGTGCACGGACTGGCCGAAGACGCCTCGCGGATCACTGTGCCGGTGCAGTTCCTGCTCCAGTGGGACGACCAGACGGTGCCGCGGGACCAGAGCCTGGCATTGTTCGACGCCCTGGCCTCGGCTGAAAAGACCCTGCACGCCAACCCCGGCAAGCACGGCGATGTGCCGACCTTCGAAGTGGACAGCTCGCTGAGGTTCTTCACCCGGCATCTGAGCTGACACGGCATCACATTGCCCGGCACGCCGGCCGGAAGTCGTTTCCGGTCAGCGAGTTCGGTCCAGACTGTCCGGCATGGCCGAGCGGGTGCAGGTGCGGGAGATCGATGACGATGAGGGCGCCCGTCTGTTGCGGATCGTGCGGCGCGGCACCGGGTCGGTGGTGACCTGGCGGCGGGCCCAGCTGGTGCTGTTATCCGCACAGGGCATGCCCGTGGCGAAGATCGCCGAGGTGACGTTCACCAGCGCGGACCGGGTCCGGGACCTGATCCACAACTTCTACGCCGACGGCTTCGACTCCCTTTACCCGAAGTACAAGGGCAGGCGGCCGAGGACGTTCACCCTGCCCGAGCGGCGCGAGATCAAGAAGACCGCCAAGTCCAAGCCGGCTGAGCACGGCCTGCCGTTCTCGACCTGGAGCCTGGCCAAGCTGGCCGACTTCCTGGTCGCCGAGGGGGTGGTCGACGACATCAGCCACGAGGGCCTTCGGGTCCTGCTCCGCGAGGAGGGCGTGTCGTTTCAACGCGAGACCTGGAAGACCTCCCGCGACCCCGACTACGCCGCCAAGAAGGCCCGCGTCGAGCACCTCTACACGATCGCCGACGGCGAGGTCATACCCGAGGAAGGCGAGCCCGAAATCGTCTTCTGCCTGGACGAGTTCGGGCCACTCAACCTGCAGCCCCACCCCGGGCGGCAGTGGGCCGAGCGCGGCGGGAAGCACAAGGACCCCAACCGGGAGCCCAGGCCCCGCCGGCGGGCGACCTACACCCGCCCTCACGGGGTCAGACACCTGTTCGCCGCCTACGACCTCGGCAAGAACAGGCTCTACGGCCACATCAAGCCGACCAAGAATCGCACGAAGTTCCTGGAGTTCTGCCGCTGTTTGCGCAGCCTCTGCCCGCCGAAGATCCGCAACGCGATCGTGCTCGACAACTACTCCCCGCACCTGACCACGAAGAAGGACAGCCGGGTCGGTGACTGGGCCGCAGCCAACAACGTCGAGTTCGCCTGCACCCCGACCAACAGCTCCTGGCTCAACCGCATCGAGGCTCAGTTCACCGCCCGGCGCTACTTCGCACTGGACGGCACCGACCACACCAGCCACAAGCAGCAGGGCAGCATGATCCGCCGCTACATCATCTGGCGAAACAAGCACGCCGCCGACGAACGGCTCCGCGAGGTAGTCAACAGGGCGAACGTTGCCTGACGCGGCACTAGTTGGGTTCCGGGGTGGGGCCGGGGTCCATCTTGAGAAGGGCCCGGACTCCGCTGGAGATCCAAAGCGCGATCATGGCCACGTCCCGGTTCAACCGCAGCGCTGCGAACAGTGTGTTGAACCACTCGCCCGGGATCGAGCGCGGGACCGTCCCGCTTGTGGGCGACGGTCGACGGGGCATAGCCGAGCCCAGGGCTCGTTTTCCCGGTCACCGGGTTCGGGGCGCCGACTGTACGGGCCGGCCGCCGCCTGGCTGCAGTCGCTCGCAGCTTGACCGCCGGCTGGATCCAACAGCTGAAACCCGAGGTTGTCGCCCAGTACGGTCTGCGGTCGTGATGAACGATGGTGTGCGCGAGCGGGAGCTGTCGAGGTTGACCGTTCCTCGGTGGGGTCGGCTGATGGAGACCGGCGACCCGTACGAGCCCTACCGGCTCGTCGGCGCCGACGGCGCGGCCGTGGTCCCTGCCGCAGTGTTCTTCCAGGAGCTGCTCGCAGCCGGGAAGACGGCGGCGACCGTCCGCTCCTATGGCATGGACCTGCTGCGGTGGTGGCGGTTCCTGCACGAGTGGCGGGCCGCCGGTGAGGGCGGCCCGCCCGGCTCACGGGGTCGGCCGACGGGTCATACCGGGTCGATCACCCAGCGGGACGCCGTGCTGATGGTGGGCTGGAAGACGACCGTGGCCCCCACCCTTCCGTTCGCGTCCAAGTACTTCCCGCTCCAGTCGTGCCTGATGGACTTCGGGCTGCCGGACGTGGTCGTCCACTTCTGGTACGCGCCGCCGTTGCAGGGGAACGTGTAGACGTCCGCGCCGTTCCCGTCGAGGCAGTGGCCCGACGCCGGGTTCCTGAAGACGCCGCCGCTGATCTGCCACACCTGCTTCGCGCTGCGGTCACAGGTGCCGAGGACCAGGTCGCCCTTGCCGCCCGAGATGTTGACCTGGAGGCAGGAGTTGCTGCTGTTGCCGTTGATCACCTGGTAGTTCACGGCCGCCGCCTGAGCCGGGGCCGCGCCGCCGACCAGCAGCGCCGAACCGCATGCGAGCGCCGCGCCCGCGCCGGCGAGTCGGGTGAGGCTTGCCTTGAGTTCCATGGTTGATCCTCTCGTCGAGTTCAGGTCGTTGGCGTGCCGTCTGTGCCGCCGTCCACGTTGCCGGGTGGCGCTGCTCGGGCGCGGTGGTTCCGGAGGAGCCCGGATGCGCTGGGGTCCCCCGCTGGACGCGCCGCGTCCGCGGGCTCCGGAGTCCGGACGGTTCCGGAGAGCGGAGCGGGGGAAAGCCGCGTACATGAGGGGACCTGGCTCACCACAAAGCTGGTTCGTCAACCGGTTGCAGCGGTTGCGCACGTCCGCGGGCTCACCGGCCCAGGCGCTGTTGCTGGCCTACGACGAGCACAAGGTCCTCACCCGGTCATCGCTGTCGGACCTGCTGGCGGGCAAATTCAGCAGACCGCCCCCCTGGGAGCGGGTCGCGGCCTATGTGACCGCCTGCGTCCGCGCCGCGCATGCCCATCGGATCGACCTCTCCTGCGAGGAGGAACTCGCGCGGCTGCGGAGCGACCACGCCACGCTCACCGACCTGTTCGAGACCGCTGGCGGAAAGGTCCGCGCGCCGGCGGCCCGCCTCCCGGGCCCGCGGCACCGTCCGGCGACCTACCGGCTGCCGCCGCGCAACACTCACTTCACCGGCCGCGACGCCACCTTGCGCGAGTTACGGCAGCGCCTGGCCTCGGACGGCGACGGCGCGATGCAGGTCGTGCACGGGCTGGGCGGCGTCGGCAAGACACAGCTAGCGGTCGAGTACGCCTACCTCTACCGGTCGAAATACCGGTTCGTGGCGTTCGTGGACGCCGAGGACCCCGATCTGGTGCCCTCGCAGTTCGCTTCGCTGGCCCGGGAGCTGGGACTGGAGGAGGTGAACTCCGAACAGGTCGTCCCCCGGGTCTACGGCGAACTGCGGGACCACCGGCCCTGGCTGATCATCTTCGACAACGGCGAAAGACCCGGCACGCTCCTGGACGTGTTGCCGTCGGGTGATCTGGGCAGCGGCGGCCACCTCATCGTCACGACCAGGCTGCGCGGCTGGTCGGGCAGAGCCGGCGTCGTCGACCTGGACGTCTTCTCCCGGCGGGAGGCGGTGGAGCTGCTGACCCGGCGGGTGGACGGCATGACCGCAGCGGTGGCGGACCGGATCGCCGAGCACCTGGGGGACCTGCCGCTGGCACTGGAGCAGGCGGCCGGGTACATGGACTACCACCACACCGCGCCCGCGGAGTACCTGGCTCTGCTGGCGTCGCGACTGGAGGACATGATCGCGCTGGGCGAACTGACCGACCGGCCCGCGGTGGTGGTCGCGACCCTGTGGCAGCTCAGCGTGCGCAAGCTGCAGAGCCAGTGGCCGCAGGCCATGCGGCTGCTGGAGCTGTGTGCGCTGCTGGCACCGGAGCCCATCCCGCTGGACCTGTTCGGTAACGGCAAGGAACCGCTGATCGCGGCGGCTGCCGACCCGGTGGCGTGGGACACGACGGTCGGCGCTCTGGCCGGCCTGGGGCTCGCCCGGCGCGGCGCGTCCTCCCTGGTGCTGCACCGCCTGGTGCAGGCCGCCATTCGCGCCGCGATGCCGGACGAAGTGCGCACCGAGGCGCGCACGCGGCTGTGCCGGGCGCTGCTCGCGGCCGTGCCGCACGACATCCACGGTGACCCGCAGGCGCCGTCGCGATGGCAGGAACTGCTCCCGCACGCGCTCGCGGTGACCAAGGACGAGCCGCCGGCCGAGTGCGCCGCCCAGACGGCGACGCTGCTGCGGCTGGCGTCCGCCTTCCTCCTCTCGATCGGGGAGCACTCGGTGGCACTGCCCCTGTGCGATCGGGCTCTCGCGATCGACGAATCGCTCGGACAGCGGGACGCGGAGATCGGCTTCGACCTGATCACCCTGGCGCAGATCCACCGGGACCGCGGCGCTCCGGAGCGGGCACGCCCGCTGGCGGAACGTGCGCTGGGCCTGCACGAGTCCTGTCTGCCGGCGGACAGTCCCGCCATCGCGACGGACCTGGCCACCCTGGCCCGGATCCGCCACCTCCTCGGTGATCACGAGGCGGCGGTGCCGCTGGCCGAGCGGGCGCTGCGGATCGACGAGGCGGCGTACGGGCCGGAGGACCCGTACGTGAGCTTCGACCTGATAGCCCTGGCCAGTGTCCACCTCGACCTGGACGACCACGCCGCGGCCGTGCCGCTGATCTCCCGGGCGTTACGGATCCGCGAGGCCAGTTACGCGCCGGACCACCTGTACATCGGGTACGCCCTGCTGCTCAAGGCCCGGGCCGTGCACGCGTCGGGCGACCCGACCGCGGCGGCCCTCGCGCGCAGGGGCGCACTGATCCTGAACACCCGGCTGGGTACGTCCCACCCCAAGACGCAGGACGCCTTCGCTCTGGCCAAGCGCTTGCTGGAAGGCGGCAATTGCCGCTAACACGGGGAACGCTCCGCAGCCGACCAGGCTCACGAGACGGAGGCCGCCGCACCGGTCCAGGGCTCGCGTCCGTCACGGGGGCCGGGGGGCGGTGACGTGCGGCGTGGCCCTTCCGAGGCGGGGTGATGAAGCCGCGGATCGTGGAGGCCGGGACGCCCTGCGTCGCGCGCTGCCCACAGTCGAGGGATGAGCACGATCCCGGAGCGGCACCGGCCCGCCCGTGGCGCCCGGAGAACGAGCCGTCGCCCGTGGTGTGGACGTGGCCTCGTGGGACCGCCCGGCGCTGAAGGTGATGCCGGCCGGAAGGCCATCGAGTTCACCGAGACGCCCCGGCCGGCCGTCGCCTCGCCACCGTCTTCGATCGCCTGGTGGTGGAACCTGCTCGACAACTAGAGCCCGCCGTATGAGCTACGGCGTAGCTAGCAAGGGTGCCGAACGGCCAAACGAGCGCAGTGTCGTGCGGTTCGGCGCCCCCCGGGGGCGGATGATCAGCCGATTCCATCTGGCCGCGGGGCTGGCAGGCCCAGCCGGACCGGTCCCGGGGAAGCTGCGGAGTCGACCTGACTGATCTTGGACTCGGCGCCGGCCAGGCTGACGCGGAGCCCTTCGGTCTCACCGAGCCACCCTTCCCGCTCGGCCTCGGCGATCCGGTCGAGTCCGCCGGCCGGGGCTGAACCCGTGATGCGGTGTGGTCGTGAGCGCTGGGATCGCCGTGCCGCTGGATAAGGTCGACATGTGGACGCCAGCACAGGACGGCAGAGCGACGCGTTCGCCGGGGAAGTGCGGGGTGAGCTGTCGCCCCGGACGGCCCGGGCGCTGTGGTGCGGGTCGGCAGGCCTGGTGATCGTCGCCTTGGGTATCCCGGTGTCCGTCGTCGGTGCGGCCGACGGCCGACGGTTGCTCGCGGCCGCGGCCTTGGTCCTCGTACAAGTCTGTGCCCTGAGGTGGCAGGTGCGCGTCCCGATCCCCGTACTGGCCGTCACCACGATGGCGGGGATCGCGGTGTGGGAGTTGCTGCCCGCGGTGACGTTGACGGGGGCGCTGCTCGCGGCGCAGGTCACGTTGTGCGTGCTGTCGGCCACCAGGCCACGGCGGGTGTCGTTGTGGGCGCTCGCGGCGATGTGCCTGCCGGTCGCGCTGGAGTTCGGGGCGGGCGGCGGTGCGAGCCCGGCGGTCTATGTGCTGACGGTGGTCCTGGCGTGGACCCTGGGGCAGTGGCGCAGGGCGCGGCAGGAGCGGATGAGGGCGGAGGCGCGCCGGGCCGTGGCGGAGGAGCGTGCGCGGATCGCGCGTGACGTGCACGACGTGGTGGCGCACACCTTGTCGGTGATGGTCATTCAGGCCTGCGCCGCTGACGATGTGTTCACCGAACGGCCGGACCAGGCCCGCCAGGCGCTGCGGGCCGTCGAGATGGCCGCCCGCTCGGCGCTGGGTGAACTGCGTCTGACCTTGCGGGCGTTCCGGCCCGAGGCGGACGAGGGCTCGGCAGGGGGGCCGCGAAGGCCGGGGCCGCCCTCGCTCGCGCGTCTGGGCGAACTCGCCGATACGGTGCGCGCGACGGGGATGACCGTATACGTCCACCGCGAGGGAGCCACTGACGGGCTGCCGGCCGCGGTGGACCTGGCGGCGTACCGGATCATTCAGGAGGCCCTCACCAACACGCTGCGCCACGCGGCCGGCGCCGATGAGGTCAGCGTGCGCGTGACGGATGAAGGGCATTGCGTGAAGGTGACGGTGATTGACAACGGGCGTGCGGCTCAGGGGTTTTCGGCTGCGGCCGGAGGGGGACGCGGGCTGGTGGGGATGGAGGAGCGGGCACGGCTCGTGGGCGGCAGCCTGCGCGCCGGTCCACGGCCCGGCGGCGGGTTCGAGGTGGCGGCGCGGCTGCCGGTGGAGCGTGCCTCATGACACTGCGGGTGGTGGTGGCCGACGACCAGGCCCTGGTTCGTACCGGATTCCGCCTGATCATCGACGCCCGTGAGGACCTGGAGGTGGTCGGTGAGGCGGCGGATGGCCGGGAGGCGGTGCGGCTGACACGCGAACTGGCGCCCGACGTGGTCCTGATGGACGTACGCATGCCCGTACTGGACGGCATCCAGGCGACCCGGCAGATCGCGGCGAGCGGAAGCCGGGCCCGGGTCCTCGTGCTGACCACCTGGGACGTGGACGCGCATGTGGTTGCCGCTCTGCGGGCAGGGGCGAGCGGCTTCCTGCTGAAGGACATCCGCCCGGGAGAACTCGTCGACGCCCTCCGCGTCACCGCGCGGGGCGACGCGCTGCTGGCCCCCAGCGTCCTCAGCCGTGTACTCGACCGGTTCCTGGCAACGACCCCCGACCCGGCGCCGCCGCCATCCCTGAAGGACCTCTCCGTCCGCGAACGGGAGGTGCTCACCCTGATCGGGCAGGCCCTGTCGAACGCGGAGATCGCCGAGCGGCTGGGCCTGTCGGAGGCCACCGTCAAAAACCACGTCACCGGGGTGCTGCGCAAACTGAACCTGCGCGATCGCGTCCAGGCCGTCGTCGCCGCCTACGACCACGGCCTCGTACGGCCACGACACCCCTGACAGCCGCCTCCTCCTCAGGGAGGAGAACCGGGCCGCGCTCCTCCCGCGCTCCCAGTGCGCCTCCCCTCCCGCGGCCGATGTGTGCCCGCAGGTGCCGGCCCTACCGTCGAACTGTGATCGACGACCTGCCCTGCACCCTGTATCTGCTGGTCCACGACGAAGCAGCCGAAGGTCCCTACGACCGTTCCCGCGCCGCTCTGCTGGTCCGTGCCGCCGCCCTGATCGACCTCGCGCTGCGCGGCCGACTGGAGGAGCAAGGCGGCACGGTCACCGTCTCCGGCACGGAACCGACCGGCGACCCCGTCCTGGACCGGGTCCTGCGCGACGCCGGCGGCGGCCACAGCTGGAAGCGCCTCGTGCGCCGGCACCGCGCACAGACCCTGACGGACGCGGAGGACCGGCTCATCGCGGCGGGACTCCTCACCGCGAAGGCGCCCCGCACCCGCCTGGGCACACGCCGTGTGAACGTGACGGACCGCGCCGTGCCCGCCGCGCTCCGCGCCCGCGTGTCCGCGGTCCTGCACGGGGACGGCCCGGTGCGGGACGTTCCCGCCGCGGACGCCGCGCTGCTGGCGCTGGCCGCCGCGGGTCGGGTTCGTTCCGTGGTGTCCCGGCAGGACCAGAACGTCTTCCGGGCCCGCATCGACACCTGCACGGGGTCTCTCGCCACCCTCGCGCCGGGACTGGAGAAGGCGGTACGCGCCCTTCCGACGACCATGATCGCCGCGCAGGGCGGCATGGGCGGCAGCTGACCGAGGGGAGACGATGACCATGCACCGCGTCCTGATCGCCCTGGGCTGCGCCCTGGCCGCCGTCCTCACGACGGCCTGGTCCCCAGCGCCGCCGGCGCCGCCCGCCCCGGACGCCGCCACAGTGGTCCACACCCACCACGGCCTGGTGCGGGGTGTCCACCGCGACGGCTACCGCACCTTCGCGGGCATCCCCTACGCGGCGCCTCCCGTCGGCATCCTGCGCTGGGCGCCACCCGCGCCCGCGCCGGCCTGGTCCGGGACACGGGACGCGACCCGCCCCGCGAGCGCCTGCCCGCAAGCGGCCGGCGAGGTGCCCGCCGGCAGCACCGACGAGGACTGCCTCCACCTGAACGTCACGACGCCCGACGGCGCCGGACCGGCACGCCCCCGGCCGGTCGTCGTGTGGCTGCACGGCGGCGGGTTCACCACCGGAGCGGGCAGCTCATACGAGGCGCATCGCATGGCCGTCCGCGGTGACGTGGTCGTCGTCACCGTCAACTACCGCCTCGGTACCCTCGGTTTCCTCGCGCACAGCGGGCTTGCCGGCTCCGGCACCTTCGGCCTCGCCGACCAGCAGGCGGCGCTGCGCTGGGTGCGCGCCGAGATCGGCGCTTTCGGCGGCGACGCGCACCACGTGACCCTGGCCGGCGAGTCGGCGGGCGGCTACAGCGTCTGCGCCCAGCTGACCTCACCCGCCGCGGCGGGACTCTTCGACCGGGCGATCGTCCAGAGCGGCCCCTGCACAGGGCGTCCCGAGCGACCGTTCGCCCCCTCCTCCGTCCCCTTGCCCGCGGCGCGCGCGGCGGGCGCGGACTTCGCGGCGAAGGCCGGCTGCGGTTCCGCACACGACGTCCTGACCTGCCTGCGGCACGTGAAGGTCTCCCGTCTGCTCGCCGCCCAGAGCGCGGACCAGCAGCCCGCGAACGGAACCCCGTTGCTGCCCGGCGACCCCGCGGCGGCCATCGCCGACGGCCACTTCCACCGCGTCCCCGTGCTGATCGGCCACACCCGTGACGAGGGCAACGGATGGGCCGCCGGGATCATCCAGGCCGGCCATCCCGTCACCCCGGAGACCTGGCCCGACGTCGTCGCCTCCTTCTTCCCACCGGGACAGGCGAGGGCGATCGTCCGCGAGTACCCGGTGCACCGCACCGACGGCGGCCCGGTGTTCGGCGCGGTCATCGGCGACGCGAATCTCGCCTGCCCGACGGCACGCACCGGTCGCCTGCTCGCCGCCCGGGTGCCCGTGTGGCGCTACGAGTTCGCCGACGAACACGCCCCGCCGCTCACCCCGGGCGCGCCGCCCTTCCCGCTCGGCGCACCGCACGCGAGCGAACTGCCGTACCTCTTCGACCTGGGCGGCCGCCCCCGCGCCCTGACCGCGGCGCAGCACCGGCTGGCCGACACCATGATCGACTACTGGACACGCTTCGCCCGCGGCGCCGACCCGAACGGCCCGTCCTCACCGCACTGGCCCCGGCGGGCGGTGCTCTCCCTGGCGCCGGACCGCATCGTCGCCACCCGCACGACACCGCTCCGCCACCACTGCGCGTTCTGGAACGGCCTCGGGTGATCCCGGAAACGACGCTTCCACGAGCCCGTCGCACGTACGCCGTGGCCCACGAACCGACGCGGAACCCACCACACGAACTCCAGGGGGACAGCCATGAACGAAACCGTAGCCAGGCGTCTGACGGGCCTGGCCGGCATCGCCACCGCAGCCGCCTTCATCATCGACGTACCCCTGTACTTCCTCTACTCCGGCCCGCCACCGGACTCCAACGTGCTGGCAAGGCTCCTGATCGGAATCCTCGCGCTGGCACTCCTGATCGTGTTCGTCACGATCTTCCGTGAGCTGGTCAAGCGGACGGATCCCACAAGCGAGTGGCTCGGCAACCTCGCCTTCGCCGCCGGACTGGTCTACGCGACGATCACCCTGGTCTCCAGCGGACTGGAGGGCGGCGCGGTCATCGCGGCCGTCCACCCGATCGACCCCACCATCACAGTTCACGCCACCTACCTCCTCTACGGGTCGATCGGCCGTCTCACGCTCGCGCTCCTCCTGACCGCCGTGGGATGCGCACTCCGGCGGACGAGGTTGCTGCCGCGCTGGGCCGGCCGCTCCGCCTTCGTCCTGGCAGGGATCAACCTCGCCTTCGTGCCGTCCATGTTCTTCGGCCACACCCCCGCCCACTTCTACGCGGCGAACGGCTGGGGTACGACCGCCCTGATGGGCGCGCTGTTCAGCTACTGGCTGCTCGCCCTGGGTATCACCACCTACCGCAGCGGGACAGCAGGCACACCCGCCGGCTGACCGGCTCCGCGACGCCCGTGGGCGCTTGCGCGGCGATACTCTCTCGCGGCAGCTTCGGGGGGCATGGCCTTGCAGCAGCGCAGCAGTGGGGTTGCACGAGCAGTCGAGGGCGCGGCGGCCGTGGTGGTCGCCGCCGTTCCTCGACGACACCGTCAGCGCGGTCGACGGCGACATCGGGGCTGAGGGTCGCGCAGTGTCTCAGACAATGTCTCAGTTGGCGCGAAAGCTCGAAGACCAGGCAGGATGCGTCGGCATGGCAGACCCCGAGCTTGAGCGCGTCAACGGCATTGCCCTCACTGCGGTACAGGCCCTGCTGGGGCTGATCTCATCCGATGTAGTCGCGGTAGCCGTTACCGTCGAGGAGGGACGAGTGTTGCTCTCCTTCTGGGTGCGTCGCCATACCGCCGAGATTGACGAAGACATCGCCGATGCGATCGGCGACCTGGAGGCGTTTCTCCATCCAGACAACCCGCTGATCGAACCGCGTGTGATGGTGGGTGTGCCGGCGGCGGCCGCCATGGGTCCTCACGGGCGCATGATCTATTGGGCCAAGTCCTGGACCGAAGCGGCTCTGAAGTAGCAGATGAGGGTGCAGGCGATGCCGACGAAGGCGAGAAAGTGGTCGGCTGTGCGTTTGTAGCGGCGGTGCAGGCGGCGACAGCCGTTGAGCCATGACATGGTGCGTTCGATCCCCCAGCGGTGCCGGTCCAGGCGGCCGGACGACTCGGCGAGCCATGGGTCACCGCGGCATCCGAGCACCCGCCTCGGCCTGGCAACCCGGCGGTTGCCGCAGTTCCGCCGGTGCCGTTCGCAACGCCGTGTCGCGGCGGCTGCGACCCTGCGCCCTTCGATCGGATTCAGCGTTGCCTGCCCGAGCCACGGCGCTGGAGTCGCTGCGTGGCCCGTCGGGGGGCCGGACGGGTCGCGGCCGGCATCGGTCCGGCGGATCTCACGCAAGGCCTCGACCATCCCTTCGGACGCAGCACGCACGGTCCCCCGGCTTGAGGAACGGATGGCAGCGAGCGGGCGATCTTCTGCGCTTGGCGTCACTGCGAGCCTGTGGCTACCAGGGTCGCGGTGATGGGTTCGAGCTCGGTGATCAGTTCGTCGAGTTCGGCGGGGGACAGGGCCTCGTAGGGCGGGGTGGCGAGTTCGTCCGTGAGGGTTTCGATGCGTTGTTTGGTCGCGCGGCCGACGTCGGTGAAGTGGCCTTCGGTGTCGATGAGTCCGCGTTCGCGCATGCCGTCCATGACCGCGGCCAGGCGCTCTTTCGGCAGGTGATGGATGCGTCCGAACGACTCCGGGGGGTGGATGCCCTGGTCCAGAGCGGAGAGCACGTGGGCCTCCGTGCCGCCGATGCGCGCGCCGACGAGAGCGGCGATGTGCCCGTCGCCGCGGTGCTCGCGCAGCATGGTCGCGGAATGCCACAGCCGGGCGACGGCGTCGCTGGGTATCTCAAGGGTGCGCATGCCGGCGTACATCATCCGGCCTTCGGTGGGGGCGCTCGTCGCGGCCTTGGTGGTCAGGTCGGCGGCGCGCACCAGGCCCGGGGAGTCTGCCAGCTCGTCGCCGAGGATGCGCCGTAGGGAGGCCGCGCTGCCCCGCTCCCGCGCGGCGATGGAGGCCTCGGGCGGGATCGTCTCCCAGGCGCTGGGGATGTGCCGTGCGGCTTCCCCGTCGGCGAAGTTGTAGAAGGCTGCATGCACCACTTGGGCCGGCACCCGTCCCAGTGGTGCGGCGCGGCTGGCGAAGTAGCCGTCCCAGTAGGTGCGGTGGCCGAGTGCGGCCAGTTCCTCGTTGCACTCGTCGGCGAAGTAGGTGACCAGGCAGATCGGCTCCAGGAGCTCGAACATGCGACGGGCGAGGTGGGTCATTGGATGCAAGCGCGTCTTGCCCATCGGGTTCTCCCTTTGTCCGGTGTGCCGACTTGGACCGTCCGGCACACCGAAACTCATCGGCGATCGAAGGGAAGCAGTGCAGATGGGTTGGCGCCTTCGTGGCTGTGTATGCGAGAGCGGGCTCTGTGGGTGACGGTGGCGGCCTGCTGGTCGGTGAGGGCGTAGGGGCGTGGGTGATGATGGCGGCCCGGCCGGTGGCGGGGTCGCAGTCAAGAGGTAGGCGACGAAGGTGGCGTTGTTCGTCTGCGGCTTCACGGTGACCTTGGCCTCCAGGTCGCCCTGGACGCGCATGGGCTGCTCCAGCGGCGCGGTCGTCCAGACCGCGGCGACGTCGCGCTTGATTTCGGCGGTCCGGTAGACGTGAGGCAGTCCGGCACGCTCCTTCCAGCCGGTCTGGACGAGCTTTGGGGCGACGACGATCCCTGTGTCCGGGCCGGCGGGCTGCACGGAGCGGGTCCAGCCCGGCTGCGGCTGGTCCTGGATCATTGGTGCGTCCTGCTGCCCGCCGGGTACGGCGCCGAGGTGGAAACGCTGTTTTGGGCAGGGCGTAGCTCGCCCAGTCGGGGTGGGCGAGGTCGGACAGGAGGTTGTGCAGGTACTCCGAGCGGATGCGGAACTGCGGCGTGGCACCGTCGCCGGCGCTGCCGTCGAGGTGGTGGTCCATCCAGCGGTAGGTCATCTCGGTGGGCTCGGAAATGGCGCCGAACAGGCCGGGTAGTTCGCCGTTGCCGTGGTCGCCGATCTGCACCAGCAGCGATTTGGGGCCCTGCAGCTGCGTGAACAGGTCGATGACGGCCGGCACCGAGAAAATCGTCTGGTGCCAGTAGGCGGTCATCAGGACCGGCCGCTTGCGCTCGTTGTAGGTCTTCAGGTGCTGAATCGGCGAGCGCAGCCGGGGGAATTCCCTGACTTCGTCGTCGATGACGTTGTCACGGATCTTCACGTGCCCGATGCGCTGGCGCCGGGGACGGCCTTGACGCGGCGGTCCTCAGCGGCCACTAGCAGGCTTGTCCCGGTGCCGTAGGAGGCGCCGAAGCATCCGATCCGCTCCGCGTCGACGCCTCCGAGTGTGGTGAGCCAGTTGAGGGTTCGACGCCATCGGCGACGTCCTGGGGCCCGGCGACGTGGATCTCACGCTCGGAGCGGGCCAGGCCACGCTGGCTGTAGGCCAGGACGGCGTAGCCCCCGAGTGTCCATCGCGGGATTGTGCCGAAGCAGGCCTGGCGGCCGAGGTCGGGACCCGGATCGACGCCGGGCTGGGCATGCCGCGCCCTCTCGCGCCGGGGCAGACCTGCCCCGCCATTATCGTGCCTCCCCGAGGCCATGGGCATGGTGAACCTCGCCCCCGGCGAGTGGTTCGAGCCCTTCAGGACGGACCACGCCCGGGACCCTGGCCGCGGATTCCGCCTCTGACAACTCGGCCCCGGCCCGGCTGACCGCGCGGTCTTACAGCTGGGATCGGAGCACGTCCACCTCACAGCCCGGCGCGAACGGGTCGAAGTCGTGCTCGGTCAGCCAGCGAATGGCCAGCAGGCTGCGAACCGACCACCACGCGCGGATCACATCGAGGTCGACGTCGGTGCCGTAGCCGGCGACGACGTTGCCAAGGTGCTCGCCGTGTCCGAGCGTCAACGTGGCGAGGTCGAACAAGGCATCCTCTCGGCCCGCCTCGGACCAGTCGATGATGCCCGTGATCTCGTCGCCGTCGGCGAACACGTGAGTGATCTGCAGGTCGCCGTGGGCGAACACAGCAGTCCATGGCCGCAGTGCAGACTCGGCGATCATGCGATTGCGGGTGACCAGGCCGGCGGGCAGCACGCCGTTCGCCACCAGCCACTCGCACTCGCCGTCGAGTTCCGCCGTCAACTCTCCAAGGCCCTGGCCGCTTCGGCCGAACCAGGGCGGCAACGGCGCGTCGTGCAACGTCCGGATGGCGGCACCCGCCGCGGCCCACGCCGCCGGTGACGCGGTCGACGGCTCGCCGAGGCGGCCGAGCGCCGTCCCCGGGACCGTCGTGATCGCGAGCACGGGCGGCTTGCACCACAGAATCTGCGGGGTCGGGACCGGCGCCCGGGCCATTGCCTCGACCTCGACGTCGAGGGGCGCCTGATCGGCGTCCACCTTCAGGAACACATCGCCGACACGCGAGGTCGCGCGCTGGGCATGGGCGACGACGACCTGGACCTCATCCATGGCGGCCAGGATCGCGGATGACCGTCCGCGCCGCCGGGATCATCACGTCGCGGATCGCGGTGCCGCAGCTGCAGCCTCCCGTCCACCACCACCCGAGGCAGTCAGAAGCGGGCCCATCACCCGGAACCGGTGCCGTGAAGTCATCAAGCGGTGACCGAGACGGGCAGTAACGACGGCCGCGCTTTTCGAGATCACCCGAGGTGAAGATCTGTGACATTCGGCATACGGCGTGCTGCGTACGTCACCGATCGACGCAGAAGAACAAGCCTCTACCAGCGCTCACGTCCGGTCCACTGCGGCGCTGCGTGCCCTAACAGCCTTACGCACGACGGGATTTGGCCACCGACTCGTTGACAGTCACTGGCTCAAGGTTTTTACGCTGATGTATCTCCTTGCGCATGCGTTCAGCCATGCAGGTGCGGGGAGGGAACGGGGTTAGACCGCCAGGTCGCCGGGCAGTGGTCGGCACGGTCCCATGGCTGCCGAGCTTGCTCGCCCCCGGTGGGCGCGTCCTGCCCACAGGGCCGCCGACCGGGTGCAGGGCTGTACCGGGCAGATCCCTGGTGCCGCAGGGACGACCCGCCCATGGCCCCATGGACAGCGAAACTTGCGAGTCGGACAGAGGAAGGGCAAGCAATGCGGGTGCTCGTAGTGGACCACGACGCCGCCTGTGCACGGTCCGTCGTCCACTTACTGAGGCAGAACGGTTACGGCGCTTGGAGCGTGGGAACCGGCGAGGCGGCACTGGAGCTGCACCACCAAGCCGACCTGGTGCTACTCGACCTCGGGCTGCCGGACGTCGACGGCCTGCAGGTCTGCGCGGACATCCGTGCCGCGGCCGACACTCCGATCATCGCCATCACGGAACGCACCACCGAGCTGGAGCGCGTCCTGTGCCTCAAGGCGGGGTGCGATGACTGCCTCGACAAACCTTACGGCGTACAGGAGTTGATCGCGAGAGTCGAGGCCGTGCTGCGCCGTACCCGCGCCGCTGCGTATCGCAGCTGCATCGTCCACGGCCCGCTGCGGGTCGACGCCGCCCGACGGGAGGTGCACCTCTCCGGAAAACTGCTCTCCCTCACACGCAAGGAGTTCGACCTCCTGCACACGCTCGCCTCCCGGCCCGGTACGGTGTTCAGCCGCAGGGAGCTCATGGCGCGCGTGTGGCAGAAGAGTGCCGGGGAGACGGCCGGGCGGACCATCGACACGCACGTCAACAGCTTGCGGAACAAGCTCGGTGACAGTTCCTGGATTCTGACCGTGCGCGGTGTCGGCTTCCGTCTCGGGCGGGGCATGACCATGGCGGCCTGAGCGCTGGTGCGGGGCGTGGGCGGGCGCCCCCGCCCCGCACCGTGTCACTGACCGTACGGACGCTTCCGACGCGCCTCGCGCAGCGCCTCGGCCCACCATGTGAGCTGGTCCAGCATGGTTTTGGCGGCGGTGGCGGGCGCCTCGGGATCCTTCGGATCGCCGTTCTCGTCGAACTTCTCCCAGGCGTTGTGGAAGCTCACCTGCTCGCGGATGGTGACCGCGTGCAGCTCGGCGAAGACCGGCCGCAGGTGCTCGGCCGCGCGCAGGCCGCCGGCCATGCCGCCGTAGGAGACCAGGCCCACCGGCTTGGCCCGCCACTGGGTGTAGTGCCAGTCGATCAGGGACTTCAGCGAGGCCGGGTAGCTGTGGTTGTACTCCGGCGTCACCACGACGAACGCGTCCGCGTCCTCCAGACGGGGCGTCAGCTGTGCGAGCACCTCGGCGGTGCCGCTGCCGGGCGACTGGGAAAGCACCGTCGGCAGGGGGTGCTCGGCGAGGTCGATGTAGTCGACCTCGACATCGCCGCGCTGGCGGGCCTGGTCGGCGAACCACCGCGCGACCGTCGGACCGAACCTGCCCTCCCGGACGCTGGCGCAGATGACTGCGAGTCGCAGAGGCGACGTGGACATGTCTCTCCTTACTGGGTTTTCTCCGGTGAATATTGGCTACTGCTGAGGGGGAACGGGGCGCTCGAGGGTTTCGGACAGTGCCCGGAAGTAGACTTCTTCCGGCTGCGCGCCGGTCACGACGGTCCCGGTGTCGAAGCGCAGCAGCGGAACCTGGCGGACGCCCTCGGCACGGACCTTGGCGATTTCCGCCGTGAGGGCCCGCTCGTCGGGCTCCTCGGGCCCGCCGCGCCGGACGCCGGTCTCCGCAGCCAGCCGGTCGAGTGTGGCGGCGTCGCCGATGTTCGCCCCGTCGGTGAAGTAGGCGCGGAAGAGGCGTTCCGCCATCGGTTCCGCCCGCCCCTGGCGGCCGGCCGCGGCGAGCAGCCGGTGGGCGGGGAGCGTGTTGACGAACACCGCCCGGGCGAAGTCGAGGCGGAGCCCCTCCCGGGCACCCACGGCCGTCATGTGCTGTGTAATCCGCTCGGCCTCGGTCCCGAAGTCGCGGCGGTGGCGTTCGGTGAGCGGCTCGCCCCCGGCCGGGGCCTCGGGAGCGATCTGGAAGGGACGGAAGACCACCTCGATACGGTCGCCGTCGGCTCGCCGCCGTGCCGCGGCGCGCTCGAAACGGGTGAGGGCGAGGTAGGAGTGGACGCAGATGAGGTCGAGGACGAACTCGACCCGCCGGGTGGCTGCGGTGCGGGGGGAGTGCGGTGTCACGGTTGCCTCCGGTGGACGGAACTCGGTGCGCGAAGGGTCCGTGGAGCGACCTGGGAGGCGGAGGCGTCCGACACGCCGTCGCCCTGTCCGGCCGGGGGCGCGGTCGGGTTCCGTGGCGGACGCTTCCCGGTGTTCCCCGTGCCTCGGGTGCTCCCCGGCGCAGGAGCCCCCGCCGGGGCGTCGCCCTGCGCATCCCGCCCCTGCCCAGGGGCGTCCGGGGCGGCGCCCGCCCGGCCGGTGGCGGCCGTGCGCCGCCGGCCACCGACGAGGTACCCGCCGGCGACTACAAGGGCGCCGGCCGCGATGACCAGGAACATCGGCTGGATGCCGAGGCCCGTGACCAGCGGCTGGGTGACGATCGGGGCCAGGAACTGGCCCAGGAAGAGCGCGGTGGTCAGAAAGCCCGTGTACCGGCTGCGCGCCTCGGGCGGCGCCTCGTCGACCACCCAGCTGTTGAGTGTCGGCATCAGTATGCCGAGGCCCACGCCCATCACCAGGGTGCCGAGCGCCAGCACGGCGACGTGCGGGGCCAGGAAGAGCACCAGGTAGCCGACGGCGATGGCGGTGAAGGCGGCGGTGACCAGGCCGTACTCGCCGGCCAGGCGCCGGATGGCGGCGAAGCGCAGCGACACCAGGCCCGTGGTGAGCGTCTGCACCGCGATGACGGCTCCGGAGGCCACCGAACCGGCGTGGAAGTGGTCCTCGACCAGGAACGGGACCTGCACCGGCACCGAGTAGAAGGCCACCTGGCCCAGGAACATGGCGGCGAGCGCCGCCGCCGGCCCGGTGGCCGGGCCCCGGCGGGTGCGGGACGGTGAGGAACCCCCCGTGGGCCGGGCGCCGGCGGCCGCGGGCCGGGTCTGCGGCAGCTGCGTCAGCGCGGGCACGACGAGCGCCGCACCGAGCAGGTAGACCAGGAAGACCGTACGCCAACCGAGCCCTGCGAGCGCACCGCCGCCGACCAGCAGTGCCACGCCGCCGAAGGCGCCGGCCGCGGTCTGCCGCCCGAGCAGGCGCCGGCGCTCGGTCCCGTCGTACAGGTCCGCGATCATGGCCACGCTGTTGGTCATGATCAGGGACACGCCGAGTCCCAGCACGACGCGGCCGGCCAGGATGCTCGCCAGGTCGGGAAGGTAGAAGCCGGACGTGCCTCCCAGGGCGAAGGTGAGCATGCCGGTCACCAGGGCGCGCTTGCGTCCGATGCGTTCGGACAGGGCGCCGGCGAAGGGCGAGAAGAGCACGATCGCCAGTGCGTGGGCGCTGGTGATCATTCTGGCCAGCAGATCGACGTCGGCTGTGTCCGCGAACGCGGCGCGTATCCCGGGTATCGCGGGGGACACCACGGCTCCGGCCATGATCGTGAGCGTGCCGGCGAGCACCAGCACGGTCGCTCGGCCGGACCCGCCTCCGCGGCCCTGTTCCTGCACTGTCGGGTCGGAGCGCACCTGTACTTCTCCTTGGCGACGGTGATCGTGTTGCTGTCCTTGCCACGGTAAAACTTCAACTTAAGTTGAAGTCAAGCGGTGGCGCGGTCAGGTCGTGGGGCGCTGCCCCCACACCGAGAACAGCAGCGTCGTGACGTCACGGGCCTCGGGTCGATCGAGTTGGGCGATGAACTCGCTGAGCTGCTCCGCGCTCACCCAGCCGTTGTCGACCAGCGGCTGGCCCTGCAACTCGAGTCGGCGACGCATGAGTTCGTTCTCGTACTCGCCCTGCCCGGGGCCGAGGGGGCGCAGATGCAGGTCGACGGACGTCAGGCCGAGCTGTGCCAGCCGGGCGGGCAGCCGGCGGGCGAACCGCATGTCGGCGCCGTGCTGACGGAAGGCGCGCAGGTACGCCTCGATGACCGAGCGTCCCACCGGCGTCGCCGCGTCCTCGGCCGGCAGGAAGTAGAAGTCCTCCGCCACCAGCCAGCCGCCGGGGGCCAGCCAGCGCACGGCGCGCTCGAGCAGCTCGTCGGGGGCGCGAAGCACCGACAGCACCCCCCGGGCAAGGATCAGGTCGAAGGAACCGGGAGCGAACTCCTGCTGCTCCAGGTCCTCCTGGCGGACCATCAGGTTCGGCCTGCGCGATGCGTCCATCAGGCTCGTGTCCACGTCCACGGCGAGCACGGAGCCCTCTGGCACCCGTTCGGCGAGCCAGTACGCCATGGACCCGCTCCCGGCGCCGGCATCCAGGCAGCGGGCGTCGCGGCGCAGCGGCAGACGGCCGACGATCTCGCAGGTCAGTGGGTCGTAGTTGCGCTCCCACAGCTTGGACAGGATGGCCTCGGACTGGTTCACGGTGGGCTCCTCCTCGGATGTGCGGGTCACGGGGTCACCTTTCCCGGGGGACGGGGGTGCGGGCGCCGGTGTCTTCGTCGTGGTCGGGTTCCACCGTCACCGCGCCCATCGGGCAGCACTCGGCGACGGACCGGGCGAGCTCCACCGCGCTGTCGTCACGCAGCTCGCCCTCGACGGGCACGGCGTGCCCGGCACCGGTGAGCCGGAACAGGGCGGGCGACATGGCCTGGCACAGGCCGGTGCCGCGACACAACTGCTGGTCGATGCGCACCGTGCCGCGCGGGCCGGTCGGACGGGTGGTCATGCCGCACCCCTGCCCGCGGCGCGAACGGGGAGCCGGACCAGCCGCCGCATCGCCCAGTTCTCGATGTAGCGCAGCTCCTCGCGCGGCACCGCGAGGGTCAGCGAGGGGAACCTGCGCAACAGCGCGGGGATGGCCAACTGCCCCTCCAACCGGGCGAGTGCAGCGCCCAGGCAGTTGTGGAGTCCATGGCCGAAGCCGACGTGGCGCTGCCCGCCGCGGGTCAGGTCGAGGCGGTCCGGGTCGGGGAACTCGCGGGGATCGCGATTGGCCGACAGCAGCGCCGCGATGACCGGCGCCCCGGCCGGCAGGACCGTTCCGCGGAAGTCCAGTTCCTCGGTGGTCACCCGGAACAGGGCCGTGGTCAGAGCGCCTTCGTAACGCAGCAGTTCCTCCAGGGCCCCGGCCTCCAGGTCGGGCCGATCGCGCAGCAGCCGCGCCTGGTCGGGGTGGTCGAGCAGCGCGAGCACGGCGTTGCCGACGAAGGCGCGGACCGTGTCGCTGCCCGCGAGGATCATGGCGGCCACCATGGCCACCAGTTCCTCCTCCGTCAGCCGGTCCTCGTCCTGCCGGGCCAGGATCAGCGCGGAGGTCAGGTCGTCGGCCGGGCTGCGACGCTTGAGCGCGACGAGCTCCTCGGCGTAGCCGCAGATCCGGGCGAACCCCTCGGGCGCCCGGTCCATTCGGTCGGTGTCGGACGGGAAGGCCTGGGCGAGCGCGTCCACCAGTTCCCGGTGCCGGTCGATGCGCAGCCCCAGGATCTCCCCCATCACCGTGGACGAGACCGGGCCGGCGTAGTCGTCCATGACGTCGAACTCGCCCCGGGCCGCGCAGGCGTCCAGGACGGAGGCCACCACTCGCTCCACGGCCTGCCGCCACTGACCGATCCGGCGCGGGGTGAACGTACTCATCGTCAGCCGGCGCAGCCGGGTGTGTGCGGGCGGATCGACGACCGTGACCGCCTTCTCCAGCACGCTGCCCGCTCCGCTGACGAGGCCGGCCCTCTTGAACTCCGTGTTGCCCCAGGTGCCGCCCTCGGAACTGAACCGGGGATCCGCGAGCACGGCCTTCACGTCTGCGTACCGGGTCACCAGCCAGGTGTCCACCTCGCCCACCGGGAAGGCGAACCTGTGCACCGGGGAGTGGTCGCGGAGCCAGTCGAACACCGGATACGGGTTCTGGAAGTACGCGCCGGAGAACAGCGGCACGGGCGGAGCTGCCGACATGGTCATCCCTCTTCCTCCCAAAAGTTGAAGTAAAGGTGAGGTCCTTCTAGCGTGGTGGGTATGTCGACCACCGTCATCCCCAAGGAGCTATCCGTCGGCGAGCTGGCGCGGCGCAGCGGTGTGACCACCTCGGCGCTGCGCTTCTACGAGCGCGAGGGGCTGATCAGCAGCCACCGCACCGCGGGAAACCAGCGGCGTTACTCACGGGACATGCTGCGCCGGGTCGCCTTCATCAGGGTCTCCCAGCGGGTGGGCATCCCGCTGAGCGTCATCCGGGACGCCTTGAGCGTCCTGCCGACGGGCCGGGCTCCCAGCCAGGACGAGTGGGCGGCGCTTTCGGCGCACTGGCGCGCCGACCTCGACCGGCGCATCCAGCAATTGCTGAAGCTCCGCGACGAACTCGACGACTGCATCGGCTGCGGCTGCCTCACCCTGGAGCGCTGCGTGCTCGCCAATCCGTACGACGTGCTGGGGGAGCAGGGGGCGGGCCCGCGCCGGCTGCAGGTGGACTGACGGGCACGCCCCGGCCGGCCGGCCGGGCGGAGCGGGTCGCGGCGAGACGGCGCGCGGCGAGGCACTCCTCCAGGAACGCCAGGGCCCGCAGGTGGTACGCGCGCGCGGTCCAGCCCAGGCTGACGTTGTGGCCGGATTCCGGCAACCGGTCCACGCGGACCTGGGCCGCGGCGAACAGCGCCGTCAACTCGGCCAGCGCCTCGTCGTCGTGCCGCCACCAGCGCTCGAACTCGGCGAAGGTGAACCGGACCGGAACCCGCACCTGAGGGGCCAGCGCCGCAAGGATCCGCGGCCAGTGCCTGACCTCGCGCTCCTCTCGCTCCGGCATGGGACCCACCAGGGCAGTGGCGAGCCGGAAGGTGTGCGCCGGGTACAGGGCGAGCGGCCCCCAGTGCAGTGCGGCCGTGCGGGGGTCGTGCAGCGGGACGAGCCGCCGCGGGTCCACCGCGAACCGGTGACCCAGGCCGCAGATGTCCAGCCCGATCAGGTCCGTGCCGGCCGCGGCCAGGGCGAGGGCGAGCTTGCCGCCGTAGGAGTGGGCCACCACGAACACGCCACTGCCCACCGCGTGGTGCAGGTCGAGGCCGGCGAGCGCCGCCTGTACGGTGGCGCACTGCTCGTGCAGGGTCTGCCCGCGGGGCAGGTGCTCGGCCGAGCGGCCGTAGCCGGGCCGGTCCAGGGCCAGCACCGCGAAGCCGAGCCGGGGGCCGAGGGTGAGCAGCGACAGCCCCGGTTCGGCCAGGCAGTGGAAGTAACCGGCCCGCATTCCCCCGCCGTGCAGCGCCACGACGGTCGCCCGGGGCGGCTTGTCCGTCGGCAGGCCGAGCAGGCCGGAGAGCGGGATGCCGTTCGCGTCCAGCACGATCTCCCGTACGGGGGGCGGGGAGGCTGGGCCGCGCGGCGGGGCGGCGGCCGCGCCGCCCGGGAGGTCGGTGATCGGCTTCGAGGTCATGGTGCTGCGCCTTCGCGCGTCGTCGGGTGGGTGGTCCGGGTCTGCGGCGGCGTCAGTCGACGCCGCGGACGATGTGTGACTCGGCGGGGTCGACGTCCCCCGTTCCGGCCGGCAGCGGCAGGAACGGCTCATCGGCGATCGGGTCGGGAACCGGCCTGTCCGAGCCGGGCGGAGGGGACCCGCCGGGCCGTACGGAGGACACTGCGGGTGGTGGGTCGTAGTGGCACGTCGAGTCGGACACGGTGTCTCCGGAGGTTTCAGCAGGCTGTTGCGGACGGGGCAGCTGTCTCGGATGCCACGGTGCACACCAGGTACTCGGGGGGTGCGGTCTCGTAGCGGGAGATCTCGCTCTGCCCTTCGGCGATGCGGGGATCGGCCATCCACGCGTCATAGGCGGCACGGTCCGTCCACATCGGGTAGTTCACGAAGGTCCGCCGGTCGGGGCTGAGGTAGGGGGTGGCGCGGATGAAACCGGGAAAGTCGCGTTTCCAGGTTCCCGTGCGGTGGAGCAGAGCAACCACTTCGCCGGCCTGCCGCGGCCCGGCGAAGTGCCGGGTGGCCACGGCCACCACACCGGGCGCCCGCCCGGCCGCGGGTCCGCTGATGCCGCCGGCTGGGGCGCCCAGGAACACGGTGGCGGAGACCACCCCTGGCCGGCGGTGAAGGCCGCGCAGCGCGCCCGCCCGCACATCGCCGAGGCCGGAGGCGCGGTAGTCCGCCTCGCTGCGCCATCGGGTGTGGTGCACCACGGCCCTGCCGTCCAGCGCGACGTGCAGCCGGGACAGCAGGAACCCGGGCGCCTCGACGATGTGGGCCGTCACCTCTCGGGCGATGACGCTCATCAGGGTGTCGGCCGTTGCGGCGGCGTCGACGCGCAGCACCTCGAAAGCGGCGGCGTGCGCGGAGGCGGCAGGCACGGACCCCGGCTGTGGGGCGGTTTCGGAGTGCGTCGGAACCATGGCGTCTCCAGCTTCTGCTTGTCTCGTCGGGCGGCCCGCGCCGGGCGACGGCGTGGCCGTCCTGCCGTCAGCGGAAGGCATCGGCGTGCTCCTCGGCCCACTGCCGGAAGGTGCGGGCGGGCCGCCCCGTCACCTGGGCGACGACCGAGGAGCCGACCTCGGGCCGGCGGGTCAGGCGAGCGAAGTAGTCCAGCGCGCCGTCCGCATACGAGGGGGGCCAGCCCGCCGCCACCATCTGCTTGCGGGCCTCGTCGGCGTGGACGTCCTCCCAGCGCAGGCTGCGGCCGACGACGTCACCGACGATCTGCACCTGCTGTTCCTGGGTGAGCACCTCCGGGCCGGAGACGAGGTACTTCTGCCCGGCGTGCCCGTCCTCCAGCAGGGACCGGGCGCCGACCTCGGCCAGGTCCCCCTCGTGGACCGGCGTGCGGGCCGCGTCGCCATAGGGGAAACGCACCACGTCGCCGGCACGGATCTGCGCGGCGAAGCCGAGCGCGTTCGCCATGAAGCCGGTGGTGCGCAGGAACGTCCACTCCAGGCCGGTCCGCTCGATCAACTGCTCAAGGTAGGCGTGGCAGTTGTTGTCGACCGGCTCCAGACCGATGTGCACGCCCACGGAGGACACCAGCACGATGCGCCGCGCCTGCTCCTCGATCTTGCGCAGCACTTCCGGCGCCGTGCGCACGTCCAGGGTGAAGAAGGGCCACATCCAGAACACGCCGTCCACTCCTTCGAGGGCGGCGTCGAGCGTGCCGGGGACGGACAGGTCTCCGTGGTGCACCTCCACGTCGTCGGGCAGCCGCGTCACGTGCGGGTCGTCCTTCAGGACGAGGGCCCGTACCCGTGCTCCCAGGCGCAGCAGGTGAGTGCAGGCGTGCGGACCGACGTTGCCGGTGGCCGCGGTCACCAGCACGGTGGGCTGGACGGTCATCGGGTCACTCCTCGAGAGGGTCGGTGGTGCGGTGTGATGTGGTCAGACACCGGCCCCGGACGGCGGCCGGGTGCGGTGCAGCTCGCTGCGCCAGCTGCGCGCGCTGCGGTGGTTCAAAGCCCGCTCCAGGCGGCGCCAGGTGGCCGGCCGGTGCGCGCGCTGGGCGGCCGGCCCCACCCCGGAGGGGGCCGGGCCGCGGGCGTGCAGCAGCAGGACGACGGTGAGCGCGGCGAGCTCCTCAGGACCGGCCTCGCCGCGGATGACGCGGATCAGGGGAGCGGTGTCCGCGGTCTCCTCGCGGTGCATGCGGTGGTGTTCCCTTCGTTCCTGCGTGCTCACTGCGGCGGGTTGCCGTGCTTGCGGGAGGGCAGGTCGGCGTGCTTCTCGCGCAGCATCGCCAGCGCGTCGACGAGGATCCCCCGCGTGTGGCGCGGATCGATGACGTCGTCCACCAGACCCCGCTCGGCGGCGTAGTACGGGTGCATGAGCTGCGCCCGGTACTCCTTGATCTTCTGCTCCCGTACGGTTTCGGGGTCCTCGGCGGACTGGATCTCGCGCCGGAAGATGACGTTCGCGGCGCCCTCGGCGCCCATGACGGCGATCTCGTTGCCGGGCCAGGCCAGTGCGAGGTCGGCGCCGATGGAGTGCGAGTCCATCACGATGTAGGCGCCGCCGTAGGCCTTGCGCAGCACCACCGAGACGCGGGGCACGGTCGCGTTGCAGTAGGCGTACAGCAGCTTCGCGCCGTGCCGGATGATGCCGCCGTGCTCCTGGTCGATGCCCGGCAGGAAGCCCGGCACGTCCACCAGCGTGACCAGCGGGATGTTGAAGGCGTCGCAGAACTGAACGAAGCGGGCCGCCTTCTCGCTGGCGTGGATGTCGAGGACACCCGCCAGGACGGCGGGCTGGTTGGCCACGACGCCGACGGTCTCGCCGCCGAGCCGGGCGAGGGCGCACACGACGTTGCGAGCCCAGTCGGCGTGGACCTCGACGTACTCGCCGTGGTCGGCGATCTCCTCGATCACGGCCCGTATGTCGTAGCTGCGGCCGGGGTCGGTGGGCACGATGTCCAACAGCGCCTCGCCCGAACGGTCCTTGGGGTCGTCGCACGGTGTGCGGGGCGGCAGCTCCCGGTTGTTGGCCGGCAGCAGCGACAGCAGGTGGCGCACGTCCTCCAGGCAGTCTGCCTCGTCGTCGTGGACGAAGTGGGCGACGCCTGAGGTCCCGCCGTGCACGTCGCCCCCGCCAAGCCGGTCATGGGTGATCCGCTCGCCGGTGACGGCCTGCACCACGTCGGGTCCGGTGACGAACATCTGCGAGGTGCCCCGGACCATGAAGACGAAGTCCGTCAACGCGGGCGAGTAGGCGGCGCCACCCGCGCAGGGGCCGAGCATCACGCTGATCTGCGGGATGACGCCCGAGGCCCGGGTGTTGCGCTCGAAGATGCCGCCGTAGCCGGCGAGCGCCGTGACACCCTCCTGGATGCGGGCGCCCGCCCCGTCGTTGAGCGACACCAGCGGGGCGCCCGCGGACAGGGCCATGTCCATGATCTTGTGAATCTTGGCGGCATGGGCCTCGCCCAGGGCCCCACCGAAGATGCGGAAGTCGTGCGCGTACACGAACACCGTGCGCCCGTGCACCGTGCCCCAGCCGGTGATCACGCCGTCGGTGTAGGGACGTTTGTGCTCCAGGCCGAAACCGGTGGCCCGGTGCCGCCGCAGCGGTTCCACCTCGTGGAAGGAGCCCGGGTCCAGCAGCAGGTCGATCCGCTCCCGCGCCGTCAGCTTGCCCTTGGCGTGCTGCCGTTCGGTGGCGGCCGGGTCGGGGCCGTGGAGCACCTGCTCCTTGATGTGCGTGAGTTCCGTGAGCCCGTCGCGCTCCGGGGCGTCGACGGACCGGGGGGTCGCTGTGGTCATCGAATCGCAGCTCCTGGGTCTCTGGCTTCCGGCCCGGCGGCGATCGCCCGTGCCGGGGGAAGGACGGGTACGGGTCCGCGGATCGGCCGGCTACCGATCCAGGGGTGAGCGGGTGAACGGAGGCGCGGTCATGCGCGGTTCGGCGGCGCGGCCGGAGGCGGAACGGCGCACGGGACGCACCGACGCGGCCACGGGTCCCAGTGCCCCGAGCGCGACGACCAGCCACACCGCGGGGCGGTAGCCCTCGGCCACGTGGGCGCCCGGAACGCCGGACGACAGCAGCAGAGCCGCCACCAGCGCGGGCGCGAGCACGGCGGCCGTCTGCACGGCGGTCTGGTAGTGACCCGTGGCCGCCGGCCGGTCCGCGGCCGGTACCGCGGCCGCCGCCTGCACGTTCAAGGAGGTGAAGCACAGTGCGAAGCCGACCCCGACCAGCAGCACGGCGGGCAGCACATCCGCAGCGTACGAGGGGTGCGGGGTGAGCGCCCGCAGGTACAGCAGGTAGCCCAGCAGCGGTGCCGGGGCGCCCAGGGCGATCAGGCGGCGAGTGCCGAACCGTTCGATCATCCGCCCGGACAGGGGCGCGGTCACCACCAGCGGAAGGCTCGCGGGCAGCAGGGCAAGAGCGGTGCGCGCCGGTGACCAGCCCTCGGTGGTCTGCAACTGGAATGTGGCCACCAGCAGCAGCCCCAGGTACGAGCCGTTCAGTGTGACGGCGCCCAGCATCGCCCGCAGCAGGCCCCGGTGGGCCAGCAGGGCGGGGCGGAGGAGCGGGTCGGCCGCAGTGCGCTCCACCAGGAGGAAGGCGGCCAGCAGCGCGGCGGCGGCCGTGAACGAGCCGAAGACGAGCGGGCTGCCCCAGCCGCGCCCGGGCACCTGGACGATGCCGGTCACCAGGGCCGCCAGGCCACCGGTCAGCGTCGCCGCGCCGGAGAGGTCCAAGCGGCGCGCCGGCCCGTCAGGTCGGCCGCCTGGGATCAACCGCAGGCCGAAGGCGAACAGCACCAGCACCACCGGTGCCGGGAACAGGAACGTCCAGCGCCAGCCCACCTCGGTCAGCAGTCCCGACAGCAGGAGCCCGCCCGTGAACCCGCAGGCGCCGACGAAGGCGTACACCGACACGGCCCGGGAGCGGGCGGGGCCCTCCGGATAGGCCGTGGTGATGATGGTCAGGCCGGTGGGCGCGGTGAGCGCGGCGCAGAACCCCTTCACCACCCGGCAGGCGATGAGCAGGGCGGGCCCGCCGGCCAGGCCGCCGGCCACGGATGCGGCGGCGAAACCCACCAGCGCCGCCAAATACACCGGGCGCCTGCCCAGTCGCTCCACCACACGGGCGCCGAACAGCAGCAGCGCGCCGAAACCCAGGGCGAAGCCGGTGACGACGCCCTGAAGGGCCGTCAGCGGCAGATCGAGGTCCCGGCCGATGGACGGCAGCGCGACCATTGCCGTCGACACCTCGAGGGAGTCGATCAGCATGTTGCCGGCCAGGACCAGCAGCAGTCCCCGTTGTCCGGCGTCCCAGGACTCGGGCGCCGCATCCGGGGAGCCGGCCGGTCCGTGCGTCGAAGGTTTCACGGGAGTTCCGAAACAGGGTTGACGATGACGGGGCGTGCCCGGCCGGCCGCGACCTGGCAGCGAGCCGGGCAGAGTGCGTCGGGCCGGTCAGCCGAGCAGGGTGCCACCGGTGGCGTCGAGGAAGGCGCCGGTCACCCAGCGGCTGTCGTCCGAGGCGAGGAAGGCCACCACGTCGGCGACGTCCTCGGGCTCGCCGACCCGGTTGAACGCGGACAACCGGGCCATCTGATCGACCGCCTCCGGCACGTCGAACAGCGGGTTGCCGTTGCGCGTGATGCCGGGCGCGACACTGTTGATGGTGATCCCACGGGGCGCCAGTACTTTCGCGAAGTGCAGGGCGAGCTGTTCCACGGCCCCCTTGGTCATCGCGTAGGCGATCTCGTCGGGGTTGGCGAAACGGGTCAGCCCGGACGAGATGTTGATGATCCGGCCGCCGGTGGTGAGGTTCGCGAGAGCGCGCTGGATGATGAAGTACGGCGCCTTGGCGTTGACCGCGAACAACCGGTCGAACTCCTCCGGCGTCATCTTCTCGAACGGAACACCGCCCATCCGGCCCGCGTTGTTGACCAGGATGTTCAGGTCGGTGGACCCGGTGCGTTCCTTCAGGCCCCGCTCCAGCGCGAGGAACAACTCGTGGACGTCGCCGGGGACGCCGAGTTCGGCCTGTACGGCGAACGCCCGCCCGCCGTCCTTCTCGATGGCCGCCACGACCTCCTCGGCCGCGTCGCGGTTGGCCGCGCAGTGCACGGCGACCAGGGCGCCTTCTCCGGCCAGCCGGATCGCCGTCGCCCGGCCGATGCCCCGGCTGGCCCCGGTGACCAGCGCCGTCCTGCCCGTGAGCCTGCCCATGTGCGTGTCTCCCTCCTCTTCTCGGTGGTACTGATCGGCGAGGTGCCCTTCGGCGCGGGGTTGTGCGGGGCGCGGTCGCGCCGCTGTGCCGGGACCGGTCGCCTGCGGGGTGAAGGCCGCCGGGCCGAACCACGTCCTGAGGGCCTCGGCGGCCCCGTCCGGACCCGAGGCGGTCGCCGCCCAGACGACGTGGCCGTCGGGGCGCAGCAGGTACGCGTCCCGTTCGTGGCCCGGCCCGCCCGGGGCGGGCTCGGCCGCGACCAGGTCCACCCGGTCCAGCCAGGGGCCGCACTCCCGGCGCAGCTGTGCGTGGCGGGCCGAGTCGCCCGTGAGGTCCAGCAGCAGCCCACGTCCCGAGCGCAGCAGTGCGGTCGTCGTCGTGGGACCGTCGGCTGTGACGAGGGGGGCGGGCTCCAGGCGGGCGCCGATCTGCGGGTGGCGGTCCGCGCCGAGGTCGTAGCGGACGTCCAGGCCGCTGATCGTTCCGGCGAGGTGCCGCCGTACCCGCTCGTGGCCGCCCAGTTCGGCCAGGACCGAGCGCATCGCCTCCACCTCGGGGCCGCCCAGCAGCAGGGTGGTCTGGGCCTCGATGCCCCTGAGCACCCGGGCGCCGACGGCGTGCCGCTCGCGGTGGTAGGTGTCCAGCAGGCTCTCCGGCGCCATGCCCCGCACGACGGCTGCCAGCTTCCAGCCCAGGTTGACCGCGTCCTGCAGTCCCAGGTTGAGGGCCTGGCCGCCGACCGGCATCTGCTGGTGGGCCGCGTCGCCGGCGAGCAGGACCCGGCCTTGCCGGTAGCGGGCGGCCAGCCGGGAGGCGTCGCCGAAGGCGTTGAGCCACAGCGGGGTGCCGCCGCCGATCTCCTCCCCGGTGACGTGCCGCCACACCTCGCACACCTCGGTGAACTCCGGTGCCCCGGTGCGGGGTTGCGGCGTGCGCCCGTAGGCGTGGACCATCACCCGGGTCACCCCGTCGCTCCGGCGCGCGGCGATCGCCAGACCCTTCTGCAGGCGCTCGAAGCGGCGGTCGGGGATGTCGATACCGGCCACGTCGGCGCGGATCAGCTCCCTGACGGCCTCATGCCCGGGGAAGTCGATGCCGGCCAGACGGCGGACGGTGCTGTGTTCGCCGTCGCAGCCCACCACGTACCCGGCGCGCAGCCGCAGTGTGCCGCCACCGGGCCGTTCGGCCTCGACCTCCACGTGGTCCTGGTGCTCCGTCAGCCCGGTGACCTCGTGGCTGCGCCGCAGCTCCGCGCCGAGGCCGGCCGCCCACTGGGCGAGGATCGCCTCGGTGCGCGTCTGCGGCACCTTCCACTGGCCCGGGTGAGGACCGGGCAGCCGCAGGTCCAGCGGGATCCCGCCGAAGTGGCCCCGTACGTCGTTGGGCAGTTCCCCGAACCTCTCCAGCAGGCCTCGCTGGTCCAGCAGTTCCATCGTGCGGGCGTGCAGTGTAGAGGCCCTGGACTCGGTCGTGGGCCGGGCCAGCCGTTCCAGAACGGTCACCCGCGCGCCGCCGGTGCGCAACTCGCCCGCGAGCATCAGCCCGACGGGGCCGGCTCCGACCACGGCGACGTCGGTGTCCAGCATGAGCCCGGTCATGGTCAACGCCTGCTCTCGGCGTAGTCCTTGGCGTGGTTCAGGGTCGCGCGGCTGTTGGTGCTCAGCGCGCCCTGGACGTACGCACGGGCGTCCGCCACGGTGGCCTCGGGCCCCAGCACGGCCGCGATGTTGCCGGTGTTCAGCACCACCGTGTGCTGCGAGGTGGCGGCTACGCCCCCGTCCTGCTCCGTGAAGGTCCAGATCCCGGTGTGCAGGGTCATGAGCGCAGGCAGCGTGACCTGCTTGTAGGCGATGCGGTGGTGCGGAAAGGCCACCCGGTAGGACTTCGTGGTGTGCGTGGAGCCGTCCTTGGCGCGGGTGTCCATCTCCAGGACCTGCAGTCCCGGTGCGGGCTCCTCGAAGCGGACGCGGGCCACGTGCGGCAGCCGCTCCCGCCACAGGTGGGCGTCGTTGACGAAGTCGTAGGCGTCCTTGGCGGAGCCGGCGATGTGCACGGTGTCCTCGAAGGAGAACGTGATGTCCCCGGCTTCCTCTGCGAGTTCGACGTTGGTCTTCAGCGCGGCCAGCTCGGAGCGGGAGTTGCGGTCGACGGCCTGATCGATCCACTGCAGGCTGCGCGGGTCGTCGTCGACCGCTCGGTAGTCGTGCAGCAGCCGGATCCGGGACCTCGTGTCCGACAGCGGCTCGATGATCCAGGTGCCGCCCATCGCGGCGACCGGCGGGGCGGATACCTCCTGGCGGAAGGTGATGCGCAGGTTGTCCGCGTCCAGGGTGCGGCGCGACGTCCAGCTCTTGGCCTCGCCGTTGGCGGTGGCCCAGATGCGGATGCGTTCGTCGGCGTCGCCGCGTTCGACGTGGTCGACGTAGATGGTGGGCGGGAAGATCCGGGGCCAGTTCTCCACCTCGGCTATCAGCCGGTAGACGGTGGCGGCGGGGGCCTCGGCGGTGATCTCGTGCTCGACCTGACGTGTAGTCATGTAGGGGTTTCTCCTTCGAAGGACCGGACGACTGCCCCGGCCGGTCGGTGTCAGAAGTTTCCGAGGCCACCGCAGACGTTGAGGGCCTGTGAGGTGATGGAGGCGGCGGTGTCCGAGGCGAGGTAGGTGACGAGACCGGCGACCTCCTCCGGGGTGGAGTAGCGGCCGAGCGGGATCTTCGCCGTGAACTTCTCGAGGATGGCCTCCTCGCTGGTGTCGTACGCGGCGGCGTACCCCTGGCGGACGCGCTGGGCCATCGGCGTTTCCACATAGCCCGGGCAGACGGCGTTGACGGTGATGCCGGTCGGGGCCAGCTCGTTGCCGAGGGCCTTGGTGAAACCGACGACGCCGTGCTTGGAGGCGGAGTAGGGGGCGCCCAGGACGACCCCCTGCTTGCCTGCCGTGGAGGCGATGTTGATGACGCGTCCCCACGTCTTCTCGCGCATGCCCCCGGTGTTGAGGACCTCCCGGGTCATGCGGAAGACGCTGTTGAGATTGGTGTCGATCACGTCCTCCCACAGCTCGTCGGCGATGTCGGCGGTGACGCCGCCGCCGGAGCGGCCCGCGTTGTTGACGAGGATGTCGATGGTGCCGAAGGTGTCGACGGCGCCCTGGACGAACTGCCGGATCGCGGCTGTGTCGCGCACGTCGACGGCGCTGCCGTCGGCGGTCACGCCCTGCTCGCGCAGCTGCTTGACGGTGGTGGTCACGTTCTCCGCCGTGCGGGCGCCGATGTACACGCGGTGGCCCTGGGCGCCCAGGGACCGGGCGACGGCCAGGCCGATGCCGCTGGTGGCTCCGGTGACGACGGCGACTCGCGAGGTGTGCTCGGTCATGGCTTCTCCGGCTGTGTGCGATGCGGACGGGGGTCCGCCCGGGGCCGGCGGCGCGGGTGCGGGTCCGCCGGCCCCGAGCGGGAACAGTGGGCGTCAGGCGGCGGTGGAGGCGCCGAGCTGCGCGTTGACCACCTTCAGCAGGGCGCGCGGTGTCTCGGCCTCGGTGACCGCCGTCTCGTCGAACGTGATGCCGTACTCGCGCTCGATGCGGCTGCCGGTCTCCAGCAGGGCCAGCGACTCGTAGCCGAGTTCGTCCCAGCGAAGGTCCAGGATGTCGCCGTCGAGGTCGACGCTCTCGTCGGCGCCGGCGCTCTCCAGGAGGATGCGCTTGAGGTCGTCGAGGGTGAACTGCACGGTTCTCGTACTCCTTCTTCTTCCTGGTGAAAGGGGGTGAGGTACGTGGGAGGGTGACCCGGCTGCCTGCCACGGGAAGCCGCGGACCACGGCCCGCGGTGACGGCGCCCGGTCAGGCGGCCCGGACGACCATGGCCGAGTTGAAGCCGCCGTGACCACGGGCCAGCACCAGCGCGGTGCGCAGTTCGGCGGAGCGGGGGGCATCGGTGACCAGGTCCAGGCCGTAGTCGGCGGCCGGCCGGACGTTGACGGTCGGCGGGATCCGCCCGTCGGCGATCGCCAGCATGGCCGCCGCCAGATCGAGCGGCGCGGCCCCGGAGTACAGTCGCCCGGTCATCGTCTTCGGCGCCGTGACGGGCACACCCCGGGTACCGAACACCGCGGTGAGGGCCTCGGCCTCGGCACGGTCCTCCGCGGGCACGCCCGCGGCGTCGGCGAACACCACGTCGACGTCCTGGGCGTCGGCTCCGGCGTCGGCCAGCGCCAGCTCGATGGCCCGCCTGAGGCCACGCTCGCGGCCGCTGCCCGGTGCGGGGTCGAAGGTGGACCCGTACCCGGCGATCTCGCCGTAGGGCCGCGCGCCGCGGCGCCGGGCCGTCTCGGCGTCCTCCACGACGAGGATCGCGCCGCCCTCACCGGGTACATGACCGTTCGCCTGTGCGTCGAAGGGCAGGTAGGCGCGGTCGGGGTCCTCGCTGGTGCTGAGCCGGCCGCTCGCCAGCTGGGCCACCCAGCCCCAGGGGCAGATCGAGGCGTCGATGCTCCCGGAGACGATCAGTGGGGTTCCGCGCCGGATCTGCCGACGGGCCTGCGCGAGGGCGTCGAGCCCTCCGGCCTGGTCGCTCACCACCACGCCGCTGGGACCCTTCATACCGTTGCGGATCGAGATCTGGCCGCTGTTGACGGCGTAGAACCAGGCGAACGACTGGTAGGCGCTGACGTACTGGCTGCCCTTGCTCCACAGGTTGCGCAGTTCGTTCTGACCGAACTCGAAGCCGCCGCAGGAGCTGGCTGTGACGACACCCATGTCGTAGGGCGGCAGGTCGGCGGGTCGTACCCCGGCGTCGTCCAGCGCCCAGTCCGCGGCCACGAGGGCCAGTCGGGTCATCCGGTCGGTCTGCGGCAGCAGCCGGCTCGGCAGATGGTCCTCGGCGACGAATCCGCGCACCTGACCGGCGAGCCGCGCCGGATACCGGGACGGGTCGAACCGCTCGACGGGGCCGATGCCGCTCTCACCCCTGAGCGTCGCCGTCCAGAACTCCTTGGTCCCCAGCCCGTTGGGCGCGGCGACACCCAGGCCGGTGATCACCGCCGTCGCGGTCATGCCGCCCTCCTCTCGGCGCGGGTGAGGACCACGGCGGTCTGGAAGCCGCCGAAGCCGCTGCCGACCGTCAACACCGTGTCGGTCCGGTGCTCCCGTGCGGTCAGGGGCACGTAGTCGAGGTCGCATTCGGGGTCGGGGGTGTGCAGGTTGGCCGTGGGTGGCACCACGTTGTGCTCCATGGCCAGGGCCGA
This sequence comes from Streptomyces sp. Ru62, assembly GCF_002920615.1. GTDB lineage: Bacteria > Actinomycetota > Actinomycetes > Streptomycetales > Streptomycetaceae > Streptomyces. Next base: position 271,071 of record NZ_PQSU01000008.1, read on the forward strand.
GGCGGCGATCTCGATCGAGCCGATCGCGCCCAGCGAGTGGCCGATCATCGACTTGATGGAGCTGACCGGCACGTCGTAGGCGTGCTGGCCCAGGCTCTTCTTGAACGCGGCCGTCTCGTGCCGGTCGTTCTGCTTGGTGCCGGAGCCGTGCGCGTTGACGTAGTCGATCTCCTCCGGGGCGACGCGCGCCTCGTCCAGAGCGACTCGGATCGCTTCGGCCATCTCCGCGCCGTCCGGCCTGAGGCCGGTCATGTGGAAGGCGTTGCAGCGGGAGGCGTAGCCGGCGACCTCGGCGTAGACGTGGGCGCCGCGCCGCCGGGCGCTGTCCAGTTCCTCCAGCACGAACACCGCGGAACCCTCCCCGAGCACAAAGCCGTTGCGGGTGCCGTCGAAGGGCCGTGACGCATGCCCGGGGTCGTCATTGCGCGGAGTGGTGGCCTTGATGGCGTCGAAGCAGGCCATCGTGATCGGCGAGATCGGCGCGTCGGTTGCGCCGGCCACCATGACGTCGGCGGACCCCTCCCGCAGCAGTTCCACCGCGTGGCACACCGCGTCCAGGCCGGAGGTGCAGCCGGTGGACACCACGCTGGTGGGCCCCTCGGCGCCCACGCTCCAGGCCACCTCCGCCGCGAACGAGCTGGGCACGAAGTGGTTGTACAGGTGGGGCACGGCGTACGCGTGGTCGACGAGCTCCAGCCGTCCGGCGTCGCTCACCACGCGATACTCCCAGTCGAGGCCCATCGTGGCGCCCACCGCGCTGCCGACGGTGACTCCCACACGGTGCGGATCGAGCTCGGCCGGCTCCAGCCCGCTGTCGGCGACCGCCTCCCGCGCGGCGACGACGGCGAGTTGGGCCGCACGGTCCATGCGCCGCACCTCCTGCGGGCCCAGGCCGTGCTCCTCGGGGTCGAAGTCGATCTCGGCCGCCACCCTGGAGCGGAACTGCGAGGGGTCGAAGAAGGTGATGCCGCGGGTCGCGGTGCGTCCCTCACTGAGCAGGTTCCAGAAGTTCTTGACGCCGATGCCGCCGGGGGCGACGACACCGATGCCGGTGATGACCACCCGACGCGCCGTCACGCCGACGCCTCCCAGTGGTAGAAGCGGGTGGCCATGGCGTCCTTGGGGGAACGCCAGGTAGCCGGGTCGTAGGCTTCGATGTACGGCTTGAGGTCCTCACTGATGCGGACGAACCGCGGGTCCAGCTTCGCCTCCTCTATGCGGTGGCCGCCGTCGTCCGAGTCGAAGTCCTGCAGATGGAAGTAGAGGCCACGGAAGTGGAACAACTGGCGGCGCCGTGTACCCATACGGTGCGGCATGTCGGTGCGGTCGAACTCGCCGAACAGTGTGGCGACGTCGGCTGCCGAGCCCGGTTCCATCCGCGCCACGATCAGCGTGCTGTGCATGTTCCCTGTCTCCTCACGACTTCACGACCGGTTCCGGTCGTACCGGTCATCCCGCAAAGTGCTGCGAGCACCGCGGGGACGTCACAGCCCGGGGCCGAACCAGCGCTCCAGGGCCATGGGCAGGTCTGCGTGGCTGCCGGGCGCGGCCCAGGCCACATGGCCGTCCGGGCGGACCAGCACGGCGGAGCTGCCGGCCAGCCGTTCCACGGCCCGCTCGCCCTGTGGCGTCGCTGTGACGACGTCGACGCGGTCCCGCCAGCCGGCCGCCCGGCGGCGCAGCACCGCGTTGTCCTCCAGGTCCAGCAGCACGCCGCGCGCCCGGTGCAGGGCCTGCGTGCTGCCGGTCGGGGTTCCGTCGGGCCGGACCAGGTCGACGTGCGGCATACGGCGGCCGAGCAACGGATTGGTGCCGCCACCGACGTCGTAGTGGATCTCCAGCCCACTGACCATGGCGGCCAGGTGACGGCTGACCTCCGGGTACTGGATGAGTTCCGTCATCACCTCGCGCAGCGGCTGCATCTCCGGGCCGCTGAGGAAGAGCAGGCCCTGGGCCTGGGTGTTCATCAGCAGCCGCCTGCCGACCTGGTGCCGCTCGCTGTGGTAGGTCTCCAGCAGACTCTCCGGAGCCCGGCCCCGCACCACGGCGGCGAGTTTCCAACCCAGGTTCACCGCGTCCTGGATGCCGGTGTTCATGCCCTGCCCGCCGGCCGGCAGGTGGATGTGCGCGGCGTCGCCCGCGAGCAGCACCCGGCCGCGCGCGTACTCGGTGACCTGGCGGGTCGCGTCACCGAAGGAGCTGACCCACACCGGCTCGCCGTGCGAGATGTCGTCGCCGGTGAGCCGCTTCCACGCGGCTGCCACCTCCTCGTACTCCGGTGGTGCGGTGCGACGCCGGGGAGGAGCACCGCGCTCGCACACGATCAGCCGGGTGATGCCTCCCGGCAGGTGACCAACCATGATCATGCCGCCGGGCAGCGTCTCACCGATCATGCGCGGTTCCAGCTCGAGGCCCCTGACGTCGGCGAGGAACATCTCCATCGTCGCGGCGGTGCCGGGGAAGTCGAACCCGGCCGCCTTGCGCACCGTGCTCCGGCCGCCGTCGCACCCCACCAGGTACGGCGCCGTGAACCGCTCCACACCCTGCGGGCCCCGGGCCTCCACGGTGACCGAGTCGCCCTCGTCCTTGACGGCGACGACCTCGTGTCCGCGCCGGATGTCACCACCCAGAGCGGTGACCCACTCCTCCAGGACCGTCTCGGTCTGCGACTGGGGGATGGTCTTGGCCGCCTGATGGGCGCCGTCCAGGAGGCTGAAGTCGACGGGCAGGCCGCCGAAGTGGCCCTGGTTGCTGATCTCGATCTCACCGAACCGGGGGAGCAGTCCGCGCTGGTCGAACACCTCCATGGTGCGTGCGGTGAAGCCGAGACCACGGGACTCGCCCGTGCGCCGCTCGAGACGTTCCAGGACGATCACGTCGATCCCGGCCAGACGTAGTTCGCCCGCCAGCATCATGCCGGTCGGTCCTGCACCGGCGACTATCACTTCGGCGTCCATGTGCCTCTCCTTGGCCATGAGTCCTTTCCTCGGAATGTCCTTGCTCTCGTCGTTTCCGGTGCGGACCGGGAACGCGGAGGAATGGTCCGAACGACGTGATGGTGCCTTTTTGGGCCGCCCTCGCCGATGCGGTGGCAATTCCGGCCGGCAACGGCGGTGAATGGCTCAGTTCTTGATTTCGCAGATGGCGGCGCCGGAGGTGACGGATGCGCCGATC
>NZ_PQSU01000009.1 GCF_002920615.1 Streptomyces sp. Ru62
TGAGACCGGCCGCCGGGCCCATGCCAGCGGCCAGGCCGGATCCTGGTAGCCGGTGGCCGCTGCGCCCCGCCCGACCCCCATCACCTGCGTGAGAAACCCCCAAGCCGCGGTCCCGGCATACTCACCGCTCACGCCCGGCCGGCGTAGTTCTGCGGCCACACACGACACAACACACGGCATTCGAAGCGGCTGGGGGGCAGCGACAACCCGGCGGCATCACAAGGCGGCGGCACCCCCATGGAACGAATGCCGCCGCTTCATGATCGCGTGCGCCGTTGACGCGCGAGAGGCCTGACACCAGTCGTTGAAGTCGCCGCGCACCCATCCCTTGACGCCCGCGTTCGGCCCCGACTGGTGGGGGATGCTCCGATGGCAGTCGACGTAAGTGCGGGTGTTCTTGGCGAGCAGGCCCTACGTCTTGTCGTCCAGCATCCGCTGCATCATCTGGACCTGGGCGTACTGGGTGGCCAGCATGTCGGTCGCCCACGTCTGTATGGTCTCGTCGGTGCCGTTGGTGAGCACCTCCGTCAGCATGCCGATCGCGCCGTTGTGGTGCTTGATCATCAGTCGAAGGAACTGCACGTCGAAGGCGTTGCCGGTCGCCGCGCTCAACTGGTCCAGCTCCTCGGGGGTGGCCATCCCCATCGCCTCGACCATCATCGGATCCCGCAGCATCTCCTCGTACGACTGCTGGGGATCCGTCTTCTCGAGGCCGTTCCACTCCTGCCATGACTGCATCATGTAGATTTCGAGGCCCTGCTCGACGTCGATCCGGTCGGCGAGCGCACGCAGCTCGCTGTCGCCGGACCTCGACGGGGCCAGCCGGCTCAGGATGAGCGCCTGCTGATGATGCGGGATCATCATGGCGACGAAGTCCGCATCGGCGTTGTTGGACTCGACCTGCGGATTCGTCGACGCCGGGGCGGGGGCGGCCGCCGCGGCCGGGGACGTCCGCCCAGCCGCCGCGCTGGCGGACGCGGTTGCGACGCCGAGCAGACAGGCTGCTGTCAGCAGCGCACTTGCAACTCTGCGGTACCTCACTGTGCGCCTGTTCCCTTCTGCCTCGCCACGCGGCACCCTGGGAGCCACGCACGCGGCGGGCTGAACTTGTGGCTTGCTGCATGTGTGGGTGCGGCCCCGGCGGACGTGCCGCCCGCCGGGCCATGGGCAGGATCAGGGCTTGTAGCTGTACTGGGTCTGCGTGTTCAAGAAGTCCAGCCGGACCCGGTTGGCGCTGTTCGGCGCTCCGGTGAGCTGGAGCACGTCCAGGCCCTTGGTGATGTCACTGGAGTAGATGCGACCGTTGTACCAGTACGCCGACCAGGAGCCGCCGAGCTGCAAGGTCTCTTTGGACAGCGGGCCGCGCTCGAAGTAGCCGATCTCCTTCGGATGGTCGGGGTCGGTGAAGTCGATGACCGACACGCCGCCCTGGTACCAGGACTGCACCATCATGTCGCGGTGCTTGGCCGGGATCAGCGAGCCGTTGTGGGCGACGCAGTTCTCCGTCTGCTGCTGCATGCGCGGAATCTTGAAGTAGCTGCGGAACACCAGCTCGCGGTTGTCGCCCTTGCCCTTGATGTCGTAGATGGCGTCGGCGCCGCGGTTCGGCCCGATCTGCTCGTTGCAGGTCGGCGCGCTGCCGCCTCCGAGCTCATCGGTGAAGACCACGCGGTTCCCGTCGTTGGTGAACGTCGCCGAGTGCCAGAAGGCGAAGTTCGCGTCGGTGGCGCTCGTGATCACGTACGGCTTGGTGGGCTCCGAGATGTCGATCAGAGCACCCTCACCCATGCAGGCGCCGGCGGCCAGATCCTTCTCGGGGAAGACGGTGATGTCGTGGCAGCCGGCGGTGGCGCCCGCGCCGCCGTCGGGGAAGAGCACGGGCGTGGCGACCACGGACGCGGAGTCCGGGTCGTCCAGGGGAACCTTCACGATCGAGATCGAGTCGTGCGGGGGCTGGCAGTGCGGGAACGCCGGGGACGGGCCGTACGAGGAGATGTAGAGGTAGGCCGTGTCCCCGCCGTCAGCGGGAACGTACGTGTGCGTGTGGGAACCGCAGTCGGTCCGCACCGACTTCAGGTATTTGGGGTTCTGCTTGTCGCTGATGTCGAAGATGCGGATGCCTTCCCAGGCATCCGGGTTGGCCGCATTGGAGTTCGTGCTCGCACAGGACGGATTCGACTGCGGACCGTCGACCGACACGAACAGCAGCTTTCCGTCCTCGGACACGGTGGGGTCGCCCTGGCCGCCGTTGCACGCCATCTGGGAGACGATCTCCGGCTTCGCGGGGTTCCGGATGTTGTAGATCGTGAACCCGGCGTAGCTGCCCTGAATGGCATAGTTGCCATAGAACGCCAGGTCGCTGTGGGTGGCATTGGCGAGCGGGCCCTGCCTCGGGACGTTCGCCAGGGGCTTGATGTTCGCACTGTGTGATATCTCGTCGACGCCGAGGTCACCGTCGTGAGCGGTGGACGGGCCGGCCATTCCGAACGACGTGACTACGAGTACGCCGGCGAGTACGGCCGCCTCAAGGGCGCGGCGCGCTCTTCGCGCGAGTGTCGAGCCTTGCAACGCGGGGCCTCCTGTCACGAGGGGCGTTACGGACCCACGCAATATAGAAAGCTTGTCATGATCATATCTAGGCATGGTCATGACATAATTTTGAATTGACGTGGTCGGCGGCCGTGTTCGAGGCCGCGTTGCCGGACCAGAGCAGGGCTGCCCCCGGTTCGCCGGTGCCGCCCGAGCCGTGGTCGTCGAAGCCCGTCAGCTGGTGGTAGCCGTAGGTCTTCTTTCAGGTCGCCGTCGAATCCTGCGCCTCGGAGTGCGAGGACCAGCACGCCATCCAGATCGACCGTCACCTCATCGGCGAGTACTGCGCGATCTCCTCGGGACCACGCTCCTGACGGCCGGCGCCGAGCATCCGACGAAGGGGCTGACCACGTGTCCGTTCGCCACGGTCGGCGGCCGGTGGGCCCAACGAACCCTGGACGTCGTCACCTCCATGCCCCGCCGCGGCGACACGGTAGTCGGCGACGACGTCTGGTTCGGCTAACCCGACGGCCGTCATGCCCGGCGTGCGGATCGGCGATGGCGCCATCGTCGCCGCCGGCACGGTGGTCACCGCGGACGTCCCGCCTTACTCCATCGTCGGCGGCAACCCGGCCAAGGTGATCCGGCAGCGTTCCGACGACGCCGACGTCGAGCGGCTGCTGGGCGCCGCCTGGACGCTGCCCAGGTGGGAGAGCAACGCAGCCGCAGGATCGTGCCGGGTCGAAGTGATCGACCCGCACAACGAGTTGGGCGCCGTCCTCGACGAATTCGTCGGCGTCGTCGGCCTCTCGCGGCAGCCGCGCTTCGTCGTGTCGCCCGCGGCACATGCGGCGAGCGCCGTGTTTCGGACGGTGGCGCCGTCACGTCGTCTGCCTGCACGGCGGCCTCGTCGCCATCCGTGGCAGCGACGCGCGGAGATTCCGCGCGCCGTGATCCTGCACGTGGCGCACATCCACAACCGGGACATCGACATCACCTCCGCCAGATCCTCCCGGCGTCGTAGTCGCTGGGGGCGGCCAGGCTGCCGGCCGCACCCACGGCGCTACCGAGCGGCGGGAACGCGTCCATGCCGGAGATCAGCACCAACGGCATGGCCATGGTCGCTGCGGCGCCTGCGAGCAGCGCGACACCTGGGCCGCGGTGGCGCAGCAGCCGCGCGGTGATGGCGCCGGGTGCCAGAACGGCGGCGGCGAGCAGGACGTAGAGCATCAGGTGTTGGCTGTTGCTGGAATTCCGCCCACGCCCGCAGTGCGTCGAGGTGGTCGAAGTCGGCGAATCGCTCGTCCCGGTGGAAGGTGAGGAAGCACTCGGCCTGCCAGGCGATCACGGCCAGGACGGACTCTCCTTGGTCGGGAATCAATGGTCAAGCTGCGATCCGCTGACGCCGGCGGCGCGGTGGAGCGGCTCGTTGTTCGTCGCGTGGACTCCTTCCTCGGATCCCGCGTTGCTGTGGTGCTTCGCGCTGCTGTCGGCCGGCACGAATACGCCGCGCGAACCGCCGGTCCCGCCGCAGGTCCGCCTCGATCCGCACGAGTGTGTGTAGCTGAGTTCCGCACCGCGCTCGGGGACACGGGCACGGTTGTCTGCCCCTTTGATGTGGGTTTGTGAGGCAACCGAAGCCGCCGCAGTGGTGATCATGCTTAACGATGCTCCGGAGAGGCTGACGGCCCGTGTGGGTGGGGTTGCCGACGACGTAGTCGGCACCCCACACGCTCAGTGGCCGCCGCGCGGCTCGGAACAGCCCGACTCCAGGAACCGGCCGTTGACCTGGACTTGGTAGTTGGTCGACTGCGCGAACGCGGTCACACAGGCATCGTGACGGACGTTGAGGACGATGCTGGTACCTGGGTTGCTGTCGGGGTCGTGGGCCTGCACGAAGAGCGTTCCGCGCCCCTGCTCGCTGTCCGGACCTTCGTTTCGGTAGCGGAGCTTGAGCAGCGCCGTGCGCACACTCTCGGCATCCCATGTCTTGGCCGTCCAGGGACCTGGCGACCGCAACCTCGACAAGGACGGCGACACAGAGGAGTGAGCGGCTGGGCGTCAGGCGGGGTCGGACGACAATGCGCCGAGAACGGCAGCGAGGCTGTGCGGGTCTCGGCGGGCGATGTTGTGGCCGACGGGGATCTCGTGAACCCGCCGGCCCGGGTCGTTGCGCAACCGTTCGGTCAGGGTCACGAACGGGCTACCCCGCCACGCGCCACCACTGATGAACGTTCGTTTGAGCGCGCAGCCGGGATTGTCTTCCAGCCTGATCGACTGGACGAAGCTCGCCAGTGGGTGCGGTCGCGCGCGAGGGTCAAGTCCTTCGGGTACCGCGACCCGTCGACCGTCGGCGCGTGCGCCGGCTATGAACAACTCCCAGAAGCTGTCGCTGGTCAAAGACCAACACGAATCCCCGTCGTCCGGGACATAGGCGTCGATGAAGACGAGCTGATCGAGGCGGTCGCCGAGCCGATCCGCGACACCGGCGATCACCATGCCGCCGTAGCTGTGCCCGCACAACGCGACGGGCGTTCCGTCGCCACGGTCGATGATGTCGGCCACCTGGGCAATACGAGAGTCGAGGTCGGCGGACAGTCCACATCGACTGGACCGTCCGATTTCAGCCCCGACAGGGTCACCGCCTCGACGTCGTGACCGGCTCGACGCAGCTCGGCGGCCACCGAGTCGAACACCCATCCGCCTTGCCAACCGCCGGCGCCATCACGAACTTCACCGCGTCATCGTAGGTCAAGCAGCACCCGACGAGTACAGCCGGTGAGCACACGCCACGCCAACGCTCAAGGCCGGCGGCAGCGGGCCGTGAGGCGAGTCCGTACGCAGCGGCCGACTTCGGCGATGAAGCTCAACAGGCCCTCAATGCCACGCGGTTCTGAAAGGCGGTCCTTTGCGTGAGCGAGATCAAAAGGGCCGCGCCGGGATCGCGAAGCGCGGGACCGCTTCGCAATCACTGTCCTGGAAGAGAAGCCCTGCCAGTACGCGCCCGTCGCTCACGAGGTCCTCGACACCGTCCTCGGCCGGAGGCGTGACCGTCGGCCTCGGCCTGCCCGACGACGTCGCCGCCGTACCAGCGGAAGCGGTCCGGGGCGCCGTCGACGACCTCGCCGTCGACACGCTCGACGGTCTGGCCATCCCACAGCCCAGCCCAAAGCTGGCCCACCAACTGCAGGACCTCGTCGTGCACTGAGGTCGCAGGCCGACAACTCCCGGGCGGGCAGCAGCGCACGCCATACCGGGCTGCCCGTCCAGCCGCCCGTTTCGGTCTGCCGTCCCGGTACGAGTCGGTCGGGGGTACGGCCGGTCAGGCGCCCCGAGCCGTGCGGATGACCTCGTCCAGGGTTTCCCGGGAGCGGCGCAAATCGGCGATCATACGGTCGATCCGGTCGCGCTCGGCGCTCAGATCCTGCACCAGACGGGGGGTGGCGATCGCGGAGGGTCCGCCGTCCCGGTCGCGCATGCAGGGCAACAGCTGCCGGATCTTCTCGCTGCGCAGCCCGGCCGCGTACAGCTCCTGGATGCGGATGACCCGGTCGACGGCCGTCTCCGGGTAGTCGCGGTGGCCGCCGGGGGTGCGCTCGGCGGTGAGTAGCCCCTGGCTCTCGTAGTAGCGCAGCGACCGCTCGCTCACGCCGGTGAGCCGGGCCAGTTCACCGATCCGCATGTCCGCCTCCGACGGAAGAGGGCTTGAATCTCACATCAGTGTCAAGTTTTACCGTGCCGGCATGACGCGGACAACGGACTTCCTCGCCCCCGCCCGGCTCGGCCGGCTCGCCCTCCCCAACCACCTCGTGATGGCCCCGCTGACCCGGAACCGTGCGGAGGCCGACGGTACCCCGACGGATCTGATGGTCACCCACTACGCTCAGCGGGCCTCTGCCGGGCTGATCGTCGCCGAGGGTTCGACGCCCAACCGGGCCGGACAGACGTACCCGGACATCACCGCGATCCACACCGACCGGCACGCCGCCGGCTGGCGGCGGGTCACCGATGCGGTGCGGGCGGCCGGCGGGCGGATGTTCCTACAGCTCCAGCACGGGGGCCGGGTCAGCCACCCGGCGACCACCGGCCTCACGCCCCTCGCACCCTCCCCCGTCCCGCTGCCGGAGAAGATCTTCACACCACAGGGCCATCGGCAGGCCGTCGTCCCGCGGGCGATGACGACGGACGACATCCGGGCCACGATCGCCGACTTCGCCGCCGCCGCACGCCGGGCCGTCGACGCGGGTTTCGAGGGCGTGGAGGTGCACTCGGCCAACGGGATGCTGCTGCACCAGTTCCTCGCGGACAACACCAACCGCCGCACCGACCGCTACGGCGGCTCTGTCGAGCGGCGGGTGCGGTTCGCGGCGGAGGTGACCGAGGCGGTGGCCGACGCGATCGGCGCGGACCGGGTGGGCATCCGTATCTCCCCCGCGAGCACGGTCAACGGCGTCCTGGAAGAGGACACCGACGGCCTCTACGCCACGCTCCTGGACCGCCTGAAGGGGCTGGACCTCGCCTATCTGCACCTGGTGCGCTCCGACCCGGCGACCGGCTGGTACCGGCGGATCCGCGCCGACTGGCCCGGCATTCTGATCGGCAACCCGGACCTGACCGTCCTGTCCACGCAGGCCGTCACCCGGGCCACGCGGGAGATGCTGGCGGCCGGCGCCGACCTGGTGGCGCTCGGCCGGCCCTTCCTCGCCAACCCGGACCTGGTCACCCGGCTCCGCCTCGGAGCACCGCTCAACCCGGTCCGGGACCGGTACTTCATGTACGTGGGCGGGGCCGCCGGCTACAACGACTACCCCACCCTGGCGGATCAGGGGAGGCCGCCGTCCAGCCCCTCGATCGTGGCGTTGGACGGGGCACGGGGCGCCTGAAGATCGCGGGCCGCGTCCTCCGCCGCGCCGAGCACCCGTACCGCTACGGCGAAGCCCGCACCGACCGAGCGTCCCCGCCGCAGTTCGTGGTCGGGTGGTGCGCATTACCCGCAGATGGTGTATCAGGTGCCTTAGTACTCCAGCAGCGGTTCGTGTCCTGGTGGTTGTCGTTGTCCTGGTATGGAGGGGATGACTGAAGTCGCCGACAGGTCAGGTGACTTGGAGTCGGTATTCGCCCGGGTGGCGGGCCGGTTTTCTCGCGCGGATCTGCGGTGGCGGATGCGGGACTACGCCCGCGGTCTGCTGGGGCGGGCGACACGCAAGAACGGCTGGCAGCTCGCGGAATGAGCAGGTCACCGGACTCCCGACTGCTTCCAGAAGGCGATAGCCGGGCTCCAGACCGCGCGCGGTCTTCGGCTCGCTGATGTCCGGGCAGTGGGTGGAGATGGCTGCGGCCACGATCCGGTCGTCCAGGCCGGGGTCGCGGCGGCGGTCGTGCAGGACGAGGGCGAGGTGGCGGCGGGCTTCGGGGAGCAGGTGCCGGCGGTGGAAGCGGCCGCCGTCGTGCACCACGAACACGGTCGCGGTGACGTCGACGGCCGCAAAGGCGACGTGGACCACGGCGGCGACACGGCCCCGATCCGCCGCACCCTCCGCCTGGCCCGCCGCCGCGCCATCATGGAACTCCGCCGGAAGCGGGGAGGGGTTCGAGGACGGGGAGCCCGCCATGCCGTCAGCGCCGGCTGGCAGCATGGCCGCATGACTGACGATCTTGACGGCGTACTGGCAGATCCCGCACGGCTGCTGATCGCCGACCGTGCGCCACTGCGCGACCACCTCTCCCACGACGACCGGGCCCGTTGCGTCGGGGGTGAGGTCTTCCTGCAGGCCGAGGCGATCTTCGGGGGCGCGGAGGTGACGCCCGCGGAGTTCGCATCCTGGCTGCACTTCGCGGCGAAGGCCACCGGCCACGACGCGTACGCCGACCGGATCGCCGCGGCCGGTCCCGGCATGCCGTGGCGGACGGTGTGGGCGTGGTGGCGGCCGGCCCACTGGTTCCCGGTCCACCCGAGCCTGAACGGCGACTACTTCCGGGTGCGCCGGTGCGGGGACGGGGATCGGGAACTCGTCGAGGTGACCGACCAGCGTGGCCCCCTCTGGCTCGACGCGGCGACCGGCCACCGGGTGACGGGTGTGGACGAGGCGGCGCTGACCGACGCGTCGACCGCGACCGGGGCCGCCGAGGCACCCGCGCTGTACGAACTGGACCTGTTCCTCCCGGAGGAGTGGGAGGGCGCCGTGGCCTTCGCTACGGACGGCGGCCGGACCCGGTATCTCGTCGAGAGCGTGCACGGCATAGCGGTCGTGGAAACGGACGCCGACTCGCTGCGGGACTGGCCGCGCGGCGCGGGCCTCGACCCCACGTCGGCGGAGCAACCACCGCCGGGGCCGGCCCCCGCCGTGCGGAGGCCGACGGGTCCGCTCACCGCGGCCCGGGTCGACGACGCCTTCGGCGGTGCGCGGCACGTGGTGCGCATCGCCGAGAGGGACCTGCCCGAGGGGCTCATCCACGCGGGCAGCAGGCGATATCTGCGGGAGGTCGGTCTGCCCGCCTGGTGGGTGGGCCACAGCGCTCAGTACGAAACCCACCCTCTTGACGCCATGCGCCCACCGGCGGAGGGTGTCCTGTCGGACGAGAGCCTGCCCGACGGGGTGGCCGCCGCCGACCTGATCGCCTTCGGCACCACCGAGTACGGTGAGCTGTACCTCCACCGTCACGACGGCGCGGTGCTCATCCGGAGCCGCCTGACCCGCCGTACCGAGGAGGTACTGGTGCCGCTCGCCCCGGACCTCGACGTCTTCACCCGCACCCTGGAGGCCGTCGACCGTTACCGCAACGCCTGCTGGCACCCGTACCCGGTGGAGGGCGGCCAGGAAGCCGTGACGGAGCTGTTCCTGGCGGAGCTGGCGGAACTGGCCCCGGACCTGTCCGACCAGGACACTCCTACGGGCAGGGTGTGGAGCTGGCTCTACGCCGGCATCACGGAGCTGGGGGTGGACGGCTACTGAGCCGGTGCGGCCAGGTGACCGGGTAACGCCGTCTGCCATGCTCTGCTCCTGATCACCGCGGAAACGGCCGATGAGCCCGCACGAACCCAAGCAGCCGACGCACAGCGGGGCAGGGCAGAGCAAGAGCAAGAGCAAGTACGAAAGCAAGTACTGCCTCGTGGCGGGCGGGGAACGGGGCAGCAGGTCGGACCGCTGGTGTCAGGCGACCGCGGGGCTGACGGGACTGAAAGTTCGGTATGCAAGTCCATCCAGGCCCGCAGCAGGGGACATGGCATGGCAACGCTGCTTCACCCTCGCCCGCACCGGCCGGAGGCCTCCCCGAGACGGCCGGTGAACTCTTCGTCCAGGGCGAAGACCTCGGAGCATGGGTCGTCGCACAGCGGCAGAGGTGGGACAAGCTCTCCCCCGCGCAGCAGTGGCCACTCGGCAGCACACTCGGACGGGAACCCGCCGGGCCTCGGGGGACGCCCGGCAAAGCTCACCGCAGACGACAAGTGAGCGCTCAAGCTCCGCGCCACCCGGCAGTACCTCGCCCGCGGAGGACACCTGGGCCCGGCCCGCAAGCACATCGAGCGCCTGGGCATCGACGGCGTGGAGGTCGACATCACGCTGGGGACATTCTTGGAGAACACCCACCGCCGGGCCGACAGACTCACCCCCGAGCGCCGTGCCGAGCTGGCCCGGCTCGGGATGCGCTGGTAGCAGCCGACCCGTCGTACCGGCGGGAGGTCGGCTTGGGCGCGTTGGCGGATTGGCGTGCAACTCGCCGCGACACCGGACTACTTGAGCAAGGCCAGGTCGGATCGTGGCCGTTCCTTTAGGGTGGGGCTGAGATCATGAGCTGCGCACAGCTCCTGAGCCGAACCGTCCGGGACCGGCAGGTCGTGCCTGTGACCGGCGGCTTGCTCCCACCACGTCATCGCCTCACGAGTGGTGGGTCGATGACCCGCGCATCAGACCCCGGTGCCGTCATCCGCACCGCCGATCCTTCCCTGGAGCTCATATGCGAAGACCTCGCCCCGCATCTGGTGTGTCCGTGGCCGTTCTCGTCGTGGCGGGGGTGGTGAGCGGCTGGGGAACCGGTGAGGCGGCGGCTGAGCCGAGCCCGGCCGGGACGCTGTATGTGAATCACGACGGGGTGTGCAGCGACACGGCGACGGGCTCGGCGAGCATGCCCTTTTGCACGGTGCAGGCAGCGGCGGACGCGATGGTACCGGGGCAGACGGTTCGTGTCGAGTCGCCGGACGGCCTTCCCTACGTCGAGTCCGTGACCCTGACTCGGTCCGGCACCAAGGACGCCCCCATCACGTTCACCGGGGCCGCCCTCGTCCCCGAAGGCTCGCCGGCGGTCCTCACGCCGAAGGGATCCGCACCGGCGCTGACGCTCGAAGCGGTGCACGACGTGCGTATCCAGTCCCTGGGGATCGGCTACGCGAGCGCGGACGCGGTAGCGGTGACGGGCTCCACGGGCGTCACCCTCGACCGGTTGTCGTTCCGTCGCCCGGTGCCGTCGGCCGACGGCACCGGTACCGCGGTCAGCGTGGACGGCGCCTCCTCGGACGTGACCGTGTCGCGCAACCGGGTTCCGGACGGGTACGCCTACGGCGTGCAAGCGCAGCCGGGAGCCTCGCAGTTCACCGTGACCACCAACGTGGTGACCGATCCGCGGCGGGGCGGGATCGTGCTGACGGGAACGTCCGGAGCCGCCGTGACGAGCAACACGGTCATCACTCCGTGCGCCACCGGGATCTCGCTGGAAGGCACGAGTCGGGGGACCGTGGAGAACAACGTGGTCGCTTCTGCCGGGGCGAAGCAGACCGACAGTTGCCCGGCACCCACGGCTCCGCTGTACTCCGTGTCCGCCGCATCCGCTGACCAGGTCACCGGCGACTACAACGTGGCGGCGAACGGTGTCGGTGCCTTCGCCCGGCCGCGGCCCGAGTGCGCGTGGGCCGGCACCCCCTACACCACCGCCGCGTCGCTGCACGACGCGACCGGGCAGGGCGCGCACGACATCGACGGGCTCAACGTGCCCACCGCCACGGCGCCGCCCGAGCACTCCGCGCTCATCGACTCCGCCGATGCCGACGCACCGGGTGAGCTCACCACCGACGTCGACGGCTCCCCGCTCGTCGACGACCCCCTCGTCGACGACACCGGCACCGGCACCGGCCCGACGGCCCACCCCGACCGAGGCGCCGTCGAACGGCAGGACTCCATCACCGTCCCCGGCGACGACATGCCGTCGCCGTCACGGGGCGTCGCGCCGTTCGTCACCTCGGTGAAGACCGACGACGCCACCACTTCGTGGGGGAAGTCCATCGCGACGTACTCGGTCGACTTCGGGGACGGCAGCGCCCCGGTCACCCAGGCACCGGGCGCCCCGATCACGCACACCTACACCACCCCGGGCGTGTACGCCCCGGCCATCACGGTGACCGACGCCGACGGGTCGAGCCGCACCGTCCGGTCCGCTGCCGTCGACGCGGGTACGGCCACACCACCGGCCGCCTCGCTTTCCGGCGCCCTGGTCACCACCGCCGACGGGCAGGTGGACGCCGGGGACGCGTCGTTCACCGTCGCGCAACCGGCGGACGCGTGGGAAGTCGCCTACCGAGTTCTGACCTTCGGTGACGGTGACCATGAGAGCCTGGCCGACGGCCCCCAGAAGATCGAGCACCAGTATCCGGCAGCGGGCTCGTACACCGCCACGCTGACCCAGACCGACCTGCTCGGCCGCACCACCACCGCCAAGGTGACCGTGCACGCCGCGGACGCCTTCCTGCCCATCACCGCGCAGTATGACGCCGAGAGGACGATCCCCGCCCACGGCGTGCTGAAGCTCTCCGCGGCCACCGTGCACGCCGACTCCGACGGCGTCGACGCGGCGCGCCTTCAGGTCGTCACCAGCGGTGCCAAGGCGAGGGGCATCCTCACCCTCTACACCGACGGCACCACCCGGCCGGGCACCTCCACCGTCGGCTTCGAACCCGGCCGGACGGTCTCCAACGAGGCGACGGTGAAGGTCGCTCCCACCGGTGCGATCGACCTCTACAACGGCAGCTCCGGCCCGGTTACCGTCAACGTCGCCACGCTCGGCCTCCAGTCGCACGCGCAGTTCGGCCGCACCTACCATCCCGCCACGCCGATCCGTCTGCTCGACACCCGCGGCGCCACCGGCGGCCACACCGGGGCGGTCACCGGCGGCCACTCGGTCACCCTGACCGTCTCGGGCGCCCACGGCGTCCCGGCCGACGCGAACGCCGTGGTGCTCAACGTGGTGGCGACCGCCACCAAGGGCTCCGGCAGCCTCACCGTCTCCCCCGCCGGCACCGTCAACTCCGGTGTGAGCGGCCCGTACTGGACCACGGGGCAGACCGCCTCCGCCCAAATCGTCGTCCCCATGGTTCCGCTGATCAACGGCAAGGTCGTACTCCGCAACAACAGCAAGTCCTCGGCGCACCTCGTCGCGGACGTGGTCGGCTGGTACGGCCCCACCGCGAGCGGGACGACGTTCCGGCCGGTCAGCCCGGTCCGGATTCTCAACACCCGTACAGGGACCGGCGGGAGGACCGCCAAGCTGGGCGCTCACGCCACGCTCAGACTCAAGGTCACCGGCGCCCACGGGGTACCGGCGAACGCGGTGAGCGCGGTCGACCTCAATCTCACGGTGCCCTCGCCGACCGGCAGCGGCTACCTCGTCGCCTACGCCGACGGCACCACCCGACCGGACGTGCACTCGGCCGACTACACCAGCGGACATCCCGCGGCCGGCGCCGCGCTGGTCAAGGTGGGCGCGGACGGCGAGATCGACCTCTACAACGCCGGCTCCACCGCCGTCGACGTCGACATCGATCTCCTCGGCGACTACAGCCTCAACACCGTGGGCTGACCGCACAACAGGCCGTCGAGTTCATCCGACGCCTCTGTATCCCGACGACGACTCCCTGCCACACAACTCGTGACCAACAGGCAGCGTCTACGTATGGCCAGCGAAGCGGTGGAGAGGGCGACGGCGGTGTCGATCTCATGCCACGTCCACCGAGGCAATCGTCGGCGCCGTCACCGGCTCCGTCGGCCGGTGTGCTGGCCCTGCCAAGGGGTGCGCATCCGTGGCAGAGATGGACGCTCTCGGCAGGCTGGGGGACGCAGCGCACGCTCGGAGTCGTCCTGGTGGAGCCCAAGTGATGGAGGTAGCCGTCTACGTCGCCCAGGACAGCGCGGGACGGTGGCGGCACGCTGCCCGTCCACACCTCGTGCGCACGGACGTCGACGTGGCGCAGGTATCCCTGTTCGGCTGGGGGTGTGACTGTGGCTCGTCTCTCCGCAGCCGTACTTGCCGGGTCCCGCGTCAGGCCGCATACCCCGGGACGTACTCCGCGTCGACCCGCTCCCGCCGCTCCCCCACTACCTGTTGCGGGCCGACCGGGGAACGTTCCAGCACACCTTGGTCCGGCTGCCGGCCGCCGGCGCTGTCGCCGGGCGGAAGCGGACCCGGAGCTGGCGTTCGTTCTTCGCGGTGCGGATTCGGGAGCGGGCCGCCACCAGAGCGCTACAACGGCCCGCCGATTTGAGCCGAAGCTCAGTAGTTGTCGCCGGCAGAGTCGGATGACGTGGCGAATGAGACCGGACAGCTGCTCACTCGGGGGCCTTTCTGTGACCGGTCCCGCGAGCAGCGGCTGGAGGGGTGCGCGGCCGTAGGCGCTCGCCCTGCGGTCCGAACATGACCAGGTACTCGACCGGACCGCTGGGGCTGGAGTTCGCCACCCCGTGCGGGATGCGGGTGTCGAACTCGGTGACGTCCCCGGGTGTCAGGATGAGGTCTTGGTCGCCGAGCACCAGCCACAGTCGCCCGTACAGGACGCACAGCCACTCGTAGCCGTCGTGGGAGACCTGACGGGGCCGCGCGGGCAGGTCCTTGAGGGCGGGCAGGACGTGTTTGTGGGCGTGCAGGCCGCCGACGTACCGGGTCAACGGCAGCACCGCTTTATCATCCCCGAAGCTCAGCGGCGCCGTGGCGCGCGGCTTGGCCGCGGGGGCGGGCGCCGTGCCGGCCAGCTCGTCCAGGGAGACGCCGTACTCCTTCGACAGCTGGAGCAGCACCTCCAGGGTGGGCTTGCGTCGGCCGGTCTCGATCCGGGACAGCGTGCTGGTCGAGATGCCGGTCGTGCAGCTGACACGGGCGAGTGTCGCACCGTGGTGCTCGCGTGCGGCCCGCAACCGGGGCCCCATCGCGGCCAGTGAGCCGTCCATGTCGTCGACTGCCACCTTTCACGCTCCTTCTTGCCGTGCTGCTCCACCGCTCTGTCCTGCAAGGTTGCCAGAATGGCAAGGCTGATCGCGTCGGGCGGGTGCTGCGCCGCATGATCGATGGGTAGCCGCGTCCGCCGCGAACCGAGGGGAAGCCCATGCAGCCCGAGCCGACCGCCGAGCTCCGTCACCGCACCGTCGAGGCCCCGGCCGGGCGTCTGCACCTGGTCGAGCAGGGCACCGGTCCGCTGGTCCTGCTCGTGCACGGCTTCCCCGAGTCCTGGTACTCCTGGCGCCGCCAGCTTCCGGCCCTCGCCGCGGCCGGCTACCGGGCGGTGGCGATCGACGTGCGAGGTTACGGCCGCTCCTCCAAGCCGGAGGCGACCGACGCCTACCGAATGCTCGATCTGGTGGAGGACAACGTCGCCGTCGTGCGTGCCCTCGGCGAGGAAAGCGGGGTGGTCGTCGGCCACGACTGGGGCTCCAACATCGCCGCCGGCTCCGCCCTGCTCCACCCCGAGGTCTTCCGCGCCGTCGGCCTGCTGAGCGTCCCCTACGCGCCGCCCGGCGGCCCCCGCCCCACCGACGTCTTCCGCCATATCGGCGGCCCGGAGCAGGAGTTCTACGTCTCCTACTTCCAGGAGCCCGGCCGCGCCGAGGCGGAGATCGAGCCCGACGTCCGGGGCTGGCTCGCGGGCTTCTACGCGGCCCTGTCCGCCGACACCATGCCCGCCCAGGGCGAGCCCGACCCGCACTTCGTCACCCGCGGCGGCGGCCGGCTGCGCGACCGCTTCCCCACGGGAGTCCTCCCGGCCTGGCTGAGCGAGGACGACCTCGACGTCTACGCCGGGGAGTTCGAGCGCACAGGGATCACCGGCGCGCTCAACCGCTACCGCAACATGGACCGGGACTGGGAAGACCTCGCCCCGCACCGCGGAGCCCCGATCAAGCAGCCGTCCCTGTTCGTCGGCGGCGCTTTGGACGCCTCCACCACCTGGATGTCCGACGCCATCGATACCTACCCCACCACCCTCCCCGGCCTGTCGGCCTCCCACCTCCTGGACGGCTGCGGCCACTGGATCCAGCAAGAGCGCCCCGACGAGGTCAACCGCCTGCTGACCGACTGGCTCGTCACCCTCCAGAGCTGAACCAGGCAGTCCAAGGGAAGCAGTCCGAGCACCGGCGCACTCCCGAGGCGGCAGCGTCGGCACCGGAGCTGTGATGTACGGAGTGCCGGTCGGCTGGTCGGAGACGGAGAACCGCGTGGGCTTGTCAGCCTCGTCGAGGAGCCCGTCCCGCAGCAGGACCTGGCGGGTGGTCAGCGTGCGGGTTGGGGGCATGGGCAGCGAATCGCTCGGCGGCCTCCCGCCGGGTTCGCTCGCAGAACGCCTGCCGTCCGGGCGTCAGCCCGCCACCTTGCGGATATCTCACACAACCGGCATACCGCGCGGATCACACGTCGTCAGTCTCCCTGCCGGCACCACGTTTCAATGGTCAGGAGCGCCAAATTGTATTGCCTTCCAGCGAGTTCGGTCCTGCCTATGCCCGCCCATGACCCCGTTAGGGTGGCCCGGTGACCGACGCGAGCGTGGACAGAATGAACCGCTTCCGGGCCGAGGCGGCATCCCGGGGGCTGCCGACGGAGGAGGTGGAGGAATGGATACGTGTCGCCCGCCCGGCGGTGTACCTGGCGGAGGGCGGTGACAGCCCCCTCGTGGCCCGGGTCGGCGGCGACCCCCTGCTGCCGCACGGCGCGCCGAGGCCGTCCGATCCCTTCGTGGCCTCCGTCGACCTCGCGGCTCTCCCGCCGGGCGTCACCGGCCTCCCGCTCCCCGCCGACGGCCACCTGCTCCTCTTCTCCGGCACCGACGTCCACGGCATCGAGGGACAGGTGTCCGACGCGGTGCTGTACGTCCCCGCCGGGACCCCGACAGCCCCGAGCCCCCTCGAACACAGTTGGCGCGAGCCGTACCGGCCGCGTGAGCTCCGCACGGTCTGGCACCAGCCGAGCGCGCAGATGCCGGAGAGCTTCGCCCTCGACAGATGGGGCGAGTTCCCCGAGGACGAGCAGTTCGAACTCGCCGACGAACTCGCCGACGCCTGGGCAGACGTGGGCGGCTACCGTCCTTCCTGGGCCTTGCAGATCGGCGGCCACCCGGTCTCGCCCCAGAACGACCCCGTCCACTACGCCCGTGGCCCCGAGGAGGCCGGCTCCCCCCAGCAGGGCGGTCCGGCATATGGAGAGGGCGCCGACGACTGGGCTCTCCTGGCCACCTGGAGGTGTGGCGACGACGTCACGGAACTGGACTCCGGCGTGGCCCACTGGGTGGTCCGCCGCCGGGACGTGGCGGCCCGGTGCTTCGACCGGGTCCACCGCTACGTCGAAATGGCCTGAACAGCCCGGGGTTGCGACCGTCGACCTTCCGGCGCTCGTCGGTCGCCCTCCCCGGCCCCACCCGGTCCGTGCCGCCACCGTGACGATCGGTCTGCCCGTGCCGCGCCCCCTCGCTGCCCCGGCCTGCCCCGCCTGCGGAGCGGAAAGGATACGGTCGTACATCCGTGGTGCGCCGCGCCCTGCTGAGCGTCGCTTGGTGTTCCCCGGGCCGAGGCAGTGACCGTAGGAAGGCGGGCTGGTCAGCGGTCGCCGGATCGCGGGGCCGGTCCGGCGCCGGGAACGCGGGGCTCGCCCGCTGCCGCCCGTGCCCGGTCGGCGGGCTCAGCGGAGCAGCAGGTCGCGGATCGCCCCCGCGATCTCGTCGGGCGCCTCCTCCGCCATGAAGTGTCCAGCCCTCGTGAGCCGGTGGTCCAGGTCCGGCGCCCACGCCTGCCAGACCGCGGCGGCGTCGTAGCCCAGTCGCGCGCCCCAGTCCTGCTGGACGACCGTCACCGGCATGGCCAGCTGGGAACCGGCGTCCCGGTCCGCCTGGTCGTGTGTGACGTCGATGCCCGCCGAGGCCCGGTAGTCCGCGACGATCGACGGCACGGCCGCGGCGCTCGCCCGCAGGTACGCCGCCCGGACCTGTTCCGGCATGGCGGCCGGATCGCCGGCCCAGGCGTCGAGGAAGGAGCCGAAGTAGGCGTCCGCGCTGTTGGCGATCATCGTCTCCGGCAGCCCCGGCGGCTGCGCCATGAGGAACAGGTGGTAGCCGACCGCCGCCGGGACACCGTGCAGGACGTCCCACATGTCCAGCGTCGGCAGGACATCGAGGATGCCCAGGTGTGTGAGGGTCTCGGGATGGTCCAGCCCCGCCCGGAAGGCGACCAGGGCGCCCCGGTCGTGGCCGACCAGGGCGAAGCGCTCATGGCCGAGAGCCGCCGCCAGGGCGACGACATCGGCGGCCATGGTGCGCTTGGAGTACACCTCGGGGCCGGTGGCCGTCGGCTTGTCGCTGGCGCCGTAGCCGCGCAGGTCGGGACAGATCACCGTGTGCTCGCGGGCAAGCCGCTCGGCGACGTGCCGCCACATCAGGTGGGTCTGCGGAAAGCCGTGCAGCAGCACGACCGGGCTGCCGCTGCCGCCGACGGCGGCGGCCAGCTCCACGCCGTCCGTGCCGGGCAGGCGGACGTGGTCGAAACCGGGAATGGTGAGCGTCATGAAAGACCCTTTCCTGGGGTGGGTGGACCGATGAAAGCCTTGGTCCGGGGACTGACCGGATCAGCGTGGGCGACGGCAATCAGCAGCCGATCAGTACGCTTCGACGCCGTAGACCCGCGGCACGGAAGATGGAGGGCATGCGAATCGACGTGCTCGGTGCCGTGCGGGCCCTCCGGGATGACGGCACACCGGTCGACCTGGGCGGGCCCCGCCACCGCGAGGTACTCGCCCGGCTCGTCGCCGCCGAGGGACGGATGGTCGCCACCAACACCCTCGTGGGCGACCTGTGGGCCGAGCCGCCGGTGCGCGCCGTGGGTGCGTTGCGCACGTTCGTCGCCGCGCTGCGCCGCGCCATCGAACCCGACCGGCCGCCCCGCACTCCGCCGCGCGTCCTCGTCACGGAGGGCCCCGGCTACGTGCTGCGCCTCTCGCGCGACAACGTGGACGTCCACCGGTTCGAGGACGCCCTGGCCCGCGCCCGGCGTACGCCCGATGCGCTGACCGACCTCGACGCGGCCCTCGCGGCCTGGCGCGGCCCGGCCTACGCCGACGTGACCGGCTCCGCCTGGGCCGAGCGCGAGCGGACCCGGTTGGAGGAGCTGAGGCTGGAGGGGGTGGAGCTGCGCGCCCGCCTCCTCCTCGACTCCGGTTCAGGAGCCGAGCTGGTCGCCGAACTGGGCGCCCACGTCACCGAACACCCCTGGCGCGAGCCCGCCTGGGGACTGCTGGCCCGCGCACTGCACCGCGCGGGCCGGCAGGCGGACGCGCTGGCCACCCTCCGCCGCGCCCGCACGATGCTCGCGGACCAGCTCGGGCTCGACCCCGGCTCCGACCTGCGGCGCCTGGAGACGGACATCCTCCAGGGAGCTACGACGCTCCAGCCCGCGCGTACCGTGTGGACCGCCGGCGTACGGCTCGGCCCGCGCACCACTGTCGAACTTGCGCGCACCCTGGCCCTGGCCGGTGGTGACGCCCTCGTCCACTCGCGGCGCGACCGCCTCGCCGCCGCCCAGGCCGCGGAGCGCACCGGCGACATCGCCCTGACCGCCCGCGTCATCGGCGCCTACGACGTACCGGCCCTCTGGAGCCGGGCCGACGACCCCGAGCAGGCCCGCGCCGTCGTAGCGGCGGCCGAGCGTACGCTCACCGCGCTCGGTCCCGACGGCCCCGCCGGACTGCGCGCCCGGCTGCTGGCCACCGTCGCGGTCGAGAGCCGCGGCGCCGACCTGTCCGGCACCGAACGAAGACGTGCCGGACAGGCGGCGCGTGCGGCGGAGGCGCTGGCCCGGGAGCTGGGCGACCCCGCCCTGCTGGTGTTCGCCCTCAACGGCGTGTTCCTCCAGTCCTTCACCCGGCCCGGGCTCGCGGCGGCACGGGATCTGATCGGCATCGAGATGCTTGACCTGGCCACCCGGCACGAGCTGCCGAACTTCGCCGTGCTCGGCCGGCTCATCCGCCTGCAATCCGCCTCCGCCCTCGGCGACCTCCATGCCGCGACCGCGCACGCCGAGGCCGCCGAGCAGCTCGCCGTCAGCACGGAGGCGTCTCTCGTCCCCGTACTCACTGCCTGGTTCCGGGCCCGGGTCACGGCCGCCCGCAGCGCCGAACCGGGCGGACCGACCGCCGCCACGGCCGCGGCGCACTACCGCGTCGCTGAGGACGCCCTCGCCGCGTCGGCGGGCATGCCGGGACTGCACCGGGGCCTGTTCGCCCTCGCCCTCCTGGGCCTACGTCTCCTGCACGACCGTCCCGCACCCACCGACTCCGCCCTCGACTGGGGCCCGTACCACCCGTGGACGCACCCCTTGGTGCTACTCGCCCGGAACCGGACCGAGGAGGCCCGTACTGCCCTGGCCAGGGCGCCCGAGCCACCTCCTGATCACATGCAGGAGGCACTGTGGTGCCTGACCGCCCACGCCGCCGCCCGCCTCGGCGAGCGCCCGGTCGCCGCCCGCGCCGCGGCGGCCCTGCGCCCCGCCCACGCCGAACACGCGGGCGGGGCGAGCGGGATGGTCACGCTGGGGCCGGTGGCGCGGTACCTGGCGGAGGCGGAGACATGCGCTAAGAAGAGATGACCGACATCGTCCGCGGACCCGCTCCCCCGCCTTCTCCCGCCACCTGGGCCGGGCAACGGGACCTCCGGACCGGCCCGACCGTGTGTCCAAGGGGGGCCGTGAGCCCCCCGGTCGATGACGAGCCGGGACGCCGACTCGGCGTCCCGCTTGGCCAGGGCAGCCGCCGGTCGCCGTCTGGTCGGCGCGGCGGAGATTCCGGAGGCAGCGGCGACCCTCCACCAGCTCCTGCTGGACGAAGGCAAGCCTTCTGCTGCGCAGGGCCCGCGGCTGTCACGCAGCGTGTGGCGACCGCCTACGCCGCCGCCCGCACCAAGCCGAAGACCACGCCAATCATCGGCGTACGCGCCATCTCCCAGGCCCAACGCGCCTTCGCCCTCGCATTCACCGGCCAGGATCAGGCCATCGAAGAGATCGACCTGGCCCACCAGCTGCTGACCGGCCTGGTCCTGCGTGTCACCCGCGCCACCGTCCGCCTCGCGCGGTCTCTCGCCGGGCGGCCGTGACCCCGCAGTGGCGCCGTCAGGCAGAGGGTCGTCGGCTGGTGCCGCCGCCGCTTCCGCTCAACGGGATCAGGGTCTCCAGATGCGCACCCCTGACCCAGGAGCCCAGCAGGTCGCGGTGCAGGGCCACGATGTCCTGGCGCAGCGCCAGGCCCAGTGCGGCGCTCGTGAACGCGCGGCAGGTGGTGACAAACAAGACCCCCGCTCCCTGGCCCGTGGCCCGGCAGTGGGCGCCGCCGGGCCAGGTGAGTTGCAAAGGCCGAATACCTCCGCCGACCACGCCGGTGGTGACCGGACGTCGAGCGTGGCTGGACACGAGCCGTGTCGCGTCGAAACTGACGGCCGAACCATCCCCCAGTGCGGGGGCGATCGTCCGGGCCGCGGCCCTTGAGCAGCTGCCGCCGCTGATCATTTCGCGCGTTCGGCTCTGTCCGTGGCCAGGACGCTGTCGAGTACGGCGGCGAACCTGTCCCGTGCTTCCTCACGTAGGGACACGTAGCAGCGTGTGCCTTCCATACGTTGCAGAAGGAGCCCGGCGTCGCGGAGCACCTTGATGTGGTGGCTGAAGGTGGACTGGGCGAGCTGCACATCGAAGTCTTTGCGTGTGTGTTCGTTGCCGTCCGCAATGATGTCCATGACGTGAAGGCGGACGGGGTCGCCGAGGGCTGACAGCACTTTCGCGAGGGTGACGGCTTCGAGGTCGGGATGGAGCAGTTCTCTGGGCATGAGTCCAGAATACTTCGAACATCGACGATTATCGATTATTGTGGGTGTGCGGCGCCGCCCGGGAACCTCTCGCGCTGCCTCGCCCGCGCAGGCTGCCCGATACGAGGAGGGCGAAGCGGGGCGTCGATGCCCGGCTGGACCCCCACTTCGGTCCAGCCACCCGTCACCAGAGTGAGGAAGTACCGTCATGAAGCAGGAGCCCACCCTCGACGGTCGCATCGCGATCGTGACCGGCGCAGGCTCGGGGATCGGCCGAGCCACGGCGATCGCGATGGCCGAGGCGGGAGCCCACGTCCTCGGCGTGGGCCGACGAGTGACAGCCCTGGAAGAGACCGCCGCCGTCAACCCCAACATCGCGACCCTCGCCGTCGACGTGCGCTCGGAGCAGGCTCCCGAGCTGATCATCGGCGCGGCGATCGACCGGTGGAAGCAACTGGACGTGCTGGTGAACAATGCGGGCGCAACCGCACGCGTCTCCCTCCAAGAGGTGACACGCGAGCGCATCGCTGATCTGTTCGACCTCAACGTCATCGCGCCCACCATGCTCGCCCAAGCGGCACTTCCCCATCTGCGCCGCAGTCATGGCTCGATCATCAACATCTCCAGCACCTACGGCCACCGCCCCCAGCCCGGCGCCGCCCACTACGCGGCCTCCAAGGCCGCGTTGGAACAGCTGACACGTACCTGGGCGCTCGAACTGGCCAAGGACAAGGTCAGGGTGAACTCCATAGCGCCCGGCCCGACGGAGAGCGAGGCACTGTCCCTGAGCGGTCTCACACAGGAGGACGTGACAAGGGTCAAGAAGGAGCAGGCCGCACAGATTCCTCTCGGCAGGCGAGGTGAGCCCGAGGAAGTGGCGTCCTGGATCGTTCACTTCGCCGATCCCACGTCGACCTGGCTCACGGGCCAGATCCTCACCATCGACGGCGGGCTGGAACTGGTTTGATCCACATGCCCTGTCGCAGCTCGTGGGCCGGCTCTGGGGGACCTTCGTAGTCAGCCCGCCACGGGACCCGCCCATGGCGATCCTGTTCCGCCAGACAGCGCGCGATGTGGCCGCCCTAGGTCGCGCCCGCGAAGTGTTTCGGCGTCTACTGGTTCCACAAGCGTACGGACCCGCTGCTCACGACGGCCATGACGTACTACCCGGGCCGCTGCCAGCGCTTCGACCTCCAGGCGTACTACCAGGGCTCCTGGCACTCGCTGGACTCTCAGGACTCCGCACTAGGCACCAACGGCAAGTCCCTCGTCGAGCTCGGCGCCCCCGGTGAGGCCGGCGTCAAAGCCCGTATGCGATCCGTCCACGTCAACGGCTCGTCCGGCGACTCGGTGAACTCCACGACGTACGGCGCTGGAAGTACCTCTACTTCAGCAACTGACGCCTGGATCCCGCGCTCGGCCATGGCTTCGATACCCGGGACCAGCAGGTGCAGGGCGAAGCCGAAGTCATGGTCGGGCATCCCGGCGACCTTGACGATGTCGTCGGCAGGGCGCTTGCGAGTACGGCGGCGGCATCCGGGCCGCCTCCTGCCACCGGGGAACCCGGTCGGCCTCGCGCCCGGGGCGCGACCGGGGCTGGGCGGGGTGGTTCACCCGGGGGTGTCGGAGGTGACGTGGCTGCCAGGCGGGAGGGCGCCGGAGGCGCCAGGTGCCCGGCCGCCCCCGGGCGCCGCGGGGTGCTCCGTACCGGTCACGCACGGGACGCGAGGTGCCGCCAGTCGTTCCACGTGTCGAGCCCGCTTCCGATAGGCCGCCTCGACAACCGGATAGGGGTAGGTGCCGAGGAAGAGCCGCAGGGGTGGTGTGCCGGTGTCGACGAGGTCGAGGACAACGGCGGCGGTGCCTCGGGCGTCTTGTGGCGTGCGGGCGGAGGCACCGGCCCGGCGCGCGGCGCGGACGGGTTCGTAGGCGGGGAGCGGCTCGGTGTGCACTGCGGAGGTCCCGGACCAGTCGGTGCCGTAGGGGCCGGGTTCGATCAGAGTCACGTGAATCCCGAAGGGGGCGATCTCCTGGGCCAGGGCCTCGCTCATCCCCTCCAGGGCCCACTTGGCGGCGTTGTACAGCCCGCGGGTGGGGAAGGCGGCGAGGCCACCGAGGCTGGAGACCTGCAGGATGTGACCGCTGCCCTGGGCCCGCAGGTACGGCAGGGCCGCCTGTGTCACCCACAACGGGCCGAACAGGTTGGTGTCGAGCTGGGCGCGCGCCTGTTCCTCGGTGGTTTCCTCGACCATGCCGAACAGGCCGTAGCCCGCGTTGTTGACGACCACGTCCAGGCGGCCGAAGGTCTCGGCGGTCCGCCGCACCGCAGCGGCAACGGCGGTGCGGCGACCGACACGGCCGAGTTCCAGCCCCGCTAGTCGACGGGCTCCCACCGCTCACCCTGTGGGTACCCCCAGTCCGCACGCGCCGGCCGCCGCGGCTCCCGCTGACGCGGCTTCCCCCGTGCCTCAGGGCGCCGCTGCTCCTCCCTGACGGCCTGACGGCGACGGCAACACGGGCGTTGGCGGAGACGCTCAGGTCACAAGACCCCCGCTCGTCGCAGTCCGTTGAGGCGGTCGTCCACCTCAACGACCTCGTCGCGGGAAAGGGCCGGAGCGATCCACCGACGTTCGGTGCCGTAGGCGATGAACTCTTCTGGGAGACCGATACCGTAATGCTCCACGTAGTCGGCTGCGTCGAGCCGCCAGAAGAAGCGGCCGTCGCTCATGAGGGCGGTGCCGCCGGAGCGGGAGAACTTGTTGCCAAGAATGTCTTCCGAGAACCCCATCAGGGCGATGATCGGAGTGCCGGAGCGAAGATACTCGGCGATTGTTTTCCGCTCTCCCTTGGGAATTTCGCCCACTCGTCGACGAAGCATGTCGGCATTTCCTGACCAGGTGGCCTGGCTCGCGATCTTGCCAAATATTCCCAGGGGGGCGACGTCCGTCATCCTAAGTTCTCCAAGCGGTAGGTGCTGATCCCTCTGGTTCCGGCCGGGTCTGTTCCGCTCGACGTGGTCGACGTCTTCGATCTTGCTGCCGACGAAATCCTAACCTCGGACGCCTACGGGACCCCTTGCGAAGGTCCTCGGAGCGCTGCGGGTGCCCCCCGAGTGCCCCTGCGACCGGTCAAGTTGGGCGAACAGGCCGACGGTCAGCTGCGGTGCCCTACGACCTGGTGATGGGCGAGGCCGAGGGCGAGTCGGCCGGCACAGCCGCCGGGTTCCCGCTCGGGTGAGACGTGGCATGGCAGCACTGCTGCACCCTCGCCCGAGACGGCGGCACCCTCCCCGAGGCGGCGGATACCCTCGTCGTCCAAGGCGAGGATCTGGGGGCGTGGACGACCTGTGGGGTGTCGACCAGCCAGTAGTCGGTCCGCCTCTGGCGGGGGCGACGGCGTGGTGCGGCGGTGGGGGCCGCGTCCGGTTGGCCAGGGCGGGACGGGTTTGCCCGGGTCGAGTGGTTCGTAGGCCGTCGCCCGGTACACCTCGCGCACATAACCGTCCGAAAGCTGAGGCCGCGTGCCCGGCGTGGGCGGGATTGCGCCGATCAGCTGTATGCCGCCGGGCCGCGACTGTCCGTGGCTTCGGCACCAGTCGGCGGGCCCCCTTTCCGGAGTGCGTGTGATGTGCGCGCGGCTGGGATTTTGGGTCATACCATGACCTTTGTAGATACGTTCGAACGTCGATTGCGTCGATTGCCTTGGCCGCGATGATCAAGCGTCTTCATGGAGACCGACGGGTGCTGTGCCCCGCGCACATCGCAGGATAGGCAGCGATCGAGTAGCCCGTTCGGGGCTTGTCTCGGGCCGGAGCGGCGCCGGCTTGAGGGTCTGGAGTTCGCACTCCCTGTGGAGGGTCGGGATGAGAGTCGTCGTTGATCTTTCCCGATGTGAAGGGTATGCACAGTGTGCGTTCCTGGCTCCGGAGGCGTTCCGGATGCACGGTGAGGAAGCGCTGATGTACGACCCGAACCCCGACGACGCCCAGCGCAGCCTGGTGCTACGCGCCGCGGCGGCCTGTCCGGTCCAAGCGATTCTGGTCGACTGGCTGGAGGGACGGAACGCCTTGGCGAAGGCTCCGGCGCCGTGACCAGTGCCGCTACTCTGCGGGCGTTCAAGCGCGAGGGCCGCATCGTGGTCGTCGGGGCGTCACTGGCGGGGCTGCGGGCTGCGGAGGCGCTGCGCGCCGAGGGTTTCACCGGGTCGTTGACCATGATCGGTGACGAGCTGGGCGAACCCTACGACCGGCCTCCCCTGTCCAAGCAGGTGATGACCGGGTGGGTGCCGGCCGGGGGCACCACGTTGCCCCGCCGTCGCGGCATCGATGCGGAGTGGTTGCTGGGCGTGCCCGCCAGTGGGCTGGACCTCGCGGCGAACCGCGTACGACTCGCGGACGGACGCGAGGTTCCCTTCGACCGGGTACTGATCGCCACCGGGGTACGGGCGCGGCCGTGGTGCGTCGAGTCCGAGGCGGCTGTGGACGGGGCGTTCGTCGTGCGTACGCGTGAACATGCCGAGAGCCTGCAGCGAGCCCTCGCCGCCGGGCCTTCCCGCGTTCTGGTGATCGGGGCGGGGTTCACCGGTTCCGAGATCGCTTCGGTCTGCCGAGAGCGGGAGCTACCGGTGACGGTCGCCGAGCTGGGAGCGGCTCCGCTGGCCGGGGCGCTGGGTGCCGTGATCGGTGAGGTTGCGGCGGACTTGCAGCGCACTCACGGCGTCGACCTGCGGTGCGGTGTCAAGGTCACCCGGCTTGAGGGCGACGCACAGGGGCGGTTCCGCCGTGCTCACTTCGACGACGGCAGTACGGTCGACGCCGATGTGGCGGTAGTGGCACTCGGGAGCATTCGCAACACCGAGTGGCTACGGGAGTCGGGGCTGGCAGCGGGCGTGTGGGGAGTCGCCTGCGACACAGGCTGCCGCGCCCTCGACATCCATGGCCGAGCCACCGGCGACGTGTTCGCCGCAGGAGACGTGGCGCGTTGCCCGCACCCCCTCTATGAACACCGGCTCATCTCACTGGAGCACTGGGCCAACGCCGTGGAGCAGGCCGAGGTCGCGGCCCACAACATGGTCAGCGCCCAGGCGGACCGCCGGCCGTATCTGTCGATCCCGCTGTTCTGGTCGATCCAGTTCGGCGTCAACATCAAGTCCGTCGGCGTGCCGACCTTCGCCGACGAGGTGGTCGTCACCCAGGGGTCGCTGGACGACCATCGTTTCGTCGCCGCATACGGCTATCGGGGCCGCGTCACGGCTGCCGTGAGCTTCGACGACGCCAAGTGGCTGCACCACTACCGACGGTTGATCGAGACGGCCGCACCTTTCCCGCCACGCTCCCCCACGCCGGACCAGCCGACCGACGTGAGACCGGTACCCGTCGACCTCCCCGGGCCCGGCCTGCTCGCTCAGGGCGCCACCGCGGTCGTCACCGGCACCGGCACCGGCACCGGCACCGGCAGGAGGAGGGCCGTATGACCACGGCCGAGATGCGCGGCACGCTGCGACGGATCTTCGACTACTCCGCCCGGGCCGACCCGTACCCGCTGTATGCCGAGTTGCGCGAGACGCCGGTGGCTCGGCAGGAGGACGGCAGCTACGTCATCAGCACCTATCGCGAGATCACAGACATACTGCACGACCCGCACCTGAGCTCCGACATGCGCAGTCTGTCGTGCCCGATGCCCGCACTTGAGGAAGGCGTCACGACGGCGTTCATCAAGAGGGACCCGCCCGAGCATGATCGCCTGCGGCGTATGGCGATGCGCCAGTTCGGCCCCCCGCACACGCCGGGGTTGGTGGCCGACATGGAAAGCGACCTGACCGCCACCGTCGGCAGCCTGATCGACGATTTCGTGGGCAGGGAGCGGATCGACGTCGTCGACGATTTCGCCTGCCCGTTCCCCGTGACCGTGACGTGCCACTTGCTCGGCGTCCCGCGCGAGGACGAACCGCGGTTCCACCTCTGGGTGAACGACATCATGAACTCGGTCGACTTTGACCCCGAGACCGACCCGAAGGAGAAGCTGGACAAGGGCGTACAGGCCCGCAAGGACTTGCGCCGGCGCCTCGGCGAGCTGGTGGAACAGCGCCACGGCCGACGGGGCGACGGCCTGCTCTCACGGCTGGCCAACGACGACGGGCCCGACGGCCGGATGACCGACCCCGAAATCGTCGCCACCGCCAAACTGCTCCTCATCGCCGGCCATGAGACCGTCGTCAACCTCATCACCAACGGCATGCTGACGCTGCTGCGCCACCCTCACGTGCTGCGACGACTGCGCCACGAACCCGACCTCGTCGTGCCGCTGGTCGAGGAACTGCTGCGCTACGAGCCACCCGTACAGATCATTCCCTGGCGGGCGGCGTACAGCGACATCACCGTCGGGGACACCGTCATCCCCAAAGGCTCGCAGATCATGCTCATGTTGGCCTCGGGCAGCCGCGATCCGCAGCGCTTCCACGATCCCGACCGCTTCGACCCGGACCGGCGTGACAACCAGCACCTGGGCTTCGGCAGCGGCATTCACTCATGCTTCGGCGCCCCGCTGGCCCGGCGGGAAACCCAGATCGCGCTGACCGAGCTGGTACGCCGACTCGACCGCCCCAGGCTGGTCGCCGAGCCGCCGCCGTACCGGCCCAGCCCCGTTCTCCGGGGTCCGATCCATCTGGACGTCGAGCAAGGTGACGATTGACGCGGCGGCCGAGGCCCGCCGGTACGACCGCGGCTGCCGGGCCGGAGGGGCGGCGCCGCGTGCGGTCCCGGAGGCCGGAGGCACGGCGCCCCCGGCCGGGCGCCGCTCGACAGCGGGCGCCGTGGTACAGCGGCGCCTGGCCGTGCCGGCGGTCGCCGGCCGGCTGGAAGTGCTCACTCGTGGGCGCTGATCACACCGCCGACGCTGAGCACGATGTACACGTCTTTGGCGTCCAGCCCCGGCGTCCGTGCCGTTCGTCTCCAGCTCGGCAGGTACCGAACCGTCGTGACGATCTTCGCGAGGGGTGCTGGTCACCGAGTCGGCGGATCTCTGCCGTGCTGACGTCGTGCAGCGTCCGGGTGGGGGCCGGGGACCCCGACGTGGCAGCGGCGACCGGTGTGCCGCTGCGGTGCGCGGCGTTCGAGCGGCTCCGTACACTGGTCACGGGGTGTCGGAGGCGTGGTCCCGGCCGCCGTCCGCTCGCGCGCGCCGGCCGGCCGCCTCTGCTGTGTCGCACATCCCGTCGAGAAATGGCGTTCGGCTACGCGTTGTTCATCGCTTTCTGTTCGCGTTCGGGAGCGTCCGCGCCGCCGCCGTCCGGGAAGTGGGCGCGCAGGCGGTCCACCGCGTCCAGGTGGGACTCGCGGACGACGTAGCGGGTGATCCCCCAGCGGCGCCGGTGCTCGTCGAGCGCGGCCGTGATCTCCCGTTCCGTGCCGACCCACGCGTAGGGCGAGGCGAGCACGTCGGCCGGGGAGCAGTTCAGCTGCCCGGCGATGCGGTGGGCCGCGGCCTCGGCGTCGTCGGTGACCTCCACCATCTGGACCAGTGCCTCGCGCGCCGGGGCGGTGGACCGGCCGGCGGCGCCCTGTTCGATCAGGTCGATCTGGCGGTCGATGTCCTCGGCGTTCCAGCGCGTCTCGTGCATGTGGCCGTCGGGCAGGGTGCGGCCCAGCCCGCTCAGGCCCACGACGTCCGCGTGCGCCCCCGCCCAGCGCAGCAGCGCGGTGTTGCCGCCCCCGAAGGTGAACGGCACATCGCCCCGGACCGGGCGCGGCCTGGTGAGCCGGGCCTGGCGGGCGCGCGCCTCGGGGCCGTCGAGGGTGACGGTCTCGCCCGCGAGGAGCGCGCGACAGGCTTCGGCCACGACCTGGAAGCGCCGGACGCGCCCTGCCACGTCCGGCCGCTGCCCGCCCAGCATCTCCCACTCGGCCGGGGTGTGGCCCGCGCCCAGGGCCAGGCGCGCGCGTCCGCCGGAGACGAGGTCCAGGGTCGCGACGTCCGACGCCAGCAGCAGCGGCTCGCGCACCCCCGCGTGGGAGACGTAGGAGCCCAAGCCGAGGCGTTCGGTGACCGCCGCAGCGGCGGCCAGCGCGACGAAGGGGGAGGCGGCGGTGCCCGGGTGGTCGGCCGCGAGCAGCGCGTCGTACCCCCCTGCCTCCGCGCGCCGGGCCAGCGCGGTCCAGGAGGCGGCGTCTCGCGGTTGGGCCTGTACGGAAATGATCGGTGACTGCATGTCAGGAGGCTAGGGCGAGGCCCCGCCGGGCGGTGGTCTTTGCGCGTGTGGCGAAACCGTCCCGCTCGGCTCGGGCACGGCGTCAGCCCGCCGTCGCCGCGTCCTCGGAGACCGGTGTCCGCGCCTCCGCGGGGTCGGCGAGGCCGCGCAGCGGGCGGTTCCGGACCACGTAGCAGATGAGCAGCACGTACAGACCGCCGAACAGCCCGAGGGTGGGGCGCAGACCGATGTTCTGCGCGAGCCAGCCCGTGGCGAAGATGCCGACCGGCGCGGCGGCGAAGGCCATGGCCAGCACCGCGCCCCAGACCCGGCCCAGTGCCACCGGCGGCGTGGAAGGCGGCGCGATGGGCGGCCGCCAGCCGGGCCGGATCGGCGCCCGGCGCCTCGACGCGCCACAGCCGGCGGTCCGTGGCGTCCGCACGCCAGCCGGTGTCCGTGCGCCGGAACGCCGAGCACAGGCCGGGATGGGCGGCCGCCACCCGTTTGACGACCACGGCCGGCCACTCGGGGTCCAGCGGCCGGGCGGCGGTGAGCACCAGGCTGTGCGCCCACGGCTCCGGGTGCGGCAGGCCGCCCTCCAGCAGGTCCTCCTGCTCGGGGCTGACCGCCCCTTGCGCCGGCTCGGCACCGCTTCGGGTGGTGGCCGACTCCGGCCGGACCAGGGCCAGTGGCCACGCATGGTGGGGGCGCGGAACAGCTGCCGGGGATGAGCGAGTCGGTCGCGATCATCGGTCAGTACTCGGACGCCCCGTTGCCGGACGACGCGGTGGAGCGGGTCAGGGAGATCGCCGAGCGGCACCTGGCGACCCGGTTGCGCGCCACGCCCGGGATGGCGGCGGCCCTGCGGGAGATCACGGCGCCCGTGTAGGTGGTGTCGAACTCCCCGCTCGGCATGATCGAGGACCGCCTGCGCCGCACCGGCCTCGACGGCTTCTTCACCGGCCCCACTTCTCGGCGTACGAACTCGGCACGTGGAAGCCGGACCCCGGCCTCTACCGGCAGGCGGTACGCACACTGGGGCTGGACCCCGGGGCCGTCGTCGCGGTCGAGGACAGCGAGGTCGGCGTGCGCTCCGCCCACGACGCGGGCCTGCGCGTCCACTGGTACCGGCCCGACCGGCCGGAGGAGAGCCGGTGCTCGGGGCACGTCCGGGTCTTCGGTGACATGAGGGCACTGCCCGGACTGCTCGCGGCGCGGGTCTGACCGGGCCGCCCGCGCCGTAGCCTCCCGCGCAATCCGCGTCCCCTGTCTTCCGTGATTCCGGCGGCACGGGAGCGGACGGAAGAGGCGGCGAGGTAGGGAACGGGTTCATCGGCGTCCACGTGTGCGGGGCGGTCGCGGTCCTGCTGCTGGCGGTCGGACTGCGGGACACCGCGGTGGTCTGGTGGCTGCGGCGGCACGGCGTACGCACCTGGGGACGCGATCTGACCCGCGTGGTGCAACCGCAGCCGCAATGACCCAGGCGCTCCGCCGCCCGCACCGTTCGCGGTGCGGCAAGGTCCGGGCGTGTCAGGTCGTCAGGCAAGCCGAGACGGTCAGGCGTTGTCCGGCCATGTCAGGCGCCTGGCGTAGTGGGTCCATACAGCGATGCCCATGAGGGTGGCTGTCATGCCGCCCAGGGTCATGACCGTCGAGGGTGAGCTGGCGTCGACGACGAGTCCGCCGGTCAGAGCGCCGAGGGAGATCGTGGCCTGGAACGACGCGGTGAACAGGACGGAAGCGGCTTCGGGGGTGTCGGGGCTCGCCTTGGTGAACCACGTCTGGGAACAGACAGGGACGGCCCCGTATGCCATGCCCCAGACGATGAGGAGGGCGATCGCTGCGACTGTGCCATGCCCCGTGACGGGCAGGAGCAAGGTGGCGGCAGCAATCATGCCGGCGGCGGTGCCGAAGGTGGCCCGGGGGTGCCGTGCGATCAGAGAGCCGCCCAGGAAGTTGCCGAGGATGCCCGCTGCTCCGTAGATGAGCAGGAAGACGGTGACGAGTCCGGAGCTGACGTCGGTGACCTGCTCAAGGAACGGGGTGACGTAGGTGTACGTGCCGAAGTGCGCCAACACGACCAGGACGGTCAGGAGAAGGGCGAATCGGGTGGCAACGCTGTTGAGCATGCCGCGCAGTACGCGCAGGCGCGTGGTCTGGTGAGGTGGCAGTGGCGGCGTGACGATCAACAGCATGATCAGTACGGCGACGGTGAAGCCGCCCATGGCGATGAACGCGGTGCGCCATCCGGCAAGGTCGCCGATGAGTGTGCCGGCCGGCACGCCCAGTACGGAGCCCAAAGGTACTGCGGAGAAGATCACTGCCGTGGCTCGGCCGACGGATGCGACGGGTACCAGGCGTTCGGCCAGCGAGGCGCCGATGGACCAGAAGCCGCCGATCACGACGCCGACGATGATGCGGGAGACCAGGACCAGCCAGTAGTCGGGGGCTGCTGCTGCCAGGAAGTTCGCTGCGGCGAGCAGGACCATGAAGACGCACAGCATCAGGCGGCGGTCGATCCGCGCGGTCACGACGGTGACGACGGGTGCGGCGATCGCTGCGAGGAAGCCGGGCATGACCATCATCAGTCCGGCCATGCCGTCGGAGACGGTAAAGCTTGCGCCGATCTTGGTCAGAAGTCCGATGGGGAGGATTTCTGTGGTGACGATGGAGAAGATTCCCAGCGTCACCGCGACGACGGCCAGCCATCCGACTACCGGGGAGCGAGGCGGTGATTCGGGCCCGCCAGGGTCGCGCGTGGTGGCGGTGGTGGATGCGGCCATGGATTCCGTCCTGTGATGTGTGCGCTCTTGCGTGTTCAGTTCAGCAGGCGGAGCGGGGCGAGGGCTGGCAGGTATGCGACATCACCGCTGCCCCGAAGGGTGGTGTCGTAATTCCGCTCGCGCGTGTCCTCACGGTCGTTGCAGGTCACGGGTTTGCTGGGAGGGCTCTTCGTGGAGGATCTAAGGCCGTGCGGTTCATGCGCGACTTGGGCAACCTTCCCTGATGCACTCGCATCCGTATATGCATGCGACGGTGACCGCCCGCGTGTGCGGCTTCGGCAAGATTGCGTTGACCGGCGCAGACAGCCGGATTCTGGTGTGCTCTATGGGATATCCATGGCCCTGCCCTTTCCCTGCTCGACCCGTCGAATTCGCTGGCTGGGCCCCGGGCAATCTGCGGACAGCACATGCCGCAGGTCCTGTGTTGTCGCCGCGTCGACAGAGGTGTTCGCGCCGGCAGCGGCCGGGCTCCCGGATGGCCGGCGGGCGAGTGTGCACTGGAGCGCGGGGCTGTCGCCGGTGTGGCGGCCTGGTGACAGGAGGTGGCGTCATGAGTACGGGTGCCCGTCAGTCGTGAAGTCCGAGCGGCTTGCGTGAGCCGGATGGCTGCGCCCGGCCCGTGTACCCGGGTGCAGCGAGCGGCCTCGGCGTCCGTCGGCGTCCGGCAGAAGCTGTCGAGCGGCTGGGGCATGGTCCAGGCCATGGCCGGGGCCGGCGACCTGACCGGTGACGGCCTGCCCGACCTGACGGTGGTGTGGAACGACGGCACCGCCCACCTCTACCCCGGAAAGGCCGGCGGCCTCGCCGTGCGGGGTGGCCGCGAGTGGGCTGCTCCGGACAGCGTGGACCGTACAAGAGGCCACGTGGACAGGGAAAACGCAACTTCGACAGGGCCCGCGGAGGCGGCTACCTTCACCTTGTCCTCGGCAACCACCCGCGGTCGCCCAGGAGTTGGCCCAGGCTGAGCCATCCGCGACGGGACGAGTTGGTCACGCCCCGCGGATCCTCGCCCCCAGGCGTAAGCCACCGAACCGGGTCCACACCAGGCACCCACACCCAGGGAGAGACGCATGCCCCATCTCGCGCTCTACACATTCGGCGTCCTGAAGTCACCTCTCGCCGATCCCGCGCCTCTCATGAGCGAGTTCTACGACATGGGTGAGGCCGTCTACCGGAAGGTCGGTCAGCAGCCCGGGTACCTCGGCCGCGCTGAAGCGGCAGAGGGCGACCGAGGCTTGCTGTTCGAGGCGGACTGGGGTGCATGGGGGGAGTTCGCCGTACCGACGTGGTACGGCAAGGGCCGCACGGTGGAAACCACCGCCCTGGCCGCGACCCTCTCACTGTGGACCGGTCTGCGCCCCGCCTTCGACGCCGTCTACACCGGTCTGCACCGTGCGGCGCTGAACAGGCGTTACGACTGGTTCGAGAGGACAGGGCACCCTAATCACGTGATCTGGTGGGTACCCGATGGTGTGACACCCACCTGGCAGGACGGGGTTTCCCGGCTGGAACACCTCCATGACCACGGCTCCGCGCCGCACGCCTTCACCTTCCACCACTCGTTCGCCCCGGAGGGAACTCCGACCAGGATCAATAGCGTCGGGCCGAAGAGCGACCAGGTCCGCTGACGAAGAAGCCTGTGGGACTGGGTTGCCTGTCCAACGCCTCGATTGCATCCACCGTCAACCCCGAAGGGTTTCGGGGTGGGGCTGACCGGAAGTGGGGGCCCGGCTGTGTGCCCATGGAGGCGGCGTGTCAGACCATGGCGAGCCGGTCCACCAGCAGCTCCACCCTCGCCTCGGCGTCCTCGGGCAGCAGGCGGCCCGCGCGGGTCAGGGTCGCGAGGCCGTGCAGGGCCGCCCAGAACACCTCGGTGAACAGCCCCGGGTTGACGCCGTCGCCGGCGACCTCGTCGAGAGTCTCCAGCAGGGCGGCGAAGGCATCCTTCAGAGGCTCGGGGGTGTCCTCCTGCGCGTACGCCAGGCCGCCGTCGAGCTGGAACAAGGCGTCGTAGACCGCCGGGTTGCGGGCGGCGAAGTCGAGGTAGGCGCGGGCCAGAGCGGCGACCCGGGCGCGCGGGCCGTCCGCGGCGGAGGTCGCGTCCCGCACCGACGCGGCCAGTTCGGCGGCCCCCTGAAGGGCGACGGCGCCGATGATCTCGCGCTTGCCGCGGAAGTGGCTGTAGAGGACGGGCTGACTGTATTCGATGCTCTCGGCGAGCCGGCGGGTGGTGACCGCCTCCCAGCCCTGTCGCTCGGCGAGTTCGCGGGCTGTCGCCACGATGAGGCGCTCGCGCTCCGCCCGTTCGCGCTGCTTGCGTTCCTGTACCGACATAAGTCGATCCTAGCACCGCTAGACAATCGAGCGGCAGCAGCACTAGCGTTGCTTCATCAGCTAGCAACGCTAGGTCAACGGAGGATCGTCATGCTCAACGCGCTTGAGGTCGTCACCACCGTCGTCGTCGGCCTGATGGTGGGGGTGGAGTTCTCCGTCGCCTTCATCATGAACCGGATCCTGGACGCGCTTCCCGAGGACAGCGGCCAGCTCGGCCACGCCCACGGCGGCCGCATGCTCGGCGCCCTGATGCCCTTCTGGTACATCGGCTCGCTCGTCCTCAGCGCGATCTGGGCGGTCGCCGGACGGCACCACCACGGCGCCGGACTCGTCGTCACCGCCGCCGGACTGCTGATCGTCAGTGTCGTCATGTCGATACTGCTGCTCGTCCCGATCAACAACCGGAACAAGACCTGGACCCCCGAGAACCGGCCCGCCGACTGGAAGCAGCAGCTGAACCGCTGGCAGCGCTGGCACTACGTCCGCGTCGCCGTCATCATCGCCGCCTTCGCCCTTCTCGCCTCCGCCCTCACCTGACCCCACCGCCGCCCCTACATGCGCTGGTTCACCCCTGAAGGCCGGCCCGGGTCGTGAAGTGACGCATGGCATGTGGTGTACGTCAACGCACAGTGCGCGTGTTCACGAGCCGTATGAGCGGTGCGGGCAGACATACAGGAGCGGTGGCAGGTGTGAGAGCACACCTGCCACCGCTTCGGCGTGTCTGCCCACGCCGTCACCTCGCCGCCCTGTAAGTAGTTGACACGTCACCTTTCCAGATCTACGGTGATTGAAGGCTGAACGGAATGGATCTACCGAACCACCCAGCAAGGAGAAGACCATGGGACAGCTCGACGGCAGGACAGCGGTCGTCACCGGCGGCACCAGCGGCATCGGACTGGCCTCGGCCCGCCGCTTCCGCGAGGAGGGCGCCCGCGTCTACATCACCGGCCGCCGCAAGGAGACCCTCGACAAGGCCGTCGCCGAGATCGGCGGTGACGTCATCGGCGTCCAGGCCGACAGCGCCAGCCTCACCGACCTCGACCGCCTCTACGCCACCGTCGCCGACCACGGAGACCGCATCGACGTGCTCTTCGCCAACGCCGGCGGCGGCGAATTCGCCACCCTGGAGCAGGTCACCGAAGAACACTTCGACGCCACCTTCGACACCAACGTCAAGGGTGTCCTCTTCAGCGTCCAGAAGGCGCTGCCCCTCCTCAACGACGGCGCCTCCGTCATCCTCACCGGCTCCACCGCCGGCAGCGTCGGCAACGAGGCCTTCGGCGTCTACGGCGCCTCCAAGGCCGCCATCCGCTCCTTCGCCCGTACCTGGGCCAACGAACTGCGCACCCGCACCATCCGCGTCAACACCATCGCTCCCGGCCCCATCACCACCCCTGGCCTCAACGGACTCGCCCCCGACGACGAGCAGGCCGCGCAGCTGCGCGACACCCTCGCCGCCGGCGTGCCCCTCGGCCGCATGGGCAGGCCCGAGGAAGTCGCCTCCCTCGCCCTCTTCCTCGCCACCGACCAGTCCAGCTACATCACCGGCACCGAGATCTTCGTCGACGGCGGCGCCAACCAGGTCTGACCACACCGCCCCGGACGCACTCACCCCCGTACGGGAGGAACACCGCCATGCACATCGGCACCACCGGCATCTGGAGTCCGGAACTGCGTCTGCACGGCGACAGCGGCGAGATCGCCGACGCCGCGGCCGAGCTCGACAGCCACGGCTGGGGGACCCTGTGGATCCCCGGTCTCGGCGGGGGTGACATCCTCGGCGACGCCGAACGGCTTCTGGCCGCCACCGAGAACACCACGGTCGCGACCGGCGTGCTGAGCATCTGGCGCCACCCTGCCGAGGACATGGCCGCCGGGCACGCCCGGCTCCGCAAGGAGTACGGCCACCGCGTCCTCCTCGGCCTCGGCGTCAGCGACGCCGCCGCCGCTCAGCACGCCGGCGGGACATACCGTCCCCTGGCCGCCCTCGGCACCTACCTCGACCGTCTCGACCAAGCTCCTGAGCCGGTACCCGTCGGCGAGCGGCTCGTGGCCGCCATGGGCCCCAGGCTCACCGAACTCGCCGCCCGTCGCAGCGCCGGCACACATCCCTTCCTGGTCACCCCCGACTTCACCGCCGGCGCACGCGCCGTCCTGGGGCCCGGCCCCCTCCTCGCGCCCTACCAGGCCGTCGTGGTCGATCCCCGCCCGGACAGCGCCAGGGCCACCGCGCGGGGGTTCCTCGCCCCCTTCATCGGTATGGGGCACTACGCGAGGAGTCTGCTGCGGCAGGGCTTCTCGGAGGACGACCTCGTGGGCGGCGGCAGCGACCGCCTCATCGACTCCGTCGTCGCCTGGGGCAGCGTCGACACCGTCGACGAGCGCATCAAGGCCCACCTCGACGCGGGCGCCACCCACGTCGCCCTCCATGCGATCAGCGCCGACCCGGGACTGCCGCGGACACAGTGGCGGGAGCTCGCACCTCTGGCCCGCTGACCGGCGCCGTAGCACAGCGGTGGGAAAGGTGACTGAAGCGTCAACTTTTTCCTATGCTGGCCCCATGACTGAAGAACCCCGTTGGCTCTCCCCTGACGAGGGACGGGCATGGCGCGGACTCCTGCGCATGCACGATCTTCTGGTCAATCAGGCCGGCCGGTCCCTGCAGAGCGAATTCGGGCTGTCCGCGACCGACTACACCGTACTCGCCGAACTCACCCGCGCCCCGGACGACCAGCTGCGCGTGATGGAGCTCGCCAAGGTACTGGGGTGGGAGAAGAGCAGGGTGTCGCACCATCTGTCGCGCATGGTGAAGCGCGGTCTCCTCACGCGTGAGGACTGCGCCGACGACGGACGGGGGGCCTATGTCGCGGTCACCCCGGCCGGCCGCGCGGCCATCGAGGCGGCCGCGCCGCGGCACGTCGAAGACGTCCGCCGCCTGTTCCTCGACCACCTCACGCCCGGCCAGATCGTTCTGCTGGCGGAGATCACCGACACGGTCATCGAGAAGATCAGCCCGCAGTAGCGCCGGTGCAAGGGGCGTACGAGGAACCGCGCGGGCGACCTCCTTCCCGGTGCTCCTCGCGGGCACGGAATGAACCGGGCCCCTCATCGTTGAAGGAAACATGAAAAAGATCGGATTCCTGTCCTTCGGGCACTGGACGCCGTCACCGCACTCCCGGACCCGCTCCGCGTCGGACTCCCTGCTCCAGGCGATCGACCTCGCGGTCGCGGCGGAGGAGCTGGGAGCCGACGGCGCCTACTTCCGGGTCCACCACTTCGCGCGGCAGCACGCCTCCCCCTTCCCGCTGCTCGCGGCCATCGGTGCACGCACCACCCGGATCGAGATCGGCACCGGTGTGATCGACATGCGCTACGAGAACCCCTTCTACATGGCCGAGGACGCCGGGGCCGCGGACCTCATCTCCGGAGGCCGCCTGCAACTGGGCATCAGCCGGGGCTCCCCGGAGCAGGCGGTCGACGGCTGGCGGTACTTCGGTTACCGGCCGCCGAAGGACGGCACCGACGCCGACATGGCGCGCGCGCACGCCGAGACCCTGCTCGACGTACTCAAGGGCGAGGGCATGGCGCAGCCCCATCCGAGTCCCATGTTCGCCAACCCGCCGGGGCTGCTCCGCATCGAACCGCACTCCGAGGGCCTGCGGGACCGCATCTGGTGGGGGTCCGGCTCCGACGCGACCGCGGTGTGGGCCGCCGAGCGGGGGATGAACCTGCAGAGCTCGACGCTCAAGGACGACGAGAGCGGCGAACCGCTGCACGTCCAGCAGCGCAAGCAGATCGAGGCGTACCGGGAGGCGTGGCGGGCGGCGGGCCACACCCGCGAGCCGCGGGTCTCGGTCAGCCGCAGCATCTTCCCGCTCGTCGACGACCGGGACCGCGCCTACTTCGGCCAGGAGCGCGCCTCGAAGGACGAGATCGGCTACATCGACCCCACCACCCGCAGTATCTTCGGCCGGTCCTACGCCGCCGAACCCGACGTACTCGTCAAACAGCTCGCGCAGGACGAGGCCGTCGCGGCCGCCGACACCCTGCTGCTCACCGTGCCCAACCAGCTCGGTGTCGACTACAACGCGCATGTCATCGACAGCGTTCTGACCCATGTGGCACCGG
Source organism: Streptomyces sp. Ru62 (assembly GCF_002920615.1). Taxonomy (GTDB): domain Bacteria; phylum Actinomycetota; class Actinomycetes; order Streptomycetales; family Streptomycetaceae; genus Streptomyces. The sequence continues at coordinate 39,037 of NZ_PQSU01000009.1, forward strand.
AGCTGGGCTGGCGGTGACGGCCGAGGGCGTGACGGCCGGGGTGACGACCGGTGCGGGGTGACGGGTGACGAGTAGAGCACCGGCGTGCGTCAAGGCACTGACGATTGGCCCTCGTATGGTCGGCCGTCGACTGCTCCGGCGGTGACGGCCGGACTGTCAGCCGTGGGTGGCAGAATCCGCGGCATGACGCTGTGCGACTACTTCTCTGCCGCTGACGACCGAGCTGCCGTCGCGGTCCTCCAGACGCCCGGAGGGCCGGGGCAAGCCGGAGTCGACGTGGTCTTCCTGAAGAACATCGATCCGGTCGTCGCCGTCGCTCAGCTCGAAGCCATCATGACCGGCTGCAGTCATGAGGAGGCCGGCGAACACCCGCGGTCCGGGCAGCTGCTGTCAGAACCGGAGGACGGTCCGCCGTTCGTGGTCAGCTTGTCGGACACCCTGACCGGTGCCCTCGCCACGGCGACGCAGGACGACCTCGTTCGGTTTGCCGGACCGTGGTCCATGACCGATGAACTCCGGCAGATGGGGATCAGCGTCGAGGACACCGCCGCTGTTCTGGAAGCCCTGGCCGCACTGGCTCAGCGCGCTCAGGCTTCCGACCAACGGCTGTACTGCTGGTGGGCCCTGTGACTCGCCAAGGAGGGCTCTCTTCTACGGCGGGTCTGCCTCAGCGACCCGGGGGTCCGGGGTCGCGCCGGTCCAGGGCATCACGCCAGGCCCGTCATGGGGCTCGCCGCGTCGGAGACGGCGCAGGGTGCTGACGCGGACCGCGACGGCGATCCCCTTCTCGTCGGCGGCGGGCGCCCGCGCGAAGGCGCAGCCCGGCCGCACCGGCGGACCTACTGGTCCGGCACTAGACATGGATGAGGATCTGTCGTAGGGGGTGTCCGAGCGCGCCCGTGAGGGAGGCAAGCTCCTCGTTGCTCAGCCATGCCCGGTTCGGGTACAGGACCTCGATCCTGAACCGCGCGAAGCCCATCGGCCAGTCGTACACCAGCTCGTTGAGCGAGGTCTCGACCTCACAACAGGGAACCGACACCATGAGCGTCGGGAAGCCCTCGGCGTAGAGCTCCGAGACGGCCTCCGCCCACCGGTCGAGTGCGAACCCCCCACCGCAGTGCGGGCAGGAGACCGTCTCCAGGTTGGCGCCGCAGGAGACCACCTCCACGCTGTCGTGCCACTTGGCTTCCAGACCACGGCGGGCGTCGTCGTCCGGGAGCAGTCCGCACAGCACGGTCACGGCACGATCCACCGCATCCTTACCGGGCTGCCAGTGCGGATCCGTCGGGATCACCGTCAGGTAGTTGTCGCTCATCGCCTGCCCCCTTCCCGCCGCCGCCACGGTCCGCTTCTCGTCCGACGACCCGGCGAAACCTACCCGATCACAGCACCGACGAACTCGTTGAGGGCTGTCCCGCGATCGGTCCAGGACTGGCATGAAGGCCGTGTACTCACGTACTGGCGCGCCGTCACCATCTGTGGTTACCTGAGCCCATGACCGGGTTTGTGACTCGCCGCCACGTTGACTACGTGCGTGTCACCACCATGTGTTGTCGCGCCGTGAGCTGACTTTCGCGCTCCGGCATCTGATTTCCCCCTCTTCCCTCCGCACCGCGCTGTCCTCCGCCCTGCCGTCTTCCAGGCCCGGACAGCAGCCGCGCGGTCTCTTCACGCACCCCGAACGCCCCGCACAAGGGAGAACCATGAGCCAGCCGCTCGATTCCGTCACCGCCGGCCACGCCCCCGAGGACGAACCAGTGGGCCCCGACACCTCGGCCTGGTCGTTCGAGACCAAGCAGGTCCACGCCGGCGCCGTGCCGGATCCGACGACCGGGGCGCGGGCGGTGCCGATCTACCAGACCACCTCGTTCGTCTTCCGCGACACCCAGCATGCCGCCGACCTGTTCTCGCTCGCCGAGCCGGGCAACATCTACACCCGTATCCACAACCCGACCCAGGACGTCTTCGAGCAGCGCATCGCCGCGCTCGAAGGGGGCGTCGCCGCGGTGGCCGTGGCCTCCGGGCAGGCCGCGGAGACCCTCGCCGTCCTGACTCTGGCGAGCGCGGGCGACCACATCGTCTCCAGCACGTCCCTGTACGGCGGCACGTACAACCTGTTCCGGCACACCCTGCCCAAGTTCGGCATCGAGGTGTCCTTCGTCGACGACCCGGACGACCTCGAAGCCTGGCGCGCAGCGGTCCGGCCGAACACGAAGGCCCTGTTCGCCGAGACGCTCGGCAATCCGCGCGGCAACGTTCTCGACGTACGGGCGGTGGCCGACGCCGCCCACGCGGCGGGCGTCCCGCTGATCGTGGACAACACCGTGCCGACCCCGTATCTGCTGCGGCCGATCGAGCACGGCGCCGACATCGTCGTCCATTCCGCGACCAAGTTCCTCGGGGGGCACGGCACCACCATCGCCGGCGTCGTCGTCGACGGCGGCACGTTCGACTTCGGTGCGCACAGCGAGCGCTTCCCCGACTTCAGCGAACCGGACCCCAGCTACCACGGCCTGCGGTACTGGCCCGCGCTCGGCCCGGGTGCCTTCGCCGTCAAACTGCGCGTGCAGCTGCTCCGCGACATCGGCCCCGCACTCTCCCCGCACTCGGCCTTCCTGCTGCTGCAAGGCGTGGAGACGCTCAGCCTGCGCGTCGAACGGCATTCCGCCAACGCCCAGGCCCTGGCCGAATGGCTGGAGCAGCGCGACGAGGTCGTCGCCGTCCACTACCCGGGGCTGGAGTCCAACCGGTGGTACGACGCGGGGCTGCGCTATCTGCCGCGCGGCGCCGGCGCGGTGCTGGCCTTCGAACTGCGGGACGGGGTCGAGGCCGGCAAGCGGTTCGTCGACGCCGTCGAGCTGTTCAGCCACCTCGCCAACATCGGCGACGTGCGCAGTCTCATCATCCATCCGGCGTCCACCACCCACAGCCAGCTGGATGAGGAGCAGTTGGCGGCGACCGGCGCCTCGCCCGGTCTGGTTCGGCTGTCGGTCGGCATCGAGAACCTCGCCGACCTCAAGGCGGACCTGGAGGCGGGCTTCCGCGCGGCGAAGGGCGCGTCCTGAGCGCCGTACTGGCGACCTCCGAGATTCCCCTCCCGCCACCCTCCGGGGCCTGGCGGGAGGGGGACCCTCCGGGTCGCCGCCAGTGGCACGTGCGGGAGGACCCGCTGCCGTTGGAAGCAGGGGGCGAACTGCCCGGTGTCCGGCTGGCGTTCGAGACGTGGGGGCGCCTGGCACCGGACCGCTCCAACGCCGTACTGGTGCTCCACGCGCTCACCGGCGACAGTCATGTCGCCGGACCGGCCGGGCCCGGTCATCCCACCCCCGGCTGGTGGGACGGGCTCGTGGGGCCCGGTCTGGCCCTTGACACCGACCGGTGGTTCGTCGTCGCCCCCAATGTGCTGGGCGGCTGCCAGGGCAGTACCGGGCCGTCCTCGAAGCGTCCCGACGGACCGCGCTGGGGCGGCGCCTTCCCCACGCTGACACAGCGGGACCAGGTCGCCGCGGAAGCCGGCCTGGCCGACGCGCTCGGCATCGACCGCTGGGCCCTGGTGGTCGGCGGCTCCATGGGCGGCATGCGTGCCCTGGAGTGGGCCGTGTCGTATCCGGAGCGCACGGGCGCACTCCTCCTGCTCGCCACCGCGGCGGCGTCGAGCGCGGAGCAGATCGCCTGGGCCGGCATCCAGCTCCACGCCATCCGCAGCGACCCGCACTGGCACAGCGGCGACTATCACGACACGGGCCGGGGTCCGCACGCGGGGCTCGGGCTGGCCCGCCGCATCGCCCACGTCACGTACCGCAGCGAGGCGGAGCTGCAGATCCGCTTCGGTCGCGCGCCCCAGGGCACGGAGGATCCGTGGAACGGAGGCCGGTACCAGGTCGAGTCCTATCTCGACCACCATGCCGCCAAGCTGGTGCGCCGTTTCGACGCCGGCAGTTATGTCGTGCTGGCAGAGGCCATGAACACGCACGACATCGGCCGTGGTCGCGGTGGTACGCGCGCCGCTCTGCGCCGTGTCACCGCGAGGACGCTGGTCGCCGGGGTGCGCTCGGACCGCCTGTATCCCCTCGCCCAGCAGGCGGAGCTGGCCGCCGGAATCCGCACGGGAGATCACCTCCGGGTGATCGAATCCCCTTACGGTCACGACGGTTTCCTGATCGAAGTGGAACAGGTGGCCGCGCTCGTACGCGAACTCCTCCCTCAGTAGGTGCCTTTGGTGGCCGGCCGTGGAGGTGCGTACGCATGGATCAGTCCGAACCGGGTGATCAGCAGAGCGAATTGCCAGGCTGATCAGAGCTTGAGCAGCAGTTCGCTCAGCTCTGCCGGCATGGTGACCATGCAGTCGTGCCCGGTCGGCAGTTCCCACACCCGTGCGGGAGAACCATTGGGCTGTATCGGGGGGACGGGCCTGCGCGTTATGCCTTCCGGTTGCACACCGACGCAGTGGATGTGCGAACGCGGAATCAACTCCATCGCCGGGTTGTCCAGGCGGACCGGTTGCTGCAGGCAGCGCACCGGATGGTCGGAGAGCATCGCGCGCAGCCACGCGACGTCCACCGGGTCGGTGACACCGAACAGACCGTAGGGCGGCGGCATTTCGGGCAGCGGCGGAACGCGCCAGCCGCTGCCGGACTGCGCGGCCTGGTCGATCAGGTGCTGGGTGATGGGCTGGACGTCGACGGCGGTCTCGCCGTGCTCGGGGACCATCGCGTCCAGATACACCAACTGCGCCACCCGCTCCGGGACCTCGTTGGCGACCGACGAGATGACCAGGCCCGCGTAGCTGTGACCGACGAGTATCACGTCGGTCAAGTCCTCCTCGTGGATCAGCTTGACGGCGTCCTCAACGTGTGTATCGAGCCCCACCGTGGGACTGAGCAGGTGTGCCTTGTCGCCGCAGCCGGTCAGCGAGGGTGCGAACACGCGATGTCCGGCCGACTCCAGCAGCGGGACCACCCGCTCCCAGCACCGGCCGCTGTGCCAGGCACCGTGTACCAGCAGGAATGTCGACATGTCAGTCTTCCTCTCCGGGCTGCGCGGGCGCGGGAACGAGCAGTTCCCATCCGTGCCTCGGTACTCTTTGAGAACCGACATCATCGTGGTGCACCTACGATGCCCCGAGCAATAAGGCACATTTCGGTGCCCCGGTTCCCTGGAGGTGACCATGAGCGCCGCAGGCAGTGAGTCACGGCCGGGCCGGCAGGAGGAGCCGTGCCGGACCCGCGAAGTGCTCGGTATCGTCGGTGACAAATGGTCGTTGCTGGTCGTGCGCAACCTCAGCCAGGGGCCGCGCCGCTTCACCGAACTCAAGCGGGCCATCGACGGAATCAGCCAGCGCATGCTCACCGTCACCCTGCGCAGCCTGGAACGCGACGGAATCCTCACGCGGACGGTCCGCAACGTCATGCCGCCGCACGTCAGCTACGAACTCACTCCGATGGGCAAGACCCTCCGGCAGGCCACCGCGCCCCTGCTGGAGTGGAGCATCACGCACCTGGCAGACATCGACGCCGCCCGCGCCGCGTACGACGCCCGCCCCGACGCGCCGCCCGCCTAGCCTCTGCCGGGCATCTGGTCGGCACCGACCTGCCGGTCACCGCAACGACGGCCGTACTGCGCACCGATCGTCGCAGGGCACGCCGGCGGGTCCGGCGTGCGCCGAGAGGCGAGTGCCACGGCCCGGAGGACGAAGCCCGCTTGGACCGACGTGCAGTGGTTCGGTTGCCGCCGTGCCGGAAGCAGCCGCGTGGAGACCGACTCCTCGCACGTGGTCGTGCTCGCTCACCCGGACGAGGTCGTGGACCTCATCCTCCAAGCGGTCGGGGTCGGCCGGTGCACCGCGTTGGCCCGGGCGCGGCGACTCGCACAACGCACAACTGACCATCCGACACAGCAGGGGAATCAGCGATGAGTACAGTCACCACGCCGGACGGCACCGTCATCTTCTACAAGGACTGGGGTCCACGGGACGCCCAGCCGATCGTCTTCCACCACGGCTGGCCGCTCAGCTCCGACGACTGGGACGCCCAGTTGCTGTTCTTCCTCTCCCAGGGGTACCGGGTCATCGCCCACGACCGCCGCGGGCACGGGCGATCCAGCCAGCCCTCGACCGGCCACGACATGGACACCTACGTCGCCGACGTCAACGTGCTGGCCGACGCACTCGACCTACAGGGGGCCGTGCACGTCGGGCACTCCACCGGCGGCGGCGAGGTCGCGCGCTATGTGGCGCAGGCCAAGCCCGGCCGGGTCTCCAAGGCGGTACTCGTCGCGGCCGTCCCGCCGGTCATGGTGAAGAAGGACAGCAACCCCGAGGGCACCCCGATCGAGGTCTTCGACGCGCAGGCCCGTTCTACGGCTTCAGCCGGCCCGGGGCCCAGGTGTCCCAGGGACTGATCGACCGGTGGTGGTGGCAGAGCATGATGGGCGCGGCGATCGCGCACTACGAGTGCATCAAGGCGTTCTCGGAAACCGACTTCACCGAGGACCTGAAGAAGATCGACGTCCCCGTCCTCGTGATGCACGGGACGGACGACCAGGTCGTTCCGTACGCCGACTCGGGCCCGAAGTCCGCCGAGCTGCTCAGGAACGGCACGCTCAAGAGTTACGAGGGTTACCCCCACGGGATGCTGTCGACGCACCCCGAGGTCCTCAACGCCGACATCCTCGCCTTCGTGGGGGCTGAGAGCGAGAGCCTCGCGCGGACACCGCTGGTGCGGGGGCTCACTTCACCTTGACCGTCACCGTGGGCGAGTAGACCTTCTCGGACCCGCTCACGCCCGCGATCCGCAGATGCTCGGCGCCCTTGGTGTTGAGCTTGGCGATCAGGGCGTACGAGCTGCCCTTCTTGACCTTGGCGGTCGCCCTGAGCGGGGTCCACTTGCCGGACTTCTCGTGCTGGAGCACGAGCGGGGAACCGACCTTCAGGCCCTTCGTGCGGCCGGTGAACGTCACCGTGTCCCCGGCCTTCACCTCGGTCTTGTCGGCCTTCACGGTGATCGAGGCCATGGTGCTGGGGCTCGGGCTCGCGGCCAGGGCTCCGGTCGTCCCGCCGGAGAGCAGCGCCACGGAGAGAGCACCGGCGCCGAGCGTACGAAGGCAGTGGTGACGGAGTGCGGAGGTCATGTGTGTCTCCCGTCCTGTCGCTCAACGGACCCTCCCAGGCTGGCGCCGGGACGCGCCTCTCGCCACTCCGAGCCGCCGCGGCCACAGCGATCACCTTTGCCGCATCAGCCTGCTGACCTGGTCTTCTACCGGGCCGGCCACGCCCCGAAACCCGACGGCCAGCCCCGGCGGCCCAGAACGACGACGAAGTTGAACACTTCAACCGCCCGTTGCTCACCACCATCACCGCCGCCACTACGACGTAAGGGGTTCGCCGATGCTCGTACACTCGTGACGTGGCATTCATGAGCACCCCGCACTGCTGCTTCCTGTGATCGGAAGGCGTTGAGGGCGATGTCGGACGGCATCGCCCTCCTTGGCGTGCCTGCTTCGTGAACCACGCTTCCCACGCTGCCCGTTCCTCTTTCCGGCAGTGACGCTCCGGGCGCGTGCAGGCACGGTCCCTTCCCTCCACGACCTGCCAGGAGTGCCTCATGCCCGTGTCGCTTCCCCCTGCCCTCGAACTCTCCCTCGACCTGCTGCGTTGCCCGACGTGTCGCACCCGCCGCCTGCACCCCGGGCGCGGCGCGCTGCGTTGCCCTGTGGGCCATACCTTCGACGTCGCCCGCCATGGCTACGCCAGCCTGCTGACGGGCACCCGCGCCACCAGCGGCGACGACGCAGCCATGGTCCAGGCCCGGGGCCGGTTCCTGTCCACCGGCGCCTACGCGCCCATCCGCGAAGTCGGGGCCCGTTTGGTGGCCGACGCCATGTCTGAGCAGGCCACGGTCGTGGACGTGGGGTGCGGCACGGGCTACTACCTGGCCGGCGTACTCGACCGGCTGCCCGGCGCCCGTGGGCTGGGGCTCGACACGTCGGTGCGCGCGCTGCGCTCGGCAGCCCGTGCCCACCACCGAGCCGCCGCGGTGGCCTGGGACGTCTACCGTCCCTTCCCGCTCGCCGACGCGGTGGCCGACGTCGTGCTGGACGTGTTCGCCCCGCGCAACCCGGCCGAGTTCCACCGCGTGCTGCGCCCGACCGGAAGGCTGATCGTGGTCCGTCCCGGCGGGCGACACCTGGCCGAGCTGCGCGAACGGGTGCCTGGGATGGTCGCCATCGACCCGGCCAAGGAACCGCGCCTGCACCGGGCGCTGAACCCCTTCTTCGAGGCGGTCGTCACCGAACGGGTGGAGTACGCCGCGACCCTGTCGAGGCCGGATGTCCTGGCCCTGGTGGCGATGACGCCGAGCGCACGCCACGTCAGCCAGGCGGACCTCAGCCGGGACGGCTTCCTGCCCGATCAGGTCACCGTTTCCATACAGGCCACTGTCTACCAGCCTCGGTGACGACGAGCGGGCACACGCGCCCGCCGGCAGCGGGCACGCGAGCGAGGCGCGGTGAGGTCCGGTCCTCAGGTCTCCGGACGCACAGGCATCACCGGGGTCAGAACCGGCCGGCCCCCCGGTACAGCTCCAGTTCGCCGTCCAGTTCGACGGCGAGGACGGTGGCGTACGGGTCGAGGTCGGACTCGGCAGGCGGGTCGATCCACAGCACCCCGACCGCCTCGTGGAGTCCGCCGATCACCCGGTGGCGGAGTTCGGTGCCGGTACCGAGGACGGTGACCTTGTTGACCTTGGTGGCCAGGCCCCGGACGCCGATCTCGGCGCGCGGGGCGTCGAACACCGTGAGGTAGAGGGTGCGCCGGTCGGGAGAGAGGGTGCTGGGACCGTAGTGGTGCCCGGGCGGGAGGCCGCGCACGGTGCCGTACACGGCCTGCGCGTGTGTGCGGATCCACTCCCCCAGCCCCTCCAGGCGCTCGACCTGCGGCTGCGGGATGGTGCCGTCCTCCATGGGGCCGACGTCGAGCAGCAGGTTGCCGCCGCCGCCGATGGTCTCCGTGAAGTAGCGGATCAGCTGGGCGAGGGACTTGTGGTTGTGGTCGTGGTGCTGGTAGCCCCAGGAGTCGTTGATCGTCAGGCACAGTTCCCAGGGGCCGTCCGGGGGCACGATGGGGGCGCCCTGTTCGGGGGTGGCGTAGTCGCCCTCGCTGAGCATGCGTGCGTTGAAGACGACGTGCGGGACGTACGAGCGGATGAGCGCGGCCAGTTCGGGGATGCGCCACTGTTCCTCGCTGCGTTCCCACTCGCCGTCGAACCACATCAGGTCCGGCCGGTAGCGGGAGGCCAGCTCCCGTATCTGTCCGTCCCGGTACGCGATGAACCGCTCCCAGGCGTCCAGGTCCTCGTCCTCGGCGGCCACTTCCGAGTAGCGGTTGTCCTCCAGCTCCGGCGGGCGGCCGGGTTTGCGGGTGCTCGCGTAGTCGGGGTGGTTCCAGTCGGAGTGCGAGTAGTACAGGCCGACCTTCAGGCCCTTGTCGCGCAGGGCTTCGGCGTAGGGGCCGAGGTAGTCCCTGCCGAGGTTGAGGTCGCCGTGCGCCGTGTCCCACAGGGCGACGCCGTCGTGGTGGCGGCTGGTCAGGACGGCGTATCGGGCGCCGGCGCGGGCGAACAGGTCCGCCCACGCCCGGGGGGCGTAGTGGGCGCCCGTGAAGCGCTGCAGCTGGGACATGTACTGGTCGTGCGGCACGATGTCGTCGTAGAAGGACCAGGACTCCTGGACCCCGTCGACGGCGTAGATGCCCCAGTGCACGAAGATCCCCAACTTGGCGTCGGTGAACCAGGGTTGCATGGCCATCGGTCAGCTCCTGCGCAGGCGGAGGGTGAGGATCTGGAAGGGGCGCAGCTCGACGGGCACGGTGTCGCCGTCGGTGGTCGCGGCTTCCAGGGGGCGTTCGAGCAGGTCGGTGACCTGGGCGGCGGCGAGGGGGAAGCCGGTGCGCAGGAGGCCCTGGGCGCGGCCGCCGCGGGACTCGTAGAGGCGGACCACGACGTCGCCGGAGGAGTCGTCGGCGAGCTTGACCGCCTCGACGGTCACTCCCTCGCCGTCCACCGAGACGACGGGCCGCGGCTCGCCCGCCGCCTCGGCGATCCGCAGCGGCAGGTTGAGGGCGTAGCCCTCGGCGACCGCGTCCGCGATGCTCGCGCCGGGCAGGAGGGAGTAGGTGAAGCGGTGCCGGCCCTGGTCGGCCCCGGGGTCCGGGACGCGCGGGGCGCGGACCAGGGAGAGGCGGACGGTGGTGGTCGTACCGCCGTCCTCGCGGACCGTGCGGGAGACGTCGTGGCCGTACGTCGAGTCGTTGATGACGGCGACGCCGTAGCCGGGCTCCGCGATGTGCACCCAGCGGTGGCCGGAGACCTCGAAGCGGGCCGCCTCCCAGCTGGTGTTGGTGTGGGTGGGCCGTTGGACATGGCCGAACTGGATCTCGGCGGAGGAGTGCGGGGCACGGATGTCCACGGGGAAGCCGGCCTTGAGGAACTTCTCCGCCTCGTGCCAGTCGATGTCCGTCTCGAAGTCGATCCGGGGGCTGCCGGCCCGGAGCGTGATCGTCTGGGTGATCTTCGAGCCGTTACCGAACGAACGGCTGACACGGATCGCGCCGAGGAGCGGGTCCTGCTCGACGACCGTGATCTCCGAGGGGTCCAGCAGGTCCGTGTAGCGGTTCCTGTAGTGCTTGTCGACGTCCCAGGCGTCCCAGTAGTTGGGGAGGTCGGTGTGCAGGCGCAGGAGGTTGCCCTTGTCGGCGAGGACCTCGCGGTTCGCCCGCAGGTCGTACACCGAGGCCAGGGTGCCGTCGTCCGCGATCCGTACGCGCACCAGGCCGTTGTCGATGACCCGGCCGTCGACCGTCACCGGCCGCGGAGCCTGGGCGCCGCCGGTCAGTGGCGCGCTGCCGCTCGCCGGGACCTCGACGTACACCGGCGCACCCGCACCGTCGCGGACGACCTCGGCGCGGGCGTAGGGGCTGGTGTTGAAGACCCGTGCGGTGCCGGTGCCCAGCGCGGCGATCGCCTCGGCGGTCAGCGCCTCCAGTTCCCCGGCGACGCGCGCGTATTCGGCCTCGGCCTCGCGGTGCACCCAGGCGATCGAGGAGCCCGGCAGGATGTCGTGGAACTGGTGGAGCAGGACGGTCTTCCAGAGCCGGTCGAGCTTCTCGTGCGGGTACCGGTAGCCGGGCGCGTGCAGGGCGGCCGTCGTGGCCCACAACTCGGCTTCGCGCAGCTTGTGTTCGCTGCGCCGGTTGCCCTGCTTGGTGCGGGCCTGGGAGGTGTAGGTGGCGCGGTGCAGCTCCAGGTAGAGCTCGCCGACCCAGACCGGCGCGTCCTCGTACTCGGCGCGTGCCTTGGCGAAGAACGCGTCCGGGTGCTCGATCTCGACCCGCGGGGAGCCCTCCAGGTTCTTCAGGCGTCGGGCGCGCTCCATGATCTCGCGGGTGGGGCCGCCACCGCCGTCGCCCCAGCCGAACGGGGCCAGCGACCGGGTCGCGGCGCCCTTCTCGGCGTAGTTGCGGACCGCGCGGGACATCTCCTCGCCGCTGAAGCAGGCGTTGTAGGTGTCGACGGGCGGGAAGTGGGTGAAGATGCGGGTGCCGTCGATGCCCTCCCACCAGAAGGTGTGGTGGGGGAACTTGTTGGTCTGGTTCCAGGAGATCTTCTGGGTGAGGAACCATTCGTTGCCGGCCAGCTTGGCGAGCTGCGGGTAGGCCGCGTTGTAGCCGAAGGAGTCGGGCAGCCAGACGCCCTTGGTCTCCACACCGAAGTGCTCGATGAAGAACCGCTTGCCGTGCACGAACTGGCGGGCGACTGCCTCGCCGCCGGGCAGGTTGCCGTCGGCCTCCACCCACATGCCCCCGACCGGCGCCCACTGGCCCTTCTTGACCGACTCCTGGATGCGGCCCCACACGCGCGGGTGGTTGTCGCGCACCCACTCGTACTGCTGGGCCTGCGAGCAGGCGAAGACGAACTCCTCGTACTCGTCCGCCAGCGACGTCACGTTGGAGAAGGTCCGGGCGGTCTTGCGCTTCGTCTCGCGGATCGGCCACAGCCAGGCCGAGTCGATGTGCGCGTGGCCCACGCCGGAGATGCGGTGGGCGCTCGCGTGCGCCGGCTTCGACAGCACCGGTTTCAGTGCCGCGCGGACGGCGGGCGCCGAGCCGGAGATGTCGTCCAGGTCGAGCAGGTCCATCGCGTGGTCGAGGGCGTGCGTGATCTCGTGCCGGCGCGGGTCGTGTTCGCCCAGCTCCAGCATCAGCTCGCGCAGCACCTGCAGGTCCAGGTCGAGGTGCCAGACCTCTTCGTCGAGGACGGCGATGTCGGCGCGCTTGAAGGTGTAGAGCGGCTTGTCGCCTGCCGTCAGGACGTCGCCGAGCGGGGTCGGGGCCGCGAAGTCGCCGGCGAGGATGTCGGGGTTGGAGGCGGCCTCAAGCAGGTAGTCGACGACCTCGCCGCCGGTCGCCGGGTTGGCGATCGGCACGTACTGGTTGAGCGGGTTGACCGCCTTCAGCGGGGTCCCGTCGGTGCGGTGGACCAAAGCCTCGGCCTGGTTGCCGGGCCAGTCGCCGACGAAGCCGAGGTCGATGACGGCCTCGACGCGGCGACCCGCGAACTCGGCGGGCACCCGGCCGTGCAGCCGGAACCAGGTGGTGCCCCAGGGCGGGCCCCACGGGGTGTCCACGGCGAACGGCTCGTACGGGGCGGCCGCGGCTTCCTCGAAGGGCACCGGCTCCCCGGGGGCCTGCCAGGCCGCCACCTCGAAGGGGACGGTGGCCGCGTGGATCGCGGGCTTGATGCGCTGGTTGTGGAGACGCTCTACGCGCTCCTCGATCCGGCGGCGTTCGTCGTGCATGGAGGTCTCCAGAAGAGGGCTGAAGCACCGGCTGATCGGCTCGCCAGGTGAGGTGGGCAGGCCGGCGGTCTCCGGATGAGGGCTGGAAGGCGCTTGCTGAGCGGCTGGGCTAGGTGAGGTAGGCCAGGCCGGGATGGACCGCGGTGTAGCCCTCGACCAGCCGGCGGGCGACGTTGACCGAGTCGACCAGCGGGTGCAGCGCGAACGCCTTCACGGCCGTCGCGCGGGAGCCGGACTCGGCGGCCGCGAGCACCTCGCGCTCGACGGCCTTCACCGCGCAGACCAGACCGGTGGCGTGGTCGGGCAGCGGGTCGACGGCGACCGGGTGGGCGCCGTTGGCGTCGACGAAGCAGGGCACCTCGATGACGGCCTCCCCGTCGAGCACCGACAGGGTGCCGCGGTTGCGGACGTTGAGGATCAGGGTGGTGCGCTCGTCGCGGGCGATGGCGCGCATCAGGGCGAGGGCGACCTTCTCGTAGCCGCCGGAGAGGTCGTCGGCGTCGCGTTCGCCGGCGCCCGCAGTCTCCCTGTTCTCGGCCATGTAGGTCGCCTCGCGCTCGGCGCGGGTGCGGTTCCAGACGTCCAGGGCCTTCACGCCCGGATCCCCGACCTGCTGGTAGAAGTGCGCCTGCTGGTCGCACAGGAAGGCGCCGCGGGTCTTCTCGGCCTGCTGGTAGGCGCGGACGGCCTCGCGGTTGAAGTAGTAGTAGTGCAGGTATTCGTTGGGGATCGCGCCGAGGGACCGCAGCCAGTCGGTGCCGAAGAGCTTGCCCTCCTCGAAGGAGCCGAGCAGGCCGGGGTCGGCGAGCAGGCGCGGGAGCTCGTCCCGGCCCGCGACGCGCAGGCCGCGCACCCAGCCGAGGTGGTTGAGGCCGACGTAGTCGATCCAGGCCTCCTGCGGATCGGCGCCCAGGACCCGGGCGATACGGCGGCCGAGGCCGACCGGGGAGTCGCAGATGCCGATGACGCGGTCGCCGAGGTGGCGGGACATGGCCTCGGTGACCAGGCCGGCGGGGTTGGTGAAGTTGATGACCCAGGCGTCGGGGGCGAGGCGGGCCACCCGCTGGGCGATGTCGACGGCGACGGGGACCGTCCGCAGACCGTAGGCGATACCGCCCGCGCCGACCGTCTCCTGGCCGAGGACGCCCTCGTCCAGGGCGACCCGCTCGTCGTTCGCGCGGCCCTCCAGGCCGCCGACGCGGATCGCGGAGAAGACGAAGTCGGCACCGCGCAGGGCCTCGTCCAGGGACGTGCTGGTGGTCACGGTCGGGGCGTCGTCCACGGTCGACGCCTGTTCGGCGAGCACACGGGCGACCGCCCGCAGCCGGCCGGCGTCGAGATCGTGCAGGACGACCTCGGTCACCCGCCCCTCGCCGCGGTCCGTCAGCAGTGCCCCGTACACCAGCGGCACCCGGAATCCACCGCCGCCCAGGATCGTCAGTTTCACGTCCGTACCCTTCCTGCTCCTGCCATGACCACCTCGACGCCGGCCTCCTCCAGGGAGGACCGGGTCGCCGGGTCGATGGGAGCGTTGGTCACCACCATGTCCAGGTGCTCGGGACCGCATACCTTCGCCATACCCGTACCCGGGAACTTGGCCGCGTCGGCGAGCAGCACCACCTTGTCGCTCGCGTCGATCATGGCTCGCTTGACCGGCACTTCCACGACCGTCGTGTCCATCACCTGTCCGCCCGGACGGACCCCGCTGGTGCCCAGGAACAGCCAGTCGGCGTGCAACTGGCGCAGGTTGTCCTCGGTGAGGAAGCCGACCAGGGACCGGTACTCGCGCCGGACCATGCCGCCGAGCAGCACCAGTTCGATGCCCTCATCGTCGGCGAGCTCCTCGTAGACGACCAGGTTGCTGGTGATGACCGTGAGGCGGCGGCCGTGCAGGTGACGGGCCAGCCGGTAGGCGGTGGTGCCGATGTCGAGCAGCACCGACTGGCCGTCGGCGACCATGGCCGCGGCACGCTCCGCTATGGCGTCCTTCTCGGCCACGCGCACCCCGGCGACCTCGGCGAAGGGCTGGTCGCCCTCCTCCACGACCGCGCCGCCGTGCACCCGCGTGAGCAGCCCGTCCTCCTCCAGCTTGACGAGGTCGCGCCGGATCGTGGCGGGGCTCACGCCCAGCTGCTCGGAGAGATCGGTCACGGCGGCGGGACCACCCGAGCGCAGGGCCCGCAGGATGAGTTGATGTCGTCGTTCTGCCAGCACGCCACGAACACTACTCTTCATCTTCAATCAAATCCATGCTCACTTCTGCTCGACTATTGACCAATCTCGGCGAGCGGCGCACGATTCCGGTCATCGAAATTGACGAGTTCTGACGAGAGGGTGGCGTGTGGACGACGACAGGCCCGATGTGCTGCTGACCGGGCTGCTCTTCTACGACCTCGTCCTCACGGGGCTCGCGAAGCCGCCGGCACCGGGCGAGGAGATCTGGACGGCCGGTATGGGCTGCGGCCCCGGCGGGATCGCGAACCTCGCGGTGGCCGCGTCCCGGTTCGGTCTGCGCACCTCGCTGGCCACGGTCTTCGGCGACGACTTCTACGGCGAGCACTGCCGGGACGTCCTGCGCGACCAGGAGGACGTCGACCTCTCGCTCTCCCGCACCGCGGACGGCTGGCCCACCCCGGTCACCGTCTCCCTCGCACACGGCGGCGACCGCGCCCTGATCACCCACGGCCAGGAGCCGCCGTACTCGCAGGACGCGCTGATGGGCGACCCGCCCGAGGCGCGCACCGCCCTGGTGCACCTGGATGCCGAGCCGCGCGAGTGGATCGCCAAGGCGGCCGCGAACGGCACCCGCGTCTACGCGGACGTCGGCTGGGACCCCACCCAGCAGTGGTCCCGCGACCTGCTCGACCAGCTCGCGCTGTGCCACGCCTTCCTCCCCAACGAGCACGAGGCCATGGCCTACACCCGCACCGACACCGCGGCCGCCGCGCTGCGCGCCCTCGCGGAGCTGGTCCCGGTGGCGGTGGTGACGCGCGGGGGTCATGGCGCGGTGGCCGTCGACCAGACGACCGGCGAGTACGCGGAGGTCCCGGCCCTCGACGTGGACGTCCTCGACGCGACGGGCGCGGGGGACGTCTTCGGGGCGAGCTTCGTAGCCGCCTCGCTGGGCGGCTGGCCGCTGGCGGAACGGCTGCGGTTCGCCGTCCTCGCCGCCGGACTGTCCGTCCAGCACCCCGGCGGCGCGCTCGCCGCCCCCGGCTGGTACGGCGTCGACCGCTGGTGGCGCTCATCGGCGGCCGACCCCGACCTGAGGCGCGCCTACGGTTTCCTCGCGGACAGGCTGCCGGCCGACCCCGGCCCACCGGTGCGGTACGCACCCGTCACTCCCCCCGCACGGCGGCACTGACCCCCACCCCCACGTTCATGCGAAGTCACGAAAAGACCCCGAAAGGCGGTGGGAGCTGTGCGGCTCTCACGTAGAGGCCTGCTGCGCGCGGGCCTGGCCGGTACGGCCGCCACGGCGCTCGGCGGCCTGGCGTCCGGCTGTGCCGTGCCGACCGGTTCCACCGGCCGGAACATGGTCCTGTGGTACTGGGACGGCGGGCTCAGCGACACGGTCGTCCAGAAGGCGACGACCCGCTACGACGCCGACGTCGACCTGCAGGCCATCAAGATCGGCGGCTACTACCGGTCGAAACTGCTCACCACCATGACCGGCCGGGCCCACATCCCCGACATCGCGGGCCTCAAAGGCGAGGACATGGCGTCCTACCTGCCCAACGCCGACCAGTTCGTCGACCTCAGGACCCTCGGCGCCGACAGGTACAAGAGCCGGTACCTGTCCTGGAAGTGGGAGCAGGGTCTCGCCGACGACGGCACGATGGTCGGGTTTCCGATCGACTGCGGGCCGGTCGCGCACTTCTACCAGTACCCCGTCTTCCGGAAGGCGGGGCTGCCCTACGAACCCGACGACGTCTCCCAGGAGCTGAACACCTGGGAGAAGTTCTTCGCGGCCGGCGAGCAGCTGAGGAAGAGGATCCCGGGGACCTGTCTGCTCACCGACATCACGTCCGTCTTCACCAACGTGGTGCAGCAGGGCAGCGAGCGGTACGTCGACAAGGACCGGCACTTCATCGGCGACCAGGCGCATGTGCGCCACGCCTGGGCACTGGCCGTGGAGGCCAAGCAGCGGAAGATCGTATCCGACCTGGTCACCGGCACACCGGACCAGCTGTCGGCCGTGCAGGACGGCAAGCTGCCCAGCCAGCTCGGCGCCTCCTGGGCGACGTACGACCTCAAGAGCGGGGTACCGAAGACCAAGGGCAAGTGGCGCGTGGCGCAGATGCCGGTGCGGCCCTCCAACAGCGGTGGATCGTTCCTGTCGATCACCAAGGCGTGCCGGGAGCCCGAGCAGGCATTTCAGATCATCACCTGGATCCTGGACGCCGCCAACCAGGCCCAGGGGTACGTCGACGCGGGTCTGTTCCCGTCCACCCCCGCCACGTACGACATGAAGCAACTGCGGGATCCGGACCCCTTCTTCGGCGGTCAGGTGACCACTGACGTCTTCGGCCCCGCCGCGCAGAAGATCGTGGTCGCCTACAACAGTCCGTACGACGTGGCGCTCTCGCAGCCCCTGCTCGACGAGATCAAGAACGTCGGCGTCCTGGGCAAGGACCCGGAGAAGGCCTGGAGGGACGCCATGGGCAAGTGCCGTCGGATCGCCGAGCACCTGGGGGTGAGCTACTGATGGCCACCGCACTCGAAAAGCCAGCGCCGACCGTGGAAAGCGTCACGACCGGCCGCCCCCGTACGGGGCTGCGCAAGTACTGGCACCTCTATGCCGCGATCTCCCCCTTCTACCTCCTCTTCCTCTGCTTCGGCCTGATACCGGTCGGCTTCTCGCTCTACGTCTCCCTCCACCGCTGGGACGGTCTCGGCCCGATGGAGTGGGCGGGTCTGTCGCAGTACCAGTACCTGCTGAGCGACAGCGACTTCTGGCAGTCGGTCGGGAACACCATCGTCATCTGGGCGCTGGCCACCTTCCCCATGATCTTCCTGGCGATGGTGACGGCCGTGATGCTGAACTCGGCGGTCCGCTTCAAGAACGTCTACCGCTTCGCCTACTTCCTGCCGAACGTCACCTCGGTGGTGGCCGTCGCGATCGTCTTCGGCTCGGTCTTCTCCACGAACTTCGGCCTGGTGAACGCGTTCCTGCAGGCGGTCGGCCTCGATCAGGTGGCGTGGCTGAACACGCCGTGGGGCATCAAGATCGCCATCGCGACGCTGATGACCTGGCAGTGGACCGGCTACAACGCGATCATCTTCCTGGCCGGCCTGCAGACCATCCCGAGCGAGCTGTACGAGGCGGCCCGCATGGACGGCGCCGGTCCCGTGCAGACCTTCTTCCGGATCACGCTGCCGATGCTGCGGCCGGTGCTGCTGTTCGTGCTCGTGGTGTCCACGGTCACCGGCCTGCAGAGCTTCTCCGAACCGCAGGTGCTGCTGCAGAACACGGCCAACGAGTCGACGTTCTCCGGTGGTCCCGGCCACGCGGGCCGGACGATGGTCCTCTACTTCTTCCAGCAGACCTTCGACAACAACGACTTCGGCTACGGAGCCGCCGTGGCGTGGGGCGTCTTCCTCGTCGTCATCCTCTTCTCGATCGTGAACTGGCGCCTGGTGCAGCGCCGGGGCGAAGACTAGGAAGGCCGGTCACCATGGCATCCATCCAAGGAACCCGCAGGCCCCAGCGCATCCGGGGAACCTTCACCCGGGGCATCGCGCTGCACGCCGTCCTCATCGTCGGTCTGGTGCTGTCGGCCTTCCCGTTCTACTGGGCGGTCATCATGTCGACGCACACGTCGTCGGAGATCTTCGCCTACCCGCCGAAGCTGCTGCCGGGCTCGCACTTCCTGGAGAACGTCCGCAACCTCTTCCACAGCGTCGCCTTCTTCGGCTCGATGGGGAACTCGCTGCTGGTGGCGGGCTCGGTGACCTTCCTGGTCCTGTTCTTCGACTCGCTGGCGGCCTTCGTCTTCGCCAAGTTCGACTTCCCCGGCAAGAACGCGCTGTTCGCACTGCTCATGGTCATCTTCATGGTGCCGGCGCAGCTGTCGGCCATCCCGCAGTTCGTGATCATGGCGAAGCTGGGCTGGATCGGCTCGATGACCTCGCTGATCGTGCCGGCCGCGGCCAACGCGTTCGGCATCTTCTGGATGCGCCAGTACATGAGGGGCGCCATCCACGACGAACTCCTCGACGCCTCCCGCATCGACGGCGCGAACTTCCTCCGCCAGTACTGGCACGTCGCCCTGCCGGTCGTCCGGCCCGGCCTGGCCTTCCTCGGCATCTTCACCTTCATGGGTCAGTGGAACGACTACGCCTGGCCCCTGATCGCCCTCACCAACCCCCGCAACGTCACCCTCCAGGTGGCCCTGTCCCAGCTCAACGGCACGCACGGCACCACCGACTACGGAATCGTCGTGACCGGCGCGCTCCTCGCCCTCGTCCCCCTGCTGATCGTCTTCGCGATCGGCGCCAAGCAGATCATCGGCGACCTCGGCAAGGGAGCCATCCGGTGACGGACCCGCTTCTGGCACTGCGCCCCTGGCAGGCACCCGAGGTGACCTCCTGGGGGCGGCTGCCGATGAACGCCGTCGACCGGCGCTCCGGCGCCCTCTGCCTGGACGGCGACTGGCGCTTCCAGCTGCTGCCGACGCCGGAGGCGACGGTCCACGGCACATGGTCGAAGGCACACGTCCCGGGCGCGTGGACCATGCAGGACACCGACGACCTGCCGCAGTACACCAATGTCCGTATGCCGTTCCCGGAATTCCCTCCACAGTCGCCCGCCGCCAATCCCACCGGTGTGTACGAACGACACGTGGACGTCCCCGCCGACTGGGCCGGCCGCCGGATCGTCCTGCAGGTCGGGGCCGCCGAGAGCGTGCTGCTGGTCCACGTCGACGGACGGCCCGTCGGCCTCTCCAAGGACTCCCACCTGGCCGCCGAGTTCGACCTGACCGGCTTCGTACGCCCCGGTGAGCCCTCGGTCGTACGGCTGACGGTGGTCAAGTGGTCCGACGCCACGCACATCGAGGACCAGGACCAGTGGTGGCACGGCGGGATCACCCGTTCCGTGCTGCTGTACACGACCGACCCCCTGCACCTCGCGGACGTGACCGTACGGGCACGCCAGGACGGCGACCTGCGAGTGGACTGCCTGGTGCGCAACGCGGCGGGCGACCGGGCGCTGCCCGCGGGCTGGTACGTCACCGGTGACCTGGACGGTGATCCCCTCGCCCAGGACGCCGAGTTCGACCGGCTCAACGCGGCGGACGAGCGGGTCTCCGACTTCCTGGGCGAGGCCCGTGTCCACGCCGTCGTGCCCGAGGTGCGCACCTGGAACGCGGAGCAGCCCGAGCTGTACGGGCTGACCGTCCGGCTGCACCGCTCGGACGGCACGGTCGCGGACTCCTCGTACCACCGCGTCGGTTTCCGGGACGTCAAAATCGTCGGCCGGGACCTGCTGGTCAACGGCGAGCGGGTCTTCATCCGGGGCGTCAACCGGCACGACTTCCATCCGCTGACCGGGCGGACGGTCTCGTACGACGACATGCGCGCGGACCTGGTGCTGCTGAAGCGGTTCGGCTTCAACGCGATCCGCACCTCGCACTACCCGAACGACCCGTGGCTGTACGACCTCGCCGACGAACTGGGCTTCTACGTCGTCGACGAGGCGGACATCGAGTCCCACGACCACGCCCATGAGATCGCCGACGACCCGCGCTACCTGAACGCCTTCGTGGATCGCGTCGCGCGCATGGTGCTGCGCGACAAGAACCACCCCTCGATCATCGTCTGGTCGCTGGGCAACGAGTCCGACTACGGCGCCAACCACGACGCGGCGGCGGGCTGGGTGCGCCGGCACGATCCCACCCGGCCGATCCAGTACGAGGGCGCGGCCAAGCGCGGCTGGGCCGATCCGGACGTGGCATCCGACATCGCCTGCCCCATGTACGCGCCGCTGGAGGACTGCCTGGCACACGCGCTGTCCGGGGAGCAGACCAAGCCCCTGATCCAGTGCGAGTACTCCCATGCGATGGGCAACAGCAACGGCACGCTGGCCGACCACTGGGCCGCCATCGAGTCCACTCCGGGTCTTCAGGGCGGGTTCATCTGGGAGTTCTGGGACCACGGAATCCTCCAGCGCGTGAGCGACGGCAGGCCGGTCGGGCGCGCGGGCGCCGGACTCCACGGCAACGGTGTCGCCGCGCCCGGCCACCGCTGGGCGTACGGCGGTGACTTCGGCGAGACCCTGCACGACGGGGCGTTCGTCGCGGACGGGATCGTCTTCCCCGACCGCACTCCCAAGCCCGCGATGTACGAGCACCGGGAGATCGCGGCGCCGGTCCGCATCCGGTGCTTCAGGCACGAGGGCGTCGTCCTCGCCAACCATCAGCACTTCCGTGGCCTGGACTGGCTGACCGGCACCTGGGAGCTCGCGCTGGCCGACGGCCGTACCCTGACCGGCCCGGCCGAACTGCCCGATCTGCGGCCGGGTGAGACCGCGGCCGTACCGCTGCCGTTCGCGGTGCCGGCCGACGGCGGCGAGGCGTGGCTGACGCTGCGGGTGACGACGGCGGAGGACCAGGCGTGGGCGCCGGCCGGTACGGAGGTGTGCACGCCCCGGATCCGGTTGCGGGCGGCGGACGCCCCGAGGGAGCCGGTCGTGGCCGGGCCGGCCGTCGAAGTGGACGCCGAGGGGCTGCTGCGCCACCCGCTGCTGACCACCGCCCCGACGCTGTCGCTGTGGCGGGCGCCCACCGACAACGACGAGCTGGGCGGGATGGCGATGCGGTGGCGCGCCTGGGGCCTGGACCGGATGGTGCGCAAGGTCGTCTCCGTACACCGGGACGGCACACGGGTGACCGTGGAGGCCGCATACGCCTGCACCCTCGGCGTGGTACGGCACCGGCAGGCATTCACGCCTGTCGGGGGCGGCGTCCGCGTCGACGAGTCGGCCGAGCTGCCCGAGGAGTTCCACGACGTGGCCCGCATCGGCTCGGTCTTCGAGACGGTGGCCGGGCTCGATCTGCTGGAGTGGTTCGGACAGGGTCCCTGGGAGTCGTATCCGGACCGGGCCGCCGGAGCACCGGTCGGCCACCACGCGCTGCCCGTCGACGACCTGTTCACCCCGTATCTGCGGCCACAGGAGAGCGGAGGCCGGCACGGCGTACGGCGGTTCACCCTGTCGTCGCCCGGCGCCACCGGACTCGCGGTCGAGCTGGACGAGCCGCGCCAGGTCTCCGTCACCCGCTACCGCGCCGAAGACCTCACCGCCGCCGCGCACCACGACGAACTCACGCCGCGTCCCGGCTGTGTGGTCCACATCGACGCCGCTCACCGGGGCCTCGGAACGGCCTCCTGCGGCCCCGACACCTTCCCCGCCTACCTCGTCTCACCGGGGGTGCACCGCTGGAGCTGGACCCTGCGCATGGTGTGAGCCCCCGACGTCTCCGGCGGTGCCGCAATCGACCTCACCGTCACCCCGGTCGACGAGCCGACCGGGGTGACGGACGTGCGCAAGACGGCCCACCGGCCCCCAGTACCGCCGGCGGCTGCGTTGAGTCCTGGTCAGCTCTTTCGGACCGCGCCTCCATGCAATGTGCCGCGGCGTCCGGGCGCCAGGGCCCCACCCCGCGCGGCGGGTGGCGAACGCTTCCTCCCAGGACGCGGGTTCTCGGCCGAGCCGCGTACGCGGGGAGTCGCTGTCGCCTCGCAGGCAGCGCCGTTCGTGGTTCTCCCGGCGCCGCCTGCGCCTCCTTCGGCCGCGGACCTCGCGACTCGACGAGCGGTTACGGGACCAGGACGATCTTTCCGGTCGTGTGGCCGGCCATGCTCTCGCGATGGGCTGCCGCGGCCTCAGCCAGCGGATAGCTCGACGCCACTATGACGCGCAGCCGGCCGGCCGCCGCGGCTTCCGTCAGGTGCAGGCGGGCGGCGTCCCGGATGCCGGTTCCGGGGTCCGCGCCGGGCGCGCCGCCGAGGAGTTTGATCCCCGCCTGGGCGCCGCGCTGGAAACCCGCGATGGTGGCGATGCGGGAACGGTCGGCCACGAGTTCCAGGGAGACGTCCACCGCCTCGTCGGTGCCCACCAGGTCCGCCGCGGCGTCCACACCGGACGGCGCGGCAGCCCGTACCCGGTCCGCCAGTCCCGGCCCGTACGCGACCGGGATCGCTCCCAGCTCGCGCAGCACCTCGTGCTTGGCCGGGCTCGCCGTCGCGACCACGGTGGCTCCGCGTGCCACCGCCTCCTGGACGGCCACGAGGCCGACGCCTCCCGCGGCGCCGTGGATCAGCACCGTGTCGTCCTTGTTCACACCGGTCGCTTCGAGGACGTGTACGGCGGTGACGCCCGCGGCCAGCAGCCCGCCGGCCTGTTCCCACGACAGGGCCGCCGGCTTCGGGATGACGGACTCGGCAGGAACGACGAGTTCGGCCGCGTAGGCGCCGGGCGCCCTGTAGGCGATCACCTCGTCACCCACCGCGATCGGACCCGCGGGGCCGGTCGCGTGGGCGCCCACCGCCGTCACCACGCCGGCCGCTTCCAGGCCGAGCCGGAGCGGCAGCCGCTGCGGGTCGGCGCCGAAGGCACCGCTGTACGTCTTGTGGTCGAAGGGGTTGACTCCGGCCGCGCGGACCGCGATGCGCACCTGACCCGGGCCAGGCTCCGGGACGGCGACGTCGGTCAGGGACAGGACCTCGGGGCCGCCGTACGCGGCGGCCACTACTGCTTCGCTCATATCGGAGAACAGCCCGTTGCCTGAGGCGTTCATTCCCGCGAGCGGGGCCCTTGCTGCGTCCCGCGACGAGCGGTCGGCTGCACGCCGTCACTGTCCGGGTTGAGCTCGCCGGTGTCGTACATCTGCTGGAGGGCCGGCAGCGCCTCGGCCGGCCAGTCGGGGAGCCCGGTCGCCAGGAGCCCGTCGAGCACCTGCTGGGCGGGGACGTGGTGGCAGGGGACATCCTTGCTGGCGGCCTTGCCGACGAGCGCGGCACAGTCCGCTGAGGACAGCGCTTCCCGGCCGGTGGTCAGCACGGTCTCCCTGCGGTGGTCGCCTTCGACGAGCAGGGCGGCGGCCACTTCCGCGCCGTCGCGTGCGTCCGCCATCGTGATCGTGGCGTCGGCTTCGACCGCCCCGGCCATCACACCGGCGTCACTCGCTGTGGACCCGGGACCCCGAGGCTGAGGTCCTGCCGACCTGCGTGTCACTCGGCGTCGGCTTCGTGCCGTTCAGCCCGTTCGGCAAGGGCTTCCTGACCGGGACGGTGGACGCCTTCACCTCGTTCACGGACGGCGACGTCCGCACGACCGTCCCCCGCTTCACGACGGAGAATCGCGCGGCGAACCAGGTTCTCGTCGACCACGTCGCGACGCTCGCCAGGGCAAAGGAGGCCACCCCCGGGCAGGTCGCTCTCGCCTGGCTCCTCGCCCAGCTCGCAGAACATCCCGCCGCCGGGGACTCCGAGCCGACACACGTATCAGATCCGGCGCAGTACGGGACGGGCCGGACGACACCTTCTGAGTGGTGCGCGCGGGACACACGTGCTGCGGACTGCCGCACACGAACACGTGTGACCCGTGCTGTGACCGGGGGCCTTCGCCGTCGCTCCCTCCGGGGACCGTGGACGCCGGCATGCGCGGCACACCCCGTCACCGGACGCGGTGCCGGGGGTGCCCGTGCCGGGAAGGCACCGGTCGGTCCGGTGCCGCTCCCGGTGGACGACCGTGGGCACGACCGCGTGGTTCCGCCGCTCCGGTGGAGCGGGGACCACGTGGCGGAGATCCTGCGTACGGTCGGTCAGTCGACGCCGAGCTGGGACAGCAAGGTCTGGTTGTCCTCGATGTGCCAGTCCTCGACGATCTGCCGCTCGCCGACGTGCTGGATGTCGATGGCGTTGAAATCCACCTTCTGGCCCGTGCCCTGGACTCCGTCGAAGGTGCCGGTGAAGTGGCCCCGGAAGACGAGCCGAGCGGTGATCTTGTCACCGGTGATCAGCAGGTCGGCCAGTTCGCACGTCAGGTCGGGCACGGCGGCGCGGAAGTTCCGTGAGGCGAACACTGGGCCTTCGGGGCCCTGCGGCCGGCCGGGCGGCAGGGTGTTGTCCACGAAGTCCGGGCTGACCGACGCGTCGAGGTACTTCTTCTCACCCGTGTTCCAGAAGGTGTACAGCTGCTGCGCGAGACGTACCTCGACCGCCGCCCGGCGCGCGCCGATCGAGCGGTCCACCGTCAGCGCCGTCGGCCTCACCAGGTCGGGCGATCCGTCGACCAGCTTCCAGGGCCAGGCGTGGGAGCCGGTCCGCTGGTGGTCCTTTGCGACGGACGGCTGCGCGGCCAGCGCGGTACCGGCCGCTACAGCGGTGGCGACGGCGGTCGCCACGGCGGCACGGATGAGCTTGCGGGACATGCGGGAATCTGCCTTTCGGGCTATCGGTTGCGGAGAGTGGAGCCCGGCCTGAGCCGGTTCGGGTCAGCGGCGTGCCGGCCCGCTGCCGATGGGCAGGCGGTACAGCACGTACGGCTTGCGCCGCAGGTCGGTGCCGCCGTTGTAGGCGGCCTGGCGGTTGAGCTGGTTGGCGACGACGTAGAGCTTGTGGTCGTAGCCGATGGAGAACGTGTCGGGCCAGCTGAGCCGTTCGTCCTGAACCAGCGTGTGGTAGCTGCCGTCGGTGTCGCGCCGGACGATCGCCTTGCGCTCGATGTCACCCGCGTACACGCGCCCCGCACGGTCGGTCTCCAGACCGTCGGACATCCCCTTGACACCCAGGTCGTGCACCTCGATGTCGGTCTCCCGGAGACGGGTGAGGTCGCGTGTGCGCACCGCGTACAGTCGCCGGCTGGACAGCGGGCAGTAGTACAGCCACTCACCGTCGGGGCTCAGCGCGATACCGTCCACACCGATGTTGATGGGCGTTCCCGCTGACGTGCCGTCCGGACGGTTCAGCATCGGCCGGCCGTCGACCGTCGGCACGAAACCCGGCACCGGAAGCGTCGACGGGGTGTCGTCCAGGCGCCGCCACGACTCACCCGTGGCCAGGTTCACGACGATCAGCCCGTTGGGGCCGTCCGGTGTGGCATCGGTGAGATAGGCGAAGCCGTGGACCAGGTCGAAGCGCACGTCGTTGACGAAGCTGCGCGGACCGGCCACCGAGGCGGGGAAGACGATGGTGCGCACCACCTTGTCGGTGGCCAGGTCGACGGCCACCAACTTGGGCCCGCCGTACGGCGCGTCGGCCCACTCCACCCGGCCGGTGTCGACCACCCACAGCCGGTCGGCGGCGTCCACGACGACGCTCTGCACCCCCAGGAAGTGTCGCTCCGGCGCGGCGGTGTCAGGGGTGTTGATCTCCCGGTCCGGGTAGGCGACGGGCTTGCCGTGCCGGATCTCCGCGACGGTGAACGGCACGTCGTCGCCCCACCGGGGGAAGTTCACGAACACGCGGCCGCCGCGCGAGACCGTGACACCGGTCGGCATCGCGCCGTCGAACGTGGCCACCGTCTCCAACCGCGGCGCGTACGGGTGCGCGTGCGGGGCGCCGCCGCCCGGCCGCGGGGCCGCCTGCGCCTGCCCGGCGCCGACCGCAAGGACCGCGCCCACGGCGAGTGGCACGGCGAGCACCGTACGCCGGTCCGGACCCGTCGTCGAAGCGGGATCGGGGGTACGCATAAGTACTGGCTCCCAACTGTGCTGGGGCCTTCGCGAAGAAGGTCACCTCGGGTTGCATTCCGCACATCAGTTCACAACGGCCCCTGTCCACGTGCTTCCGTCGAATGACTGACGTCGATGGGGCCGCGCATCACTCTGGTACGCCAGGCGCGATGATTCCAATGATTCGATGTGCTCGAATCCATAGATTGCATGCATGGTGACGGCTCGCACGGGCACCTCATGTGCCGCATTTATGGAAACGATGAAAATCGTTCCTTGGACTCATGAATGGGCAGGAGCGCAAGATCGGACCGTCCTCAGAAGCAGGACGTCAACCGTCCCTCGATGGCCGTGCCCTGGCGGCGCTGCCCGCTCGACGCATCACTGGAGACCCGATGTCCGCATCCACCTCCCGACCGGCCCGGTCCGCCGGCACCGCGCGACCCGCCCGGGCCAGGCTTCCGCTCAACGCCTTCGGCATCTCCTTCGGCCTGTCCGGGCTGGCGGGCACCTGGACGGCCGCCGCCGAACTGGGGGCGCCGCGGGTGATCGGGACCGTCCTCTGGCTGGTGGCCGCGACCGCATGGCTGGTGACCGTGCTCCGGTACGCCGCGGCCGGGCTCAGACCGCACGAGGTCGCCGACGATCTGCGCCATCCCGTTCTCGGCCCGTTCGCGGCCCTCGTGCCCGTCGCCGCCTCGCCGATGTCGGCCCGGCTCTTCGTGTCGTTCCCCCTGGTGGGCGAGGGGTTGGTGTGGGCCATGCTGGCCCTCAGCGCCGGCTTCGGCGCGTGGTTCGTCGCCCGGCTGCTGACGGTGCCGCGCGACCCGGCGACGCTGCACGGTGGTCATCTGCTGCCCACCGTCGCGGCGTCCCTGATCTCGGCCCAATCCGTCGCGACGATCGGCCACCCCGGTGCGGCGAAGGTGTTGTTCGCCGCAGGCATCCTGTTCTGGCTGCTGATCGGGAGCCTGCTGCTGGTCCGCTTCGCGACCGGTCCCGAACTCCCGCGGCCGCTGCTGCCGACCCTGGCGATCTTCTCGGCGCCGCCGGCCGTCGCGGGCAACGCCTGGTGGGTGATCACCGGAGGCAGGCCCGGAACGGTCCACGAGATCCTGCTCGGCACGATGGCCGCCCTGCTGCTGCCTCACCTCGTCCTCGTGAAGGACTACCTGCGGCTTCCCTTCACCCTCGGTTTCTGGGCCCTGACCTTCACCACCGCGGCGAGCGCGACCTACGGGATCCGGCTGCTGTCCCTCACCGGGACGCCGTGGAGCGCCCCGGTGGGCTGGGTCGTGGTCGCCGTCGCCACCGGTGTCATCGGAGCCGTCGCCGTCCGCTCCCTGGCCCTGGTCCCCTTCCACCGGGCGCACCGTCACCACACCGGCCGCACAGCGCACCCGGCGACGGCGACCTGCTGAAGCGCCACCGCGAGGCCGTCCGCAGGACGGCCCCGGGCCAGCGTCCCCGGCACCGGGTGTCCGACGGGCCGTCCCCACCAGGGGGCGGCCCGAGCCGCATGTCGGGGACCACGCCGTGTGCCCGGCACCGGCCACCGGCAGCAGCTGCTCGGACCGGTGCCGCGGCTCGGACCGGTGCCGGGGAAGCGCGCGTCCCTCAGCCGCCGGGCTTCCGTGCGCCGGGGCCCGGCGCTGGGGCTAGAACTCCGACACGTAGTACGGCTGCACCGTCATCCAGCCGTTGCCGCGGGCGCCGTAGCGGGTGCCGTTGTCGCTCCGGGCCAGGGTGTACCAGGAGTCGACGTAGTCCGGGTCGTCGGTCCACCAGTCGTCCGGGATGGCGTCCAGGACCGCGTTCACCAGCGGGATGTAGGTGCCCTGGTCGGTGATGGTGAGCAGTGCGGTGGCGATGGCCTGGGCGAGGTCGTGGTAGTTGGTGCTGCCGTCCTCCTCCATCATCACGGCGTCGGCCAGGTCGTACTTGTAGGAGGACCAGTTGACCAGGATCTGGTTGGGCCGGTAGACCGTGCCGTCGTTGTCGAGGTACGGCATGTCGACGGGATCGACGCGCACCTTGCCGTCCTGGCCGAAGCCGGTGACCAGGGTGTAGATCTCGGCGTCCCCCTTGATCCAGGGTTCCTCGTCGTCGGAGAGCTCGACCGCGGTGATGCGCGTGGTCCAGAAGCCGCCGGTGGCGGCGAGCCTCCGCGGGTGTTCGGCAGGGGTCTGCTCTGCGGCGGGCGCGGCGGAGTGGACGCCGTACCGCGAGAGTTCCTCGGTCAGCACGTTCAGACCGGCGGCCAGTGCCGTGGAGCTGTCGATGTCGACGACGTACACCGGGTGGGCGGGCGCCCTACGGGCGTCGAGCGTGTGGGCCCGGCCGCGGCTGTCGTAGGCGGTGACGGTGGTGGCGTTCTCGTCCTGGGTGGCCGCGGCCACCCAGGGCGTGGCCCCGGCGGCGAGCGCGGTCCGCATGGACGCGTCCCCGAGTCGCAGCCGCAGCAGCGGACCGACCTCGGTACCCAGGCCCTTGGCGGTGGCGATCCGGCGGTCGGCCGCGGTCAGGGTGGACTGCAGGGTGCCGCCGGCCTGTCGGGCCAGGGCGGTTACCTTCACCTCGTCGGAGGTGAGCGCGGCCGTCCGGACGCGAGCACGCCAGGCGGAGTCGGTGAGCGAGCCGGCTATCGCCCGCGCGGCGTGGTCCTCCGCGGCCGTGACGGCGGACCTGGAGGCGGGGGCCTTGACGGACGCCGTGGCCGGCAGGGCGCTCAGGGTCTGGCCGGCGCACAGGACGACCAGGGATGCCGCGACGGCGCCGAGGCAACGTCGACGGGGGTGACGGGGTCTCACGTGGATCGATCCTCCGGGGACGAGTGGTCGATGTCGCACTGACAGGTGGAACCCTTGCGCGCATCTATGCGGGTAGACGGACACGCGCAGGTACAGAATGACGGTGACATGACATCGAGACAAGAGGGCTTCCGGTGTGAGAGGGATGAACTCGCGGTATCCGAAGCGGAGTTGATTGTCGGTCGCGAACGGCCACTGCTACACCATCAGCAGGACCACCACATCCCTCACCGGCTGGTGCGACGGCACGGGGCCTGAACGGTACGGCACCTACGTGGTCTGCACGAGCGGCGAGTACCACAACAGCTACACCAAGTGGTACGGAGACCGGACGGGCGTGTATGCCGGCTGTCCCAGCGGAAAGACGCGCATCAGCGACGGTTACGACCGCTACTGAAGAAGCCGCAGGTCATCGTGGGTGACACCGGGGCGAGTCGGGGGCCCCTCCTGCGACGGGACGGCACGCCCCGCTCTATGCGCACTTCGCCCACGACCGCTGACCTGTTGAGCACCCCGTTGCCCGGCCTGCTGACGCGGCAGTCCGGGCAGCGACGCCTCGGCCGGCAGCCGCCCACCCCTCGGAGCGCTGCTGAACGTGCCGCCCCGGGCGATCGTCGTCTCAGCACCGCGCGTGGTGGACGCGATGAACCGGAAGGCGGCGTCGCCGGCGCCCGGCCTGGAGTGTGACACGGAACGCTTCCCGCGGCAGGGCACGTGAACGTCCGAGCGCGGCCGGAGCGATCACGAATCGAGAAGCGCGGGTCAGGGAGTCACGTCTAGCCTGCTCGTCATGGACATCACCATTCACACGAGCTTCCTGCCGCACGACGACCCCGACGCGTCGCTCGCCTTCTACCGCGACGTCCTCGGCTTCGAGGTCCGCAGCGACGTCGGACAGGGCAGGATGCGCTGGATCACGGTCGGCCCGGCCGGACAGCCGGACACCTCCCTCCTCCTGGCACCACCGGCCGCCGACCCGGGCGTCACCGAGGACGAGCGCCGCACCATTCACGAGATGATGGCCAAGGGCACCTACGGCTGGATCCTGCTGGCCACCCGCGATCTCGACGCCACGTTCGAGAAGGTGCAGGCCGGTGACACCGAGGTCGTCCAGGAACCGACCGAGCAGCCGTACGGCATCCGTGACTGCGCGTTCCGTGACCCCGCGGGCAACCTGGTCCGCATCCAGGAGCTGCGCTGAGCCGTGCCGGTGTCGATGCGGCCGTGTCGCCCGGCACCGCGGCCACCAGCGCAGAACGCTGCGCAGCAGTGCGCAGGCTCCGCCCTGCCGGCGGTGTGCCAGGGCCGCGTCAGCGTCTGGACGACCCGGCTGGTCGGCTCCGGCGGGCCGGTCCTCATCAACGAGCGCCTGGGTGCCTTGTCCCTGCGGGTACCCCAGGCGCTCGTAGGCGTCGATGCAAGAGGAAGGAAAGGGGAGTACGCCCATGTGTCAGCCCGAGTGGCGGCGTGCACGCGTCGAGGCGCAGCGCCTGACCGATCTGGCGCGGCTGCGTCGTGTCCGTGACCGGATCGACCGGGAGTACGCGCGGCCGCTGAACGTGGAGGCGCTCGCCCGCGGTGTGAACATGTCCGCCGGGCACCTCAGTCGGCAGTTCCGGGCGGCCTACGGCGAGTCGCCGTACGCGTATCTGATGACGCGTCGCATCGAGCGCGCGACGGCGCTGCTGCGACGTGGCGACCTCAGCGTCACCGAGGTCTGCTTCATGGTCGGCTGCGCGTCGCTGGGAACCTTCACCACCCGCTTCACCGAGCTGGTCGGCATGCCGCCCGGGGTTTTCCGGCGCCTCGCCGCAGATGCGGCGGCCGACCGTGCCGATGCCTCTGGTACGGCCGGTGCTGCGGGGTCTGCCGTCATGCTGGAGGGGATGCCGGCGTGTGTGGCGAAGCAGGTGACGAGACCGGTCAGGAATCGAGAAGCCCCGGCCGCCGAGCAGCCCCTAGCGTGATGGTCATGGCAACCACCGCGACCACCGCACCCACCACGTCCATCGCATCCGTCGTCCTTGAGGTGCCCGACCCCGAGGCAGCCCACCGCTTCTACACCGCCTTCGGAGTGGACACGCACATACGCCTGCGGGCGTCGGAGGCGCACTCCGCCGGATTCCGTGGCTTCACCCTGGCGCTCACGGTGTCGCGGCCGGCCACCGTCGACAGCTTCCTCCGCGCCGGCGTGAACGCCGGCGCCACGACGCTGAAGCCCGCCGAGAAGTCGTTGTGGGGCTACGGCGGCGTCCTCCAGGCGCCGGACGGAACGGTCTGGAAGATCGCGACTTCGGCGAAGAAGGACACCGGCCCGGCCACCCGCGAGATCGACGAGATCGTCCTCCTGCTCGGCGTCGAGGACGTGAAGGCCAGCTTCGGCGGCAAGTACGCCGAGTTCGCCTCCGGGGTGTCCAGCCCCGTGAAGCTGGCGCTGTACAAGCGCCGCGGCCTGGCCAAGGACCTCGGCGTCCCCGCCTACGGCACCGGCTCGCACCGCATCGTCCTCGGCAGCACCGCCGGCTCGTTCACCGACCCGGACGGATTCGTCTGGGAGACCGCCACGTCGCTCACCCCCGCGCCGTCCACGGCGTCGGCACAGTCCTGACTCCCGGACCTGCTCCCGCCTACCGGGCTCATCCCGTACGCAGTACACGGCCGGGTCAGCGCCACGCGGCTTTCGGTGGTAGGACTCCCCTGTACGGAAAGATGCACGGAGAGAAGCTGATCCATAAGGAAGCTGCAGCCGAACTCGACTACCCGGACGCGCTGCAACCCATCGTTGATCTCGTGAGAGCACTCGACCTGCCGAACGATCAACCTCCGGACCAGCAGCTCATTCGCACCTGGGTCACCTCCGCGGCGCGGGACTTTCTCGCCGCAGAAGCGCACCAGAACCACAGCCTTCGAGCTACGTCGCATGATCCACCGTGACCGGTTTACGGAAAGCAAGCCAGAACCCCAGCAAGCACGTCGCCTGTCGATGAGTTCGGGAGGCGCCCCCCTTCCACGGACGCGTGGTGTTGACGAGTTTGGGGGCACCGGGTCTCTTGCCACAGCAGCATCGGGGCGCTCCTGGTGGAAGGTGCTGGCATGCCGCGGTGGTCGAAGGTCGAGGCGTCGTGTCGATGCGGGAGCTGGAGCGCAAGCACGGGGTTGGGATGGTCCCCTACTACGTCGCGGCCTGGAAGCCGCACATCCTGGCGGAGTCCGGCGAGGCTCCGCTGGAGGTGTTCGTCCCGCAGACCCACCAGCCCGGTCACGAGGCGGAGGTGCCGCTCGATCGCGGGCCGTGCGGGCGATGCGCTACCCGTTCGGTCGCACGGGTGGATCAGCGCAGTCCGGCGAAGAGATCGTTCTCCGGTATGGCCGCGCCGGTGGTGTCCCGGACGCGTACGAAGGTCTCCATGCCCATCAATTCACCGAACCTCTCCTTTCCCATCTTGAGGAAGAAGATGTTCTCGCCCTGACTGGCGTGCGCGGCCAACGCGTCAAACTTCTGACCGCTGAACCCGGTCGTGTCCACCCACGTCGTGATCTCATCGTCGGGGAGGCCGATCTCGGCCATGGCGGCGGCCTCGGCAGGATCCGGCTCCGGCATGTCCTCATGGAACTCGCGCATGACCTCGCCGAACCGCTGCATCATCGAACGGGGCATCGTGGTCCAGTACACCTTCGGTGCCAGCGCGGTCATCTCCAGCGCCGCCATCGTGATGCGGTGGGCCTGGATGTGGTCGGGGTGGCCGTAGAAGCCGTTCTCGTCATAGGTGACTACCACATCAGGTCGGTAGTGCCGCATGAGTTCCGCGAGCCGTGCCGCGCCTTCCTGCACGGGGGTCTGCCAGAAGGATCCGGGGGCGTCGTTGCTCGGCCAGCCCATCATCCCGGAGTCGGCATAGTCCAGCGTCTCCAGATCGCTGACCTTCAGCACGGCACAGCTCGCTGCGAGTTCTTGACGGCGCATCAGGGCGACCGCCGCCGGATCGTGCCCGGGCTCGCCCGGCTTGACGCCTCCGGGTCCGTCACCGCAACGGCCGTCGGTACACGTCACGAGAACCGTGCGGATGCCCTCCGCCGCGTACCGCGCGAGGACCCCTCCGGTTCCGGTGGCCTCGTCGTCGGGGTGGGCGTGCACTGCCATGAGCGTCAAGGGCCGGTCAGTCATGAAAGCCTCCTGCAGTAATACGTCTCGGTCCGAGTGCGCGGCGGGTTCACCGCGGACTTGGGGCCCGGATACCGGTGCGGCGCCAGTGTCTCAGCTGATGCAACCGTGCCGGCCGGACCGGCTGTTCCCGGCGCGGCCGCTTCGGCCTTCCAGACGCAACTGGGACCCTCCCCGCACGTGCGCGGAGATGGTCCCAGTTCGGCCACCCAGGCAGGTACCGGCACCCGCTGCTCCCCGTCTCCGCGGGGATGGCCCTCTTCGCCCAGCACGCCAGGAACATGCGTACGACGTGGCCCCGCATGGGCCGGCCCATCAAGCGGCCCATCGGTCGCGCCCCTGATTGATGCGATACCGCGACGGATCACCCTGGCACGGCTGGTCAGCAGCGCGTGATCAGGCCATCACCGGACCCACCTCACAGCCGGGATCAGAAACAGGCTCCCACCGGGCACCCACGTTCGGCTGGGTTCCGTAGCCCGGCCAGGTGGTGGCCGGACCCTTTCGCGGGGACGCGGTCGGTTCAGGAGTACCGGTCCGGGAGATGGGCGTCAGGGCTCGGTCCCTGTCGCCAACCGCTCGGTCATCTCGCGTGCTTCCGCCGTCCGGCCCTGGCCCCGGTACAGGCCCAGCGCCGTCGTCCAGGCCTGATGTGCGGCGTCGTGGTCCCCCGCATCGGCGTGCATGTCCCCGAGGGACGCCCATGTGTCGGCCTCACGATTGGCGTTGCCGATGGCCTGGAAGTGGGTGAGGGCCTGTTGGTACGCGTCCAGGGCACGGCTCGTCCGGCCGGTGCGCCGCGCGATGTACGCCAGTGTGTCCCACGTCGCGGCCTGCCCCTCGCCGTCCTCGTGGAGCTGGAGCAACGGCAGCGCCTGGAGGCAGTGTGCCTCGCCGCTCGCGTACCGGCCGAGCCGGGCCAGCGCCCAACCGGTGCCGTTCAGGATGTTGGACTCGCCCACCTGATCCCCGAGCGCGCGGTATCCCTCCAGCGCCTGCGCGAAGTGCGGAAGGGCACGCTCGTAGGCGTTGATGCGGACGTGGACCTCGGCGAGCGAGTGGTGGGTGCGGGTGAGGCCCGCGGTGTCGCCGTCGGCACGGAACCGCTCCAGGGCCTCGTCGAGGTGGGGCAGGGCTTCGTCGTAGCGCCCCGCCTGTGCCAGGGCGACGCCGAGCCGCTGACGGGTGTGGGCCGTGAGAGAGGGATCGTCCAGGCCGGTGGCCGCGTCCAGGGCCGTGTACCAGGCCCGGATGCTTTCCTCGAACAGCCCGCGGCGCCAGCGGAATGTGTGCAGCGCCCAGGTCAGGCGGCACAACTCCAGTCGCATGCCGCGCTGTTCGGTGAGTGCGATGACCTCCTGGAGGCAGGCGTACTCGGCGTCGAACCAGGCCAGCGCGGCCTGCGCGTCATCGAAGGCGAGGGGAGCGGGCCCCGGATCGTCGAGTGCGGGTGGGTCCTGTGCCGTGCGGTGCGGCTCCAGGACTCGGTGCGCCGCTTGGGCCGCGCACACGTAGAAACCGACGAGACGGCGCGTGTGCCGGTCGCGTTGCACGGCGGTCAGACCGGCCGCCTGCTCCTCGGCGTACAGCCGGATCAGGTCGTGCATCTGGTAGCGGCCCGGTCGGTGCTGACGGACCAGGCAGGCTTCTTCCAGGACGCGCATGGTCCGCAGGGTTCGCGTCGGGTCACGTTCGATGAAGTGGGCCAGCGCGGCCAAGGACACGTCCTGGTGCGGCAGGAGCCCTGACAGGCCTAACACCCGGGCCGGTTCGGCGTCCAGCGCCGCGTGCGACGCGGCGAACAGGACGCGGAGACTGACGGATACGTCACCGGCGTCCAGTACGTCGAGGCGGGCGCTCGGATTGCGCAGGTCCTGGGCGAGCTGGTCGAGGGAGGCGCCCGGTAGTCCGTCCGCGTGCGCGGCCGCGATGTCGAGGGCCAGCGGCAGCCCGGCGCACCAGTGGACGATGTCGCGCAGGGCCGGCTCGGACGCGGCGCGGTCGTCTCCGACCCGGCGGGCGAAGAGCCGCGACGATTCGGCGGCCGACAGTACGCCGAGGTCGACGATGTCCGCCCCGGCCCGCACCTTGAGGCTGCTCAGCCGGTTCCTGCTGGTCACGAGCGTCCTGCAGCCAGGTGTCCCGGGCAGAAGCGGCACGACCTGCGCGCTGTCGCGGGCGTTGTCGAGAACGACCAGGATCTTTCGCCGTGCCATCAGCGTGCGATAGAGCGCCGCGCGGCCCTCCGTGTCGGCGGGCAGTTCGCTCTCGGCCGCCCCGAGGGCCATCAGGAAGAGGTGCAGGACGTCACCGGGGTCGGTGGGGCGGACACTGGGGCTGAAGCCGTTCAGCTGGGCGTAGAGCTGGCCGTCGGGAAACTCGTCGGCGTGCTGGTGCGCCCAGCGCAGGGCGAGCCACGACTTGCCGACTCCGGCCATTCCCGCGATCACGCTGATGTCCGGCGCCGCGTCGTCGGCGCGGCCTTCCCGTGCGTCGAGGAGCCGCAGTGCGTCGTCCCGGCCGACGAATCCCGAAGGGGATGCGGGGAGTTGGCGGGGTGTGCGGCGTTCGGGCGCATGGGCCGCGGGTGCGGCGAGGGCGTCGTCGAAGACGAGGATCCGCTGATGGAGCTCCTTCAGCCGGGGTCCGGGGTCGACGCCCAGCCGCTCCACGAGCCGTTGCCGCAACTGCTCGTAGGCGGTGAGGGCGGCGGCGGGCTGTCCCGTCCGGTACAGGGCCAGCATGTGCAGGTGGGCCACCTGTTCGTCGAGTGGCTGCTCGGTGGCGAGCGCGGCGAGCGGCTGGACGAGGTCGGCGTGCCGACCTCCGTCGAGCAGCAGCTCGTAGTGATCCAGCCGGGCCCGGTGGTGTTCCTCCGCGAGCGTGAGACGGTACGCGTCGAGCCAGGGAGAGTGCAGCCCGGCGAACGGCTCGCCCTGCCAGAGCGCCAGCGCCCGGCTGTACGAGGCCTCGGCCTCCCGGGGGTCGTTCGCGCCCCGTGCCTGCTCGACCAGGGAGCGGAAACGGAACAGATCGACGGCCGAGTCGTCGGTCCGCAGCACATACCCCGCGGGCGTCCGCACGATGTCCCACCGCTCCGCGTCGCCCGGGTCCGAGCGCAGGGCGCGCAGCCGCGACACGTAGCTGTAGAGCGAGGCCATCGCACGCGGCGGGACATTGTCCCCCCACACCCGCGTGAGGAGTGTCTCGGCGGACACGGGTCGGTTGACGTCGACGAGGAGCAGCGCCAGGACGCAGCGCTGGCGCGGTGATCCGGGGGCGACGGAGGCCCCGTGGGACCGGATGGTCACATCGCCGAGAAGGGTGAATCCGATGCTCATGCCGGTCCTTCGTCCCGCGCGGTCTCGCCGGCCCAGGCCGGCCGTCGCGGCCGTCCGCCCGACACCGGTCTGCGCGCCCCTGCAAGAAACTATCAAGCTCCTTGCAGGGTGCGCACCGAACACTGGGGGGCGACCAGCACATACCGCAGGGGGAAGGACCACATCGTGCCTCATCACGACGTACTGCTTCGCGGGCTGCTCGGCGTCACCGCCGTCGCAGCCCTCCTGACGGCCGGAGCGGGGACCGCTACGGCCCACACCGCGCCAACCGCGCACTCGACAGCCGCACCGGCGAAGGCGTTCGGCGCCCAGTCCTCGCCGGGCCGCTACCTGGTGGACGGCGCTCGCATTCACACCCAGCCCAACACCGGTTCCACGACGGTCGGTTACGGCTACGGGAGCCACGACGTCACCGTCCACTGCGGCCGCGTCGTGGCGGGCCAGGAGTGGTACTACCACACGGACAACACCACGCACGTGACCGGCTGGGGCCGGTACGACGTCGTCGCCCCGTACCTCGCCGTCGGCAACTGCTGACCCGGTCTCAGGAGCAGTCATGAACACACACATCCGTCGCCATGCCCGTCTGTACGGCGCCACCCTCGCCGTCTTCGGCGCCACGGCCGCCCTGCTGCTGCCCGCGTCGGCCGCCGGCGCCGCCGAGGGGGCCCCTGCCGCACCCGGCACCGCCCCGCTGGCGACCGCCGCCGCTCCGGGCGACTACCTGGGAACCGGGGTGCGGATCCGGGCCCAGGCCAACGGCTCGTCCACGATCAAGGGTCTCGGATACGCGGGGCAGGGGGCGACCGTGTACTGCTGGCAGGACGGCCCCGCCGTCGACCCCCGCCTGACGATCAGCTGGTACTACCACCGCAACAACGCCACCGGTGTCACCGGCTGGTCCAGCTGGGACGTCTTCAGGCCCTCCGCCGAGGTCCCGCACTGCTGACCCGGCGCCACGCGTGATCGCGTCCGGTTCTTCGCCCACGGGGGTGGCGGAGGCCGGACGCGGCCGCGTGGCGCTCCGGTAGGGCGGACGGGGGCCGCGTCGCGTTCCAGTAGGGCGCACGCGACCGCGTCACGCTCGGGTGAATGGGCCGCGGTCCGGGCGCCGGGTGGGTGGGGAGGCCCGCCGAGCACCCGTTACGCGGGGTTCAGGTGAGTCTGCGGAGGTGTATGCCGACTGCCGGTGCCGAGGGGGTACCCGAGGTGTCCGGGGCAGCGGGAGGTGGCCGGGGCAGAAGTGCGGGAGGTGTCCGAGGCAGAAGTGCGGCACCGCCTCTCCAGCGACAGCCCGGCGTAGGACACCTCCCCTCGGGTCACCGCACCGGTGCGTCGTCGGGCGGCCGGGCGATGAGAAGGTGGTCGCATGTGCGGTCGATACGTCTCCACCCGAAGCCCGCAGGACCTGGCGCAGGTGTTCCACGTCACCGAGTGGCCCACCACGGAGGCGCTCGCACCGAACTGGAACGTCGCCCCGACCGACGACGTCTGGGCCGTCCTGGAGCGCACCCCGCGCAAAGACGGCGACGGGGCCGCACCCGTGCGGGAGCTGCGGGCGCTGCGCTGGGGCCTGGTGCCGTCCTGGGCGAAGGACCCGAAGACCGGCGCGCGGATGATCAACGCCCGGGTGGAGACCGTGCACGAGAAACCGGCCTACCGCCGCGCGTTCCTCACACGCCGCTGCCTGCTCCCGGCGGACGGGTTCTACGAGTGGCAGCCCATCAAGGACCCGGCCACCGGCAAGGTGCGCAAGCAGCCGTACTTCATCCACCCCGAGGACGACCAGGTGATGGCGCTCGCCGGCCTGTACGAGTACTGGCGCGACCCGGCCGTCACCCAGGACGACGACCCAGCCGCCTGGCTGATGACCTGCACCATCATCACCACCGACGCCACCGACGCAGCCGGCCGCGTGCACCCGCGCATGCCCCTCGCGCTCACCGAGGACCACTACGAGTCCTGGCTCGACCCCGCACACCAAGACCCCGACGAACTGCGGGCTCTCCTCGGCCAGCCCGCCGGCGGACACCTCGATGCGCGCCCGGTCTCCACGGCCGTCAACGACGTCCGCAACAACGGCCCGCAACTGCTCGACCCGGTCAGCCTCTAGGGCCTTTTGCGAAAGCGGATGTCGGCTGCGGGTAGTCCGGCCGTTGTGGTCATTGCAATGTGCCCCGCTTCCTGGCCATAGGGGCAAATGGCCGTATCACCCAACTGAGCGAGGGCCGCTAGCATGGTCGGGCAGTGAGGCCAGGCCGTGCCGCACGCAAGCGGGGCGGGAGCTCCTGGCACACAAGGTGACCCGATGACATCAGCACTGGTCTACGCGATTTACCTCATGGTCGCGGCGTTGTACGTCTATGCCCTGGTCGACTGCATCAGGACCCCTGCGCCGCGCATTCGCATCCTGCCCAAGGTCGGCTGGCTGATCATCATGGTCCTGTTCCCGATTCTCGGCGCCATCGCCTGGCGCAACCTGGGCAGGCGCTCTGCCTACGCAGAAGACCGGGTGCCTGTGGCCTGATCTCCCGCCCATGACTCTCCCCGTGCCGTTCGAAGCCATTCGTTGATGGCTGCGACCAGCACGGTCGCTTCGTAGCGGACGGCGAGTTTGTGGTACCGGGTGGCGACGGCGCGGTGGCGCTTGAGGCGGTTGATCCCGCACTCGACTGCGTGCCGCTGCTCGTAGTCGTCTTTGTCGAACTTCGGCGGGCGGCCGCCGTGCGAGCCGCGTGCCAGCCGGTTGCGGACCCGGTCCGCCGGAACGGAGATCGTTGCTTCGATCCCGTGTCTGCGCAGGTAGGCTCGGCTATTGCGGGAGTCGTACGCCATGTCGGCCCGCCCCGGTTCGGGCGCTTACGCGGCCTGCCGGGCCCGAGCCGGGGAACCCGGATCGCCCCCAGGACCGGCTCGAACTGCGGGGATTCACCCCTCTGCCCCACCCTGATCACCACCGACAGAGGATTCTGGCCTTGCTCGACCGCGAGGTGGATTTTGGCGGTCAGCCCGCCACGCGAGCGTCCGAGTCCGTCGTCAGCCGGCTCAAGGGCGATGCCGCCGGACAGCTCCTTCCGGAGATCCCCCTTTCGCCGCCCCGGCGGCGTGCTGAGGGGCCCGGCAGACCGTGGAGTCGACGTTCACACCCCAGGTGATCAAGCTTTTCGCGTTCGCCTCGGCCTGCAGCCGGGTGAGGATCCGGACCCAGGTCCCGTCCCGCTGCCAGCGCCGGAACAGGTCGTGGACACGGTCCGTAGGCCGTCCGTCAGTTGCCGCCGAGTCCACAGGTGCGGACGGCCCGGCTTGATGCCATGCGGCAGCAACGGCTCAAGCAGGGCCCACTGGCCGTCGTCAGATGCCCACGTCCCACAATGGCCGCCCCGACCTCACGCCGATCCAGTGCGCCACGCTCCTGCCCCGCCTGCAGCAGCTCGCCGATCAGCCTCAAGGCCAAGTCACCGACCCCCTTCTCCAACGGCACCGAGACGACGCCCGGGGCGGGTGGTCGTACTTCAGCTCTGCTTCGACAACGGCGTCGGCCTTCTCTTCGGCTGACACCGGTGGGGGCCCGGGGCACAGCGGGGCGTGAGGTCGGCCCACACCGGACCAGGCACCCGCGATGGACACGGCGTGATCACCGGCGGTTTCGGGCTCGGTGGTGGCGAGGCCGGGCGCGAGCCCGAGCTGGGTGACGCCGACGTCGGCGGGCGAGTTCGATGAGTGACGCGGCGTGCTCGTCGAGGACCGGCGGCGGCAGAAGGTAGTGGCGGCCGGGTCGATAGTGCCTGAGGCGCGCGGTCAGGGCGTGGGCGAGCCAGGCGTCGATATGGGCCGGGCCGTGGCCGCCCGCGCGGCGGGTGAGTTCGTCGCACGGTTTCGTCACCTTCTCGGGCCCGGTCTGCTCCAGCGTCCCCAGCTCGCGCAGCACCTGTGCCCATCAGCGTCGCGGGCCGCGATCCAGGCGGCTCCGCAAGGCTCGGCTTCCCAGGCGGCGGGCCCGGCTTCGGCGGCGGGCTCGACTTGGACGACGTCGGCGGCGGCCGGGGCGTAGACGGTGCCCGGGGCCGCGGCGGCGAACAGGTGGTCGATGCGCTGCCGCTCCACGAGGCCCGCCCGGCCGCGCGTGTCGTCGGCCAGGTACTCGTGCCGCGTTCCTGGCTCGCATCGGACGAGCTTCCTCGGGGGAATCCCGCGGACGGCAAGATTCCCTATTTGCCCCTGTCTGGCGTACAACCTTCCGCTGCGCCCGGCCGTCTCACCCGGCATCAGAGTCAAGCGACCGAGCTCGACCAAGGGGGACAGGATGCGACGTATCAGAGCGGCAGTGGCGGTGCTCGTGCTCGCGGGCGCCACGCTGTGGACGGCGGCGAGCACCGCGGCCGCGGCCCCGGCGGAGGGACCGCGCGCGGCGGCGGCCTGCCCTACGGGCTGGGGCAGCGGCGCCAAGGGTGGTACCGCCATGGGGGCCGACCACTTGACGGACATCAGGACCGGACAGCACGAGTGCTACGACCGCATCGTGTTCGACGTGCCCGGCGGCGGCGACCGGATCGGCTACCACGTCCAGTACGTGGACCGGTTCTACGCGAACCCTTCGGGCCAGTACATACCGGTTGCCGGCGGGGCGATCCTCGACATCCGCGTCGGCGCGTGGAGCTACGACCTGGAGGCCGGCGTGCCGACCTACCCGGGGAAGGTGGGCAAGGCCCTGCCCGGTGTGAACATCAGCGGGTACAGCACCTTCCGGGACACCCGGTTCGGCGGCACGTTCGAGGGGCAGACACAGGTCGGTCTCGGCGTACGCGCCCGCCTGCCCTTCCGCGTGACCCAGTTGGACGACCGGGTCGTCGTCGACGTGGCCCACAGCTGGACGAGTTAGCCCACGCCCGGCCCGGCATGGACGCGACGGTCCTTGCGTCCCTTGCCGCCCAGCTCAGCTTCTTTCCGATCAGCGGACCGTTGGTCCGGCCGTGCGCGTCGACCGACGCGGGTCTTGACTGCTCTGGTCGCGCAGGCCGACGTCGAGGGAGGCGACATGAACTGGTCGTCGCCGGTCGACTCCAGCGTCGTGCGCGCTCACCGACACGCGGCTGGGACCCGCAAAATGGGCCCCAGCCGGCGAGCCCACTCCCCACGAGGTCGGACGCTCACGTGGTGGGCTGACCACGAAGGAATCCGGACGAAGATTCCACAGCCCGCCGACCAAGTCGCAAAGCGCAGACGCAAGGGCCGTCTGGCTGGACGTGCGCCGACCTTCGGCCGGGAGGCGTAGAAGCGACGCAACACCGTCGAACGCTGCATCAACCGCTTGAACAACTGGCGTGGGCCGGCCACCCGCTACGAGGAGACCCCCACCGTCTTCCGAGCCGTACTTCACCTCGCCGGCATCTTCATCGGGTCCGCTCGCTGACCCTAGGGACA
Source organism: Streptomyces sp. Ru62 (assembly GCF_002920615.1). Lineage (GTDB taxonomy): Bacteria > Actinomycetota > Actinomycetes > Streptomycetales > Streptomycetaceae > Streptomyces. The sequence continues at coordinate 81,296 of NZ_PQSU01000009.1, forward strand.
CCACCCGACGAGCGTCAGTTCCACGGTTCCTCGTACGGATTCTCGCCCAGCACCTTCGCTGCGGCCACACAGAGGTCTTCACCGTAGAGCTGGTTGCTACCCCATTCCGAGCCCCACAGGTGGGACGCGGCCTGGGCCACAGCGCGCCAGGTGTATTCCTCATCGCATCGCCACGTGCGGATCTGAGCAGCCATATCCGGTGTGATCGTCGCGGGGTCCACAGTGTTGTGTGCCATTCCAGCGACCCTAGGGACGCCACGAAGATGGTGGCCACCGGATTACGTCCCCTGCCGCCCGTCGTACATGCCCCAGCGCTTCGTTGTCAGGACTCGGCCGGGCGCACGACGTCGGAAGGCTCCAGCGCATCGGGCGCTGGGAGCTCCATGCGATGCTCCGACAAGATCCGAAAGAGAGGGCTTGGCATGAACGTTGTACCGTAAATGATCTATGGCATGCCGCTTGACCAGCATTGCTTCCCACCAGCGTGCCATCCACCATCAGAGCCGCGCCCTTACGGAACCGCTTGCGCTGCTGGGCGGCGAACGCGGGTCCGAGATGGTCGATGATGCGGTCGGCTGCAGACTTGGACACCCCGAACAGCGGCCCGAGTTGGCGCAGGGTGAGGTTGGTCCGCCAGTGGCCCGCGGCCAGAAGCACCCGGTCCTCCAGCGGCACCATCCAGAGCCGCCCCTTGCGGACCGGGTGGATGCCCTGCCACTGGCACCACTACGCGGTGATCAGCTTGTCGAACTGCCGCGTGCTCAGCCCAGTGAACGGAGCTATCCAGGAGGGCTCCGACGCCGTGATCACACCAGCCATGCGGCAGGACATCTCAGTTGCCGAAACGTCGCCCTACGACTGATCCTGGGCATCGGGCAAGCAAGGGGGGACACCGTGGGGCTCATGCTCTTCCCCGGAAGCGGCGACGTGACCAGCCCTGACGTCTCCTGGTCCTACACCGGCTTCCACATGTTCAGGGAGTGGCTGGCCGACGCAGAGGGGTTCACCCTTGCTGAGATGCACGGATTCGGTGGAGACCGCGCGTGGAGCAGTGTCTCCACCACGCTGGCACCGCTGCTCGACCATCCAGACGATGACGGATCCCTCACGGCAGCTCAATGCGCAGCCATGCTGCCCAGACTGGAGGCGATCATCGATCAGTTCCACTCCGAGGACAGCGACCCCGTTCTCCAACGACGTGTCGATGACGCCCGCCAACTGGTCACCGTCATGAAGTACTGCCGGGACATGAGCGTTGAGCTCCTCTTCGGCTGACCGCCGCAGGCGGTTTCCTGCCGGAGATGATGTGCAGTCACGGGACAGCTTAAGGGCCTGTTGCTGGAGTGACGGTTACTGTCATGAGTGCCGATGCAGCTGGCTGCTACCTTCCGGAGTCATGACCGACAACGTGTATGTGGGCAATGCCGGCAGGGACGCGGCGCTGGACCGGGGGTGGCTGCTGGGGCATTTCAAGGACGCCTCCGATCCTCGGCACAGCGAGGACGTGGAGATCAAATGGGGCGTCCACTCGCAGGGCGATGAGCGGGCTCAGTGGGTGACCTGCGAAGAGCGCACCACCCTGTTGGTGCTCATCAGCGGGCGCTTCCGGGTGGAACTGCCAGGGCGCCGCGTGACTTTGGCCCGGCAGGGGGATTACGTCGTGTGGGGCCGAGGCGTCGATCACTCCTGGTTCGCGGAGGAAGAGTCCGTGGTTCTGACGGTCCGCTGGCCGTCTGTCCCTGGCTACAAGGTGACCGATGAGGACCATTCCGCTGCTGGTCATAGCCATTCGTCCAGGACCGCGACCAGCACGGCGGCCTCCTAGCGGGCGGCCAAGTTGTCATAGCGGATGGCCACCACTCGGTGGCGCTTGAGGCCATTGAACCCGCGTCCGACCGCGTGCCGTTCGCGGTAGTCAGTCTTGTCGAACTGCGGCGGCCGACCGCCGTGAGAACCCAGACTCACGCGGTTGCGGACCCGGTCCGCCGGGATGGGGATCGTGGCCTTGATCCCACGTCGACGCGGGTGGGCACGGTTCTTGCGGGAGTCGTACGCCTTGTCGGCCCGCACCCGGTCCGGGCGCTTGCGCGGCCGTCCCAAGCCGAGTCGAGGCACCGGATTGCCTCCGAGACCGGATCGAACTGCGGAGAATCCCCGCGTTGTCCGGCCGAGATCACCACCGGCAACGGCTTCTGCCCCCGCTCGACCGCCAGGTGGGACTAGCTGGTCAGCCCGCGCCGGAACCGACCAGCCGAACGAGCGACCGGGCCGTACCTTCGCCTTTGACGAGTTCGGCCCGCTCGGCATCCGGCCGACCGCCGGCTCATGCTGGGCCGAACGAGGCAAGCCGGAGCGGCTGCCGGCGACATATCGCCGCACCCACGGCATTACCTGCTTCCACGGCTGCCATTCGGTCGGCGACGACAAGCTGTGGGGGATCAACCAGCACCGCAAGGGCATCGACCACACCCGGGCCGCCCTGCGATCCATCCGCGCCGCCCGTCCGGACGGCGCTCCGATCCACGTGATCCTCGACGACCTTTCCGCCCACCTGAACTGGCGAATCCGCAGGTGGGCAGACCGGAACAGGATCGAGCTGTGCTTCACCCCAACCTACGCATTTTCGCCAACCCCGTCGAGGCCCACTTCGGACCGCCGCGACTGTTCACGCTGGCCAACTCCGACCATTCGAGCCACATCGTCCAGATCCGGGCACTGCACGCCTACCTGCGCCGGCACAACCAGAACCGTCGCTACCCCAACGTCCTCGCGAACCAGTGACGCGAACGCGCCCGCGTTCCAAATGAGAGACACGTCCGATGGGACGGCCGGCCTGTTACGACTGCTGCTTGAGCAATTACAGCTGCTCCTGAAACACCCTGATCTCGGTCGGCGCGAGCATTCTGACCGTCGTCCAAGCTGACAGCTCGGTCAGCTCTCGGGCCCAATCTTCGAGGTCATCACCAGCACCGTGGAAGAACCATGAGTCGAAGCTTCCCAGAGCTTCCAGGGCAGGTCCGGATCCGCATCGGACCTCGCAGTGGACCTGCACGTAATGGTCGTGATCACCATCGGCGTCGGAGACCTCGAACTGCCTTGTCAGGTCGACCGTGAACGTCGGTGAACCGTCGAACGAGTAGGTTCCGTACTGGAAAAGAAGGCCGTCACCATCAGGGACTTCCGAGACGTCGAACAGCCGTCGGCCGAAGCGGAGGAATGCCCACCAGACGTCTTCCGTGCCAAGGTCGGCGAGCGCGCGCCGCCCCGCCCTCAGCTCGCCTTCAAGTAGCCCCACGGCTTCATCGACCGACGGTCTCCGCGTCATCCCCGCCCTCCCTCACCGCAGCGGCTCAGCCTACTCAACTTGGCAAAGCTCCCGGTCGCGACACTAGGGCCCGTCCGCAAAGGTGCCTACTGAGCTGCCGAGGCGAAGTCGGCGGCTCGGCATCTACCTGTTGTCCCGCGATCTCTCGTAGGCGGCCAGCTCCTCTGCGTTGCCGATGAAGGCCGGGCCGCAGTGTGATGGCAGACGATCGACGACCATCGTTACTGCAGTTTGCGCGCTGTCTGTCTCGGCGATCCGTGGGCTGGTTCGGCTCGGCCCTTCGACGTAGTAGCGGCCGTCTCCTAGGATTCCGGTGTAGGGGATGTCCCACGTGTGGCGAATTTCCGTGCATCTGCTGAAGTGCAGTTCCCACATACCGGCCCAGGGGTAGAGCCGGCGAAGCAGCGGATCTGCATGCGCGACCAGCACCAGTTCGGCAAACGGAGCGGCAAGTGGCGATCCTTCCGGTCGGCGAGCTTCGCCGGCCGTGGTGAGGATTTTGTACCAGGCTGCTTCAACAGTATTGGTCATGCCGTGATTATGCGGGCGCTACTGGCCGTCATCAAAGATCACTACCTGGCTCATCATGGTCGGATGCGCCGACACGAACTCAGTGACCAGAAGCGGGATCTGATCGCTCCGCTCATACCGCGGGCCGTCACCGACCGAGGTGACCTCCCCGTCGAACTCGCCTGAATCCCACCCGTGTCGCACCACTTCGAGCGTGAACCGCGTTCGAACGGTGCCCTGTTTCACCGCCAGTACCCCGGCGCCAGCGCCCGCCCGTCGCGACGGCGCGGACCCCGGCTGTCGGGGCACTGGTTCGGGCCGCGCGGGAAGTTACTGGCCGGCCACGTCTTGACCCCCCGGACCGACAGGCTTAGCGTTCCGGCGTTCCTATCGGATTGAAACGATTCAATCCCTTGTCGAGTCAGCTTGTGGGGCGCACCTATGCCTGAATTCCTCTCGCAACGTGGCGGGATGTCCCGGCGCACGGTCCTAGCCGCCGCGCTGGCGGCCGGAACCGTGGCCGCTGTCGGTGGTGTTCCAAGCGGCGCCGCCGCCCTTCCCGCGGCCGGTACCGCCGGGCCGGCCGCCGACTGGTTCGCGCGTCCGCCGCGCTCCGTGCGTCCCAAGTTCCGCTGGTGGTGGCCCGACGGCCTCGTCGACCCCGATGAGATCGCCCGCGAGATCGACCAGATCGCGGACGCGGGCTTCGGCGGAGCCGAGATCGCCGCCGTCCACCACAGCGTCAAGAGCAAGTCCCTGCTGGACACCGAGCACCACGGGTGGGGCAGCGCACCCTGGCGCGCCGGAGTCGAGGCGGCCCTGAGCCGGGCGAGCAGACGCGGCCTCACCGTCGACCTCACCCTCGGCCCGAGCTGGCCCGTGGCCGTGCCCGGCGTCACCCCCGACGACGAGGCCGCCGCCCAGGAACTCGCCCACGGCCGCGTCACGGTGACCGGCGGAGCCGGTTACCAGGGCCCGGTCCCTCCGCCGGTGCACGCGGCGACGGCCGGCGTCACCCGCCAGAGCCTCCTCGCCGTCCAGGCCGCCCGGATCAACCCGGCCCACTCCACCCGCAAGGAGACCGGGCTCGACCTCGACAGCGTCCGCGACCTCACCGACTCCGTCACCGACGGCACGCTCTCCTGGACGGCGCCCGCCGACGGGGACTGGGTGCTGATCTCCTACTGGCGGCGCGGTTCCGGCCAGCAGCCGGAGTCCGGGCCGCACTCCGCGCCCGCCGCCTACGTCGTCGACCACTTCAGCGCGGCCGGCACCGCCGCGGTCACCGGCTTCTGGGAGCGGGCGGTGCTGACCGGCTCCCTGCGCAGGTTGCTGAAGGCGGCGGGCGGCGCGTTCTTCGAGGACTCCATCGAGATGGAGACCGACGGGCTGACCTGGACCCCGCTGCTGCCACGGGCCTTCGAGGAACGCACGGGACGGCCGCTGCTGCCGTACCTGCCCGCCCTGGTCCTGGACAAGAGCAACCAGGTCTTCGCCTTCGAGGCCCAGCTGACCCGGCAGATCAGGCACGACTTCTGGGCGACCGTCTCCGACCTGTTCAACCGGCACCACGTGCGCGCCCTGCGGGACTGGGCGCACTCACTCGGCGTGGGCCTGCGCGCCCAGCCGTACGGGCTGCAGACCGACGCCATCGAGTCCGCCGCGCTGCTGGACATCCCCGAGGGCGAGTCCCTCGGCTTCAAGAACCTCGACGACTTCCGCTGCCTGGCCGGTGGCCGGGACATGGCCGGCCACACCGTGCTGTCCTGCGAGTCCGGCGCCTACAGCGGCTCGGCCTACAGCACTACCTGGGACCGCTTCCTGCGCACCATGGGCGGCGCCTACGCGGCGGGCGTCAACCAGACCGTCGTCCACGGCTTCTCCTACGCCACCGCCCCGGAGGCCCAGTGGCCCGGCTTCGCGGCGTTCAGCCCCTACAACGGCTCCCCCGGCTACGGCGAGTCGTGGGGCCCCCGGCAGCCCACCTGGCGGCACGTCGAGGACATCGCCGGCTACCTGGGCCGCGTGCACCGCGTCCTGCAGTCCGGCACCGTCCGCGCGGACGTCGCCGTCTTCCGGCAGACCGGCTACACCGCCACGGGCATCGGCGCGTCCTGGTTCACCGCCACCGGCGTCCCGCTCGGCTGGACACACCAGTTCCTCAGCGGCCCCCTGCTCGACCTGCCGAACGCCACGGTCTCCGACGGCCGGCTCGCCCCGGACGGCCCCGCCTACAAGGCGCTGTTCGTCGAGGGGGACTTCTTCTACGGCTCCACCCCCACCCTCGCCCTGGCCGACGCCCGCAAGCTGCTCGCGCTGGCGAAGGCCGGCCTGCCCGTGGTGCTGCTCGGCGCCTTCGACCAGGTGCTCACCCCGGGCGTGCCCGGTGCCGGTGAGACCGATGAACTGCGCGCGGTGCTCACCCGGCTGCTCGCGCTGCCGAACGTAGTCCGCGTCACGGACAAGGCGGCGGTCGGCGGCGCCCTCGCCGGCCTCGGCGTCACCGCCGACGTACGGCACGCCACCGCGTCCACCCTCCTCAACGCCCACCGGGTCACCAGGGACGCGGACTTCTACTACTTCTGCAACGGCAAGCACGCCGAGACCGTCAAGCCGCCCGTCGCGGCCGTCGACCACGACGTCACCCTGCGCCGCACCGTGGGCGGCCGCACGGTGCCGTACCTGCTCGACCCGTGGAGCGGCGAGGTGGTTCGCCTCGCCCGCTACACGGAGGACGGCGACGACGTCACCCTGCGCATCAGCCTCCAGCCGGGCCAGGCGACGATCGTCGCGCTGGGCCGGCCGGGACTCTTCGGCGACCGGCTCGGCAGCCGCCCGCACGCCGTCGCCACCGACGCCGACCAGGTCCTGTTCACCGAGCGGGGGCTGACCGTCCGCGCCGGCGCCGCGGGTACGTACACCACCCGCCTGTCCCGGGGCCGCACGGTCACCACCACGCTCCCGCCGGTGCCCGCCTCCATGGTGCCGGGTCGCTGGGAGCTCGACGTCGAGGACTGGTACCCCGGATCCTCCCCGGCCCGCACCGAGACGGTGCGGCGCACACTGACCCTCGACACCCTGCTGCCCTGGTCGCAGATCCCGGAACTCGCGGACTCCGCCGGCATCGGCCGGTACCGCACCACGGTCACCCTCCCGGCCGACTGGAGCGACGCCCACGGCGCCGTACTGGAGCTGGGACAGGTCAGCGACACGGTCCGGGTCACGGTCAACGGCAACCGGACGGCACCCGTCGACCGCGTGCACCCGGTCGTCGACCTCGGGGCGCTGCTGCGGGCGGGCGAGAACACCGTCGAGATCGAGGTGGCCACGCCGCTGATCAACCGTCTCCGGGTGACCCGTCCCGAGGTCTTCGGGACCACCGCCCGGCAGGCCCACGGGCTGACCGGTCCCGTGCGGCTGGTGCCGTACGCCCAGGCAACCGTCGAGTGACTCCCTCGGGGCGCACCGGCCACCGGTGCGCCCCCGCACGGCCCGCACGGCACGGCCGCCGGAGGGCACGCCGTCGATCTTCCCGCCTTGAACGATTCAACCCCCTCCTCCCCCGGCCCACCGTCCTCGTCCCCGCTCAGGCCCCCCCGTTCCGGAAGTCAGCGCCGCCTGCCCGAAGGGAACCCGTCCTGTGCCCGCACCCCACCATGGCCGGTCTGCTCGACCAGTACCGGCTGAGCGGCAACCGGCAGGCGCTCACGGTGCTGCTGGAGATGGCGGCCTGGGCGGACGCGCGCACCGCTCCACTGTCCAGGGAGCGGATGCAGAGCGTGCTGAAGGTCGAGTTCGGCGGCATGAACGACGTCCTGACCCGGCTGTACCTGGAGACCGGGGACCCGGCGCACCTGCGCACCGCCCAGCGCTTCGACCACGACGAGCTGTACGCGCCGCTCGCCGCGGGCCGCGACGAACTCGCCGGACGGCACGCCAACACCGAGATCGCCAAGGTGGCCGGCGCGGTGCCGGGCTACGAGGCCACGGGCGACGCCCGCTACCTGGACATCGCCGACACCTTCTGGACCCACGTGGTGGAGCACCACTCGTACGTCATCGGTGGCAACTCCAACCAGGAGCTCTTCGGCCAGCCCGACGAGATCGTCAGCCGGCTCTCCGACGTCACCTGCGAGAACTGCAGCAGCTACAACATGCTCAAGCTCGGCAGGCACCTGTTCCCAGCGCGGAGGCGGTGTACCAGGTCGGCTCGGGCCACTGGGAGTTCGGCTCGACCCTGCCGACGGATCGGCCCCGCGAGCACGAACTGACGGAGCGTAAGCCGGCGTCCGGCGCGTTACTCCCGGCCCCGGCGCCCCAGAGCGGCTGATTCGGCCACCTCACCACTGTTCCTCCCCCGCGCCGCCCGGCGTCCTGAGCCCCGCCGCCCGGACGCCTGCGGGGCCGGCCGCGGGCAGGGTGACCTGTCGTCAGGCGGGGTCGAGCAGTGCCGAGGTGCGGGGGTCAGGGAGCGGGAGGGCCGCGGCGGGAGCGGCGGGGACGAAGACAGGGGCGTCATTCTGGTAGAAGATGTCGATGTCCGCCTCCTCGCCGCCGACGATCAGCGTGTCCCACGCGCCGCTCTCCTGAAGTGTCCGCAGCGTCGCGGGGGCCAGCGCGGAGAGGTGCGCGCGCAGTTCCTCGTCGTCGGGCAGGCCGGGAAGGCGAGTCGCGAGGCGGTCGCGGATCGCCCGCATGCGGTCCAGGAGGATCGCGAGGTCCGCCTCCGCGGAACCCGAGGGCACCGGGCTGCCGGCACCTCCCGAGGCGGATGCGGACGATGGGGCGAGTGCGGCCGCCGCCGGTCCCGCCGTACTCTCCATGCTGCTGTCGATGATGTCCTTGATCGCGCGGGTCACGCCCCGCTCGTCCGTCGTGACCATCGCGTTCCACGCGCGGCTCTTGTGGCGGTACTGCAGCATCGACATCGCCGCCTCGTGCCGGATGAAGTCCGCGTCGCGCAGCGGCCGGCCCCGCCAGACGCGGCTGAGGGAGCGGGCGAGGGATATGGCCGAGGCCAGGCCGCTGTTGAGGCCGCGGCCGGGCCAGAAGTGGATCGCGTTGGCCGCATCGCCCAGGAGGAACCCGTACGTCCCCGGACGGTCGGCGGTCGGACGGGTGAGCTGCGCGGTGAACCGCGGGCGCTGCACCATGTCCAGCCGGAACGACGTGATCGCGCTGAGGTCCTCCTCGGCGACGCCGAACAGCCGCAGGCCTTCGAGGATCCGCTTCCACAGCGGCGAACTGCGCAGCAGCGCGGGCAGGAACAGGGTTCCGTGGGTCGGGCAGACGAACTCGTTGTCCTCGTGGCGGCTCATGACGCAGGGCCGGGCCGCGATGCACTCTTCGAAGACCTGCCGCACCGGGTCGATGCCGATGACGCTGCGCGCCTCCTCGCGGGTGAGCCGCATGTTCAGGAAGCCCTCGCCGCGCAGCGAGTTGAGCAGGAACCGGTTCTGCGCCACTGTCAGCAGCACGCTCATGGGGTCCGAGAGGCGGGACTTGACGCGCAGTCCGAGCACCACGTCCTGGAGGTGCTCTCCGTCGAGGGAGTAGATGGAGGCGTCGGCCGTGCCGAAGCGGTCGGCGAAGTGCTCGCGGGTGCGGGAGCGGCCGCCCTCGCAGATCACCAGCACGTGGTCGCGGGCGATCAGTTGCTCCTGCTCGGCCGGATCGAACCGCTTGGGCACCAGCCGGATCGCGGACTTGCGGTTGGCCAGCTCCAGCAGTCGGTCCTCGATGTAGGCGATGCGGATGTTGCGGGGCGGCTGCCCGTCCACCGAGTCGGGTCCCAGCGGCCACATCTCGGAGAACTGCCCTTCCGCGAACAGCGCCGACCGCATCTCCTCCGTCAGCGCCAGGTACTGCCGGCTCTGCACGGTGACGACCTGCTGGCGGCGGACGTTGCCCTGGGTTTCGTCCTTCCAGACCACGGAGGTGCCGCTGCGGACCCAGCGGCCGTCGTAGACGGTGACCGCGACCCGTCCCGGCAGCGCCTCCTCCAGGAGCAGCGCGAAGGCGAGGCCCACCGGGCCGCCACCGGTCACGGTGACCCGGAGCACCCCCGGGTCCACGGTCTCGTCGGCGCGGGGCAGGGCGAGCTGGGAGAGGTCCATGACCGTCTCCACGGCTTCCTGCGTCTCGAACAGGAATGACTCGTCGCCGATGCGTATGGTGTCACCGGGCGTCAACTCGTGCCGGATGACGCGCTGTTCGTTGACGTACGTGCCGTTCCGGCTGCCGCGGTCGTGGAGGACGTACGTGCCGTTCTCCGTGACGATCTCGGCGTGCAGCCGGGAGGCGCTGACACTGACGATGACGACATCGTTGTCGCTCTTGCGTCCGAACGTCAGCGGAGCGTCGCCGAGGACCACGCTCTGACCGGTGAAGGGACCGGTGCGTCCCACGATGACCGACAACACAGAAACTCCCTTGAGGAAAGCCAGATTAGTTCAAGTATGAACGACGTGGTGCCGTGTTCACTCGCCGCCTGGACGGCACGTGATCGAGAAGGCAACCGTGTTGGACTTGGCGTCGAACGGCGACTTGATCTCCACCGCCATCGCGCTTCTCAGCGTCCCCGCCTGTGCGTACGTCGACAGGCGTACGGTTTCCTTCTTGCTGGTGGGATCGCCTTCCCGGAACGACAGGGTGCGCCACTGCCGGTCCACGACGGAGCCGTTCTCCGAGACCCATCGATACGAGAACTGGACCGGAGCCCGGTCGGTCGTGAACGTCGCCGTGAACCAGGGCGCTTGCCCGTCTCCCGGCGGGCAGCTCCCGTCGTACGTCGTGGCGTTGCCGGTCACGGTCACCGACACCGGTTGCGATGCGCTTCCGCCGGTCCCTGCTCCGCCGTTCTTGTCCTTGTCGTCGTCCTGGGTCACGAGCGCGTAGGCGAGGCCTCCGCCGAGCAGCACCAGCACGGCCGCTGCCGCCCCGATCAGGTATGCGGTACGGCGGCTGCGGCGCGCCGGAGCGGGCGCGGGGCCGGTGTCGTGCCCGAAGGCCCCGAAGGCGGGGCCGGGCTCGGTGATCACGGGCCCGAATCCCGCACCGCTCGCAGGAGGCCCGAACGTTCCCAGCGGCGCGGGCGCGGCCGGGGACACCGGTGCTGTCGCGTCCGCGTCGACCGCGGTCGGTGCGGTCTCCATGGACGCGACCGTGGCCGTGGGCACCTCCTCCGCGGTGGTGACCGCCGCGGTCACGGCTGCGGTGATGCCGCCCGTGGCGGAGGTCGTGGCTACGGAAGTGGCCGTGGCGGCGGCAGGGGGCGTGGCGGCGGTGGCATCGGTGGAGGTCTCGGTCTCCGAGGGGGCCGCCGCATCACCTGCCGCCAGGCGCAGTAGGCGCCCGGCCTCGTCGGCCGTCATCCGCTCCTCGGGGTCCTTGAGCAGCAGTCCCTCGATGACCGGCGCAAGCGGCCCGGCCCGGTGCGCCGGCGGCGGTTCGTCGTCCACGATGGCCCGCAGTGTCGCCAGGGCCGTCGTCCTGCGGAACGGCGAACGGCCCTGCACGGCCGCGTAGAGGAGCGCGCCCAGCGACCAGAGGTCCGACGCGGCGCCCGGAGTCCGGCCCAACGCCCGCTCCGGCGCGAGGTATTCGGGGGATCCGACGACCTCGCCGGTCATCGTCAGTGCCGTGTCGCCCTCCACGGTGGCTATCCCGAAGTCGGTCAGTACCACGCGGCCCTCGTCGGCGAGCAGGACGTTGGCGGGCTTCACGTCGCGGTGCAGCACCCCGGCGGCGTGCGCAGCGCGCAGCGCCGCGAGCACCTCGGTCCCGATGCGCGCGACTTCGGCCGGCGGCAGGGCGCCCTCCGCGCCGATCACGTCGGCGAGCGACCGGCCGCGTACGAGTTCCATCACGATCCACGGGCGGTCGTCGAAGGTGACGACATCGTGAACGGTCACAACGGCACGGGCGTTGACCCTGGCCGCCGCCCAGGCTTCCCGCTCCAGTCTGACGTGCATGCGCTTGCTGCGCTCCGCGGGCAGGTCCAGGGAGACACGGACCTCCTTGACCGCCACCTCGCGGTGCAGGACCTCGTCGTGGGCGCGCCACACGGTGCCCATGCCGCCCTCGCCGAGCACGGACAGCAGCCGGTACCGGCCGGCGACCAGCCGCTCGCCGCCGGCCTCCGGTGAGGCCGCGTCCTGGTTGTGCATGAGGGTCATCTCCCATCCTCCGCCAAGTGCCTGGGACAGTATGATGAATACGTCGGTGATCACTAAACGCGCAGGCTGACGGCCGGGCGCCAGAGGTGGCGCAGGAGCTCGGAACGCATTGCGGGCGGTGACCCGCCCTTGATGTGCCGGGCCGGGTTGTAGCCCTGCTGTCTCAGGGCGACCGCCCCGCGTCAGTGGACCGGCTTCCCGCTCGCGCTGTACGACAGGACCGCGAGCGGGTGCAGGCCCGTCGTCTCGGCCGTCTGCGGAATCTCGCCACGCCTGTTGACCCGACGAGCAGCAGTGGTGGCGACCGAGGCCGGTCATGCGGGGCGGGTTCCTCACCACCGCCGCGACTCGCGGGCGCGACCTGGGTTTACCCGGCGTAACATCCGGTGCGGTGATCACGCTGATGGTAGGTGACAGGACCGCTCGCCCGTTGCGGACTGTCCGGCGTCGGGCGCCCGCTTCCACTGGTCCGAGTGCGAATCCCGCTCCCGTGCCCCGCGTCCGGCATGCGGCCGATCTCGCTCTCGCAGGAACGGAGTTCAGTCAGACACATCTGTTGTGTGGGCCCTTGCGCCTCTTCTCGCCCGGGTCGCTCTCATGACCGCCGCCACGGTTCACAGAAACAACACGTCCCTTTGATACCCACGAAAGTCCGGTCCGCCGGACCCCGGCATGCCCGCACCGTGACCTACGGTCGGGTCCGCGGTGTCTATCTGCCGCGCCTCGCGGATGCCCTCGCCTCGTCCATGGCCACCTACGGCATCCCCTTGCTGGTACTGGGCACGACCAAGTCGTCGTCGCTGACCGGGATCGCCTTCATCATGGCGTGGGCGCCACGGCTGTGCACGTTCGCTCTGGCCGGCCTGGCCGTCGACCGTTTCGGGCCCGCACGGGTCTTCCGGCTGGCCGCCACGGCGCGGGCGCTCGTCGCCGCTCTTGCCGTTCCCGCCTTGGCGACGGCGGACGACAGAACCGCCCCGGGGCTGGTCATGCTCCTGGCGGCGTGCGCGGGGTGCCTGACCCAGTTCAGCTTCATCGCGGCCGAGAGTGTCGGCGCCGTCGCCAGCCGGGACGCCGGCGACGCCGCGCACCGCCTCCAGTCCGTCCTGCTGGGCATCGATCAGGCGGCAACCCTGGCCGGCCCCGCGGCAGGCGGGATCCTCCTGCAGTGGTCCGGCTTCAGCGGCATGCTCACGGCGATCGGTGGTTTGTCGGTGGTGTCGGCCGCCATCACCCCGCGCATGCAGCGGCCGCCCGCGCAGGCAGCGGAAGCGACCGGGCCGGCCGCCACCGGATGGCGCACCGGCTGGGCGACCTTGCGTGCGCTGCCGGCACTCGCCTGGCTTGTGGTGGGGCTGGCGTTGTCCAACCTGGCGCTCGGCCTGCTGGAGGCGGCGACCCCGGTGATCGTGGTGCAGCAACTCGGCCGGTCCAGCGCCTTCGTGGGGGTGGTGTGGTCCTGCGCGGCCGCGGCCTCGCTGCTCGCGGTCGCCACCAGCCGCGTCGCGATCGACCGGTATGGGCTGCCGGGGGTGGGCCGGTGCGCCGCTCTCGTGACCGTCGTGCCGTGCTTCCTGATCGCGCACACGGGTTCCTACCTGGCGTACCTGGTCCTCGTCGCCGTCTTCATGGCGGGCGACAGCGTGCTGGCCGTCGTACTGCGCACCCTGCGATCCCACCTCATCCCCGCCGAGGTCTTCGGCAGCACGTTGGCCGTCACCGTGCTGATCCTGCTCACGCCCTACCCCGTCGCCGGCGTCCTCATGGCAGTCATCGCCCCCACCGCCCTGCACACGACGATCACCGTCTGCGCTGTCCTCCAATGCCTCGGCCTGGCCTGCGCCTTCACCCGCGGCACCCGCCCCCGGGCGCGCCATGCCAGGCATCGGAACTGAGGACGACCTGCGTCTCAGCCCTGGGGCAGCGCGGAAGCGGTGGCTGCGAGCACAGCGGAGTTCCGCCACTCGACGGGGGAGACGCCGTAGGTGGCGCGGAACACCCGGCTGAAGTGCGAGGCGCTCGTGAACCCCCAGCGGTGGGCCACCGCGGCGATCGTGAGCTCCACTGACCGGCGGGCCAGGTCGCGTCGGCAGTGTTCCAGCCTGCGCTTCTGTATCCAGCGGCTGACGGTGATGTCCTCCAGCTCGAACAGTTTGTGCAGATAGCGGACGGAGATGTGGTGGGCCCGGGCGATGGCCTCCGGTGTCAGGTCCCGGTCCGACAGGTGCTGGTCGATGTAGGCCCGGATGCGCAGCAGCGACATCCGGGCGGCAGCCGGGGTGTCCGTGGGGCGTCTGCCGAGTCGCTCCTCGGCCAGGGTCTGCACCATGTCCACGACGTTGCGGGCGATCGACTCGCCCGTCCGCTGCGGGTACGTCGCGGCGGTCTCCACGAGCCGGGACAGCAACGGCGTCAGCAACGTGCCGAGCGCCGACTCGCGGCCGAGCGGCGCGGCCGTGATCTGCCGCAGGTCGGACTCGCCCAGATCCAGGACGTGCCGTGGCAGGACGAGGGACTTCGTCTGGAACGGTTCGGGGAAGGTCAGCCGTAGGGGGCGCGCCCTGTCGTAGACGAACAGCGCCCCTGGCCGCACGTGCACGTCGCGCGTGTCCTGCTCGATGCGGGCGTTCCCCCTGCTGAGCAGCATCACGACGACGTGGTGGTCGTGGGTGCTCCCAGCGATGAGGCGCCGGGTGCGGAGGGTCTGCATGGGGTCGCCCTCCACAGTGACGCCCCGGATGCGGCCCAGCGCCGACATACGGACCGTGCCGGAATACACCTCTTCGGGAACGCTGATGTCAACGGCTCCGAAGGTCTGGGACAGCGCCTCTCGCCAGTACACCCGTCGGCGGTGGGCCGGCACCGAGTCCGTGGTGTGGAGGGTGGTTGATGGGTCCGGCGACATGGAAACCCCCGTCTTTCACCATACGTTTCGCGGCAGCCATGGTGGCAGCGCGATCGGGGTCCTGACATCGCGTGAATGAGTGAGACCAACGGTAAGAGGGCGGGGTTCCGCTGCGTGCACAGGGGTGCCGCTGCTGCGCAGGAGCGCCGTGGGCTTGCCCGTGCCGCTGGTTGCCCGGGTCGGGTTCGTCGGTTTCGGCCCGCTGCTCGGTTGCGACGGCCCGGATCCGGCAGTACTCGCACGGCTCCGGGAGGGAGTGCTGCGGCTGACCCCAGCCCCGTGCCCCGTACCGAGTGCCGAAAACCCTCCCGCGCCCGCCGCTTCGGCCGGGGAGAGGAGCGCGGCACGGTCAAGCGCCTCGGCCGGCGTCCGGATGGTCGCGCGGGACTTCCAGGACTACGCCGCCTGCCACGTCACCGAGGCCACCACGACCCACCTCACCATGGAGGCCGACGGCACCCGTCTCCGCACCCGCCCCGGCGGCACCGTCTCCGGCCCCGAACAGGCCGCCCTCGTCGACCTGGCGGCCTTCCTGCTCATCAACGCCCGACTGGGCCGGCCCACCCCGATGGCCCTGACCAGTTCCCTCCAGATCAGCTACCTCAGCCGTCCCCGCCCCGGCCTGCTCCGCACGCACGCGAAGATGGCCAAGTTCGGCAAGAGCCTCTGCGTCGTCCTCGCCGAACTCCGCGACAGCGCCGACGCCCTGGCCGCCACGGCGACGGTCACGTACTCCGTGCCGCCGCCGGCCCACCGGTCCGGCCCGCGGGGGGAGGACGACACGACCGGCCGGATCGCCGAATAGATGCCGGTGGGGGGACACGGGGACCGCGGGGCCGTCGCTCATCCAGGTGGGGCTGTTGCCGTTGGCGCCGAGCAGACCGTGATCGCCACCGCGTGTGACCGACGGGAGTTCGGGCGGGCCGGGACTGCCGGAGACCCCTCACGAGCGGCGTCGGAGTGAACGCGGCGAAGTCGTAGACGCGCGTCCCTCGTGGAAGTGGCCGGGGGGTGGGGAGCGTGGGACCGTACACAGCACGGCCGGCTTCCCCGGGGCCGGGCGGAACTGGTCGGCGAAGCCCTGGAGTTCGTCGCCGGGCGGGCACAACCACTCGCATCGGAGCGGGGGTTTCCGGCGAACACTCCGACGATCTGCCCACTGGGCCGGCGCGCTCGTAGCTGCCTCCTCCGACCCCGTGATCCGGTACCAGTGCCGCCGTCTCGTCCAGCGTCTCGGTACGGCGCCCCGCGAGGGCCACCGTCCAGCCCGCGTACGGCAGTTCGGCGGCGACCGCGCGGTCGATGCCGGGGCGGGAGTCGGCGCCGGTGACGACGGTGGCACACGGGAGGGCGGGGCGGTTCGCCCGGTGCCGGAACTCATCCTTCCGCCATGGGAACGTCATGAGCCTGCCAAGCTCCTGCCCCGTCGCGGTAGTCACGGCCCGGTCAACTGCCCCTTGCATTCACCGCGACAGGGGAGAGACCGGATGACACCCGCAGCCCGCCCGTCCCAGCACGCCCCCGAACTGCGCGCCGCCGCCAGGCACCTCGGCCGGCGCCGCTTCCTCACCGTGACCGGCGCCGCCGCCGCGCTCGCCTTCGCCGTGAACCTGCCCGCCGCCGGCACGGCCGCCGCCGCCGAGTTCGACGCCCGCAGAATCACCGACGATCCCTTCACGCTGGGCGTGGCCTCCGGCGACCCGCTGCCCGGCTCGGTCCTGCTGTGGACCCGGCTGGCCCCGCAGCCGTACCAGCCCGACGGGGGACTGCCCGCGCAGCGCGTCACCGTGCACTGGGAGCTGGCCCACGACGAGAACTTCCGCCGGATCGTCCGGCGCGGTACGGCCCCCGCCCACCCCGAGTTCAGCCACACCGTCCACGTCGAGGTGCCCCACCTGCCGGCGGACCGCGTCTTCTTCTACCGCTTCCGGGCCGGGTCCTGGCTCAGCCCCACCGGCCGTACCCGCACCGCTCCGCTGCCCGGCACCCGCCCGGCCGCGCTCACCCTGGGCGCCGTCTCCTGCCAGGCGTACGCCGACGGCTACTACACCGCCTACCGCCACCTCGCCGAGGACGACGTGGACGTCGTCTTCCACCTGGGCGACTACCTGTACGAGTACGCCGTCAACGCCACGGGCAACGACCGCAAATACACCGACCGCACCCTCCCGGCGCACTACAACCGCGAGACGGTGACGCTGGAGGACTACCGGCTGCGCTACGCCCTGTTCAAGTCCGACCCGGACCTGATGGCCGCGCACGCCGCGCACCCCTTCGTCGTCACCTGGGACGACCACGAGACGGAGAACAACTACGCCGACGACATCCCGGAGGACAACGGCTCCTCCGAGGAGTTCCTGCTGCGCCGCGCCTCCGCCTACCGCGCCTACTGGGAGAACCAGCCGCTGCGCCGGCCGCAGCTGCCCACCGGCTCCGACATGCGGCTCTACCGCCGCCTGCACTGGGGCCGGCTCGCCCAGTTCGACGTCCTGGACACCCGCCAGTACCGCTCGGACCAGGCCTACGGCGACGGCTGGCAGTACCCCGGCCCCGAGTCCGAGGACCCGGCCCGCACCCTCACCGGCGCCGCGCAGGAGCGGTGGCTGATCGACGGCTGGCGCGACTCGCGGGCGCTGTGGAACGTCGTACCGCAGCAGGTCACCTTCTCCCAGCGGTACAACACCACCGCTACGCCGTCCAAGGTCTCCATGGACTCCTGGGACGGCTACCCGGCCTCCCGCGAGCGGATCCTGGCGGGGGCGGAGGCCGCCGGCGTGGAGAACCTCATGGTCCTCACCGGCGACGTGCACGTGCACTACGCGTTCGACATCAAGCGCGATTTCGGCGACCCCGGTTCCCGGACCGTGGGCACGGAGATCGTCACCACGTCGATCACCAGCGGGCGTGACGGGGCGGACCGGCCCAGCAACTGGGCCACCTACCTCGCGGCCAACCCGCACATGAAGTTCTACAACGGACGGCGCGGCTACGTGACCGTCACGCTCGGCCGGGAAGCGGCCCGCGCCGACTTCAAGACCGTCCCCTACGTCACCAGGCCGGGCGCGCCCGTCACGACCGCGGCCTCCTTCGTCACGGAAGCCGGTGCCCCCGGACTCAAGCCGGCCTGACCCCGGTGATGCGGGCGCGCCCGGGCCGGCCCGAAGCCCTGTGCGGCAGGCGGGCCCGGGCCGGTCCGAGTCCGTCGGGCAGGCGCGACCAGCGAATGACCCCAGGCCGGGGCGGGGCGGGTCCGGTTCCGGCCCTCCTGCCCGGGTGACGGACGCCGCCGCGGACACGGGTCGCGTCGAGCGTCCGCATCGCAGCGAAGGTCCGGTTCCCGGCCGTACCGCTCGGCATCATCACCGGTGTCTCCGAACGGTTCCCCGGCGACACGAGGAGGGCGACACCCGCCCCGGGGTGAACGCCCTCCGCTCCGGTTCGACCCGGTCGCCGTCCTCACCGGCCCGTCAGCCCTGCGTTCAGGAGAGATAGCGCTCCACCTGCGCGGCCGGCCGCACATGCGCCTCTTCCGGATCCTGACCGGCGGCGACCCGGGCCCTGCGCTGACGCAGCAGGTCCCAGCACTGGTCGAGTTCTGTCTCCAGCCGGGTCAGGTGCGCGTGCTCGGTCGTCGGGTCGATGGTGTGCTGCGCCAGGCGGTCCCGCAGCTCCCTCTCCTGGCTGATCATCTCCGTGATGCAGCCGAGGATCTGCTTCTCGGCTTCGGATTCCGTCATGATTCCCTCCCTGGTCGGTGTGGCCGCTCCCGGCGGCCCCGTACATCTGCCGAAAACCGCCACGGACACTGTCGCCGACCGGAGCACGGACCGCATCGGTCAGACGACTGTGCCTGCGGTCAGGCCACCGGGTCGGGCGGTCAGGCGTTGAACTGCGCTCCACCGCCCACGGCTCCCCGTCCACTCAGGCAGACCGCAGCGCGTCCTCGCACTCCCAGCCCATGACCTCGTGTGCTCTCGGATGCCGGTTCAACGAGCCCCTCCCGCTGATCAAGCATTCGTGGCCGCCTCGTAAAAGCGGATCACCGCTTGTGATTGAGTTCACCAGAGTTTGGCTGGATTATTACGTATCGCGCACTTTAGCCTCTTCAGACAGTGTGCAAGCCTCATAGGTGATCTCCTCATGCAACAGCCGCGTGGGCGACGGGAGCGGGCCGGCCGGAACTCGGGCAATGGTCGCTGTTTCCAGACACTTCAGAGCGTGTGAGGAAGATGCGGCGCATTCGTCGCCGGCATCGCCAGAGGGAATTTCAAGCTCGGAAGGCGGAAGAAGTGAGCGAAGACGCCGTGTGGGTCCGAGGCGTGACCGGCATCCAACTGCACCACGTCACCAATATCCAGGATGCTCGGCGGTTTCTGGGCAATGCTGTCATGGCACTGAATGCTGCCCATGTGAGAACCGGCGACGCCCGGTTCTCCGGTCTCGCCGACCAGCTCAAGGGCGTGGTCGCCGCAGCGCGTGACCTGGAGGGCGAGGCGCAGGAGCGGATGCACGAGCTGCACTCCGCGGACCCCGAGCGGTTCGTGCGCTGCCGGGAGGGCGAGGAGCCCTGGCCGGACGAGCTCCAGGCGGGCTTTGTCCCGCGTCACACGTGCCGCGACGAATGCCTCTACCACGACCGGGGAGTACTGGACGGCATCCTGCAGTGCACCTGCGGCCGGCCGCCGTGCCGCGCTTGCGCGATCGTGGGCGCGCCCTGACGCCCGGCCCCGGGGGCCGGGCTCGCACGTGACGGCGGGCGTGCGGCCGTGACGTCTGAGCGACGCATGTGCCGCCACTCGGACGTCGACGCGTCCGGTGCCGGCTTTCGCCGCCTTTTTCCTGGAATAGCGAGCGGCATTCAGTTCGAAGAGGGCCCATCCAGTTCACAGCTTTATTGAATACATCTCCCCTGCTGAGCAGGCCCGGCCGTGCATGTGCGGCCCGGTCCTGCTTTTTCGTGGCGCGCGCTGCCGCCCGACCCGTTGGTCTCAATCGGCGCGGCGCCTGTCGAATCACCGCGCCGGCAGCAGCCTCCACCGGTCCGGTCGCAGCCCGGACCTGAGCGAAAACGACTGGTGCGCGGCCCGCGAGTGTGTGGTGCGAACGAAATGACGTCGCTGGTCGGCGACACCGCCCGAGCCCCCGCTCCCACCCCCATTTTTCTGCGGGTACGGCCGCCCCCCACCGGGCGGCCCCCAACTCACCTTGACACGCCGCCATCCGGAGGGTTGCCTTGAATAAGGACGCTAGTTCTGCGGCGTCCCATCGGCTCAGGCTCGGTGTTGTACGTCCCAGGGCCGGAGGCGCGCGGCGGGGCGGAGATTTTATGGCAACGTATGAATATTCCTGCAGCCGCTGCGGATCGTTCGATGTGAAACTGCCGATCGGCACCGCGCCGACGCAGTGGAAGTGCTCGCGGTGCGATGGCGCCGCGCGGCGTGTGTACTCCTCTCCGGCACTCGCCTCGACACCGCCCGCGGTGGCGGCGCTGCGCGAGCGTTCGGAGAGATCCCGGGAGAACCCAGAGGTGGTCACGCGAGTCGCGAGGAACACCACGCCAAGTCCCGTTCATCCGGCGCTCGCACGGCTTCCCCGGCCCTGACGGGCAGGCCGGGCCGGCGCGAGGGTGTGCGTCTTCCCGGCGGCCATGGCGCGGAACCGCGCGCACCGGCTTGTGGTCGCATGACCGCTTGCGGGCGTGCCACCGACGGGAGCGGAAACTGCGGGAGGTGTGTCCTCTTGGCCAACGTCGGACTTCTCTTCGTCGGCGCTGTGCTGTTCATGAACGGGTTGATGCTGCTGGGAAAGGTGGACAGCCGGGCAGCAGCCGTGTTCAACCTCTTCGTGGGTGGACTCCAGGTCCTCACACCCACATATCTCATCATCGCCGCGAACGATGATCCCAGGCGCATCATGCTGGCGTCGGGCATTTTCCTCTTCGGCTTCACGTACCTCTACGTAGGAATCGGGCTGCTCATGGGTCTGGACACGACCGGTGTGGGTTATTACTCACTGTTCGTGGCTATCGTGGCCCTTGGCTATTCGTTCGTCAGTTTCCGACTCGTGAACGATAAGCCATTCGGCGTGATATGGCTCTACTGGGCATTCCTCTGGTTCCTCTTCTTCCTGCTGCTGGGGCTGAAAATCGAGGCGCTGACGACGTATGTGGGCTGGGTGACCGCGATCGAGGGCTGGGTGACCGGTGTCATCCCGGCATATCTGCTCCTGACCGGTTACTGGGTCCCGGGGAACTACTCCGAAACGGCGATCGCGTTGGGCGCCTTCGGCGTACTGACCTTCGCCGCACTCTGGTTCGTACTCCGCCGTAGGACTCCCCGCACGCCTGTGCAGGATTACGGCACCTCGGGATATCCGGCCGGAAGCCACGGCTGACCCTCCTGAGGGAAGCAACACGAGGAGTTGACATGCCTGAAGTGATCTTCAGCGTCGATCAGTCCCGGTCGATGCGTGACCAGGACGTGCCCGGACACAACAGGTGGCATCCGGACGTACCGACTGTTGCCATGGTCCGCCCGGGGGACGAGTTCCGCGTCGAATGCCGCGAGTGGACCGACGCGCAGATCGGCAACAACGATTCCGCCAACGATGTGCGTGACGTCGACCTCAAGCGAGCCCACATGCTCAGCGGGCCGATCGGCGTCGAGGGCGCGGAGCCGGGTGACCTGCTGATCGTGGACATCCTTGACCTCGGTCCGGTGCCCCAGCAGGTCGGGGACGCCCCCGGTCAGGGCTGGGGGTACACCGGCGTCTTCGCCAAGGCCAACGGTGGAGGATTCCTGACCGACTACTTCCCGGACGCCTACAAGGCGATATGGGAGTTCCACGGCCAGGTGGCGACGTCCAGGCACCTTCCCGGCGTCCGCTTCACCGGCATCACACACCCCGGCCTCTTCGGCACAGCGCCGTCCGCGGAGCTGCTGGAGCGGTGGAACAGGCGAGAGCAGGCCCTGGTCGACACCGACCCGGACCGTATCCCGCCGCTGGGGCTCACGCCCGACCCTGACCAGGCCCTCGGTGGCCAGGCGACGGGATCGGATGCCGAACGCATAGCCCAGGAGGGCGCGCGCACCGTCCCTGCCCGGGAGAACGGAGGCAACCACGACATCAAGAACTTCACCCGTGGATCGCGCGTCTTCTACCCCGTCCACGTCAAGGACGCCAAGCTGTCGGGTGGAGATCTGCACTTCAGCCAGGGAGACGGTGAGATCACCTTCTGCGGCGCCATCGAGATGGGCGGTTACATCGACTTCCACGTCGATCTCATCAAGGGCGGCATGGAGAAGTACGGCATCAGCACCAACCCCGTCTTCATGCCGGGCAACGTCGAGCCGCGGTACACGGAATTCATGTCGTTCATCGGCATCTCCGTGGACCATGACACCGACACGAACTACTACCTGGACGCGACGGTCGCCTACCGCCGTGCCTGTCTCAACGCCGTCGAGTACCTGAAGAGGTTCGGCTACACGGGAGAGCAGGCCTACCTGCTGCTCGGCGCGGCCCCCATCGAGGGGCGCATCAGCGGAATCGTCGACATCCCGAACGCCTGCTGCTCCCTCTACCTGCCGACCGGGATCTTCGACTTCGACGTCCGCCCCACCGCGGAGGGACCGAAGGCCGCGGACCGCGGGCAGTGTGCGGTGACCAGCTAGCGGACAGAGGCCGACGCGCGGCCCCCGCCCGGCGGCTCCCCCGACGCCGGCCTCACCCCCTACCAGGTCCTGGACACGGTCCGGGACCTGCTCCTTGTACCCGTACACAGGCGCCCTGCCGTCCGTACGGCCGAATCCGGATGCGGTGGGCGCCGGCCCTGGCGATGCTCAGGGCAGAAGAGCGTCGGCACGGTCACCGACCAGTCGGTGGCGCCGATGCCGTCACCCACCTGGAGGAGGAGCCTTGACATGTCCTGCTGGTGATTCCCCGGTGGTCGGGGGTTGTCGGTCCGGCCTCGCGACGCACGTCGGGGCCGTGATCACCATGGGCGGAGCCGGCTGCCGCATCAGGGTGACGGCGGCCTGGCGGCGAGGCGGCCCCGGCGGCGCTGCGGAAGACCTGGAGTGATCGGGTGGACGGCACGCGTACGGGCGTCGGCAGCGGGGGCGCGTCCGGACTGCTCGCCGCTGTCGCCCAGGTCCTGAGACCGGACGGAGAAGTGGCCGGGGCCGGTTTCCTGGTCACGGAGGACATCGTCGTCACCTGCGCGCATGTCACGCTGGCGGCCGGAGCCGGACCGGGTGACACGGTGAGGCTCGCGTTTCCGCACGCGCCCGGGGCCCCGCGGATGGAGGGTGCGGTGCAGGTGGAGGGGTGGCGCGCACCGGAGGACGTCGACGTGGCCGTGATCCGGTTGAGCGGCGGGGTCGAGGGCGTGACGGCGTTGCGGCTGGGGTCGGCGACGGGATGCCGGGGTCATACGGTGCGCTCGTTCGGGTTTCCGGCCCAGGCCCCGGCGGGAGGCCACTTCGGCTTCGGCGTGGCCGGGGATCTGCTGCCGGCCACCGACAGCAGGGGGGCGCATCTCCAGCTGACCGCCGCGAACGACCTGACCACCGGGTTCAGCGGCGCACCCGTCGTGGACGAGGTGACCGGCCTGGTCATCGGCATGGTCACCGAGATCACCGCCCTCGACGAGTACGAGCGGGGGCAGGGCATCGCCTACGTCACGCCCGCGCAGACGCTTCGGGAGACATGGCCCGGTCTGGCTGAGCACGACGTGTGTCCCTACCGCGGGCTGGAGCCGTTCACCGCGGAACACGCCCAGTGGTTCCATGGACAGGACGAGGCGGTACGGCAGGTCCTGTCGAACCTCGCTCACCAGCAGCGGGTGGTCCTGTTGCTGGGGCCGTCCGGCTCGGGCAAGTCGTCCCTGGTGCAGGCGGGAGTGTTGCCCGCTCTGGCCGCGGGCGCGTTGCCGGGGAGCGACACATGGCTGCCCGTCCTCGCCCGGCCGCGACAGGATCTGCTGGCGGAGCTGGAGCGCGCGGGACTGCCCGGGGCGGCCGGGGACGGGATCGCCGAAGCCGTCGCCCGCAGACTCGCGGCCGAACCGGGCCA
Organism: Streptomyces sp. Ru62; assembly: GCF_002920615.1. Lineage (GTDB taxonomy): Bacteria > Actinomycetota > Actinomycetes > Streptomycetales > Streptomycetaceae > Streptomyces. Next base: position 105,288 of record NZ_PQSU01000009.1, read on the forward strand.
CGAGCGCCTCCTGCTGGTCATCGACCAGTTCGAGGAGCTGCTCACCGAGCCCTACAACGGCCGCCGGCAGGAGCATCTCGCCGCCCGGCTCGCCGCCACGGACCAGCTCACCACCGCGGTCAAGGCGCACGCCCGGCTGAGCGTGATCCTGATCATGCGTGACGACTTCTACCCACAGCAGGCCGCCCTCGCGCCGAGGCTGCTGGAAGCCGCGATGCCGGGACTCCTCAACGTACCGGGGACCCTGAGCGAGTCCGACCTGCACGACATCATCACCCTTCCCGCCGAGAGCGTGGGCGCCTGCCTGGAGTCCGGGCTGCCCGAGCGCATCATCGGCGACGTCCTGGCCACCAGCCCCGAGGGCACCCTCGTCCGCCGGGTACCGGTGACCGTACTGCCCCTGCTGGAGCTGACACTCAGCGAGTTGTGGAAACGACGTCGGAACGGATGCCTCACGCATGACGCCTACCGACGTATCGGCGGGGTCGTCGGCAGTCTGACCACGTGGTGCGACACCGCCCTGGACCAGCTGCCGCCGGAACACCGGCCCATCGCGCAGCGGGCCCTCACCGCGCTGGTCCGGCCCGCCGATCCCGACCATCACATTCCCGCCATCCGGGCGCAGGTGCCCCTTCAGGAGCTGCGCGAGCTGGCGGCCGACCCCCACGGTGGCCCTGAGAGCGGCCGGGCCATCGACGAGGTCTTCGCGGTGCTCATCCGGCACCGCATCATCACCACGCACACGCCGAGTGCGTCGGGGCCCTCCGACGCCCCTCCCGCGCTGCCGGTGGCCGAACTGATCCACGAGGCGCTGATCCGGGACTGGGGCACTCTGCGCGCGTGGGTCGGACAGGACCATCGCTTCCACGAGTGGCTCGACCACACGCGCGAGCAGCGGGTCCGCTGGGCGGAGACGCACGATCCAGGAGATCTGCTGGGGGGTACGGCACTCGCCGAAGGACTCGACTGGTCCCAGCAGCGCCACCTGCCGGGCGACATCACCGCGTTCCTCGCCGCCAGCCACGAGCGCCAGCTATCCGTCATCCGCCGCAGCAAGCGTCTCAACCGGGTGCTGGCCACTCTGCTCGTTCTTGCCCTCCTCGCGGTGGCAGGCGCTGTCTGGGAGTGGCGCACGGTCGCGGAGGAACGGCAGGCGGCGCTGTCACGACAGCTTGCGGCACGGTCCGCTACGCTCATCAGTGGAAACCCGGACGTGGCCGCTCTTCTGGCCATCGAGGCCTACCGCACCAGCCCCACCCCGGAGTCTGTCGAGAGTCTGCAGAGCGTCGCGGCGCTGCCGCTGAAGAGACGGCTGGTGGGCCACAACAACTGGGTGAACGCGGTGGCGTTCAGTCCCGACGGGAAGACCCTCGCCAGCGCCGGCGGCGACGGCACGGTACGGCTGTGGGACATGGAGAGCGACCGGAGCCCTGCCGTACTGACGGGTCACCAAGGCGGTTTGGGGTGCGTCGTGTTCAGTCCGGACGGCAAGACCCTGGCCACCTGTGGCGAAGACAAGACCGTACGACTGTGGAACGTGGCCACTCGCCGGCCCGTCGCTACGTTGAGGGGCCCCAACGGGCCGGTGAACGCGGTGGCGTTCAGCCCGGACGGGAAAACCGTCGCCGGCGCCGGTGACGACCGGACCGTGCGGCTGTGGAACGTGGCGAGCCGCGAAGCCCGCGCTCCTTTGACCGGCCATACCGACTCGATCTGGTCGATCGCGTTCAGTCCCGACGGGAAGACCCTCGCGACAGCCAGTGTCGATCAGACCGCGCGGCTGTGGGACGTGTCCACAGGCCGGTCACGGGCAAAGTTGACCGGTCACACGAACATCGTCATCGCGACGGCGTTCAGCCCGGACGGGAAGACCCTCGCGACCGGCAGCGCCGACCAGAACGCGCGACTGTGGGACGTGGCCACCGGAAGAGCCCGCGCGACCTTGCCCGGCCATACGGACTGGGTGACCGCCGTGGCGTTCAGCCCCGACGGGCAGACCCTCGCGACGGCCGGCGCCGACCAGAACGCGCGGCTGTGGGACGTGGCCACCGGCAGAGCCCGCATCACGTTGAGCGGCCACGCGCAAGCGCTCCAGGCGGTGACGTTCAGTCCGGACGGAAAGACTCTCGCCACCAGCAGCAAGGACGGCACCGTGCGGTTGTGGGACGTGACCAGCAGCAAGGCCCGCACCACATTGACCGGCCACGCGAGCTGGGTCTTCTCCGTGGCGTTCAGCCCGGACGGGAGGACTCTCGCGACGGCGAGCGGCGACCAGACCGTGCGGTTGTGGGACGTTGCCTCCGGCAGGACCCGCACCACGTTGAGGGGCCATAAAGGCTGGGTGAAGTCGGTCGCGTACAGTCCTGACGGGAAGACCCTCGCCACCGGCGGTTCCGACCTCACCGTGCGGTTGTGGGACGTGGCCACCGGCAGGGCCCGTACCCTCAAGGGCCACGACGGCGAGGTGACCGCGGTGGCGTTCAGTGCGAACGGGAAGACGCTTGCGACCGGGAGCACCGACCAGTCCGTGCGCCTCTGGAACGTGGCCACCGGAGCGCATCTGGGGAGTCTGGACCAGGCCGAGGTCGTCACATCGGTGGCGTACAGTCCGGACGGACACCACCTTGCCGTCGGCCTCGGCGATGGCAGTGTCGAGCTGTTCACCACCAACGCCGCCTCTGTCACCTTGACGGGCTCCAGCGGACCGGTGGAGTCGGTGGCTTTCAGCCCCGACGGAAAGACGCTCGCGGCCGGCTGTGACGACCACACCGTGCGGTTGTGGGACGTTGCCGGCCACCGGGACATCACCGCCTTGACGGGTCACACGGGAGTGGTGAACGACGTAGCCTTCAGCCCCGACGGGCGGACTCTCGCCAGTGGCAGTGATGACCGGACCGTGCGCTTGTGGGACATGGTCACGCACAGGAGCCGCGCCGTCCTGACGGGCCACACGGACGAGGTGTGGTCCGTGGACCTGAGCCCGGACGGCAAGACCCTCGCCAGCGGCAGCAAAGATCACACCGTGTGGCTGAGAGACACCACCGTCGTGAAACCTGCTTCAGCGATCGACAAGATCTGTCGCGCCGTCAACCGGGACCTGACTCCACAGGAACGGAAGGTCTACCTACCGGACCCCTCGGTGGACCCCGCATGCCACCCGTCGTCCTGACCGAGCCCGTGCTCGGACCGCACCGGAAGTGGGTACGGAGGGGGTACGTGCTGCCCATGACCGGCCTCACCGGCGTGTGACCTCGCCGCCGAGCCGTACTGGTCCTCGACTGCCTGCACGGCATGAGCCGCAGCTGCTCGCGGCCGTGATCACGGCGGCGCAGTCCGGCCGGACCGTCCGACGCCCTGGTGGAAAGCGGCGGGAACCGATGGCCGCAAGCTGGCATCATGCGCATGAAGGAGCGAGCGCAGCAGCGGAGTTGGGGGATCCATGACGGGGCCGTCGGGTGTGGTCGAGCGCCTCTACTTCGGGCGGGAGGACGCCGAGCGGGACATGTCCGACGGTCTGCTACGGGAGGGGTTCCTGCGGACCGCCGCCTACGACGCGGCCGTGTCCGGCCGCAAGATGCTCATCATCGGCCGCAAGGGCTCCGGCAAGAGCGCCATCTGCATGCATCTGACCGCCGACGGCGTCCACCCGGGCGGCACCGCCCTGATCACCCCCGACGACGCGGCGGGCGACGAGATCCGCCGGTTCGAGTTGCAGGGGCTCACCGGTGACACGGCCAAGTCGCTGATCTGGCGTTACGTCTTCGCCGTCCAGGCCGCGCGGCACATCGTCGCCCACGCCAAGCAGGTGCACGGGCTGCGCCGGCTGCCCCGCCCGGTGAAGACGCTGCGGCGGTTCCTCCGCGCGAACGGCGAGTCCTCGGACGAGCCCGGCCTGTACGACCGGCTGCTCCACGGCGTGACCGGGCTGCAGACGTCGCTGTCCCTCGAAGCCTTCGGCGTCAAGGCGGCGGTGGATCTGGGCGGGGCCCCGCCGGCCTCCGAAGGCGCCCGCGCCGCACGTCAGCTGGAGGTCGTCGAGCGGGGCGTGGCGGAGGCGTTCGCCGATCTGGACTGCGCGGGCTCGCACGCCCCGCTCCTGCTGCTCGTGGACCAGCTGGAGCAGATCTGGTCGAGCGACCCGGACAGCAACGCCATGGTCATCGGGCTGCTGCTGGCGGCGAAGCACGTCTCGGGCGCGTACGGCAAGGCGCTGCGCTGTCTGCTCTTCCTGCGCTCCGACATCTACGACACCCTCAACTTCAGCGAGGGCGACAAGTTCCACAGCGAGGAGCTGCGCATCCAGTGGACCGCCGGCGGCCTGCGGGACCTCGCTCTCGCCCGGGCCCGGGCGTCGGCCGGCGCCGAGCTGACCGGGGACCGGCTGTGGCGGGAGATCTTCCCGCCGGCCGTGGGCGGCGAGGACACCGCCGACTTCCTCTTCGGCCGCGCCCTGCCCCGCCCGCGCGACGCGATCCAGTACCTCAACGTGTGCCGGGACACCGCCGTCGAGCGGGGACACGAGAGCATCCACGAGAGCGATGTCCTGCTCGCCACCCGGCAGTTCTCGGAGTGGAAGCTGCAGGACCTGGCGAAGGAGTACCTGGTCACCCACCCCTTCCTGGCACAGCTGTTCGTGATGTTCCAGAACACCGGCTACGTGGTGATGCGCAGTGCGCTGGAAGCCCGCTTCGACACCGTCGCCGAGACGCTCCACCGCCAGTACCCCGCGTACGCCGAGGGGCTCACCGCGCCCGGCGTGGTCGACACGCTGTACGGGGTGGGCTTCCTCGGGGTACGGCGCGGCAATGACGTGGTCTACACGGGCGGGGCCCACGTGCCCGTACAGCCGCACGAGACGGAGTTCCACATCCATCCGTGCTTCCGGCCCGCGCTGGGTGCCACCCACGCCATCGACCTGCACCGGTACGAGCCGCAGGTGCTCACCCACCTGCTGCTGCGGAACAGCTCGTACCCGTCGGCGGTGGTCGGTCCCCCGGTGCGCCGTGACTTCGCGCTGCTGGAGGAGCTGGAGCGGTCCTGCAACAGCATCCAACGGCAGTTGGGGCGGGCGGTGGGGCTGCCCGCCGAGACCCGCGCGCAGCTCTCGCAGCAGGTCGTCCGGGTGATGAGCGACGCTTCCCAGGCGCTGCTGCGGCTGGGAAGCGGCGAGGCCGTCGACGCCTACGGCCATGTGCTGGCCGCCGCGCAGTACTTCACCACGGTCGCCGCGCAGTTGCTGGCCAGCGGGGTGGACGACGGCAGCGGCGGCAGCGTGGTCCGCAGGATCGAGGACGAGGCCCGGCGGCTGACCCGTACGGCGGGCGGCAGTCACACGGGAGGCGGGGGCGCCTCCAACTCCTGATCGCCGGCCTGCTGTTGCCCAGGCACTGTCATCCGTCTCCCCGCGCTGCTACGGTCCGTTCCATGGCCGTCATGATGTGTTCCAGGAGGGGCTGTGATCGCCTGCTGTCGGTGTCGCGCGTCCCGGGCGGCAACCCGGTCGCCAGGAAAGACCCGGAGCACTGGGCCGTGGTCTTCTGGCACTGTGCGGGCTGCCGCGCCTACTTCTGCGACCGGTGCGTGACCCGGCGTGTGCTGCGCAGGCCGGTCTGCGTCAGCTGCGCCGGCGTCCTCGCCAAGCCCGATATCGAGACCTTGCTGAACTGAGCACCCGCGCCGGTGTCGGCTCCCGCCGTGGTGCGGGCAGCGGGCGCGGACCCTGCCAGGCCGCGGCCATCCGCTCCAGCTCCGCCCGCACACCGTCCGCCCGCAGCCACCCGTATCCGGCCCGGGCGAGGTGACGCAGCAGCAGGTCCGCGTCGGCGTCGGACCACACCGGCTCTCCATGCCGGGCCAGCCGGGGGTCGTACGACACCATCTGGAGGTCGTGCGGCACAGGCCGCCCGAACGGTGTGTGCGTGGCGAGGAACGCCTCCAGGTGCGGGCGGGCACCCTCGTCCCAGTCCGCCGGCTCCCTGGCCTCCAGCTCCCAGTCGAGCTCCCACCGGCGCAGGGTCCGGTCCGTCCCGGTGGAGACCGCGTACCGCCCGTCGGCGCTCAGATGGACCGACAGCACCCAGCGCCGGTGCCCGCCCAGGGTGCGCAGGCAGCGTCCGGCCCGCAGGTCCAGCAGCCGTACGGTCGTGTCCCAGCTGGCGGCGAGCGCGAAGCGGCCGTCCGTGCTCAGCGACAGCGACGTCATCGGCTCCGCGTGCCCGTCGCTCCCGGCGTGTTCCTCGAAGACGTGCAGACGCCGCCCGCCCGCCACGTCCCACAGCGCCACCCGCCCGTCGCCGTTGGCGGTCACCGCGTGCCGTCCGTCCGTGGTGAGCTGGGCCGAGTGCAGGGCCCCCAGCAGCGGCGACCGCGTCGTGGCGTCGCGGCTGAGGTCCTCGAAGGTCCGCTCGCGGTGGCCGGAGTCCAGCTCCCACAGCCGCGCCCGGCTGCCCTGGCCGGAGGAGAGGACGAACCGCCCGTCGGCGCTGGGGCACACCGAGTACACCCGCTGGCCTGCGTACTCGTAGGCCCGCAGCATCCGTCCGGTCGCCAGTTCCCACCAGCGCACGGAACCGTCCTCCCCGCCGGAGAAGGCGAAGCGCCCGTCACCGCTGAAGCTCACCGAGCGGACCTTCGCCCCGTGCCCCTCAAGGACGCTCAGGCAGCGACCGGTGCGGACGTCCCACAGCCGGACCGTCCCGTCCTCGCCGCCCGACAGGGCGAGGCGGTCGTCGGCGCTGAGGGAGACGGCCTGGACCGCTCCGTCGTGACCGTCGAAGGTACGCACCCACCGGCCGCCGTTCTCGAAGTCCCACAGACGCAGGGTGTCGAGGTCCGCGCACAGGGCGCGCCGGCCGTCGGCGGTGGCGTGGACCTGCGTACCCGACGTGGGCAGCTCGACGGTCCCGGCGGGCCAGGCGCCCCGCACCCCTGTCCGTACGGTGACCAGCGAGAGCCGGTGCCAGGCGGCCAGGGCACGGGTGTCCCGCTCGTGCCCCGGCAGGGCGCGTGCCTCGGCCACCAGGGCGAGCGCGTCCGCGTACCGCTGCCGCCCCGCGGCCGACTCGGCGGCGTCCAGCAGCGCGGCGACCCGGTCGTCGTACCGGGTGAGTTCGGTGTGGGAGCGGGGACGGCAGATCTGGTAGGGCGCGGTGTACGCGTCGGGGGTGGGCAGCTGCCACAGTCGTACCCGGTGGTCGCCCCCGGTCAGCACCCGCCGTCCGTCCGCGCTCAGGCTGACCGAGGTCACCTGGGAGAAGTGCGCGTCGTAGGTGCGCAGACAACGCCCGGTGGCGGGCTCCCACCAGCGCAACGTGCCGCCGATGGCCCCGGACACCGCGAACCGCCCGTCGGCGCTCAGCCCGGCCGCCCAGGGGGGCCTGGCGTCCGCCCGTAGGACGCGCAGGGACCGGCCGGTCGCCAGGTCCCACCACACCAGAGCCCGGTCGTCCCCGCCGGTCAGCGCGTGCCGTCGGTCGTGGCTCAGCGCGGCCGGCCAGATCGTGCCGCGGTCCAGGGTCCGCACGGGCCGGTCGTCCACCAGGTCCCAGAGCACGGTCCGACCGCCCACGAACAGGGCGAGCCGCCCGTCGGCGCTCAGGCAGGCGGCGTTGATCTCGCGGCCCGCGCCGCCCGGACCCTCAGGGGAGCCGACGACCCGCAGACAGCGGCCGGTGGACACGTCCCACCAGCGCAGGGTGCCGTCCCAGCCACCGGTCAGGGCGGTGCTCCCGTCGGGGGCGAGGCAGACGGCGCGGACCGAGCCGGTGTGCCCGGAGAGCCCGCGCAGGCAGCGGCCGGTTCCGGTGTCCCACACCCGGACGTCGCCGTCGTGCCCACCCGTCAGGGCGAGGCGGCCGTCCGGGCTCAGGGACACCGCGTGCACGGCGGCCCGATGTCCCTTGAGAGCGCGCGGGCGGCCGGTGGCCGTGTCCCACAGCCGTACGTCCCCGGCTTCGTCACCGGACAGCGCGCGGCTGCCGTCCGCGCTGAGACTCACCGCGTGCACGAACGCCCGGTGCCCGGTGAAGGTGGCGAGCAGGCGCCCCCCGGCGCCGTGTTCGCGCTCGGCGTGCGCGAGAGCGTCGCGCAGAGCGGTGCCGGCGTCCGCGTCCGCGGTCGCCTCGACGGTCGCGGCCGCCGCACGCAGGAGGGGCAGGGCGGACTCGTGATCGCCGCGTTCGAGGTGCACGTGAGCGAGGAGGTGGTCGGCGGCCGAGGGCCCTTCCGCGCTCGCCCTGGCCGATTCCATCTGGTCCACCAGCGCGTCGTCCGCGAGCGCGCCGGCCCGCCACCTCAGCAGCCCGAGGTTGTACGTGGCCTGCGGGTGCTGCGGGTCGACGGCGTGCGCCTCGGCCAGCGCGGCCTCCGCCTCCCGCGTCCGGCCGAGGTCGAGCAGGGACATCGCCCGGTTGTTCAGCCCGTCGGCCCGGTGTACGGCGGCGTCCTCCGCCCGGCGTGGATACGGCCGGACGACCTCCCGTGCGTACACCTCGGCCAGCTCCCCGGCCACCGCCGCCAGGTCGTCGGGCCGCTCCTCGACGCGCTCGCGCAGACAGCGTTCCAGCAGATCCGCGAGCGCCTCCGGCATCGAGGCCACCGCGGCGTCGGGCGGCGGGCTCAGCCGGTACGCCGCGAGCGCCGCACCCGCGGCGGACCCCACGCCCCACGTCACCGCCCCCGTGAACATCTCCAGCACGCTGACCGCGAAGCTCCACACGTCGGTGCGACGGCTCAGGGGCGTGCCCCGCACCTGCTCGGGTGAGGCGTACGCGGGCGTCAATCCGCCGTGGGTCACGAGAAGTGTCGCCTCGTCAAGTGCCACCTGCGGCTCCTGAGGTGCTGCGTTGTGAGGTGCCGTCTCGTGAGGTGCCGTCTCGTGGGGTACTGCCCCATCTGCCACTAGGCCGGCGGACGGGGTTCGGGTACCGAAGTGCCGGGCGCGCGCGAGACCGAAGTCGGTGATCTTCGCGGTGCCCTGCCGGTCGAGCAGCACGTTGCCCGGCTTGACGTCCTGGTGCACCACCCCGCTGAGGTGGGCGTGCGCCAGTCCGCGCGCCATCTGGATCGCGATGTCCAGTATCCGGCCCACCACCTCGTCGCGTGCTCCCCGGTAGAGCAGGCCGTCGTCGATCGACTCGCGCAGGCTTCCGCCGTTCACGTACTCCGCGAACACCCGCGGCACTCCGTCGATCGTGCGCACGTAGTGGCATCCGCACAGGTGCGGATGGAGTTCCAGCCCCACCCACGTCTCCGCCTCACGGACGAACCGTTCCTTGTCCGCCTCGTCCCGGAAGAGCTCCGGACGCGGGCTCTTGACGGCGAGATCGGTTCCCCACCCCAGGTGCCGCACCCGGTGGACGCGCCCCATGCCGCCCTGCCCGAGAGTCCCCGTCACCTCGTACACCCCGAGGACCCGGTCACCGACCCGCCAGTCCCGCCACTCCCCCGCCGCTGCCGCCGCCCCCTGCCGCATGAACCCAGGGTAGTGCGCCCGGCTCGGCTTGCGCTTGAGCGGAAACTTGCAAAGAACCCATTGCAAGCATTCCTTTGCATCACTACCTTTGTACCCATGAACGAGCCCCAGGACTCGCACGTCCGCAATCTCGATGCCCGATCCCTGCGCGGGCTCGCACACCCACTTCGCATGCGACTGCTCGACGCCCTGCGCTTCGGCGGTCCGGCCACCGCGTCCCAACTCGCCGGAAAGCTGGGCGAGTCGAGCGGCGCGACCAGCTACCACCTCCGACAGCTCGCCGCCCACGGCTTCATCGAAGACGCTCCCGAACGCGGCAGGGGCCGCGAGCGGTGGTGGAAGGCCGTGCACAAGGGCCTGCGCTTCGACGACACACTGCTCACGGACGCCAACCCGGACGTGCGCGGGGCCGCCGACATGTACCTCCACGAGGTGGCGACGACCCAGACCCGGGACCTGTCGACCTGGCTCGGCAACCGCCAGGCGTGGCCCGAGGAGTGGAACCGCACCTTTGAAATGAGCAGCGCGACGCTGCGGCTGACGCCCGAACTGACCCGAGAACTCGTCGAGAAGATGCACGCGCTCATCGACACCTACCGCGACCGGGCCTCCGACGAGGACGAGGCCCGCACCGCCCAGGTACGCATCCACACGCACGCCTTCCCCCTCACCACGGAATGAAAGGCCACAGCCCGATGCGCCCCGAGATCCAGCAAGCCCTGTACCGCTTCCGTGCCGCCGAACTCCGCGCCGAAGCCGACATGTACCGCCTCGCCGCAGCAGCCCGGCGCCCGCGGGATCTCCGCAACCGTCTCGGCTGGGCCCTCGTGAACGTCGGCCTGCGACTGGCCGACGTCCCCAAGGCAGCCGCCGCCATGCCTTAGGTCCTGCCTGACGGACCGAGCTGCCTCGGTGAACACGAGGAGGCTGCCCGACGGTGTGTCAGCAGACACCCGGACTCGGTGTTCGACCAGGATCGCGGCGCGTATGCGCTCCGGGGCCGCCTGCGCCCTTCAGGGTGCCTGATGCCTCCGGGGTCTCCGCCAGGGCTGTGTCCCGCAGTCCTGCGGGCGTTCGGCGAGGCGGATCCGGTGTCATGCGGGCCGAGGGGGAGGAGCGCCGCATCCCCGGTCTGCCCTCCCGGCAATCGGGGCTTGGCCGCCCGTACCGTCGAGCCGGCGGCCGTACCCTCAGCCCGAGCCGGATGGGCGCCGTCGGCCGCGCCGCCCTCGTCCTCGGCGGCCAGTGGGCATGTCTCCGTTGGGAGAACCTGGCTGCCGGCCCGTTCTCCCGGCGCTCGGCGGACGAGCCGGCTAGCGCGCCACGCGGTAGCGGAGGCAGACGATTCTTGAGCCGAAGGTGCGGGTCTCGACGAGTTCGAGATCCACCCGGCGCTCGTGCTGGGGGAAGAACGGGATGCCACCGCCGACCAGCACCGGGTAAATCCTGACCCGGTACTCGTCGATCAAACCCGACGCGGCCGCCTCGGCGGCGAGTGTCGCGCCACCGATCGCGATGTTCCCCTCTCCCGGCTCGGCCCGCAACCGCTCGATCTCCTCCGCCAGGCCGCCGGAGGCCAGACGGGCATTGCCCTGGACCGCCGGCAGCGTGGTGGAGAACACCACCTTGGGCAGCGCCTTCCAGATCGCGGCGAACTCAAGCGTCGAGAAGTCGAGCGATGGATTCTGATCGGCTGTCTCCCAGTACAGCATGGTCTCGTACAGCCGTCGTCCCAGCAGGTGGACGCCGAGCCCCCGCACCTCGTCGGTGGCGAGGCGAAAGACCTCCTCGTCGGGCGCCGTCCAGTCGAAGCCGCCGTCCGGTCCGACGATGTAGCCGTCGAGTGAGACGCTCATCGAACAGGTCACGTTGCGCATCGGAAGTCCTCCTTGACGACGGGTTCGACAGTACGACCGCCGGACGCCGCAGGACTCATCGCGACTCGCAGGATCCGCCGGTCCGGGGGTGCCGTGACAGGCTCGGCCACCTCTTCCAGGACGACGCTTTGAGGTGGACGCTTCCGGCCCGGACGCCCGCTGAGCCGCAACCTCGCGCGGCCGGCCCGTCCCTGCCAGGGGCCGGGGGCATCCTGCGTTGGTCGATCGATGCCGACGTCAAAGGCCCTTCAGGACGCGCTCGAGCGCCGACCGGCCTGCGAGCCCCCAGTTCGGCTTGCCGCCCGGCAGGCCGCGGTCCCCGTTCTGGCCCATCAGCATCAGGAACAGGCTCTTCATAGCGGCCAGCCCACGCGCCCGTCTGACCGCCGCCTCGTCCGCCTGCGCATAGCTGTCGAAGAACCGCGAGGCGCCGCCCGCGGGGAGCAGCACCCAGGCGGCCGCAAGGTCCCAGGCCGGGTCGCCGGCGAAGACATCGCCGAAGTCGACGACGCCCGCCAGGGTCCCCTCCGCGACGACGACGTTCGCGGGATGCAGGTCGCCGTGAACCCACACTCGCGGGCCCTGCCATCCGGGAGCCGCGGCAGCGTCGTCCCACACGGCCCGGATGTCGTCCTCGGCGAAGTGGCCCAGGTCCACGGCCCGCAGGAAGCGCTCGAAGCCCTCCGTGCACTCCTTGGGGTGACCGCCACGGTCCGAGGCGTCCGGTGCTTCGGCGGGCGCCTCCACATGCAGTGCCTTGAGGAAGGCCGCCAGGACATCGGCCGCGTGGTCACTGCGGGTGATCGAGTCGTGGTCCAGCGGCGTGCCCTCAACCCACGTCATGACGGTCCAGATCTTGGGGAAGCGCTCGGACGGCGCGCCGTACCGCACGGGGACCGGGATCGGCAGCGGCAGGCGCGAGGCCAGGGTCGGCAACCACCGGCGTTCCTTGAGTTGCAGATCCGGGTTGGTGTCCATCCGCTGCATCCGGACCGCCAACTCGCCCCCGAGGCGCCACATCTGGTTGCCCCAGCCGCCCGCCACCTCGCGGATGGGCAGCGCGGCCAAGTCCGGGTGCTGGTCCCGCAGCAGGTCGCGGACCAGGTCCTCGCTGATCTCGGTCTCGGATTCGATCATGCGGAGTCACCTTACTTGGCGCACGCGGAGGGGACCATGTTCCTCGGGGATCCAGCTCCCCACCTGGAATCCCCGAGCCCTCTCGAAGAACCCACCGCTGAGCACCACAGGCTGTGCCCCCGTCAACTGGGGCAATGAGCCGCCCACCTCCAGGAAGCCCGGCCGACGCCGTTCAGGACAGCGGTACCCAGCCGATGTTTCGCCAGGCGGCCACGGCCCCGGGGTGGCACGGTCAGGCAGAAGGGCGCCTTCGCGTGCCTCCCCCGCTTCCGCTCAACGGGATCAGGGTCTCCAGATGCGCACCCCTGACCCAGGAGCCCAGCAGGTCGCGGTGCAGGGCCACGACGTCCTGCCGCAGCGCCAGGCCCAGCGCTGCGTTCGTGAACGCGCGGCCGGTGGTGACGAACAGGGCGACGTCGGCACCGTGTTCGAGGCGGGCGGTGCCGACGAACTTCTGCATGTCCTGCGAGGACACACTCCGGTGCGGCGCATACTTCTTGCACTGGACGACCAGCTTGCGCCCGTCGGCCAGGTAGCCGACGACATCCGCGCCCAGATCGCCGCTCTTGCCGCTGACGACGACCTTCGTGCAGCCGTCGCGCCGGCACAGATCGGCGACGTACGCCTCGAACTCCCGCCACGACAACGCGTCGACCTCGGCCATCGACAACTCCCGTGCCCTGGCCTCCTCCTGCTCCCGCCACGCACGGTCCTGGCCGACCGCCAGGCGGTGCGCCCGCAGCAGCGTCCATGCGACCCCGCCCACCACGGCCACGGCGAGCACGACCAGCAGGACCGGCCACACCACCGACCAGCGCCCGGCCACCCACACCGCGATGATCACCGCCACCACCGCACCCCAGCCCTGCAACTGCCTGCGCGTCCGCTTCTTCCAGCGCAGGCGCGGTCGACGTGCTGCCATCACTCCTCCCTCGTTCCCCCGACCCGTGGCCCGCGGTGGGCGCCGCCGGGCGCCACCGGGCCTTGGCGTGTGCGGGGGGCTCATCGGCCGGCCACCACTGCACCGGGACGGCAGAACGCCACCCCAGCCTTCTTGTGTAGCCGGGCGCCGGTGATGCCGGAGGCAGATTGCCTGCGAATGGCACAAAGGCATCGCACCTGGCCGGACAGCGCAGTGGCTGCGTTTGGACGACGGGCCGACGGCCCTCGCTTCGCGATGAGGCGGCGCAGGGTGCCGAACGGGCGCTGCAGCGGGGCCGGCCTCGTGGACACCGGCACTGCGCGCAAACACTTCGGGGCGAGTGCTCACTTGCAGGATTCGGATCACTTGACCGTCCTCCCGCTCATCCAACGAAGGTGACGACAATCGCCAGCGCGCCTTGGCACTCACCGCAGTACTGACCGCTCGGTGGGTGCCAGCCGTAGCCGCTGTGGGGCTCTGGCCCACCGTTCCGAAAGGGTCGGCAGTATTTCCTCGCGCCAGCGCTGTGAAAGCTGCAAGCGATTCAGGTGCTGGTCGATGTGGCCTTCGTCGGCGAAACGTGCGAACCATACGAAGACCTCCTCGTTCATCCGTACCGGCAGCGCCGGGAAGGTGTTCGGGGAGTGTTCCGACCGCAGGTATGCCAGTGGCTCACCGCCGGTCTCGGTCAGTAAGGGTCGCACGTGCTGCTGGAAGAACTCGACGAATGTCGTGTCGAACGGAGTGTTCCCGTACCAGATCGTGGCGAGGACGAGTGACGGTGGCAATGAGGCCGGCTCGCCGGGGATCGGCCGGGCGCCGACCGGCACTGGGAATGCACCGCGCACCGAGGCCGGCCGCAGTAGCAGTACGTCGTCGGAGTCGATCATCGTCGCGTTCGCCGCGTCGCGGTGTGCCTGCCAGACCGGCCCGCCGTAGAAGCTCTCCAGGGCCTTGGCCCGGCGCGGCATGTCTTCGAAGCCGCGGAGCCACACGAACCGGTCAGGGTCGTCCAGATCACGGAACTGTCCCAGGACGGTGGCACCCACTGCCTCCTGGGACTCCACGAACTCCCGGTCGAACAGATCGATCAGTACGTCTCGCTGTCCCGGATGCAGCGTGTACTGCCGCAGTTCGACGACTGGACACCGTAAGACCTTCACCAGTCCTCCTTCTCGTTCGATTGTTGCAACCGTATTTGTTACAGCAAGCGGTAGGCCGACCGACTGAGTACCGGCCTGTCGGCTAGCTCACCAGCGTCTCGCGAAGTACATCGGCGATCGACGTTCCCGCCAACTCCTGCCGCATGACCTGCTCGACCCGGCCGTAGACGCCGCTCAGGGCGGGCCGGATGCCTCGGCCGACCGGACACTCCAGATTGGGCTCGGTGCGGTGCAGGCCGAACAGTGGCTGCGCACCAACGGCGTCATACACCTCAAGCAGGGTGATCTCCTCGGGCTCACGGGCCAGACTCCATCCCGCACCTGCGCCATGGCGGACCTCCACCAGGCCGGCTCGGCGCAGGTCACCGAGGCTGCGCCGGATGATCACGGGGTTGGTGTTGACGCTGGCCGCGATCTGGTCCGAAGTCAGAACCTCCTGGCCACGGCGCTGCGCCAACGCCAGCCACGCCAGTGCATGCGTCGCGATGGTCAGTCGACTGTTGGCCGCCATCACTCCTCCTTGCTTGTTGTAACAGCTTCTGTTGCATTAGCCCTCGCAGTCAAGCCACTTCGATCGACCGGAGCCGGGCGCAATGCGACCACGCCGGGTGGGCTGACAGCTGCCGGACGACGGCCTGCCGAGGCAACCGTGGGGAACGGTGAGCCAGGAAAGCGCCAGGATTCGAGGGACCGGGCAGACCTTGGTGCGCTGAATGGCCCCGCACATCGCGCGGCGGTCATATGCGCTGTTTAGCCTCACCGATAGGCACGATCACGAGGAAGGGAATGGTCCTATGCCTGTCGTGGAGATCAAGGTCATCGAGGGCGTCTTCACTCACGAGGAGAAGCGCCAACTGGTGGAACGCCTCTCCGAAACTCTCATCGAGATCGCAGGCGAGCCGATGCGCCAGTCCACGCACGCGTTCATCACTGAGACACCGAGCGCCGAGTGGGCGATCGGCGGCGCGGCGAAGCAGGCCGAAGACATCAAGGCCATGCGGGGCTCCTGACCTGGAGCCGGGTACCGCAGTGCGTACGTTGCCGACCGGCCAAGGCCCTCCGTATCGCGCACTGGTGCGAATGAGCCCCGGCCAGCGTGCCGGCCGGGGCTGAACCCACGAGGGGTGTGATCGTGAAGGGCGGTCGCCTACGCGGCGAAAGGCGATGCGAGGCTTCAGCCGAACGATCGTCCTCGCATGCAGTGGTTGAGGCCCGGGGACACTGTCCCTTCACCATCACGAGCCCTTCAACCACACCCGCCCGGCGAACATTCCCGTACGTCGCCAACCCGGCGTCCAGCGACTCGGATGATCGGATCATGCGCACGACCGACGCTCGGGCACGGGCAGGGCGTCACGCCTGCGGCCGGGCGAGTTTGACGGCCACGGCGTCGAGAACCCAGTCCAGGCCGGTCGCGAAGGATGCCTCGGCATCCACGTCCGTACCGTCGTGCACCGCCTTGGCCAGCGCCGGGAAGCGGCCCGTGGCCAACATCCTCATCACATGCGGACCGGAGGCGCGCTGCCAGTCGCGCTTGGACAGGCCCGTGGCGCGCTCGGCCCGCAGGTTCGCGATCTCGCGCCTGATGGCGCCAGTGAAGTAGGCGCTGACAGTCTCCACGGCGCGCATGACGGTGTCGATGTCGGCGAGGCCGTCGAGGGCGGCCAGTGTGGCCTCGGTGACGGCCAGGCCGTTCGGGCCCAGGGTCGGGCGGCCGCCGAGCAGATCGGCGAGCCATTCGTGACGCAGAGCGGCCTGCCTCGTGCGGTGGGCGAGGATGCGCAGCGCCTCCCGCCAGTCACCGGGCTGCTCCTCGGGGAGGATCTCGGCCTGGACCTCATCCACCATGAGGTCGAACAACTCCTCCTTGGTGGCGATGTATCCGTACAGCCGCATCGGGCCGGCGTTCAGCCGGGCGGCGACCTTGCGCAACGACACCGCGTCCAGCCCGCCCTCGTCGGCCAGCGCGATGGCGGCGGCGACGATCCGCTCCCGGTCCAGCGGCACGGGGCGATTCGTCGGCTCCGGCCGGTCCCACACAGTCATGGTGACATCGTACTGTTGCGATGCGCTGCATCAAGGCAATACGGTGTATCGCCATGAGACGTCGTATCGCCGTGGTCGGGAGCGGTCCTGCCGGCCTCACCTTCGCCCGTGTCCTGCACCGCCATGGTCACCCCGTCACGGTCCTCGAACGCGACCCCGCCCCCGACGCGCGCCCTCCGGGCGGCACACTGGACCTGCAGGAAGGGCTGGGCCAGGTCGCGATGGACAAGGCGGGGCTGCTGGCGGAGTTCCAGGCGCTGTCCCGCCCCGAGGGGCAGGCCATGCGCATCCTGGACACGGACGGGACCGTCCTGCGCGACTGGCGACCCCGCCCAGACGACCGGGCCAATCCCGAGATCGACCGCGGGAGACTCCGTGACCTGCTGCTCGGCCCTGTCGACGTCCAGTGGGGGCGCGGTGTGACGCGGGTGGTGCCAGGGACCCGGGACGGCGTACTGGTCCACTTCGCGGACGGGCGACAGGAGACGTTCGACCTCGTGGTCGGCGCGGACGGCGCCTGGTCCCGGGTGCGCCCCGCAGTCTCTTCGGCCACACCGCACTACACCGGCGTCACCTCGGTGGAAACCTCCTTGGACGACGTCGACACCCGCCACCCCGAGCTCGCGCGGTTGATCGGCGACGGTTCCGTGGCTGTGTACGGCGTCAACCGCTCCCTCGTCGCCCAGCGCAACAGCGGAGGCCACGTCAAGGTGTACGCCAAGTTCCGCGCGCCGCTGGACTGGCACACGAACCTGGACCTGGACGATGTCGAGGCCGTGCGATCGAGCCTGCTGGTTCTGTTCGACGGCTGGGCCGCTCCCGTCCTCGACCTCCTCCGCCACGGCAGCGCGTTCGTCCACCGCCCCCTCTATGTCCTGCCCGTGTCCCACACCTGGACCCACGTCTCCGGAGTGACGCTACTGGGCGACGCCGCCCACCTGATGCCCCCACTGGGGGCAGGCGCGAACCTCGCGATGCTGGACGGCGCCGAACTCGCCGAGTCCATCGCCACCGGCCCTGAGCATCTGGACGAGGCCGTCCGCGCCTTCGAGGAACAGATGTGGGCACGGGCCGACAGGTGGGCGAAGATCACGACGGCCGGCCTGGAACGCCTCGTGAGCCCGGACCCCGCCGAAGCCCTCGCCCTCTTCGACCAAGTCCAGCCGTCCTGACCGCCGAGCGCCAGCGCCCACCACCGCTGGACCAACCGACGGATGCCTGCACCGAGCTCAGCCCCCAGCCCGCGGCGAGCCGGCGACGGCCGCCGCAAGTCTCACGGACGGACGGGGCGTCGCTGATGCCCGATCGGCGATGGCGCGTCGGCGGACACGCTCTTCCACTCGGACCACGTGGCGTCGGGAACTCCATGATCTTGGAAGGGCACGTCATTCGCCCGTGGCGTCCTCGGCCTCCCAGCGCAGCAGGTCGCCCGGCTGACACTGGAGCACCTCGCACAGCGCGGCGAGCGTCGCGAAGCGCACCGCCTTGGCGCGGCCGTTCTTGAGTACCGCCAGGTTGGCGGGGGTGATCCCTACGCGGTCCGCGAGCTCGCCCACGGACATCTTGCGCCTGGCCAGCATCACGTCGATGTCGACGACGATCGGCATCAGATCACCTCGTCCAACTCCGCCTGCATCTGCGCCGCTTCGACGTCACGCGCGACGGCCTGGGCGAGCAGCATGCGCAGCACGAGCACGATGAGCGCGACTCCCAGGATGGCCACGCCGACCCCGCCCATGATGAGGGTGACGCCCGGGTCGTCCCGCTGGCCCGGCGCATTGATGACCGTGACCGCGAACCACACGAGGGCAGCCGCCACGATCGCGCCGATCACGCCGTCCACGTACCGGAAGGCGGCGTGGGAGAACACGGTTCCGCGTCGCACCATCGTCACCAGCCGCCATACGCAGACCAGGGCGACCTGGACCGCCACCATGCCCAGGATCGTGATCAGGCGCAGCGCGGTCAGCGGGAGCGAACCGTCCTCCGGGTCGCTCCCGCTGACCAATGTCCACACCATCAATGCCTGCACGAACACGGTGCCGGTGAGCACCACCACGAGCACGGCCCGCAGCGCACGAACGGTCAGCTTTCCCATGACCCATCCTTCCATCGAATAGCGATCGGAATCTATCGAGATTCGATAGGTGAAGCAAGGGCTGGGATGGAGGGTGTGCGGTAGTTGTCGCACGGTGGCGGGACGACCCCGCCTCCCCTGGCACGGCGGTTGCGCAAGCGCCGGGGAGGTTCGCCGTGGCCACCTGATCGCTTCAGGAGGTTCGCAGGCGGCGGAGCCATATGAGGTTGCAGGCCGGTCCGGGCAGGCCCGGGGGAGATCGGCGCGTCACTCGCAGCGGGTGCGGAGCCGTTTGAACTGGGGCGGTCAGGCGAAGGCGCGCTCGACCAACCAGCGCACCTTGCCCAGTTGCCGGCCGTCGGCCCGCTGCCGGCCGCGTCGCGCCGGCCTCGCCGCCGAAGGAGGTGCGGGAGTTCGACGGCACCGAGTATGTGCTGGAGCGGGGTATCCGGCCAGGCCCGATCCAATTCGCCAGACGGCACGGATCGGTTTCGCCACCCGGCACGCAACGCCATCGTGCGCCGCGACACCGACGGCACCTACCGCACGCTGCTTGCCGATCGGCAGCGGCCCGGCGCGCCGCTGATCCAGCACCGCCTCGGGAACCGGGCCCGCCTGTTTCGGTCGGCAACGGCCGGACGCTCCGCGCCGTTCCGCGTTCGCACACCATCGCATCTCCCGGAAAGCAATCCCCGCCCTGCCCCCGCAACCTCACCCACGCGTTCGTCGTGGCTGTCGTGGCCGCCTGCGCCGCCGTCGGCAACGACAGTGAACGCCGTCCAGCGCCCGGTGCGCGTTCACGTGTCGCCACGGCACCACGGCGCGACGACCGTCGCCCGAGTCCGGGGCTGCGATGCGGAGTCGTAGGTCGGATGACGGATGGCTCGGTGCCGGACCTGAGAAAACCTGATGGGGACCGCATGAGTCCCATCAGGAAGGTATGTCATGTCACAGGAGCGGATGACCGAGCGCCGGTACTTCGTCGACTTGGGCCTGCTGACCCTGGAAGTGCACTTCGAGTCCGAGGAACGCATGACCTTCACCGTCGTCGCCGGCGGGGGCATGGTGCCGGACGGTCACGTGGAGACGGTGGCCATCACCGCGGCGGAGATCCGGCCTGACGTGTTCCTCACATCCTGGAAGGAGGAGTCCGGCGCCACCATCACTCACCTGGAGGACTTCGAGCGCGGTGTGGTCCACTCGCGCATCACCCTGCCGGACGGCACCCCGCTGGCCCTCACCGGCACCATCAAGCCGCTGGACTGACGGCTGCGGCGCGTTCGCACGGCCCGCACGCCGCGCGACCGCGGAGAGCGTGGACGGCACCGGTGGCATGCCCCACCGTCGGTGAGGTGCCGCGGATTTCAAGGGCGGCAGCTCGGCGGGGAGTTCGGCACAGTCGGTCCGGCCGAACCGTCGTAGCGGGAGGCCCGCGGTGGTCGGCGGCGGGCCGATGGCTACCGGGCTGGTACCGGGCAACGTCCGTCGGCCACCGGGCTCGTACCCGGGCGACGTCCGGCGGCCGATCATCGATTTTCCGACTGCCTGACGCTCTGTCAGTTCTACGACGGCGCAGGCCCAGTAGTGACCGCACGAGCACCAAGGAAGGCAGCATGTCGGCAGACGCCATCGGCAAACCCGTGGTCTGGATACCGTACGAGCCGAAGGAACTCGGGGACCTTCCCGAGGAACTGGACTGTCACCTCTGGGACGGCACCGAGTTGTACCCCACCCCCGTCGAGGATGTCCGCTTCCTGACCGGTTTCCCCGGCACGACCGGGTACGGCTCGCTAGTCGACGCGCTGTCCCGCAGCCGCGGCCTCGACATCCTCCAGGTGCTCAGCTCCGGGTACGACTATCTCCTGCCCCATCTGGACCTGCTGCCGTCCGGTGCCCGACTGTGCACGGGACGCGGAGTGCACGCCGGTCCGACCGCCGAGCTGGCCGTCGGCCTGCTCATCGCCTCCGCACGCGGCATCGGCCGGTTCGCGCGTGAGCAGGGCCGCGAGGAGTGGAAGCCGCGCAGTCTCACCACTCTCGGCGGCAAGCGCGTCCTCGTGGTGGGGCAGGGGCCGGTGGGCCGGGCCGTCGCCGAACGGCTCAGGGTGCTCGGCTGCACGGTGGTCCGGCTCGCGCGCACGCCCCGCACCACCGCGGACGGCGTGGTTCACGGCGCCGAGGCCCTCCACGACCTCCTTCCGGCCATGAACGCGGTCGTCCTGTGTGCGCCGGCGACCGACCGGACGCGTGCCATGTTCGACGCACGGACCCTGGCCCTGCTGCCCGACGGCGCCATAGTCGTCAATGTCGGCCGGGGCGAACTCGTCGACACCGACGCGCTGACCAGCGAGGTGGCGAGCGGTCGGCTGCTGGCCGCCCTCGACGTCACCGACCCCGAGCCACTGCCCGCCGGCCACCCCCTGTGGCAGTTGCCCGACGCGCTGCTGACC
Source organism: Streptomyces sp. Ru62 (assembly GCF_002920615.1). Lineage (GTDB taxonomy): Bacteria > Actinomycetota > Actinomycetes > Streptomycetales > Streptomycetaceae > Streptomyces. The sequence goes on from NZ_PQSU01000009.1 coordinate 126,432, forward strand.
CCACACGTCGGAGCGTTCACGGACGCCTTCGAGGATGCTTCCCGGGAGTTTCTCCGGCGGCAGCTGCGGCGCTACGCCGAGGGAACGCCCCTTGAGAACACGGTCCTGACCGCTCCCGGGCGATGAGCTTCGTCCCGCACCAACCGGAACCTGTCGACACCTTCGCGGCACCAGCCGGGCTGCACCGGCCGGCCGCCGGAGACAAGCAGCAGGTGGTACCGGCTGAGGCGGGCCTTGGCAGGCGCACCCCTTGCAAGCCACCCGGCGACCACCGTCGCCAGGTGACCGCCTGGCGGAACACTTCGAGCGGCCGCTCGACGGTGTCGCCACCGATCGTGTCGAGTACGACGTCGATGTCGCGGACCGACTCGCGAAGCCGACCGCCGCGTAGTCGACCATTCCGTCGGCACCGAACCCCCTCCCGGTCGACCGCGACTCGGAGGGCCGACTGGAGCGCGACACCCGGGGGTGCGGCCCCGTGTGAAGACCTACTGCGGCGGCGTGGGCGTGTCGTGGGTGCGGTACATCGCCTGGACGTCCAGCTCCAGTTGGACGGTCGGTCCGACGACGGCGATGCCGCGGGCCAGCATGGAGCGCCAGTTGAGGGTGAAGTCCTCCCGATGCAGTTCCGCCTTCGCGAGAGCCGCGCAGCGCAGTTCCTGTTCGTAGCCTCCGTTGACCATCCCGAGGTAGGTGGTGTCGAGGCCGACGGAGCGGCTGGTGCCGTGCATGGTGAGTGTGCCGTGCAGGGTCCACTTGGAGCCGCCGCGGTGGGCGAACCGGGTGCTGGTGAAGTCGATGTACGGGTAGCGTTCGACGTCCAGGAAGTCGGCGGAACGCAGGTGGTTGTCGCGGGTGTTGTTGCCCGTGGTGACGCTGGAGGCGTCGATGCGCACCGAGACACTTGAGTCGGCCATGTTCGGTGCGATGCGGATGCCGCCCTGGAAGCGGGTGAACCGCCCGTGGACATGGGCCATGCCCACGTGCTTGGCGATGAACCGGATAGCGGTGTGCGGGGGGTCGAACAACCAGGTTCCGGCTGTGGGAAGTTCCATCTGGCGGGCCGGCTGGAGCGCGACGCGCACCGGGGGCAGAGCCACCCCGGCGGCGATGTCGAGGGTCTCGCGGGCGGGTGACAGGCCCTCAGCCGCGATCATCACGCTGTAGGAGCCCGGTGGCAGCGTCGCTATGAAGTACCCGTGGGGATCCGTGGTGCCGCGTGTCGCGACCCTGTGGCTGTCCAGCGCGGTCACAGTGACCTCGGCTCCGCCCATGGGCTGCTCCATGGGATCGACGACCTCGAAGCCGAACGCGCCGGCACCGGGCGGCAGGGGGACCGAGATGCTCGGTCCGGCATCGTGGGAACGCCGACGTCGGAGCAGCCCGAGAGCCATGGAGTTCACCCTTCTTCACCTGCGTCACCGTCACGCGATCCGCTCAGACGATTGCGTTCGCGGTCGCCAAGAATCGTCGGCGACAGGAGGACGGACGCGGAGCCAGTAGTTCCGTTGGAGATCATAAAGCCCTCCGGGCGCAGGCGACTGGCCCCGTCCTCGATGCTGCCCGCCCAGCCCGGCGGTGGATATGGGGCCAGATATCAGGATATCGACCTGCCATATCAGCACACTCGACTTCGATGCTTTGCAGCAATGCTGCGGCGAAGGGCACGGAAAGGGACCGTGATATTCACAACCGGTCTGCCACTTCCCCACGGACCTGACACAGACTCCAGGCGGCGCGCCCCGACCGCGAGACCGGCAGAGTCGCGTGCCTACTGCCCGCGCCGGCGCCGCGGATCGGACGGACACACCGGCGACGGACACCCGTCCACAGGCGGGGCGTTGTTCTTCGCGGCACCGTCCGTCAGCGCCGCCGGGACATTCCCGAACTGGGGTGATCGGGAAGGACGCGCCGGTCAGCGGCGCTGCGACGGCTGCGAGGACTCGGGCTCGTTCGCCTGGTCAACGCCGCGCATCAAGCAGTGGGCCGCCGTCGCGCCGCCGGCCGCGTCATTCTGCTCTCCTTCGCCCTGTGCCAGGCAGGTGAGCGACCGAGCGCCACTGAACCCCGCAATGGTTGCGAACGGCCGATGAGAAGCCTGCGCGGCGCGTCGTCAGGCCGCGCCGCGCAGGCGGTCAGGGTGTCAGCTCGGCCACCCGCGACCGCTCCGGCGAGGGCCGCAGGACGCCGGCCGCTGCGGCAGCCGTCGCGCAGAACAGGGCGAGGAGCAGGAAGGTGCGGTTGAGGGCCATGACATGGGTCATCCAGCCGATGACAGCGGGTCCGGCGAGCATGCCGATGTAGCCGAGTCCGGCGACCCGGGACACATTGGTGCCGGCGGCCGCGGGGTCGGTGTGTCCCGCGGCACTGAACAGTTGCGGGATACAGCCGGACAGGCCCAGACCGAACAGCGCCCAGCCGGCCAGTGCCCCCGGGACCCATGGCGAGAAGGTCACGACCGTGATGCCGACGGCGGCCAGGGCCGAGCCGCCCCGCAGGACGGCGACGGGCCCGAACCGCGCGGATATCCGGTCCGCCAGGAGCCTGCCGATGGTCATCGTCGCCGCGTACGTCCCATACGCGAAGGCGGCGGTGCTCTCCGGCGCGCCCAGAACGGTCTTCAGATGCAGGACGCTCCAGTCGTTGGCGGCTCCCTCACACAGCATGATCAGCAGAGCCAGTACGGCCAGGAGCCAGATCCGCGTGGGAACGGATCGGTTCCTCACCTCCGGCTCCCCCTCCGTATCGGTCACGGGGGCGGCCGGCTCGGCGGGCAGTAGACCACGGGCCGATACCAGGGAGGTGACGACGCCGACGCCTGCGGCGACGCCCAGCGTCGTGGTCGGGTGCCATCCGATGCCGCCGGCCACGGCGCCGGCGAGCGCGGCCAGGACGCCCCCGACGGAGAACGTGGCGTGGAAGGCCGACATGACGGGCCGTTCGTACGCCTTCTCCACCTGCACGGCGTGCGCGTTCATGCTCACGTCGAGGGTGCCGTTCCCGAAACCGAAGACCAGCAGTGCTGCTCCGAGGGCCCACGGTTCCTGGGCGAGACCGGGCAGCACCAGGGTCACGCTGCACAGCACTCCGGCCGCCGGGACGACGCTGCGCGTGCCGAGCCGGTCGGACAGACGCCCGCCGACCTGCATGCCGGCGAAGGCCCCTGCCCCCAGCAGCACGAGGAACCCGCCCAGGGCCGCGTGACTGATGCCCACGCGTTCCTCGACGGCCGGGATCTGTACCACCCACATGCCCAGCAACGTGCCATTGAGGATGAAATAGACAAACGTCACAAAGCGTGAGACGCGCAGCGCTCTTTCCATGGGGACACCATAACGAACATAGACTCTGTTTGTAACGAGGGCGTTCGAACGTCTCACATGTTCGGTAGGAGTGGTGTTGAATCACGGTATGAGCACCGTGGAACGTCATCGACTGATCGCCCAGGCCGTCCAGAAGGCGGGAACGGCCACAGTCGCGGAACTGGCCGGCCTGACGGGTGCCTCGGAAATGACCGTCCGTCGGGATCTGGACCACTTGGCCGCGCAAGGCGTCCTCGAACGGTTCCGCGGCGGGGCTCGCACGCTCCTCCTGCGAGGGGACGAACCGCCCTTCGCGCTGCGCGCCCATGAAGCCGTCGACGCCAAACGCCGGATTGCGGCGGAGGTGGCCGCGCTCATCGCCGACGGTGAGACCGTCCTGCTGGACAGCGGCACGACCTGTCTGGAAGTCGCGCGCCTGCTGCGCGGACGGCAGATCACCGTGATGCCCCTGTCACTGCAGGCGATCGATGTCCTCAGCAGCGCCCCCGAGCCGACCGCACTCCTCGTGCCCGGGGGCCGGCCCCGTGCCGGCGAAGGAGCCCTCACCGGGCCCCTCACCCTGGCCTCCCTGTCGGTGTTGCGGTTCGACACCGCCGTCCTGGGCTGCTGCGGTCTGACCGCCGGCGACGGCATGACCGCCTACGACCTCGACGAAGCAGCGGTGAAGAAAGCGGTCATCACATCGGCACGTCGCGTCATCGCGGCCACCGACGGCAGCAAACTCGGCCGCACCACACACGCCTACGTCGGACCCTCCACCCTGGTCGACATCCTCGTCACCGACGCCACCGCGCCCGCCGACGAGACCACCGCACTGGAGAACAGCGGCACCACTCTCAAGATCGTGTGAACCGTCCATCGCAACCCGGCCCCCCGACGGAAACGCACGTCTCGCTCGGCCGTGGTAGCCGCTGGTTGCGCGGTGGCGGGGGCCTGTCCGCGGCTGGCGGCCTCATCCCACGGCCTGGGTGAGCCGACCGGGTGGTCAGGAGCGGACGTTCGCCCGGACCGCCTCTTGGATGGGGGTCGATCCTGTGTTGAGTTCGAGGATCTGCCGGCCGATCCGCGGCTCGTGAAGCAGTTCGGCGAGCGTGGCGGCCACGTCCTCGCGGGCGATCTGGCCGTGGAACTCGGCCGGCCCGAGGGACACGGTGCCGATTCCCGGGTCGTCGACAAGGAGGGACGGACGGAGGATCAGCCAGTTCAGGTCGCTGCGGCTGAGAGCGACATCCGCACTCTTCTTCACGGCGAAGTAGTACTCGACCTCGTCGCCGAGGCTGCGTTCCCGCCACGCTTCCGGAAGCACCGACACCAGCACGAAGCGCTCCACACCGGCGAGGCGTGCCGCATTGACCGCCTTGACGACCCCGTCGCCGTCGATGGCTTGCGTGACCTCCTTGCTGCCGCCGTTCGAGCCGGCGCTGAAGACGATCACGTCGACGCCGCCGAATGCCGCCGCCAGTTCCTCCACCGTCATGCCGGCAAGGTCGCCGATCGTTGCCCGAACGCCGTGCGCGGCGAGGGCGGCCCGCTGGTCATCCCGGCGAACGAGCCCGTGGACGGTGTCTCCCCGAGAACGCAGTCTCCGCGCCAGCGCATCGCCGATGCCGCCGGTGATGCCGATGATGAAGACGTCCACGCCGGATGCTCCGTTCTCTCGATGCGACGCTTCGGCTCCGTCACGAGACCTGTTCCCTGCGATCAACGGCGCGTGTTCGCACGGGTATTCCGGCCGAGCGCAGGGGCTGCCGTCGTGTCATGACCGCCGCCCGGCGCGATCAGTTCGGTCCCTGGGACGGAGTCCTGCGCGGTCGCCTCGCTGACCGGCACCGCCGGCAGCAGTCACACGGTGTCGGTGACGCTGCTCCGCTTGCGGCCCACGGTCTTCTTCGCCGCGTCCGTGCCCCCGCACCGCGGCCGGGACGCTGGTGGAGGTGTTCACGCTGTGGGCATCGGACGACGTCGTCGGGCCGGGCAGCCGTCGGCCCGTACGACCGTGTCCGGACGCGTCCCGCAATCTCCGCACGCGGGCGAATAGTGCGGCGTAGGCTGGGTGGCGACGTCCCGGTGGTTCTCCCCCGTACCACCGGGACGTCGCATTTCAGCGCTGTCCCGGATCCGGCGGACGCCGCCGCCCGGTCGGAGCCGGTACGGGTCTGCTCGCGCTGCTGCTCGGGCCACCGGGCGACCTCGTCCTCGACACAGCGCGTCGCCTCCCGTGTCCACCTGGCGGTGTGCCGCTTCTCCCGAGAGTGGGTGAGGGGGAAACGCAAACCGGATCGACGTCTTCGGTACGTTCACGCTCCGCGGGCTCGCCCACCGCGCGAACTCAGCAGTTCACCGTGCGGTCGGCGGCCCTGGCGGGCGCAGGTGAAGGGCGGAGCTACTGAATCGGTTCCGCATCGGCCGGAAGCCCTCGTCCGGCCGGGCGCCCGGTCGATGAATTCGCCGCATGACCAGTTCCCGCCGCTTGATGAAAGCCGTCATCCCGACCGCCGGACCGGGCACGCGATTCCTTCCGGCGACGAAAGCCGTGCCGAAGGCATCGAGGAAGTGGGCGAACGCGTAGTCCGCCCCCAGTTCCCCCGCCAGGGCGGCCGACCCGCCGACCGCGCCCAGCAGCCACATCCGCGGCGGCACGGGCGGGGCCTGCGCCCCCTCCCCCGCTTCCGGCTCGGCACCGTCCATGCCGAGGAGCACCCGCAGCGCCCGCACCCGCTCCGGGAAGTCGTGGGCCGGACCGCCCGCGCGGCCGAGGCCCAGGTCGACCCGGTCCGGGTACAGCGAGGCCAGTACGCCGAAGACCTCGGCGACCTTCACCGGCGAGTAGCGGGGCAGCAGCACCCCGCCGGTGCCCACCCGCATCCGGCTCGTGCGGGCCGGCAGGACCGCCGCCAGGACCTCCGGCGCGCTGCCGGCGAACCCCGGCGATCCATGGTGCTCGGCCACTCAGTAGCGGACGTAACCCCACTCCTCGGCGGCCTGCGCCAGGTCGACCGAGGCCCGCAGGGCGTCGGCCGGGGTGAAGCCCGCGCCGACGGGCGACTGGTCCAGCACCGACAACCGCGGGACCATCGGCGCTGCTCCTCTCACTGTCCCGCCCGCACGACGGCGGGCACGATCCGGTAGTCGCGCTGGAAGACGAGGTTGTGCAGGTCCCCGGTGGCGATGGCCCGCAGTGTGGGCACCTCGGCCGCGGCCTGCTCGGGGGTGAACACGTTCAGCGGCCAGTCGTGGACGGTCGCGCCCCGCAGGTGCGGGTGGTGGAAGCCCCGGCCGTAGAAGGCGAGCAGCGTGATGGGGGCGATCCCGGCCGCCCGCTGTTCGGGCCAGGACAGCGTCCACTCGGCCCCGAGCCCTCCGTCCGAGGTGCGCCGCACGCCGCTCGCCGTCACCTCGCCGGTGTTCAGCAGCAGGGCGGCGTCGAACTCCTGAAGGACCTGGACGGCATAGGGGTGGAGCAGTTCCACGGCGCGCTCGAAGTGCCGTTCCTTGCCCTGACGCGTGAGCGTGTCGCCGCCCTCGCCGTGGGTGCCGTCACGCAGGTCCGCGAAGTGCCGGGCCAGTGCGGCGAGGTGGGGCAGCTCGGCCTCGCTGTGTGCGGTGGTCATGTCGTCTCCTTCGGTGACGTGAGGTGCCGGCGCAGGGTCGTGCCGAGCCAGCGCCGCAGACGCGGGTTCCCCTGTCCGGGGCCGTCACCGGCGAGGAAGGCCGCGTGCGGGGTGCGCGGGAAGACCCGCAGCCGCACGGAGGCGCCCGCCTCGCGCAGCCGCCGGGCGTACTCCGTCACGTCGTCGCGGACCGGGTCGAGGGCTCCGACGGCGAGGACGGCCGGCGCCAGCCCGGTGAGCCGGTCGGCCTCCAGGGGGGTGCTGTACAGCGGTACGCCGCCACCTACGGCCGTACCCGCGCCGCCGCGGTACATCCGCCACGCCCGCCGCAGGTCGTCCGCGGCCGGGAACGCGCCCGGGTCGCGCGTGTAGGCGGGGGCGGTGCAGCCGGGGTCCAGCGGCGGGTAGGCCAGCACCTGCGCGGCCAGCGGCTCGTTCCGGTCGCGCCGGGCCAGGGCCGCGCAAGCGGCCAGCGTCCCGCCCGCGCTGTCCCCGCCGACCGCCAGCGGCTTGCCGTCCGCCTGCTCCTCGGCCCAGGCGAGCGCAGTGAGCAGGTCGTCGAGCTGGGCCGGGTGCCGGTAGCGGGGGGCGAGGCGGTAGCCGGTGCTGACCACGGTGCATCCCGAGACCCGCGCCAGGTCCATGACCGGCTCGTGCCAGTGCTCCAGGGAGCCCGCCTGCCAGCTGCCGCCGTGCGCCCAGACGAGCCAGCCGGAGGCTTCCGCGCCGGGGCGGTAGACCCGGACCGGGATGCGGTGCGTCCCGGCGTCGAGCCACAGGGCCTCCCAGGCGGGCCCGCCGGGCCGACGGCCGTCCGGGCGGACCGCGACGGCCTCGCGGCGGCCCGGACGGTCGTCGTGCGGCGCGTACCGCGGGGCGTCACTGTGCACGGGAGGCCGCGCCGCGCAGGAAGACGGCGCTGGTGAGCACACCCAGGAGCACGATGGCGGCGTTCACCGCGATCGCGACCTTCAGGCCGCCGAGGATGGCTGAGGCGCCGGTGCCGGTCATCGCGGCGGTGGCGATGGCGCTCATGATCGGCGTGCCCATGGTGATGCCGATCTGCTGCGTCATGGTGGCGAGCCCGGTGGCCAGGCCCTGTTCGTGGTCGGCCAGCCCGGAGGTGGCGGTGACCATGAAGCCGACGATGACGAGCATGTTCCCGACGCCGCCGGCGAAGGTGGCGACCAGCAGCAGCCACATCCACCCGCGGTCGTCGCCGAGGCCGAGCAGGGCGGCCGTGAACACCGTCTGCAGCAGCCCGCCGACGATCACCGTGCTCTTGCTGCCGATCTTCCCGATGACCTTCGGGGCGACGGATCCGCCGACGACCGTGCCGATGCCCAGCACGCCGAAGGACAGGCCCGCGGCCAGCGCCGAGAAGCCCAGGACCTCCTGGAGGTAGAGGGTGAGCAGGAAGACCAGGGAGGTCTCGGTGAGGAAGGCGATCAGACCGGCGAGGTTGCCCCAGGCCACCGACCGCTTGCCGAGCACACCGATCGGCACCAGGGGCGCCGCCACCTTGCGCTCGACGGCGTGGAAGACCAGGAGCAGCACGATGCCGCCAGCCAGGGGCAGCAGCGCCGAGGACGAGCCCCAGCCGTGTTCGCCGGCCTGGGTGAGGCCGAAGACGATGGCGAGCAGACCGAGCGTGACGCTGACGGCGCCGGGCACGTCCAGCTTCGGGCGCTCGTCGGGACGGGACTCCTTGATGACGGTCGGCGCGACGAGGAGGACGACGAGGGCGACCGGAACGTTGATGAAGAACGCCCATCGCCACGACAGCAGGTCGGTCAGCAGACCACCGAGGACGGCGCCCGTGGTGAACCCGGCGGACATCAGCGCGCCGTTCAGACCGAGGGCCTTCTCACGCAGCGGCCCCTCCGGGAACGACGTGGTGAGCAGGGACAGCCCGGCCGGGGTCACCGCCGCGGTGGCCAGACCCTGGAAGACCCGCGCAGCGATCAGCACCTCGGGGTTCTGCGCCAGGCCACCCGCCAGCGAGGCCACGCCCAGCACCGCGAGGCCGCCGAGGAACAGCCGCCGACGCCCGAAAAGGTCGGCGACACGTCCGAACAGGAGGGTGAACCCGGCCGCGCACAGGGCGAACGCGGTCCCGATCCACTGCAGGTGCGCCAGGGAGAAGCCGAGGCCCTCGCCGATCACCGGCAGGGCGACGTTCAGGATGGAGAAGTCCACGGCCAGCATGAACTGGGCCGCGAGCAGCAGCACCAGCACCAGCCGCAGCCGGGGGGTGAGGACGGCCGGGGCCGTACCGGCGGCCGCACCGGGGGCACCGGCAGTACCGGCCGTACCGGCGGTTTCCGCATCGGTGATGGACATGAGGTCGATATCCCTTTCTCTCAAGCACGGGCGTCTTGCGCGCCGTTCGGGAAAGAGACTCGTCCGCGTCGGGAAACCCAGCCAGAACCCTGTCTCGCACAGTCAACGCAAGGGTGGTCATCTCATGACCACCCTTACCGCTCCCGACTGCCGTGACCTGCGGGCATCATGGACGAAGAGCTGCTTGCGCCGGCAAGCACCGGTCACCCGGCGGCCGTGCGGCCGGGCATGTACGACAGGGGAGGCATCGATGGACGCTCCGTCCGAGCTGGGCGACTTCCTCAAGTCCCGCCGCGCCGCACTGCGGCCCGAGGACGTCGGCATCACGCCGCATCCGACCCGCCGCCGCGTCACCGGGCTGCGCAGGGAGGAGCTGGCCATGCTCGCCGGCGTCAGCATCACCCACTACACCCGTCTCGAACAGGGCCGTGCCACGAGCGCGTCGGACGCCGTGCTGGACGCGCTCGCCCGCACCCTGCGGCTCACCGAGGACGAGACCGCGCACCTGAAGGACCTGGCCCGGCCGTCCGCCGCGTCCCGCCCGGCACCGCCGCGGGTGGAACACGCCAGTGCCTCCGCACGCCAGCTGCTGGCCGCGATGACGGACGTGCCCGCGCTCGTCCTGGACCGCCGCAACGACGTCCTCGCCTGGAACGCGCTGGGCCACGCCCTGCTCGCCGGACACCTGCCGTCCGACAGCCCCGACACCCCGGCCGACCGGCCCAACCTGACGCGGATGCTGTTCCTGGACGAGCAGTACCGCGAGCTGTACACCGACTGGGACGAGGAGGCGCAGCTCGCCGTCGCCTCCCTGCGCCTGGTGGCCGGCCGCCACCCCGACGACCGCCGGCTGGCCGAGCTGGTCGGCCAGCTCACCGTCCAGTGCGACGAGTTCGCCTCCCGCTGGGCACGGCACCCGGTGCGCACCTGCACCTCGGGCGTGAAGAGGCTGCACCATCCGCTCGTCGGCGCGATGGACCTCAGTTTCGAGAACCTCGTCATCCCCGGTACGTCCGGACAGCGGCTGATCGCCTACACCGCCGAGCCCGGCTCACCCACCGAGGCGGCGCTGCGCCTGCTGGGCAGCGTGGCCGCCTCCGAGGGCTCGACGGACGAGGACGTCTCCGCGATCTCGCGGCGGTGACGGCGCGCGGTTGCGGGCGGGCGGGAGCGGCCGGGCGGGGGCGGCCGGGCGGGGGCGGCCGGGCGCGCGATGTGGTGTGGGCGACCTGGAGGGGACGGGCGCGGGCAGAGGGTCCCTTACAGGCGACCTGGTGTGGACGGGCCGGCAAAGGGTGTGGTGCGGGCGACCCGGCGAGAACAAGTCCGCCGCGCATCAAACCATCCGGGTCCGGCACGGACCGTGACGCAGACCTCCCGACCGGACAACGGCAGATTGAAATGATCCGGGCATGATCCGAACCGGAGGAGATGGAGGGCTCAGGCCCGGTTTTCGGGTGCGACGTACTCGAAGGTGGGGCCGGCGGCCAGGCCGGCGTCGTCCTGCATCGCCATCAGGCTCTGTGCCTGTCCCTTGATCGCGTACATCGTGCCGACCGACATGCCCAGCATGGCCGGGTTGCCGTTGAAGGCCTGCTCCAGCTGGTGCAACATCTTGCAGTACGTCTGGTTGAACGCTTCCTGCGCGGTGCGGATCGCGCTGCCCTCGGGGTGGTCCTCCAGCCGCGGGTTGGGGCGCAAGGGGCGGACGCCGGCGGGGTCCACGGTCACGGCCTCCCCGGTGGGGCCGGACTCGGGCGTGTCACCGGGCTGGTAGCGGCGCCCTGCCGCGAGTTCCTGGAAGCGGTAATAGTGGGAGACCGCCTTGGTTTCGGGGTGGAACAGGTCCATGTCCCCGTCCCAGACGTCAGCGCGGGCCGCGCCCTCACCCTGCTCGACGATCTCCTCAAGCGCCGCGAGCGCCGAGCTGAGGTCGGTGACCGGGTTGAGGTGCCCTGCCGTGTGGGCGAACGGACCACCGGCCACCTGGCGGGCGGGGTCGCCGGTGAAGACCTGGTCCTCACCCAGTTCGGCGCACAGGCGCCGCAGCCCCTTCTCGATGGCGTCGTAGAACTGCCCGATCGTCTCGTAGTTGTCGCCCTCGGCCGGATCTCCCGAGTGCGCCGGCTGTTCGATGCGGAGGAACATCTCCAGGGCCTCCGGCCCGAACGGCAGGAGGGACAGTTCGATGGAGGGGTCGGCGTGCGGCATGGTCCGCGGGTGTGGGGGCAGCAGGTGCGGCGCGTCCAGGCGCGGCTGTCCGCCGACCGCGTTGAGGAGGTTCGCAGCCAGGGCGAGGTGGATCATCTCCTCGACGAAGACGCCTCCGATGAGCTGTGCGGCCTCCGCGTTCCGTTCGGGGTCGAGGGAGTACAGGGCCGTGAGGTAGGGCGGCAGCGTGGCGTGTTCGAGTTCGATGGCCCACTGCAAGTGCCTGCGAAGATCGTCCAACGTGGCGATACCTGTCGTCGAGACGGTGTCGACCTTGTCGGGCTGGTCCTGAAACATGAGGAGAAGCTCATTTCGGTGTCGTAGAAGCAAGGGAACAGACCCCCGGCAACTGACTGCGAAGCGTTGAAGCCGCCAAGTGGACGACGGAGCTCTTCGTTCGCAGCCGGAAGAACAGGCCCATACCCTGGAGTCACCTCACTGACAGGGCAGACGACCCATCTGTGACACGGAGACTGAGATCAGGCAACCATCGGTGCTGATCGAGCCGAAGTGGCAGTCCTCAGAGGGTAGTTGTGCTGCGACACACTCACAGGCGGGAGCAGTCGCACGACCTGCCCGCCCCAGCATCGCGCAACACACTTCGGACGCTGAGGAACCACTGCGCGCGCATCCGTCGACGCATGGTAGGTGTGAGATAGTGTTTCGACCGCCGGGCCGACGGCGGCGGTCCTGCCGCGGTTTCCGAACCCCTGCCTGGCAGGACACACCCGGACTCCCCCGGCCCTGTTTCTCGTGTTCCCCGCTCTCCGGAGGCGCCATGCTCGCTCTCGGTCGCTCTCTCGCCAAGCATGCGCCCGGGGAGTTACCCATGAAAGGTGTACCCCATGGCTGAGCTGTTCTACGACGCCGATGCCGACCTGTCCATCATCCAGGGCCGCAAGGTCGCGGTCATCGGCTACGGCAGCCAGGGCCACGCCCACGCCCTGTCGCTGCGTGACTCCGGTGTGGACGTGCGTGTCGGTCTGCACGAGGGCTCGAAGTCCAAGGCCAAGGCCGAGGAGCAGGGCCTGCGCGTGGTGACCCCGGCCGAGGCCGCCGCCGAGGCCGACGTCATCATGATCCTGGTCCCGGACCCGATCCAGGCCCAGGTGTACGAGGAGTCCATCGCGCCGAACCTGAAGGACGGCGACGCGCTGTTCTTCGGTCATGGCTTCAACATCCGCTTCGGTTTCATCAAGCCCCCGGCGGGTGTGGACGTCTGCATGGTGGCGCCGAAGGGTCCGGGTCACCTGGTGCGCCGTCAGTACGAGGAGGGCCGCGGCGTGCCCTGCATCGTGGCGGTGGAGCAGGACGCCTCCGGCGGTGCCTTCGCGCTGGCCCTGTCGTACGCCAAGGGCATCGGCGGCACCCGTGCCGGTGTCATCAAGACGACCTTCACCGAGGAGACCGAGACCGACCTGTTCGGTGAGCAGGCGGTGCTGTGCGGTGGTACGGCCGCGCTGGTGAAGGCGGGCTTCGAGACGCTGACCGAGGCGGGTTACCAGCCGGAGATCGCCTACTTCGAGTGCCTGCATGAGCTGAAGCTGATCGTGGACCTCATGTACGAGGGCGGTCTGGAGAAGATGCGCTGGTCGATCTCGGAGACCGCGGAGTGGGGTGACTACGTCACCGGTCCGCGCATCATCACCGACGCCACCAAGGCCGAGATGAAGAAGGTCCTCGCCGAGATCCAGGACGGTTCCTTCGCCCGGAACTGGATGGACGAGTACCACGGGGGCCTGAAGAAGTACAACGAGTACAAGAAGCAGGACTCCGAGCACCTGCTGGAGACCACCGGCAAGCAGCTGCGCAAGCTGATGAGCTGGGTGAACGAAGAGGCGTGAGTTTCTCGGCGGTCACGACACCGCACACCGGCCCGGGCGGTCGCCAACTGGACTCTGTGGGCGTGGCCGCTTGGGAGCCTACGAGCAGACCGGTGGACTGGCCTGCCTCGATGCCGTAGCCCTCGGGATCACGGAAACAGCAGCGCAGCTCGGATCCGCGGTCGACGGGCTCGGTGAGGAAGTCGGCACCGTTCGCGACGGCATGTGCGGAGAAGGCCGCCATGTCCGCCACTCGCACAGTGAGGAAACCGGAGACACGTTCGCCATGGTCGCTCGTCTCCACCCGCGGGCCGGCGCGTGCACCGGCCGAACCGGCCGCATCCAGCGTCGCGGCCGGGTCGGCCGGGTGGTCGCGTCCACGGTGGTTCACCGCCGAAGGGGTGGCCGGGATCTCCTCGTCCCCGTCATCGAAGCGCGTCGCCGACCGGGCATCGGCGCGCCGCTGACGATGACCGCGCTCCGGGCGGCACAGGGAAGAGGGTGCGCTCCGCCTCGCTCGTGGCGAACCCGCCCGGGCCGCAGTACCGGCGCCCCGGCCTCACGACGTTGTCCGACTGCCGCCTGATCGCCTTACCGGCCTGAAGTACCGCCCGCCGCCTCCGCAGACGGTCTCGCCATGGACCGACAGGCGGTCCGAGAGGCACGACTCGGCGCCTCCTCACGGGCCCCGCTTCGGGAGCCTGCGGGCGATGCGTGCGTCACCGGCGCGGCAGTGCCGCCGCACACTGCCGGCGGACAGGACTGGCGCGTCCGTGTCACAGATCCACTCGGTGCATGGTCATGGTGGGAGAACGCTGTCAACCGACGGTGCTTGATGGTGTGAAACCACCGACCGTGTCGAGGACTCCGGTGAACTCCGTACGTCACTCCAGACTGTGGACCGCTCGCAGACGCCCCGATCGCCTATCGGCCGCCGCGTGGGCGGGCTGTGCCGTCGTGACCCTGGTCGCCGTGGGCACCTCGTCCGCGCGCGACGGCGGCGACACGGGCGGCGACCCTGTGCGTGCCGGGCGCACCTGCCGTTCCGCTCTGCCCGCCGACGAGGAGCTGTCCTGCGGCACTTACGGTTTCGGTGACCTGCGTCATGTGTGCCCGACGTCCGACGCGCCCCGGCGTTGTTCAACGACCACACAGGTCCGGGTACGGAACACCGGGCCGTCCACCGTGTACGTCACCGTCATCGACGGGCCGCGTCAGGGCGAGCGCCAGCAGGGCCCGGAACGGGAGATCGCCCCTGCTCACACGGCCGACCTGCGCCCTGGGCAGGGGAACTTGCTGTTCGACCTCACCCTGCGCGGCGCCGGCCCCGTCAAGTCCCTGACGGTCGTCTCGGTGCGCTGACGCCCCGTCCGCATCTTCACCCGGGCGACGCCGGCAGGGTGTGGACACCTGGTGTCCACACCCTGCGCACGTGCGCTTCCGCGGGCACGCCAAACGGCCGAGACGCCACCGTGGAGCGATCGAGCGTCTCGGTCGTGAGCGTGTCGGTGCGGAGCGGTCCCGAAGGTGTACCGCCGTCCCGGTGTCGGTGCTGTCGCCCGCTGCGCCGGCCGGAGCTCAGCTCGCCGTCAGTCGGGCATCGTCGGTCAGGAGAGCCAGTCGGTGTATCGGGTGGGGGCGAGGTGCGCGTTCGTGTCGGTGAGGACATCACCCTCCACGGCGGCGAACATACCGGCCGTGGGATCGGTGACCACGCTACGGGGGTCACCCTTGTGGGACAGGGTGATCCGGCCGAGCTCGTCGAGGTTGAAGACCTCGGGGCCGGCGATGTTGCGGATGCCGTTCAGCGGGGTGCCCGCGGCGACCTCCGCCACCGCGCGGGCCACGTCCTGGGCGGCGATCGGCTGGATCGGCGTGGCGGGCAGCCGGACGGTGTCACCGTCGGTGGTCCAGGACAGGACGGCGTCCATGAACTCCATGAACTGCGTGGCCCGGACGATCGAGTAGGGAATCGGTCCCGCCTTGAGGATGTCTTCCTGCAGGACCTTGGCGCGGTAGTAGTCCAACCCCGGCACCTGGTCGACGCCCACGATCGAGAGGATGACGAAGTGTCCGGCACCGCCCTTCTGGGTCGCGGCCAGGAGGTTGTCCATCGAGGTCTGGAAGAAGGCCGGTGAAGCCTCGTCGAAGGTCGGCGAGTTGGTCAGGTTGACGACGACGTCGACGCCGGCGACCGCCTGTTCCAGCCCCTGACCGCTGATGACGTCGATTCCGGTGGACTGCGAGTGCGGTACCGCCTCGTGTCCGGCGGCGTTCAGGTTCTGGACGACCTGTGAGCCGATCAGCCCGGTTCCGCCGATGACTGCGATCTTCATGACGTGCCTTTCGCGATAATTGGGGCAAATACACATATGTCGTGCATCTATGCATGCGTCACAGGGCGCCGCCACACTCGACTGAGACGATCTTCCGCTCGCCCGTCTCCGCACACAGGGCTGACCGGGCATGGCGCTCGTTTGTGACACGGGCTTCGTCGCCGGTCGGCCGTCGCCCGCCGCCCGTCGGCCGACCGGACCATCGGATGCCGGTCCCGGTGCCGGTCCACGCGCACGCTGGCGGAGGCACGTCAGAAGAGGCGGCCCGCGCTCGGATCAGTGCTGTGAGAGCGCCCGGTACGACGTCCAGCGGGTGCGGCCGTGCAGGGTGAAGTCGGCCCGTACGGCCACGCCGGACTGCACCAGCTTCTGGTGCACCACCGGGTGGCGGCCGGGGTAGGAGACGACCAGGACGACGTGTCCCTCGGGCAGGCCGGTCACGGCGTACTCGCCCTGCGCGTTCGTCGAGGTCCGCACCAGCTGCCGGCCGCGGGTGTCCATGACGGTCACGGCGGCATGACGGATGGGGTGCTGCTCGTCGTCACGGACGGTGCCCTCCAGCATGGGCAGCGGCTCGCCGAAGTGGTGATGATGGTGAACGGGAAGCGCGGTGGGTGCGGGAGCCTCCACGGACGGATCCTCGACCGGAGGCTCCGGGATGTCCTCCTGGGCCTCCTCCACGTTCTCCCCGGCGGCCTCGCGCCGGTGCCGCCACGCGTCGAGCCCGAGCAGGGCGACACCCGCGGTGATCCACGCACAGAGCACGAGGACTGGTCCGAGCACGCCTGCTTCGTCGAAGTACAGCAGCCCCTTGAGGGCGTCCACCGCGTTGCCCAACGGCATCACGGCGTGCAGGTCCTGGAAGAACGTCGGCAGCAGTGGGACGGGAGCCACGCCACTGGTGGGAACGCTCAGCACGATGAACAGCCCCATGCCCACGAGGGGGAAGAACTGCCGCGTGAACGGCGCGATGCCGGCGGAGAACGTGGCGACCGCCATGGTCAGCAGGAATCCGATCGCCAGCGCCGAGGGCTCGTCGGGGAGGTAGTCCAGCCATGTGCCGACGAGGTAGCCCACCGCGCTGAAGGACGCGGCGACGCCCGCGATCGTGATCAGTTTCTTACGGCGGTTGAAGGTCACGGCCCGCAACAGGGTGGTCGCGAGTATGTAGCCGGGTACGCTCCAGGCGACACCGAGGTAGACCAGGGTGGTGCCGTTGCGGTCCTTGCTCACGGTGGGCGCCACGTCCGTGATCGTGAGCCTCTGGTGGTCGTGCGCCGCCAGCTCGGTGAAGCCCTGGACCAACGCCTGTTCCAGCGATGTCCCATTGGCCTGGGCCACGTACAGCACAGGGTGGCCGCGACCGGTGGCGTATCCCGCCACGGCGTCCCGCCGGAGCACCGCCCGTCGGGCCTGCCCCGCGTCCGCTACGGCGGTGACGTCGAACCCACCGGGATGCGTCCTGCGCAGGGCGGTGTCGATCTCGCGTTCCGTTTCGAGCCGGGCGACGGCGACCTTCAGGTGATGCGGTTGGGGAGCGTGGAAGGCCGCGGTGAAGCAGAACAGAAGACCGAGGAAGAGGACGGTCGGGAACATCAGGGTTTCGGCCAGGGTCCTGACCCAGGCCGCGCCCGCGGTGTGCTCCTTGCGGTGCCTCACAGGGCCGCCTCCCGGCCGCCACGGACAGGTGCGGCGCCGCGCCTCGGCAGGTGGACGGCGGCTGGGTCACGTCCTGCGGCTCCACGCTTCGTGACCGTTTCCCGTAGTGCAGCCCGTTCCATGAGATCCCTTCACGCCCTTCGCACTCGGCCGTCGCTGACGCGAACGTCGAGTTAATGTACCGATCGGCACATCAACACTCCGCGGAGCCTATGCGTACCGACCGGTACAGTCAAAGTCATGCCTCGCCCAGTCAATGTCGAAAAACGCGCCGAGCTGCTCCGGCAGGTGGTGGCGCACCTTCAAGATCACGGGCTCGCCCAGATGTCGCTGAGCCCGCTCGCCGAGTCCATCGGCACCACCAAACGAATGCTTCTGTACTACTTCGGCAGTCGCGAGAACCTGCTGGCACAGGCACTGATCGCCAACCGACCGGATGCTCATGCGATGTTCGACGACGTCCGCGACACGGACGGCCTGCGCCGGGCCGCCCGCACGCTGTGGAAGGCGATGACCGTCGGAGAACAGTCCGGACCGGTCCGCATGCTGTTGCAACTGCTGAGCCTGGCCGCCACCGACCCGGAGGAGTACGGCGAGTTGGCCGCCGACACCGTCGAGGTCATGATCGGCCCGATCGCCGCCGCGTACGTCCGGCTGGGTCACCCGCCGGAGCAGGCACGAGCCGCGGCCACGCTGCTCGTCTCCGGCCTGCGCGGATTGTGCCAGGACCGCCTGGTGACCCATGACGTCGCCCGTACCGACGCGGCAGCCGATCGCCTCATCGACGGAGCCACGACGGCGCCCGGCTGACCCCGCACGTCGGCCACCTCGCCACTCCCCCGGGGCCCGTCCTCCCGGCGCTCAGCCGACGGCGCCCCACCGCGGTCGACGCCTCGCCAGGGACCGGTTCGGCGTCCCTCACCGTCGGGAGGGAGTGCGGGCGGACTCGGAGAACACCGGGCCGGTCGGCACATGACGAGGCGCGCCGAAGGCGAGAACGGGCCGTCGGCCGAGCTGTCGGGACCCCGCACGCTCGCTGGGCCGACGCGCCGTGTCCGCCTCGCCTCCTCCTCTCACGCGGCATGTCGGGCCGGTCGGTGACCTGGGCGAGGCGATCCAGGGGCCGGCGACGGCAGGCCGTGCACAGGGCTGTCGGGGACGAGCAGCCGGATGAGACCGTCCAGGTCACCGGTGCCGGCCGCGGTCCGGAACGCGGCGACGAGACGACGGTGCGACTCGGCGGGGACCGGCCGCTCACGGCCGCACTCCAGGCGGGCCTGCGCTCGGTGGACCACCACCCGTGCGTTCTGGGCACTGGTCTTGAGCAGCCCCGCCAGGTCGGCATAGGCGTAGTCGAAGCCCTTCCGCAGCACGTAGGCGGCCAGCCGGTCCGGTGTCAGCCTCGCCATGAGCAGGGCCAGGGCCGCCTCTACCGCCACCGTTTGCTCGGCACGCAGCACGGGATCCTGGGCGGTCCGGTCATCGAGGTCGGCCAACTGCGGCTCGGCCGGTGTCTCGTGACGGTGCCGCGCGGACTGGACGACGTTGATCGCCAGCCTGGTCGTGGCCGTGGTCAGGAACGCGGCCGGATTCCTGATCTCCACGCGGTGGGTGAGCTGCCAGCGCACCCACACCTCCTGCATCACGTCTTCCGCTCCCGACACGTCACCGAGGATCTGGTAGGCGATGCGGAACAGTCGTGCCCGCTGAGCCAGAAAGATGTCGAGGGCGGTGTCCAGGCCGTCTTCGCCCGGCCGCGCGGCCGGCGGTTCGGTCGGCGTCGTCGTCTCCGGGCTGGGCGCGGACATCCGGGAACTCCTCTTCGTGGGCGGGCGCCCGTCGAGGGCGTCGCTTTCCACCCTCGCCCCGGGGCACCGCCCACCGCGCCCTTGTCACCCATGGTCGAGTCCGTAGGGACACCGTGGGGTCACCCGGGGACCCGCACCCGCCCTCAGCCGGATCGCACCGTGCCCTCGTCCCTGCTCCCCTCGACCGGGGCGCTCGCGAGGGCACCCGGCAGCGCGCGACGCGAGTTGATACCGAGCTTCGTGTACACCTTCCGCAGATGCCACTCCACGGTGTGCGGACTGATGAACAGCTCCGCGCCGATCTTCGCGTTCGTCATGCCCTCGGCGGCGAGCGACGCGACCTGCGACTCCTGGGGGGTGAGGACGCTCGTCGGTGTGCTTTCCCGCACCCTGACGTGCTCGCCGGTGGCGAGCAGCTCGCGGCGCGCTCGCTCGGCGAACGCGTGCGCGGGCATCGCGGCGAACATCTCGTGGGCCGTGCGCAGGTGCTCCCGGGCCAGCGAACGGCGGTTGCCGCGGCGCAGCCACTCGCCGTACAGCAGGTGGGTGCGTGCCACCTCCACGGTCACTCCGCCGCGGCGGAACTCCTCGATCGCGGTCCGGTACAGACGGTCTGCCTCGTCATCGTCGGCGAGGAGAGCCTGGCTGCGGGCGCTGGCGCCACGGGCCCATCCGGAATCGGCGGCGCGGGTGAGTTCGACCAGCCGGGCCAGTGAGGCGCGGGCCTGGTCCAGCTCACCGCAACGGGTGGCGGCCTCGACGTGTTCGACCAGTGACAGGCCGGTGAAGTTGAACCCGTCGTGCTCGATGCCCGTCCGAGCCGCCTCCAGGGCCTCCTGATAGCGCGCCAGGCCGTTGAACAGCACACCTTGGATGTAGCCCGTCGCGCCCAGCAGTCCCACCTCGCCGCGTTGTTCGGCCCGCTGCCGGGCTTCTTCGATGATGCCGGCGGCGACGTCCGCCTCGCCCCGCCACGCGGCAAGGACGAGCGTCGCGTACTTGTGCGGGGCGTGGCCGGTCGCGGCGGCGAGCGCGTCGGCTTCGTCGATCATCCGGGCCGCCTCGGCGAAATCACCGTAGTGGATGTGCACCCCGCCGGCGTAGACGAGGGCCGGCGGCAGCGCGCCGAGCGCTCCGATGTCGCGGGCCAGGCGCACCGCGCGACTCGACAGCGTGTCCCACGCGTGCAGGTCCCAGGCGTAGTGGATGAACGCCTCCAGCGCGACCGGGGCCAGCAGGAGCCAGCGCACGGTCGCCTCACGGGTGACTAGCTCCTCGTGTGCGAGCAGGTCCAGCGCGGCGTGCAGTGCCGGGACACCGGTCTCACAACCGTCCGCGAGGAGCGCGGCCACACCGTCCAGGAGCAGGTCGGCGGCCTTGGAGCCCGAGGGGGGCGCCCCGGACCCGCGGGCCGCGATCGCGGCTGCGCGGGCACCTGTCGGACCGTGGACCCGGCCCGCGAAGATGGTCGCGCTGACCGCCTCCAGGTACGTCTCGCGCGCCAGTGGCGACCCGGCGGCGGTGAACTGTGCGGCGGCTTCGAGGAGCAGGGGTGCCGCCTCGTCGCTGCGGCTGCGGGCGAACAGGATCCTGGCCCGCAGGCGCGCCAGGCGGGCACGGTCCAGAGTGCTCAGGGGACACAGTTCGGCCACCGTCGCGAGCTCCGTGGCCCGATCGGGCGCAGCGGCCGAGAAGTGGGCCTCGGCGGCTGCGAGGGCTCGGCGCCCCCGCGGCCACGGGTCCGGCGTCACCTCGGCCGCGCGCTCCAGCAGTACCGCCTCGGCCGCGATGCCGCCGCGCTGCCGCGCGCGGCCGGCGGCCCGCTCCAGCCCGGCGGCGACCTCCTCGTCCGGCCCGTCGGCGGCCTGGGCGGAGTGCCAGGCGCGCCGGTCGGGGTCGAGGACCGGGTCCGTGGCCTCGGCCAACGCCCGGTGCACCGCCCGGCGTTCCGCGGGCCCGGCTCCGTGGTACACCGCCGAACGGACCAGCGGATGCCGGAACCGCACGGACTCACCGAACTCGATCAGACCTGCCGCCTTGGCCGGTGCGGCATTGGGGGTGATCTTGAGGGAAGCGGCGGCGCGGACCAGCAGACGCGCGTCACCGACCGGTTCCGCCGCGGCGATCAGCAGCAGTGTCCGGGTCGCCGCGGGCAGCGAACCGAGCCGGCTGGCGAAGTCCCGTTCGACACGGCTGGCAACCGGTCCCTGGACGCTCCGGAGGTTCGCCGAGTCCAGGCCGTACGCCAGCTCGGCGGCGCTGCGGCCGCGGGAGAATTCGAGCAGGGCGAGCGGGTTGCCGCCCATCTCGGCCACGAACCGGTCGCGGACCCGCTTCTCCAGCTGCCCGCCGACGGCGGTCTCAAGGAGTTCCCCGGCCGCGACGGTGTCGAGACCGCCGATCCGCAGCGCCGGCAAACCGTGGAGTGCGTCCTGACCGTCGGGGTCACGTACCGCGAACACCATCGCGACGGCCTCGGCGAGCAGTCGCCGGGCCACGAACTCCAGGGTCTGCAACGACACCTGGTCCAGCCACTGGGCGTCGTCGACCAGGACGAGCACCGGTCGGCTCTCCGAGGCCCGGGTGAGCAGGGTGAGCACGGCGAGGCCGACCAGGAAGCGGTCGGGCGGGTCCCCGGCCGCCATCCCGAACGCCACGCGGAGGGCCTCACGCTGGGGTTCGGGCAGTTCGTCGAGCTCGTCCAGGAACGGCGCACACAGTTGGTGCAGGCTCGCGTAGGGCAGCTCCATGTCGGCCTCGATGCCGTGTGCCCAGGCCACCTTCACCCGTGACGCCTGCGCGGCCACGTACTTCAGAAGTACCGACTTCCCGATTCCGGCCTCGCCACGGGCCACCAGGACCCGCGACCCGCCTTCGCGCAGCCCGGCCAGCAGGTCGTCGAGCGCCGCGCACTCGCGACGCCGGCCGACCAGGTGGGGAAGCGGGCTGGAGATCATGCGACGCGGCTCCTTGGAGGAATCCGGGGGTGAGGCTCCCACGACGGGCTGTGGAGAATCCTCACAACGATACCTGGGACGACTCCACACCTTGTGGCGGTTTGTTGTGACGGACTCCACTGCAAAAGATTCTCCGACGCTGTCACACAACAGGCCGCTGTCCGGTCGACCACTGCCTATGATCTCGCCCGTCCGCCGCCACAGGAGGTCCCGTGTCTTCGCTCGGACACCAGCTCGCCACGTCCGTTCTCGTAGTGGGAGCCGGTGGATCAGGCCTCCGCGCTGCCATCGAGGTCGCCGAGGCCGGTATCGCGGTCATCGCGGTCACCAAACGCGCGGCTGAGGACGTCCACACTGCTACGACATCTGGATGTCCGGCACAGGCGCCCCCCGCCGCCGGGCCCGAAGACACATGGGAACAGCACGCGGCCGACACACTGCGGGCAGGGCACCTGCTGGCCGACCCGCGCGCCGCGCAGGTCGTGGCCCGCTACGCCGCACAGGAATTCCACGACGTGGGGCGGTACGGCATGCGACTCGACCGCCCGGGCTGCGGCGGGACCGCCCGGCGCCGGTTCGGCGACCACACGTACCGCCGTGCCGCGTTCACCGGCGAGCACACCCGCCTGGAGGTGCGGCGAGCGCTCCGTGAACGCGCCGAACAGCTCGCCGTTCCCGTCCTGTCGAACGTGTATGTCACCCGGCTGCTGGTCGACGACGGGACGGTCTTCGGTGCCTATGGGTTCGATCTCGTCGACGGCTCGCGTTACCTCGTGCACGCCGACTCCGTGATTCTCGCGACCGGAGGACACACGCGCATCTGGCGGCGTACGTCGTCGCGTCGAGGCGAGAACACCGGTGACACCTTCCGCCTCGCCGTCGAGGCCGGCGCCCGGTTGCGTGACCCCGAGTTGGTGCAGTTCCACCCCTTCGGTCTGGTCAGCCCGGAGAACGCGGCCGGCATGCCCGTCAGCGAGGCGGCACCCGGCGTGGGCGGGGTCCTGCTCAACAACCTCGGTGAGCGGTTCATGACGCGCTACGACGCCGAGCGAATGGAGCTCTGCGGCCGGGACAGGGTAGCGCTGGCGTCCTACACGGAGATCAAGGAAGGCCGCGGCACCCGGGCCGGCGGCGTGTGGCTCGACCTGTCGCACCTGCCACGTGAGACGGTACTGACGCGGCTGCCGCACGTCCATCAGACGCTGTTGGACCTTCAGACGCTCGACATCACCCATGACCCGATCGAGGTCGCGCCGACCGCCCAGTACTCCATGGGCGGCGTCTGGGTACGACCCGAGGACCACAGCACCGATGTCGACGGTCTCTTCGTGGCCGGGGAGGCGGCCAGTGGTCTGCACGGTGCGGACCGGCTGGAGGAGAACGCGCTGATCGAACCACTCGTCCACGGCCGGATCGCCGGCCGGGCCGCGGCGGAGTACTCGGCCGGGCTCGCCTCCCAGTCACGGTCGCCGGCGGCGGTTCGCGCCGCGGAGGCGGACGTGAACCGGCTCGCGGCCGCCGACGGCGACCAGGACGTCCGCGCGCTGCAACGGTCGGTGCGGCACCTGATGACGGAGCGCGCCGGTGTCGTACGGGACGAGGCGGGGCTGGCCGCCGGGCTCGCCGAACTCGACGAGATCGAGGCCCGCATGGCGTACGTGGGCGTGCACATCGACATCGGCGGCTTCCAGGACCTCGCGCACGCCTTCGACCTAGGCTCCGCCGTTCTCGCCGCTCGCGCGACACTTCTGTGCGCGCTGGAGCGGCGGGAGACACGGGGTTGTCACAACCGGTCCGACCACCCCGATGTCGACCCCGGCCTACAGGTCAATCTGGTGTGGTCGCCGGCGACCGGGGTGCGCCGCGAAACCGTCCCGCCCATCCCCACCCACATCGCCGAGCTGATGCACGACGTACCGGCCGACGCGCGGTTGGTCGAGTAGCGCTTCCAGGGGGCCGACGGGTGGGCATCAGAGGGCGGCGGAGGAAGGCACCGCGGCAACCACCCGCTCCGCTTCCTCACGGTCTGCCCGGTACGGGTTGTCCCTCGGCGTCCGGCAGGAGGGACAGCAGGCGGAGGTTGGTGTGGCTCTCGGTGCCCGGTGTCGCGGTGTAGACCACGAGCCGCTGGGACTGGTCGGGGTCGACCAGCGTCTGGCAGTGCAGTTCCAGCGTCCCGACCTGGGGATGCCGGAAGCGTTTGGGGGCGCAGTAGGGCCCCAGCACGGGGCGCTCGCGCCAGATGCCGGCGAACTCGGGGCTTGCCCTGTTCAGCGCGTCCACGAGTGCGGCGGCACGCGAGTCGCCACCGTCGCGGATGTAGGCGCCGTGGAGGTCCGCCACCAGCAGCCGGCTCCGCTCGGCGTGGTCGTCCTCGGGGTGGAGCAGGCGGGCGACCGGGTCGGTGAACCAGCGGTAGTGGGCACTGCGCGCCAGTCCGGTGTAGGCCGTCTCGTCACCCAGCAGCGTCACCGCCGGGCGCGTCTGTCTCAGTGTCTCGCCCAGGTGGTTCATCACCTGGGCGGGGGTGTCCTCCAGCCGGTCCAGGATGCGCATCATCCCCGGGTTGATGTGATCGCCGCGCCGCACCCGGCGAGGCACGGCGTGACCGGCGAGCTGGAAGAGAAGGTCGCGCTCCTCCAGTGACAGGTGCAGTCCGCGGGCCATCGCGGCGAGCATCTGTTCCGAGGGGTGGGGACCCCGTGGCTGTTCGAGCCGGCTGTAGTAGTCCACCGACATGTCGCAGAGCGCCGCGACCTCCTCGCGGCGCAGCCCTCCGGTACGCCTGCGGCGCCCGCGGGGCAGCCCGACGTCCTCCGGCTGGAGGGCTTCCCGGCGCGCCCGTAGGAACGCCGCCAGCGCTGCCCGGTCCGCCATGGCTGCTGTCCTTTCTCCCGGGACGGTGCCGCCCCCACGGGATTGCCGGTCCGTGGATGTCCGGACCGGGCCTGTGGGAGGAAGTACCGCCTCGACCACGACCTTCACGAACTGCTTCCACCGTGTGAGCAATGCGGCCAGAACCATACATTCCCCACAACAGTGTGCCGTCCCACACCCCGCGGACGGTGGGACGGCATCCCTGACAGCGTTGTACCGCGGCCGGGGCAATGGTGCCGCGCTGCGTCAGCGGGTGATCGCCTTGGTCTCCAGGAACTCCTCAAGACCGGCACGGCCCATCTCCCGGCCGTTGCCGGACTGCTTGTACCCGCCGAACGGGGCCTGGAAGTTGTGCGGTCCACCGTTGACGTCGACCTGGCCGACGCGCAGGCGCCGGGCGATCGCCATGGCGTGGTCCTCGTCACCGGTCACCGCACCGTTGAGTCCGTAGATCGTGCCGTTGGCGATCTCGACGGCGTGGTCGTCGTCGACGTAGGGGATGACGACGAGGACGGGGCCGAAGATCTCCTCCTGGGCGATGACGGACTCGGGATCGACGTCGGAGAAGATCGTGGGCCTGACGTAGGCACCGGTCTCGAAGCCCGCCGGCCGGCCGGGGCCGCCGACCACGAGTGGGGCACCGTCGGAGATGCCACGCCGGATGTAGTCGTCGACGCGCCGGCGCTGGGTCTCCGAGGCGAGCGGGCCGATCCGTGTGCCCTCGTCGGCGGGGTCACCGACGACGTACTCCTCGGCCGCGTCCCGCAGCTTCTCGACCACGGTCTCCTGAAGGCTCTCGGGCACCAGCATGCGCGTGTAGGCGCCGCAGGCCTGACCGCCGTTGGCCCAGGCGTAAGCCAGTCCGCGACGGACGGCGAAGTCGAGGTCCGCCTCGGGCAGGACGATGTGGGCCGCCTTGCCGCCCAGTTCGAGTGCGACGCGTTTGACCGTCCCGGAGGCGGCCACGGAGACACTCCGGCCCGCGCGGGTGGACCCGGTGAAGGAGATCATGTCGATCCTCGGATGGCGGGAGAGCGCCTCGCCGACGACCGGGCCGGTGCCCTGCACCACGTTGAACACCCCGTCCGGCAGACCCGCTTCGGTGGCGATCTCCGCGAACATGCGGGCGCTGAGTGGGCTGTTCTCCGAGGGCTTGAGGACGACGGTGTTGCCCGCCAGCATCGCAGGGACGACCTTGGTCACCAGTTGCTGAAGGGGGAAGTTCCACGGGGTGATGGCTCCCACCACGCCGATGGGTTCGCGGATGACGAGCGAGTTCTCGACGACCTCCGTCCACTCGAACCGCTCGGCCGTCGTGATCGCGGCCAAGGTCGCCGCGACGGGGAACCCCACCTGTGCCTGTCGGGAGAAGCCGATCGGGGCGCCCATCTCCAGGGTGATGGTGGCGGCGAGTGCCTCGGAGTGCTGCTGAAGGCCTTCGGCCAGGCGCCGCATGACGGCCACACGGTGCTCCGGGGACGTCGACGCCCATCCCGGGAAGGCGGCGAGCGCCGCGTCCACCGCCTTGTCCACGTCCTCGGCCGTGCCCTCGGGCACCGCGGCGATCACCGATTCGTCGGCAGGATTGACCACATCTATCAACGGCCCGGAACCCCGGAGAGGGCGACCGTCGATCCAGTGGGACGGCGCAGGGAAGGGAACCGCAGGGATTTCGTTCATGCCGCCAAGGAAACATCGGCCGTCGCGAGGCAGCCATGCCTTGCCATGCCCATGATCCGCGTCACAGCCGTGCCGCGCCCGTTCGGGGTCAGGAAAGTTCCTCTGCTGCATGCCGAGCCGAATCGGCCCGGTATCGCCGCCCGGTGGCTGTGCCCTGTGGTGGAAGCCGGGCACAGTGCCGTCCTGTGCTGCGGGGCGAGGCCGGAACGGCGAGTCCGCCTGGAAGATATTGCGCCCGGTTCCGCGCCGGTGCCTTCATCCAGCGAACCGGCCGCAAGTTGCGGGCCATCGATGAGACGGTGACCAGGCGTGTCATCACCGCGTCCACTGAGCCGATCGCTCAGGATGCCACGAATCGCGGGCCTGGCCCGGGGTCTACTCACCAATCCGCCGAGCCGGCCTAGCTGTTCATCATCCCCCAAGCCGTCAAGTGGCACCTGCGCGAGGTCCGCGTCGAACTCGCATCACGTCCAGCAACTCTGCACCACCCTCGCCAAACGCCTCCCAGCCACGTGCCGTCCTGCGACCCCATCGACCGAGAAGGCGCCAGCAGGTCAGCGGCCGTCGTCCAGGCTTATGCGCCCCAGGATGTCCAGAAGAATCCTCCGCACCTCGATGCGCTCGGCCTCCACTGGCAGATCGCCGTGCGCGTGCCGCTCCTGAGGGTCGTTCGCGCGTTCCATGGCGACATGCACGGCGTCGGCGACATCCAGATCCTCGTCGACCACGTAGTACATCCGGATCACACGGGTCCCGCCGATCCGGAACGGCACGCCGATCAGCCATTTCACAGGCTCGGTGAGCACAGTGCTCAGGTAGGTGTGAGGGCCGCGCGCCGGCTGGTCGGCCTCGCGGAGAGCAGTGTCGGCGACCGGGGCGCCGTCCCCTGCAGTGAGCCCCGCACAGTCGGCCCCCGGAATGCTGGGGTGGTCCCTGTCGAGCAGCATGTGACCTCCTCTCCGCGTCCGATGTCACGCCGGTTGATCCCCGGCCGGGACATCAGCACGAATGCCCGAAAGTACAGTTTTCTAGCTATTTGACTGAATAAGGGCGACATGTGTGACAAGCCGGCCCGGGCAGAGGGCGGCGACCGGTCAGCGTCGGAATGCGTTCGTCCACGGAGCATCTGAGCGTGACCCTTCACTGATCCGCCACGGGTCCACCACGGACCACTACGAACCCGCCTACGGCCTCCGCGGGGTGCGATCCGTCACACCCGGGTGTGACCTTTGCTCTGCCGCCCTTCCGGGCGCCATCCCGTCGAGCGAAGGAGGCGGTCGTGAGGCCGTATCTGACCAGACCCAGGCCGGTCCGGGACATCCCGGGCGTGGTGGCCCGCCCGGCCGCGGACGAACTCGGTGAGGCCGTGTCGGTGTTCGTGCGGGCCCGGCCCGGGCTGCTCAGGATCGCCCGCCGCATCACCGGCGACGCGGTCGAGGCCGAGGACATCCTCCAGGAGGCATGGGTGCGGTGGCAGGGCACCGACCGGACGGTCGTGCTCAACCCGCCGGCGCTGCTCAGGACGACGACGATCCGGCTCGCCGTCAATGTCGTCCAGTCCGCCCGCCGACGCCAGGAAACCTGCGCCGGCGCCTGGCTGCCGGATTCGACGGACCACCAGGCCGGTCCGGACACGGTGGCCGAGTTGCAGGACGCCGTCGAACGAGCCGTCCTCCTGCTGATGGAGACGCTGCCCCCGAGCCAACGCGCGGTGTACGTCCTTCGGGAAGGATTCGGTTACCCCTACTCCCGTATCTCCCAGATTCTGCACATCAACGTCGCCAATGCCAGGCAGCAGGTCTTCCGTGCACAAGAGCGTCTCGCCGGCGGCCGGCGGCTCCGGCCGGTGGACCCGGACGCACACCGACGCCTCGTGACCGCCTTCCGCACGGCGGCCCAGTCGGGCGATCTCGTGCCCCTGGAGAGAGTGCTCGCCGCCGACGGCGCCTCCACTGCCGTACGCGGCGAGCGAGTGAAGATGCGCCCTTGAGGAACGGGGAGGACGGCCCGCTCCTCCCCGCGCCACGACCAGCTGAGCCGCTCGTGGCGTTGTTATGCTCCCCCGGGTACAGGGGGCAGGATGAATGGGGACGATCCGGCGGGGCTGCGTGGTCGGCGCCGCGAGTGGGATGCGATCGAAGAACTGGTCTCACAGGTGGAGGCGGGGCGCAGCGCCGTGCTGGTCCTGCGCGGTGACGCGGGCATCGGGAAGTCGGCTCTGCTGGATCACCTGGCGGCACGCGTCGTAGCACACCGCGTCGCCCGTGTGGCGGCCGCCGAGTCGGAGATGGAACTGCCGTACGCGGGGCTGCACCAGTTGTGCGCCCCGTTCCTCGGTCGCGTCGGCTCCCTTCCGCCCCCGCAGAGAGAAGCGCTGGCCACAGCGTTCGGACTCCGCACGGGACCGCCTCCGGACCGGTTCCTGGTCGGTCTGGCCGTACTCGGACTGCTGACCGAAGTGGCCGCAGAGCAGCCGCTGTTCTGTCTCGTGGACAACGCCCAGTGGCTGGACCGGGTCTCCGCGCACACGCTGGCGTTCGTAGCGCGGCGGGTCTACGCCGAACCGCTGGCACTGATCTTCGCCTCCCGTGAACAACGAGGACGCGACGAGTGGGCCGGTCTGCCCGAGCTGAGACTCGACGGCCTCGACGGCGCCGACGCGCGCGCACTCCTGGACGCGGCGGCCGACGGCCCGATGGACGAGCGGATCCGTGACCGCGTCCTCGCCGAAGCACGCGGCAACCCCCTCGCCCTGCTGGAACTCCCCCGTGGCCGCATGGCGACGGGGCCGGACGACGGACTCGAACTGCCCGATCCCGGACCGGTGACCAGCCGTATCGAGCGAAGCTACCTCACGCGGGTCCGCTCGCTGCCGGCCGCGACACAGCGCCTGCTGCTTCTCGCCGCCGCCGAGCCGGTCGGTGACGCGGCGCTGCTCAGGCGTGCCGCCGAGCGACTGGGCATCGACTCCGACGCGGCCGGCCCGGCGGTGACGGCGGGGCTGCTCGACATCGGGGCTTTGGTGCGTTTCAGGCATCCGCTCCTGCGCTCCGCGATCTACCGGTCGGCCGGGCTGGGGGAGCTAAGGGAGACCCACCGCGTCCTGGCGGAGGAGACCGACCCCGGCCTCGACCCGAACCGCCGTGCGTGGCACCTGGCGCGGGCGACGGTGCGGCCGGACGAGGCGGTCGCCGCCGAGCTGGAGTCGTCGGCCGGGCGGGCGCTGAGCCGAGGCGGCACCGCCGCCGCGGCGGCGTTCCTCGCACACGCGGCCGTACTGACGCCTGACCCGCGGCGCAAGGCGACGCGCGCCCTCGCCGCGGCTCAGGCGAAACTCCGTGCCGGTGCGCCCGCCGCGGCGCGCGATCTGCTGGCGCTGGCCGGGAGCGGCGCCCTGGACGCACTCGGCCGCGCCCGCGTGGAACTCCTCCAGGCCCGGATCGCCTTCGCCTCCAGCCGGGACAAAGAGGCCCTCCCCCTTCTGCTGGCCACCGCGCGGCGACTGGTGCCACTCGACGCGGGCCTGGCTCGCGAAACCCTCCTGGACGCCCTGTCGGCCGCCATCTTCACCGGACGCCTCGCCTCCGGCACGCACGTACGCGTGGTGGCGGCGACCGCGCGGAAGACGTTGCCTCCCGTCACGAGACCGCCGCGCACCGCCGATCTGCTTCTGGACGCCTTGACCCTCCGCTTCACCGTCGGATATCGCGAGGCGGTCGCCGCCTCACGCGAAGCGGTACGGGCGCTGCGCCGTGAGACCGACCCGGAGGAGATCCTGCGCTTGTCGTGGCCGGCTTCGGCGCTGGCCGCCGAGATGTGGGACGACGAGGGCTGGACGGAGCTGGTGACACGTCAGGTCCGGACCGCACGGGCCGTCGGTGCGCTGGCCGAGCTGCCCCTCGCACTCAACTCGCGGGTCGTCCTCCACACGTTCGCCGGTGAACTGGATGCGGCGGGACTGCTCATCGCGGAGATCGCCCGGGTGCAGGAGGCGACCGGCACCAGCTTCGCGCCGTACGGCACGATGACGCTCGCCGCCTGGCAGGGCCGCGAACGCGAGGCCGCTCCGCTGATCGAGGCCGGCACCGACGAGGCCGTGCACCGCGGTGAGGGCCTCGGCGTGGCCATCGGGCTACGGGCGGCGGCCGTGCTCAACAACGGCCTGGGCAGATACGAGGAGGCCTTCGACGCGACCCGTCCGGCGACCGCGCACCAGCAGGACCTGATCGCGGCCAACTGGGGACTGGTCGAACTGGTGGAAGCCGCGGCCCGCAGCGGTCGCCACGACGCGGCCGAGGCCGCACTGGACCGGTTGACCCGGGCCACGGGCGCCGCCGGCACGAACTGGGCGCTGGGTGTGCAGGCGCGCTCCCGGGCGCTGCTCGGCCGGGGCCACGTGGCCGAAGAGCTCTACCGCGAGGCGATCGAACGACTCGGACGTACCCGGACCGCGGTGGAGTTGGCCCGGACTCATCTGCTCTACGGGGAGTGGCTGCGGCGGGAGGGCCGTCGCGTGGACGCCCGGGAACATCTGCGCGAGGCACACGCCCTCTTCAGCCGCTTCGGTGCGGGCGCGTTCGCCGAACGCGCCGTCCGCGAGTTGCGGGCCACCGGTGAGACGGTGACCCGGCGCGACGGTGTCGCGGCGGAGAAACTGACCGCCCAGGAAACCCAGATCGCGCTGCTGGCCCGGGACGGTCTGACCAACTCGGAGATCGGCGCGCAACTGTTCCTCAGTCCGCACACCGTGGAATGGCACCTGCGGAAGGTGTACGCCAAGCTCGGCATCCCCTCCCGACGACACCTGCACACGGCGCTGTGACCCTGCGTCCCGACGCTGCGAGCGCCGGCGTGGCAGCTCCGCGGGACGACCGGTCGGGGGCGTGCTCGCCGCGGGCGGACGACGGGTCCTGGCGCCGGCGCACGAGGGCGGCAACGAAGCAGTGGGGTCCACCCCGTCGCCGGTCAGCGGCCGGTGGTCATGGCCTGCCCCGAGGAGGCGAGGTGTTCTTCGAACGTCCGGCGGCACTGGACGTACTCCCCACGCGGCAGCAGGCCGCCTCCTGACATGGCCTTGCCCACCTTGCCGGGAAGTGTCACCGGCACGACGAGCCGCCGCCGACCCCGGGAGCGCAGAATACGGCGCGTCATCTCGACCATGTCCAGCCGGGCGGGCCCCGCGATCTCCCGTGCCATGCCGGAAGGGCCCTGCACCGCGTGCTCGACGAGCTTCTCGGCGACGTCCTGGGCGGCGACGGGCTGGGTGAGCATCCTCGGCATCATGACCACTGGTGACCGGTTGTCCAGCAGCGGCTCGGGGAACTCGAAGAACTGGGTGGCACGGAGCACCGTCCACGGCACGCCTCCGTCACGGACGAGTGCTTCCTGAACGCGCTTGCCGAAGTAGTACCCGAAGTCCACCTCGTCGCTGCCGACGATCGACAAGGTGACCAGGTGCCCGATCCCGGTCGCCCGGGCGGCGGCAAGCAGGTTGCCGGTGGCCCGCGAGAAGAAGCCGACTGCGGTCTTCCTCCTCGTCGTGACGATGTTCGTCACATCGATCACCGCATCACAACCGGACAGCCCCTCTTCCAGGCCCACGCCGGTGACCAGGTCCACGCCGTGCGAACGGGCGAGAATCACAGGTCGGTGTCCCGCGCCCCGCAACTCCGCGACGACGAACTTCCCCACCATGCCGGTTCCTCCGGCCACGGCCACCTGCATGTGGCTGCCTCCTCGTAACGACGCCGGTAAGGACGGTTCCCGGCTCCGGCCTACAGACAAGGCAGGTATTCCCGCTGTGACACGGCGAGGTGGGGGCGGCCGCTCTCACTTCCGGGCGCAGGGAGCCCTATACGTTCGCGGACCTGCCGAGTGGGGCGCTCACGGGTTCTCCGGCGTCCCTCAGGAGGACCCGTTCGAGACGGGCCAGGTCGCCTACCTGTGCGGCCGCGCGCAACGCCTGCACCAGCCGGCGTTGGGCGACGGCATCCACGGGCTGCTGTCGCCACGGCGCATCCAGACGCTGCTGTGCACGGGTGATCTGCTGCCTGGCGTTGGGGACGGAGAGGTGCAGGAGCGCGGCGATCCGGTCGTACGGGTACCCGAACCCCTGTCGGAGGACGAACACGGCGCGCTGCTGGGGTGTCAGCGTCTGCATCAACAGGACGACCGCTCGTTCCACGGCGTCCTGCCGCTCGGCCACCACGTCCGGGGTGGCACCGGGGTCGGCCGGATCCGGAAGCCACGGGGTGGCGCACCGCTCCCGCCGTCTGCGCGCCGACTGGAGCACGTTGATCGCCACCCGGACGGTGATCGTCCGCAGTAGCGCCGGAGGGCTGCGCACGGCTGTGCGGTCGGTTCGCTGCAACCGCAGCCATACCTCCTGCATCACGTCTTCGGCCTCGCTCACGTTGCCGAGGATCCGGCAGGCGATGTTGATCAATGAGGGCCGGGCCCGCAGGAACACGGACACAGCGCCGTCCAGATCGTCGATCGCCGAGGCCACCGCGCGGCTGTCCCGCACCGGCGAGCGCCTGTGTTCCCTCAGGTCCGTGTCCACGGTCGGCTCCCTTGCTGGAGTGGGTGAGCGACGCCGGAACGCCGCGCGACCAACCCTCGCGCGGCAGCGTGGCGCCCGCGCCATTGAGAACCCGTGGGAGGCTGCGTGGTGGTGCCCTGGTGATGCCGTAGCGGGGTCCCGATCCCCTACCGCGCACGGCGGCAGGGGATCGGGACAGCACCGCGCCGTTCCGGGCCGGCCTGTCACACGGGCGGGGTCCGCTCGGTCTCTGCGGAAGAGGGATGAGCTACCCGGTCCCCGCACCTCGGTCGAGAGGAAGACCCATGACCACGCGCATCGTGTCCATTGCCGAAGGCAGTCGGCTCACCCGTTCCATCGCGGTCGGCCCCCACACCCTGAGGGCCGACGAACCCGAGCCCATCAGCGGCGACGCGGGTCCCACCCCGGGTGAGCTGATCCTTGCAGCGCTGGGGTCCTGCACTTCCATGGCCGTGCGGGCGATGGCCGACCGGCACGGCTGGGCACTCGACCGCATCGACGTGGCCGTACGGTTCGGTGATCAAGGGCGAATCGTCAAGAACGTCGGGCTGACCGGCGACCTGGAGCCGGCGCAGCGCGAGCAGTTGCTGGCGGCCGCCGAGCGCTGTCCCGTTCACCGCCTGCTGACCAGGGATGTCAAGATCGTCACCGTACCCACGTTGCTGGCGGAACCGGACGTGTCCCCCGCCTAGGGTCTTTCGCTCGGGTCAGGCCGGACCGCGAGCCCGGCGTGACCCAGACGACAGACCCCCGGCCGCGCCCCCGGTGGCCGGGCCCGCCCGGTAACCGGGCGGGTCAGGATGTCGTCGGCATCCCTTCGAGTTGCGCGGAGCCGATCTCCTTGCGGGAGGAGATGCCCAGCTTCGCGAAGATCTTCCGCAAATGCCATTCGACCGTGTGCGGGCTGAGGAACAACCGGGCGCCGATCTCCGGGTTCGTGAAGCCGCCCTGGGCGAGTCGCGCGATCTCGACTTCTTTCGCTGTGAGGACCACCGGCGTCGCCGAGGCGCGTTTGCGCACTCTCACGCCCACGGCCTGCAACTCGCGTCGCGCACGCTCCGCGAATGCGTCGGCCCCGGCTTCGCCGAGCATCGTGTGCGCCTCGCCCAGCTGGGAACGGGCCTCGGCCTGCCGCTGTTCCAGGCGCAGCCACTCACCGTAGCGAAGTCGTGCCCGCGCGCCGTCCATCCGGGCCTGTGCCGCGTCGAGCCGTTCGATCGCTTCCCGGTGCAAGAGGTCGGCGGCCTGCCCCTCGCTCACCAGGGCACGGGTGGCGGCCGAGATACCGAGCGCCCAGTCGGTTGCGCTGACCTGGGCCATCTCCTCGATCGTCCATACGGCCTCGACCGCCTGCGCGGTCCGCCCCAGTCGTACGGCCGCTTCGACGAGTTCGACCCGGGACTGCAGGGACAGTCCGAGTTCCTGCGGGTTCTCGCATCCACGCTCGGCGGAGGCGAAGGCCTCGTCGTATCGGCACAGGCCGTTGTAGAGGACCGCCGCCGCCCACTGGGTCGCTGTCGTCACCTTGCCCTCGTCTCGCAGGACACGGTCGCGCGTGAGGGTTTCGATCGCCTGCCGGGTCGTGGACTCCCGTCCCTTGAAGGGCTCCACGACGAGTGCCCCGTAGTGCGCGAAGAAGCTGCTGCCCGTGGCTTCACCGATCGCGTTCGCTTCCACGGCGAGGGAATCGGCGCCGCGGAGGTCGCCGGCGAACACCCGGTTCGACAGGCGCAGGAGGAGGGCCGAGGGCAGGACGGCAAGCGCTCCGTTGCTGCGGGCGAGGTCGACCAGCCGTGCCGAGAGCTCGGACCATGCGGCGAAGTCCCAGGTGCTGTGTGCCATGCGGCACACAAGCGGAAGCCATCCCAGAGCTTCCTCACGGGAGAGTCCTCCCGTGCGAAACGCGTCGACGGCCTCTCGGAGGATCGGCGCGCCCGCCGAGTACCCTTCCGTGATCACCCGCGCGAGACCGGTCAGGAGAAGGTTCTCACGGCTCTCGGTGTCGACGTGGCCCCGAGCACTCAGCACCGCCTCGGCGACGTCACGGACCCCGCCCGTGGACAGCCGGCCCGCGGTCAGGGCCGCGTAGATCGCGTCCCGGTACGTCTCACCGGCGAGTACGGCATCGTACGGCTGGAGCCGCTTGGCCGCTTCGAGCAACAGCGGCAGGCCGGCGCTGGCGTTCTTGGCCGCGGACATGATCTGTCCCCGGAGCAAGGTCGCCTGTGCGGCTCCGGCCTCGTCGAGATGGCTCAGTTCCGCGGCGTCGACCAGTTCCCGTGCCACGTCGAAGGCGCCCGCCTGGTATTGGGCCTGCGCCGCCGCCAATGCCCTGGCTCCGCGGCGTACGGGATCCGGAGTCAGTTCGGTGGCCCGGTGCAGGAAGGCTGCCGCCGCCGCGACCCCGCCGCGCGCGTACGCCCGCCCGGCGGATCCCTCCAGTTCGGCGGCCACGGCCTCGTCCGGTCCCGTGGCCGCGCTCGCCAGGTGCCATACGCGGCGTTCGGGATAGACGCTCGCGTCGATCGAGTCGGCCAGAGCCGCGTGCACGCGCCGGCGTTCCTCGAAGCCGACGGCACGGTACGCCGCGGAGCGAACCAGCGGGTGGCGGAAGCGGACCCATGTGCCGAGCGTCATCAGTCCCGACGCCTCGGCGTGGGTCACGGCGGTGTCCCCGGAGATTCCCAGGCGCTCGGCGGCGTCCCGCAGCAGGGTCACGTCACCGACCGGCTCGGTGGCGGCGATGAGCAGCAGTTGTTGCGCCTCCGGGGGAAGCGACCTGATCCTGCGGAGGAACCCCGCCTCGATCTGGCTGGACAGGGGCCGGGCACCGGGCCCTGCGAAACCTCCGGCCAATTCGACGGCGGTCAGGCCTCGCGGCAGCTCCAGCAGGGCCAGCGGGTTGCCGCGCGTCTCGGCGATGATGCGGTCGCGCACACGCTGGTCGAGCGGCCCGGTGACGACGGAGTCGAGGAGCCTGCGGGACTCGGACTCGTTCAGTCCACGCACAGGGAGCTCCGGCAGGCCGGCGAGAATCTCGCGGGAGCCGGACTCGCGGACGGCCAGCACGAGCAGAATCGATTCAGCAAGCAGCCGGCGAGCGACGAATTCCAGAATCTGGACCGACACGCGGTCCAGCCACTGCGCGTCGTCGACCAGGCAGAGCAACGGCTCGTCGCCGACGGCCCCGGCGAGCAGGCTCAAGGTGGCCAGACCGACGAGGAACCGGTCGGGCGCGTCACCGACCCGCATCCCGAACGCGGTACGCAGAGCGTTGCGTTGCGGCTCGGGAAGATCATCGAGATGGGGCAGCAACGGGGCGCAGAGCTGATGCAGCCCGGCATAGGAAAGCTCCATCTCGGACTGCACTCCGGCCGCCCTGACGACACGGCATCCGGTGGCACGGCCGAGGAGGTGGTTCAGCAGCTCGGTCTTCCCGATGCCCGCCTCACCGCGCAGCACCAGCACCCCGCTCCGCCCGGCCCTGGCCTGCGCGAGGAGGTCATCGAGGACCTTGCACTCGTCCCGCCGCCCGAAGAGCCCGGTCCGTGCTCCGCCCCTCGCCATGACAGCCTCCCGGCCGTCACGATACCTCGGCGTTGGAAGACATCAAGCCAGTCCCGGACATGCCGGTCCCCGTTTCACGGCGCGGGGATCAGGACACCGATCCCACGACGACGGCCGTGCACACGAACGTCAACATGGTGATCACGGCCATGGCGATCAGTGTGCCGCGCAGCCATCGGCCGAACCGGATGTTGTTCGCCGTCTCGGCCGCACCGACATTGTCGGCGATGTACTTCGTCACCATGCGGGCCACGTGCTTCTGCTCCTCGAGATACCACAGCTCGATATCCCTCCTCTGTTCGTGGGTCAGCCCGTCCATCCTCGCGGTGAAGGCCGTCACACGCCGGCGAGCAGCACTGAGATGCGCCTCCCGGTACAGATAGGCCTCTATGTCGACCAGTCCACGAGCTGCCTGTTTGTTCATGTTCATGATGCGTTCCCAGAGTCGGTGGCCCGGCACTCGGCACCTGGACCGGGCTGCGGGTGGGCGACGGCGGTCGGCGCGTGCTTCCTCGACGCGCCTGCGGGAGGCCGACCGCTCACTTGATCGGCCTCCCGGTGGGATCCGGTGCGCTGGGAGCCGGCTGTTCAGCCGGTCGCCTGCGCCGCCTCGTTGATCAGGCGCGCGACGTCGCCGGGACGCGAGACGCCGACCGCGTGGGAGGCGGTGACGCTCACCACGGTGGCCTTGGCGCGCTCAGCCATGAAGGTCTGCGCCTGCGCCGGGATGTTCCGGTCCTCGGTGGCCACGAGCACCCACGACGGAACGTTCCTCCACGCCGGGGTGGAGGCACCCTCCGCCAGCGCGACGTCGGCCACGGGCCGCTGGGTTGCAGCCATGACCGCCGTGGTCTCCTCCGGAACATCCGCGGCGAACTGCTGGTGGAACTTGCTCTTCTCGATGTAGAGGTCCGTGACCTGGCTGCCGTCCGGCAGGGTGACCGGTACCGGACGGAGCGCCTCCCCCAGGGTGCTGCCCGGGAACTTGCCGGAGAGGGTCACCGCGCTCTCGCCCTCGTCCGGCAGGAAGGCCGCGACGAAGACAAGTGCCTTGACGTTGTCGAGGCCGGCGGCGGCGTTGCTGATGACCGAGCCGCCGTAGGAGTGGCCGGCGAGGACCACTGGGCCGTCGATGGAGGCCACGAGTTGTCTGACGTACTCGCTGTCTCCGGCCAGTCCGCGTAGCGGATTGCTCGCGGCCACCACCGGGTAGCCGTGCGACTGGAGCCTTTCGACGACGCCGTTCCAACTGGAGGAGTCCGCGAACGCGCCGTGGACGAGGACGATGGTCGGCTTTTGTGCACTCATGAGAGTGGCCTTTCATTTTGCCAGTGAAGCAGGCCGGTGAAGACGCCGGTGAATGGGATCCTCCGCGCTATGGCCGCGCGAGAGGGACCAGTCGATCAGTCGGTTCCCAGCGCCTTGCGCAGGACATGCACGGCCTGCTCGATCGCCGCGGTCGAGGCCTGGGTTCCGCGGACGGGGTTCAGCATCATGAAGTCGTGCAGGCTGGCGTTGTAGCGGACGCTGATGGTCGGCACACCGGCCTGGATCAGCTTGCGGGCGTACGCTTCGCCCTCGTCGCGCAGCACGTCGTTCTCGTCGACCACGACGAACGCCGGCGGCAGTCCCCGCAGGTCTTCCAGGGTCGCCCGCAGAGGCGAGGCCGTGATCTGGTCACGCTCGGCCGGGTCGGTGGTGTAGGCGTTCCAGAACCACTGCATGGCCTTCGCCGTCAGGTGCGGTCCGTGGGCGAAGAGCCGGTAGCTCTCGGTGTCCTGCCCGGCGTCGGTGACGGGGTAGTAGAGCGACTGGTGCAGGAAGGTGACGTCACCGCGCCGCTTGGCCAGGTGCGTGAGGGCGGCGCTCATGTTGCCACCGACGGAGTCACCGGCGACGACCATACGGGAGCCGTCCAGACCCTCTTCGCCGCCCTTGGTGGTGACCCACTGGGCGGTGGCGTACGCCTGCTCGACGGCGACGGGGTACTTCGCCTCCGGCGAGCGGTCGTACTCGACGAAGACCAGGGCCGCCTCCGCGCCCACGGCCAGTTCACGCACCAGGCGGTCGTGGGTGCCGGCGTTGCCGAGGATCCAGCCGCCGCCGTGCACGTAGAGGATCACGGGCAGGACGCCGGTGCTGCCGACGGGCTTGATGATGCGCACCCGCACATCACCGACCTCGGCGGGGACGCTGATCCACTTCTCGTCCACGTCGAGCTTTTCGATCGGCCCGGACTGGACGTCGTCGAGCAGCTTGCGGGCGCCCTCGACACCGAGTTCGTAAAGCAGCGGCGGCTTGGCGGTCGCGTCGGCGAATTCCTGGGCGGCGGGCTCGAGAATGAAGTCGCTCACGACATACTCCTTGTGAGGTGGCGGGTTTCGGAAAGCTTCCACCTCATGAGACCGGGCCGGGAGTCGATGTGTGACGCTCTGGGAAAAACGGCGCGGAATTCGCTCACCGGCCACGGCATTCCGTGAGCGGAACCCGCGCAGGGCCCGCTGATCCGGCGTTACCTGTCAGATGCCGGCCGGGTGGGACCGGCGGGCTTCGGCAGCAGGAAGCCGTCGACGTACAGATCGACGTGCTCGTTGTAGAAGGCGGTCAGCCCTGCGATGCGGTTGGCGTGGATGGTCGGGAAGTCGTACGTCCAGGCGATGTCCTCGTGGGAGGCGGTGCCGCTGTCGAACGACCAGTAGCTGCTCGTCGTCCCCTTGTAGGGGCATCGGGTCACCGTGTCGGAGTGCCGCAGCCGGGTCCAGTCGATGGTCGTACGGTCGAGGTAGTAGCGGGTCGGCAGGCCCGTCTCGAACAGCTTCACGCAGTTCGGGGCTTCCGCCAGGACCACACCGTCCACCTCGACTCTGACGCTGCTGCCGGAGCGCAGGGCGTCCACGCGGGAGTACGGGCTTCGGGGATGGACGAAGACCGGCTCGTCCTCCTCGAACCAGGAGTCCAGCGCCTCCCACTCGAAGCGCACGGTGTCGTGCAGGGGTCCGGGGGCGCCCTCTCCCCAGACCCACGCCGCACCCGGCCGGACCTCCGAGCCGACCCGCAGGGTGTGACGGTGCGCCGGGCCGGCGCCGAGGTGCTCCGTGTGCTTGTCGTCGTCGAGCACACCGTCCACCAGGTCCTCGACCGGGATGCTGAACTGGGGGTACGCCTGCCACTCCCAGACGTACAGCGCGCGGCGGGTGTCGAAGACGACACGGCCGCCGATCATTCCCCGGATGCGACGAGGCACGGGCTCCACATGCCCGACCGGGACGAGGAGGCTCGGGTGCAGGACACTCTCGGTTGCCATGATGATCACCTTGAATTCGCTGAATGGTGGGCTCGCCGTGCCCGGTGTGTGCGGTCCCAGGATGACGTCGCTAGGGCCGACGGGCCTCACCTTCGTGTTGTCACACGGTGCTGAGGATCGTATTGCACCGATCCGCACCGCGTCCTGGTCCGACGGGAGTGACTCGATGACCGACGGTGTCACAGATCGAAGGGGCTCCCGGTCAGTGAGTTGTAACTGTTCCACACCTGAGGAGTTCCGTCATGGACGCGCGTATCAACTTCTTCGGCAACGCCCTGGCCGGCAAGGTCATGAAGCACCTCAACTCGGCCGGCGCGGCGGTGCACTCGGCTCTCCCGGTCGCCACTCAGGAGCTGGTGAAGATTCGTGCCAGCCAGATCAACGGCTGCGGCTTCTGCACCGACATGCACACCAAGGACGCCGCCGCCGCCGGTGAGGACCAGCAGCGTCTGAACCTGGTGGCCGTGTGGCGCGAGGCCACCGTCTTCACGGACGCCGAGCGCGCCGCGCTCGAACTGGCAGAGCAGGGCACGCGTATCGCGGACGGCGCGGACGGTGTGTCGGACGAGGCGTGGGCGAACGCCACGAAGCACTACGACGAGGACCAGCTCGTCGCGCTGATGTCGCTGATCGCCGTGATCAACGCCTACAACCGCATCAACGTGATCAACCGGCAGCCCGCCGGCGACTACAAGCCCGGCATGTTCGGCTGAGTCAGCCGCTCCGGCTCGGCCGGTCGCGTACCGTCCCTCGCCTGGTCGCCCCGGCCTTCGACCAGGCGAGGGACGCCGACCCGACCGGCCGGTCGAAGTCCGCCCGGCGGCGCGGAGCCCGGAGCGACCGCCGCGGGCCTTGGATCCCAGAGGACCCTCATGTCAGAACGCCACGCACTCGCCCCTCTGCGACGAGTCAGCACCGACGTGCTGGAAGTCGCCTACTACGAGACGGGGTCGGGAGACGACACCGTGCTGCTCCTGCACGGTTTCCCCTACGACATCCAGCTACGCGGAAGTCGCTCCGCTGCTCGCCGAAAGCGGGTTCAGAGTCGTCGTCCCCTATCTGCGGGGCCATGGGCCCACCAGGTTCCTGTCCGAGTCGAATCCGCGCTCGGGGCAGCAGGCCGCTCTGGGAGCCGACGTCGTCGCCCTACTCGACGCCCTGGACGTGGAGCGGGCCTACCTCGCCGGATACGACTGGGGCGGGCGCGCCGCCAACGTCGCCGCGGCCCTGTGGCCCGAACGCGTTCTGGGCCTGGTCTCGGTCAACAGCTACCTCATCCAGGACATCGGCGCGGCGATGGAACCCGTCGCACCCGAACGGGAGGCGGGCTTCTGGTACTTCTACTACTTCCTCACCGAGCGGGGCCGGGCCGGTCTTGCCGCCGACCCGCAGGGGATAGCCCGGGTCATCTGGGAGCGGAACTCGCCCAAGTGGCCTTTCCGCGAGGAGGATCTGGAGAGGACGGCGAGGGCCTTCGCCAATCCCGACTACACCGACGTCGTCATCCATTCGTACCGGCACCGGCTTGGTGCGGCTCCGGGTGCCGAGGCGTACGCGGCCTTCGAGGCGCGTCTCGCCGAGCTGCCCGCCATCACGGTTCCCACCGTCACCCTGGACGGTCGGGCCGACGGCAACTTCCCCGCGTCGGACGGTTCCTCCACCGCTCGGCACTTCACCGGCCCCCGGCTCCACCGCCAGGTGGTGAACGCCGGCCACAATCTTCCGCAGGAGAGCCCCGAGGCGTTCGCGGCTGCCGTACGCGACGTGCGCGTACTGCGGCACACGTATGTCGGCCGCGACGGCTTCTCCGGACGGAACCAGGACTCGACATGACGCACTCCCCCGCACCGGACGACTCCGCTCCGCTCCGCCTCGCCAGTGCCCGGGGACGGTGGACCCTGCTGGCCACCGTTCTGGGATCCAGCGTGGTGCTGCTCGGATCGACCGTCACCAACGTCGCTCTTCCGCGCATCGGTGACGACTTCGACGCCGACCTCGCGGTGCTCCAGTGGACGGTGAACGCGTACATGCTGACCCTGGCGGGTCTGATCCTGCTGGGCGGCTCGCTGGGCGACCGTTTCGGGCGGCGCCGCATCTTTGTTCTGGGCTTGGTGTGGTTCGCGGTGGCCTCCCTGCTGTGCGGTCTGGCTCCGGGCACCACCACGCTGATCGCCGCCCGAGCCCTGCAGGGCGTCGGCGGTGCTCTCCTCACGCCCGGCTCATTGGCGATCATCGAGGCATCCTTCCACCCGGACGACCGGCCACGCGCGATCGGTCTGTGGTCGGGCTTCGGCGGCGTCGGCGCGGCCCTCGGGCCGTTTCTCGGCGGATGGCTGGTGGACGGTCCCGGCTGGCGCTGGACCTTCTTGCTGAGCATCCTCCCGGCGCTGCTGTGCGTACCCATAGCACTGCGCCACGTCCCGGAGTCCGTCGGCACGCCCAGGACGAACGAGGTCCTCATGGCCGACACGAGGGGCCGGCGGCGCATCGGTTTCGACATCGACGGCGCCGTCCTGGGCGCTCTGGCACTCTCCCTGATCACCTACGGGCTGACCGAGGCCAGAAACAACGGACCGATGGCCGTCGGCGCATCCGTCGCCGGTGTCGCGGCGGGTGCCGCGTTCCTCCGCGTGGAGCGCCGCAGCAGCGACCCGATGATGCCGTTGTCCGTCTTCTCGTCCCGGCAGTTCACCGCTGTCAACCTGATCACCCTGTGCGTCTACGCGGGCACGGGCGGGTTCTTCTTCCTGACGGCTCTGCAACTGCAGATCGTCGTCGGGTACTCGGCGCTGGCAGCCGGTGCCGCCATGCTGCCCAACACCGCGCTGATGGTGCTGTTCTCCTCCCGGTCCGGGACGCTCGCCCGGCGGCTGGGGCCGCGGACTCCGCTCACCGTCGGTCCGGTGGTGTGCGCGGCGGGCATGTTGATGATGCTGCGGGTCGGTCCGGGCGCGTCCTATCTCCGCGATGTCCTTCCCGCCCTGCTGGTGATGGGAGCCGGCATGGTCGTGATGGTCGCCCCGCTCACCGTGACCTTGCTGTCGTCGGTGGATTCCGCGAACGCCGGGCTGGCCAGCGGCATCAACAACGCCGTGGCCCGGGCGGCCGGGCTGGTGTCCGTGGCGGCGTTGCCCCTCCTGGCCGGGATGGGACCGGACGCCTACCGGTCCGACGCGGCCTTCAACACGTCGTTCGGCCGGGCGATGCCGCTGTGCGCGGGTCTGCTGGTCGTCGGCGCGTCAGTGGCCTTCGCCACGCTGCGGCAGACTGCTGCGGCTTCTCACCCGCTGCACGGACGGACACACAGCTGGCTGATGGAGCCTCCACTGGTGTCCCGCTTCACCCATCACCAGGTCGTCGACTGACACCCGGCGGGGCGCTCCGCTGTCACACGGGCGGACGCCCGCCGGTCTCGTTGTAGAGAGGACCGCTGCTCAGCGGTTCGCGCCGGCGCGTCGTCACGCGTCGGCCGCAGGAAAGGAGCCAGACATGTCGTACCCGTACCCGGAGCAGAAGTACTGGGGAGAGGACGGTGAGGTCAGCGCCGTCTTCCGGCCGGCCACCACACCGCCGGACCTCGGTGAGAGCGGTACCGGGAAGGACGCCACCCACTATCTGGCGACCACTGGTACCACGCGAGGCGAGTTCGGGCTGTACCGGGTGGA
Source organism: Streptomyces sp. Ru62 (assembly GCF_002920615.1). GTDB lineage: Bacteria > Actinomycetota > Actinomycetes > Streptomycetales > Streptomycetaceae > Streptomyces. The sequence goes on from NZ_PQSU01000009.1 coordinate 170,158, forward strand.
GATGCGGCCCAGGGCGGGCGGCCCCAAGACGCATTTCCACAAGCGGATCTCGGAGTCGTTCTACATCCTGGACGGCACGGTGCGCCTGTTCAACGGCGTGGAGTGGGTCGACGCGCGCAAGGGAGACTTCCTGCACGTCCCCCAGGGCGGGCTGCACGCCTTCCGGAACGACTCCGACGCCCCGGCCGACATGCTGCTCCTGTTCACCCCGGGCGCCCCGCGCGAGGAGTACTTCGAGCAGGTGTCGCAGCTGGCGCACGCCTCGGAGGAGGAGCGGGCCGCGTTCTTCGACAAGCACGACTCGTACTTCGTGGAGTAGGAGACACCGACAGGCGGGGCCTTGCGCCCATGAAACCGCGGCGGTAGCCGGTTTCATGAGCGCAGGGCCTCGCCTGTCATGTGAACGGCCGGACCGGCACCTGGTGTCGCGGAGCACGGTGATCGGGCCCCTCGCCCACGGCACGGATATGCCGCCGTCCGCCGCCATGAGGCAGCGGACGGCGTGTGAACGTCTCGGGGTCAGGCGGTGGGCCGCGGTGCGCGCAGGTGGGCGCGCTCCTTGAGCTCCTGCTCGTCGACCAGCTCCAGCATGGGCTTGCCGGGGGCGCACATCATGGTGACGACGAATTCGGTCCTCTCGTCGGCGAGAGCGTTGCCGTCCTGGTAGTGGATGGCGTCGCCACCCGGTTCCCAGAAGGTTCCGCCGGCTTCGATGACGCGCTCGGGCTCGCCCTCAAGTTCGAAGCGGACCGCGCCCTTGATGACATAGCCGAACGCCGGTCCGGAGTGGCGGTGCGGCGGGGTGCCGGGGTCACCGGGCTCCCACTGGACGTGGATGGTCATCGCCGAGGCACCCTCGGGAACGGTGATCGGCGAGGCGTCCTGGAGCATCTTCGCCGCTCGGGTCCAGCTCGGACCGTCCTCGCCGTCCGTTCCGTGACCGTGGCCGTGGTGGGCGTGCTGTGAGTTCTCCGACACTGAGTCGCACCTTCCGTGGTTCCACGTGCCCGGGCGGCAGATCCCGCCTGCACGTGGTCATGTCCGGTCGTTGAAGACCGCTCCTCCTCCTGACCGGGTGCCCGGCAGATCTGTGACACGGGTTGCGACCGGCGGCGGCCGGCACTCGTGAGCATGGTGTCACAACGAGCCGATCGGTCCTGTCTAGCTGTGGTGAGCACGGTGGCGCGCCGATGTCCGCCACCGCCTTCGACGCATACCCAGCGGGGTCATCGGCCCCTGGACGGAAGAGATCCAGATGAGAGTCGTCGTTGTAGGTGCCACCGGTCTGATCGGTTCCAGGACCGTCGCCAGGCTCCGGGACCACGGGGTGGAGGTCGTGCCGGTCTCCCGCAGACAAGGGGTCGACGTCAGCACCGGCCAGGGCCTCGACCAGGCGCTGCGCGCCGCCGAGGTGGTCGTGGACCTCACCGACGCACCCTCGCGGAAGCAGGAGACCAGCACGGCGTTCTTCACCACCGCGACGGGCAACCTCCTCAAGGCCGCCGCCGCGGCGGGCGTCGAGCACTACGTGGCGCTGTCGGTGGTGGGCGCCGACCGGATCGGCTCGGGCTACTTCCGGGCCAAGGCGGCACAGGAGGACCTGGTGCGGCACACCACCATTCCGTACTCCGTGGTGCGCGCCACGCCGTTCCACAAGTCCGTGGCGGCCGCCGCGACGGCCGGCACCCGGACCGACGGTGTGCACGTGCCCCCGCTCCTGCTGCGTCCGGTCTCGATGGACGACGTCGCCACCGCGGTCGCCCATGTCGCGGTGGGTCTACCGCGGTTCGAGGTGACCGAGGTCGCCGGCCCCGAAGAGCTCAGGTTCGAGGACGTCACCGCCGAGCTGCTCACCTTCCTGGGCCGGCGCGGCCCGGTGATCGCCGACGCGCAGGCCCCGTTCTTCGGCGCGGTGCTCCAGGAGCGGGCCCTCCTTCCCGGGCCGGACGCCCACGTCGGCCACCAGACCTTCAGCCAGTGGCTCAAGAACCGCTGAGTCCGCCGGGCGGCGACGCGTCGTCACCCCCGATCCCCACCGACCGCCCCGCGGCGCCCACCGTGTCCGCGGCCGGCGTCGCCGGCACCCACGCAGTGACAGGAAGGCTGCCATGAGTGATCCGTCCCGGCCCACCGAGACCTCTGTGATCAGCGAGCTCGATCAACTACCCGACCGTGACCGCGAGGAGACCGCCGAATGGCAGGCCTCCCTCGACGCCGTCGTGCGGAACGCCGGGCCGGAGCGGGCGGCCTACCTGATGCGGCGGGTGCACGAGTTCGCCGCGGCGTCGGGGGCGCCCCTGCCCGGACTGCTGTCCACGGACTACATCAACACCGTCCCGGCCGCCGCACAGCCGGAGTTCGACGGCGACCTGGAGATGGAGTCCAGGATCACCGCGCTCAACCGGTGGAACGCCGCGGCCATGGTCACCCGGGGTTCCCGGCTGGGACTGGGCGGCCACATCTCCACCTACGCGTCGGCGGCCTGGCTCTACGAGATCGGCTTCAACCACTTCTTCCGGGGCAAGGACGGTGACGGCTCGGGCGACCAGCTGTTCCTCCAGGGGCACGCCTCCCCGGGCATCTACGCCCGGCTGTTCCTCGAAGGGAGGCTCAGCAGGGAGCAACTCGACGGTTTCCGGCGGGAGGCGGGCGGACACGGCCTGCCGTCGTACCCGCATCCGCGGCGGCTGCCGTGGCTGTGGGAGTTTCCGACGGTGTCCATGGGGCTGGGCCCGCTCGGCGCGATCTACCAGGCCCGCTTCAACCGCTATCTGCAGGCTCGCGGTATCAAGGACACCTCCGCCTCGCGGGTGTGGGCGTTCCTGGGCGACGGGGAGACAGACGAGCCGGAGTCGATGGCCGCGCTGACTGTGGCCTCCCGCGAGGGCCTGGACAACCTGACGTTCGTCATCAACTGCAACCTCCAGCGCCTGGACGGGCCGGTGCGGTCCAACTCGAAGATCGTGCAGGAGCTGGAGGCGCGGTTCCGCGGCGCGGGCTGGAACGTGGTCAAGACCCTGTGGGGCGAGGCCTGGGACCCGCTGCTGGGACAGGACACCACCGGCGACCTCGTGCGGCGCCTGGGCGAGGTGCCCGACGCGCAGATGCAGACGCTGGCCGCGCGGGACGCCGCGTACATACGGAAGAACTTCTTCACCGGTGACGCCCTGTCCGCCCTCTCCGCCGCCCTGAGCGACGCCCAGGTGATCGACCTGTTCGAGAACTCCCGCGGCGGACACGAGCCGTTGAAGGTGTACGCCGCCTACCGGGCCGCGGTGGAGCACCGGGGCACGCCGACGGTGATCCTCGCCCAGACGGTGAAGGGTCACACCCTGGGTTCGGCGTTCGAGTCCCGCAACGCCAACCACCAGATGAAGAAGCTCACGATGCAGCAGTTCCGTGAGATGCGTGACCTGCTGGGGCTTCCCATTCCCGACAGTGCGCTCGCCGGTGACCAGGTCCCGTTCTGGCACCCGGGGGAGAATTCACCGGAGGTGCGGTACCTGCGCGAGCGCCGGGCCGCGCTGGGAGGTCCCGCCCCTCTCCGGCGGGTGATCGCGAAGCCGCTGCCGGAGCCGCCCGCCAAGCCCTTCGAGGCGTTGGAGAAAGGTTTCGGCCACCAAGAGGTCGCCACCACCATGGCATTGGTGCGGTTGGTCAAAGATTTGATGCGTGACGAGCGGACCGGAGCGCGCTGGGTGCCGATCATCCCCGACGAGGCCCGTACGTTCGGCATGGAATCGATGTTCCCCACGGCCGGCATCTACTCGCCGCTGGGCCAGAACTACGATCCGGTCGACGCGGACCAGTTGCTCCACTACAAGGAGAGCACGACCGGACAGTTGCTGATCGAGGGCATCACCGAGGCCGGTTCCGTGGCCGAGTTCGCCGCCGCGGCGACCTCGTACGCCACGCACGGCGAGCCCATGATCCCCTTCTACATCTTCTACGCCATGTTCGGCTTTCAGCGCACCGGCGACCAGTTCTGGGCGCTCGGCGACCAGATGGGCCGCGGCTTCGTCGTCGGCGGCACCGCGGGGCGCACGACCATGACCGGTGAGGGACTGCAGCACGGGGACGGGCACTCGCACCTGCTGGCCGCCACCAATCCGGCGGCGGTCAGTTACGACCCGGCTTTCGCCTACGAGATCGCGGTCATCGTCCGGGACGGTCTGCGCCGGATGTACGGCGAGCAGCCGGAAGACGTCTTCTACTACCTGACCGTGTACAACGAGCCGAAGCACCAGCCGGCCATGCCCGCGCTGCCGGGTGTCGAGGAGGGCATCGTCCGGGGCATCTACCGGTATCGGCCCGCCGACCCCGCCGCGGCGGGACCCCGGCTCCAGTTGCTGTCCTCCGGTACGGCCATTCACTGGGCCCTGCGAGCGCAGGAACTCCTCGCCTCCGACTGGAACGTGCACGCCGACGTGTGGTCGGTGACGTCGTGGACGGAGCTGCGCCGCGACGCGATGCGCGCCGACGACGCCCGGATGCGCGGTGAGGATCGCACTCCGTTCGTCACCGGGGCACTGGCCGGTGCGCCGGGGCCGGTGCTGGCCGTCAGCGACTGGATGCGGCAGGTGCCCGACCAGATCAGCCAGTGGATCGAGCAGGACTATTACTCCCTGGGCACCGACGGTTTCGGTCTGTCCGACACCCGTGAGGACGTCCGTCGCTACTTCCACGTGGACGCCGAGTCGATCGTGGTGACCGCACTGGACCGGCTGGCCCGGGCCGGGCAGATCCCCTTGGCGATCGTCGCGCAGGCCCGCGCCCGCTACGGCCTCGACCGGTGAGCGGCGGGGACACGCGACCGACCCCCATGACGCAGGTCATGAACGACAGGAACCGGAGGGCCCTTGCGCCCTGCCGGTCCGTGAGGAGCTGAACGACATCATGACGGTTACCGTCACCCTGCCGGCCCTCGGCGAGTCCGTCACCGAGGGCACCGTGACCCGCTGGCTGAAACAGATCGGCGAGCACGTCGAGGCCGACGAACCCTTGCTGGAGGTCTCCACCGACAAGGTCGACACCGAGATCCCCTCCCCCGCCACCGGTGTTCTGCTGAGCATCGCCGTCGCCGAGGACGAGACCGCCGAGGTCGGCGCCGAACTCGCCGTCATCGGTGCGGCGGACGCCGTCCCGGCGGCCCCACCGGCGCCCCCGGCCGAGGCCCCCCAGGCTGGCCCGGCGCCGTCTCCCACTCCTGCGCCGGCGCCGGTCACGCCGGCTCCTGCCGCACCCGTCGCGCCGTCGCCGGCCCCCGCACCCGAACCAACGGCGGCACCACGGGTGTCGGCGCCGCTCGCGCCGGTGTCACCCGCGCCCGCTGTGCCGTCCACCCCGGCGGCACAGGAGCCCGTGCTGCGCGGCCGGACGGTCCGGATGACCCGCATTCGGAGGGCCATCGGGGACAACCTGAAGAAGGCTCTGCTGGAGCAGGCGCAACTGACCAGCACGGTCGAGGCCGACGTCACCCGGCTCATGCGGCTGCGAAACCGGGCGAAGGACGGCTTCCTGGCCCGCGAGGGCCTCAAGCTGTCCCCGATGCCCTTCTTCGTCAAGGCCGCGGCCCAGGCCCTGAAGGCGCATCCGGTCGTCAACGCCAGGATCAACGAGGCCGAGGGGACGATCACCTACTTCGACACCGAGAACGTCGGCATCGCGGTCGACACCGAGAACGGGCTGATGACCCCGGTGATCAAGGCCGCCGGCGACCTGACCGTCGCCGGGATCGCCCGGGCCGTCCGCGACCTGGCCGACCGGGCCCGCAGTGGCCACCTCACCCCCGACGACGTATCAGGGGCCACCTTCACGATCTCAAACACCGGTTCGCGCGGCGCCCTGTTCGACACCGTCATCGTGCCGCCGAACCAGGCAGCGATCCTGGGCGTGGGCGCGACGGTCAGGAGGCCCGGGGTCGTGCGCAGCGCCGGCGAGGAGGTCATCGGCATCCGGGACCTGGTGCACCTGTCGTTGTCGTACGACCACCGGCTGGTGGACGGGGCGGATGCTGCTCGCTACCTGACCACGGTCAGGGAGATCCTGGAGTCCGCGCCCTTCGAGGACGACCTGTACCCCGACGCCGGGACGTGAGGCGTGCCGGCGCCCATGTGTGGTGCTCGTGAAACAGCCGATGCGGAACACAATGTTCCGCATCGGCTTTTCTCAACGGGCCGGTACCCGGTCCGGCTGACCCGGAAGGCGGTCGGTGATCACCGGTGCCCGGTGCGCAGGAAGCAGCTCCGCCGTCGGCCGGGCAGGCCGGCCCCCAGGTCACGCCCCTGGACCCAGGCGGTGACGGTGCCGCCCTCCTCGCTCCGGTGCACGGCGACGGGCACATGGCGCAGGAGGGCGTCCATCCGTTCGTCGCCGGACAGGACGAGGCCGTAGAGCGTCGCCCAACCACCTCTGAGCGCGTGGTGGCCCAGGTGGTACAACAGGCGGGTGCCCAGCCCCTGCCCCTGCCAGGAGTCCTCGACCAGAAGCGCGGCCTCGACGGCCGAGTGGTCCGGCATCAGATGGCCCACAGCGACAATGCGGCCGGTGGTGTCCCGTGCGGCCAGGTGGACCGAGCCGGGGCGGCCCAGCAGAGCGGGCAGGTAGGTCTGAGGGTCGGCCATGGCCCGGTGGTAACGGCTCCACAAGGTCTGTGAGGAGCAGCGACGATGCATCGCCACGACGGGAGCGAGGTCGCCGGGGCCTATGGGAATGATCCGCGGTTCGCGGCGCATGGGCTTGTCCTTGCGCGGCCGGGCCCGGTGCGGGGTCGCATCGGCGGACCGGCGGTCGGGGGCACGGGGTTCGCGCACATGGAAGCGTGGAACGCCCACGGGACCGACGCGTGGACCCAACGGTCCGTGTCAGTCCCGCGGGCGTTACGCGGAAGGGTCAGCGCACCGAGCTCGCGGCGTCCTCGATGACGTCGGTGACCTTGCCGGGCTGCGACACGCTCACCGCGTGGGACGCCCGGACCTCCGTGGTGTGGGCACCGGCCCGCTCGGCCATGAACTCCTGAGCCTTCGGCGGAATGTTGAGGTCCTGCGTGGCGACCAGGACCCAGGACGGGATGGTCTTCCACGCGGGCTCCGCCGCGCCCTCGGTCAGGGCGGCGTTGGTGACCGGTCGCTGGGTGACGGCCATCAGGTCGGTCTGGTTACGGGGCACGTCCGCCGCGAACTGGTGCCGGAACTTGTCGTTCTGAATGTAGAGGTCGGTGCCTTGCGAGCCGTCGGCGTTCGTGAACGGCACCGGGCGCAGCGCGTCACCGAGGGTGCTGCCGGGGAACCTCCCCGACAGGTCGACCGCGCTCTCCCCCTTCTCCGGGAGGAAGGCGGCGAGGTAGACCAGTGCCTTGACGTTCCTGTTGCCGGTGGCGGCGTTGCTGATGACCGAGCCGCCGTAGGAGTGACCGGCCAGGACGATGGGACCGTCGATGCCGGCCAGGACGTCCTTGAGGTAGGCGGAGTCGCCGCTCAGGGAGCGCAGCGGGTTGGCGACGGCGACCACGGGAAAGCCGTCGTGACGCAGTCTCTTTATGACGCCGTTCCAGCTCGTGGAGTCGGCGAAGGCACCGTGGACCAGGACGACGGTGGGCTTGGGCGCCCGCGAGGGGGCGCCCTTGTCGGCGGAAGCCGGAGCGATCGTGGTGGCGAGCAGGCCCGCGGCGATGGTCGCGCCGGCCAGAACGGTGAGGGAGGTACGGGCCCGGCGTGTGCGGGGGGTACGGGTCATGTCGGATGCCTTTCGGACGGGATCGGGGCGCAAGCTCCGGGAGGGCAAGCGGGCTGATACTTGGGGGTCTTTGCCCCCGCGCGGCCCGCAGCCGCGGTACGGGTGTGGGTCCGCCGCTGCGAGGAAGAGCGCCGAGGCCGCCGCGCGGGAGTCGGCGGTCAGGCCGACGGGGCGAGGGCGCCGCGGCGAACAGCCGTGTACGGCGGACCGATTGGCCCGGCACTTCGTTGTGCCGCCTTCTACTCATATGACCGGAACCGCGTCGAAGGTGTGACACGTCGTGACGACGGGTCGCGGGGTGTTTCGTCGCTGATCAGGAGTGGTGGTGGCCGCTGCTGATCTCCGTGTACTCGGCCGGCGTGGGCTTGGGAATCTGCGTACCCGAGCCGTAGAGGACACGGCTGAGCCTGACGCGCATGCGCTGGGCCCGGCGGGGCGCGTCGCCGTCGCCGTCGCCGTCCTGCAAGGGTGCGGCCTCCATGGGCCGGTACTGCGTGTGGGCCGTCAGGACGTGCAGTTGCGCCTGGGTGAGCGGCTCGTGAACCTCGACGTACTCGCCGTGCGGAAGCCGTTTGATGATGCCGCTCTCACGCCCGTGCAGCACCTTGTCGCGGTCCTGTCGTTGGAGACCCAGTGCCACACGTTTGGTGATGAAGAAGGCCAGGACCGGGACGACGAACAGGCCGATGCGCACGGTCCAGGTGACTGATTCGACGGAAACACGCAGATGCGTCGCTATCAGGTCGTTGGCGGCACCGACGAGAGCCACCGAGTAGACGCTGAGCCAGGCCACGCCCAGAGCGGTCCGCACCGGGCGGTTGCGGGGGCGGTCCAGCAAGTGCTGTTCGCGGTCGTCGTCCGTGACCCAGGACTCGATGAAGGGATAGGCGCCCATGGCGAGGAAGAGGAGCATGCCGATCAGCAGGGGCAGGAAGTTGTCCAGGGCCAGGGTGTGGCCCCAGAACGAGATTTCCCAGCCGGGCATGACGCGCAGGAAGCCGTCAGCGACGCCCATGTACCAGTCGGGTTGGGAACCGGCGGAGACCTGGTCGGGGCGGAAGGGCCCGTAGTTCCACACCGGATTGATCTGCGCGACGGCGGCCATGAAGAAGATCACGCCGGACACGAGGAAGAAGTAGCCGCCGGCCTTCACGGCGTACACCCGGAACGGAATGCCGACGACGTTGGTGTTGGTGCGGCCGGGCCCGGGGTACTGAGCGTGCCGGTGGCATACGGCCAGGGCCAGGTGGCCGACGAGCAGGGCGACCATCAGTCCGGGGATGACAAGGATGTGGATCGTGTTGAAGCGGGCGATCAGGTCCTCGCCGGGGAACTCGCCGCCGAAGAGGAAGAACGACACGTACGTCCCGACGACCGGGATCGACAGGATCGTGCCGTTCACGACCTGGAGGCCGGTGCCGGACAGCAGGTCGTCGGGCAGGTCGTAGCCCGTCAGGCCCCCGAACATGGCCAGGATGAGCAGCAGGAACCCGAACACCCAGTTCAGCTCGCGTGGCTTGCGGAACGCGCCGGTGAAGAAGACTCGCAACATGTGTACGAACAACGCGGCGACGAAGACCAGCGCCGCCCAGTGGTGTGCCTGGCGGACGAGCAGGCCGCCGCGGACGTCGAAGGATATGTGCAGGGTCGAGTCGAAGGCCTCCGACATCAGCTGGCCTCGCAAGGGGGCGTAGCTGCCCTGGTAGACCACAGGGTCGGAGGAAGGGTGGAAGTAGAGGCTCAGGTAGACGCCGGTGAGCAGCAGGATGACGAAACTGTAGAGTGCGATCTCGCCGAGCATGAACGACCAATGGTCGGGGAAGACCAGGCGCCGAGCGGAGCGGGCCAGACGGCGGTAGCCGAGTCGGCCGTCCGCCCACTGGGCGAGCCTCTCCCCCGTGCGCTCCTGCCCCGGCTCGGCCGGCCGGCTTTCGTTGCCCATCTCTTCACCATTCATTTCTGCATCACCCGAAGCTCGCTGCGTCTGATGGCGCCGCGGTCCCGGGCACTGCCGTGAGTCCGCGGCACTGGCGTGTTGCGAGGGCTCGCCGTCGCCGTGCGGCCGTGGCTGTCCGTGCCACGCGCGTCGCCCAGCCCAAAACGGAGGCGAAGCAACGCACCCGCGGCGCTGCGGAGCCGACTCGTCCACGGCTGTGCTGTTCGGGCACGGTTCGTGAACTGCTGTCCCAGTCATGACCGGCGAGATGGCCCAGGTGTGACAGAAGGAGCCGGGCGCCGCCGTGCTCCTCGACGTTCGTGAGGAGGTCCCGGCCGACGCAACAGCAGGACTGCGACGGCGGTCACCCCGAGCCCGCACGGGCCGGCACCCCGCTCGCCGTCATCGCTGTCACACCTACGGCCCAGGTGCTGTCTTGCTGGATATGCACCCTGTCATAGCGAGAGCACCGACCTTCCGGCCGCAGACGGATTCCTACGCCGTCACTGCGGAGTTCTACGACATCCTCCAGGCCGAGGCGGACGAGAGACGGGTCCGTCAGCTCTACGGTCGCGAAGTCGCGAAGGCCCGTGTCGGGGTCCTGGACATCGGTGCCGGTACCGGACGGGTCACGTTGATGAGCCTGGCCGAGTCTCAAGCCGACGTGTACGCCGTCGAGCCCGCGCGGGCCATGCGCACGTCCCTGATGACCCGCCTCGCCGCCCTGCCCGCACGGGAGAGGGAGCGGGTGACCGTGCACCCGCACGCCTTGGACGAGGCGGCTCTGTACGCGGTGGCGGACGTGGCCGTCTGCCACAACACGGTCGCGTGCCTCTCGCCGAGCGCGCGGCACGCGCTCTGGCATGCGATCGGCGCGGCCCTCGTCCCCGGCGGTTCGCTGTTCCTGCAGCTTCCACCTGCCCAGCTTCCGGTCCGGGCCCTTCTGCGCGTCCTGCCCGAACAGCGGATCGGCGAGCACACGTACGGCGGACGCATGGTGATGTCGACCGCCGGAAACCGCATCCACACACGCGCCGACTACTGGGTCCGGGGTGCGGAAGGTGTGCTCCGGGAGCACACCGAGACGTTCTGGATGTGGCCCGCCTCGCGCTCGCAGATGATCGACGACCTGGAACGGCACGGATTCGTCCCGTTGGCAGGGCACGATGATCCGGCCGTGCTGGCGGTGACGCTCCGTTCTCTCTGATGAGGCGACGGATCACACCTCCTGATGCCCGCGAGAACGGCCAGGGGACGCCGACGGCGGTGGCCCCGGCACGCTGACGCGGTGATGTCACAACCCTTGTCGTCGCCCGGTCTCATGGATGACCGCACCACACGACTCGCTGTGTGCGCCGCACAACCTGAGACGGGATCATCATGTCGCCTGATAACACATTCGTGATCGTCGGGGGCGGCCTGGCCGCCGGCAAGGCTGCTGAAGAACTGCGCGCGCACGGTCACGACGGGCCGCTTCTCCTCATCGGGGACGAGCGTGAGCGGCCGTACATTCGACCGCCGCTGTCCAAGGGCTATCTGTTGGGCAAGGAGGACCGCGAGTCGATCTATGTGCACCCCGAGGACTGGTACCGGGAACACGGGGTCGACCTGCTTCTGGGCACGAGTGTGACGTCGGTCGACGGGCAGGCCCACGAGGTGACGCTGGACGACGGTCGTCGCGTGCCCTACGCCAAGCTGCTTCTGGCGACCGGTTCCTCACCGCGCCGCCTGTCCGTTCCGGGGGCGGACCTGGACGACGTGCTGTATCTGCGACGCGTGGGCGACAGCGAGCGTCTCAAGTCCGCCTTCACCGAGGGCGCGCGGATCGTGGTCGTCGGCGGCGGATGGATCGGTCTGGAGACGGCCGCCGCGGCGCGGACGGCCGGGGCGGAGGTGACCGTCCTTGAGCACGCCGAGCTGCCCCTGCTCAAGGTCCTGGGGCGAGAGGCGGCCGAGGTCTTCGCCGGCCTGCACCGGGACCACGGCGTCGACCTGCGTCCCCACGCCGGGATCGAACGCGTCACCGGAACCGGCGGCCGCGTGGATGGGGTCGTGCTCGCCGACGGCAGTCGCCTGCCCGCGGACGCCGTGGTGGTGGGAGTGGGCATCACACCCAACGTCCGCCTCGCCGAGGAGGCGGGCCTGGACGTGCGCAACGGCATCGTCACGGACCAACACCTGCGGACCTCGGCGGCCGACATCCACGCCGCCGGCGACGTCGCCAACGCCTACCACCCGCGGCTCGGCCGGCACCTGCGCGTCGAGCACTGGGCCAACGCACTGCACCAGCCGCGCACCGCCGCGCTGAGCATGCTGGGCAAGGACGCGGTCTACGACCGGCTGCCGTACTTCTACACCGACCAGTACGACCTCGGGATGGAGTACACCGGCTACGCCGAGCCGGGCGGCTACGACCGTGTCGTCTTCCGCGGGGCACCGGACGAGCGGCGGTTCATCGCCTTCTGGCTGTCCGGGAACCGGATCGTTGCGGGGATGAGCGTCAACGTGTGGGACGTCATCGGCACGATCCGTTCCCTGATCGAATCCGGCGTGGAGACGGACGACGCCGTCCTCGCCGATCTCGCCGTCCCCCTGGAGAGCCTCCTTCCGCGCGTCTGAACCACTTCGGCGACACGGTCGGCTCCAAGGTGCCCGCGCACATCGGCTTTGAAGAGCCCCGTGCCGGCCTGCCGCCACACCACGCGACATCTACGAGAGCAGACACATGACCGACAGCCCTCTTCCACCGCTCCGCCCGATGCCGGACGACTGGCGACGGGCGCTCGCCGTGGTGGCCCATCCCGATGATCTGGAGTACGGATGCTCGGCCGCCGTGGCCTCCTGGGTGGCCGACGGCCGGGAGGTCGTCTACGTCCTCGCCACCCGTGGTGAGGCCGGTATCGACAGCCTGGCCCCCGAACGCGCCCGGTCGCTGCGCGAGGCGGAGCAGCGTGCCGCCGCCGCGGCCGTGGGTGTGTCCACGGTGGAGTTCCTCGACCACCAGGACGGTGTGATCGAGTACGGCGTGCCCCTGCGGCGCGACATCGCCGCTGCCGTCCGGCGCCACCGGCCCGAGCTGGTGATCACGCTCAACCACCGGGACACCTGGGCTCAGGGTGCCTGGAACACACCGGACCACGTGGCAGTGGGACGCGCGGTGCTGGACGCGTCGGCGGACGCGGGCAACCGCTGGATCTTCCCCGAGCTCACCGAACAGGGCCTGCGGCCCTGGAACGGCGTCCGGTGGGTGGCCGTCGCCAACTCGCCCGCGCCGACCCACGCGGTGTCCGCCGAGCCGGGCTTCGAGCGGGGGGTGCTGTCCTTGCTGCGGCACCGCACCTACATCGAGGCATTGACCGAGGAGGACCCCGAGACGTACGCGCGCCGCTTCCTGACCGACAGCACCGGCACCCACGGTTCGCGGTTCGACGGAAGGCGTGCCGTCGCCTTCGAGCTGTTCAGCCGGTGACCGAACGCTTTCCGATCTCACACGTCCCGCGGAACCTCGCTCATACGCACGAGTCCGTGCCTAGGAAGGACCATCCATGACGTACGAGTCCCCCACCGTTCTGGACGCCGGACCGTCCGACGACGTCGACCCGGACGAGTTCGTCCGAGCGGCCATGCGCTGGCACTTCGACCCGGCGACAGGTTCCTGCTACTGGCTCGACCGGGCCGACCGGCTCGCCTTCGATCCGCGACAGGACGTCAAGGGCGTGGACGACCTGATGCTCTTCCCCGACCTGGCCGACGAACTGCGTGACGTCCCGGTGGCGGACCTGATCCCCCGGGGCTATGGAAGCGACGTCCGGCTGCTCAACGTCTTCGACAGCGGCGGAACGACCGGTGCGCCCAAGCGAGTCGTCCAGCTCGACGACTGGATGCGGCACAGCACGGAACAGGTCGGCAAGCGCCTCCGGGACCACGGCCTGCCCGTCGGAGCCCAGTGGCTGACGGTGGCGCCGACGGGTCCGCATCTGGTGGGTGACGTGCTGCAGCGGGCCGCGGGATCCCTCAGCGGCCTGGGGCTGAACATCGACATGGACCCCCGCTGGGTGAAGAAGCTGGTCGCCGCCGGCCGGAGCGACGAGGTCGAGTCCTACGCCGACCATCTCGTCGAACAGTGCCGACGGATCCTGCTGACCCAGGACATCGGGGTACTCGCCGCCACCACCCCGCTGCTGGAGCGCTTCGCACGCGAGGACGACCTCCTGGAGCGGATCAACGGCTCCGCCCAGGCGATCATCTGGGGCGGCACGCACATGGACCCCGACACCCGCCACCTGCTGGCCACGGAGGTCTTTCCCGAGGTACCCCTCATCGGCATGTACGGCAACACCATGATGCTCACCGCGCTGCTCGAACGGACGGGTCTCAGCGCTTCGGAGCCCTGTGTGTTCGACCCCGTGTCGCCGTACGTGTTCCTGTCGGTCGTGGACCCCGACACCGGGGACACGGTCGATGTCGGTGAACGGGGCCAAGTGATCGTCAGCCACGTCAGCAGATCCATGCTCATCCCGAACAATGCGGAACGGGACACGGCCGTGCGCATGCGGCCGGCCGACGGCCAGGCAGGTGACGCGGTCGCCGACGTCGCGCCGGTGCCCACGGTGAAGGGCGAGACCGTGATCGAGGGCGTGTACTGATGACACATGCGGTGGTCACCGGGCCGATGTACCTGGACGCGCTGGGTCCCCGCGGTCCGTACCGGACGCGGGTGCCGAGCGCGGTGACGGATGTGTCCGGCACCGAGGTGGCGCGGCTGAGCCTGGTGCCACCGCTGTACGTCGGCCGGGCCCTGGCCGCGCTGCGCAAGGCCGAGGCGGTACCGGCGGCCGACGTCGACGCACTGCTGGAGGCGGCCGGTGAGGAGTTCGCCACCGGCACCGTCGGCGGACTGGGCGTACGCGAGTACGAACACCTCGTCAGCCGCACGTCCGGCACGCCGCTGACGGTGGTGCGCGCCGCGACACGGGGCACGGCTCGGTTCGTCAGCCGGGCCCGTTCCTCCGCCGAGCGGGGAAGACCACGCGGGGCGGTCTCCGACCGCCGGGACCCGGCTCTGGAGGCCGGCCACGCCGTCTGGGCCCGCCGGGGGAACGTGTTCGCCGTCAACGCCTCCGGCAACCACCCCGGCGTCCACCGGTTGTGGCTGGAAGCGCTGGCGCTGGGCTACCGCGTCGCCGTGCGTCCGTCGCGGCGGGAGCCGTTCACCCCGCACCGGCTTGTCGCGGCGCTGCACCGGGCGGGTGTCCGCGAGGACCAGCTGATGCTGCTGCCCACGGACCACCGGACCGCCGACGTGCTCATCCGCGGTGCCGACCGCGCTGTCGTGTACGGCGGCGACGAGGTGGTCACCCAGTACGCCCGCGATCCGCGCGTGCTGCCCCAGGGGCCCGGCAGGACCAAGATCCTCGTCACGGCGGACACCGACTGGCGGGAGCACCTCGACACGATCGTCGGCTCGGTCGCCGACGAGGGGGGCACCGCGTGCGTCAACGCCACCGCCGTCTTCGTCGAGGGCGATCCGGCGCCGCTCGCCGAGGCCGTCGCTGCCCGTCTGTCCCGGCTGCCCGTTCTGCCGCCGCAGGACGTGCGGGCGGTGCTCCCGGTGTGCCCGCTGGACCGGGCGCGGGCCCTGGACTCCTACCTGAGATCGGTGGCGGCGGGGACCCGTGCCTGGCTCGGTGGCGACGGCGTCGTCGGCGACCTCGGTGACGGAAGCGCCGTCCTGCGTCCCGCCGTCCACCAGGTCGGCGGTTCGAGTGCCGCGCAGCTCCGGACAGAACTCCCCTTTCCCTGCGTATGGGTGGCGCCCTGGAACCGTACGGACGGCATCGCTCCGCTGCGGGACACACTCGTGCTCTCGGCGCTCACCCGCGACGGCGCGTTGCTCGACGCGCTGCTGGCGGAACCCACCATCGCCAATGTGTACGTCGGTGACCACCCGACCTACTGGATGGCTCCGGGTGTGCCCCACGACAGTTACCTGTCGGACTTCCTGATGCGCAGCAAGGCCGTCGTCGGCGCCCTGTGACAGGCGGTCAGTGGGGCACGAGCAGCATCAGGGCCGTCCCCAGCGCCATCGCGCCGTCGCGGACGTGACCGTACGGGTCCGTCGCGGCGGCGCGGTGCGCGGCGTCCGGGGTGGACCGCAGCGAGGGCATGGGGCGGGTCAACGACCACATGGCACAGGCCAGGAGATACACCGTCAGCAGCCCGGTGACACATGCGGCCGGCACCGGTGCGCCGGCGGCATGGCCATGAGCCGCGGTGTCGTGCACGCCCGGGACGCCCGCGGCCAAGGTCTCGTGGGTCGGCACCCCACGGCCGTGGGGTGCGCGCAGCATCCAGGCCATCGCGGCCATGCCGGCCGCGGACGGCAGCCGGCCGGCGATCTCCGCCACTCTGTTCGCCGTGCGGCGGCGGAGGGCGGTCAGCGGGAACCACAGTGCGGCGAGCGCGAAGAGAACCGTCGTGGCCCGGCCGGGCAGCGATCGGCCGAGACTCCAGGGCATGGCCGCCATGGCGAGGGACATGGCGGCGTGCAGGAGGTGGTCCACCCGGTCACGGCGTCCCGCCCCCGGCGACCGCACACCATGCCACAGTGCGTGCACCGCCGCGAGGGCGAAGAGGACCGTCAGCATGAAGTGCACGATGTCGACGGGAGTGTCCATGGGACGCGTGCACCTTTCCTGGTCCATGACCTTTCACGGTCTTGACCGGGCGTGCAGTTGTTTCGTGACAGAACGCTCTCGCCACCAGGAGCGGACAGGTCGCGGACCGATGCGTGCCCCGCACGGGGACGGCGCGGACTCATCGAGTGCCACGGTGTGCACGCTGGACGGCGTCCGGGACGGTCGGGCCGACGCCCCCGACGCGGCCCTCCGCAGCCGCTTGTAGCATGGTGCGCACGAAGCCAGAAGGGAAGATCCATGCACGCTGGCGCCCACCCCGACACCCTCGATCAAGCGACGAAGGACTTCCTTTCGGCGCGCCCGCGACTCTTCGGCATCGCCTACCGCGTGCTGGGCAGTACGGCGGAGGCCGAAGACGTGGTGCAGGAAACCTGGCTGCGATGGCAGAACACGGACCGCACGAAGGTCCTCGAACCGGCCGCCTTCCTCACCACGGTGGCCACCCGGCTGGCGATCAACCTGGCCCAGTCCGCACGGGTGCGCCGGGAGTCCTATGTCGGTCCCTGGCTTCCCGAGCCCGTCGACACCACGGAGGATCCGCAGCTGGGCGCGGAGCGGGCCGAGGCCCTGGAGATGGCGGTACTGCTGCTCCTGGAGAAGCTGAATCCCGTGGAGCGCACCGCCTACGTCCTGCGGGAGGCGTTCGACTACCCCTACGGGCGGGTCTCCGAGATCCTGGAGACCAGCGAGGCCAACGCCCGTCAGCTGGTGAGCAGGGCACGCAGGCACCTTGCCGCCGAGCGCAGGGAGCGCGTCACGCCGGCAGCCCACCGGCGGCTGCTGGAGGTGTTCCTCTCGGCGGCGCGGACGGGTGATCTGTCGGTGCTGGAGGACGTTCTCACCGCCGACGTCGTCAGCTACTCGGACGGTGGCGGGATCCGCGGCGCGTCCAAGATCCCAGTGATCGGACGCCCTCATGTCTCGCGGTACCTCGTGGCCTTCGCCCCTCGCTTCTGGCCGCAGGCGGACATCCGGTGGGTCGAGGCGAACGGCCTGCCGGCCGTGCTGGTCTCGTCCGGCGAGAAGGCTGTCGCCCTGCTGTCCGTCGACGTGTCGACGGAAGGCATCGACCGGCTCATGTGGGTGATGAACCCGGCCAAGCTGGAGCCCTACGTGGCCTCCCTGCGCGACTGACCCGCCGGGCGCGGGCATTTTCCCCGGCCGTCGGCGGGCAGGCGTCACAGGAACGGTTACTTGTCGGTCAACCAGTAGTCCGGATCCCGGACGCCCCCGGGTACGCGCTCCCGGACGTCCGCCGGGACGCCGTACCACGACCACATCGGAGTCATGCCGTGACCGAGCGCATCCAGCCACCCAGTCTGCCGACCGAGAAGGACTACGAGGGGAACGAGTTCTCGCCCATCTACACGACCACCGTGACCGTCGACGGTGGCGTGGCCTCGCACGGGCGGGCCTCCGGCCGGGCACGCTCGTCCGACGGCGCACTGGACCTCGATCTGCGCATGCCCGCCGAACTGGGCGGCGACGGCCAGGGAACCAACCCGGAGCAGCTTTTCGCGGCCGGCTTCGCGGCGTGCTTCCACGGCGCGCTGAGCCTCCTGGCACGGCAGAAGGCGCTCGACCCCGCGGCCATTTCGGTCATGGCGACCGTCGCCTTCGGACGGGATCCGGAGGACGGTGGCTATCTGCTGCACGTCGA
This sequence comes from Streptomyces sp. Ru62, assembly GCF_002920615.1. GTDB lineage: Bacteria > Actinomycetota > Actinomycetes > Streptomycetales > Streptomycetaceae > Streptomyces. The sequence goes on from NZ_PQSU01000009.1 coordinate 188,186, forward strand.
TCTGGTGGTGCGGTGGCCAGGTGTCGCTCGCGAGACGGCAACGGAACTGATGGAGAAGGCCGACGCCCTGTGTCCCTACGCGCGCATGGCCTGGAGAGGCACGCCGACCACCATCACGCTCGCCTCCTGACCGGCACGTCCGGCATGCGTCGGCCGTCGCCCGGGGCGACGGCCGCTCGCGGCCGGCACACCCGGTCAGGACGGGAACCACAGGTCCGCGTCGGCGGCTTCCTCCTTGCGGACGGCGAAGACGGAGATCTCCTTCTTGTGGAGACCCTGCCGGGGCAGGGCCGCGACCAGCGGGTGGTCCCGGTCCGTGCCGTCCCGACGGTTCCGCTCCGGGGTCGCGGCTTCGAAGAACTCCGCGTTGACGGACCGGTAGTGCGCCCAGTGCCGCGGCAGGTCGTCCTCGTGGAAGATGGCCTCCACGGGGCACACGGGCTCACAAGCATGGCAGTCGACACACTCCGCGGGGTTGATGTAGAGCGTGCGTGCACCCTCGTAGATGCAGTCCACGGGGCATTCCGTGACACACGCCCGGTCCTTGATGTCGACGCAGGGCTGCGCGATGACGTACGTCATCCCTCTCCTCCTCTTCGCCGTCGAACACGCCACGGGGCCGGCTCGGACGGCCGTCGGACTCATCGGTAGGACCGGAGACGCCGTCTCGTTGTGACACGTGTGCTCTCCCCGGGGTCACCCACCCCGCAGCCGCCAGGCAACCGTGTCACAAAGCTCCGCCCGGCCTGGTCGTAGTCAGTGACACCCACAGCGACGGGAGCAATCGTGGCCATCACCGAACAACGACTGTCGACCATGGTCCTCGTGATCGGTACCGGCGGAGCCGGCCTGCGGGCGGCGATCGAGCTGGCCGAGGCCGGCGTCGACGTCGTTGCCGTCGGCAAACGCCCCAAGGAGGACACCCACACCTCCCTGGCCGCCGGCGGGATCAACGCGGCCCTGGCCACGATGGACCCCGAGGACAGCTGGCAGCAGCACGCCGCGGACACCCTCAAGGAGAGTTACCTGCTCGGCGACCCCCGTACGGCGGAGATCGTCACCCAGGGCGCCGCGCTGGGCATCGACGACCTGGAACGCTACGGCATGGCCTTCGCCCGGGAAGAGGACGGCCGCATCTCGCAGCGCTTCTTCGGCGCCCACAAGTTCCGCCGCACCGCCTTCGCCGGCGACTACACCGGCCTGGAGATCCAGCGCACGCTCATCCGGCGCGCGAGCCAGCTGGACATACCCATGCTCGACAGCGTCTACATCACCCGTCTCCTGGTCCACGACGGCGCCGTCTTCGGGGCCTACGGATTCGACCTCGGCAACGGCACCCGTTACCTCATCCACGCGGACGCCGTCATCCTCGCGGCCGGCGGGCACACCCGCATCTGGCGGCGCACCTCCTCGCGACGGGACGAGAACACCGGCGACTCCTTCCGCCTGGCGGTCGAGGCCGGGGCCCGCCTGCGCGACCCCGAACTGGTCCAGTTCCACCCCTCCGGCATCATCGAACCGGAGAACGCCGCCGGCACCCTCGTCAGTGAGGCGGCCCGCGGCGAGGGCGGCATCCTGCGCAACGCCCTCGGTGAGCGGTACATGAGCCGCTACGACCCTCAGCGGATGGAACTGTCCACCCGTGACCGCGTGGCCCTCGCCTCCTACACCGAGATCAAGGAAGGCCGCGGCACCCCCAACGGCGGGGTCTGGCTCGACGTCTCCCACCTCCCCCGCCAGACGATCATGAACCGGCTCCCCCGGGTCTACCAGACGCTCCTCGATCTGCAGATGCTCGACATCACCCGCGAACCCATCGAGGTCGCCCCCACCGCGCACTACTCGATGGGCGGCGTCTGGGTCCGCCCCGAGGACCACAGCACCGACGTCCGCGGCCTGTACGCCATCGGAGAGGCGTCCAGCGGCCTCCACGGCGCCAACCGCCTCGGCGGCAACAGTCTCATCGAACTCCTCGTCTACGGCCGCATCACCGGCCGGGCCGCCGCCGCCTACTCGGAGTCACTCACCGCGCAGCCCCGCTCCGCCGCGGCCGTGGCCCAGGCGCGCGCCGAAGTCGACGAACTGCTCGCCGCCGACGGGCCCGAGAACGTCCGCGCCCTGCAGCGCGCCATCCGCAACACCATGACCGAACACGCCGGTGTCGTCCGTGACGAACAGGGTCTGCGCACGGGCCTGGCGGAACTGGACACCATCGAGAAGCGCATGGAGAACGTCGGGGTCCACCCCGACATCGCCGGTTTCCAGGACCTCGCCCACGCCTTCGACCTCAAATCGGCCGCCCTGGCGGCCCGCGCCACCCTCGAAGCGGCGCTGGAACGCCGGGAGACCCGCGGTTGTCACAACCGCAGCGACTTCCCCGACATGGATCCCGCCTTCCGCGTCAACCTCGTCTGGTCCCCGACGACCGGAATCACCCATGAGAGCATTCCGCCCATCCCGGGCGAGATCGCGTCCCTCATGGAGGACGTCTCCACCGATGGAAAGCTCGTCGAATAGCTGTCCGTCATCCTCGCATTCCTCCTCCACACTCTTCGCCTTGTCACAAACATCGTGCGCAGCCGGTCTTTTCTGGTGCAGACCGACTTCACACATCACTGAAAGGATTCCACTATGAAGGTCGTAGTGATCGGCGGTACCGGACTGATCGGCTCGAAGCTGGTCGCCAAGCTCAAGGAGCACGGTCACGAGGCCGTACCGGCGGCCCCCAACACCGGCGTCAACACGCTCACGGGCGAGGGCCTGGCCGAGGTCCTCGACGGTGCCTCGGTCGTGGTGGACGTCTCCAACTCGCCGTCCTTCGCGGACGACGCCGTCATGGAGTTCTTCCGCACCTCGACCACCAACCTCCTCAAGGCGGAGGCCGACGCCGGGGTGAGCCACCACGTGGCTCTGTCCGTGGTCGGTACGGAACGGCTCCAGGAGAGCGGCTACTTCCGCGCCAAGCAGGCGCAGGAGGCGCTGATCAAGGACTCGGGAATCGCGTACTCCATCGTTCACGCCACCCAGTTCTTCGAGTTCATGAAGGGCATCGCCGACTCGGCGACCGACGGTGACACCGTCCGACTGGCCCCGATCAAGATCCGGCCCGTGTACTCCGACGACGTTGCCGCCACGGTCGGCCGCACCGCTGTCGGTACCCCCGTCAACGGGGTGGTCGAGGTAGCCGGGCCCGAGGTGTTCCAGCTCGACGAGCTGATCCGAAAGGGCCTGGCCGCGAAGAACGACCCGCGCACGGTCGTGACCGACGTGCACGCACCGTACTTCGGCGCGGAGCTGCAGGAGACCACCCTGCTCCCCGGTCCGGACGCGCACATCGCGGAGACGCGTTTCGCCGACTGGCTCGCGCAGCAGCAGCACTGAGCCGTGAAGTGGCGGGCCCTGGGGCAGGGCCCGCCATCCCTTCGAGGGGGCCTGTCATCCGCGCACCGCGGCACGGCAGGCCCCCGCCTCATGTCCGGCGCGGCGATGGCCGAGATGCCGGCACGCCTCGTCACCGGCAGACAGCAACCACAGAGAAAGACACCCACCATGCTGATACAACGCGATCAGGTTGTTCCTCCCCGTCCCGGTTCGTACCCTGGGGTGACCGGTGTGTACACCATCGACCCGGTGCACAGCTCGATCGGCTTCTCCGTCCGGCACTCCATGGTCTCCAATGTCCGGGGGAGATTCGACCGTTTCGAGGGCCTCCTCAAACTCGACGGCTCCGACCCGTCGCGTTCCGAGGCGTACGTGAGTGTCCAGACCGACAGCCTGGACACGGGCATCCAGGAGCGCGACGCGCACCTCGGGGGTCCCGACTTCTTCGACTCCGCGACGTTTCCCCTGATGGCCTTCCGCTCCACCGGCATCGTGCCGCTCGGCGACGACGAGTTCCGCCTCACCGGCGGTCTGCGCATCAAGGACATCGAACTGCCCCTGGACATCGACGTCGTCTTCGGCGGAGCCGGCGATGACGCCTACGGCCAACACCGGGTCGGCTTCGAGGGCACCGCCACGCTGCGGCGTTCGGACTGGGGGCTGGCCTGGAACACACCGTTGGCGACGGGGGGAGTCCTCGTCAGCGACAAGGTGACCCTGACACTGGACGTCTCCGCGATACGGCTCGACCGGGACACGGCAGCCTGACCGGAAGCCGGTCTGGGCGGGGCGGCACCCGTTCCGGAACCACCCCGCCCGGCCCCTCCCCGCCCTGTGTCCGCGCTTCGGCTCCTTGGACCGCGGCCACGGCCGCGTCCATCACTCGGCCTGCGCTCACGCGGCGGTTTCCGTCGCCCCCGGCGTACGCGCCGTGCGCCGGCGCATGGAGCGGCGCTCCCCTTCCGTCGTACCGCCCCAGATACCCTCCACCGGATCGGCGTCGACGGCCCACGCCAAACACTGCTCCCTCACGGGGCAGCGACGGCAGACGGCCTTCGCCTCGTCCGTCTGTATCGCCACCGGGCCACTGTTGACGTTGCCGATCGGGAAGAAGAGATCAGGGTCCTCGCCTCGGCAAAGCGCCCGTTCGCGCCAGTCCATGGAACACCTCCTGGGGTGAGCGACGGATACGGTCTCGGGGGGGCGGCTCGTATTCAGGGAGTGCGAAGACGCGGGTGGGCGGTACACCACCGCTCGTCACTGGAAAGGACCGAGCGGTCGGCGTGTGTGTGACACCTGAACGGTGCCGGGCTCGCGTTCCCCCAAGGCCGGCGGGTGATCCACCGATGTGCGCGACGGGCCTTTCGCCACCCTTCACGGGCCGCGGCCGCGTTGCGGAGCTGGCGACCGCATGTCCACGGTTCCGACCGACGCAAGGGGGCGGATCGGTCGACGCCGACGGACGAAGCGGGGGCCTGCTCCACCGTGACCGCCATGGCCGTCGCGGTCACGCACCGGGGCATTCACTGACGTGGGTCTCGGACCCGCGTCGGAGCGCCGCCTTCTTCGACTCCGATGCCGCCGCGCGGCCGTCCCCCGCGACCGGGTTCCCGGGCGATCCGTCATGCGCGAGGGCGGTTCCAGGAGCGCAGTTTGTCGGGGTTGAGGACGACCCACATGTGGACGACACGAGTGCCGGTGATGTCGAGGCTGATGACCGCGGCGACCTGGTCGTCGCAGCGGACGACGAGACCAGTGCGTCCGTTGGCGGGGTGCGTGTGCAAACTGGTGCGGGGGTGCCGGGCGAGCAGGATCAGCAGACTCCGGGTGACGCGTGCGCTGCCGGTGACGGGCCGCGTCAGCGCGCGGACCTTGCCTCCGCCGTCGAAGAATGCGGTGACGTCCGGGCTCAGCAGGGACGCCAGGCGGCCGGCGTCCCCGTCGGCGCACGCGTGCCGCACGGCGTGGGCGATCTCGTCCTGCCGGCGTGGCGGCGTCGGCTGTGCGCGCCGGGCCCGATGGCTCCGGCGGGCCGCGTCTGCCGGCTCAGCGCTCCTCCCCTCGGGCTGTCCCACGATGCCCGCGAGCGTGCCCGGTGGCATTTCTAACGTGTCATCGAGGACGAGCGCACCTCGCACGAGCGGTGACAGCGCGTCCAGCGTTCGCAGCAACACCGCGCTGACCTCGCCCCCCGGACCGGGACCGTTCTGCTCCCTCCCCGGCACAGGGCCCTGGGCGTCCTCCCTGCGGCCGGGCAGGGCCAGCCGCGCCAGGCAGATCTCACCGACGACCTGGGTCAGCCAGGCTCGTGGCACCGTTATCCGGTCCCGCTGGTGATCGGAGAGCCCGTACCACCGCCGGTACGCCTCATCGGTGACACGCTCGGACGCGGGGCGACTGCCCAGCATCCAGTGAGCCACCTCCAGCAGGTGCCTCCGCTCGTCGAGCAACTCCGTGATCGGCAGTGTGTCACCGACAGGCTCCATACCGCGTTCTCCCTCCGGACGGCCCTCCGGCAACATCGTCGCTGCGGTGGCGTCGCATCTCGCGACTGCCCCATTGTGTCGCCGAAACACACTTTTACGGGACCCCGCTGTCGGTGTCATTACCCACGGCAATACAGTGGGTTCTGTCCAACAGGCCGCTCACGAGGTGCACTTACCCGGGCGGCCCCTCACCCACCCATCTCCCGAAGGGGTCAGCCTGCGCAACGTGTTGCGTACCGTGGCCCTCGGTGCCGTGTCCGCAGGACTCACGTTCGCCCCGGTGGTCGCGCAGGCGACACCCGGCGGTCCCGGTGTCACGGGCAAGACGCTGGCACAGTGGACCACCCATCGTTGGGACTACACTCTCCGTGAGATCACCATTCCTCCCGGTCAGGGGACGGGATGGCACTACCACGACGGCTACCTGTACGCCTATAAAGGAACCGCCTGGCGCGACGCACGTGCACATCGGGCAGAACCGCGGCGCGGTGGATGTCGTACTGAAGGTCCTCTACGTACTGCCGCACGGCGCCCCCTTCGCCGAGGACGCCCCTGATCCCGGCTGCGAGCCGAAGTAACGGGGCGCGCGCCGCTCCACGGCTGTCACAGCTCCCGCCACTGCCTGGTCAATGCGGTGTCGACGGCTTGCGGCGGCAACCGCTCAAGCCGTGCGGTGAAGAAGAAGGAGGAGCATGGCAGGGACACATGTCAGCCGATGCGTGCGAATGATCGCTGTTCGGGAGACGTCCGTGCCCAGGCTTCCGGCACCAGCTGAGGAAGGACGACAGGATGCCCCGAGGCACTGACCGGCAGGCCGATCCCGCCGCCGCCACCGCGTCGCTGGCGGCGGAGGCGGCGCTGCTCGAGGGCCGGCTACGCCTGCTCCGAGAGGCGATCGACACGGTGGACGCACGCATCGACGCGGTCTCCGAGGCCCTCCGGCACCTGCACCATTCGGTGGCCCGGCCCGCCGACGGCCAGAAGCACCCGGGCGAGACAGACGGCACCAGGCTCGATCATTCGAGGACCGACCGCCTCTGAGGGATCGAGCGGGCGGACCCGGTGAAGCGCCTCGCCACTCGATGCGTTTTCTCCGGTGTCAGCCCGCTCAGATCTCGACCAGTGGGGGCCGCTGCATATGATGTGCGGGTAGCATCCAACGGTGTTGGGCCGGGTTGACGTCGCCGGCACATCGGCGGCCCCGCCGGAACAAGGGTTGAGGACGAGAGGAACACATGGGCTCCGTGACCCCCAAGGCTCGCAACATCGAGATCACCGCCGAGAGCCTCCGGGAGGACCTGGCCCGGCTGGAGGTTCAGAAGCAGGCGCTGGAGCGGGAACTGTCCGCGGTCACCGCTCACCTCGACTCGGTGCAACGAGCCCTCAGCGCCCTCCAGGCCCTGATGCCCATGGCCGCTGCGTCGTCCGCGGCACCCGGGTCCGTGGATGTCGGGCCGGCGGCGGAGCCGGCGCCCGAGGGCGCGGACGCGAGCCGGGCGAGGACCGACCACGCCGACGTCGAGGCCGAGGCCGACAGCGCACCGAAGTACGGCAAGCTGACCGAACAGATCCTGACGTACTTCGCCGAAGTCGCGGACACCGACGTGCGTGCCCGCGATGTCGCCGCCGCTCTGGGCCGGGACACCGACAGTGGCAGCATCAACGCCGTGCGGAGCACGCTCGACCGTCTGGTCGGCTCCTCCCGCATTCGCCGTGTCGGCCGCGGCCTGTACCGCGCCGCCAAGCCCTGACCGGAAACCGTACTGCGCCGCGCCAGGTCATGGGTTCCGCTGTCACCTCCGGGCAACGGGTGCTCCCAGCGGGACACCCGTCACCCGGCATGTCACCGCCGGCTCACCCGGCGACGGCGTCCGTGGGCTCCTCGCTGCTCCGTGGGGCGCCGCTGGAGACGAAGGCGTCTCTCGGGTGCTGGACCGAGACGAGGGAGACGATGTCACGGCCGTAGAAGGCGGCGGTGGCCCACACCGCGAAAACACGGATCTTGCGTTCCCAGCTGGGTACGGCCAGGACGTGGTAGCCCCGGTGCATCAACCATGCCGGGAAACCCTTGATGACCAGACGCCGGTACTGGAAGATGCCACGGCCCAGCCCCAGCGTCGCCACCACGCCCAGACTGTGGTGCACGTAGTCCTTGGCCGGCCGGCCCCGAAGTGACGCCAGGATGTTCTTCGCCAGAAGCTTGCCCTGACGGACGGCGTGCTGCGCGTTGGGCACCGTGCGGGCCCCCGGCCGCCCTGCGGCGAGGTCGGGCACGGAGGCGTCGTCACCGGCCGCCCATACGTCCGCCACCACCTCGGTGTCCGTACCGACCCGGAGATCCGCCCGCACCGTCAGCAGGCCCCGTTCGTCGACCGGAAGGTCCGTGTGGTTGTGCACGATCGGGTTGGACGCGTTGCCCGCCGCCCACACGATCAGTCCCGAGTCGTACTCCTCCCCGTCGGACAGCACGACGTGCCCGCCCTCCGCGGAGACGAGCTGGGTGTTCAGATGCACCGTGCCACCCCGCTTCTCCAGCGAGCGCACCACCCACTCACCGGGCCGGTCGGTCACCTCGGGAAGGATCCGGCCCCGCGCCTCGACCAGGTGGAAGCCCAGTTCTCCCGCGCCGATCTCCGGGTAGTGCTTCAGCAGGGCGGTCGCCAGGGCCAGCAGTTCACCGAAGCCCTCCACCCCGGAGAACCCGCCTCCGACCACAGTGACGGTGAGCAGCTTGCGGCGCTCGGGACCGCGCGGAAGGGTCGCCGCACGGTCGAACGAGGTGAGCAGCCGGTCGCGGATCGCCACGGCCTCCTCGACGTGCTTCAGTCCGTACGCCTGGTCGCTCAGCCCCGGGATGGGGAACGTGCGTGTGACGGCCCCCGCCGTCACCACCAGCACGTCGTAGTGGAGGTCGAATTCCGGCCCGCTCTCCGGCCGGACCGTGACCGTGCGCGCGCTGTTGCGGATCTCCGTCACCGCGCCCGCTACCACACGAGTCCAGTGCAGGTGCCGCCGCAGCGAGACCGCCGCATGCCGGGCCTCCACCGACCCGGCGACCACCTCGGGGAGGAACGGCTGGTACGTCATGTACGGGCGAGGGTCGACCACGGTGACGCGTGCCTCACCCCGGCGCAGCTTCTTCTCCAGGCCCCACGCGGTGTAGAAACCCGCGTAGCCGCCACCCACGATCAAGATCTCACGCACGGTGTCCTCTGTTCCTCTCGGTTTCACCCATCAAGACCGGCCAGAACCACGTGGTGTGACGTGAGCGGGGACGCAACCGGGAATCTGGCATGTGCAACCGGCGGCGCCGTTTCTGGTCCACCCCTTGGATCGGATACCGTCCCTCGTCGCACAGACAGGGGGCGTTTGCCGTGCCGACCGCCGGATTGCCACACCTGCGCTGTGCCGCGGGCCGGCCCGGACGGCTGGGGAACGTGCACTTCCGTCTGTCTCGTGGCCCGGCGGCACCCAGGTCCGCGGCGAGATGCCGTCGGGGAACCCGGCGGCACCCGGGCAGCCGGTGCCGTGGGCCTTCACCGGCTCGGTACCGGCGGCGCCGACGATCGTCGCGGCCCGCCGGTACGAGCGGTGTCCGTGCGGGGGCGGAGCCGGCCTGCTGCCGCCGAGCCAGGTCGCGGTCCAGTCGCCCTGCTGCCCGAGCTGCCGCCCGGCGTGGGTCGTACTGCCCCGGTCGTCGGTGCGGCCGGCGCGTTCGTCACGCGTTCGCGTGCCGGCTCCAGTGCGCCTCCAGGATTGCGGCCACCTCTGCGGGTCGCTGGAGCAGGGGCCAGTGATTGCAGTCCATCTCGATCACCGCGGACGCGTGCAGGGAGGCGCCGAGCTTACGCCCGAACTCGATCTGACAGGCGGGGTCGAGCGCTCCCCAGAAGACCAGGCACGGCGCTGACACCGCGGACAGCCCCGGCTCCCACTCCGCGCCCATCGTCACAGCCGACCGGTACAGCTTGAGGATGGCATCCTTCATCGGACCGTCCACGTGGCTCGCCGTCTCCCGGGCCAGATCAATGGGCACGTCGAAGCCGTTCGCCAGGTCGTCGGCGAACTGTTCCGGTTGCAGTTCCTCCATGAAGCGGTCGCCTTCGACCTGGTCCTGCCAGATCTTGGCCAACGGGTGCCATACGTATGCGGAGTTGATCGGGCCGTTGCCCCCCGCCCAGGTACGGACCAGATCGGGGCGCAGATAGGCGACGCGGGCGGTGAGTATGCATCCCCAGTCGTGACCGACCAGGTCGACCGGCTCACCGACCCGTTCCAGCCGTTCGATGAGCCAGTCCACGTACTCCTCCTTCGTGGATCCGAAGCCGGCCGGGCGCGCCGCGCCGAAGCCGGGCAGGTCCCAGGCTTCCACGTCGGTGCGGGTCAGGTGCCGCCGCACGCCGTCCCACACCCGGTGGGTGTCGGGGACGCCGTGAATCAGGATGGCAGGCATGGACAGGTCCCTTCGTCAGCGGGCGACGCCTCGCGATCGGTGTCGGGAGAGCATCTTGTCACACTGTTATGTACGTGACTTCCCGGGCACCACTCATCGTCACATGTCGGCCGGACGGGGTGGAATCCCTTCTGATCGGGTGACGGGCCCGTCCTGGTGTCACATGATCCGTGCCTGTCCGGTCTGCACTGCTGAGGGCACCGAAGACGAGCCCGTCGGCCGAGAGCGTCCGGACCGCGTGCTCCGTCCGCCGACCGTCACGGACGTCGATCCAGCCGATCTCGGCGGTGTGACGCGGTGCCGTGTGAGAAGGAGGACGCCGTATGGACCAGGCCGGTGACGCAGTGCCGATCGCGGATCTGCTCGACGAACGACGGCATCTACTCAACGTCGCCTACTGGATGCTGGGCACGGGCCCGGAGGCCGAGGACGCCGTGACCGAGGCCTACCGGCAGTGGTACAACCTGTCGGATCTCCAGAAGGCCCGCATCACCGACCCGGGTGCCTGGCTGACCGAGATCACGGGCTCCGTCTGCCTGGCACGCCTCATCCTGCCCGAGCGACGACCCGCAGGCCCGGGCGGGAAGGGCGGCGACACGGTGGCGGGACTCCACCGGGCCCTGGAGGAGGAGATCAGCGGCGCCCTGCTCAACGCCCTGAACGCTCTGTCCCCCACTGAACGAGCGGCTTTCGTCCTCAACGACGTCTTCGCCATGCCACCACGAGCGGTCGCCGGCATCGTGGGACGGACCCCACACGAATGCGCCGAACTGGCCGACCGCGCCCGCCGCAGCCTGCGCAGCACCCGCTCACACCCCACCACACCGCAGCAGCACGACAGGATCGTCCGCGCGGTCCGGCAGGCCTGCACCACGGCCGACGCCACTCATCTGGCATCCCTGCTGGCACCCGACGCCACCGCGTTCTTCGACGGTGGCGGCAAGGTGCGGGCCCTCACCCGGCCGGTGCACGGCAATCAGCACGTCGCCCGCACCCTCCTCACCCTCCTGACCCCCCGACCGCACACGACTCTGCACCTCAGCCCGGCCAACGGCCGTACCGCGATCGTCGTACGCCACAACGACCAGGTAGCCGCCGTCATCAGTTTCGACATCGCCGACCAGCACGTCTTCCAGGTCTGGGCCGTTCTCAACCCCGACAAACTGCGCACCTGGAACCGCCCCCACGCCCCCACTTCCACGGCCCTCGGAGACTGAGACGCTCCCACACCGTGCGCCCGGGAAGTCCGAGCGCACAACACCTTTTTCCGCTGATCACAACAACTGGTCACGAACGACCTGTAACGGATCTGGGCCGGCCCTGGTCTATGAAGCAGACACAGTTGAAATCAGTGTGACTTGTTGTGGCGTGTCAGGAGTCGGCCGATGGGCGGACCGTCACGCGGCAGCCGTACGAGCGCGCCCGCCGGCAGCACCGATCCGCGGGGAACGGAGACAGAAGGACCATGCATCGTGAGACGCCCTCCACGGGAAGCAACCTGGAAGAGGCCGTATCTGTCTTCGTGGAGCTCCGTCCACGTCTGTTCGGTATCGCGTACCGCGTTCTGGGCAGTGCGATGGAGGCCGAGGACGTGGTCCAGGACGTATGGGTGCGCTGGCAGAGAACAGACCGCTCGGTGGTGGTGAACCCCGTCGCGTTCCTGTCGAGTGCGACGACACGGCTGGCCATCAACGTGGCCCAGTCGGCCCGGGTGCGCCGCGAAACCTACATCGGCCCCTGGTTGCCCGAGCCCGTCGACACGAGCAACGACCCGGAGATCGGCGCGCAGCGGGCCGAGGCACTCGAGCTGGCCCTGCTCCTCCTTCTGGAGAAGCTGAACCCGAGCGAGCGGGCCGCCTACGTACTACGGGAGGCGTTCGACTACGGCTACGCCGAAATCGCCGAGATACTGGGCCTGACCCCTGTCAATGCGCGCAAGATAGTGAGCCGGGCACGCAAACACCTGTCGGCCGGGCACCGGCGGTCCGTGGACAGGGCCCAGCACCGACGCCTCCTCGATGCCTTCGTCTCGGCGGCGCGGACCGGAGACGTCGCCTCGCTGGAGGCCGTCCTGGCCCCGGACGACGTCCGTCAGCCCGGTGGCAGGTCCTCCGGTCCCACACGCGGTCGACAGGACGGAACGCTGGGCGCCACGGTGCCTTTCCCGGTGTTCGGGGCGTTGCTCGGAGTCGGTTGACCTGCGGTGACGACTGCGCTCGGGCGTTCCCCGTGCGGACTGACGAGCAGGATTCACGTCGCCGCCGAGGCGAAGTGCTCGGCAGGCCGCGCAAGCGACCGGAGCGGGTGTGCGACCACCTTGGACTGAAGTTCGCACCAGCTCGGACCCGGTGACACAGGCCGCCGACGTCGCCGCCGGTGCAGCGGGTGCCGCGAACCCGCACAGGATGCACCGAAGCGCCCATTCTGGCGTCCGCGTCGAACGTCACTCCAGGTGAACGGGCCGGGCGCGGCGAAGCTGAGGACGAGAGGAAGACATGGCCCGGCAACTGGCGCGGCGCGCACCATCGAGCTCACCGCTGAGGTGCTGCAGGAGGATCTGGCCCGTCTGCGGCTTCAGAAGCAGGCGCTGGAGAGGGAATCCGCCGCCGTCATGGACCGTCTGGACACCCTCCAGCAGGCCTTGGGCGCGCTCCAGGTCCTGATGGCTGATTCCGCGGGTGGCACGCCGGATCCCGTGGGCACCGTCGGTGCGGCCCGGAGTCGTGCGCCGGAGCCCAGACGGGCGTACAGGGACACTCCACCGGCTGGACGTCCCTCAGCCGCGGAAGTCACCCGGACCTCGACACCTCCCGGGAACCGGCTGCAACCGCGCATGGCTGCTCCCTGTCCCGAAGCCGGGGGGGGAACGGACGTATGGAAAGCTCACCGAGCAGATCCTGGAATACCTCTCGCAGGTCGGCGACGTCGACGTACGCGCCCGGGACGTAGCGGCGGCACTCGGCCGTGACACCGGCAATGGAAGCATCAACACGGTGCGCAGCACACTCGACCGTCTGGTCGGTGCGTCCCGGGTCCGGCGGACCGGCCGGGGTCTCTACCGGGCCCAGCCCTGACCAGATCCGCGGTGACGAAAGTGAACGGCCCCGGACGCCGTCTACGGGGGATCGATGACGTCCGGGGCACTGCACCCGCTCGGCTCTGTGCAGCGGGTGTGACAGCGCTCCTGACGCTTGTCCGGGTTGCCACCCGACGTCAGGAACACTGTGATGAGTGTAGCGCACTCACACGGTGGTGAAGGCCGGCAGTCACCACACCGGCCGTTCCGGCGATGTTCGACTGGGCGGTCCCGATAACAGTGTGATGACATGTTGCGTTTCTTGTTGGAGTGCGCCCCCCTTCAATGGATCATCGGAAGGCGTGAAGCACTCGTCATCCCCACTTTCCCCCGGCACCCACACGATCACCGTCCCTCACGGCGCCGCCCACGTCGAACAGCGATACCACGTCGCCGGTTCGGGCCCGGTATGCATCGCTCACTCGGGCGGACCCGGCATCGGCTGGGAATACCTGCGCATGCCCGCGCTTGAGAGCAGCCTCACCATGGTGTACATCGAGCCCGTCGGTACAGGCGCTTCCGGACGGCTCCCCGATTCCCGGGACTACTCCGTGACCACATACGCGCGTCTTCTGCACCATGTGGTCGAACACCTGAAACTGCCCGAGGTCACACTGCTCGGCCACTCCCATGGTGGTTTCGTCGCCCAGCGGTACGCCCTCGACCACCCGGCGCGGCTCGCCGCCCTGGTCCTGTACGACACGTCGCCCGTGGCAGACGAACAGTTCTGGTCGGCGGCGGTCGCCGCCATGCAGCGCTTCGTGGACCGTCACGTCGACGACCATCCGGAGGTGGCCGGTTACGTCGCCGCCCTCACAGCCCGCCTGGACCTGCTCGACGACGACGGCACCACCGCCATCCTGCGCAAGATCATGCCCGCCTATCTCTTCGACTACTGGGGCAGGGAGGAGGAGTTCGCACCCGCCCGCCAGTCGCTGCGGATGTATGCGGCCCCCACCCGGGGCGAGGGCGCTCCGTTCGATGTCCGGGACGCCCTGCCGGGTGTCACCACACCGGCACTCGTCCTCGCCGGCAGGCAGGACTTCATCTGCGGACCGCGATGGGCCCGCCTCCTGCACGAGGCCATGCCCGCGGCCGAGTTGTCGATTTTCGAGGACACGGGGCACCTCGCGCACATCGAACGGCCGGAGCAGTTCAGCGCGGCGGTCCTCGCTTTCCTCCGCGGTCAGGGTGTGCTGGGAAGCCGGCAGAACCTGTAGGCCTTCCACCGGACGACCGTGTGGAAACGGCCGCTCGTCGGCCGCCGTGCGCCTGCCGACCGCGGGCGGTGCACGGCGCCCGCGTCGACGGCGCGCACGGAGCCGCCGATGATGTCCGGCGGCACGGCGCAGGCGGTCTCGGTGCGGCCGGTGCCGGGAACTGAGCGGGTCCATGACGTCACCGAGCAGGTCGGTACTGACGGCAGTCCGCGCCGGGCGGGCCCGAGATCCCGTCGCGCGGATGGTCCATGGGCAACGTGAGCGGGGCGGCGCGGGCGGCGACGGTGCCGTTCGCCGGCCGCTCGGCCGGGCCGGCCGGCTTCCGGCGCGGCTCCGCCGCGCGGGGTCCCGCACATCCTGTGGGCTGAGTTCCTTCACAGGAGACCGCAGTCTTCGGCGCGCTGCTCGCAGCCACGCTCCGTGGCCGGCCTGGCCGTCGTGACCGAGCGCGTCCACGGAACCGTCGCTCACCAGGTGTGGACATCACTCGTGGCGGATGCCCTCCACTCGGGTGACCTGCCGCACGGTCGGCAGCGTCAGGGCGGTCACCAGCAGCACCGCTCCCGCGCCGATGGCGGCCATCGCCAGCATGCCGATCCAGTCGAACACCGCCGTACGGCCCATGAGGTGGAGGAGGGTACCACCGAGCGCGGTTCCGACCAGTCCCGCCACGAGCATTCCGATCGCCACGGGCAGCGCGGTCTGCCACAGCACCGAGCCGTTGAGGGTTCGCCTCCGGGCACCGACGGCGACCAGCATGGCCATGACGCGTTGTTGGTCCCTCAGTTGTTCGACGGCGCCGATCAGCATGCTTGCGGCGATCAGGAGCAGCACGACGGCAACGCCTGCGAGCAAAGCACGCCTGATGTCACTCAGCGCCGTGTCCTCCTTACGGTCCTCCGGGAATTCGACCTGGAACTGCGGATTCAACCGGACCGCGGCAGTGCGGATCCGGTCGTGGACATCTTCTCGGGAAGTCCGGTACTCCAGGCTCACGGCATGGGTCGCGTGTGCGGTCGCGGTCGCGCCGGCGGCTCCGGGAGTGGCGAGCAACATCGTCTCGGGAAAGACACCTTGCGGATTTCCCGCCCTGGCCCGCGCCGTGGCGGTGATCCGGGGCACCCGCCAGTCCGGTCCACTCGTGCCCATGCGCATCCTCGTGCCTGCCTCCCACTCGGTCGTGTCGTCCGTGCTCCCGATGCCGGGAGCGACCACGAAGGCGTCGCCGTTCGCACACGTGGGGACGGAGGCCAGGAGACGAAGTACTGCGCAGTCGGCGATGCGTACGGTCTGCGGGACGCCGTAGGGGACCTCGCTCACCTGCAATTCGGCGAAGCCGACAGCCCGTGTCACCCCCGCGGTCCTGGCGAGGAGAGAGGCGTACGGCTTCTCACTGTCGGCTCCGACCAGACGGACCACGCCGACCCGCGTGTCCGGCGCCGGCCCCCGTGCCGTGGACGGGTGGTCACCCGTATGGCTGTGGGCCATACCGGTGAAAAGGGTCTGCAACGCGATGGCCCCGGCAACGGCGACCACGATGCCGTTGACCGATCGGGTGGACGCTTCGCTGTGCGACCGCAGCCTGCGCACCGCGAGCTGCCAGGAGAGGGGGCCCGCCCCGCCGGCCCGTTCGGTGAAGCGATCGAGGAGCCAAGGCACGACAGCTGTCACGCCCACGAGCAGCGCAAGCATCCCGGCGACCAGCGCGACGACGCCCGCGGTGCTCCGAACCTGCGATGCGTCCCGGACGGACGTCCACAGGAGCAGCAGCCCGAACAGGGGCAGGACGACGCGCCACCACAGTCGCCGCTTGGCACCGACGGACCTGCGCACCACTCCCAGCGGTTCGGCGACCACTTTGTTCATCGCCAGATGAGCGCTGACCAGGGACAGACAGGGCACGGCAACGGCCACCACGGCCGCCAGGGACGGCTCGGGGGTGAGGTCCCGTGCGAAGACACTAAGTCCCTGGACATCGACCAGATCGACGAACCGGCGTCCCACCGCGAACAGCGCGGCACCCACAACAACGCCGATGAGGGAGCTGACCAGCGCCTCACCGGCGGCGATACCGGCCGTCATGCCACGGTCCGCGCCGATCAGCCGCAGAGCCGCCAGCCGCCTGTCGCGGTGTTCACCGCCGAACCTGGTGGCCGCGGCGATGAACACGGCGACCGGGGTGAGCAGTACCACGATGCCGACGACGGTGAGCAGCACGAGATCGGGGGCCAGGGGCTTGTCCGCATAGACCTTGCCGAAGTGGTCGAGCCGCCGTGCGCCCGCCACGCCGCTCTCCATGTGCTCGCCGCCCAGGAAGAAGACGTACTCGCCGGGGCCGAGCAGGCCCGAGTCGTCCACCTCTCCCGCGACCGGGTGGTCGAGGCGGGCACGCAACAGGCCGTTCCCGGGCTGCGCGAGCAGTCGTCCGAGGGCCGGTGACACGACCATCTCGCCCGGCCGCGGAAACCTGTCAAGCCCGGGCGGCAGAGGGGCATCGGGCCCCTCGGGTTCCACGAGTCGGCCGCGGATCGCAATACCGCGGAAGACCGTGTCGATGTCACTCACCAGTACGGTGCGCCGGGAAGCCGGTACGACCCGGTCGTCCAGGTTGACGTCGATGCGTCCGTGGATGCGCGCGTCGCGATGCTGCCTGGCCGTGGGCACCGATGCCGCGAGAAGCAGCACGGCGACCCCGACTCCGATCCCCGCGGCCATCAGGACGGTTCGTACCGCGCTGCCCCGGCCGCCGGTCAGGGCGAGTCTTGCTCCCAGGGCGAGTGCGCGGAACCGGCCGAGGCGCTTTCTGTGTTCCGGAGCCAGGACCGGGACGGGACCGGGTTGATCTGGCCGACGTGGGCTCACTGACTTCCTCTCGTGCTGCGGCAGAGCTGTGTCCGGCCCGATGGCAGGGAGCAGGCTGGGTCCGCCAGGGCGGGGCGAAAAGTCGAAAGCGGCGTACAGGGGTGGCCGCCTCCTGCGTGCGCGGCGCACGGCACGGCAGCCCGGACGGGGATGTCCCTGGACGCCGGAACGACTATACACAGGGTGTGTAGTGGGCTGGATGATTCTCGCGGCGTACCCGGTGCCGCTGAGCCGCAAAGGGCGCTGCGGCACCGGTGAAGACCGCTGCCGGGTCGGTGGCACCGACGACCTGAGCCGCGTGTCAGAAGGGCACGATCCCCTGTTCGGCCGGCCTGCCTGTGGCGGTTGCCGCGTAAGAAGTCGTGAACCCGCCGGGTGGTGCCGTCTACGCACCCGCCTGCCGAGCCTCGCGCCGGCTCCAGCTCCTCAGCCGGTACGGATGAGCCGGGTACACGCCCAGGACGCGCACCTCGGAGGAGAAGAACCGCAGCTCGTCCAGGGCGAGGGCGACATGGTCGTCGCCGGGATGCCCCTCGACCTCGATGTAGAAGCGGCTCGCGTTGAGCCCCGCGCCGATCTGATAGCTCTCGATCTTGGTGAGGTTGACCCCGCTGCTGGAGAACCCGCCGAGCGCCTTGTACAGCGCACTCGGTATGTTGCGCACACTGAAGAACAGACTCGTCATCGTCGGCTTCCCGGTCTGCGGCACCGGAGCGGCCTCCCGGGACAGCACGACGAACCGCGTGGTGTTGTCAGGGTCGTCCTCGACCTCGGCGCGCAATACCTCCAGGCCGTGGAGCGCGGCCGCGGCGGGCGGGGCGAGCGCGGCGTGCCGCGGGTCGCCCAGCTCGGCCACCTCGCGCGCCGCTCCGGCCGTGTCGTCGCTGACGAGGGTGCGCCAGCCACCCTCCCGCAGCACCTTGCGGCACTGCCCCAGGGCGTGCACGTGGCTGCGAACGTACTCGACCTGGTCCAGGGTGCCGCCCGCCACGCCCATGAGGTCGAAGCGGATGGGCAGGAAGTGTTCGGCGACGATGTGAAGGCCCGAGTCCGGCAGCAGGTGGTGCACGTCGGCGACGCGTCCCGCCGCGGAGTTGTCCACCGGGATCACCGCTACGTCGGCGTCGCCCAGGATCACGGCGTCCAGGGCTTGACTGAAGCTGGTGCAGGGCAGTTCGCCGTTCGCCGGGTACAGGGCGTTCGCGACGGACGCCGAGTTGGAACCGGGTTCTCCCTGGTATGCGACAGTGATCACGTTCTTCACCCCTTCCTGAGGGGCGTGTTGTCGACAGGCGGCAGAATCTCCGTTGCGCGTCGCGCCTGCTGGAGTATCGGGGAACTGGTCTCGATGATGCTCACCAGGTCGTGCCGGTCGCCCATCGTGTCCCCGGACAGGATCTGCTGGTAGGCCTCGGTCAGGACGTGCTGGACGACGATGGCCACCTGCCGGACCTGCTGCGCGAGCCGCGCTTCCATGGCCTGCGGCAGAACATCCCGGGCGGCGGGGAGATCGTGCACGGTGGCCGCCAGACTCGACCGCTCGTCGTGCAGTACGGCCGCCAGCTCGACGGCCTGCCCGGCGGGTGCCGCCGGCGGGTGCGGCGGCGCCGCGCCCGGCACACTGCCCGCCAGCGCGTCTGTCGTCCGACGGGCCGCTCCCAGCGCCAGGGCGGCGATCGCGGTCCAGTGGAAGGCGGCGTCGCTCGCGAACAGGGGCTTGCCCGTCGTGTACGTGGCGAAGCCGACCGGCACGTACACATCGACCGCTACGTACGCGTCCGTCGCCCGCGACACCAGCCCGGACGCCGGGTGGCTGTCGCCTCTGCCCCGCGGGAGCATGCCCGTCGTGCGGAGGTTCCTGGCGGGCATCACGAACAGATCGGCGGCGTTCCGCTCGGCAGCCGTACCGGCACAGGACCGTCGGCCGTCGGCGAGCGGTAGGGCCACCCACGGCGCGGCGTCCGCAGCGGAGGGCAGCCGCCAGTGCCCCGAGAGGGTGTAACCCCCGGAAACCGGCCGTACGGCTGGTGTACCGGTCCGGTCGGTGCCGGGGAAGCCGGTGGGCAGCGGTGCCGCCCAGTTCCAGGTGCTGGTCAAGGCCCGCCAGGCTGCGGCGGGATCGTCATGGCCGCGCTTCTCGAAGGCGGAGAGCACCGCCAGAAGGGCGGTGTCCGGTCCCAAGGCCCTCAGCGGGTCGTAGTGCGTCGGCATCGACATGTGTTCAGGCCGCCTGTTCGTCGACTTGGGCTCCGGTTGCCGTCAGGACGACGTTGTGCAACTCCTGGCCCTGCTGGTAGCGGCCCAACTGCTGGCTCAGGAAGTCCTTGCTCATGGTCTGGAACGCGTCCGTGAACGCGGCCACATGAGGGGTGATCAGCGCGCCGGGGAGGTGCCACAGGGGGTGGTCGGCCGGCAGGGGCTCTGGATCCGTGACGTCGAGCGCGGCCCGCAGCCGCCCGGCCCGCAACCTTCGGACCAGGGCGTCGGTGTCGACCAGTTCCCCGCGCGCGATGTTCACGAGCATCGCGTCGTCCCGCAACAGCGCCAGTGTTTCCGCGCCGAACATGCCGCGCGTCCGGTCGGTCAGGGGCGCGCACAGCACGACCGCGTCCACCGTGGGCAGCAGCGCGGGCAGCTCCGCCACGCCGTGCACGTGCCCCGCCCGGGTCACACGCGCCGTGCGGGCCACGAGGACCACCTCGCACCGGAACGGGCTCAGCCGGGCGGCGACCGCCGCGCCCACGGCCCCGTAGCCGACGATCAGGACGCGTTTGCCGACCAGTGTCATCCGGAACTCGGGCTGCCATCTTCCCTCGGCCTGGCGCGTACCGAAGTCGTCGAGTCCCCGGACCAGAGCAAGCAGCAGGGTCACCGCCAGCTCGGCTGTCGCCTCGCGGTGCACACCGCGGCCGGTCGCGAGCCGCATGCCGGTGGGCACGCGGTCCAGCAGCGGCATGACGTACTCGTAGCCGGAGCTGAGGAGTTGGAGCACTTCGAGGTTGCGCATGCGCGGCAGAACCGAGCGCAGCACGTGGTCGGCGCCCGGCGACGGTGGGCCGACCAGGAAACGCACATCGTCCGGATCGCCGGGTAGTGCGGTCGAGCCGTCCCAGAAGTCGTACCGCAACCCGGCCGGCAGGCCGGGGATCTGGTGCGGGGGGTACGGGAGCCAGACGGTCCTGGCGTCGCCGTCCTTCATGGTAGATCAACTTCTTCCAGCTTCGTTGCCGCGTGGACCGACACGGACACACGTAGTGGTCCACGCGGATTCTGATTGCCTCCATGCAGTTTCATGCATCCGTGACACTAGACGTGTCAGTCGATGTGAAGGTTTGATGTGAAGCTCGCCACTTGAACGGCTGCGCCGTGGCGGAGTGGGCACGATCAGGGCAACGCACCGGAGCCTGCAGGGGACTTGGCCCACAACGTCAGCGCAGGTGGCGACTGGTAATCGTGCGCTTCGAGGCGATTCACGCGACGTTCAATCGCGCAGACCGATCCGGAACACAACGTTGTGATGGACTCGCCATAACGTCTGCTACGTTCGAGGCGCATCGAACGCGGGCCGACATGGATCTCCGGTCGGCCGCGAGCCGATGTGACCTTCACCTCTGCCCAGATTTGGGAAGTTGATGACACAAGAGACGAATGCCCGCCGGAAGCATGCCCTCCGGCGGCGTCCCGTTGCGCTGGGTGCCGCGGCCGTGGCCGTGGCCGGAGCCATCGCACTGCCGGTGGTGGCGCAGGCGACTCAGGGCGACCCCGCGACCGACCCCACCCTGCAGAAGGCGTTCTCGGCTGCCGCGGCCGAATTCCACGTTCCCCCGCAGGTGTTGCTCGCGGTGGCCTACGAGCAGTCGGCCTGGGACTCCCACAAGGGGCAGCACAGTGCCTCGGGTGGTTACGGCCCGATGCACCTGACCGACGTCACCCCCGAGATGATCGCCGGCGGCTCCGCGGGCATGGCCGGCCGCGCCGAGGCCGCCGAGCTCGCGAAGGGCGAGGACAAACACACCCTGCGGACCGCTGCGAAGCTCTCCGGACTGTCCGTCGACGAAGTGCGTACCGATCCCTCGGCGAACATCCGCGCCGGAGCTGCGCTGCTCGCGTCGTACCAGAAGGAACTGAACGGCCAGACCTCCGACAACCCGGACGACTGGTACGGGGCGGTCGCCCGGTACAGCCAGGCCACCGTGCGCCAGGGCGCGTCGGCGTTCGCGAACCGGGTCTTCGACACCATGAAGAAGGGTGTCACCCGCAAGACGGACGACGGCGAGATCGTGCGGCTCACCGCCGACAGCGAGGTGACCCCGGCCACGTCGCAGATGAAGGCGCTCAAGCTGCCGAGCGCCGAGGCGACGATCGACTCCGAGTGCCCGCCGACCCTGGACTGCACCTTCGTCCCGGCCGCCCCGGGCAACGGGCAGGTTGCGGACCGGCCCGCGAACGGGATCAGGATCGACCAGATCGTCATCCACGACACCGAGTCGCCCTATGAGTCGGCCATCGCCACGTTCCAGAACCCGTCGAGCTTCACCTCGGCCCACTACGTGGTGCGCTCCTCCGACGGCGCGGTGACCCAGATGGTGCCCACCAAGAACCTGGGCTTCCACGCGGGCAATTACTCCACCAACCTGCACTCGATCGGCATCGAGCACGAGGGCTACGCGGCGCACGGTGCCACCTGGTACACCCAGGCGGAGTACCGATCGACCGCGGAGCTGGTGAAGTACCTGGCCAAGCGCTTCGACATCCCGTTGGACCGTCAGCACATCATCGGTCACGACAATGTCCTGGCGCCGGCCGATCGGTTCACCAAGGACCAGCACTGGGACCCGGGCCCCTCCTGGGACTGGGAGCGCTTCATGGGCCTGGTCGGTGCTCCACCGAGGGCACGGCACGGCGTCGGCCCCGTGGGCTCAGCCGTGACGATAGCGCCGGATTTCACCCGGAACGAGCAGACCGTGCAGCTCTGCCCGCAGGATGACGGCAGCGGCGTCACCAAGGAGTGCACGACCATGCGCCAGGCGTCGAACTTCGTCCGTCTGCACACGGAACCGCGTGCTGACGCGCCGCTCTTCGCCGAGCAGTCGATCCACCCGGACGAGCCCGGCACCGACCGGATCAGCGACTGGGGCTCCGCGGCCCAGGCCGGCCAGCAGTTCGTCGTCGCCGGCAAGAAGGGCGACTGGACGGCCCTTTGGTACAGCGGCAGCAAGGTGTGGTTCCACAACCCGCACGGTCGCCTCACTGTTCCCGCCCATGACGTGACCATCGTTCGGCCCGCCGGTACCGAGTCCCTGAAGGTCTTCGGCACCAGCTACCCGGACGCCGACGAGTACCCCGAGGGTCTCTCGCCGTCGACGCAGGCCCCGCTGAGCATGTACAGCGTTCCCGCCGGGCAGGCGTATGTGGCCACGGCCGAACCGACGCCGACCGACGACTTCTTCCCGTCCAGCGGCAAGGTCGTCTTCGGTGCCAAGAAGATGTACACGATCCAGTACAGCCACAAGACCGCGCTGATCCAGGCGGACGGGGTCAACGCCACGCGTTGACGGGTTTCACAGGGGTGGGGGGCCTGACCGGTCGGCCATCCGGCGCAGTGGCAGGCGCCTATCGACCGACATGTCGTCCCCGCCTCTGCTGAAGTGACCGTCAGACGCTTCCGTCATCGACCGAGCGCGACGACCGGCTGCCGATCAGGACGGCCGGCCGGATGAACTCCTCAGGGTCGCCGGAGGAGGGCGTGGAGCGGCGAGCAGCACAACACTGGAGAGAACCTCCAGGGGCGTGCCCGCGCGAGCGCGCCAGGTGCCTGCTTCCGGCGAACGGCCCTTGGGCCCGTGCCGGCCCGTGGCTTGATCACGTGAGTGGACCCAAGCCCTTTCCGCTCGGGCCGCTGCCGCTGCCGAGCCCGCGCAGGCCCGGAACGCGCTTGCGGGATGTGCGGCTGCTCCGGACACGGCAGAAGCCTGACGTTTCGACAGACTGGAAGAGCAGGACACTGCCTCCCGCGTTCCAGCACAGTAGGCAGCGCGCGGTGTGGGAGGACGCCGGAGCGCTCGGCCGATCGCCGCGGAGCGCCTCCGGCTCCAGCGGGGCGTCGTCGGTGACCGAGCCGCCGGCCACCGAGAAGGCGATGCGGAAGTGGCTGACGCACGGCCAGAGCATGGGGCCGGGCCTGCTGTACGAAGTCGTGCCCGCACACCTCCGGGACCATTGCTTCTCCTCCGCGCAGCGAGCGGCGCTGCCGCGCCTCCTGGCGGACACCAAGGGCCTGGTCCGCGCGGACACGGTCAAGGACACGGCGGGCCGTGCAGGCGAGGCCTTCTCCCCCAACGACCTCTTCGGTGGCCTGCCCAGTAGGCGGACGCTCATCTTCGACCCACAGACCGGGAACCTGACACCGGTCGGCTCACGGGTGGCAAGTCCGCATGACGTGGAGGCGGGCGAACGGCCCCGCCGCCGAGGCCGGCTGCCAGATCCCGCTGTGGGCATGAGCCCGGATCAGACGCTTCCGCCGAGCGCGGGGCGGCGATCCCCTTCTCGACGGAGCGGCGTGGCAGGCCGCCGAGCGGCCAGCCGCACGGCCGAGCGACAGCACGGCACCACCAGTTGGCCCGCCGCGATCGGCCAACGAGCGCCGCGTCCAGCGCGACGGAGACCGAGGCCGGGCTGCGGGTCAGTCCAGGCCCCGCTCCGTCCCAGCGTGGAGGATGCGGTCGTCCGCCCGGCCCTCATCGGGTCTACGCAGGCACCTCTTGCAACACCCACTCGTTTCCGTCCGGGTCGTTGAACGTGGCGTACGAGCGGTATTCGAGCCGTTTCGGATGGGGGCCGCTGCGCCGAGTCTCATCAGTGCAACGGTGGAACATGTCGCAGGTGTCGTGGAAGATCTCACCCGTCCTGACCCCCCGCTCATGGAGTTGCAGGCATGCCCTCTCGATGTCGGTCACGACGAGATGGAGCCCCCGGACCGTGCCCGGCAGGGCCGTTGTCACCCCGGTTCCGAAAAGGATTGAGCACGGAGATCCCGGAGGCGTCATGTGTACCACTCGATATGATTCGTCGCTGGTGTGGTCCTCGTCCAGGCGGAACCCCACCGCCTGATAGAAGGCCTTGGCGCGATCGACGTCGGAGACGGGGAGGACGACCAGCTCCAGCCTGAACTCCAACAGGGCCTCGCCGCCTTCGGCGCTGATCGCAGCCGTTTCGGCGCGCGCCGGACTCTCCACCTCCTGGATCTCCATCCGGTAGACGTAGAGTTCCGGGCTGCGCCCGTGTGAGGTGACTGTCCAACCGCCCACCACACGCCAGGCTGCGTCGCGTCCCCGCAGAGGCTCTCCTTCCGGTGCGGAGGCTGAACGCAGCTCGGCCTCCAGTTCCTCGTGCCGCTCGTGCGGCACGTGCAGTTCCAGAGCGAACCGGCGCGGGGGACGACCACCGGCGACGGGGGTGAAGGACGGCAGCTCCACGGCCGGAACCTCGCGGAGCGCATTGAGCAACGTGACGTGCAACGTCGTCATGACCACATCTCTTCCTGAAGTCTCTGCTCAGGATGACCGGACGAGACGAAGGTCCGTGACAGGCTGGTCGGGCGTCATGTGGTCATCGGGCACGGTCGTCAGGGGTGGGGTACGGTTCTTGTCCGAGCCAGACCGGGGTGTTCCGTGGTAGCGGGTCCGTCACCGCGACGGGGACGGTCAGGACGTGAGCGGCGGAGGCCAGGGGGATCGGCTCGGTACCGAAGTCGGTCATCACCTCGATGGAGCCGTTGATGAAGTGCGGGACGGGGTCCCTTCCAGGCCCTCCGTCGGCACGATTGGGTTTCGGGTAAGAGAATCCCGGACAATTTTTGCCAGTTGCTCATCGGTCTCAGTCGGCTCACCCACGTCGACCGGTCAACCGGCGTCCTGGTCGGCGTCCCCGCGGTCCAGAGCGAAACGACCCTGGCGTTCACCCGCGGTCATCCCGCCCCACACGCCGTACGGCTCGTTGTTGTCAAGGGCCATGGCGGCGCACGCCTCGATGACCTCGCACTGGTCGCAGATCCGGCGCGCCTGTTCCTCCCGCCGGCGGCGCCGGTGGCCCCTCTCCCCCTGAGGGGGGAAGAAGACGGCACTGTTCATCCCGCGGCAGGCGGCTCGCTCCTGCCATTCCCAGTCGCTCAGCAGCGGCAGCAGTCTGGTTCGCATCATTCCTCCTCCTTCCGCTCCCCGCAGGACCCGGACGTGCGTGATGGTTGCGTGAAAACTTGGAGCTCCCACCCCGGCTGCGGGGACCACGTCCGGTCCGGGGGGAGCGTGGGCCCCACAGCCCGTGGGGCGGACGTCTCAGTCGTCGACGGCGGACCGGGCGGTACCGCCGTCCGCTCCTCCTCCCCGCAGGTTCATCTCCCGTCCGGTTCAAGGGCCGTGTAGAACGAGGAGAGCCCTGCCCTTGAGGCGCCGCGCACTGCACCTGGCTACGCGTATCCGCCCCTACCGAGCAGGGAGGCAGCTCCGATGTGGTCGGCGTGGGAGCGGGAGTGCACCAGGTCCGTGACCCTGGAAGGGCTTGCCGCTGGCACGGGTCCCCCGTCCAGGACGGCGTCAGATGGTGCACAGGGGCGGTCTGGACGTGGACGAGCACGACGCGGTCCCAAATGGACGTGGGTCATGGGTCATTGCCGCGCCAGGGGTGCGGGCGGTGGTCACCGCTGTCAGGAAGGGCGAAGTTCCACGACGACGCGGTAGCTGGCGGGTTCTGACGTGATGTGAAGGCCCGGGTCGTCGAACATGCGCTGCAGTGAGGCATGCCACTCGGGGTTGCCGGTGGCCTTGTCGAGTGCGGTGCCTGAGGTCCACTCCGCGATATGGACGAACTGCACCTCAGAGGTGTCGGCGAGCGGCCTGTGCAGGCGGGAGCGGAGGAAGCCGGGCTGGGTCGACATGATCCGGGCGTTCTCCTGGTACACCTCGACGAAATAGTCGGCCTCGCCCGCCGGCACGGTGTAGCGCTTGATGACAGTGACCGGCCCGTCGATGCCCGTCTTCGATTCCAAGGATTGACTCATGCCCACTGTGACCGTCGATGCCACTCATTTGTGACCAACGGCCGGCTGTCGATGTCCCGCAAGTGCGTCGAGGATCATCTCGCTGAGAGTTCCCACCGGACCCTCAACGAGGCCCCCCGGAACCGGACTCATGTCCTCTGACGCACCTCGGTCGTGAAGCCTCCGGCTTCACGACACCGGTCTGGCGTCTGCCGAGGCGACGGGAACACGGTGCCGGCGACGCGTTCACGAAACCGCCGCCCCGGCGCGCGCTGGAGGATGGGGCGCGCGACGTCCGCCGCCGTTGCACGGTGAGCGGTGAGACGTGGTGAACCTCCGTGCGGCCTCTTGGCTTCTCCTCTGACGAGTCGGGTGCGGCCCACGGTCCGCTGGTCGAACGGTAGGCCGGCGGCGGCCTGGACGATGTCGCCCACGTGCTCGCGGCGGCCGCGGTGCGGGGCCGGGGCTCGAATGTTGTCCAGGTGGGCGATGCCGTCCTCAACTCGCGTTCGCCGTGCGGAGTATGCCTTGCGCCGGTGTGGCCCTCTTCTCCGTAAGGCGTGGCAAGACGGAGACGGTGCAGTTCTCGCTGCCAACCGCCCGCGGCGTGGTCGGCACTGCTCCCCCCAGGGCTGCGATCCGACGGGACGACCGGGAGGACGTCGCCGGACCACAGCCCACTGCTCCAGGGAGTGAGCAGGGACGGCTTGCACCACAAGCCGACGGCTGAAGCGCTACGATGCCCTGGCTCCACCGCACCGGCGACCTCGCGGTCCTGCGCACCGACGGCGCCCTGACCTTCGTCGGCCGGGTCGGCGACCAGG
The DNA here is from genome assembly GCF_002920615.1 of Streptomyces sp. Ru62. Lineage (GTDB taxonomy): Bacteria > Actinomycetota > Actinomycetes > Streptomycetales > Streptomycetaceae > Streptomyces. The sequence continues at coordinate 215,522 of NZ_PQSU01000009.1, forward strand.
TGAGGATCCGCTGCTGCTCCCACGGCGTCCGTCACCGGGGCGGCGCGGACCCGGCAGTCCCGCAGGCCGAGCACACCGAGGCGTCCCTCCCGGCGGCCTACCTCCGGCTGCTCGACCAGCCCGGCCTCACGTCGGCCGATGACCTCACCGACTCGGGCGAGACCTCGCTGGCCGTCGCACGCCTGGTCGCGTTGATCGAGAGCACCCGCCCGATCCGGGTCAGGGCGCGGAGGTCATGCGCCGGCCCGACCTGGCGGCCCTCGCCACGCTGGCGGCCACACGCCGGGCGGAGCCCTGGAACGAGGTGAGCTCTTCCATCGCCAAGGCCACGCGCGCAATGCTTCCGGACGAGGCCGGCCGACACTGGTTCGGCGCCCGGGAGCCGAGGCTTCGGTGGCCGGTCCGCCCGATGTGGTCGAGGAGGATGCGGACCACGCAACGCGAGTGCGGGTCACTCACCGAGATGGCGGCGGCCGGCGGTCCGGTAGTGCAAGGTTCCACGGAGAACGCCCAATGCACTGTCACAGATCTCGTTCGACCCTGGTCATAGGGGAGCACACAGCGCCCCATTTCCACATCGCACAACGTGCGACACATCAAAAGGGTTGATCATGAAGGTGGTCGTCATCGGCGGGACCGGGCTCATCGGCAGCAAGGTGGTCGCCAAGTTGCAGGAGCACGGTCATGAGGCCGTACCCGCCTCTCCCAACAGCGGTGTCAACACGCTCACCGGCGAAGGCCTGGACGAGGTGCTCCAGGGTGCCCGGGTCGTCGTCGACGTCTCGAACTCCCCGTCCTTCGCGGACGACGACGTCATGGAGTTCTTCCGTACCTCGACGTCCAACGTCCTCCAGGCGGAGAAGGCCGCAGGCGTAGGCCACCACGTCGCCCTGTCCGTGGTCGGTACGGACCGTCTGCAGGGCAGCGGCTATTTCCGCGCCAAGCAGGTACAGGAGGATCTGATCAAGGACGGCGGCATCCCCTACTCGATCGTCCACGCGACGCAGTTCTTCGAGTTCGCGAAGGGGCTCGCCGACCAGGCGACCGACGGTGACACGGTGACCCTCCTCCCCGTGAAGATCCAGCCGGTCTTCTCCGACGACGTCGCCACGGCCGTCAGCCGCACCGCCGTCGGGGAGCCCCTCAACGCCATCACCGAGGTGGCGGGTCCCGACGTCTTCGAACTGCCCGAGCTGATCCGCAAGGAGCTTGCCGCGAAGCAGGACACGCGTGTGGTCGTCGCGGACCCGAACGGCACCTACTGGGGCGCGAAGATCCAGGAGGACACCCTCCTCCCGGGCCCGGGCGCGCACATCGGCGAAGTCCACTTCGACGAGTGGCTCGCGCAGCAGAAGTAGCCTGCGCAAGCGGTCCTGGCGAGGAACGGGCGAGCCCACGTCACGATCAGGCCGCGTACGCCGGCGCACCGACGGGGCGATGGGTGGTGTGACGGCCACGGGTCGGTGGGCCCGGTGACGTGGCGAGGCTCCTGGTCGTGCGGCTGGTGTCCCACTTCCCAGCAGCCGACGTCAGGGCCTCACCGGTTCCCGCCTCGTGCCGTGCTCCCCCCTTCTGCGGGAGCACGGCACACTCCCATCGGATCACTCCGCTTCCCCCCCCGCCCCCGCATCTGGCCGGCCTGCGCGGCGCGGGCCGAGACATCACCTCGCCGCCGGCCGGCTGCAGCGGTCGTCGTCACAGAGCGCTACACCTCGCAGGCGGGCGTGCAGGAGACCGTTGCGGTATTGGTGGCAACGGGATCACGCCGGCCTGTGCGTGCCGGACGGTGAGGCAACACGGCCCGGGCCGGCTCACACGCCCGGCGCCGTCAATCAGTGCAGGCCCTGGACGACGTACCCGCGTGCCATGGACCGCGCTCTTGAGCAGGCGGGTCACGGAGATGCCGGTCCGTCGTGGGCGGCAGCCCGCCGGCCGTGGCAGCGGGGTTCCGCGGAACTGACATGTGACAAGTGGTCATTCGGCTGGAGCTGGTGTGGCTTGTCGGCGACAGGCTGGTCTGCGGCCCTCGCGATCCGGCAGAGGGATCGGTACGACTCGTCCAGCGGTCCGGCGAACCGTTCGCGCGATACCACCCAGGGCGCCGACTGGCCGTCTGACGGAACGAGCAGGGGCAGGACACTATTTCCAGTCCTCGTGTGCGCACGGCTCACATACCGACGTGAACAGGTTGGTGGGCCTCTGGCTCCGCCGGCCATAGGGGACGTGTGGGAGCGGTCTCCTTGGTCGGCGGAGATCGCATGTCATCCGAGGTCTGCGGGCCTGCGAGACGCAAGCCACCACCTCGGACTGCTCCGACTCCCCTGCTGCGTCATCTGCTTGCGGTGACTTCGGAGTCTGGCGGAACCCGGTGGGTGATCGCTTCGTGCGTGCTGCCCCGCAGGTAGCGGACGAGGTCCTCGTCGGTGCCCTCGGCACGGAGTTCCCGCACAATCTCCTCGACAGCCCTGTAGACGACAGGAGAGCCGTTCCGCACCACTTCGTGTCCGAGGGGAGTGAGTTCGATCTCGACACTGCGGCGGTCGTGTGATGAAAGGCGCGTGGTGACCAGTCCACGGTCCTGCAGACGTGTGACGAGACGACTGGAGCCGGACTGACTCAGGCCGATCCCGTCGGCCAGGACGTTGAGGTACAGCGGACCCGAACCGGCTCGCACGCTTTCGTCCAGCGCGCGCAGGGCGTGAAACTCACTTGCCCCCAGCCCGAGGTGCTGATGAAGGTGTCGCCCGACCCGGGACTCGATCCGACGGTGAACACGTGCCAACGTGTCCCACCGGGCGATCGACGCGGCAACGGCATTCACGGTTGGGTGGCCTCCCTGCTGTCCGCAGCCCCTGCCGTGTCCCGCATGACACATGCCGGCCTAGGAGGACGGCGGAACAGCCGCCGCTGGTCTGCAGCAAGTAGACAGACCAGGGGTCGTCGTTGTGACAGCCGCAGCAGTACGACGATTTCTCCAACGCTCTTGAGCCGGCGACGTTGTCAACGGTGGGCTTGTACGGGAACCGAGTCGCAGGGGCTTCACTCGACGTTCGCCGCACCTGGTGGTGGAGTCGTCACACCGCCTCCGGTCAGATGACGTCAACCGACCTGGAATCGGGGCCGGGTTCGGCGAGAGCGGTCTTCAGTTCGGTCCGCCGCTTGATGCCGAGCTTCGCGAAGACCTTGCGCAGGTGGTACTCGACGGTGTGCGCACTGATGAACAAACGTGCGCCGATGTCTCGGTTCGTCAGCCCCTCGCGGGCCAGGCGCGCCACGTTGAGTTCCTGATCGGTGAGCTGCGCCGCCGACCCCCGCACGCGGACCCGCAAGGTTTCTCCGCTCGCGCGCAGCTCGTCCGCGGCGCGCTGGGCGAAGCCGTTCAGGCCACAGGCGCTGAGCACCTGGTGTGCGGGGCGGAGCTGTTCGCGCGCGTCGGTGTACCGCCCCCAGCGGTTGAGTGCCTCGGCGTACAGCAGACGGCAACGCGCCACCCAGATCGGTATCCGCTCGTGTTCGAAGCCCTTGATCGCATCGCGGTACAGCTTCTCGGCCTCGTCACCCGCACGCAGCTGCGCCTCCGCCATCGCCAGCACGGCCAACGCGTAGGTGGTTCCGACCGGCCGCGTGACGCGCGCCAATTTCTCGAACGCCTGCTCGGCGAGCGCGCGGTCACCGGTGTGCGCGGCCGCTTCCACCAGTTCGAGCAGTGTGCGCATCGCGAGGTTCAGTTCGTGGGTGTAGGGCAGCTCGCGGTGGCTGCGGGCCACCGCCTCGGCGAAGCGGCCCAGGCCGTTGTAGAGGACCGCCTCGGAGAAATTGGCCGCGCTCAGCGCGTGCCCTTCGCCCCGCGCGTGCCCGTCCGCCCTGATCTGCTCCGCCCAGCGCTCCGCCTCGGCGGCCTGCCCCCGGTATGCCGCGAGGAGGAGCCGTCCGTACTGCGGGAGCGGATTGCCGGTGACCTCCTTGATGGCGTCGATCTCATCGCAGGAGGCTTCTGCCCCGTCCAGGTCGCCGTCGGTCAGCTGCACCAGCATCAGCAGGCTCAGGGCGATCGGCAGTACTGTGACCACGCCTTCGGCGCGGGCGACCTCAACCTGCTGGTTGGCGAGCGCGCGAAGCCCGTCGGGGTCCCACAGGTCCTGGGCGGCGCGGGAGGCGAACCACACCCAGTGCAGCTCCAGGAAGTCGGGTGCCTGCTCAAGGAACGCACGCTGCGCCCGTCGCAGGGTGGGGAGCGCGGCCTCCTGGCCTTCGGTGGCGAGCAACGCCTGGCCGCGCAGGATCAGGTCCCGTGCCCGGCCGGTCTCCTCGGCGGCGGGCGTTGCCCGGAGAATCGCGTGCGCGACGGCGGCCACCTGTTCGGCGTCTCCGAGCCTGCCGCCGTATGTTGCGGCTGCCAGCGCTTCGATGTAGGTGTCGCGGGCGAGCGCCGGGGCGAGGGCTTCAAGCCCCTGCGCCGCGGCGAGCAGTTGCTGTACCCCACCGCGGTCGCGCCGCAGCGCGTATCCCGCCCGAGCGCGCAGCCGCGCGACGAGCGCCTCCTGCAACGCGGTGAGAGGAAGGGCGCGGACGTACTCCAGCAGGCGCAGGGCCGCGGCAGGCGCGCCGGCGTCGTGTGTGGCCTCGGCGGCTGCGATCAACCGCTGCCCGCGGGAGAACGGCGAAGGTGTGAGCTCCGCCGCCCGTTCCAGGAACGCGCCCGCGGCAGCGGCACCGCCGCGCGTCCGTGCACGTACCGCGGACCGCTCCAGATCCGCGGCGACCTCCTCGTCCGGGTACAGCGTCGCGCTGGCCCGATGCCAGGCGCGGCGGTCCGGATCGTGTTCGACGCTGGTGACGTCCGCCAGGGCGGCGTGGACGCGACGCCGGTCCCCCGGTGACGCCGCCCGGTACACGGCCGACCGCACCAGCGGATGACGGAAGGCGACGCGGGTGCCGACGACGAGCGCCTCGGCGTCCTTGGCCGCTTCGAAGGCCTTCGAGCCCAGTCCGAGTACGGCGCTCGCCCGCCACAGCAGTCCGGGATCACCGGTGGGCTCGGCGGCTGCCAGCAGCAGCAGGAGGCGCGCCGACGCGGGCAGCGGGGCGAGCTGCACCATCAGACTCTGCTCGATGCGGTTCTCCAGCGGCAGGGAGTCCGCCAGGGTGAAGCCGCCGGCGACCCGGGCAGGGCCCACGGTCCGGGGGAGCTCCCGCAGCGCAAGCGGGTTGCCGCGAGCCTCCGCGATCAGTTGGTCGCGTATCCGCCGGTCGAGACCACCGGGCACCGCCAGGCGCAGCAGTTCGCACGCATCCTCGTGGCCCAGCCCCTCGACGACCATGTGCGTCAGGCCCGCGAACACATCATCGGCCTGGCGCATGGCGAACACCAGGGCGATACCCTCCGCGTCCAGGCGCCGGGCGGCGAATGCGAGGGCACGCGCGGACGCCTGATCGAGCCACTGGGCGTCGTCGACGATGCACAGCAGTGCCCGGTCCTCCGCGGCCTCGGTGAGCAGTCCGAGCAGTGCCAGCCCCACGAGGAACGGGCTCGGCACGGCGGCGCCGCTGCGCAGCCCGAACGCCACCTCGATCGCCTCCTGCTGTGGGCCCGGCAACCGGGCGGCCGAACCCATCATGTGCCCGCAGAGCTGCTGGAGGCCGGCGTAGGCGAGTTCCATCTCGGACTGGGAGGCGACGATGCGCTCGATGCGGACGTGCGCCGCGGCCCGCGCCGTGATGTGGTCGAGGAGTGCCGTCTTACCGACGCCGGCCTCACCGGAGACGATCAGCGCCCCGCTGTGGCCGAGGCGGGCACGGCTCACCAGCGCTTCCAGTTCCGCCAACTCGCGGCGTCGCCCCCGCAACGGCGCGATATCAGGCACGGTGTCCACCTTCGCCGGAAACCCACCATCCTGTCATGACTTCACCATCACATTCTGTCGAAGCATCGCCCCGAACCATCCCGAGCGCGAGCAGAGTGAGGATCTGATCGTGATCGTCGCGGGACAGACGTTCTTCGCCGTGGGACGCGCACTGCCCACGGTGCGCGACTCCCAGTCCCACCTGAACACCGCGGCCGGCCACCCCGCCCCCTGAACCGAGACACCGTGCGGCCGGCAACGGCAGGAGCCGACCCGCACCGGACACGCACGCACCGTCGCCGGGGAACAGGGAACACGACGGCGTGCGACCCGTCCCATCGCGCGGGGCACCGCGACGGTCGCCCCGCCACAGCGTGTGCGCCCGCGCATTCCTGTATTCGCGGGTACCACGGGTCCTCAAGCGTGTCCCTCGGCCTGAGAAGCAGCGGACGACTCAGGAACCGGCGGGTCGGGCAGGTCTTCCAGGAAGTCCGCGGTCGGCGTGAAGAACAGGGAGCCCGTGACCGGAGTGGAGAAATCCAGGATGCGGTCGTACGACGCTGACGCCGTGCCCAGGAACATGCGCTCCAGCATCGTCTCCGTGACGTCGGGAGTGCGCGCGTAGCCGATGAAATAGGTGCCGAACTCCCCACGGCCCACGGATCCGAAGGGCATGTTGTCACGGAGGATCTCGCGCTCGTTGCCGTCCGCGTCGGTGACCGTTGTCACAGCGACGTGTGAGTCCGCCGGTTTGGCGTCGTCCGGCAGTTCCACGTCGGTCAGCTTCCGGCGACCGATCACCTTCTCCTGCGCTTCGACCGGCAGGGCTTCCCACGCGTCGAGGTCGTGCAGGTACTTCTGCACGACGACATAACTGCCGCCTGTGAACCGGGGGTCTTCCTCGCCGACGAGCACGGCCGCTTGCGCCGCCGGGCCCGTCGGATTCTCTGTGCCGTCGACGAAGCCGAGCAGGTCACGTTCGTCGAAGTAGGTGAAACCATGCACCTCGTCCTGGACCGTGACCGCTCCGCGCAGCCGGTTCATGATCTCCGTGGCGAGCGCGAAGCACAGGTCCAGCCGGGAAGCGCGGATGTGGAACAGCAGGTCGCCGGGGGTGGCCACGGCCCGGTGCACGGGACCGTTCAGTTCCCGGAAAGGATGCAGCCCGGCCGGACGCGGTCCGGCGAACAGCCGGTCCCAGGCGTGCGAACCGATACCGGTGACACAGCTCAGCCTGCCGTCGGGCTGGGCACGGAACCCCACGGCCCGTTCCAGTGAGCCGACGTCCGAGAGCAGTTCGCGAACGGTGGTCTCGCCACCACTGTCGATCGTGACGACCAGGAAGATCGCCGCACTGGTCAAGGGAGACAGAACCATCTGAGGCACGGTTCTGTGACGTCTCCGGACATGCATCATCCTCTTTCGTCCACGTCGGTGGCAGCTGATCTCAGCGTCGGTAGTCGCTGAGACGATCGGTACGGAACAACTCGCGCTCCTCGTGGCACCGACGTGCGTGGAGAAGCGACGGTTGTGACCGGGTGAAGGGCGCTCACTCGGTACGCCATGGGAGGCTGCAGCCCAGCTTTCCGAGACGCGTCAGACGGGGTGGGGCCCGTGCGGTTCCAGTACTTCACCTCAGTAGCAGCCTTCGTCGGACGATCCGTGACGGGGCCTGTGGGCGCCGTCCGGGGACTCACCGATTCCAGGGTTCTCGGCGCTCTCACGCCCGGGTCGACCGGCACACCATTCGCGGTAGCTCGTCCGCGCGACGAAGGCGTCCGCACGTGGCAGAAGGTCCGTGGGCCGAAGACGCGCACCGAAGAAGGGGCTGCGGGCGTCCGCGAGGACATGGCGGTGCTCCGCGTGCACGGTGGTCAGGGCGGCACGCACGAACGCGTCCAGCCTGACATTCTCAGGGCCGGCGATCTCACGGACGCCGATCAGGGGCCGGGACACGGCGGTATGCGCGAGCAGGATGGCCACGTCGGTCAGGGACACCGGGCGCACTTCGACCGGCGGCACCCAGACGATCCAGTCTTCGGTGCCCGCGGTCGCTATGTCCTCGGCCGACTCGAACATCTGCGTGGAACGCACTATGGAATAGGAAATGCCGGACCGCTGAACCATGGCCTCGTGCGCCTGGAGGGCTCGGAAAGCACCCTCCCTTCTTATCCGGTCCACACCTACCACGGACAGGGAGACATGGTGTGCGACACCGGCGGCCCTCTCGGCCTGGAGGAGGGCGCTGGTGGAACGTCGCCATGACGCGACGAGGGCCTCCTCGTCCATGACAAGGCCATGATCGTCAGTGACGATCCCGGAGTTCAGGGACGGCTGACGACAGAGGTCGATCACTACCGAGCACTGGCCCAGGGACTCGGCGATCTCTTCTTGTGCGAGCGAGTCAAGACCCCTGGGTGCCGAGACCAGGCCGACCTCGTGTCCGTGGTCCCTGACCCAGAGAGCGGTCTCGGCGCCTATGAGCCCACCGTCGTCGAACACAACGACCTTCATCCGGAACTCCCCTATGGACGGGACCGCGTCGCGGTGCTCAACTGAAGTCTTCCGGGGTGGCCGCGTGAATTCCCGCGAGCAGACCGGTGGACTGACCCACCTCGATGAGGTAGCCGTCGGGGTCACGGAAGTAGCAGCGCAGTTCGGATCCGCGGTCGACGGGCTCGGTGAGGAATCCGGCCCCGTTCGCGACGGCATGCGCGTAGAAGGCAGCGATGTCGGCGACTCGCACATTGAGGAAACCGGAAACACGCTCACCACTGCGTGGTGCCTCCAGTGTGACCCCTGGTTTGTCGGGGGTGGGACCACCGCCGGGATTCATGATGATCCAGGTGTTGGCGACCTTGACGATCGCCGGATTCTCCTCCATCACGACCTCTCCGCCGAAGACGTCCGCGTAGAAGCGCCGGGACACCGCGACATCGCGCACCGTCAGGAAATGCGTGAGCAGGAGTCCCTGCTGCGGTGCGGGGAGGTCCCCGTGAGGTGTCATCGTCCGTCATCCCTTCATGGGCCCGGGTGGTTGAAGGTGTGACCGGACAGGCACCCGGCCTGTGACACCAGCGGGCGTCCGTGACGAGGGTCTGAGGGACAGATCACCTCCCGGGGGCGAGTGTCCGTGGCGCCGGCCTTCGCGGGCCGGCGCCACGGAGCCCCAGGGGCGACCAGGTCACCGCCGGTGTGCGGGAGCCTCAGTGGCGGACGATCTGGGGGGCGACGTCTTCGGTGAAGGCCTTACCGCCGGAGCGGGTGGTGACCTTGCTGCTCTTCAGGGGATCGACGCCGCAGAACGCGGCCTCCAGAGTGCCGGCGAGGACGGTGTTGACGGTGCCGTTGTTGGACGTGTTCGCCATCGAGGTCATGCTGCGCTTGCCGTCGGCCGTCGTGAAGGCGTACGTGTAGTAGCCCTGCACGGTGCCGGTGTGACCGTAGACCGTCACGCCGCAGGAAAGCTTCCTGCCGCGCAGGCCGAGTCCATAGGACTGGGTGCCGTCCGCGTTCACCGGGACCATGCTCATCATCTCCTTCAACTGCGGCTCGGGAACGAGCCTGCCGGAGACGATCGCGGCGAAGAACCGGTTCAGATCAGCCGAGTTGGAGATCACGGCTCCGGCGGACTGAGCCCAGGAGACGGTCTGCTCGGTGGAGTCCACCAGCGGCAGTGTGGTGTCGTCGTCGCGGACGTAGCCCCGCGCGTAGGAGCCGGTGATGGTCGTCTGCGGATGCACGTAGGAGGTGTTCTTCAGGCCGAGCGGCTGGAAGATCCGCTGTTCGTACTGCGTGGCCATCGGCACACCGGTGACGTGCTCGATCATCTGTCCCAGCACCACGAAATTGGTGTTGGAGTAGCTGTAGGCGGCCCCCGGCTGGTTGGTGGGCTGGTGCGCGGTCGAGAGGTCGATGAGTTCCTGGTAGGTGAACACCTTGTTCCGGACCGCCTCAAAGCCCGGGACAGTGTGGTAGAACATGTCGTTGGTGTAGTCCCAGAGGCCACTGCGGTGGCTCAGCAGGTGCCGCACGGTGATGCGGTCGTCCGGCAGCGGCTTGGGGAGGTAGTCGTTCGCCGACGCATCCAGGTCGATACGTCCCTCGGCGACAAGCTGCATCAGCACCACGGTGGTGAAGCTCTTGCTGACGCTGCCGACCCGGAACCTGCGGTCGGCGTCCATCGCGGTGCCGGCCGCGGTGTCCGCCTCCCCCATGGCGATCCGGTAGCTGGAAAATCCGGAGTCGATCCGGGTGAGCGCGCCGGGCGCGCCGTTGGCCATCGCCTGCTTCTGCACGGCGAGCACACCCGTGACCGACGGGCTGGGAAGGCTGGTGGTGGCGGCACCGGCGGGCGTCACGGCCAGAGCAGCCATCACGGCGGTACCTGCGAGCACGACGCTCGCGTTCTTGATGCGCATCCGATTCTTTCTGACGTGATCGGGTGAAGACGCTGAAAGCGATCTACGGGCCGTAGGACGGTCCCTGACAACAGCCGTCGCTGATCCTCGCTTTGGAGGACAGACATGGGCTGGAGAACGCTGGCCCACACCATAACGCACACGGTGGACACGGTGGCGAGGACAACTCCGCCGGGTGGGGCCTGGATCCCTTCGATTCCAACACCTTGCCACCGGCCCTGAGTACCCTCACTGCGGCGTTCACGTCGAGTTCCACCCAGGCAGGCTGGATCATGACGGTGACCCTGCCGGGCTCGGTGGTGGGCGGGACCCTGGCGGATCTGCTGTCGGACCGGGTGGGGCGGGTACGGGTTCTGCTGCGCACCATCGCGACCTCCCCGACGGGGCCAAGCACATGCCGCTGGTGCCGGGAGTGCCCTTGGGGATGGCGGCGTGCGGATCGTCGGCCGGTACGAGCGTCTGCTTCAGCGAGTTGCTCCCCAGCCGGGTACGCGGCACAGGCGTCGGACCCTGTGCTCCGCCGTAGAAGGCGCCGCCTCGTCCTGGACCTCCCGCCGGGAACCTCACCCCGTACGGCACTACACTCACCGAGCCCCCGTCAGAACCCGCGCAACAAGAAGGCCGTGTTCATAATGCACTCAGCAAGGGCGATCGGCGCGCCGCACGATGACCGGACGCAAACCCGGGACACCGCCCTGGACCCCGGACCCATGGCGTCGGTGTTCGCCAACTTTCGCCAGTACCTCATGGGATGGGACGCGGAGGCCCACCCAGGGCCCGAGGTCGATCAGTTCCGCAGCGGGCTCGCCACCCCACAGTTCAACGGCGTGGTGCGCGTGCGGTCCACGTCCGCGACAGGGACTGCCGTGGCGGCCGTTCGCAGGGACCTGGAGGGTCTTCCCTGGTGGTGGTGGGTCGGGCCCGACAGCCCCGGGGACACCGCCGACGCCCTGCGGCGCCACGGCGGACAGGAGCTCGCCGTCCTGCCCGTGCTGGCGAGGCCGCTCGGCCACCCGGCCGAGATGCTCGACCCGGCCGGTCAGGACGGCGCACGCGCCGACCTGCGGGTGGAGACGGTTCGGGACGGCGAACGGCTGACGGAGCTGGTCCGGACGTACCGGACGTCGATGGGTATCGCGTCCGGCCTGGAGCCGGAGATGGTGCGCATCGAGTCGCAACGCGAGGACAACGCGGACATCGTCCGGCTGGCCGCGGTACTGGACGGCCGGGTGGTCGGGTCGACGGTGGTGATCAACGCCCACGAGGTGGCCGGAATCTTCCTCGTGCACGTGGCCGAAGCGCATCGCCGGCGGGGCATCGGTGCGGCGTTGACGGTCGCCGCGCTCCGGTCGGCGCAGGAAAGAGGGATGCGCTCCGCCGCGCTCGTGGCGAGCCCGGCGGGGGAGCCGCTGTACCGGCGTTTCGGCTTCACGACGCTGTCCGAGTACCGCCTGTTCACCTTCCCGGCCTGAACCTTCCGGCCCGCGGTGGTGACGCCGGTGGTGCGGGACAATGACGGTGCCGGCTGGCACCGAGTGCGGTCCGTGTCACAGATTCACTCGACGCCTGGTCATGGTGGGAGAACCCTGTCGAAACAGTGTTGGGCCGATGGCGTGAATCCCACCGAACCGTGTCAAGGACTCCAGTGGGCTCGCCGGGCACCGGCTCGGTGTCCCTCACCGTCGCGAGCGCGCGGGCAGACGCAGGGAACGGGAGGCCGCCGCCGACCAGCCCCGTGTGCACCCCGGCCCGGTAGTCATCGGATCAGGCCCGGAGCGGACGGCTCCCGCTACGTACCGAGGTCCTCCCCCGGAAGCAGGTTCGAGCTACGGCCGCCGTACGCCGCAGGCACCCTCACGCGACTCACGGTTTCCCCCGTGGATGTCCCCAGCCCCGTGAAGGCGTGATGATCCATCAGGAACATGCTGGACGGTGGAGTCAGATGAGTTCCAGCCCGCCGTCGACGGTGATCACCTGACCGGTCGCATGACGCCCGGCGGGATCGGCCATGCGAAGGATCCAGTGGGCCACCTCGTCAGCGCTCGCGATGTGGTGCGTGGGGATACGGTCGCGCTCGTAGGCGTACATGTCGTTGGCGGCCTCCGGCGTGAGGCCGGCGTGCAGCATGACGTCGGTCCGGGTGGGGCCGGGAGCGACCGAGTTGACCCGAACACCTTCGCCGGCGAGCTCCAGGGCCCAGCTCCGCGTCATCTGCTCGACGGCCGCCTTGGTGGCCGAGTAGTGCGCGCCGCCCGCCATGGGGCGGTGGCCGTAGGTACTGGAGAGGTTGATGATCGTCCCGGAGGTCCTCCGCAGGTGGGGCAGGGCTTCGTGGGCCAGCAGGCTCGGAGCGACGACGTTGAGCGCGAACAGATCGACGATCGTCTGCTTGTCGGTCTCCGCCAGGGGCATGACCGCCGTCGCGCCGGCGTTGTTGATGAGGTGGTCCAGGCGGCCCCAGCGTTCCACGGCGGCACTGACAACCTTGGCAGGTGCTCCGTCGCCGCATATGTCGATCGCCAGGACGTCGATGTTGTCGTGGGCCGCGGCCGTCTCCTTCAATGGCGCCTCACGTCGCCCCACACCGAGTACGTGGGCGCCCGCCTCGGCGAAGGCGATGGCCGCGGCCCGGCCGATGCCGGAACCGGCGCCGGTGACGATCGCGACATGGCCGGAGAAGGTCCGGTCCAGGGGGTCGGCAGGCATGAGCCACTCCTTGTTCGATGTTCGTTGTACATAGAACACTATGGGAAGGCTTTCGCACCCTCGTCAAATTGCAACGTGGCGGAGGGACGACCACAACCGTGGGCACCGCGGCGGTCTGCCCAGGTCAGGAAGAGGTCGCGCCGGACGATGGGCTCGTCGTGTGTCACACGCGACAGGGAGTGGAGCGGGCCGGACACCGATCGGTGCGGTTAGTTCGACACCATGGCACAACGCGGCGCGGGTGCCACCACACACCGCGACCGGTGCGGCGGAACGCCAAGTCCGGAGGCGGTGCGCGTCACAACCCTCAAGGCGACGGGTTGTCGCCCGCCCGGGGACACACAACTCGTTGAGTACGGGGCGCCGACAGTGGCGTCGTTACGCCGGTTCGTCACGCTCGGTGACATGATCTCCGATGTTGTCGCTGACAGCGGCAGACAGCAGTGCCTGCAAGAGGCCGGGGAAACGGGCCTCAAGGGCGTCACGCCTCAGCTTCACATAGCAGCGCGTACCCTCCTGACGGGTCTGCGTGACGCCCGCCTCGCGCAACATCTTGAGATGATGGCTGAGAGTGGATTTGGCGACGGGAGCGCTGAATCGGCCCCATCCGCGCTCGGCACCGTCGGACAGGATGCGGACGATCCCCAGCCGAGTCGGGTCGCTCAGCGCTCCGAGCAGGCGCGGCAGGGCGATCTCACTGTCGGCGGGGAACGAGTGGTCCGGCATGCCGACCATGCTACCGGGCGTTCGGTACATGTCGAACATCACTCGCGATCATGGGGAGCGCACTGATTCGCATCACGGTTCGGGCTGTCGCCCAGCGCCGCGCGTCCAAGGTCCTGTCCGTGTGGCACCGGCTCGGCCGGCAGGGAGAAAGCACGCGAACCCGTGGCACGGCCTGCCACCCGGCGCGTTCCCCGGCTCGTCCTGCTGCACCTTGTGGTGTTTTTCATCGTCAACACGGCCGTCCCGGTTCTGCGGCGCGACCGCCCGACAAGCCCATACTTCCGTGCGTACACCGCCGTCCCCGTCCTGGGGGGCTCCTGCGCGGCGCTCGCCACAGAGGTCGAGGCGGTGGTCTGGACACGCTGGCTGACCGTCATCGCGGTAGGCGTGGCCCTGGGGGCCGTGGCCGCCCTCCACCGCCGCCGGCCCTCGTCCTGGACGGCCCGGGCGGTGCCGGCTGATGTGACGGTGCGTCGCTGGACGAACCGCGGTGACAGGCCGCCGGTGGGCGGGGTGCGGCGTGGGTACGGGGACGGGTGCGTCATGGGTGCCTCCGTGTTCCGGGCGGCGCGACGGCGGTGCGCCGGAGCGGTCAGGAGACGCACCCGGCGGCTTCGGTTGCTGCCACCGCAGAGGGGTGACGGGAAAACGGTCGGGCGATCCAGTGGTCCGGGAAGACGGACGCGCGCGACGAGCCCTCGGCATCCCTCCCGTCCACAGCGAGGGGACGAGCAGGCCAGGGGATGGGGGTGGATACCCGCCGGATGTGTCATTCGGCTCGCCGTCAGATGGCATGCGAGTTCGACGACCGGCGTCGGCCGGGCGAGCCCGCCCCCGCCGTGGGACGGGTAAGGACGATAAATCACCAGGGGCCCGTACGCGGTCACGCTCGCACCATCACCCGTCCGGCCGTCATGTCGTTCGCCCGGTCCTGGGGCAGTGCGCACCGGCCATGGGGCCGTGACGACCGCCTGTTCGCCGGACACGGCCCACCCACCGGAGGGGACTCACACGCCTTGTTGGAATTGACGCCGGGCCGCCGCGGCCCCGTACTGAACAGGACGGGCTCTTGGCAAAAGTTGCCCCGTCAACTTCCATCATCTGCAACCTCTCCCCTCTCAGGGAGCCACCATGACGGTGCAGCAACAGACAGCGACGATCCAGACGGTCCTGGTGTACGAGGACGACCCCGGTTTTCCTCCCCGGGTCAACATGCCCGTACCGCATCCCGTTCCCCAACTCGACACGCAGCCGTTCCCGACGGCCATCGCGGACACCGCGCCGCACCCGGACGGTGCCGGGCCGGGCACCGAGGCGTTCCGGTACTGGGTGGCGGCCGATGCCCTCAGCAGGGCCGCCCAGACCTGGGGCCCGCTGGTTCCCACCGGAACCCAGTGGCACTCGACGGTCGGCCGGGCCCTCACCGCGCACCTCGACGCGGGAGTCGACCTCAACGCCTACTACGACCGCAGAGGCCTGTGGTTCTTCCGCAGCACGGTGGCGGGGGTCATCGTCGCCGCCTGTGAGAGTCCCGAGGTCGTGGCGCACGAGACGGGGCACGCGGTCCTCGACGCCCTGCGCCCCCAGCTGTTCAACGCCGCGAGCGCGGAGACGGCCGCCCTGCACGAAGCCTTCGGCGACATCAGCGCGCTGCTGACCTCGCTCCGGCTCGAACAGCTGCGGATCGCGGTACTGGCCGAGACACAGAGCGACCTGGAGCTGTCCTCGCGGGTGTCGCGGATGGCCGAGCAACTGGGCGCCGCGATCCGGCAGGGCCACCCGAACGCGGTCGACCCGGACTGCCTGCGCAACATGTCCAACAGCTTCTTCTACCGCGACCCGGTCCATCTGCCGCCCAGCGGGCCCGCCAACACGCTGTCCAGCGAGCCGCACTCGTTCTCCAGGGTGTTCAGCGGCGCCTTCCTGAAGATCCTCGCCGGGATCTTCCGCCAGCAGGACCTGCAGGACCAGGCCGGCCTGGCCAGGGCGGCCGAGATCGCGGGACAGCTGCTGGTGGACGCCGTCGTGGCCGCGCCCGTGGTGTCCGCGTACTACGCGCAGGTCGCGGGTCACATGATCGCCGCGGACCAGCGCCGCAACGGCGGCAGATACGGCACGTCCCTGCGCTCGGCGTTCATCCGCCACGGCATCCTCTCCCTGGAGGCCGCCACGGCCATCACCGAGCCGGAGGTGGCTCGCCGGGGCGCCGGTATGGCGGAGGCGACGCCGGGCGGCAACGAGGACGAGGGCCTGACGGCCGTCACGGTCCACGGGGCGATGTACGGCATCACCCAGCCCCTCGTCCTGTCCGCACCGGCACAGGAACGACGCTTCGGCATCGCGAGCTCCGACCCCGCAGGCGGCTCGGTCCGGCCCGCCGACCCCGAGCAGGTCGCGACGTCGTACCTGGAGGACCTCTTCCGGCGGGGCCGCGTCCACGTACCCGAGGAGCACCGGACCGCCGCGGCGGTCGTCGACGACAGCCCCTCCCGGCTGACGACCCACGAGATCACCCGGAGCACGACCGGTGAGGGCCTGGCCCTGGTCCGGCGGTGCTTCGACTGAGCGCCGGCCGGGTCAGCGGAAGCGCAGACGGCGGACGGTGAGCCGTCCGTCGTCCTCGCTCCTGACGACGTGCGTGGTACGCGGAGTCGGCTCCTCGCCCTCGTACACCGCCTCGCCCCGTGCCAGCAGATCACTGATGAACTTCTCGGACGCCCGGCGCTCGGCGTCGTCCATCGGTCCGCCGTCCACCGGTTCTTGCAGATCCACCGGGAAACCGGCGCGTTCGAGCGCTTCGGCGCCCCGCGCAGTCGCCATCGCGAGCACGGGGCGTCCGGAGACGCTCCGCACGACCACGGCCTCCGTGTCGTTCACGGCTGCGGTCAGCTCGGGCAGGCCCCGGCCGTCCGGCAACTCGATCGACGCCCGGTGCACCGGACGGTTCTCCGTCGCGGCGCGCGCGAACACCGGGTCCGGCGCCGTACGCATCCCCGCCTCGCGGGCGAACGCGCGCTCCCGGGGGTCTTCGCCCACGAAGACACAGTCGCCGGCCGTGGCTTCCCCCGCGCCGGCGACCGCCCGGTCGAAGATCCCGCGACCGTCCTTCGCCCCCCAGTGCACCAGTGCCTCGTCCGTGAACCGGCCGGGGAACGCCTCGTGCAGCGCGGCCGCGGCACGTTGCGCGGCACCGGCGCCCGGTCCGGGGTCGGAGATGACGCCGGTGCGTACGTCGCGGAGGGCGTCGAGCACGGCCATGACGCGCGGGCGGGGGCGCAGTGTCACAGAGCCGTCGGGTTCCACACGGGCGTCCGCGAGGGTCGCCCCGACGTCGAAGAAGATCACAGACATGTCCAGTGCCTCCCCACGACGGCCACTGTCGAGTCGGGCCCACCCGGGTGAGACGTCCTGGTGCCGTGACCGGGAACGTGCGCCGGGCTGCTCGTGCGCGCTGACTCCGGCGGAAGCAGCAAGGGTGCTGCCCCGGTTTGGTGATCGCGGGGCGGAGCCACGCCCGCGCGGGTCAGCGGCACGTGTGGTGGTCGTAGCCCCGGTCGGCGAAGAGCGTGTCAGGCCGTCGGCACGGACGAGGGAATCCGCCCAGCGGGGCGGTGGGCGGCGCGGACGCTGAGGAGGAGCTGCCCACGCCCCGACACCACCTGCGCGCCGGGAGCGTCGTCGTCCCGGCGCCGTGAGGGCCCGGGCAGGCGAGACGCCGGCGCCGGCCTCCAGGTGGCTCGACGCCGTACGCGTGGCGCGGTGCTGGACAGGGTCAGTCCGTCGGTGCCGCAGGCGTCAGGGGCGAGATCGGGGCCGGTCCATCAGCGCCCGTACGCGTCGTGGGCGAGATCAGGGCCAGTCCATCAGCGCCCGCACCCGTCGCGCCCGAAATCAGAGCCAGACCACCGGCACCCGCAGCCACCCCGCCCGAAATCCGAGTCAGTCCGTCGGCGCCCGCAACCGTCGCGTCCGAGCCGGTACCGGGCCGGTCGACTCACGGGCGACGTACGTCGTGTTCAGGGTGTGCCGGCGGGGGCGGGCGGCGGCTCCGCTGATGCGGCGGATCAGGATGTCCGCTGCCAGACCGCCCAGCTCCTGCACGGGCTGGCTGACCACGCTCAGCCGCGGCCGGATGAGCGTGGTCCATTCCGCGTCGTCGAAACCGATCACCGAGACGTCGTCGGGGATGCGGGCGTCGAGGTCGAGCAGGGCGTCGAGGGTGCCGAGCGTCGCCACGTTGTCCGTGGTGAACAGGGCGGTGGGGCGGTCGCGCGCGGTCATCAGCTCCAGTACGGCCGACCTCGCCCACGCCCGCTCGTACCCGGTGTGGCGGATCAGCTCCGCGGAACGCGGGATGCCGGCCGCCCGCAGGGCCTGGCGGTAGCCGGCGACGCGTTCCGTGGTCGTCCAGATGTCCGCGCCCGGCGCCAGACTGGTGCCGTCGTCGCCCGGCATCGCCGAGGTGATCACCGCGATACGGGTGTGTCCCGCCTCGGTGAACCGGGTCACCGCGGCCTTCACCGCCCCCCGGTTGTCGACGACCACCATGTCCAGGGCGGCCCCGGTCACCACACGGTCGAGCAGCACCACCGGGATTCCGGCGGAGACGGCCCGGGCGAGGTGCTCGTCGTCGGTGGCGGCCGGTGCCACCACGAGCCCGTCCACGCGCCGCTCGATGAACAGCTGGACCGCGGCCTTCTCCTTCTCGCTGTCCTCGTCGCTGTTGGCGAGGATGGCCTGCAGCCCCGCCTTGGCCGCGACGTCGGCGATGCCGCGCACCGCCCGGGCGAAGTAGGCGTTCTCGACGTCGGCGACGACCACTCCGAGTGTGTCGGTCCGGCCGCTGATCATGCTGCGGGCCACGGCGTTGGTGCTGTAGCCCAGCTCGGCGGCGGCGGCGAGCACCCGCTCCCGGGTGGCCGCGCTCGCCGATCCGTACCCGCCGAGGACGCGTGCGGCCGTCGCCTGTCCCACACCGGCGTGCCGGGCGACGTCCGGGATGGTCACGCGTCGCCGCGGCTGCGATTCAGGGGCCATGTGCGGATCTCTTCGTGTCGGCCCGGCGAACACCGGGGAACGGGACGGTGGGATTCAGCGCCATTCAACCATTGACGCGGGGCCTCAGGGCGTGGGTAAGGTACGACCGCGTTGGTAACGTTATCAATCCTGTCCCGCCAGAAGGCTCCGCCTGCCGTCTCCCGGACGGCCGTCCGCGCACCCTGCCCCAGGCCGCCCGCTCTCCCCCATCCGATCCCCGGAGGTCTCCGCGATGGCAACCGACACCCTTTCGCCGCCACCGGTCGGCGCAGACCCGGCCATCACCCTCGTCGACGTGGTCAAGGACTTCGGCGGCGCCCGCGGCGGAGCGGCGGTACGAGGGGTGAACCTCACCATTGCCGAAGGGGAGTTCTTCTCCCTGCTGGGGCCGTCCGGCTGCGGCAAGACCACCACCTTGCGGATGATCGCCGGATTCGAGGAGCCCAGCGGCGGCCGGATCCTGCTGCACGGCCGGAACATGGTCGGCGTACCGGCCAACAAGCGGGACATCAACATGGTGTTCCAGTCCTACGCGCTCTTCCCGCACCTGAGCGTCGCCGACAACGTGGCGTTCGGACTGCGCCGCCGGCGCGTGCCCAAGGGCGAGATCCACGACCGGGTCGACCGCATCCTGCGCACCGTCGAACTCGCCGAGAAGGCCGATCACCGCCCCCGGCAGCTCTCCGGTGGCCAGCAGCAGCGCGTGGCCCTGGCGCGGGCTCTGGTCAACCGCCCGCGCGCCCTGCTCCTCGACGAACCACTGGGCGCGCTCGACCTGAAGCTGCGGCAGTCCATGCAGCTTGAACTCAAGCGCATCCAGCGCGAGGTGGGCATCACCTTCATCTACGTCACGCACGACCAGGCCGAGGCGCTGACCATGTCGGACCGGATCGCGGTGATGAACGGCGGCCTGATCGAGCAGGTCGCCAGCCCGCAGGAGGTGTACGAGCGCCCCGCCACCGCGTTCGTCGCCGGCTTCATCGGCACCTCGAACCTGATCAGCGGCCGGCTGACCACCGCCGGACCGGAGGGCGGGGTGATCGACCTCGGCGACGGACAGCGCGTCACCGTCCCGCGGTCCGGCGCGGCGCCCACCGCCGGATCGGACGTCCAGCTCACCGTACGGCCCGAGAAGATCACTCTGACCACCGGCCCGGCCGGGGACGGCAGCCGCCTCCGCGGCACCGTCAGCGAGGTGGTCTACCTGGGCACCTCCACCAGTTACACCGTGGCCACGAGCACCGGCGCGGAGATGACCGTCTTCCAGCCCAACGACGGCACCGCCTCTGTCGTACCGGCCCGCGGCGACACCGTCTGGCTGTCCTGGGCCACCGCCCACTCCTACCCGCTCGGCGCCACACCCGCCGTGCCGGCCACCTCCGCCGCCGACCGGGCGGTCCCCGACTCCGGTTCCCTCGCCCCGAGCTGACGACAGGTCGACATGATGCCCCTGCAGCCCACACCTCCCGCGCCCTGGCTGCGCGGACTGACCGAGCGCCGCTGTTCCCGGCGCGGTCTGCTGCGTGCCGCCCTCGGCGCCGCCGCCCTGGCCCCGCTCGCCGCGTGCAGCGTGCCCGGCGCCCGCAAGCCCGTACCCGGCACGGCCGCCGAGATCGCCGCCGCCGTCGACGACTTCTGGACCGGACGGACGAAGAAGGGCCGGCTCAGTTTCGCCAACTACACCCAGTACATCGACACCGACCCCGGCGACCAGAGCCGGCACCCCACCCTGGAGGCGTTCACCCACGAGACCGGCATCAAGGTCTCCTACGACGAGGTGATCGACGACAGCGCCTCCTGGTTCGGCAAGATCCAGCCGGAGTTCGCCTCCGGACAGGGCATCGGCTACGACCTGATGGTGCTGGGCGGCGACAGCTACCTGCCCAAGTACATCGAACTCGGCTACCTCGCCCCGCTCGACCACACCCGACTCCCCAACTTCGCCCGGTACGGCGGCGCCGCGTTCAAGAACTCCTCCTTCGACCGCGGCAACGTCTACACCGTGCCCTGGCAGTCCGGCATGACCGGCATCGGCTACGACCCGGCCAAGGTCGGCCGGAAGATCACCAGTTGGCAGGACCTGCTCGACCCGAAGCTGCGCGGCAAGGTCGGCATGTGGAACGACGCGGTGCAACTGGGCAACGTCGCGCTGCTGGCCGTAGGCGTCGACCCGGAGACCTCCACGCACGCCGACTGGCGCAAGGCCGCCGCCTGGCTGCGCGAGCAGCGCGACGCCGGCCTGGTCCGCTCCTACAGCACCACCACCTACCAGTCCTCGCTCCAACGCGGCGACCTGTACGCCTCGTTGGTGTACTCCGGCGATGTCTTCCAGGCCAACCGGAGCGGCTCCCGGCTGGAGTTCGTCATCCCCGAAGAGGGCGGACTGCTGTGGACCGACAACCTGTGCATCCCGTCCACGGCCGCGCACCCCGTCGACGCCCTGACGTACATGGACTACGCCTACCGGCCCGAGGTCGCCGCGAAGATCAGCGAGACCGTGCAGTTCGTCTGTCCCGTCCCGGACGCCCAGCCGGTGATCGCGCGCGACGCGGCCGCCGCCACCGGCAAGCGGCGGTCCCTGCTCGGCTCCCTGAGCACCAGCCCCCTGGTCTTCCCGACCAAGGCCGACGAAGCCAAGCTGCGCCACCTGCGGGTGCTCGACGAAACGGAGGAGAAGCAGTGGAACGCGCTGTTCGAACCGATCTATCAGTCCTGACGCACCGCCGGCGACGCCCCGGCGCGGTGCTGGCTCCGTATCTGATGGTGCTGCCGGGCTGGCTGTGGCTGGCCGCCTTCTTCGTGACGCCGGTGATCGTCATGGTGTCGCTGTCCCTGCAGACCGGCGACTTCATCGACGGCTTCCGCCAGACCTTCCACTTCTCCACCTACGCCCACGTGGTGGAGACCTACCACGTGCAACTGGTCCGCTCGCTCCTCTACGGCGCCGCGGCCACCGCCGGTTGCGCGCTGGTGGGTTACCCGGTGGCCTACTGGATCGCCTTCCGGGCCGGCCGGCACAAGTCGGTCTTCCTCTTCCTGCTCCTGCTGCCGTTCTTCGTCTCCTTCGTCATCCGCACCCAGTCCTGGAACGTGGTGCTCGCCGACAACGGCGTCCTGCTCGGCCCGCTCAAGCACCTGGGGCTGCTGCCCGAAGGGTTCCACGTCCTGGCCACCCCCTACGCGGTCATCGGCGGACTGACCTACAACTTCCTGCCGTTCATGGTGCTGCCCGTGTACGTGGCCCTGGAGCGGGTGGACGCCAAGGTGATGGAGGCCTCCACCGACCTGTACGCCTCCCGGGCGCAGACCTTCTGGCGCGTCGTGCTGCCGCTGTCCCTGCCCGGGGTCTTCGCGGGCGTCCTGCTGACCTTCGTGCCCGCCTCCGCCGACTACGTCAACGCCGGCATCCTCGGCGGTCCCTCGACCACCATGATCGGGAACATCATCCAGACCGAGTACTTCACCAACCTCGACTACCCGGCCGCCGCCGCCCTGTCGTTCGTCCTCATGGGCGCTCTGCTGCTGGCGGTGTTCGCCTACGCCCGCGCCCTGGGCACCGACGAGGTCCTGGAGGTGGCCGCGCGATGACCACCGGCACCGTCACCCGCGCCGAGGACGCCGTCGTGGCGCCCCGGCCGCGCACCGCCCGCCGCCCGCGCCGCCGTCCCACGCTCACCGTGTACACCTGGCTGGTGCTGGCCTGGCTGCTGCTGCCGATCGCCGTCATGGTCCTGTTCGGCTTCAACGACACCCACAGCAAGGTGAACTTCACCTGGCAGGGCTTCACCCTCACCTCGTATCGGCACCTGTTCGCCATCCCCAACCTGACCTCGGCGTTGGTCAACAGCCTCACCGTCGCGCTGGTCGTCACGGTGGTGGCCACCCTGCTGGGCACCCCGATCGGCCTGGCCCTGGGCCGCCACCGCTTCCGCGGGCGCGGCTCCGTGGACCTGCTGCTGTTCGCCGCCATCGCGGCCCCGGAGATCGCCCTGGGCGCCGCCCTGCTGTCGCTGTTCATCGTCCTCGGCGTGCCGCGCGGCTACTGGACCATCGTCATCGCGCACGTGGCGTTCTGCATCCCCTACGTCGCCATCACCGTACGGGCCCGCATGGCAGGTCACGACCCGACGCTGGAGGAGGCCGCCCGGGACCTCGGAGCCGGGCCGTGGACGGCGTTCCGCCTGGTCACCCTGCCGGCGCTGCTGCCCGGCGTGGCCTCCGGCGCCCTGCTGTGCTTCGCCCTGTCCATCGACGACTACATCATCACGAGCTTCAACGCCGGCCGGACGGTCACCTTCCCGCTGTGGGTGTACAGCGCCAGCCGCACCGGCGTGCCCCCGCAGGTGAACGTCATGGGCACGCTGATCTTCGTCGGCGGCCTCGTCATCGCCGGGGCGAACGTGCTGTTCTCACGGCGTCGCGCGGCCTGACACCTTTCCCGCGCACCTTCCGCACACCTTTCCACGCACACCTTTCCCGCGCGCTCTTCCGCGCACCTTCCCGGCACACCTTCCCGCGCCGCCAGAACACCGGCCCGGCCGTTGCCGGTCGGAACCAACCCCTCGAAGGAAACCATCACCGTGCTCTCTTTCAACGAAGCCCAGTTCGTCGCCCAGACGGAAAGCCTCGTGGCGCTGCGCCCCCGGATCGAGGAGGTCGTCGACCGTCTCGTGGACGAGGGGTACGACAACGTCCTGCTGGTGGGCGCCGGCGGCACCTACGCGCAGATGTGGCCCTACGAGCACCTGGCCCGGCGCTCCTCGGTGCTGCCGGTGCGGGCGGCCATCGCGGCGGAGCTGGTCGTCTCCGGTGACGCCCGCCTGGGCGAGCGGACCGCCGCCGTCTTCACCTCCGTCTCCGGCACCACCGAGGACAGCATCAAGGCCATCGACCACTGCAAGGAGCAGGGCGCGTACACGATCGGCTTCACCGGCCACCCCGACTCCCCCGTCGCCCAGAACGTGGACACCGCGCTGGTCTCGGCGCCCAAGGCCTGGCCGTTCGACGTCCAGTTGCTGCTCTTCATGGGCCGATGGCTCTCCCGCAGGGGCGAGTTCACCGGCTACGACCGTCTGGCCGACGAACTCGCCGGCCTGCCGCGCATCCTGGTGGAGGTCGCCCGTCAGGCCGAGCCGGTGGCGTCCGACTTCGCCGAGGCCCACAAGGACACCGACTACCACTTCCTCGTCGGCGGCGGGAACCTGTGGGGATTCACCTACCTGTACTCCATGTGCATCCTCGAAGAGATGCAGTGGCTGCGCACCACCCGGGTGCACAGCGCCGAGTTCTTCCACGGCTCGCTGGAACTGCTGGAGGAGGACACCAGCGTGATCGTCTTCCAGGGCGAGGACGAGACCCGCGCGCTCACCGACCGGGCCGAGGCGTTCGCCCGGCGCGTCTCCAAGGACGTCACCGTCTTCGACACCCGCGACTACCCCCTGGCCGGCATCAGCCCCGAGTTCCGGGGGCTGCTGGCGCCGCTGGTGCTGGACACGGTGATGGACCGGGTCAGCAAGCACCTGGAGCGGGTGCGCGACCACTCGCTGGACCTGCGCCGCTACTACCGCGTCATGGACTACTGACCGCGGCCCGTCCCGCCCCCCCGCCTCCATCCGCCCCGGCGTGCCCGTGCCCGTGCACCGGCGCGCCCCGAGCGGGCGCCGCGCACCCACACGGCGCCCGCGCCCCTGGAGTCCTTGATGAACATCCTCGGTTTCGGCGACAACGTCGTGGACCGTTTCGTGGACCGCGGCATCGACTACCCGGGCGGCAACTGCGTCAACGTCGCCGTGTACGCCCGCCGCCTCGGTCTCGACAGCGCCTATCTGGGGGTGTTCGGCGACGACGACCTCGGCTCCTTCCTCCGTACGGCCGTGGCGGCCCAGGACGTCGCGGTGGAGCGCAGTGTGGTGCGCCACGGTGAGTCCGGCGTCTCCACTCTCCATGTGCGGGACGGCGACCGGGTGTTCCTCGGCTACAACGGCGGTGGTGTCACCGTGCGCGAACCGCTCGTCCTGGACGACGCCCTGCTTGAGTACGCGGCGTCGTTCTCGCTCGTGCACTCCAGCGTCTACTCCCACACCGAGAGCGAACTGCCCAAGCTCGCCGCGGCCGGCCCCCTGGTCAGCTTCGACCTCTCCGACGACGACGAGTTCCGCTCCCCCGCCTACCTCGACCGGGTCTGCCCCCACCTCGACCTGGCCCTGCTGTCCTGCTCGGACCTGGACGAGGCGGCCACGCGACGGTTGCTGGAAGCCGTGGTGGCGCGGGGAGCGCGCATGGTCCTGGCCACCCGCGGGCTGGCGGGGGCCACCGTGTACGACGGCCGGACCCTGGCGACGGCACCGGCCCGCGCGGCGGACGCGCGGACCATGGCCGACACCATGGGCTGCGGTGACGCCTTCCTCGCCGGCTTCGCGGTGTCCCTGCTCCACGACGGCTGGTCCCGCCGTGATCCGCCGTCCCGCCCCTCTTTGGAACGCGCCCTGCGGCAGGGGGCGCAGTCGGCCCATGACCAGTGCTTCGTCGAGGCCGCCTTCGGCCACGGCCGGCCTTTCGCGGAACTCAAAGGGGTGACGTCTTCACCGGCCGGTGCCTGAGCGTCGACTCGCGCGGCGAACCGGCTCCGGCGGCCCGGCACTTCGGCAGCGCCGTCATCGGCGAGCCCTGGCGCAGACGGGTGGACTGTGTGAACGCGCGGGTGTGTGCGCGAGACACAGCCCACGGGTCGAGGTCCCGCCGACGGGGGAAGTCACCCGGAGACGAAGAGGCGACGGCTGCCGGCCCTCCCGGGCGAACGGCCGCGGAGCTTGGGTTCAGAAGAGCCGCCGAATGACCTCCACCGCGCGCGCCAGGTGGGGTTCGTCGCGGTCGGCGCGGTGGGCGACGGCCAGGTCGATCGACGCAGCCGGGCGCACGAGGGGCCGGTAGACGACACCGTCGAGCGCGAGCGCGGTCACCGGCTCGGGCGCGACCGCGACTCCGAGGCCGCCGGCGACGAGGGTGATGAGCGTGGAGGTCTCCCCGACCTCGTGCCGGATCCGCGGCTCGATGCCGGCTTCCCGGAGGACACCGAGCACGACGTCGTGCATCACCGAGCGGCGGTCCGCCGAGTGCATGATCATGTCGAGGCCGGCGAGGTCGGCGGCGCGCACCCGGGTCTTCGCCGCGAGCGGATGCTCGGCCGGGAGTGCCACCACGAGGCGGTCCCGGCGCAGGGTGTGGACCGCGAGGGACGGGTCGACCGCGGGCGGGCGCAGCAGGGCCACGTCGATGGCGCCGCCGCGCAGCGCCTCCACCTGATCGGGGGCGAGCATCTCCCCGCGGAAGGAGAAGTCGATGCCCGGCAGTTCGGTGGCGAGGTGACGCGAGAGTGTCGGCAGCAGGCTGTACGTCGCCGAGCCGACGCAGCCCAGGGTGAGGTGACCGACCGAACCGGCGGCGACCCGGCGGGCGTGGTCGGCGGCCTGGTCGACCTCGGTGAGGATCGCTCGCACCCGGTCGAGGTAGGCGCGGCCGGCCTCGGTGAGGTCGACCCGACGTGTGGTGCGGTGGAACAGGGCGATACCGAGCTCGCCCTCCAGCTGCCGGATCGCCTGCGAGAGCGGTGGCTGTGCCATGTGGAGCCGTTCGGCGGCACGCCCGAAGTGGCGTTCTTCCGCGACGGCGAGGAAGTAGCGGAGCTGGCGCAGATCCATATCCCCAGGATATCAATCGAGGGTGATATCGATACTTCACCATATCGGCGGTGCCGTCTAGCCTTCGAGCCATGAAGAGCGCATTCCTCTACGCGGCCACGCGGACACCGTTCGGCAAGTTCAACGGCGCGCTGGCCGGCATCCGGCCCGACGATCTGGCTGCCACGGCGATCGGCGGCGTGCTCGGACAGGTACCGGCGCTGGATCCCGCCGCGATCGACGAGGTCGTGTGGGGCAACGCCAACGGCGCAGGCGAGGAGAACCGCAACGTCGGCCGGATGGCCGCGCTGCTGGCCGGTCTGCCGACCAGCGTGCCCGGCACGACGGTCAACCGGCTGTGCGGGTCGAGCCTGGACGCGGCGATGACCGGCTCCCGCACGATCGAGACGGGCGACGCCGAGGTCGTTCTCGTGGGAGGTGTCGAGTCGATGACGCGGGCACCGTGGGTGCTGCCCAAGCCGTCGCGGGCCTTCCCGGCGGGCGACGTCACCGCGGTGTCCACGACTCTGGGCTGGCGGCTGGTCAACCCGCGGATGCCGAAGGAGTGGACCATCCCGCTGGGAGAGTGCAACGAGCAGCTCCAGGAGCGCTTCGGCATCTCCCGCGAGCGCCAGGACGAGTTCGCCGTCCGCTCCCACCGCCTCGCGCACCAGGCGTGGGAGGACGGCTTCTACGACGCGCTGGTCACCCCGGTCGGCGATCTGGTCCGCGACGAGGGCATCCGCCCGGACTCGGACACCGAGAAGCTCGCCGCGCTGAAGCCGTCGTTCCGGCCGGACGGCACCATCACCGCGGGCAACTCCTCCCCGCTCTCCGACGGCGGCTCCGCGGTGCTCCTCGGCAGCGAGGCGGCGGCGACGACCATCGGCCGCGACCCGCTCGGCCGGATCCTCGGCAGGGGCGCGATGGCGCTGGACCCGCGGGAATTCGGCTACGCCCCGGTCGAGGCCGCCAACCGGGCGCTCGCCCGCGCCGGGATCACCTGGGACCAGGTCGGCGCGGTCGAGCTCAACGAGGCGTTCGCGGTCCAGTCACTGGCCTGCGTCGACGCCTGGCTCAAGGACGGCCTGCGCGACCCCGGGATCGTCAACCAGCGCGGCGGGGCCATCGCGATCGGGCACCCGCTGGGCGCCTCCGGCGGCCGGATCCTCGGGACTCTGGCCGCGGTCCTGAAGGAGCGCCGCGAGCGGTACGGCGTGGCCGCGATCTGCATCGGCGTCGGCCAGGGGCTGGCCGTCGTCGTGGAGAACCTGGAGGTGTCGAAGTGAGCCGCGCCACTGTGCTGGAGTCGACCGACGAGGCGGTGGCCGGGATCGAGGACGGTTCCACCGTCCTGGTCGGCGGCTTCGGCCTGGCCGGGATGCCGTTCGACCTCATCGACGCCCTCATCCGGCAGGGCGCGAAGGACCTCACGATCGTCTCCAACAACGCCGGGAACGGCGATGTCGGACTGGCGGCGCTGCTCGCGGCCGGCCGGGTCCGCAAGGTGGTGTGCTCCTTCCCGCGGCAGGTCGACTCCTACGTCTTCGACGCGCTCTACCGCGAGGGGAAGATCGAGCTGGAGGTGGTCCCCCAGGGCAACCTCGCCGAGCGGATGCGGGCGGCCGGCGCGGGCATCGGCGCGTTCTACTGTCCGACCGCGGTCGGCACTCCGCTCGCGGAGGGCAAGGAGGTGCGGACCATCGACGGACGCGACTACCTGCTGGAGTATCCGATCAAGGGCGACTACGCCCTCATCTCCGCGCACCGGTCCGACCCGATGGGCAATCTCGTCTACCGCAAGACGGCCCGCAACTTCGGCCCGGTGATGGCGACCGCCGCCACCACCACGGTCGTCCAGGTCGACGAGGTCGTCCCGCTCGGCGCGCTCGACCCGGAGGCGGTCGTCACGCCGTCCATATACGTCGACCGCGTCGTCCCGGTCGAGACCCGCCACTACACCGTCCAGGGGGCACGATGACCACCGACACCACCGCCGCGGCACGCTCGGCGTCCCCGGGCGAGGCGCCGATCGCCGCCGACCGTCCGCTCGGCATGGACGAGGTGGCCGCCGTGATCGCGCGGGACATCCCGGCCGGCGCGTTCGTCAACCTCGGCATCGGCCGGCCCACCAGGATCGCCGACCACCTGCCCGAGGAACTCGGCGTCGTCCTGCACACCGAGAACGGCATGCTCGGCATGGGCCCGAAGGCGGAGGGCGCCCAGATCGACCCCGACCTCACCAACGCCGGCAAGGTCCCGGTCACCGAGCTTCCGGGAGCGGCGTACTTCCACCACGCCGACTCCTTCGCCATGATGCGCGGCGGCCACCTCGACGTCTGCGTACTGGGTGCCTACCAGGTCTCCGAGCACGGTGACCTGGCCAACTGGCACACCGGCGAGCCCGGCGACATTCCCGCCGTCGGCGGCGCGATGGACCTCGCCATCGGCGCCAAGGACGTCTACGTGATGATGACGCTCTTCACGAAGTCCGGCGCGCCCAAACTGGTCCGGCGGTGCACTTATCCGCTCACCGGCACAGCTTGCGTCAGCCGCGTCTACACCGAGGTCGCCACCTTCGACCTCGGGCCCCAGGGCGTCCACGTGCGGGAGACCTACGGCATCACCCTCGACGAGCTGCGCTCACGGCTCGACGTCGAACTGCACTGACCTCCTCGACCGGTCAGCCGCTCATCCAGCCGTGCTCCCCGTGCACGGCATCGGTCTCGTCCTCGCCGAGCCATTCGAGCGTGAACCGCCGGTCCCGCAGCCGGAAGCATCCCGAGGCCCAGTCCCGGAGCTCGTCATCGAGTTCGTCGGCACCGACGATCCCGTCCTCGAACTCGGGCACCCGCTGTGCCGCACCCACACGGAACACTGCCCACTGAGGAAGCTCCCGCGGCTTCACCCACCGCCGTCGCCAGACCGGGCCTTCCCGCCACCACCACGTGGTGACCGTGGTCATGAGCACGCCGACCTGTTCGTCCCCGTCCATGAGGCGGGCAGCGGCACGGCGGTACGGGTCGAGCCGGACATCCGCGGGCGGCTCCGGCCGCTCACATCTGAACACGCCCGCATTCTCCCTGACGACGGGGTTGACGGGGGGGGTCGCCGCGAGCCGGCGGTCACCAGGTGGGGACGGGTCCACCTCGGTGATCACGTCGCAGTGCCGTCCGCCGGGAGCCTCAGGAACGGACGGCGGTGTCGCTGTCCGGGTGGAGAGCGAAGATCTGGTCGAGGCCGACGATGCGCAGGACCCGCAGGGTGTTGGCGGGTACGGCCGCCAGCGCGATGTCGGCCTCGGCGGCCTGGGCGTGGCTGCGCGCGGCGATCAGGGCGGTGATGCCGCTGGAGTCGCAGAACCGCATGCCGCCCAGATCCAGGACCAGGCGCTGGCCGGGCTGGAGGGTGGCAGCGGCGACCCGTTCACGCAGCTCGCTCGCGTTGGTGTAGTCGAGCTCGCCGAAGATCTCCAGAACAGGACCGGTCGGGGCGTCTCGGGTGGTGATCTTCAGCGGGTTCATGTTCTGTTTCTCGCGGGGTGGTCGGGGGCCGGTACGCCGAGGGCTAGCAGGGCGGTGTCGTCGTCGAGGCCGTCGCCGAAGCTGTCCAGCAGACCGGTCAGGGCCTCGATCACGGCGTGGGGTGGCTTGCCGCCGTGGCCGGCGGTGAAGGCGAGCAGTGCCTCGTCGCCGTACAGGCTGGTGCGGTCCGCGCCGGTGCGGGCTTCGGTGAGGCCGTCGGTGTAGAGCAGCAGGGTGTCGCCGGGGGCGAGGACCGTCGTGGCGGTCGTGAAACGCGCCGTGGGCAGTACGCCGACGAGCAGGCCGCCGGGGGTCGGCAGGAAGTCTGCCGTGCCGTCGGCCCGCAGTGCTATGACCGGCGGGTGGCCGCCCGAGGCGAGGTGGACGGTGAGCCGCCCGGTCGCCGGGTCGGGCTCCAGGGTGCCGAAGACGGCGGTGCAGTAGCGCGGGTCGCCGCTGCCGGAGTAGCGCTCGTGGAGCACCTTGTTGAGGGTGGTCAGAGCGGAGACGGGGTCGGGGTCGTGGAGGGCGGCGGCGCGCAGGGTGTAGCGGGTGAGCGAGGTGAGCGCGGCGGCCTGGGGGCCCTTGCCGCACACGTCACCGAGGAAGAAGGCGAAGCGTTTGCCGTCGAGGGGGAAGACGTCGTAGAAGTCGCCTCCGAGCCGGTCGGGAGAGGCCGTGTGGTAGTGGGTGGCCGTCTCCACCCCGGGTATGCAGGGCAGGGTGTCGGGCAGCAGTGACTGCTGGAGTACGGCGAGGGCGTCCTGCAGCCGGGCCCGATCGGCCTCCGCCTGTCTGCGTGCCGCTTCGGCCGCCTTCCGGCCGCGCAGCAGTTCCTCCTCGTAGGCCCGGCGGTCCCTGGCGTCGAAGACAGTGGTGCGGATCAGCAGCGGCTCGCCGTTGCCGCCGCGTTTGACCACCGAGGAGACCAGCACCGGGATCCGGTCACCGTCGGTCCGCTTGATCTCCAGGGCGATCCCGCTGATCTCGCCCTGCATCCGCAGCAGCGGCGCGAAATGCGTCTCGTGGTACAGCTTGCCGCCCACGGTCAGCAGGTCGGCGAAGCGCATCCGCCCCACCACCGCCTCCCGCTCCAGACCCAGCCAGCCCAGCAGGGTGGCGTTGATCTTGGCGATGGTGCCGTCCATCAGCGTGGACAGGTATCCGCACGGCGCCTTCTCGTACAACTCCTCGGCGCTGTCCTCCAGCAGTGCGGCGAACGCCGCGTCCGCCGCCTTCTCGTCGTCGGGGCCGTAGGGGCCGTGCGGGTCGTGGGGGTCGGGCTGATGCCCGGCGCGGCACATCACCGCAGGCCGGCCAGGAAGCTCCGGATCGCCTCGTTGGTGGCTTCGGGCGCCGACAGGTGCGGGCAGTGCCCGGTCGCCTCCAGGGTCACCAGCGTCGATCCGGGGATCGCCCGGTGGACGAAGGCACCGACCTCCCGGGGGGCGATGACGTCCTCGCTGCATTCGAGCACCAGGGTCGGCACCTTCACGCTCTTGAGGTCGTCCCTCGAATCCGACAGGAACGTGGTGCGGGCGAAGACGCGCGCCATGTCCGGGTCGGTGGCGCAGAAGCTGTTCTTGAGTTCTTCGCCGAGTTCGGGGCGTTCCGGGTTCCCCATGATCACCGGCGCCATCACCGTCGACCAGCCCAGGTAGTTCGACTCCAGTGACGCCAGCAGTTCGTCGATGTCCTGCGCGCTGAACCCGCCCCGGTAGCCGTCGTCGTCGATGTAGCGCGGAGACGGAGCGACCATCACCAGCGCCCCGATGCGCTCCGGCGCCGCGTCCGCGGCCAGCACCCCGATCATGGCGCTGACCGAATGCCCCACGAACACCGCGTCTCGCAGGTCAAGTGCCTCACACACCTCCACCACGTCCCGGGCGTAGCCGTGCAGAGAGCCGTAACGGTTCTCCGAGAACGCGGCCAGGTCCGAGCGGCCCGAGCCGACGTAGTCGAAGAGCACCACCCGGTAGTCCTCGACCAGGGCAGGCAGCGTCAGTCGCCACATGTTCTGATCACAGCCGAACCCGTGGGCCAACACCACGGTGGGCCCCTGCGGGTTGCCGGTGACGGCGACGTTGTTCCTGCGGGCGATATCCATACCCGCCAGTCTCCCAGGCACGGGCCACCGCTCCCCCACTGCCCCCAGGCCCTCCTTTAGCTGTTCGAGCAAGTGGTTCCGGAGATCCGCCTTCAAGGTCGACCGCAGCGGTGGATTGAGGTGACCTGTATGCCTTTCGCCTAACGTTTCTCCGTACGACCCGCCACTGGTGACGTAGCTCACACCCATCCAAGGAACGCCGACGGCTAATTTCCTGTTCGAACAAGTAATGGTCCCGCAGAGACCCGCGTGGCCGTACGAACACGCCCCTTCCCCTCCGGAGGAGATGACGATGTCGAAGGCATTCGAGCCGTACGAGCTGGGCGGCAAGCGCCTGGCCAACCGCCTGGTGATGGCGCCGATGACCCGGAGCCGCGCCTATGGTCCCGGCCAGAGCCCCGTGCCGTTGATGGCCGACTACTACGCGCAGCGCGCCTCCGCCGGGCTGATCGTCACCGAGGGCGTCCAGCCCTCCCGGGTCGGCCAGGGCTACCCCGACACCCCCGGCATCCACACCGCAGGGCAGGTCGCTGCCTGGCGCGAGGTGACCGACGCGGTGCACGCCCAGGGTGGCGTGATCTACCTCCAGATCATGCACACCGGCCGGGTGGGCCACCCGGCACTCATGGGCCTGCAGCCCGTCGGCCCCTCCGCCGTCGCGGCCACCGGGCAGGTGTACACCCACGAAGGCCCCCAGGACTTCGTCACCCCGCACGAACTGACCGACGCCGAGATCCGCGCCACCATCGCGGACCACTCCACCGCCGCCCGCAACGCCGTGGAAGCCGGCTTCGACGGCGTCGAGCTGCACGGCGCCAACGGGTACCTGATCCACCAGTTCCTCGCCCCGAACAGCAACCAGCGCACCGACGCCTGGGGCGGCAGCCCCGAGAAGCGCATCCGCTTCGCCGTGGAGACCACCAAGGCCGTCGCCGAAGCCATCGGCGCGGACAGGGTCGGCTTCCGCCTGTCCCCGGGCAACCCCTACAACGACATCGACGAGTCCGACACCGCCGTAACCGAGGCCACCTACACGGCCCTGGTCGAGGCCCTCGCGCCGCTGAACCTCGCCTACCTGCACCAGTTGGAGGCCCCCGGCGTACGCGAGCTGACGCTCCGGCTGCGCAAGGCATGGCCCACGACCTTCATCCTCAACCCCTTCACCGGCCGGGAGCCCACCGGACCGGCCGAGCTGGAACTCGTCGAGAACGGCACCACCGACCTGCTCGCCTACGGCGCCCTCTTCCTCGCCAACCCCGACCTGCCCGCCCGCCTGGCCCAGGGCGGCCCGTTCAACACCCCCGACCCCACCACTTTCTACGGCGGCGGCGAGAAGGGCTTCACCGACTACCCCGCGCTGGAGGAAGCCCGCGGCTGACGGCTCGGCCACGGAGCCGAGCCCGTCGGGCGTGCCGCGCCTGAGCAGCACATACCCTGCTGCACAGAACACGGACCCGAGAGCCCGTACGCGGCAGCCGGCGCCGACGCCGGCTGCCGCGGTCGGCTCGGGCAAGGACGGCCGCACGGGAGAAGGCAGCACCATGGACTCCGAGGCAATGGACCAGGTCACCGAGACCGGGGAACTCCCCGAGGCCGCACACCGCGGACCCATCAGCCATGCGATCTTCCGGGTGGCCCGCCTGCACCGCATGCTCGCCGGCCAACTGCTGCGCGAGGTCGGCCTGCACCCGGCCCAGGAACTGGTCATGATGCAGCTGTGGGACCGCGGCCGGATACGCCAGACCGACCTGGCCCGGCACGTCGGTGCCGACGCCGCCACCATGACCCGCACCATCCAGCGTCTGGAGAAGGCCGGCTTCGTGCGCCGCGTGCGCTCCACCAGCGACCGGCGCTCCGTCCTGGTCGAACCGACCGCCGCCAGCCAGGCCCTGCGCCAACAGGTCGAAGACCTCTGGGCCCGCCTGGAGGACTACGCCACCGGCGACCTCACCGACACCGAACGCGGCGCGACCCTCGCCGCCCTCCAAGCCCTCGAAACCAACCTCGCCGCCCGCGTCAGCGGCGACACCGAACCACCCTCGCGCCCCGGCGCGCCCGACGCCTGACACCCCCGCTCAGGGCACGGACCGCACCCCACCAGAACCAGGGGCGGCAGCGCCAAGAAGACGACCCGATCACCGAACCGGCCCAACGCGGCGGCGGCGAACAGACGGCCGAAGTCCGGTCGCAGAGGAGTTCGAGCCGAGCGGATGCGGACATCGAGTCGTCCTGTGGGGGCGCAGAGCTCCCCGGGAGTGACGGCGTCTCGATCGGCGATGGGGTCAGTGGTGGGAACAGGGACCTGGCTCTGCGCCTCCCAGGCATCCGCCGCGCCCCGCTGCCGCGTACCGACGTGCCCGGGAGAACCGCGTGTCTGCTGGAGCGGACGCACACGGCAGCTCGGCTAGGTTCCGTATCGGCGTTGGCGGTTCCCGTATTCGGTGATGGCCTGCCACAGGTCGCGGCGGTCGGCGTCCGGCCAGTAGCCGGACGTGAAGTACAGCTCGGCATACGTGGACTGCCAGGGCAGGAAGTTGGAGGTGCGCTGCTCGCCTCCGGTGCGCCACAGCAGGTCGACGTCGGGCAGGTCGGTGAGAGCGAGGTGACGTGCGAAGTCGTCCTCGCCGACGAGGTCGGGGTCGAGGTCGCCGGCCCGCGCCGCGCGGGCGAGGGAGGCGGCTGCGCGGGTGATCTCGTCCCGGCCGCCATAGTTGAAGCAGAGGGTGCAGGTCAGGCCGGTGCGAGTGCGGGTGGCGGCCTCCTTCTGCCGCAGGGACTCGACGAGGTCCGTCGGCAGTTTCTCGGGGTTGCCGGACCAGCGCAGGCGTACGTCCAGGTCGCGGAAGGGGTCGTCGTCCAGTTCCTCGCGCAGGGTGCTCATGATGCGCTCGACCTCCTCCGTGTCACGCCGCCAGTTCTCGGTGGAGAACGCGTACACGGTGAGGTGGCGGAGGCCGATCTCCAAAGCGCCGTAGACCATCTCGCGCAGGGCGGCGGCGCCGGCGCGATGACCCTCGGACCGGGGCAGGGCGCGGTGTTCGGACCAGCGGCCGTTGCCGTCCATGACGATGGCCACGTGGGCCGGCATCGCTTCGGCCTCGATCCGGGGAGGCCGGCAGCCACTGGGGTGTCTCGGCGGCTGCTGGAACGTGGTCGTGTCAGGAATCAGGCGGGCTGCCGGGCAGGGTTGGGTCGCTGCGCGCCTTTGCCGGGGGTCGGGAGGTGTCAGCGGTGTCAGGCTCCATACCAGAGCCGCCCGGAGGCGAGCGGGAAGGAAGATGCGCGCACGTGTCAGGTGTGAGGGACGCGGCTGGGAGCGGAGCAGGGCGGGGCCGGCCGCCTCGACCGCGTCGAGCAGGGCGAGCAGGAGACTGATCAGCGCCTTGCCGGCGATGGCGGTGCCCGGGTGCATGCCGTGGGTCAGGTGGGGCTGGTTCACCCAGCGGCGGGCGATGGACGTCAGCTCGGTGACCAGGGCCGCGGCGGCCGGACTCCATCGGCCGTGCAGCAGGTCGTCCTCGGCTCCGGGGAACTGGTTCAGGATCTCGTCCGGCAGAAGGAGCTTGTCCTCGCCCTGGTCGGTGTGCAGGTCGGTGAGGGTGTCGACGAGCCGGATGCCGTCGTTGAGCTGCTGGTAGCTCTCCAGCCGGTCCAGGCGGAAGACCACC
Source organism: Streptomyces sp. Ru62 (assembly GCF_002920615.1). Taxonomy (GTDB): domain Bacteria; phylum Actinomycetota; class Actinomycetes; order Streptomycetales; family Streptomycetaceae; genus Streptomyces. The sequence continues at coordinate 251,230 of NZ_PQSU01000009.1, forward strand.
GGCACACCCGCCTGCCCGAGCAGGAGGCGAACCGTGTCGAACATGGGGACGATGTGGCCACGGCTCCAGGCCCGCCACTGGGCCCAGTCATCGAAATGCCGGTGGTCGATGTCGTTACGCGACACGAATACAGCGTTGCGGAAGTCGGAGAGATCGATATGCCAGCGTGCGGCCGTGTCCACCAGAGCACGGCGAACCGGGTCGGTGCTGGTCCCGGCGGCCATGTCGGTCTCCAGCGCGGCCATCCACGCGTCGGCACGGGTGGCCCGTTCTGCTGGTGTCGCATCCCGGTCGTCGATCAGGTCGTCGACGACCGTCAGTCCCGCCCAGACGGCCCAGTATGCCGGGTGCAGCACGGGGGGCAGCAGGCGCAGGACGGCGTACGCTCCGGGGTCCTGACTGCGTGTGATGCGGCGGCACAGGCGATAAGCGGCCCGCAGGTCGGTCTCGGCGCCGGCGCCTGGGAGGGGTGCGGGCCACTGGGCGACCGGGCTGTCCTGCGGTGCACCGGCCGGCGGCCGACGCCCACGTAGGAACCGACGGAAGCGTGCACGATCCTGGGGGGTGTCCATGAGGGCTCCACGAGGCAGCAGAGGGGGCCTGAAGGTTGACGGGCGCGGGTGCTGCGGGAGGTTCAGCCCGCCGCCGTCGGGTCCGCGTTCACCGACTCCTGGTCCCGAGCGGTTCGGCGGGGCCCCGGCACGAAGGGGCGGGCTGCCGGGGGAAGGGCGTTGCGCGTCCGGCGGTGGAAGGCGAGGAGACCGGCCAGCGCGGCGGCCGCGAACCAGACCAGCTGGATGGCCACGTGCCCCGGCACGTCGGCGGTCGAGAAGCCCGCGGCGGTACTGGCCTGCATCGCGCCGTAGGAGGGCAGGAAGCGGGTGACGGGGCTGTCGCTCCCGGAGCTGGAAACGGGGTTCTGCAGGCCGAGGTCGATGATGCTCGTCATCAAGATGGCGAACATGCCCTCGACCTCCCTGCGCATCACCGCACCGAAAGCGACGCCGAGGACGCCGTAGGTCATGGCGGCGCTGAACAGCGCGACGGCGAGCAGGACCGGCTGGCGCGGTGTCCAGATCAGACAGGTGACGGCAGTGGCGTAGGCGGACACAGCGGCGGAGGCCACGGCGAGCGCGGCGACCTTCGCCAGGACGAGATGGGTCCGGGGGTAGCCGGCCATGGCCAGGCGGCGGTCGAAGTCGTGGCCGGCGAACGTGGCCGCGAACATCATGAACCCGGTGATCAGGGTGACGGCGTTGAGCGCACCGCTGATTTCGGTGATCTCGTTCCCCCGCGGGGCCAGCACCTGCCCGGTGGCCCGGAGTCTCATCCGGGCCGGGGAATCGGGCATGACCAGGTACGCCAGCATCGTCCACAGCGGGATGAACACGGCGACCAGCACCATCGCAAACCGATTGCGTACGTGTTCGGTCAGCGCGTACCGGGTCGCGGTGGCGAACAGTCCCAGGTGCCGTTTCACGCGGCACCCGCCGCCGGCCGGAGCGTCCCGTCGTTCAGCTGCCACAGTTCGTCCAGCCGTTCGGCGTCATAGGCGAGGTGCGAGACGACCAGGACCGAGCGGCCGGCGTCCCGCAGCCGGGCCGCCAGGTCCCAGAAGCGCTGGTAGGTGTCCCAGTCGAACCCCTGGTAGGGCTCGTCCAGCAGCAGGACCTGCGGGTCGTGCATCAGGGCCAGGGTCAGGTTCAGCTTCTGCCGCGTCCCGCCACTGAGGACCGCGGCACGTACGTCGGCGTACTCGGCGAATCCCAGGATCTCCATCGCCTCCTCGGCGTGGCGCAGGTCGGCCAGGCCGAAGGCGGTCCTGAAGAACTCCAGGTGCTGCCGGACGGTGAAGGCACCGTTGAGGACGGGGTGTTGCGGGCAGTACCCGAACCGGCCGGTGTGACGGACGGCGCCGCGAGAAGGGCGCAACTCACCCGAGAGGATCTTCAGCAGTGTGGACTTGCCCGCCCCGTTCTCCCCGACGATCCCGACCAGCGCACCGGCGCACAGGTCGAAGTCGACCCCGCGCAGTACCGTTCGCCGACGGTACGAGTGATGCACGTTCCTGACCTTCACGCCCCTCCAGGCAAGTCGGTTGTGTGATCCCGTGCCGCACCGGCCAGGTGGCACCACCAGGACGGTAACAAGCCGACGCAGCAAGCGAGTTGACGCCGTTCACTCGGGCGACACACAGACCGTACAGTCGACGAAATGATGGTTGAGGTGCCGGTACGTTAATCCCCTCGATCGGGTGACAGTCGAGTCCGGCCTTCGGTACGGCGGCCACACCACCGCCCTCGCCCTGTGGGCGGACACGTACACGCACCGGTCGCTGTCACCGGCCGTGAGCGGGCCGTCCGAGAGACGGACGATCACTGAGCGACCGTGAGCACGATCTTGCCCTGGATGTGCCCTCGGGCGGCGCGTTCGTGCGCTGCTCGGGCATCCGCCAGAGCGAAGGTGCTGTCGATCGCGACGCGCACCGTGCCCGCGTCGAGCAGGCGCCCCAGTTCGGCAAGCTGCGCGCCGTTCGAGCGGACCTGTGCGCTGGAGACCGTGACACCCAGCTTCTCGGTCTCCTCTTCGTCGAAGTCCCCGGGGAGCACGGGGAACTGGGCGCCGCCGCGCTTGAGTGTGCGCAGGAATCGCCGGCTGCGGGGGCCGCCGACGGTGTCCAGAACGAGGTCGACGTCGTGCACGAGTTCCTCGGGGCGACTCTTGGTGTAGTCGATGAACCGGTCGGCGCCGAGTTCCCGCAGGAACGATTCATGTGCGCCCGACGCCACCGCGATGACCCGTGCGCCCTTCCACTTCGCCAGCTGTAGCGCGAAGTGCCCCACACCGCCCGCGGCGCCGTTGACGAGCACCGTCGTGCCGGCGTCGAGTGCCGTCGGGCGGTGCGGTGCGTCCTGGAAGGGCGAGGGGTGATCATGTCCCAGGTCGATCAGGAACTGCCACGCCGTCAGCCCGGCCATGGGCGCCCCGGCGGCGTGCACGTGGTCGATGCCGGCCGGCTTGCGCGCGAGGTCCGATGCGGGCGCGGCCACGTACTCGGCGTAGGCGCTGCCGCGGAAGCTGGGGAAGCGCAGGAGACCGAAGACTTCGTCACCTACGGCGAAACGGTCCACGTCCGCGGCGACGGCCTCGACGACGCCCGACACATCCGTCCCGGGAATCACCGGCAGACTGACCGTCGATTCCGTCTCCCCGGGCATTTCGGTCAGCCCGCCGCGCAGGTACCAGTCGGGAGGATTGACGCCGGCCGCGTGGACGCGGACCAGCACTTCGCCGGGCCCCGGTTCGGGGATCGGGACCTCGTCGTAGCGCAGGACCTCAGGGCCGCCGTGCTCGTGGAGCCGGACGGCCCTCATCGTGTGTGTAGGCATCGTTTTCTCCTGCCCGCGCTGCGGGGATACGCTATTCGGATCAGCGGTCCACATAACCGGACCACTGATCCGAATATATGGACCACTGATCCGGATAGTCAAGAGGGACAGATGCGGGCCGACGCCAGGAAGAACCGCGACCACCTGCTCGCGACAGCGGGCACCGCCATCGCCGAACATGGCGTCGACGTGTCACTGCGCGACATCGCCCGCCGGGCCGATGTCGGGCTCGCGACGCTGCTGCGGCACTTCCCGACGCGCGAGGCGCTGCTCGATGCGCTGCTGCGCGCGAGCTTCGAGGAACTGACGGCGAAGGCGGGCGAACTGGAGGTGTCGAACTCGCCCGAAGACGCTCTGGTCGCGTGGCTGCGCGACTGCGTCGCGTGGACGACCGAGTACCGCGGTGTGACCGTGCTGATGGCAGCCGCCATCGAGGACACCGAATCCGCACTCCACACGTCATGCGTCACTCTGCGAGCGGCCGGGGCACGGCTCCTGGCCCGCGCCCAGGCCGCGGGCGCGGCGCGCACCGACATCGATGGCGCCGATCTGTTCGCACTGGTGGCGGCGCTCGCGTGGCTCGGCGACCAACCCTCGCTCGCACCACAGGCGGACCACCTCTTCGAGGTTGTCGCGAACGCGATCGTGACGAGACCAGCGAGGACCGGCGCCGAGTGAACGGCACCACCGGGTTTCCGGTCAGGCCGCTCAGCGGGCGAAGACGGTACTGGCCAGAGCCACGTGGACGACTGTGCCGCCGAGGATGCTCAGCAGCGCGTTGCGGCGCCACAGGTGCAGGCCGACGGTGACGGCCAGGGCGGCCAGCGGGGCGGAGGAGCGGGTGTGGGTGAGGGGGAGGTCGCGCAGGCAGTAGACGACCAGGATCAGCATGACGCCGGCGGGCATGCGGGTGCTGAGGTACCGCACGGTCGCGCTGTTGCGCAGGGCCATGAGTGCGGCGAACGGCAGGGCGCGCAGGGCCCAGGTGACGGCGGCGGCGACGAGGACAGCGGCGATGACGTAGGGCGTGTCAGGCATGGCTCGGTTTCCTGCGGGTGGTGAGGCGGCGGGTCAGGAGGCCGGCGGTGAAGAGGCCGAAGGCGACGAGGAGCATCCGGTCCGGGACGAGGACCCGCGCGGCCAGGGCGCTGAGCAGGGCCAGTGCCGGCGTGGGCAGGTCTCCGCGCAGGTTCCGTACGGCGTCGAGGGCGAGGACGGCGAACAGGGCGGTCAGGGCGAAGTCCAGGCCGACGACGCCGTCCGGGATGAGGGAGCCGAGCAGGGCGCCGACGGTGGCGCCGCCCGCCCAGTACAGGTGCAGGAAGAACTGGAGCCACAGGATGCGCGGACCGGGCCAGGCACGGGCCTGCCCGTCGGTGGTCAGCGCGTACGCCTCATCGCACAGGGCGTAGGTGCTGTAGGCCTTGCCGAGGCGGCCGTTCACGCGGTGCAGGGGGAAGGACAGCGCGTAGAAGACGTGCCGGACGTTCATCAGGAAGGCGGACAGGGCGATGGCCGCCAGCGGGGCAGCGGCCGTGACCAGTCCGATGAGCAGGAATTCGAACGAGCCGCCGAAGACGAGTGCTGCGGACAGTCCGGCCCACCACCACGGCAGGTCCGACTGCGTCACCAGCGCACCGAAGGCGAGCCCGAGCGGGAGGAACGCCAGGCCCACGCCGAGGGAGTCCTGGAACGCCGCACGCGCGTGCGACGGCGCTGGGGACTCGTGGGCATGCGGCGCGGAACGGTGCCGGCCATCGGGAACGGTGGAACTCCTTCGCATGCCGCAATTTTAGAAAAGTTCCGACCTTACATGGTTGCTGATTGTGGCGCTAGAGTGGTCTGGTGAGCAACGAATTTCACCTCGACGCCACCGATCGCGAAATTCTGTTTCATCTGCGCCAGGACGGGCGGCTGACCAACGTCGAACTGGCCAGGCGGGTCGGTCTGACCCCGCCGCCCTGCCTGCGCCGGGTCAAGCGGCTCGAGGAGGCCGGCGTCATCGCCGGGTACCGGGCGGTCATCAACCCCGAGGCGCTGGGCCGCGGCCTGGAGGTCCTGATCGACGTCGAGATCTACGCCCAGGACCGCAAGAGCTTCGAGGAGTTCGAGGACACCGTTGCCTCCTTTGAGGAGGTCATCGAGTTCCGTCGCATGTACGGGCGCCCCGACTACTTCATCCGCGTAGCCGTCGCCGACCACGCCGCCTACGAAGCCTTCCTCACGGGCAAACTCAGCGGCCTGCCCGGCGTCCGGCGCATCGAATCCCATCTGACCATGAAGGACATCAAGACCAGCGACTACGCGCGCCCTTGAGTTGGCGGCCAGCCAGCTCTGTGCCTGGTGAGACCACCGTGAGGGCGCCCCTGGGTTCCGGTCCTGGCGCTGGACCGAGGCGGTCGCCTCCGGCCGCCACCGGCGGGCGGTCTGCGGCGCCGAGTGGCGCTCACCTTCTGGACACGGCGGCCCCGGACCGGCGCCTACGCCTGGCCCAGCGGTGTGCCGCGGCTGAGTCCTCGGTCTGCGGTGCGGGGCGGGAGGAGCGCTGGGCCACGACGCGCGGCAGGAGGCGCGGAGGGCGAGGGTGATCAGCGGGAGCAGGGTGAGGGCGGCCGTGATCGTACCGGCCGGGGGCGGGCCGGTCCGGCCGAGGGAGGAGTCCAGGGCCGTACCCGTGAGCCAGGAGCCGGTCGCGATGCCCACGTTGAACGCGGAGGTGCTCAGCGCGGAGTACGCCGCCTTCGGCAACAAGGAGGATCTGTTCGGCTAGGCCCTCGGCCGTTACCTGCATGGACCGGCCGCGTACGCGGAGACCGCGCTAGCCGCTCCCACGTTCCGGGAACTCGCCGAACGCCTGGTCCTCGGCAGCGTCTAACTCACCGCGGGGTGTTCGAGCTCGGCGTGCGGGGCTCCGGAGGCCGCTTGGACGGCGATGCCGTCGGTGATCGTGTGCAGCAGCCGGGCCAGGGTCGGCGGATCGGACCCGGCGGGCAGGTCGTCCATCTGCTCCAGGCGTCGGCGCAGTGCGGTTTCGGCGGCCTTGCGCACTGCGTCGGCGTCCTGCCGGGCGCGCTCGGCACCCGGGCCGCAGGCGTGGACGCCTTCGTCGCGCGAACGGCTCTCCGACTCCTCCTCGGCGACCACGCCCCGGACCACGGCACCACCCGGCACCCACCGAGGACGACCTGACAGCGCACACGGCCACCCGCCGTCGCGACCAGCCCGGTCGGCGCGGTGACGGGGAGGTCGTGCGGGGCCTACCCGGCCGGGGCGCCGCGGAACCAGCTGGAGCGGTGCGCCACAGCTCGCCCCACGCGCGGGTCCGAGCCGTCCTCCTCGCCTGCGGGGTGCCCTTCAGCGGTGGCGGGGCCGTCCGGTGGGCCCCGCCACGTCACGCGGCGCAGCCGGTGCCCAGTTTGAAGCCCACGCCCCGGACCGTGATGATCCAGTCGCTGTCACCCAGCTTGGTGCGGAGGCTGCTGACGTGGGTGTCGACGGTACGCCTGGACCAGGAATCACCCCACACCTGTTGCAGCAGTCGTTTCCTGGGAATCACGGTGTCGGGGTGCGAGGCGAGAATGCAGAGGAGGTCGAATTCCTTTCGGGTCAGCCCCACACCGCGGCCACCCAGGCTGACCTGCCGCGCATTCACGTCGATGTGCAGCGGGCCGTGCGTGATTTCCCGGTCGACGGTGCGCGAGGACCGGGTACGGCGCATGACGGCCTCGATACGTGCCATCAGTTCGCGAAATCCGTAGGGTTTCACGAGATAGTCGTCCGCGCCGGCCTGGAGCCCGAGCACACGGTCGAGTTCGGAACCGCGACTGGTGACGACGAGCAGCGGCACACAGCTGACGGACCGGATGCTCTTGCACACCTCCAGTCCGTCGAGGTCCGGAAGCTCCAGGTCGAGGAGGATCAGATCCGCGTCCTCGTGGGCTTCGAGGGCGGCAACGCCGAGGCTCACGTGGGTGACCTCGTGGCCGTGCCTGCGCAGCCCTCCTGCCAGGGACTCGGCGTCGGTGGAGTCGCTCTCCACCAACAGGATCTGCCAGCCTGCCGCGGGAACGGGCACCGTCCGTGCCGGACCCGGCATGTCCTCCAGCACCGTCTGCGGTCCGCGTGCGACGCGCTCGATCGATGGATGGTTCTCCGACTTCACCGCTGATGAGTATGGACCCATGGCCTCCCCCGGCTCATCCGGTCAGCATGGACGTCGAACCTGCGCTCGAAAATTTATCGGTCGCTTGTAGTCCATTCAAAGACTCCTGTCGTAAATACATCGTTGCGGGTTCATGAAGGTGCATTACGGAGTCATCAACGTGTCGTTGTGCAGCAATTTCTGACATGCCCGTGGGTTTATGGCCCGCCGGTCGTGGAGATCCGCCGCGATCCGCCGGGGGAACGCGGGAGCGGGGGCGAGCGACCCGTCCGACATGCTGCCGCAGTATCCGCTTCACACCCGCGGTGCAGGATGGACACGGCCGGTCCCGGCTTCCCGGCACCCCGCACCTGAACCCGGTCGGATCCCGATTCCCCACCTACGGAAGCGAGTTGCGGATGTCGCACACCTCTCAGTCCCCGGCCGTCGACGGCCGCGGGACGCCTCCCGGCCCCCACTCGGTCGTCGTGGCCGGAGCCGGCCCCACCGGACTGCTGCTCGCCGGAGACCTCGCGGCGGCGGGCGTGGACGTGGTGGTCGTCGAGAAGCGCCCGGAGGGCATCAGCAACCTGACCCGTGCCTTCGGCGTCCACGCCCGCACCCTCGAACTCCTCGACGCCCGCGGCCTCGCCGACGAACTGGTCGCCACCGGTCAGGTCATCCGCGAGCTGCGACTGTTCGGGGCGATTCCGTTCGACATCGGCGCGCTGCCCTCCCGCTTCCCCTTCCTGCTGGTCACTCCGCAGTACGAGGTGGAGAAACTGCTGCTGCGCCGGGCCCTGGAGAACGGTGCGGTCATCCGCTACGGGACCGAGGTGCTCGGCCTCACCCAGGACGCCGAGGGTGTCACCGTGTCGGTGCGCGACGCGGAGGGCGACACGACCCTGCGGGCCCGCTATCTGGTCGGTGCGGACGGGACGCGCAGTGCGGTGCGCGAGGCCCTGGGACTGCCCTTCCCCGGGAAGGTGGTGATCAGGTCGGTGGCGCTCGCCGATGTGAAGTTCACCGAGCAGCCCAGTTTGGTGGTGCAGGTGCACGGCACGGGCGACGCCTTCGGCTTCATCGCCCCGTTCGGCGACGGGTACTGGCGGGTCGGCGGCTGGGACCGGGCCCACCGGGGGGAACCCGACGACTCCCCGGTCGCGTTCGAGGAGCTGCGCTCGCTCATCGAGCGGGCCTTCGGCTCCGACTTCGGCATGCACGACCCGCGCTGGCTCTCCCGCTTCCACAGCGACGAGCGCCAGGTGCCCCGGTACCGTGTGGGCCGCGTGCTGCTGGCCGGCGACTCCGCCCACCAGCACTCGCCGGCCGGCGGGCAGGGGATGAACACCGGCCTCCAGGACGCCGTCAACCTCGGCTGGAAGCTGGCGGCGGTGCTCGACGGCTGGGCCTCCGACGCGCTGCTGGACACCTACCACAGCGAGCGCCATCCGATCGGCCGGGCGGTGCTGCGCAGCAGCGGTCTCAACCTGCGTCTGGCCATGGCGCACAATCCGCTGGAGATCGCGCTGCGCACGGTACGGAAGCTGGTGGTCACCCATGTGCGGCCGGTGACGCGACAGGCGGTGGGGGAGATCACCGGAATCGGCCACTCCTACCCCGCCGCGCGCGGGGCGCACCCGCTGGTGGGCAGACGCGCGCCGGACCTGGAGCTGGAGCGCGGGCGGCTCTACGAGGTGCTGCGCGAGGGGCGGTTCGTCATGGTCCTGCCGCCTGCCGGGGGGTCCGGCGCCCCCACCGCGCTCGACACCGCCGCCCGGCGGGGGCGGCTGGTCCTCGCCCACCGCGCGGACGGCGGCGACACCACCGCCCCGGAGGCGTTCCTGGTGCGGCCCGACGGCTACTACGCCTGGGCCGGGGCGGCGGACGGACCGGCGATCGAGGCCGGCATCGGACCGTGGGTGGGGTGACCGGGCCCGTCCGGTGATGCCTCTCGTCGTGCGGCCCCTCGCCGGGCCGCCCGCCCGCGGCCCGCCGCGTTCTCAGCGCGGCGGCAGCGGCGAGAGCGTGGGCAGGTGGGAGAGGAAGCCGCCGTCCACGGACAGCACCTGCCCGGTGATGAAGGAGGCGGCCGGGGAAGCGAGGAAGGTCACCAGGTGGGCCACGTCGTCCGGGGTGCCCAGCCGCGGGATGAGGTTCGCGCTCTGGAACATCTGCTGCACCGGCACGGGCATGTCCGCCTCCAGGGCCGGGGTGCGGACCAGTCCGGGCGCGACGGCGTTGCAGCGTATGCCGTCCGTGCCGTATGCGGCGGCCACGAAGCGCGTCAGCGCGACCAGTCCCCCCTTGGAGCTGCCGTAGGCGACCATCACGCGATCCCCGGACAGGCCCTGACCGCTGGTGATGTTGATGATCGAGCCGCCGCCGCGCTCGATCATCACCGGCACGGTGTGCTTGCACAGCAGCATGGGGCCGCGCAGGTTGACCGCGAGGACCTGGTCCCACAGTTCCACGGACATCGACACCACGTCCCGGTCCTGCCGGATCGCCGAGGTCAGCGCCGCGTTGTTGTCGAGTACGTCGATGCCCCCGAAGGTGTCCACGGCGAAGTCCACCAGGCGCTCGACGCTGTCCTCCGAGGCGATGTCGACGGTGTGCCCGACCACCGACAGGCCCTTGGCGGCCAGCTTCGCGGCGGCGGCCCGGGTCGGCGCGTCGGCGACATCGGCGAGTACGACGTCCGCACCGGCGGTGGCCAGCGCCTCCACGGTGGCGAGGCCGATCCCTCCCGCCCCGCCGGTGACCACGGCCACTTTGCCGGCGAGGGAGTGCGTTCCATTGCCCATCGGTCAACGACCTCTCGTTCAGGACGGGGAGTCGCCCCCGATTCTGGCGGGCGTGCGTGAAGGCCGTGCTGCGGGAACGTGTCACGATCGACCCGGTTCCGGCAGGGGCGGGCGGCGGGCCGGGGCCAGGTGTCAGCCTCCTGTCCGCGCGCTGTGGTCCTCGGCGACCAGGACCTTGCGCAGCAGGGCGATCAGGGTGGCGCGCTCGGCCGGGGACAGGTCGTGCAGGAAGGCCTCCTGGGAGCGCTCGGCCACGGCCAGCAGCCGGCGTTGCAGGTCCTCGCCCTCGGGGGTGAGCTCGACGACCTGGCGCCGGCGGTCGGCGGGGTCGCGGGTGCGCCGGACCAGGCCCCGCTGCTCCAGGGTGTCGAGGTAGCCGACCAGGTGGCTGCGGTTGAGGGCGAGCCGGTCGGCGAGCACGTGCTGCGGGAGCGGGCCGAAGTCGGCGAGCGCCGTGAGCGCGGCGAAGTGGGGGAGCCTCAGGCCGTGGTCCGCGACCGCGGCGATCAGTACGTCGTGGCCGAGCCGGGCGACATGGCTGACCAGGTAGGAGGGCAACGCGAGCAGGCTCGGCGGGCGGATCGCCGTGTCCGGCCGGGGGGTCTGCGGTCCGCAGTCCGAGGCGTCGTTCATGGAGCGCAGCATAACCACGGAAAGCCACTGGACGTAAGCATGTCGCGATGTAATCATTACGGCACGACATGATTTCGCCGGTGTCGGTGCTCGGCGTGTGGTGCCGCCCGCGCCCCCGCACCTCCCGATCAGAGCGGAGGACCTTCCCATGACCGATCCGACGACCACCCCGGCCCACCCGCCGGTCACGGAGGGGCGGCGGGGCGTCGCGGCCCCGTTCACCGCCCTGCTGATCGCCGTGCTCTCCTTCTCCCTGATGCAGACGATGGTCGTGCCCGCACTCCCGGACCTGCGGCGGGAGTTCGACGTGAGCACCACCGTGGTCTCCTGGGTGCTCAGCGCCTTCCTCCTCACGGCCTCGGTGGCCACCGCACTGCTCGGCCGGGTGGGCGACATGTTCGGCAAGCGGCGCGTCCTCGTCGCGAGCCTCACCGTGTTCGCCGCCGGAACGCTGCTGGCGGCCCTGTCGGACTCCATCGGGCTGCTCATCGCCGCCCGCGCCGTCCAGGGGGTCGGCTCGGCCGCCTTCCCCCTCGCGTTCGGCATCGTCCGCGACCAGTTCCCGCGCGAGCGCGTGCCCGTCGCCATCGGCCTCATCAGCTCGACCTTCGGGATCGGCTTCGGCGTCGGGCTCGTCATTCCCGGCCCGATCGTCGACGCCCTGGACTGGCACTGGATCTTCTGGCTCGGCCTCGTCGTGATCGTCCTGGGCGTCCTCGCCGTCGTCGCCTTCGTCGAGGAGTCGCCCGTCCGCTCCCCCGGCCGGATCGACTGGACCGGTGTCGTCCTGCTCAGCGCGGGCGTCGTCGCCCTGCTGCTCGCCATCAGCGAGGGCAAGTCCTGGGGCTGGGCGTCCGCCGGCGTGATCGCTCTGTTCGTGGCGGCGGTGGTGCTCCTCGCGGTGTTCGTCCTGGTGGAGCGGCGGCTGTCCGCACCCCTCATCGACATCGAGCTGCTGCGCCGTCCGGCGGTCGCGGCCTCCCATGTCACCGCGCTCATCATCGGTTTCGGGATGTACGGCGCGTTCACCCTGGTGCCGTTGCTGGCCCAGACCCCTCCGCAGGCCGGCTACGGGTTCGGCGCCTCGGTCACCGGGGCCGGACTGTTCATGGTGCCCATGGCGGCCACCATGCTGGTCGCCAGTCCGCTCGCGGGCCGGATCGGTGCCGCCGTCGGCTTCAAGCTGCCCCTCGTCCTCGCCTGCCTGATCGGCGTGGTCGGCTTCGCCGTGTACGCCGGGGCCCATGACACCGAGTGGGCGCTGTACGTCGGTTCGGGCATCCTGGGCATCGGTGTCGGCTTCGCCTTCGCGGCGCTCGCCAACCTCGTCGTGGCCGCCGTCGACCCCCGGCAGACCGGTGAGGCGACCGGCATCAACACGATCATGCGCACCATCGGGGGATCGCTGGGCGCGCAGGTGTCCGCCTCGCTGGTGGCCTCCCACACCCTCGCCGGCAGCGGTCTGCCGGCGGAGTCCGGCTACACCACCGCCTTCGTGATGTCCGCGATCGCCCTGGGCGTGGCCACGCTGGCCGCGCTCTCCGGACCCGGCGGACTGTGGCGCACCCCGGCGAAGGCGGCCGCGGCCGGACCCCGGCCCGAGACCAGCGGCCCCGCCGCGAGCTGAGAACGGGACACGCACATGACCGACTACGGGCACGAGCTGCTCTTCGGTGCCGTACTGGTGCCCTCCTCCGGACAGCCGCATGACGCGGTGGCGTCGGCAAGGTCGGCGGAACGGGCCGGACTGGACCTGGTGAGCGTGCCGGACCACCCCTACCGGCCGGAGTTCCTGGACGCGTGGACGGTGCTGGCGAGCATGGCCGCCGTCACCTCCCGGATCCGGGTCTTCCCCAATGTCGCGAACCTCCCCCTGCGGCCGCCCGCCGCCCTGGCCCGCGCCGCCGCGAGCCTGGACCTGCTCAGCGGCGGCCGGGTCGAACTCGGGCTGGGCGCCGGGGCGTACTGGGACGACATCGCCGCCGAGGGCGGTCCCCGGCGCACCCCGGGCGAGGCCCTGGCCGCCACCCGTGAGGCGGTCGCGGTCCTGCGCGCCCTGTGGTCCGGCCGTGGACGGATGCGCAGCGAAGGAAAGCACTACGCGCTGGACGGGGCCGCCGCCGGGCCCGCGCCCGCCCATGGCATCTCCGTGTGGATCGGCGCGGTGGGCCCCCGGATGCTGCGGCTGACCGGCGAGGTGGCGGACGGCTGGCTGCCCAGCGTGCCCCATGTGCCGCCGGGCCGCCTCGCCGCGGGCCAGCGGCTCGTCGACGAGGGGGCCGCGGCCGCCGGGCGAGAGCCGTCGGCCGTACGACGGCTGTACAACCTCTCGCCCGGAGCGGAGGGCGGCTTCCCCCGGGGCGGTCCGCGCGACTGGCCCGAGCAACTGGCCGCGCTCACCGTCGACGTGGGCACCAGCGCCTATCTGCTGCCCGCGCACCACCCGGACCTGCTGCGGATCTTCGGCGAGGAGGTCGCCCCGGCCACCCGCGCACTGGTCGCCGCGGCACGCGAGCAGCCCGCCGGGGCCGCCGCGCGGTCCGTCGCGGCCGGTGCCTCCCGGCCGGCCGCGACGCCGCTCCCCCCGCAGCGTCCGGCCGCGGCGGACGGTGCCGCGGCCGGACGCTCCCTCGCCGTCGCGCCCACCCCCGCGCCCGCCGAGTGGCTGAGCGACGAGCGGCTGTGGGACGAGGAGAACCGGCCCACCGGCCCCGCCCCGGATCCGGAGCGTCGCTACTCGCGTGCGCGGCAGGCCCCGGCCGAGAACCTGGTCGCCGCCCACGACCAGCTGCGCGCGGACCTGGCGCGGCTGCGCGCGATCGTCGACGAGGTGCTGGCCGAGACCCTGGACCCCGGTGACGCCCGGTCCGGGCTTCAGGAACTGAGCCTGCGGCAGAACTCCTGGACGCTGGGCGCGTACTGCGCGTCGTACTGCCGGATCACGACCGTGCACCACACCCGGGAGGACCAGGACCTCTTCCCGCACCTGCGGCGAGGGGACCCGCGGCTCGCGCCGGTGCTCGACCGGCTGACCGAGGAGCACCACGCCATCCACGGGGTGATCGAGCGCATCGACCGTGAGCTGGTCGCCCGGATCGAGGACGGGGCGGGTGCCGCGGCCCACCCGGCGGGGCTGCGCGCGGCGGTGGACCTCCTCACCGACGCGCTGCTGTCCCATCTGGCGTACGAGGAAAGGGAGTTGATCGAGCCGATGGCCCGGCTCGGGACCGGCTGGTGACCCGCCGACCGTGTGCCACCGCCCCTGTCCGGCTCCGCTACCCCGGCTCCTCACCCGTCGCCACGGCGCGCGAGGGGTCCGCCGACCACGCGGACCACGAGCCGGGGTACAGGGCCGCGGTGGGCACGCCCGCCAGCTCCAGCGCCAGCAGGTCGTGGCAGGCGGTGACCCCGCTGCCGCAGTACACGACGACGTCGGTGCCGGGGGTGACTCCGAGGGCCGCGTAGTGCGCGGCCAGCCGGGCCGCCGGGGCGAAGCGGCCCTCGTCGGTGAGGTTGGCGGCCCAGGGGGCGCTGCGGGCTCCCGGGACGTGCCCGGAGCGCACATCGCTGGGCAGCACGGTGGCGCCCGAGTACCGGTCGGGGGCACGGGCGTCCAGGACGACGGCGGTGCCCGCCGCGAGCGACGCCTCGACCTCGTCGGCCGTCCGGAGCAGCTCCTTGGGCCAGCTCACCGGGGTACGGGCCACCGGGGCGGGGACGACCGGCCCGGTCTCCAGCTCACCGTCCCACGCCTGGAGACCGCCGTCCAGCAGGGCGGCCCGGCCGCCGGTGCGGCGCAGCAGCCAGACCAACCGGGCCGCGTAGGCACCACCGCTGTCGTCGTAGGCGATCACCGTCGTGTCGTCACCGATGCCCAGTGTGCCCAGCGCCCGGGCGAACTCCCGCTCGTCGGGCAACGGATGGCGTCCGCCGGACTCGCTGGGCGGTGCGGAGAGCACGGTGTCCACGTCGACCCACACGGCACCGGGCAGATGTCCGGTGAGGTGGGCCTCGCGTCCGCTGCGGCCGTCCAGGTACCAGCGGGCGTCGGCCAGGACGATCCGCCCGCGGTGCTCACGCACCCATCCGGCGTCGACGACGGCGGCCGGCGGATCGGGTGACGGTGCGGGGGAAACGGTCATGTGGGGTTCTCCTCTCGGATCAGGGCAGCGGCAGGGCCGGTGCGGCGGGGGGCGTCGTCCGCGTCCGGAGCGGCCGGCGGTCACTCCTTGCGGTGGATGCGGTCGGGTTCCAGCCGGAACAGCACCCGTTCGCCCTCGGCCTGCCGCACCTGCTCGCTGCCCGTCCACTTGCCGAAGGTGGTGCGGGCCAGTCGCAGCGCGGCCTCACCCGGCTCGATGTCCACGACCCGGGCCCGGATCTCGATGTACCGGCGGCTGTTGTCCGAGTCGAGCAGCAGGATGTTGACGCGCGGGTCGGCGATCACGTTGCGGTACTTCTGCCGCGAGGTGTTGGTGCCGACGAGTATGTGCTCCTGGTCGGCGTGCGGCCACACGAGGCTCGTCTGCGGTCCGCCGTCCGGCATCAGCGTGGTGAAGACCCCGAGGGTCCGGGCGAGGGCGAGTTCGCGGACGTCGTCGTCAAGCACCGGCCGTCACCCTGTCGTCGCGCCCCAGGGTGCGCACCTGCGGCAGTACCTCGGAGGCGACCAGTTCCGTGGCCGCCTGGACGTCGGCGTACGGGAGACCGCCGACGTCGATGGCGAGCAGGTGCAGGTCGTGGCCCCACAACTCCTGCAACTGCCCGAGCCGGTCGACCACTTCGGCGGGGCTGCCGCAGATCGCGGGACCGTCGGGGCCGATGTAGGTGTCGAAGTCCGGCGGGGCCGGGGGCCCGACGGTGCCGGGCTTCTTCACCGTCAGATAGGTCTCGATGTAGGGGGCCCAGCGGGCGCGTGCCTCCTGCGAGGTCTCGGCGACGAACACATGGCTGGCGGCGCCCAGCCGGCCCGTGGGCTCCGTCCGCCGCTCCTTCCAGAGCGCACGGTAGGAGTCGAACACCGGGACGAAGACGTCGGGTCGGCGCGCCGTCGTGCCGACCACCAGGGGCAGCCCGTGGTCGACGGCCAGCCCGACCGACTCCGAGCCCACTCCCCCGCTGATCCAGAACGGCGGCCGGGGCTGCAGGGGGCGCGGTTGTACCAGCACGTTGTCCAGGGGCGGACGGAACCGCCCCCGCCAGGTGACCCGTTCCTCGGTCCACAGCCGCAGCAGCAGTTCGGTGTTCTCGCGTTTGCGGGCCGCCTTGGACTCGGGTGCCTGGTCGAAGACGACGTACGGCTCGGGGAAGAAGGAACCGCCGATGACCATGTCGAGGCGCCCGTCGGACAGCAGGTCCAGCAGCGCGTAGTCCTCCGCGACGAGTACCGGGTCCCGGTTGGCGACCAGGGTGGTGCCGGTGGCCAGCCGGATGGTGGAGGTGTGTTCGGCGATCGCGGCCAGGACCAGTGCCGGGGAGGGGATGACGTCGCGCTCCCCGAAGTGATGCTCCCCGAGGGTGTACCAGGAGAAGCCGAGCCGTTCCGCCTCGGCCGCCGCCCGGACGACGTCCCGCAGCCGTTCCCGCTGGGTGAGGATGGTCCCGGTGACCGGGTCGGGCAGCAGGCTGCCGAAGGTGATGAGACCTAGCTCCATGAGGTGTCCTCCGTGCGACGGTCGTGGTGGTGCGTGGTGCGGGCGGCGGCTTCCCCCGGGGCGTCCGGGGTGTTCGGGGGGTGCGGGAGGCGCGGGGGGTGCGGGGTGTTCGGGGGGTGCGGCGTGTTCCGTCCGGGTACGGCGGCCAGCAGTTCGCGGGTGTAGGGGTGCCGGGGCGCGCGCAGGACGCGGTCGGTGGCGCCTTCCTCGACGACGTGTCCCTCGCGCAGGACCGCGATGCGGTCGCTGACCTGTCCGACGACGGCCAGGTCGTGCGAGATGAACAGATAGGCCATCCCGTGGCGCTCTTGGAGTCCGAGCAGCAGTTCCAGGATCCTCGCCTGCACGGTGACGTCGAGCGCGGAGACCGGTTCGTCGCAGACCAGCAGTTCCGGGCCGAGGGCGAGGGCACGGGCGATGGCCACCCGCTGGCGCTGTCCGCCGGAGAGCTCGGCGGCCCTGCGCCGCAGCGCGTCCGCCGGCAGCGCGACGTCGTCCAGCAGCCGGCGTACGGTCGCGGCGCGCTGCGCGCGGTCGCCGACGCGGTGGTTGCGCAGGGGCTCGGTGAGCAGTTCCTCGACGGTGAAACGGGGGTTGAGGGAGGCGTACGGGTTCTGGTGCACGAGCTGGACACGGCGGTGCAGGCGGCGCCGGGCCGCACCGCGTACCGCGGTGACGTCGACGCCGTCCAGTTCGACGGTGCCTGCCTCGGGCCGTTCCAGGCCGAGCACCAGGCGGGCGGTGGTGGACTTCCCGGAGCCGGACTCGCCGACCAGGCCGAGGGTACGGCCGCGCGGGATGTCGAAGCCGATCCCGTCGACGGCGAGGTGCCGGCGCCGGGGGCCGGGGCCGCGCAACGGGAAGGAGAGGGTGAGACCGCGCACCCGCAGCAGTACGCCGGCGTCCGGCGCGTCGCCGGGCGGGCCGGTCGCGGGGGCCGGTCCGGGTGCCGGGGCCGGTTCGGGCGCGGGGGCCGGTCGCGGTGCCGGGGCCGTTCCGGGCGCGGGCGCCGTTCCGGGCGCGGGCGCCGTTCCGGGCGCGGGAGTC
>NZ_PQSU01000010.1 GCF_002920615.1 Streptomyces sp. Ru62
AATCTTTGGAGGACCCCTGGTCACCAGCGTTCAGCTGGGACCGGGGGTCCTTTTGTTTTTACAATGCTTGTGGTACCGAAGACAGGAGTCACCATGTCCACCAACTCTCCCGACGACCGACCGGAGCGCGACCAGCGGCGACGGGACAGTGGTGACCGGGGTGACCGTGGCGGCTTCCGTCGCGACGACGACCGGCGCGACAGCGACCGGCGTGGTGGCGACCGTGGTGGCTACGGCCGTCGTGACGATCGCCGTGATGACCGCCGGGACGACCGTCGTGACGACCGCCGTGGTGGCGGGTTCCGCCGCGAGGGCGAGCGGGGCACCCGTCCGGGGTTCCAGCGGGATGACCGCGACCGGGGTGAGCGTGGCGGGTTCCGTCGCGACGACCGCCGTGACGACCGTGGGGACCGCGGTTTCCGGCGTGACGACCGCGGTGACCGGGGCGACCGCCCGTCCTTCCGTCGGGACGACGACCGTGGCGGCTACGGCCTGCGCGATGACAACCGTGGTGGTGGCTACGGCCGGCGCGATGACAACCGTGGTGGTGGCTACGGCCGCCGTGACGACCGGCGGGACGACCGCCGTGACGACCGCGACCGTGGTGAGCGCGGTGGCTTCCGGCGGGACGACCGCCGCGATGACCGTCGGGACGACCGCAGGGATGACAGCCGTGGCGGTGGCTACCGCCGTGAGGGCGAGCGTGGTTCGCGCCCGGCCTTCCGTCGGGACGATCGGCGTGACGACCGTCGCGATGACCGCCGTGACGATCGCCGTGACGACCGTGGGGACCGCGGTTTCCGGCGTGACGACCGCGGTGACCGAGGCGACCGCCCCTCCTTCCGCCGTGACGACGACCGCGGTGGCTTCCGTCGTGACGACCGGCGCGACGACAACCGTGGCGGATTCCGTCGTGATGACCGCCGTGACGACGACCGCGGTGGCTTCCGTCGTGATGACCGGCGTGACGACCGCCGTGACGACCGCGACCGTGGTGAGCGCGGCGGCTTCCGGCGGGACGACAGCCGTGGTGAGCGCGGCGGCTTCCGTGGCCGTGAGGGCCGGGACGACCGTGGAGGCCGTGGGCCCCGCAGGGACGACCGTGGGGACCGCGGTGGTCGCCCCGGTGGCTTCCGGGGGCGTGACGGCCGGGACGACCGTCGGGACGACCGCCGTGGCGGGGGCCGGTTCCGTGATGAGCGGGACCGGGACCGGGAGCCGATCAAGCGGCTGCCGATCCCGGAGGACGTCACCGGCGACGAGATCGACAGGGACGTCCGGCAGGAGCTGCAGAGCCTGCCCAAGACGCTCGCGGAGGACGTCGCCAAGAACCTGGTGATGGTCGCCAGGCTCATCGACGAGGACCCCGAGGGTGCCTACGGCTACTCCAAGGTGGCCCTGCGCCTGGCGTCCCGCGTGGCCGCCGTGCGCGAGGCCGCGGGATTCGCCGCGTACGCGAACCAGAAGTACGGCGAGGCGCTCGCCGAGTTCCGGGCCGCACGGCGGATGACCGGCACCGTGGACCTGTGGCCGGTGATGGCCGACTGCGAGCGCGGGCTCGGTCGGCCGGAGAAGGCGCTGGACATGGCCGGCGCCCCCGAGGTGCACAAGCTGGACAAGGCCGGTCAGGTCGAGATGCGGCTCGTCGCCGCGGGTGCCCGGCGTGACATGGGCCAGCTGGACGCCGCCATCGTGACCCTGCAGAGCCCCGAACTGGCCTCCAACTCGGTCCAGCCGTGGACCGCTCGCCTGCGCTACGCGTACGCGGACGCCCTGCTGGCCGCCGGCCGGGAGCGGGAGGCGCGGGAGTGGTTCGCGAAGGCCGTCGAGGCCGACCGGGACGGCAGCACGGACGCCTCCGACCGGCTCGCCGAGCTGGACGGCGTGGAGTTCGTCGACGCCCTGTCCGAGGACGACGAGGACGACGAGGACGGCGCGGACAGCGAGGACGCGGCCGACGGGTCCACCGACGCCTCCCCGGAGGACGGCGACAAGGACTGACGTCGGTCACCTGGAAGAGGGCAGGCTCCCGGCGGAGTCTGCCCTCTTCGGTGTGCCGGCGGCCCGTGCGTTGACGTCCGCCGCCGGCTCAGATCTCCAGTGCCCGCAGCACCAGCCCCGAGGCCGGCTTCGGGCCGAACGACGTCGACTTCCGGGGCATGGTCACGCCCTGCCGGGCCAGGTCGCGTACGACCTCCTCGCGGACCGGGTGCATCAGGACGGCCGTACCGCCGTCGCGTTCCGCCTTCTCGACCGTCGCGGCCGTGTCGTGGATGTAGGCGATGTGGGCCGGGGAGTCCTCGGGGATGTGCCAGACGTGGTCCAGCAGCGTGGCGTGCAGGACCGTCGCGTCCAGGGCGCGCCAGGCGGCCGGGCGGTCGGCGGGGACCGTGCGGGCCAGAAGGTCGGGGTCCGGGCGGTCGAGCAGGTGGAAGGCGCCGTCGCCGGCGAGCAGGAAGGCGTTGCCGGCGCAGGCCGCG
Organism: Streptomyces sp. Ru62; assembly: GCF_002920615.1. Lineage (GTDB taxonomy): Bacteria > Actinomycetota > Actinomycetes > Streptomycetales > Streptomycetaceae > Streptomyces. The sequence goes on from NZ_PQSU01000010.1 coordinate 2,481, forward strand.
TCCGCCAGCGTCTCCAGGGCCTCGGGAAGGGGTTTGTCGAGGTGTCGTACCCGGAACAGGCCGTGCACGGCCGCCAGCGCGTCCGCGACCGGCAGGCCGTGGAGCAGCCGGTGGATCGCGCGGACGCGCAGCGGGTAGCGGGCGGTGTCGACCAGGAGGACCAGGCCGTAGTCCCAGGGGCTGGGGGAGGGGTGTTCCAGGCGCAGCCGGCGGTAGGTGGCCCAGCGGTGGTGGCCGTCGGCGATGAGGGCCTGGCGGCCGGCGAGGTCGGTCTGGACGCGGGCCAGTTCGTCGGGGTCGGTGATGGACCACAGGCGGTGCCGGAAACCGTCCTCGGTGGTCGTGGCCAGCAGCGGCGGGCGGTCCGCCGTACGCTCGACGATTTCGGCCGCCGCGCCGTCGCCCCGGTAGGTCAGCAGAAGCGGCTCGAGGTTCGCGCGCGTGGCCCGCATGAGGGCCGCGCGGTCGGCGACCACGGGCGGCATGACGTCCTCGTGCGGGAGCACCACGCCCTCGGCGGGCTCGGTGACCCGCAGGGTGCCGATGATGCCGCGTTGGAGCATGCCGTCGCCGTGCCGCTGCTCGTACACGTAGAGGCCCGGCTCGGGGTCGGCGGTGAGGATGCCCTCGTCCAGCCAGCGGCGCAGCGTGTCGGCGGCCTGCTCGGTGCGGGCGCTGGGGGTGCCGGCCTGGGGCAGGATCAGCCGGACGATGTTGTAGGGGTCGGCCGACTGGAGGTGGTGCAGGCCGTCGGGGCGTACGACGACGTCGTAGGGCGGGGAGGTGACGGAGGCGAGGCTGCCGACCCGGTCGGGGTCGTAACGAAGGCCTCGGAACGGGGTGAGTTCCAGGCCTCGACGCGGTGTCGCCTCCCAGTGACCTGCTGTGTTCATCCCGGCATCGTACGTGTGTCAGTGGCATGCGGGATGATCGGGGGAAAGGCGAGTGAACGAGGAGCGATGTGGACATGAGCCAGGGCGTCAGGACGAGGCCCGAGGGCAGTGGGCAGCCCCTGAGCGAGGCGTACGACACGGCGCTGCTCGATCTGGACGGGGTGGTGTACGCGGGCGGGAGCGCGATCGCGCACGCGGTCGACTCGCTGGCGGTGGCCCGGTCGGGTGGGATGCGTCTCGCGTACGTCACCAACAACGCGCTGCGGACCCCGGACGCGGTGGCCGGGCATCTTACGGAGCTGGGCATACCGACGGGAGCGGACGATGTCATCACCTCCGCGCAGGCCGTCGCGCGGCTGATCAGCGAGCAGGTGCCGGCCGGGGCGCGGGTGCTGGTGATCGGTGGTGAGGGGCTGCGGGTGGCGCTGCGCGAGCGGGGTCTGACGCCGGTGGAGTCGGCGGACGACGACCCGGCGGCGGTCGTGCAGGGCTACGGCGGGCCGGATCTGCCCTGGGGGCGGTTCGCGGAGGCGTCGTACGCCGTCCGGCGGGGTGTGCCGTGGTTCGCGTCGAACACGGACCTGACGATTCCGAGCGGGCGGGGCATCGCTCCGGGCAACGGGGCGGCCGTGGAGGTCGTGCGGATCGCGACGGGCGCGGAGCCGCAGGTCGCGGGCAAGCCGCTGCCCCCGATGCACCGGGAGACGATCATCCGGACCGGGGCCGAGCGGCCGCTGGTGGTCGGGGACCGGCTGGACACGGACATCGAGGGCGCGTTCAACGGCGGGGTGGACTCGCTGCTGGTGCTGACCGGGGTCACCGACGGGGCACAGCTCCTCGCCGCGCCGCCGCAGCACCGGCCGACGTATGTGGACGCGGATCTGCGCGGGCTGCTCACCGGGCAGCCGGAGATCACCCGGGAAGGTGACGGTTTCCGTTGCGGCGGGTGGACGGCGGCGGCCGGGGCGGACCGGTTGGAGCTGACGGGTGACGGCGAGCCGCTGGACGGGCTGCGGGCGCTGTGCGCGGCGGCCTGGACGGCGGCGGGGGAGGATTCCTGCGCGCTGGACGGGGAGAAGGCGCTGGCCCGGCTGGGGCTCTGACGGTCCCCCAGCGCGAGGCGGGCGGAGGTCGCGTGAACCGGGGATCGAGATCGGATGCGAGGGTAGGCTAACCTAACCTCGTGTTGGTCGACAGTCCTCCGGAACAGCGCGCGGAGACCGCCCCCGCGCCCCCAACCCGCCGGGCGGCGAGGGCCCTTGGGCTCCTGCTCTCGGTCGTGCTCCTGGTGCTCGTCGCTCTGGCGAGCATCGCGATCGGGGCGAAAGCGCTGTCGCTGGACCAGGTCTGGCACGGTCTGTTCCACGACACGGGGACGTACGGCGACGTGGTCGTCGACGAGCGGCTCTCGCGCACGGCCCTCGGTCTGCTGGCCGGTGCCGCGCTCGGCCTGTCCGGCGCGGTGCTCCAGGCACTGACCCGCAACCCGCTGGCCGAGCCCGGGCTGCTCGGCATGAACGCGGGCGCCTCCGCCGCCGTCGTGACGGCCATGACCTACCTGGGCGTCACCAGCCTCACCGGCTATGTGTGGTTCGCCTTCCTCGGCGCGGCGGCGGTCGGCGCGCTGGTGTGGTTCCTGGGCGGCAGCCGGGGCGCCACCCCGGTACGGCTCGCGCTCGCCGGCACGGCGATCAGCGCGGCCCTGTACGGCTACCTCCAGGCCGTGATGATCACGGACGGCGCGGCCCTGGGCAAGATGCGCTTCTGGACGGTGGGTTCACTGGTCTCGGCCACGAACTCGACCATCGCGCAGGTCCTGCCGTTCTTCGCGGTCGGCACGGTCCTCGCGCTCGCCCTGGCCCGGCCGCTGAACGCCGTGGAGATGGGCGACGACACCGCGCGCGCCCTCGGCGCGAACCTCAACCGCACCCGGGCGCTGGCCATGCTGGCCGCCGTGGTGCTGTGCGGTGCCGCGACCGCCGCCTGCGGCCCGATCGTCTTCGTCGGCCTGATGGTGCCGCACGTCGTGCGCTCCTTCACCGGCCCCGACCTGCGCTGGATCCTGCCGTACGCCACGGTCCTGGCGCCCGTGCTGCTGCTCGGCGCCGATGTCATCGGCCGGGTCGTGGCCCGCCCCGCCGAGCTTCAGGTCGGCATCGTCACCGCGATCATCGGCGGCCCGGTCTTCATCTTTCTCGTACGACGGCGGAGGACGGCCCAGCTGTGAAGACACACTCCAGGAGCCGTGCCGTACGCACCCCCGGCGGGCTCTCGCTGCGCCTGGACCCGCGTGCGCTGATCGTTGTCGTGCTGCTGCTCGCCGCGGCCTGCGCCGCCGGTGTGGCGTTGATCGGCACCGGCGAGGCGAGGATCCCGGCGGCCGACGTGCTGCGGACGCTCGCCGGGAACGGCACCGCCTACCAGGACTTCATCGTCAACGAGCTGCGGCTGCCGCGGGTCCTCGTCGGCCTGCTGGTCGGTGCCTCGCTCGGCCTCGGCGGGGCGCTGTTCCAGTCGGTCTCCCGCAACCCGCTGGGCAGCCCGGACGTGCTCGGCCTGTCGCAAGGGTCGACGGCCGGCGCGCTCGTCGTGATCGTGCTGATGTCCGGCAGCGCCTCCCAGGTGACCGTGGGCGCGCTGGCCGGCGGCCTGGCGACCGGTCTCGCCATCTACGCGCTCGCCTGGAAGCAGGGCGTGCACGGATACCGGCTGGTGCTGGTCGGCATCGGCGTCAACGCGGTCATGACGGCGGTCAACGGCTATCTGCTCACCAAGGCCGACCTGGTCGACGCGACCCGGGCGGTGGTGTGGATGACCGGTTCCCTGAACGGCCGGGACTGGGACCAGGTGTGGCCGCTGCTCGGGCTGTGCGCCGTCCTCGTCCCGCTGGTCCTCGCCAACGCGCGCGGCCTGCGGATGATGGAGATGGGCGACGACATCTCGAACGCGCTCGGCGTGCGGGTGCAGCGCGTCCGGCTCGTGCTGATGGTCTGCGCCGTCCTGCTCGTCGCCGCCGCCACGGCCGCCGCGGGCCCCGTCAGCTTCGTCGCGCTGACCGCGCCGCAGCTCGCCCGCCGCCTCACCCGCTCGCCGGGGCCGAACCTGATGCCCTCGCTGTGCATGGGGGCGGCCCTGCTGGTCGCCGCCGACTGGGCCTCCCAGCGCGCCTTCGGCGCCGACCAGCTGCCCGTCGGCGTGGTCACCGGCGTCCTCGGCGGTGCCTACCTGCTGTGGCTGCTGGTGACCGAGCGCCGGGCGGGCCGGATATGAAGCGCGCGCAGGGGCCGGACGGAAGCGGCGCGCACCCGAACACCCCTAGGAGCACTGTGAACCGCCTGTCCGCGGAGAACGTCACCCTCGCCTACGACCAGCGGGTCATCGCCGAGCAGCTGTCGGTGGAGATCCCCGACCACTCCTTCACGGTGATCGTCGGCCCGAACGCGTGCGGCAAGTCGACGCTGCTGCGGGCGCTGTCGCGGATGCTCAAGCCCAGCCAGGGTCGGGTGCTGCTGGACGGGCAGGCCATCCAGTCGATGCCCGCCAAGAAGGTCGCGCGGACCCTCGGCCTGCTGCCGCAGTCGTCCGTCGCGCCCGACGGCATCACCGTCGCCGACCTCGTCGGCCGCGGCCGTTACCCGCACCAGGGCCTGCTGCGCCAGTGGTCGGCGGAGGACGAGCGGGTCGTGCGGGAGTCGATGCGGCAGACCGGTGTGGCGGAGCTGGCCGAGCGGTACGTGGACGAGCTGTCCGGCGGGCAGCGGCAGCGGGTGTGGATCGCCATGGCGCTCGCCCAGCAGACCCCGCTGCTGCTCCTGGACGAGCCGACCACCTACCTGGACATCCAGCACCAGATCGACGTCCTCGACCTGTGCGCCGAGCTGCACGAGGAGCAGGGCCGGACGCTGGTGGCGGTGCTGCACGACCTCAACCACGCCGCCCGCTACGCCACCCACCTCATCGCCCTGCGCGGCGGCACGGTGATCGCCGAGGGCGCCCCGAACGACATCGTCACGGCCGAGCTGGTCGAGGAGGTCTTCGGGCTGCGCTGCCAGATCATCGACGACCCCGAGACGGGCACCCCGCTGGTGGTGCCGGCAGCCCGGAAGGCGCGCGCGGAGAGGGCCACGGCGGCCTCCTGACGACGTGCGCGGAGAAGGCCACGGCGGCCTCCGGACGGCACGTGTCGGAGAGGGCCACGGCGGCCTCCTGACGACGCGGGCGCCTACAGCAGCTTCCGGAGCCGGAACAGGTCCAGCAGGCTCGCCTCCAGCTTCACCCGGCCCGAGCCCCAAGCGGTCGCGAAGTTCAGCTCGCCGCCCACCAGGGCCACCAGGTCGTCCCCGGCCATCGCGAGCCTGATCTGCGCCTTCTCGCGCGGCGGGCCGGGATGCGTCTCGTCGACCTCGATCCGGCCGCCGGTCATCCGGCCCGCGAAGGTGACGTCGAGATCGGTGATGTGGCAGCTCACCGAGCGGTCGAGCGCGGCGGCCGCGCGGACGTCGCCATCGGCCCCCTGCATGTTGTCCGAAAGCTTCCCCAGTGCGGTGCGGCATTCCTCGATCGTGGCCATCGCCCACGACGGTACCCCAGCGGTTCGGGGTAGCGTCTGGGCATGAGCGAGTCCGTGTCCGAGGCCGACATCGACACCGAGGCGGCGCCCGCGTACGACCCCGCGGCGCCCGCCCCCCTGAACGTCCCGCGCACCCCCACCGGCAACGCCGACGTCGACGCCCAGCTCGACCGGCTCGCCGACGCCGACCACCTCGCCACCGACGGCCATGTCGAGGTGTACGAGGATGTGCACCGGGGGCTGCGCGACGCGCTCACCGCGCTCGACGCCCGCCCGGGACCTGCGGCCCCCTCACCGTCGTACCACCAGAGCAGGAGCTGAACCGAACGTGGCAGGAGTCGCACGCCGCCGTCTCGACGCGGAGCTGGTCCGCCGGAAGCTCGCCCGCTCGCGCGAGCACGCCAGCCAGCTGATCGCCGCCGGGCGGGTCACCGTCGGCAAGACCGTGGCGACCAAGCCGGCCACGCAGGTGGAGACCGCGGCGGCGATCGTCGTCCAGGCCGACGACAGCGATCCCGACTACGTCTCCCGGGGCGGGCACAAGCTCGCCGGCGCGCTGGCGGCCTTCGTACCGCGGGGGCTCGTCGTCGAGGGCCGGCGCGCGCTGGACGCCGGCGCGTCCACCGGCGGCTTCACCGACGTCCTGCTGCGCGCGGGCGCCGCCCACGTCGTCGCGGTGGACGTCGGCTACGGACAACTCGCCTGGTCCCTGCAGAACGATGAACGCGTCACCGTCAAGGACCGTACGAACGTACGCGAGTTGACGCTTGAGGCGATCGGTGGGGAACCTGTGGATCTTGTCGTGGGTGATCTGTCCTTCATCCCGCTCGGGCTGGTGCTGCCCGCTCTGAAGCGGTGCGTGACGCCGGACGCCGACCTGGTGATGATGGTCAAGCCGCAGTTCGAGGTGGGGAAGGAGCGGCTCGGCAGCGGGGGAGTCGTACGGAGTCCGCAGCTGCGGGCGGAGGCCGTGCGAGGAGTGGCCGAGAGGGCGTGGCAGCTGGGGCTCGGGGTGCAGGGTGTCACCGCCAGCCCGCTGCCCGGCCCCTCGGGGAACGTCGAGTACTTTCTCTGGCTGCGGGCGGGGGCACCCCAGGTGGACCCGGCCGACGTCGACCGTGCAGTGGCGGAGGGGCCGCGTTGACACAGAACCTGGCGCGTACTGTTTTCCTGCTCGCCCACACCGGGCGGCCCGCGGCGATCCGCAGTGCGGAACTCGTCGTCAAGGGCCTGCTGCGGCATGGCATCGGGGTGCGGGTGCTGGAGGAGGAGGCGCGCGACCTGCCGCTCCCGGACGAGGTGGCCCTCGTCAAGGAGGCGACCCCGCAGTGCCTGGACGGGTGCGAGCTGCTGATCGTGCTGGGCGGTGACGGCACGCTGCTGCGCGGCGCCGAGTTCGCGCGGGCCTCCGGGGTGCCGATGCTCGGCGTCAACCTCGGGCGTGTCGGGTTCCTCGCGGAAGCCGAGCGGGACGACCTCGACCGGGTCGTGGACCGGGTGGTGGCGCGCTCGTACGAGGTCGAGGAGCGGATGACCGTCGACGTCGTCGTGCACCGCAACGGCGACATCGTGCACACCGACTGGGCGCTGAACGAGGCGGCCGTGCAGAAGGCCGGCGCCGAGAAGCTGCTGGAAGTCGTCCTGGAGATCGACGGGCGGCCGGTCACGGGTTTCGGGTGCGACGGCGTCGTGCTGTCCACGCCGACCGGGTCCACGGCGTACGCCTTCTCCGCCGGGGGGCCGGTGGTGTGGCCGGAGGTGGAGGCCCTGCTGATGGTGCCGATCAGTGCGCACGCCCTGTTCGCCAAGCCGCTGGTCACCTCGCCGGACTCGGTGCTGGCGGTGGAGGTGCTGCCGCACATCCCGCCGGGGGTCCTGTGGTGCGACGGGCGGCGGACCGTGGAGCTGCCGCCGGGGGCGCGGGTCGAGGTGCGGCGGGGAGCCGTGCCGGTACGGCTGGCCCGGCTGCACCATTCGTCCTTCACCGACCGTCTTGTCGCGAAGTTCGCGCTGCCCACCACGGGATGGCGGGGCGCGCCCCACCACCCCTCGGAGTGACATAGGCGGGCCATGTGCGTTCCCGGCCCCGGACCTCGTATGGTCTGTTCCGTGTTGGAGGAGATGCGGATACGGTCGCTCGGGGTCATCGACGATGCCGTCGTCGAGCTGTCGCCGGGGTTCACCGCCGTCACCGGTGAGACGGGTGCGGGCAAGACCATGGTGGTCACCAGCCTGGGGCTGCTGCTCGGCGGCCGGGCGGATCCGGCGCTCGTGCGGATCGGGGCGGAGAAGGCGGTGGTGGAGGGGCGGGTCGCCGTACCCCCCGGCGCCGCCGCCGTCGTGCGTGCCGAGGAGGCCGGGGCCGAGCTGGACGACGGGGCCCTGCTGATCAGCCGTACCGTTTCCGCCGAGGGCCGCTCCCGGGCGCACCTGGGCGGGCGCAGCGTGCCCGTCGGGCTGCTCGCCGAGCTGGCCGACGACCTGGTGGCCGTGCACGGGCAGACCGACCAGCAGGGGCTGCTGAAGCTGTCCCGGCAGCGGCAGGCGCTCGACCGGTACGCGGGCGACGCCGTCGCCGTGCCGCTCGCCAAGTACGGCGAGGCGTACAAGCGGCTGCGGGCCGTCTCCGCCGAGCTGGAGGAGATCACCACGCGCGCGCGTGAGCGGGCGCAGGAAGCCGACATGCTGCGGTACGGGCTCGACGAGATCGCCGCCGTGGAGCCGCGGGCCGGCGAGGACGTGGAGCTGGCCGAGGAAGCCGAGCGGCTGGGGCACGCCGAGGCGCTGTCGTCCGCCGCGACGGCCGCGCACGCCGCTCTCGCGGGCAATCCGGAGGACCCCGAGGGGATCGACGCCTCGACCCTCGTCGCGGGCGCACACCGGGCCCTGGAGGCCGTGCGGTCGCACGATCCGGCACTGTCCGCGCTCGCCGACCGGATCGGGGAGATCGGCATCCTGCTCGGTGACGTGGCGGGTGAGCTGGCGGGGTACGCCGACGATCTCGACGCCGACCCGCTGCGGCTGGCCGCGGTGGAGGAGCGCCGGGCCGCCCTGAACGCGCTGACCCGCAAGTACGGGGACGACGTCGCCGGTGTCCTGGCCTGGGCCGAGCGGAGCGCCGCGCGGCTCACCGAGCTGGACGGCGACGACGAGCGGATCGAGGAGCTGACGGCCGAGCGGGACGCGCTGCGCACCGAGCTGGGCGGGCTCGCGCAGGCGCTGACGGACGCGCGGACGGAGGCCGCCGAGCGGTTCGCCGCCGCCGTGACCGCCGAGCTGGCCTCGCTGGCGATGCCTCACGCGCGGGTGTCCTTCGACATCCGCCAGACCGAGGACCCGGAGGGCGTCGAGGTCGGCGGGCGGACGGTCGCCTACGGCCCCTCGGGCGTGGACGAGGTCGAGCTGCTGCTCGCCCCGCACCCGGGCGCCCCGCCGCGGCCCATCGCCAAGGGCGCGTCCGGCGGTGAGCTCTCCCGCGTGATGCTGGCCGTCGAGGTGGTGTTCGCGGGCACCGACCCGGTGCCGACGTACCTCTTCGACGAGGTCGACGCGGGTGTCGGCGGCAAGGCGGCGGTCGAGATCGGCCGGCGGCTGGCGAAGCTCGCCAGGACCGCGCAGGTCGTCGTGGTCACCCACCTGCCCCAGGTCGCCGCGTTCGCCGACCGTCAGCTGCTGGTGGAGAAGACCAACGACGGCTCCGTGACCCGCTCCGGGGTGAAGGTCCTGGAGGGCGAGGAGCGCGTCCGAGAGCTGTCCCGCATGCTGGCGGGCCAGGAGGACTCCGAAACGGCCCGCGCCCACGCGGAGGAACTCCTGGCGACGGCCAGGGCGGACCTCTAGGAGCCGGCCGGGTGGGCTGTGCCGCTCGCCCGGCCCGCGGTGTCACTCCTGGGCGGTTCATGCGTTGCCGCGCCATGTGACAGGCCCAGGCGTGGGTCGACACCTTCTCGGCGTCCGCGACGTCCGCGGCCTCGGCACGGTGGTCCGCGCACAGCAGGGCGAAGTCGCGTACGTCGTGGGAGCCGCCCAACTGGGTGGGGACGACATGAGCACGCTCCACGGGGGTCCGCCAGCAGACGAGGCAGGCGGCCTCCATCCCCAGGTGGTCGACGATGGCCTGCACCGTGGGCCGCGTCCCGGGCAGGTCCGGGTGGTGCTCGCGGGGCTGCACAGGGAGAGCCGGGGCATCGTGGCAGGCGGCACCGACAACGGCCGGGCGCCGGTGGGGAGTAGTACGCCGTCAGGGACTCGGGGCGAACGCCCTCGGTGCCGCGTCGGGGGCGTTCGTGGCGGCGGGAAACCGGCGCGCGGGGCTGCTCGCGCACGCCGTCGCTCTGGGGACCGTGGCCCGGTACGGGGACCGGGCCGGCGTCTGGGCGCCGGCCCCGTGAGCGGCTGACCTCGTCGGATGCCCTTGCACACCGTTCGGCCGCGGCAGGCGTTCCCTCACCCGTGTGGGTGATGTGCTCCGGCGCATTGCCCCGGCCCGCCGCACGGTGCGCCCTCCTGGATGTCCCTGAACGGCCGTACGCCCTGGCATGCTTGGCAGGGAACGCGGGGCGGGCAGCGGGTACGGAGGGTCCGCCCGGGAGGCGCGCGGGGTGCGTCCTTCCGCCCCCCTGAGCCCGCTACCTTCTGTACGTTTCCTCGTGACCACCCCACGTGAACCTCTTGCCCGTCCCCGTGAACCAGGAGCCCCGGCCCCGTGAGCCCCCTGAGCAGCAACGCACCGCACGGCCAGTCGCCGCTGCGCACCGTGCAGGTGCTCGGCGGAGGCAACGCCGGCAGCAGCGCGCACGTGCGCTCCCTGGCCGAGGGACTGGTGGCGAGGGGCGTGCGGGTGACCGTGTGCGCCCCCGTCGAGGCCGATCACGCCTACGACTTCATCGGGGTCGGTGCCGAGCACGTGCACGTGCCGCGCAGCAGCGACCCCGTCTCCGTGGCCGCGCTCCGGACCGCCTGCGCGAACGCCGACCTGGTGCACGCGCACGGCCTGCACGCCTCCTTCCGGACCGTGCTCGCGCTCAGCGGGCGCACCACCCCGCTGGTGGTCACCTGGCACAACCGGGCTCACGCGCAGGGCCCGCGGGCGCATCTGCTGCGGCTGCTGGAACGGCGCGTGATGAGGACCGCGGCCGTGGTCCTCGGCACCAGCCCCGACCTGGTCGACCGGGCCCGGCGGACCGGCGCGCGCGACGCCCGGCTCGCGGCCGTCGCCCTGCCGGGCCGGCACCGCACCGGCGGCCTCCTCGACGCCGACGCCCCCGACCTCGGCACCCTGGACGCCTTCGACGGCCCCGACCGCGACGACCGCGACGACCCCGACCGGCTGCGGCCCAAGACCCGGGCCGAACTCGGCGCCACCGGACGCCCGTTGCTCATCGCGGTCGGCTCCCTGGACCGGCACCGCGGCTACGACGTCCTGCTCGACGCGGCCCGTGCCTGGCGCCACCTCGACCCGGTGCCGCTGGTGGTCGTCGCGGGGGAGGGGCCGCTGCGGCCGGTGCTGCAGCGGCGGATCGAGGACGAGGAGCTGCCGGTGCGGCTCATCGGGCACCGCGAGGACGTCCCCGAGCTGCTCGCCGCCGCCGACCTCGCGCTGCTGACCAGCAGTTGGGAGTCGCGGTCCGTCCTCGCCCAGGAGGCGCTGCACGCGCGCGTACCGCTCGTCGCCACCCGCGTAGGCGGCATCCCGGACCTCGTCGGCGACGCGGCCGAACTCGTCCCGTACGGCGACCCGGAGGCCCTCGCCGACACCGTGGTACGGCTCCTCGCGGACCCGGAGCGCTGCGCGGCGCTGCGCGAGCGCGGGACGCGGCAGGCCGCCACCTGGCCGACCGAGGACGAGACCGTCGCCCAAGTGCTCAGCGTGTACGACGAGTTGACCCAGCCGAGACCACTGGCCTGAGCGGCCTCAGGGCACGTGCCGGCGCGCCCTGAGGGCCAGGCTCAACGCCAGTACCGTCTGCGGGTCGTCCAGGTCGGTGCCCAGCAACTCCCCGATCCGGGCGAGCCGGTTGTACAGCGTCTGCCGGTTGAGATGCAGTTCGCGGGCCGTCTCCGCCTTGCGGCCGGCGTGCGCCAGATAGGTCTCCAGGGTCGGCAGCAGCGGCGGCCTGGAGCGGTGGTCGTGATCGCGCAGCGGGCCGATCGCCCGGTCCACGAAGGCGGCCAGGTCCGGGTGGTCGCGCAGCCGCCACAGCAGCAGGTCGATGTCGAGGCGCCGGGCGTCGTACCAGGGCCGGTCGGTCAGGCCCTGGGCCGCCGTCGCGGTCTCCGCCGCGTGCCGCAGCCCCGCCGAGGCCGCCGCCCAGCCGCCCGCCACCCCGACGACCACCACCGGCGACGGTGAGCCCGGCCGGCGCATCGCGGCCCGCTCCACCCCCGCCCGCAGCGCCGCCGCCACCCGGTCCGCGACCGCCGCCCGCTCCGACTCCGAGCGCAGCCCCAGCAGCACCAGCACCCGGCCCTCCACCGGCCGCACCCCCAGCAGCACCGGCACCCCCACCGCGGCCAGTTCCTCGGAGACGGCGCGGGCCAGCACCGCCCAGCCCCCGCCGGGGGAGAGGCTGTCCCCGATCCGCATCACCACGGGCAGCAGCGGGCTGTCGCCGGGCTTGAAGCCGAGCACCCGGGCCTGCGCGGGGGCGTCCTCCGCCGCGATCCGGCCCTCGGCGAGATCGGTGAGGAAGTCACCGCGCCCGCGCGCCGCCAGCTCCTCCTCCTGCCGGGCCTGCATCAGCACCACCGCCAGGATGCCCGCGGCCCGCTCGGCGGCGATCCGGTGCACCGGGGCCAGCGGTGAGCGGACCGGCAGCAGCACCAGGCGGGCGCGCACGGCACCGGCGGTCCCGGGCCCGCCGCCGGGCACGTCCACCACCACCGACCCGGCGGGTGGCGGGGCCTGCTTGTGCGGGCCGCGCAGCCCCTCCCACACCTGGAGCGGGTCAGCGCCCTCCGGCCCGGCACCGGCGGCGTACAGCAGCCGGCCGTCGGCGGTCTCCAGGAACACCGGGTTGTCGCCGAAGCCGGCCAGGATGTCCAGCACCTGCGGCACCCCGCCGCCGCCCAGCAGGGCCTCGGTGCAGCGCCGGTGCACCTCCTCCGCGCGTTGGAGCAGCGCGTAGTGGCCGTTGACGATCTCGGTGTGGATCTCCTCGGTCACCGTCACGAACGGCACCTCGCGGTGGAGCTGGACCAGCGGCAGCCCGGCCGTCCGGGCCGTGTCCACCAGGGCGGCGGGCAGCCGGGTGAAGCGCGGGCCCAGCTCCACCACCAGGGCGGCGATCCCGCGCTCGGCGAGGGTGCGCACGAACGCCCGCTGCTCGGCCGGCCGGGTGCCGAGGCCGTAGCCGGTGGTCAGCAGCAGCTCGCCGCCCTTGAGCAGCGAGGCGATGTTCGGGACCTCGCCCGCGTGCACCCAGCGCACGGTGCGGCCGAGCCGGTCGGCGCCCGCCAGCACCTCCGGCAGCCCGCTGCGCAGTCCGGGCAGCTCCAGCGCCCGCTGCACGGTGATCCCGGCGCCCTGGGTGTCGGATCGGTGGTCCGTACGGCTGTCCATGCGGCGACGCTACCTGCGACGACGCCCGCAGGACAGCTACCGGCGAACGGCTGCCGTCTACACCGGCCGGATGTTGTGGTTGAAGCGGAAGACGTTGTCGGGGTCGTAGCGCCGCTTCACCTTCGCCAGGCGCAGGGTGTTCCCGGCACCCAGGCCCGCGCGGACCCGCTCGGGGCCCTCGTCGCCGATGAAGTTGAGGTACACCGCCCCCGTGCTCCACCGCCGCAGGCCGGCGCGCACGTCCCGCACCCAGCCGATCGCCCGCTCGTCGTCGGCCGGGTCCGGCCAGATCGCGAGGGGGTGCGCCGCCCAGGGCGCGTCCCGGTACGGAACCGGGTACTCGTGCGGACCGGCCGCGACGGCCCCGCCCTGCGGGAACAGCAGGTGCAAGGTGGGGCTCGGCACCGGCATGCCGTCCGCACGGGCGCAGAAGGCGTCCACGGCCTCGTCCGGCAGCCCGGTCAGATACTCCGCCGACCAGTGGTTGCGCAGCCCCGCCGGCTGGTCGAGCAGGCACTGCGCATCGGCGTACGGCATGTCACCGGCCAGCTCGACCTCGTGCGGCAGCGCGAGCAGCGGCTCGGCGAGCCCCCGCAGCTCGTCCTCGCCACCGGCGTACGTCAGCAGGGCCGCGCACAGCGGCGTGCCCACCAGCTCCGGCGGGGTGAACTCCGCGGGCGGCCCGGTGAGGTACAGCGCCGCGCCGCCCACCTCGTCCGGCCCGGTGCGGAAGATCTCGCGGAAGGTGCGGAGCACGTCCGGTCCGACGTCCGGCGGGAACAGCAGCAGGACGATCGAGAACTCCGGCAGCTCGTGCAGCCGCAGGGTGAGCGCGGTGGCGACGCCGAAGTTGCCGCCCCCGCCGTGCAGCGCCCAGAACAGCTCGGGGTTCTCGTCGGCGCTCGCGTGCACCCGCTCGGCGTCGGCGGTCACCAGCTCCACGGCGATGAGGTTGTCCACGGCGAGGCCGAAGGCGCGGTCCAGCCAGCCGGTGCCGCCGCCGAGGACGAAGCCGCCGACGCCGGTGGTGGAGGTCCGCCCGCCGGTGGTCGCGAGACCGTACGGCTGGGTGGCGCGGTCCAGGTGGCTCATCGTGGCACCGCCCTCGATGCGGACCGCCTCGGCCGCCGGGTCGACGGTCACCTGGTGCATCCGGCGCAGGTCCACCACGAGCGCGCCGTCGCCCAGCGCGGTACCTGCCACGCCGTGGCCGCCGCCGCGCACCGCGATGTGCAGGTCCAGCTCCCTGCCGAAGCGCACGGCCCGCACCACGTCGGTCGCGTCCGCGCACTGCGCGATCACCGCGGGCCGCCGGTCGACCATCGCGTTGAAGACCGCGCGGGCCTCCTCGTAGCCCAGGTCCCCGGGGGCGAGCACATCGCCGACCAGATCCTCGCGCAGCGCGGCGAGGGCCGCGCCCGCCTTCGAGAGGGGAGCCATGGCCGCCCCCTTCCGGAAAAGGGGCATCTGTCCGGTTCCAGGGTAGGCGGACGGCGCCCCCGGAAGGGGCGCGGGGAACTGCGCGACGAGCCCCGACGCGCCCGCAGCCGGACGGAGAGCCCGCACGGCGCCCCTGGCGGGGCGTCTAGCCGCCGTACGCGCCCGACGCGGTCAGCCGCAGAGCCGTGTCGATCAGCGGGACGTGGCTGAACGCCTGCGGGAAGTTGCCCACCTGGCGCTTCAGGCGCGGGTCCCACTCCTCGGCGAGCAGACCGAGGTCGTTGCGCAGCGCGAGGAGCTTCTCGAACAGCTTGCGGGCCTCGTCGACGCGGCCGATCATCGCAAGGTCGTCCGCCATCCAGAACGAGCAGGCCAGGAACGCGCCCTCGTCACCCGGGAGGCCGTCGACGCCCGCGCGGTCGCCCTCCGTCGGGTAGCGCAGGATGAACCCGTCCGGGGTGGACAGCTCGCGCTGGATGGCCTCGATGGTGCCGATCACCCGCTTGTCGTCCGGCGGCAGGAAGCCCATCTGCGGGATGAGCAGCAGGGAGGCGTCCAGCTCCTGGGAGCCGTAGGACTGGGTGAAGGTGTTGCGCTCCTTGTCGTAGCCCTTCTCGCACACGTCCCGGTGGATGTCGTCGCGCAGTTCCTTCCAGCGCTCCAGCGGGCCGTCCGCGTCGCCGGACTCGATCAGCTTGATCGTGCGGTCGACGGCGACCCAGGCCATCACCTTGGAGTGCACGAAGTGCCGGCGCGGGCCGCGCACCTCCCAGATGCCCTCGTCCGGCTCCTGCCAGTGGTCCTCCAGGTAGCGGATCAGCTTCAGCTGGAGCAGGGAGGCGTAGTCGTTGCGGGCGAGACCGGTCATGTGGCCCAGGTGCAGGGCCTCGGTGACCTCGCCGTACACGTCCAGCTGGAGCTGGTGCGCGGCGCCGTTGCCGACCCGGACCGGGGCCGAGCACTCGTAGCCGGGCAGCCAGTCCAGCTCGGCCTCGCCCAGCTCGCGCTCACCCGCGATGCCGTACATGATCTGCAGGTTCTCCGGGTCGCCGGCGACCGCGCGCAGCAGCCACTCGCGCCAGGCGCGGGCCTCCTCGCGGTAGCCCGTGCGCAGCAGCGAGGACAGGGTGATCGCCGCGTCCCGCAGCCAGGTGTAGCGGTAGTCCCAGTTGCGCACGCCCCCGATGTCCTCGGGCAGGGAGGTCGTCGGGGCCGCGACGATGCCGCCCGTGGGGGCGTAGGTCAGCGCCTTCAGGGTGATCAGCGAGCGGATCACCGCCTCGCGGTACGGCCCGTGGTACGTACAGTGCTCGACCCACTCGCGCCAGAAGTCCTCCGTGGCCTCCAGCGAGGCCTCCGGCTCCGGCAGCGGCGGCGGCTGCTTGTGCGACGGCTGCCAGGAGATGGTGAACGCGATCCGGTCACCCGGGGCGACCGTGAAGTCGGCGTAGGTGGTCAGCGCCTTGCCGTAGGTCTCGGCCTCGGTGTCGAACCACACCGAGTCCGGTCCGGCGACGGCCACGGTGCGCCCCTCGTGCTTGTGCACCCACGGCACCACCCGGCCGTAGGAGAACCGCATCCGCAGGGCCGAGCGCATCGGGACCCGGCCGGTGACGCCCTCCACGATCCGGATGAGCTGCGGGGCCCCGTCACGCGGGGGCATGAAATCGGTCACACGGACCGTGCCGCGCGGGGTGTCCCACTCGGATTCCAGGATCAGCGAGTCGCCGCGGTAGCTGCGCCGGGCGGCCGTGGGCGGCTTGGCGTCGGCGGCGTGCGCCGGCCCGAGCCGCCAGAAGCCGTGCTCCTCGGTGCCCAGCAGGCCGGCGAAGATGGCATGCGAGTCGAAGCGGGGCAGGCACAGCCAGTCCACCGTGCCATCCCGGCAGACCAGCGCCGCTGTCTGCATGTCTCCGATGAGTGCGTAGTCTTCGATGCGCCCGGCCACGTGCAACTCCAGTCGAACGGCCACGTCACACCCCCGCGCAGGGGGCTGTCGCTAGTGCGGTCAAGGGATCGTTGTTAAGCGTCGTTGAGCGGTGAAGCAAAGCAGCCCGCCGAGCCCTGAGGCAAACACGACAGTCTTTGCTCAACGAACTGCCGCGCTCTCGTTGTTCCGGGTGATGTTGGCGGGGGTGTGCCGTCGTTCCGGCCGGGCTCGGCAGCCAATGTCCGAGCAGGATACGACGCACGTAGATGATCTGCGTGCCGCTCCGGGCAACCTGTGTGGGCCGAACGAGTGAGCACCGGGTGAGGACCATGTGTCCGCGAGATGACCCGAGTGACCCTGGTGACCCCTGTGGCGACCCGCTGTGCCCGGGCGAGTGCGAAGAGTGGCCGGGAGCCATCTCGCCCAGGCGCTGATACGCTGGTAGCCCGTGGACCGGTGGGAGAAAACCCCCGAACCGCAGCGACGGCACCTCCGGAGACACCCGGGAGGGTCGCCGTATCGCACCCCCAGACCGCGACCACGGGAGCCCCCTCTTGGCCATGCCGCCCAACACCACGACGACCAAGCACATCTTCGTGACCGGGGGTGTCGCCTCCTCGCTCGGCAAGGGCCTGACCGCCTCCAGCCTGGGCATGCTGCTCAAGGCGCGGGGCCTGCGTGTCGTGATGCAGAAGCTCGACCCGTACCTGAACGTCGACCCGGGCACGATGAACCCCTTCCAGCACGGTGAGGTGTTCGTCACCAACGACGGCGCCGAGACCGACCTGGACATCGGCCACTACGAGCGGTTCCTCGACCGCGACCTGGACGGCAGCGCTAACGTCACCACCGGGCAGGTCTACTCCACCGTGATCGCCAAGGAGCGCCGCGGTGAGTACCTGGGCGACACGGTGCAGGTCATCCCGCACATCACCAACGAGATCAAGCACCGCATCCGGCGCATGGCCACCGACGAGGTCGACGTCGTGATCACCGAGGTCGGCGGCACGGTCGGCGACATCGAGTCGCTGCCGTTCCTGGAGACCGTCCGCCAGGTCCGCCACGAGGTCGGCCGGGACAACGTCTTCGTCGTGCACATCTCGCTGCTGCCCTACATCGGCCCGTCCGGTGAGCTGAAGACCAAGCCGACCCAGCACTCGGTGGCCGCGCTCAGGAACATCGGTATCCAGCCGGACGCGATCGTGCTGCGCTGCGACCGGGAGGTGCCGACCGCGATCAAGCGGAAGATCTCCCTGATGTGCGACGTCGACGAGGCCGCCGTCGTCGCCTGCCCCGACGCCCGCTCCATCTACGACATCCCCAAGGTCGTGCACACCGAGGGCCTGGACGCCTACGTGGTCCGCAAGCTCGACCTGCCCTTCCGGGACGTGGACTGGACGACCTGGGACGACCTGCTCGACCGCGTCCACAACCCCGACCACGAGGTCACCCTGGCGCTGGTCGGCAAGTACATCGACCTGCCCGACGCCTACCTGTCGGTCACCGAGGCGCTGCGCGCGGGCGGCTTCGCCAACAAGGCCCGCGTGAAGATCAAGTGGGTCACCTCCGACGACTGCAAGACCCCGGCCGGTGCCAAGGCCCAGCTCGCGGACGTGGACGGCGTCTGCATCCCCGGCGGCTTCGGCGACCGGGGTGTGCTCGGCAAGGTCGGCGCGATCCGCTACGCCCGGGAGAACAAGATCCCCCTGCTCGGCCTGTGCCTGGGCCTGCAGTGCATCGTGATCGAGGCCGCCCGCAACCTGGCCGACATCCCGGACGCCAACTCCACCGAGTTCGACCCGGCCACCGCCCACCCGGTCATCTCCACCATGGCCGAGCAGCTCGACATCGTCGCCGGTGAGGGCGACATGGGCGGCACCATGCGGCTGGGCATGTACCCGGCCAAGCTGGCCGAGGGCTCGATCGTGCGTGAGGTGTACGACGGCAAGGAGTACGTCGAGGAGCGCCACCGGCACCGCTACGAGGTCAACAACGCCTACCGCGCGGAACTGGAGAAGAAGGCCGGCATCGTCTTCTCCGGCACCTCCCCCGACGGCAAGCTCGTGGAGTACGTGGAGTACCCGCGTGACGTCCACCCGTACCTGGTCGCCACGCAGGCGCACCCGGAGCTGCGCTCGCGGCCGACCCGCGCGAACCCGCTCTTCGTCGGCCTGGTGAAGGCCGCGGTGGAGCGGAAGAACTCGAAGTAACACACCAGTTGTACGGTGGCCGGGGTGCGAACCTTCAAAGGTGAGCGCCCCGGCTTTCTTCGTCGGCCGGAGTTTCGGAACAGCACGTGGAAGGACAGGGCATGACGATCAAGGACACCCCCGAGGAGTGGGAGATCCGGGCCACGGACACCCCCTTCGTGGGCAACAAGACCTCCGTCCGCACGGACGACGTGGTCATGCCCGACGGGTCGGTGGCCCGCCGTGACTACCAGGTCCACCCCGGCTCCGTGGCCGTCCTCGCCCTGGACGAGGAGGACCGGGTGCTGTTGATCAACCAGTACCGGCACCCGGTGCGGCACAAGCTGTGGGAGATCCCGGCCGGGCTGCTGGACGTTCCCGGCGAGAACCCGCTGCACGCCGCGCAGCGGGAGCTGTACGAGGAGGCGCACGTCAAGGCCGAGGACTGGCGGGTGCTGACCGACGTGTACACCACCCCGGGCGGCTGCGACGAGGCCGTACGGATCTTCCTGGCCCGGGGCCTGTCCGAGGCCGAGGGCGAGCGCTTCGCGGCGGAGCACGAGGAGACCGACATGCAGCTCGCGCGCGTGCCGGTCGAGGAACTGGTGCGCCGCGTCCTGGCCGGCGACCTGCACAACAACTGCCTCGTGGTGGGCGTGCTCTCCCTGGTCGCCGCCCGTGACGGGGACGGCCTGGACGCGCTGCGCCCCGCCGACGCGCCCTGGCCGGCGCGCCCCTTCGAAAGCTGACCCGGTCCCGCCGGGGGCCTGGCGGCCTGTCCGGGGTGCGACTCGACACGTCTGGGACCTGGCCCGCCCCGTCTGGCACCTGACCGACGCGTCTGAGGCCCGGCCCGCCCCGTCCGGGCCCGGTCTGGGGCCTGGCCCGACCCGTTCGGGACCTGACCCGGCTCGTCTGAGCCGTGACCGACGTGTCTGGGTCCGGCACGACCTTGTCGGGGTTCGGCCCTGCCTGTCTGGGGCGCGGCCTGTCCCGTCCGGGATCTGACCCGCCTCGTCTGGGGGCTGTCTGGGGCCTGGCCCGACCCGTTCGGGACCTGACCCGGCTCGTCTGAGCCGTGACCGACGTGTCTGGGTCCGGCACGACCTTGTCGGGGTTCGGCCCTGCCTGTCTGGGGCGCGGCCTGTCCCGTCCGGGATCTGACCCGCCTCGTCTGGGGGCCGGCCCGGTCTGTCTGGGGCCTGGCCCGACCCGTCCGGGACCCGACCCGGCCTGCCTGGGACGCGACCGGCGCGCCTGGGACCCGGCCCGGCCCCGTCCCAGGCTCCGGCCCGCCCCGCCCGGGGCCCGGCCCGTCCCCTCCGCGACCCGGCCGGACCCGTCCGGCATGCCGGTGTGACGATCGCCTGATCCGATCGGGCGATCCCTCCGCCGCGCTCTTCCCGGAACGTCGCAGAGCGTGAACTAGGCTCTTCAACGCCCGCATCGGAAGACACCGGCGGGCTTGCGCGTGCGGTGGGACGGGAGTGTGGCCCGTGACGGATCAGGCGGTGGACCCAGACGGTGCGGAGCGGACCGCGCACCAGGCCAGGGAGGACCGATTCCTGGGCCGGGCACGGGAGTTGAAGGAGCTGCGCGCCGACATCCAGCGCGCCGGACTGGACACCCTCTCCGGCCGCAAGGCCCCCCGCGCGCGCGTGCTCCTCATCGCCGGCCGCCCCGGCTCCGGCCGTACCCGTCTCGCCGAGCAACTCGTCCGGCAGGTCGCCGGCCGCTACCCCGACGGAGTGCTGCGGGCCAGGCTCAGCGAGCCCGGCGGCACGCCGGTGCCCGTGGAGCAGGCAGCCCGCGACCTGCTCGCCGCACTGGAGCTGCCCGCCCCCGCCGGAGCCGCCGAGGACGACCTGGCCGCGGCCCTGCGCGCCGCCCTCGCCGGCCGCCGGATGCTGCTCCTGCTCGACGACGCGGCCGGCGCCGAGCAGGTCGACGCGCTGCTCCCGGACGCCCCGGACTGCCTGGTGGTGGCCGTCTCCGGGGGACCGCTCACCGGCATCGCGGACGTCCGCCCCTGCACGCTCGGCGGCCTCGACACCAAGTCCGCGGTGGAACTGCTCACCGGGTACGCCGGCTCCGTCCGCGTCACCGTAGACCCGCGCTCGGCGGAGAGCCTGGTCGAGGCATGCCAGGGCCACCCGGCCGCGCTGGTGCTGGCCGGCGGCTGGCTCGCCGCCCGCCCCCAGGCCGCCGTCTCCGACCTCGCCAAGCGGCTGCACGCCGACGGCGGCGCGGACGGCACCCCACTGGCCCGCGTCTTCCGGCTCGTGTACGACCAGCTGCCCGGCCCGGCCGCCCGCATACTGCGACTGCTCTGCCTCGCCCCGGCCGGCCTGGCCGACCCGCACACCGCCTCGGCGCTCGCCGGCTGCTCGCTCGACGCCGCCCGCGCCACCCTGGACGACCTGGTCGCCCTCGGCCTGCTGCGCGCGCTGGACTCCCCGCTGCCCCAGTACGAGGTCCCCGGCTGTCTGCACCCGCTGCTGCGCGCCCTGGCCGAGGCCCAGGAGCGGCCCGCGGAGCTGCAGCTGGCCCGGGCCCGGATGCTGGAACGGACGGTGCGGCTGCTGCAGTCCTGCCGGGCGATCACCGAGACGGACAGCCCGCAGGCCCGGGAGAAGCTGAGCGGCCTGCCCCCCGCGCTGCGCTTCCCGACCCCGCGGGCCGCCGCCGACTGGCTGCGCATCCGGCGGCCCGCCCTGCTGGCGTCGGCGCGCCTCGCGGTGGCCGACGGCGAGCTGGACACCCTCGCCCGGCGGCTGATGTCCCAGCTCGTCAGGGCCCTGGCCGCGCATGTCGGCACCCAGGCCGCCGCAGCCGACCTCTACGGCCTGCACGGCCTCGTCCTGGACGTCGCCGAGCGGCGCGGGCTGCCCAGGGAGAAGGCCGCGGCCCTGCTGAACCTGGGTGATCTGGATGCGCAGACCGGCCGGACCCGGGAGGCGCTGGTCCGCTACCGGGCCGCCCTGGACGCCGGACGCGAGGCGAACGACCCGTACGCGACCGGCCGCGCGATGGAATCCGTAGGCGGCGCCTACCAGGAGCTGGGGGACCACGACCGGGCCGCCGACTGGTTCGGCCGGGCGCTGGCCGAGCGGCTGGCCCGGGGGGAGCACCCGGAGGCGGCCCGGCTGTACGGCCGTATCGGCACCGCCCACACCTACGCCGGCCGGTACGGGGAGGCGCTGCGGAACTGGCGGGCCGCCCTCGCCGGCTACCGCAGGAGCGGCGATGTCGCCGCCAGCGCGCGGGCGTTGAGCGAGATCGCCCGGGTGCAGGAGTACGCGGGGCGGCCCGAGGAGTCGCTGCGCACCTGCCAGGAAGCCGTGGAGTGGGCGCGGCGCGCCGAGGACGCGCGGTTGCAGGCCGCGCTGCAGCTACGGCTCGCCGACACCCTGGACCGGCTGGGCGACCCCGCGTCGGCCCGTCTGCACCGCGCTGCGGCGGAGCGCATGCTGGGTGAGGAGCCGCCGGAAGAGGACGCAAGGCTGGAACACGACGCTAACGCCTGCGAAATCCGTAGTGCGCCCAGTGAAGATTGATGCAATGAAAGGCTAGACAGCCGGAACACCTTCATTAGACTGGCTCTGCCGCTCGTTCTCCTGCGGTGTCTCCCGGTATGCCCCCGCATGTCTGGGTACGTCTGTAAATGCACCCCTCTACCCTCTGAGCCAAGGACCGTGATCGACGTGAAGGTCGGCATCCCCCGCGAGGTCAAGAACAACGAGTTCCGGGTGGCCATCACCCCCGCCGGTGTGCACGAGCTGGTGCGCAACGGCCACCAGGTCGTCGTCGAGCGGGGCGCCGGCCTCGGCTCCTCCATCACGGACGAGGAGTACGTCTCGGCGGGTGCCGCCATCCTCGACACGGCCGACGAGGTGTGGGCCGCCGCCGACCTGCTGCTGAAGGTCAAGGAGCCCATCGCCGAGGAGTACCACCGCCTGCGCAAGGACCAGATCCTCTTCACCTACCTGCACCTGGCCGCGTCCAAGGAGTGCACGGACGCGCTGATCGAGTCCGGCACCACGGCCATCGCCTACGAGACCGTCGAGCTGCCGAACCGCGCCCTGCCGCTGCTCGCCCCGATGTCCGAGGTCGCGGGCCGGCTGGCCCCGCAGGTCGGCGCCTACCACCTGATGCGCGCGGCCGGCGGCCGCGGCGTGCTGCCGGGCGGCGTGCCGGGTGTGACCCCGGCCAAGGCCGTCGTCATCGGCGGCGGTGTCTCCGGCTGGAACGCCACCCAGGTCGCCATCGGCATGGGCTTCGAGGTGACCCTGCTCGACCGCGACATCAACAAGCTGCGCGAGGCCGACCGGATCTTCGGCACGAAGGTCAAGGCGATCATGTCGAACGCCTTCGAGCTGGAGAAGGCCGTCCTCGACGCCGACCTCGTCATCGGCGCGGTCCTCATCCCGGGCGCCAAGGCCCCGAAGCTGGTCACCAACGAGATGGTGTCCCGCATGAAGCCGGGAAGTGTCCTTGTCGACATCGCGATCGACCAGGGCGGCTGCTTCGAGGACTCCCGTCCCACCACGCACGCCGAGCCGACCTTCCGGGTCCACAACTCGGTCTTCTACTGCGTCGCCAACATGCCGGGCGCGGTGCCCAACACCTCCACCAACGCCCTCACCAACGCGACGCTGCCGTACATCGTCTCGCTGGCCAACAACGGCTGGGTGGAGGCGCTGCGCCGCGACGCCGCGCTCGCCAAGGGTCTCAACACCCATGACGGCAAGGTGGTTTACAAGGAGGTCGCCGAGGCCCACGGCCTGGACCACGTGGAGCTGGAGAGCCTTCTCGGCTGACCCAAAAGGCGATTCGTCAACACGGCTCGTCAACAGCGCGCACCCGGCCGGACCTTGCCCGACAAGGTCCGGCCGGGTGTGTGTATGGTCACTTTGCGGCTCTCGGTCAACTCGCCTCGAACGTAACCCTTCGACCGATTCGCACACCGGTGAAACCTGCGGTGCGACGGCCGTACGCCCTTGACAGCGGGATGTTTCATTGCCGACACATCGGGCCGGGTCCGGCGGATTGTGTTGCTGCGGACGCCCGACACGCCATAGAGTCGCCAACCGTCGGCATGGTGCCACGCTGACCTTGTCTAGAAGTTTCCTGGTCACCAAGGAGGTAAGACGACTTGTGAATGAGTCGACATTTTCTCCCGGGGGTGGTCAACCAGGAATGCCTGCACGGGGCCAGGGCCCCGCGGGATTCGAGGCTGTCGGCTCCGTAGCTGTGCGCACCTTCGCAGCCCACCAGAGTTCCGGTCCGCAGGCGGCCGGGACAGCACACCAGAGCATGGATGGCCATCACGTGAACGCCATGGCCGGCGACGGAAGTGGCGCGCCCCACAACCACTTCGCCGACTACGACGAACTGCCCGAGGGGCACTTCTACGACCCCGACGCCGAGTACGAGCCCGATCCCGAGTACGCGGCCACGCTCGCGCCCGACGCGGCCCGCCAGCGCCGTGAGCGCATCGGCCCGACCGGACGCCCGCTGCCGTACTTCCCGATCCCGGGCCCGCTGACCGACCACGGCCCCGCGACGATCATCGCGATGTGCAACCAGAAGGGCGGCGTCGGCAAGACGACGTCGACCATCAACCTGGGTGCCGCGCTCGCGGAGTACGGCCGGCGCGTGCTGCTCGTGGACTTCGACCCGCAGGGCGCGCTGTCGGTCGGTCTCGGCGTCAACCCGATGGAGCTGGACCTCACCGTCTACAACCTGCTCATGGAGCGGGGCATGTCCGCGGACGAGGTCCTGCTGAAGACGGCGGTCCCCAACATGGACCTGCTGCCGTCCAACATCGACCTGTCGGCCGCCGAGGTCCAGCTGGTCTCCGAGGTCGCGCGCGAGTCGACGCTCCAGCGCGCCCTGAAGCCGCTGCTGCCCGACTACGACTACATCGTCATCGACTGTCAGCCCTCGCTCGGCCTGCTCACCGTCAACGCGCTGACGGCCGCGCACAAGGTGATCGTGCCGCTGGAGTGCGAGTTCTTCGCCCTGCGCGGTGTGGCCCTGCTGACCGAGACCATCGAGAAGGTCCAGGAGCGGCTCAACCCCGAGCTGGAGCTCGACGGCATCCTCGCCACGATGTACGACTCGCGCACGGTGCACAGCCGCGAGGTGCTGGCCCGCGTGGTCGAGGCCTTCGACGACCACGTCTACCACACGGTCATCGGCCGCACGGTCCGCTTCCCGGAGACCACGGTCGCCGGTGAGCCGATCACCACGTACGCCTCCAACTCCGTCGGTGCCGCCGCCTACCGCCAGCTCGCCAGGGAGGTGCTCGCCCGGTGTCACGCCGAGTGAGTCTGCCCGGGGCCGACGAACTGTTCCGCACGACCGGGGGGATGGCGCTCCAGCCGTCCACGCCCCGCCGCGCGGCCAACGGCGAGGCCCGGGTGCCGGCTCCCGCGGGGGAGAGCGACGAGGCGGCCGCCGCCGAGGACGCACCGCAGTCGGTGCCCGTCCAGAGCGGTGACGGAGAGGGGGCGGAGCACGTGGCGGTGGAGGCCGAGCCGGCCGAGGCCGGCGAGTCCCGCACCCGCCCGGCGCGCCGGCAGGCGGCGCAGGAAGGTCCTGCAGCCGCGCAGCCGCGCAAGCGCGGACGGTCGGCGGCCCGGCGGCCCAGCGGGCGCGAGCGGCACGACGAGAAGATCACCGTCTACGTCTCCGCCGAGGAGCTGATGGACCTGGAGCACGCGCGGCTGGTGCTCCGCGGCGAGCACGGGCTCGCGGTGGACCGCGGGCGGATCGTCCGCGAGGCGGTGGCCGTGGTCCTGGCCGACCTGGAGTCCCGTGGTGACGCGAGCATCCTCGTGCGACGGCTGCGCGGGCGGTAGCGGTAGCCTGCGGGGGCCATGACCTCGAACGGAGCCCCTGCCCCCGGCGCATCCGCCGGTCGTCGGCGTGCGCTGGGGCGAGGGCCGGGAGCCGCGCCGGACGAGCCGGCCGCCGTACCCGTCGAGTCTCCCGAGCCGGAGCTGCCGGAGCCGGAGCACGGGTTGCCCGGGCCGGAGCTGCCCGAGCCCGAGCCTGAGCCCGCTGAGCCTGAGCCCACTGAGTCCGAGCCTGTTGAGTCCGAGCCTGTTGAGTCCGATCCCGTTGACTCCGAGCCCGCTTCCGACGGCGTCTTCAAGGTCCGTCTCGCGAACTTCCAGGGCCCCTTCGACCTGCTCCTCCAGCTGATCTCCAAGCACAAGCTGGACGTCACCGAGGTCGCCCTGTCCAAGGTTACCGACGAGTTCATGGCGCACATCCGGGCCATGGGACCCGACTGGGACCTGGACCAGACCACGGAGTTCCTGGTCGTCGCGGCCACGCTGCTCGACCTCAAGGCCGCCCGGCTGCTGCCCGCCGCCGAGGTGGAGGACGAGGCCGACCTGGCCCTGCTGGAGGCCCGGGACCTGCTGTTCGCCCGGCTGCTCCAGTACCGCGCCTACAAACAGGTCGCCGACATCTTCGACCAGCGGCTCGACGACGAGGCCCGGCGCCATCCCCGTACCGTCGGCCTCGAACCGCAGCACGCCGAGCTGCTGCCCGAGGTCGTCATCAGCATCGGCCCCGAGGGCTTCGCCAGGCTCGCCGTCAAGGCCATGCAGCCCAAGCCCAGACCGCAGGTGTACGTCGACCACATCCACGCCCCGCTGGTCAGCGTGCAGGAGCAGGCCGGGATCGTGGTCGCCCGGCTGCGCGAGCTGGGCGAGGCCGGCTTCCGGGCGCTGATCGAGGACACCGACGACACGCTCACCGTCGTGGCACGGTTCCTCGCCCTGCTGGAGCTGTACCGGGAGAAGGCCGTGGCCCTGGAGCAGGAGGACGCGCTGGGGGAGCTGACCGTGCGCTGGACCGGCGGCGACACGGACGCGGCGCCGATGGTCACGGACGAGTTCGACCGGCCGCCCGAGCCGCCCGAGGAGGAGAAGAAGCCATGAGCGACCAGACCGCCGAGGTCCCGGCCGGACCGCGGACCGTCGCCGAACTCGACCTCAAGCCCGCCCTGGAGGCGATGCTCATGGTCGTGGACGAGCCCGCGACCGAGGGGCACCTGGCGAGGATCCTGGAGCGGCCCGAGCGGCAGATCGCGGACGCCCTGCGCGAGCTGGCCGACGAGTACGCCGTGCAGGGCCGCGGCTTCGAGCTGCGGTTCGTCGCCGGCGGCTGGCGCTTCTACACCCGCGCCGCCTACGCCCCCGCCGTCGAGCGGCTGGTCCTGGACGGTCAGACCGCCCGGCTCACCCAGGCCGCGCTGGAGACCCTGGCGGTCGTCGCCTACCGCCAGCCGGTCAGCCGCAGCCGGGTCTCCGCCGTGCGCGGGGTGAACTGCGACGGCGTGATGCGCA
Source organism: Streptomyces sp. Ru62 (assembly GCF_002920615.1). Lineage (GTDB taxonomy): Bacteria > Actinomycetota > Actinomycetes > Streptomycetales > Streptomycetaceae > Streptomyces. The sequence continues at coordinate 29,430 of NZ_PQSU01000010.1, forward strand.
CCCTCCTCCAGCGCGGTCTGGTCGAGGAGGCGGGCACGGAACCCGAAACAGGTGCGATCCTGTACAGGACGACGAACTACTTCCTGGAGCGGATGGGCCTGCGTGGCCTGGACGAGCTCCCGGAGCTCGCGCCCTTCCTCCCCGAGGCGGAGGCGATCGAGGCCGAGACCCAGGAGGGAGTCCCGTCGTTCGACCCGGACGCGCCCGACGCGCCCGGCGGTCAGGACGCAGACGACTAAGACGGAAACCTTGATGCGAAGCAGCGGCAGCGGCAAGAGCGGCGGGCGCGGTAACTACCGCGGTGCCGGCAACGACAGGGATCAGAAGCAGGGGCAGGGCCGGCCCCGCAAGCCCCGCCCCGAGGAGCGCCGCTACGACGTGGGCCCGGGGGCCACCAAGGACGGCCCCAAGGCCGGGCGCGGCGGTGCCGCGCGGGGAGGCGCCAAGGGCGGCCCGAAGCGGCCCCAGCAGGGCGGCCGTTCAGCCCCGTCGCGCTCCCGTGAGTACGAGACGCGGGTCGAGGAGCGCAACCGGGAGCGGTACGCGGGCAAGAAGGACATCAAGCTGCCCAAGACCTTCCCGGGCGCCGAGCAGGAGGGCGAGCGGCTGCAGAAGGTCCTCGCGCGCGCGGGCTACGGCTCCCGGCGCGCCTGCGAGGAGCTGATCGACCAGGCCCGGGTCGAGGTGAACGGCGAGATCGTCACCGAGCAGGGCAAGCGGGTCGACCCCGAGAAGGACGAGGTCAAGGTCGACGGCCTGACGGTCGCGACCCAGTCGTACCAGTTCTTCTCGCTGAACAAGCCCGCGGGCGTGGTCTCCACCATGGAGGACCCGGAGGGCCGGCAGTGCCTCGGTGACTACGTGACCAACCGCGAGACCCGGCTCTTCCACGTCGGCCGGCTGGACACCGAGACCGAGGGCGTCATCCTGCTCACCAACCACGGTGAGCTGGCCCACCGCCTCACGCACCCCAAGTACGGCGTGAAGAAGACCTACCTCGCGCACATCGTCGGACCGATCCCGCGCGACCTGGGCAAGCGGCTGAAGGACGGCATCCAGCTGGAGGACGGCTACGCGCGCGCGGACCACTTCCGCGTGGTGGAGCAGACCGGCAAGAACTACCTGGTCGAGGTGACCCTGCACGAGGGCCGCAAGCACATCGTGCGCCGCATGCTGGCCGAGGCGGGCTTCCCGGTCGACAAGCTGGTGCGCACCGCCTTCGGCCCGATCACCCTCGGCGACCAGAAGTCGGGCTGGCTGCGCCGCCTGTCCAACACCGAGGTCGGCATGCTGATGAAGGAAGTCGACCTCTAAATCGCCTTGCCGTGATCACCGTCCCCCTTTATTGTCATGGTGACGATAAAGGGGGATGACGCATATGCCCAAGCAGCCGGCGACCGGAGCACTCCTCGGCCTCGCCCTCGGGGACGCCCTCGGCTTCCCGACCGAGTTCAACGACGTGCCGTCGATCCTCGCCAAGTGCGGGCCCTGGCGGGAGATGGAGTTGCCGAAGCGGGCCTTCGTCTCCGACGACACCCAGATGACCCTCGCCCTCGGGCGAGCCCTGCGCACGGCCATGGAGCGCGGACCCCTCGCCCCCAAGCGGCTGGAGCGGCCCCTGCGCGAGGAGTTCGTGGACTGGTACGAGTCGCCCGAGAACAACCGCGCCCCCGGCACCACCTGTCTGCGGGCCTGCGAGCTGCTCAAGGCGGAGGGCCGGGCCTGGCAGGACGCCAGCCAGGTCGGTTCCAAGGGCTGCGGCGCCAACATGCGGGTCGCCCCGATCGGGCTCGTCCCCGGGCTGAGCGGCGAACAGCGGGCCGGTGCCGCCCAGTTGCAGGCCGCGCTCACCCACGGCCACCCCACCGCGCTGGCCGCCTCCGACCTCACCGCCCACGCCGTCCACCTGCTTGCCCAGGGCACCGACCCGGCCGGACTGGTCGGGCACCTGCGCTCCTACGCCCTTCGGAACCGCACCCGCTACCACCACACCTGGCTCGGCGACCTGTGGACCCGCTCGCAGGACCCCGGCCCCGAGCAGTTCATCGCGCGCGGCTGGGACGAGTGCCTGGAGATCCTCGGCCGGCTCCAGGAGGCCGCGCGGGCCGTCTCCCCGGAGACCGACCCGTGCCTTGCCACCGGCGAGGGCTGGATCGCCGAGGAGGCCCTCGCGACCGGGCTGCTGTGCTTCCTGCTCTTCCCCGACGAACCCGTCACCGCCCTGCGCCGGGCCGCCTGCACCGCCGGCGACTCCGACTCCATCGCCTGCCTCACCGGCGCCTTCGCGGGCGCCTGGCTGGGCGCCGGGGCCTGGCCCGCCGACTGGGCCGAGCGGATCGAGTACCGAGGCGACCTCTTGGCCCTGGGAGCGCTCTGGGACGCCTAGGCCCACGATCGACGACGCCCACCGGGAGCCGGCCGTCCCGGCCCCGGTGTCGCCGCCGAGCAAGGACCGGGAGCGCGGCGGGGCCGGCGTCGACCACGCGCGCGTGGAGGCCGACGTGGAGCGCCCGCACCGTGCTGGACGAGGCGCAGGCCGGTTCAGCCCTGCCCGAGGCGTGCGGTGCCCAGGACGCCCTGCACGACCTGGTGGTCCGGCTCCGCCTCAAGGGCTGAGGCCCGGCGCACCCGGTACAGGAACGCGGTCACGCGCGCGTGGTCCGGCTCCGGTGGCAGCGGGCTGCCCCGCAGGGCCTCCTCGGCCTCGGCCGCCAGCCGGGCCATCCACGCCTCCACCTCCGCCCACGGCACCTCGCCGTGCTTCACCGCCAGCAGGCGCTCGCGCCGCTCACCGACGTCGATCCGCAGCTCCCCGGTGCGCAGCAGGTCCCGGGCGCTCATCAGCAGGCGCAGCAGATGCATCGCGTGCTTCCAGCGCGGGGCGCCCGTCGTGCGGACGTCGGCGTCGAGCTTCCTGCGCTGGCCGAGGGCGTACCGGGTGAAGGTGTCGTACGCCTGCCGGGACAGGAAGGAGCCGCGCAGGGACAGCAGCTCGCGGCCGGTGTCGTCCACGTGTTCCACCAGCGGGGAGTGCAGGCACTCCAGGATGTTCGGGTTGCCGCGCAGCGCCAGTTCGCAGAACCGTTCCAACTCCCAGGAGAACCGCTCCTCGCCCGGCCCCTCCACATGCGTCGGCGGTTTCTCGAACCGCCAGTACAGCGGGGTCGGGGCGAGGAACACCCCGCGCCGGTCGGTGTCGCTGGCGTCCGTCGCCAGGCCGAAGGCGCGGGAGCCCATGACACAGGCGTAGATCGTGTGGTCGCGTACGAGATCCTGCGGCTGCATCCCCGGAGCGTACGCGGCACCCTCAGGTCAGGCGGATTGATTTCCCGTCCACCTTGATCGACCGCTTGGGCAGCGGCCTGGTCGCGGGACCGCGGGCCACCGAGCCGTCCTCGATGCGGAACCTGCTGCCGTGGCAGGGGCAGTCGATGGTGCCGTCCGCCACCGTGTTCACCGTGCAGCCCTGGTGCGTGCAGATCGCCGAGAAGGCCTTGAAGTCACCCTTCTTCGGCTGGGTGACCACCACCTTCTCCTCCTTGAACACCTTGCCGCCGCCCTCCGGGATGTCGCTCGTCCGCGCCAGCGCCTTCCCGTCGGCGGCCGCCTCCTGCGCGGCCGGGGACGACGCCGCCGCCGACGCCGGCGCCGACGATGCCGACGCGGCCTCACCGCCCTTTTCGGCGCCGCACCCCACGCATCCCAGGGCGAGCGCACCGGCGCCCGTGGCGAGGACTGTCCGCCGTGTCGCTGGCTGGGTCATGTCAGACCTCCGTACAGATGTGCATATCGGTGGATACCGGAACTCTCGCATCGTCTCAGCGAGCGAGCGGCCCACGCCCGTCCCGCGCGGGCTGACTACGCTGGACGGACCAAGAACGGAACACGCACGTCAGCGAGGAGCAGCGCCGTGGCGGTACGAGCGGTCCGGGGGGCCGTCCAACTGGAGCGGGACGAGGCCGGTCACATGGAGGAACGGGTCGGGGCCCTGCTCACCGCGGTCCTGGAGCGGAACGGGCTGACCGCCGACGACCTGATCAGCATCTGGTTCACGGCCACCCCCGACCTGCACAGCGACTTCCCGGCCGCCGCCGCCCGCAAGCTCGGCATCGTGGACGTCCCCCTGATCTGCGCGCAGGAACTGGACATCGAGGGCGCCATGCCCCGCGTCGTGCGGATCCTCGCGCACATCGAGTCGGACCGGCCCCGCGCCGACATCGCCCACGTCTACCTCGGCGCCGCCGCGGCCCTGCGCAAGGACATCGCCCAGTGAGAACCGCACTCGTCATCGGAACCGGCCTCATCGGCACCTCCGCCGCCCTGGCCCTCGCCCAGCGCGGTGTCACCGTCCACCTCGCCGACCACGACCCCGAGCAGGCCCGCACGGCCGCCGCACTGGGTGCCGGTACCGACCAGGCCCCCGAGGGCCCCGTCGACCTGGCGATCGTGGCGGCCCCGCCCGCCCATGTGGCCCGGGTCCTCGCCGACGCCATGCGCCGGGGCGTGGCCCGCGGCTACGTGGACGTCGCCAGCGTCAAGGGCGGCCCCCGCCGTGAGCTGGAGGCGCTCGGCCTGGACCTCAGCGCGTACATCGGCACGCACCCCATGTCCGGCCGGGAGAAGTCCGGCCCGCTGGCCGCCACCGGCGACCTCTTCGAGGGCCGCCCCTGGGTGCTCACCCCGACCCGGGACACCGACACCGAGGTGCTCAACCTCGCCCTGGAGCTGGTCTCGCACTGCCGGGCCGTACCGGTCGTCATGGACGCCGACGCCCACGACCGCGCCGTCGCCCTCGTCTCCCACATGCCCCACCTGGTGTCCAGCATGGTCGCCGCGCGCCTGGAGCACGCCGAGGAGGCCGCCGTACGGCTGTGCGGGCAGGGCATCCGGGACGTGACCCGGATCGCCGCCTCCGACCCGCGCATGTGGATCGACATCCTGTCCGCGAACCCGGGACCGGTCGCCGACCTGCTCTCCGACGTCGCCGCCGACCTGGACGAGACGGTCCGGGCGCTGCGCGCCCTGCAGTCCTCCGACGAGGCCAAGCGCGGTGAGGGCACCGCCGGGATCGAGGACGTGCTGCGCCGCGGGAACGCGGGCCAGGTGCGGGTACCCGGCAAGCACGGCAGCGCCCCGCGCGCGTACGAGACCGTCGTCGTCCTCATCGACGACCAGCCCGGCCAGCTGGCCCGCATCTTCGCCGACGCGGGCCGGGCCGGGGTCAACATCGAGGACGTCCGGATCGAGCACGCGACCGGGCAGCAGGCCGGTCTGGTCCAGCTGAGCGTCGAACCGAAGGCGGTTCCCGTGCTGGAGGAGGCACTGCGCGAGCGGGGCTGGGCACTGCGCCAGTAACACCCGGTGAGGGCGCCTCCCGCGAGCCAGTAACCTTGTCCGGGGCGCCCTCGCGCCCCGGACCCCGCTCCCACCCTTCACCAGGAAGGTGCCCTCCCGTGGAAAACGGCGCCGCCCCGACCGCCAAGCCCGTGATCGTCGCCATCGACGGTCCCTCCGGCACGGGCAAGTCGAGCACGTCGAAGGCCGTGGCCGCACACCTCGGCCTCAGCTACCTGGACACCGGCGCCCAGTACCGGGCGATCACCTGGTGGATGGTGACCAACGGCATCGACCTGGACGACCCGACCGCGATCGCCGCCGTCGCCGGCAAGCCCGAGATCGTCTCCGGCACGGATCCGGCCGCCCCGACCATCACGGTCGACGGCGTCGACGTGGCCGGCCCGATCCGTACCCAGGAGGTCACCTCCAAGGTCAGCGCGGTCAGCGCGGTGCCCGAGGTGCGCGCCCGGATCACCGAGCTGCAGCGCTCCCTGGCCGCCGGCGCGGAGAACGGCATCGTGGTCGAGGGCCGGGACATCGGTACGACCGTCCTGCCGGACGCCGACCTGAAGATCTTCCTCACCGCCTCCCCGGAGGCCCGCGCGGCCCGCCGCAGCGGCGAGCTGAAGGGCACCGACGTCCACGCCACCCGCGAGGCCCTGATCAAGCGGGACGCGGCCGATTCCAGCCGCAAGACCTCGCCGCTCGCCAAGGCCGACGACGCGGTCGAGGTGGACACCACCGAGCTCACCCTCGCCCAGGTCATCGAGTGCGTCGTCACCCTGGTCGAGGAGAAGCGGGCCGGGAAGTGAGCCGTCCGCCGGTCGCGTCGGAGCGGGGCGCCGAGATCGGGCGGCGCATCGGCGTCGGCCTGATGTACGGTCTGTGGCGGCCGCGCGTGCTCGGTGCCTGGAAGGTGCCGGCCACCGGCCCGGTGATCCTCGCGGTGAACCACTCCCACAACATCGACGGCCCGATGGTCATGGGCGTGGCACCCCGGCCGACGCACTTCCTGATCAAGAAGGAAGCCTTCACTGGCCCGCTGGACCCCTTCCTGACCGGTATCGGCCAGCTGAAGGTGGACCGCGCCGCCGCCGACCGGACCGCGATCGGCCAGGCCCTCGACGTGCTGGCGGCCGGGGGAGTGCTGGGCATCTTCCCGGAGGGCACCCGGGGCGAGGGCGACTTCGCCTCGCTGCGCGCCGGGCTGGCCTACTTCGCGGTTCGCAGCGGGGCGCCGATCGTCCCCGTGGCCGTCCTGGGAAGCGCGGAGCGGCCCGGCCGGTTGATAAAGGCACTGCCGCCGCTGCGCTCCCGCGTCGACGTCGTCTTCGGCGACCCCTTCCCGGCGGGCGACGGCAACGGGCGGCGTACGCGCAAGGCGCTGGACGAGGCGACCGAGCGCATCCAGAAGCAGCTCACCAGCCACCTGGAAAACGCCAGGCGCCTGACCGGGCGCCGGGCGACACTTGAGTAGTGGATCAGCCCCCGCGGGGGCTCCTTCCACCGATCACCACGAATGAACGACGAGGTACGGACTTCATGAACGACGACATCCAGCCCGACGGCTCGGCCGAGCACGAGTACGAGCACGGGGCTCTCGGCGACGCCGAGTACGCGGAGTTCATGGAGCTCGCCGCGGAAGAGGGCTTCGACATCGAGGACGTCGAGGGCGCCATCGAGGCGGCGGGCCACGGTCCGCTGCCCGTGCTGGCCGTCGTCGGCCGCCCCAATGTCGGCAAGTCGACACTGGTGAACCGGATGATCGGCCGCCGTGAGGCGGTCGTGGAGGACCGGCCCGGCGTCACCCGCGACCGCGTCACCTACGAGGCCGAATGGGCCGGCCGCCGCTTCAAGGTCGTCGACACCGGCGGCTGGGAGCAGGACGTCCTCGGCATCGACGCCTCCGTGGCCGCCCAGGCCGAGTACGCGATCGAGGCGGCCGACGCGGTGGTCTTCGTGGTCGACGCCAAGGTCGGCGCGACCGACACCGACGAGGCCGTCGTCCGGCTGCTGCGCAAGGCCGGCAAGCCGGTCGTGCTGTGCGCCAACAAGGTCGACGGCCCGAGCGGCGAGGCCGACGCCGCCTACCTGTGGAACCTGGGCCTCGGCGAGCCCCACCCGGTCTCGGCCCTGCACGGCCGCGGCACGGGCGACATGCTCGACGCCGTCCTGGAGGTCCTGCCGGACGCCCCCGAGCAGTCCTTCGGCACCGCGATCGGCGGCCCCCGCCGCGTGGCCCTGATCGGCCGCCCGAACGTCGGCAAGTCCTCGCTGCTGAACAAGGTGGCCGGCGAGGAGCGCGTCGTCGTCAACGAGCTGGCGGGCACCACCCGCGACCCGGTGGACGAGATCATCGAACTCGGCGGCAAGACCTGGAAGTTCGTCGACACCGCCGGTATCCGCAAGCGCGTCCACCTCCAGCAGGGCGCCGACTACTACGCCTCGCTGCGCACGGCCGCCGCCGTGGAGAAGGCCGAGGTCGCCGTCGTGCTGATCGACGCCGCCGAGTCCATCTCCGTGCAGGACCAGCGGATCATCAGCATGGCCGTCGAGGCGGGCCGCGCGATGGTCATCGCCTTCAACAAGTGGGACACGCTGGACGAGGAGCGCCGCTACTACCTGGAGCGGGAGATCGAGACCGAGCTGGGCCAGGTCGCCTGGGCGCCCCGGGTCAACGTCTCGGCGCGCACCGGCCGGCACATGGAGAAGCTGGTCCCGGCGATCGAGACGGCGCTGGCCGGCTGGGAGACGCGCGTCCCCACGGGCCGGCTGAACGCCTTCCTCGGCGAGCTGGTCTCGGCCCACCCGCACCCCGTCCGGGGCGGCAAGCAGCCGCGCATCCTGTTCGGCACCCAGGCCGGCACCAAGCCCCCGCGGTTCGTGCTCTTCGCCTCCGGCTTCATCGAGGCGGGCTACCGGCGCTTCATCGAGCGCCGTCTGCGCGAGGAGTTCGGCTTCGAGGGCACCCCGATCCACATCTCGGTGCGGGTGCGCGAGAAGCGCGGCGCGAAGAAGAAGTAACGGCGGTACGACGAGGAGGGCGGCTCTGGTGTTCCAGGGCCGCCCTCCTCGTCCGTGTGCCCGTCACGCACTCCGGCGCGGCCCCGGCGGCAGGGCGGCCGCGGCCGGCACGTGGTGCATCCCCGTCTCGTGCTGCCGGCCCAGCGTGCCGACCCGCTGCCACTGCGACTGCTGCCGGGCGCTGTAGGCCCCCGCGCTGTAGGCGCTGTAGGAGCTGCTGAACGTGCCCGCCCGGTGCCCGCCGTACGTGCCCGAACCGTCCGGGAAGTCCCCGAAGGCGCTGAACCCCAGCTCCTCCTCGCCGCTGCGGTCCCCCGGCAGTGTGCGGAAGGTCCTGACCCACTCCGCGTAGAGCGAGTCGTAGATCGGCGTGGCCGAGGACCCGCCGGACGGCTCGTGCGCCGCCCGGGCGGACGGCACGGAGGAGAAGGACCGGCGGGGAGGAGTGTCATATGCGTGCACGTATCTCCAAACGACCGTGACCGGAAAGAGATGCGGCCGGACGGTTCACGGGGGCTCAGGTGCCCGCGAGGGGAAGCGCCGCGGCGACCAGCTTGCCGCCTGCGGCGGCCCTGTCCAGCGCGTCCCGCAGCAGGTCCTCCCGCGGCTGACGCCCGATCGACCCGACCGGCGCGGCGAACATCAGCACCTGCTGGTGCTTGTTCGCGGCGGCCCGCCAGCTGTCGGTCACCTGGAGCGGCTGGTGCGCCTGCCACCACGCCACCGGCTGCCCGCCGACCGCCGACGGCTGGAGCACCGCGTGCAACTGGCCCACGGCCAGCAGGACGGACCAGCCGTGCAGCACCGGGGGGACGGACGCCAGCTCGGTCACCGGCATGAAGCCCTGCTCGATGAGCAGCGGCAGGAAGTCGTCACCCGCCCCGGTGGTGCCCGGACGGACGATCGGCGAGGTCGGCTCGACGACGAGCGCGGGGTGCAGTTCCCCGTCGACCAGGACGAGTCCGCTGGTCACGCCGAGCACCGCCTGCTCGGGAACGGACGTGCGCGGCTCACCGCCGGCCGGGTCGCCGCCGACGGCGCCGATGGAGCGCACGGCGCCCTGGAGCTGCTCCTCCGTCACCTGGACGACCTGCGAGGGCAGACAGCTGGCGTGGGCGAAGGCGAGGACGGCGGTCTCGTCGCCGACGAACAGAACGGTGCTGGTGCGCTCCTGCTCGGAGTCGCCCGGGGTGCGACAGGACGTGCAGTCGTAACTGCCCGGGGCGTTCTCTCCGGCGAGCAGCCGGTCGGCTTCTTCGTCGCCGATCTCGGCGCGTACGGCGTCGCTGACGTCGAGCATGCGCGGCACGGGTGGCTCCCTCGGGATGCGGTGCTGGGTCGGCCGGGTGGCTCCCGGCCGATGAGCCCCGGGGTTCCGGGCTCATGAAGAAGACAACGGGCGTCCTGTGGTGGTGGTCACGCCCCGGGGGCGACCGGTTCGCACCTTCCGCCGCGCACGGTCACCTCGGGTGCGGAATCGAACACTCACTGTCAACTCCGTTCCGCGTCAAGGAACTTGACGAGGTGAAGTGGGTCACAGATCGCGTCGGCTGGTGGTCGACAAATCAGGAAATCCGCGCATGTAGTGGGTGGCCGAAATTCGCCGATACCCGGGGTAACGGGCAAGTGGCCTGGACCGACGGCGAGTTGGTTGATTCCCGCCGCTCACCCTCCCTACATTCCTCCGCCGTGTGCAACGAGCACCGCTCGGGTACGTCCGCCGACCGGCACAGGCAGAGCTGCATCGCCGACTCCGGTCACGGCGGGCGGGGCGGGCGCGAGGAACCGCGGTCCTACGCGGTGAGACGCGCTCCGCCTTGGGGGAGCCCGGGTTCGTGGAGAGGGAACTACATGTCCGAGTGTGCCGATACCACCCGCAACACCGCCCGTCCCGAGGGCGCCCGCAAGGGCCGTACGACGGCCGCGCTCGCCGGAGCCGCCCTGCTGGCCCCGCTGGGACTGCTGGCAGCGACCGGCAACGCCGCCGCGGCCGACAACGGGGTGTGGGACCGCATCGCCCAGTGCGAGAGCGGCGGCAACTGGCACATCAACACCGGCAACGGCTACTACGGCGGACTCCAGTTCTCCGCCTCGACCTGGCGCGCGTACGGCGGCTCCGCCTACGCCCCGACGGCCGACCAGGCCTCCAGGAGCGCGCAGATCGCCGTCGCCACCAGGGTCCAGCAGGCCCAGGGCTGGGGCGCCTGGCCGGTCTGCTCGGGCCGGGCCGGGGCCTCCGGCGCCGCCCCGGCGGCGGCCCGCACCGGCTCCTCCAGTACGGCGACCCACGACAGCGGTGCGACGACGAGGTCCGCGCCCGTCCGGTCCACCCCGGCGAAGGCGCCGGAACGTCCCGCGACCACCACCCGCCGTGGTGCCCGGCACGGTGACTACACCGTCCGCCAGGGAGACACCCTGAGCACCATCGCTGCCCGGCACAGCACCACCTGGCAGCGGATCTACGCCGCCAACAAGGCCGTCATCGGCGACGACCCGAACCTGATCGTGCCCGGGCAGCGCCTCGCGCTCTGAGCCCGGCACACCGGCGGGCAGCCGCTGTCCCGATGAGGACAGCGGCTGTCCGCGTCCCCTGGCAGACTCGGGCCCATGTTGGAGACCTCGGCACGCCTGTTGCGCCTGCTCTCGCTGCTCCAGGCCCACCGCGAGTGGTCCGGACCGGAGCTGGCCGAACGGCTCGACGTCACCCCGCGCACCGTCCGCCGGGACGTGGACCGGCTGCGCGAGCTGGGCTACCCGGTCCACGCCAGCCCCGGCACCGGCGGCGGCTACCGGCTGGGCGTCGGCGCCGAACTCCCGCCCCTGCTGCTGGACGACGACGAGGCCGTCGCGGTGGCCGTCGGCCTGCGCACCGCCGCCGGACAGGGCATCGAGAGCATCGGCGAGACCTCCGTACGGGCCCTCGCCAAGCTGGAGCAGGTGCTGCCGCACCGGCTGCGCCGCCGGGTGAGCGCCCTCAACGCCTTCACCGTGCCCATGCTGCGCGGCGGCCCGCCGACGACCCCCGTCGACCCGGCCCTGCTCACCGAACTCGCCCACCTGTGCCGGGACGCCGAGCGGCTGCGGTTCGAGTACCGCACCCACGAGGGCGCGAGCAGCCGCCGTACCGTCGAACCGCACCGGCTGGTGTGCACCGAGCGGCGCTGGTACCTGGTCGCCTGGGACGTCGACCGGGCGGACTGGCGGACCTTCCGGGTGGACCGGATCACCCCCAGGCCGCCGCACGGGCCGCGCTTCACCCCCCGCGAGCCGCCCGCCGAGGACCTCGCCGCCTACGTGTCACGGGGCGTCTCCACGGGCGCCTACCCCACGCACTCCACCGTCCGGCTGCTGGTGCCCCTGCACGAGGCCGCCGAGCACGTCTCGCCGTCCTCCGGCACGCTGGAGTCCGACGGGGCGGACGCGTGCCTGCTGCGCTCCGGCGCGGCGAACCTCGACGTGATGGTCGTTCACCTGCTGATGCTGGGCCTGCCGTTCGAGGTCATCGAGCCCGCCGAGCTGACCGACGCCGTCAGGAGGCTTCGGGACCGGCTTGATGGCGCTTTGGCTCGGGCTGCGGAGCCTGGGCCGCGTACTCGGGGTGGTGCAGGTCGAACGCCGGGGACTCCGAGCGGATCCGGGGCAGGGTGACGAAGTTGTGCCGGGGCGGCGGGCAGGACGTGGCCCACTCCAGGGAGCGGCCGTAACCCCAGGGGTCGTCGGTGTCCACCTTGTCCCCGTACACGGCGGTCTTCCAGACGTTGTAGAGGAACGGCAGCGTCGACAGGCCCAGCAGGAAGGAGCCGATGGTCGACACCGTGTTGAGCGTGGTGAACCCGTCGGCCGCCAGGTAGTCGGCGTACCGGCGGGGCATCCCCTCGGCGCCCAGCCAGTGCTGCACCAGGAACGTGGCGTGGAAGCCCACGAACAAGGTCCAGAACTGGATCTTCCCCAGCCGCTCGTCCAGCATCTTGCCGGTGAACTTCGGCCACCAGAAGTAGAAGCCGCCGAAGACCGCGAAGACGACCGTGCCGAAGACCACGTAGTGGAAGTGCGCGACGACGAAGTACGAGTCCGTGACGTGGAAGTCCATCGGCGGGGACGCCAGGATCACCCCGGTCAGCCCGCCGAGCAGGAACGTCGCCAAGAAGCCCATCGCCCACAGCATCGGCGTCTCGAAGGACAGCGAGCCCTTGATCATCGTGCCGGTCCAGTTGAAGAACTTCACCCCCGTCGGCACCGCGATCAGGAACGACATGAAGGAGAAGAACGGCAGCAGCACCGCGCCCGTGGCGAACATGTGGTGCGCCCACACCACCATGGACAGCCCGGTGATCGCCATCGTCGCGCCGACCAGCGTCAGATAGCCGAAGATCGGCTTGCGGCTGAACACCGGGATGATCTCCGTGATGATCCCGAAGAACGGCAGCGCGATGATGTACACCTCGGGGTGCCCGAAGAACCAGAACAGGTGCTGCCACAGCAATGCCCCGCCGTTCGGCGCCTGGAACACCTGCGAGCCGAACCGCCGGTCCGACTCCAGGGCCAGCAGCGCCGCCGCCAGCACCGGGAACGCCATCAGGATCATGATCGACGTGAACAGCGTGTTCCAGGTGAAGATCGGCAGCCGGAACATGGTCATGCCCGGGGCCCGCATCCCGATGATGGTGGCGAGGAAGTTGACCGCGCCGAGGATCGTCCCGAAGCCGGCCAGCGCCAGGCCCATGATCCACAGGTCCGGACCGACGCCGGGGGAGTGCCGGGCGTCGTTGAGCGGCGCGTAGGCGAACCAGCCGAAGGCGGCCGGCCCGGTGGGCACCAGCAGCGAACCCAGCACGATCAGGCCGCCGAACGCGAAGAGCCAGTACGAGAGCATGTTCAGCCGGGGGAAGGCCACGTCCGGCGAGCCGATCTGCAACGGCATCAGCTCGTTGGCGAAGCCCGCGAAGCTCGGGGTCGCGAACAGCAGCAGCATGATCGTGCCGTGCAGCGTGAACAGCTGGTTGTACTGGTTGTTGCCCATGAGCTGAAGCCCCGGCCGGGCGAGCTCCGCGCGCATCAGCAGCGCCATGACCCCGCCCGCCAGGAAGAACCCGAAGCCCGTGATCAGGTACAGGTGGCCGATCTTCTTGTGGTCGGTGGTGGTGAGCCAGTCCACCACCAGCCGGCCGGCCCCGGCCCGACGCACCGGTCGCGTCGGCGCCCCTGCGGTCTCGGTCCCCATCGCTCGCTCGCCCCTTCGCATCGTCGCGCCCGGGCCCGCGGCGGCCCGCGGCACGCGCGCCGCGAGCTGTCGTCCGGAGACTCGCCGGGCGTGCGCCCCGTCAGGGCGTCCGGCGGTTGTGTGCTGAATCCGTGAATTTCCTATGTGGTGTCAGCCGCCGTCGCGCCACTGCGGATTGCGCGGGGAATCGCGGCCCCGGGCCCGCCCCGATCCCCACTGCGGCACTTTCCGCCGGGTAATTCGGAGTGGCCCTCCGACACGCGTGAATTCTGCTCGATTACCCCGGTGAGCCGAACGGAAACCCCCGTTCGTGTGACACGCGTCGTGGCAGCCGATGATGTGACCGCGGCCGAAACGGGATCGCGGTGGCTGTGACAGAAGTGTGACGGGAGCCGGATACGGCTCTTACCCGTCTGTGCCCGGCTTCCGTCACCGCCGGTCGCGGCCTAGCGTGGCCGCATGGCACCGATTCCCACTCCGTCAGCGGAGCCCCAGGACAGCCCGGACGGGTACGTCGGCCTCGACGCGACGCACGCCGAACGGCTCGCGCGGCAGCGCGGCTGGTCGACGGTGCGGTCGCTGCCGCCGGGCGCGATCATCACCATGGAGTACCGGGCCGGACGGCTGAACTTCGAGGTGCGGGACGGCCGGGTGGCCCGCGCCTGGAAGGGCTGACCGCCCGTTCCCGTGGATACGCGCGAGGCCCCGCTCCAGGAACGGGAGCGGGGCCTGCGGCGTGGCGTGGGGCGGTGGTGCGTACCGAACCCCGTGCCGGTGCGGGCTGTCAGCCGCCGGTCAGCGGCCGGGCCGGCTGGGACGTGCCGCGCGGGAGGCGGTCGGCGTGCGGCGGACGGCGGCTGCCCGCCGGGGTGACCGGGGTGCGTTCCGAACGGGCCGTGTGCGGTCCGGGCGCGAGGTGCGCCAGGCCCCTGGAGGAACGGGTGGAGGCCACCGGCTCGCGGGCCGGCGTCGGCTGCTCGGCCGGCAGGTTGCGCGGCTTGAGCAGCACCGGCGTGACCGGCACGGCCGGTTCGGGCGCGGGCAGGCCGCGGCGGGCGCGCCAACGGTCGCGCAGGTCGAAGAGCCACAGCTCGGCCCTGGCGATCAGCGGCTCGAACCAGGGCAGGGCGAGCAGGATCAGCAGACCGGCGGCCCAGCCCAGCAGCACGTCGCTCAGCCAGTGCGTACCGAGGTAGACGGTGGTGAGGCCGACGCCGAGCGAGGTGACCGCGGAAAGGGCCGACAGCCAGCGGCGCGCCGTCGGGGTGGAGGCCAGATACGCCAGGATTCCCCAGGTCACCACCGCGTTGGCGGTGTGGCCGCTGGGGAATATATCGCCGCCCAGGCCCATCTCGTTCGAGCCGATCACGGTCGCGTAGTGCGGACCGAGCCGCCCCATGCCGAGCTTGGCGGCGCCGACCGTGATGTTCAGCAGGAGCAACGAGGTGGCCAGGGTGAGCAGCGGGCGGAGTGTGTGCTGCCGCCAGGAGCGCCAGCCGAGCCAGGCCGCGACCATCACGGCGGTGGGGCCGCGCTGGCCCAGCACCACGTAGTAGTCGAGGAACGCGTGGATCTCGGGCCACTGCTGGTACGGCCGGAAGAACATGACCTGCCAGTCCAGCCGGACCAGCCACGAGGTCGTCACCACGGCCCACACGATCGCCAGGTAGAAAGCCAGGGTCGCGGAGAACAGAACGACCCGGTGCCGGCTCATCCTCGGCACATCGATGTGGGCCGGTCGTTCCGGCTCACGGTCCAGTCTGGCGAACACCCGGTCCAGACGCCGGGTGAGGTTTCGTTCGGTACGCACCCAATCGACGTTACAGCGAGTGAGCGGTGTTCCCGGTCGAAACAGCGTCTTTGTGATGACGATGTGATGTGGGAAACCTCTCAAGGGCGGCCCGAATTCCCGGGATTCCGCAATCCTGTGAGTCCGATCGGGCCAATTCCTTTGATCATGCCGGGTGTTGTTTATATGGCGCTTATGAATGTGTTAACCCGGTCCTGGCGCGGAATTCTCCGGGGCGTCATCGGGCGGCCCGGTGGATCATGGTGGACCGGAACCGTTCAGCCAGAACGCCCCGTAGACCGCCGCCGCGACCGCCAACCCCGCCG
This sequence comes from Streptomyces sp. Ru62, assembly GCF_002920615.1. Lineage (GTDB taxonomy): Bacteria > Actinomycetota > Actinomycetes > Streptomycetales > Streptomycetaceae > Streptomyces. The sequence goes on from NZ_PQSU01000010.1 coordinate 45,127, forward strand.
TGAGCAGGGCCGATCGGGGGGTGCGCGGCCGGGCCAGGGCACGGGCGAGCGGCAGCAGCAACGGGAAGGCGGGCATCAGCAGCCGCGGCTTGGAGCCGAAGTAGCTCGACGCGCAGAGGGCGAGGGCCAGCACGACCCCCGTGTAGACCAGCAGTTCGACCGGCTGGCGCGCGCGGACCCCGGTGACGTACAGCCAGATCAGCAGGGCCACCCCGGCGATCAGGCCGAGGCCGGCGAGAGCGGACGGGAATGACGTGAACTTGTCGGCCACGAAGCGGGCGAAGGCGTAGCCGCCGTCGAACCCGTTGCGCCATCCGGCCTGTACGTCCAGATAGCCGAGCGGGCCCTTGCCGGTGCGGTGGCCGACCCAGAGGACGTAGCCGGCGGCCCCGAGCGGAGCGAGCAGCATGCCGAGCGCGCGCCGTCGGCCGGGGGCGTACGGGGTGACGGGTGCGCCGGGGGTGAGCGCGGGCGCGTGTTCCTCATCACGCGCGCCCGGCGTGTGGCTCGCGCTGCGCTCTCGCCCGAACGAGACCGCGTCCGGCGTGTGCTTCGCGCCGCGCTCTCGCCAGAACGAGACCGCGCCCGCCACCCACACCGCCGCGACCACCGCCGCCCCCACCGGCCGGGTCAGCCCGGCCAGGGCCGCCAGCGCGCCCGAGCTCACCCACCGCCCGGTCAGCACCGCGTACAGCGACCAGGCCGCCAGCGCCGTGAACAGCGACTCGCTGTACGCCATCGACTGCACGATCCCGACCGGCAGCACCGCCCACAGCAGCACCGCGCACGTCCCGACGCGGGGGCCGTACACCCGGTCCGCGACCGCGAAGATCCCGGCCGCGGCGGCGAGCGAGGCCACCAGGCTCACCACGAACCCGGCCGCCGCGTACGACAGCGGGGTGACCGCGTGCAGCAGCCGCTCCAGCCAGGGCAGCAACGGGAAGAACGCGAGGTTGGAGTGGACGTCCCCGTTCGGCAGCCGTACCTCGTAGCCGTACCCCAGTTCGGCGACCCGCGTGTACCACAGCGAGTCCCAGCGCGCGGTCAGCAAGGTGAACGCGCTCTTGCCGCGCGCGGCGCTCCACACCGCCAGCACCACCAGCCCCAGGGCGCGGACCGCCGCGTAGCCCAGGAGGGCCGGGGCCGCCCGGCGCAGAAGAGGGGGGTGGGGCGGGGCCGCACGCGTCGCAAGATCGGTCACGGGCTCGATTATCGACCGCGCGCTCCACCGGACCTCTCGCCGGGTCAGGGTCAAGAGCGGGTGACGTGGCGTACGCCACACGGGTTCCCTCCGGCGGGTGAGAGGTCCGCCACGTGACCGCGCGACGGACTCGCGTACGCTGACGAGTCACTCGCGTGGGTTCGCGCGGGCCGGAGACACCGCTCCTCTCCGGCCGTACGACAGGGGGTCCCCGCCCCGTCGGTCCGCCCCGTACGAGGGATCATCTGGGAGGTACGTACATGTCCGGGACGACCACGGCTGCCGTACGGCCGCGCCGTCGGGCGCCCGGGGCAGGTGCCAACCGCTGGGTCGTCCTCGTCGTGCTCTGTGTCAGCCTGCTGCTCGTCGCGCTCGACGCGACCGTGCTGCACGTGGCGGTCCCCGCCGTCACCGAGGACCTCAAGCCGGGCGCCATCGAACTGCTCTGGATCGTCGACGTCTACCCGCTGGTCTGTGCCTCGCTGCTGATCCTCTTCGGCACCCTCGGCGACCGGGTCGGCCGCAGACGCGTCCTGCTGCTCGGCTACACCCTCTTCGGGGTCGCCTCCGCCGTGGCCGCGTTCGCGCCGACCGCCGAGATGCTCATCGTCGCCCGCGCGCTGCTCGGCGTCGGCGGCGCCATGATCATGCCGGCCACCCTGTCGATCCTGCGTCAGGTCTTCCCCGACCGGCGCGAGCGTGCCCTCGCCATCGGCGTCTGGAGTGCCGTCGCGGCGGTCGGCGCGGCGGTCGGACCGCTGCTCGGCGGCTTCCTGCTGGAGCACTTCTGGTGGGGCGCGGTCTTCCTGGTCAACATCCCGCTGATGCTGGTGAGTCTGCCGGTGGGCCGGATGCTGCTGCCCGAGTCCCGGGGTGACCGCGAGGGCCCCTGGGACGTGACCGGCGCGCTGATGGCGGCGGCCGGGCTGTTCGGCGTGGTCTTCGGCGTGAAGCGGCTCGGCGGCGGGGAGGCGGTCGCGAGCCCCCTCACCGTGCTGCCGCTGCTGACCGGCGCCGCCCTCCTCTTCCTCTTCGTACGGCGCCAGCGGCGGCTCCGGCATCCGCTGGTGGACCTGCGCATGTTCCGCCGGCCCGCGTTCAGCACCTCGGTGGGCTGCATCGTGCTGGCCATGCTGGCGCTGGTCGGCCTGGAGCTGATCGCCGCCCAGTACCTGCAACTGGTGCTCGGCCTGTCCCCGCTGCAGACCGGGCTGAGGCTGCTGCCCCTCACCCTCGCCGCGATGGCGGCCGGCCTGGCGGGCGCGCGCATGCTGCGCCGCTTCGGACCGCGCCGCATGGTGTGCTTCGGCTTCTGCCTGACGGCGGCGGCGGTGCTGACGCTGACGGGCATGGGCGGCACCGACGACCCGACGCTGCTGCTGGCCGGCTTCGTGCTGCTGGGCTTCGGCCTGGAGACCACGCTCTTCGGGGCCTACGAGTCGATGCTCAGCGAGGCCCCGGCCGACCAGGCCGGCGGCGCGGCGGCGATCGGCGAGACGTCGTACCAGCTCGGGGCCGGTATCGGCATCGCGCTGCTGGGCAGCGTGATGAACGCGGCCTACACGCCGGGGCTGCGGTCGGTGCCGGGCGTGCCTCGGCCCGCCTCGACCGCGGCGGGACACTCTCTCGGCGAGGCGTACGAGGTCGCCGGACGGCTCGGCGGCACGGCCGGGGCCGCGCTGCGCCGCGCGGCGCGGGACTCCTTCGTGCACGGGCTGCATGTGACGCTGCTCGTGAGCGCGGGCCTGTTGCTGCTGGGCGCGGCGATGGCGCTGCGGCTGCCGTGGCTCATGCAGTGCGGTGAGGAGCCGGTGGGCGGTGAGCCCGCGCTGCCGTCGCCGCGCGGGGCGGAGGCGGCGGCCGGGAAGCCGCGGGTCACCGCCTGACCTCCTCTGGACGTGCGGGACACTGCACCGTAACGTCGGCCGGAGAGTCGTAACTAGCGCTGCTAGTTTTGCCGACGTCCCGTGTGACGTCCCGTGTTCCGGAGGGTGTTCCATGTCCGCGTCCGCGAAGCTGCCCCCGTTCGACGCCGCCGACCCGCTCGGGATCGACGACCTGCTGGAGCCGGAGGACCTGGCCGTCCGGGACACCGTCCGCGCGTGGGCGGCCGACCGTGTGCTGCCGTACGTCGCAGACTGGTACGAGAAGGGCGAACTGCCCGGCATCCGGGACCTCGCGCGCGAACTGGGTTCGATCGGCGCCCTCGGCATGTCCCTCACCGGCTACGGCTGCGCGGGCGCGAGCGCAGTCCAGTACGGCCTGGCCTGCCTCGAACTGGAGGCGGCCGACTCCGGCATCCGGTCGCTGGTCTCCGTGCAGGGGTCCCTCGCGATGTACGCCATCCACCGGTTCGGCAGCGAGGAGCAGAAGCTCCAGTGGCTGCCGCGCATGGCGGCCGGCGAGGTGATCGGCTGCTTCGGGCTGACCGAGCCCGACCACGGCTCCGACCCGGCCTCGATGCGCACCCACGCCAAGCGGGACGGCGACGACTGGGTGCTGAACGGCCGCAAGATGTGGATCACCAACGGCTCGGTCGCCGGGGTCGCCGTCGTCTGGGCGCAGACCGAGGAGGGCATCCGCGGCTTCGTCGTCCCCACCGGCAGTCCCGGCTTCTCGGCACCGGAGATCAAGCACAAGTGGTCCCTGCGCGCCTCCGTCACCAGCGAACTCGTCCTGGACGACGTACGACTGCCCGCCACGGCCGTGCTGCCGGAGGTCACCGGGCTGCGCGGACCGCTCAGCTGTCTGTCGCACGCCCGCTACGGCATCGTCTGGGGCGCGATGGGCGCGGCGCGCAGCAGCTTCGAGGCGGCCCTCGACTACGCCAGGTCACGGGAGCAGTTCGGGCGGCCCATCGGCGGCTTCCAGCTCACCCAGGCCAAGCTCGCCGACATGGCGGTGGAGCTGCACAAGGGGATTCTGCTCGCCCACCATCTGGGGCGGCGGATGGACGCCGGCCGCCTGCGTCCCGAGCAGGTCAGCTTCGGCAAGCTCAACAACGTCCGCGAGGCCATCGAGATCTGCCGTACGGCGCGGACGATCCTCGGTGCCAACGGGATCTCCCTGGAGTACCCGGTGATGCGGCACGCGACCAACCTGGAGTCGGTGCTCACCTACGAGGGCACCGTCGAGATGCACCAGCTCGTGCTGGGCAAGGCGCTCACCGGGCTCGACGCCTTCCGGTGAGCCGCGGTGCGGAGGCGGGGCCGGTGCGGCGGCCCCGCCTCAGCTCTGGTTGAAGAAGCCGTCCGAGCGGTGGGCGGACGCCTCGCCGCTGATGATCTCGGTGTCGGCCGGGGTGAGCAGGAACACCCGGTTGGAGACGCGGTCGATCGAGCCGCGCAGACCGAAGATGAGCCCCGCCGCGAAGTCCACGACCCGCTTGGCGTCGCCGGGCTCCATGTTGGTGAGGTTCATGATGACCGGGACACCGTCCCGGAACAGCTCGCCGATGGCGCGGGCGTCCCGGAAGCTGTCCGGGGTCACCGTGCCGATCCGGCGGCCCTTGTCCTCGGCCGTGTCCGTGGCCACCTTCACCCGGGGGTCGGTGACCCAGGCGTCCCCGGACTCGGTGCCCTCGGAGTAGTCGTCGTCGTAGTAGCGCTCGTCATCGTTGTCGTCGACGAGGCCGAGCCACGCACTCGCCTTGCGTACCGATCCCATGGACGCCTCCTCTCACAGCGGTCTTTCTTGCTTTCCGCATCCCTATGGTCATCCATGATGCGGACGGCGCGCCAAGTGGATAGACGCCGCGCGGGGGGTTTGTGACGGTACTGGTGCACAGCGGATCCGTCGAGAGTCCTTGTGCCCCAAGGGGCGAGACTCATACGGCTGCTGACTGAGAGTGAAATATGATTGTCTGCGGCGGACGGGTGATGCACGGTGCGTACGGGTGAACGCCAACGTCGTATCACAGTACGGGGGATGTTGTGTTCGGAATCGTCAGGCCCTGCGCCCACCGGCTCGGTGAGCGGTTCAGGGCCGACTGGATGGCGCACTTGTGCGGGCTGTGCCTTGCCCTGCGTCGCGACCACGGTCAGTTCGCACGGATCGTGACAAATTACGACGGGCTTCTCATATCGGTACTGACAGAGGCGCAGACCGGCCCGCTCAGCGGTACCCGCCGGACGGCCGGGCCGTGCGCGCTGCGTGGCATGCGGACCGCGTCCGTCGCACAGGGTGAGGGCGCCCGGCTCGCCGCCGCCGTCTCCCTCGTGCTCGCCTCCGCGAAGGTGCGCGACCATGTCGCCGACCGGGACGGACTGCTGGCCCGCGCGCCGGTCGCCGCCGCCGCGCGCCGGCTCGCCGTGAACTGGGGCCGGGCCGGGGAGCGCGGCGGGGCGGCGGTCGGCTTCGACACCGGTGTCCTCGTCGACGCCGTCGACCGGCAACCCGGCGTCGAGGCCCTGGCCGGGCCCGGCACGCCGGTCCTCACGGTCACCGAGCCGACCGAGACCGCGACCGCCGCGGCCTTCGCGCACACCGCGCTGCTGGCCGGACGGCCGGACAACGCCGGACCGCTGGCCGAGGCCGGCCGCCTCTTCGGCCGGCTCGCGCACCTGCTGGACGCCGTGGAGGACCGGGGGGCTGACGCCGCGTCGGGTGCCTGGAACCCGCTCACCGCCACCGGCACACCCCTCACCGAGGCGCGCCGGCTCGCCGACGACGCCCTGCACGGCATCCGGCTCGCCCTGCGGGACACCGAGTTCCGCGACGGCCGGCTCGTCCATCTCCTCCTCGTCCACGAACTGCGCCGCTCGGTGGACCGGGCCTTCGGGGCGGCACCGGTGTGCGCCGCCGATCGGCACGGGGGGCCGCGGGGGTCCTACGACGCGGGGACGCAGCCGGGGCCGTACGGAGCCGGAGGGCCGCAACAGCCGTACGGCGGTGGGAACCCGTACGGCGCCGGCGCTCCCCTTCCGGGCAATCCGTACGCCGGCGGCGGTTCTCCCGGCGGGGGCGGCGGCTTCGGCGGGGGCGGTGGCGGATTCGACGGCGGTTTCGGGCCGCCGCCCGAGCCGGTCAAGGGCCGACGCGGTTTCTGGGCGGGCTGCGGGATGTTCTTCGCGCTGTGCTGCACCTGCAGGATGTGCTGCGCCGAGGAATACGAGGGGCCGTGGTCCCGGAAGAAGCGGGAGGGCTGCTGCCGGAACTGCGACTGTCCCTGCGACGGCTGCGACTGCTGCTGCCCGTGCGACGGTTGCTGAGAGGTCGGCGAGGCCCGGACCGGCGCCGGCATCGAGCCGCCGACGACCTGCCGTCCACACGGCGGGGGCCCCGCCAGGACGTGCCTGACGGGGCCTTCGCAGTGCACTCGTCGAGCCTCTGGCGCTCGTCGACGGGCTGTTACCGGTTTTGCAGACGGCGGACGTCCATCTGCTCACCCCAGCCCCGCTCCAGGCACGCGCGGACCAGCTTTTCCCGGACCGCCGCCAATGATCGGGCCATGTCCTGAGCGCTGACCGTTGCCTCTTCGCCTGCGCCGTGGGAATTGGCTGAAACGCTCACGGAATCATCGCCGCGACCGACCAGATCGATCCAGAAAGGACCGTCGAAGAATCTTACTCTTGTGCTTCTGCCCGCAGCCTGGCGCGCAAAGGCAAGCGCGTCGATCAGTTCTGCGAGGAACGCGACCGGCATGTCGTTCCAGTTCGCCTCCGGGAAGGGCGAACCGGAGATCTCGATCCAGACGTCACCCCAGATGGAGCCCGACCTGGCGAGGTCGAGTGACTCCAGGTCACAGAACAGTTCGAACTCCATCAACGTCACCTCCAAACCGGGTAGGCGGTCTCGATCGTGCGGGTTGCCTTGTTCACCCACATCTCGATATCGAGTCCGTTCGCCGATCCCCGCAGGAAGACCCGGTCTCCTTGCGAACGCCCGGCGACCGAGGACGACCTGTATGCCTGGCGAATCGTGGACTCGATTTCCCCTCGGGACATGTAGTCCGGGAATTTCGTCTTGATCCCGCTCTGCTTGTAGGTCTTGCCTGCGGCGGTGTGTCGGTCAAGGACATGGTCCATATCGATGTCCACCTTCCGCCACCCGGGAAGGTTGAGCGCCTTCGTGCACGTGCTGTTGTGCACCAGGACCGGCGTCCCACCCGCCAGCACATAGTACGTGTGGACGTTCTCGACCGTGAGGTTGTACGTGCGGGCGTGCGTCGTGAACGGGTGGTTGGCGGTGATGATGACCGTGCGGTCGTCGTCCGTGCGCAGGGTCATGCCCGGCTTGAGGTCGCCGGCCTGGACCCAGTCGTGTTGTGACGGGGACCAGAAGGGGTGTTCGTGGGTCGCCGTCAGTTTCTCGATGCCGTCCTCGGTGGCGATGGACAGCTCGTTGAAGTGCTTGTCGGTGTCGGTGACGATGCGGCGGGTCACCCGTTGCGAGGTGGTCCTGCCGGTCTCCGGGTCGGTGGTGAGGACCTTGTCACCGACCTTGACGTCCTCGATGTCCTTGGTCGTCCTGCCGTCGCCCAGCAGGACGTCCGTGCCGGCGAGGAAGCAGTTGCACCCCTTGGTGAGCTTGGTGATCCATTCCTCGGCGGCCTTGGCGCCCTTCTTCAGCACGGAGTCGGGCACCAGCTTCAGCGCCTTGCCCAGGGGCAGGTCGGTGCCGGCGATGAGGCAGCTGGAGACCCCCGAACCCGAGAGGCAGTCCTTCCATGCCTTCGGGTCGGGCAGGAAGGTCGAGGCGAGCGCCTTGATGACCGTCACCTGGGCGGTGATGTCCAGGGGCTTGTACACGATCTTCTTGCCGAGCGGGGGCAGGTCGCTGCCCGTCTTGACGACGCTGTGCAGCTCCCCCTGTCCGTTGTAGACGTAGTTGGAGTACTCGTAGTGGTAGGACCAGGTGCCGTCACCGTTCGGGGTCATCCAGTCCCGGTAGGACTGGTCACCGTGGTCGCAGCCGTACTCGCACGGCGTGATGGGCCGCAGTCCGTCGGGGTCGCTGTAGGTGACGGGGTTGTTGAGGGAGTACGAGTAGGCGTTGAGGTACTGCGGGTCGTACGGCGAGTTGAGCGGGTCCGGGCTGAGGAACCGGCCCAGCTTCGGGTCGTACATGCGGGCGCCCAGGATGGACAGGCCCGTCGCGTCGTCCTCGGTCTTGCCGAGGAAGCCCCGGTCCGAGCCGGACGGCAGGGCGGTGCCGCCGTTCTGGGCGCCGAAGGGCAGGTAGCGCCGGCGCTGCGCGGCGCCCGTCCCCGCGTCGACGGTCAGCTGGGCCGACGCCTGGGTGTCGGACATGAGCCAGCTCAGCTTGCTGCTGGTCTTGTCCACCGCGGTGCGCATCGCCACGGTCGTGGTGCCGTCGCCGTAGTAACGGGTGGCCTTCGGAGCGGCGCCGGGTGCCTTGTGGATCTCCTGGCCCGTGAGGTACAGGACGGTCTCGTCCGTGGACTTCCGCTCCAGGAGGTCACCGGACGCGGCGTAGACGTAGCCCGTGGTGGCGGCGCCGGAGACGGACGTCACCTGGTGCAGTTCGTTCCAGACGAGGGTCGTCTGCTTCCCGCCGACGGTGCGGCTCTTCATCTGGCCGTCGTCGTCGTAGTCGTAGAGGTCGGTGCCCGTCGGGGTCTTCACCGAGGTCACGGCGTGCGGGTGGGCGGCGCCGGCGGTGTACGTCGACTGGTCGGCGGAGTAGCCGGGGTAGACGTAGTCGTTGACCTGGGCGCCCGTGGCGGTGGTGTTGGTGACCTTCTGCAGGTTGCCGATGCCGTCGTAGGTGTAGTCGAGCTGATAGGGGTCCTTGCCGGTGGCCAGGTCGGGGGAGAAGGGACCGGCGCAGCCGGTGCTCGCCCCGGTGGTCCAGGCACGGCTGAGGCGGTTCAGCTCGTCATACGTGGAGCACTGGTGCTGTCCGGTGATCCTGTCGGCCAGGTCGGTGGTCTGGCCGGCGTTGTCGTAGAGGTAGTCGTCGTTCTGGACGGTGCCCTTCGTGCTGCTGGTGGTGGTGATGTTCTTCAGCCAGCCGGTGCCGTCGGCGTCGTCGTAGGTGTACGAGCGGCGGGCCGTGGTCGTGGTCGTGGCCGTGGTGCCGTAGGTGCGGTCGGTCAGCCGGCCCAGGCTGTCGAAGCCGGTGGAGTCGACGTAGACCGTGTTGTTCAGGTCGCTGGTGACCTTCTCGGGGTTGCCGAAGCCGTCGTACTGCGTGGTGACGGTCTCCTGCGGCAGGTCGCCGACGGCCGGGTAGGTGATGCTGGTCTGCTGGCCCAGCGCGTTGTAGGCGGACTTCGTCGTGTAGGTGTTCTCGAAGCCCGTGCCGTCCGCCGGGACGGTCGTCTGCGCCTCGGTGGCGTTGCCGTCGGCGTCGTAGGCGTTGATCTTGTCGGTGTAGGCGTAACCACCCGCGTACGACGTGGAGGTGGCCGGCCTGCCGATGCCGCCCGCAGCCGTGTCGTAGGTGTTGCGGGTCAGCACCTTGGTGCCGTTCTGCACGGTCAGCGGACGGTTGAGGTGGTCGTAGGTGTAGGTGAGGACCGTGCCGCCCGCGTCCTTGACCGTCTCGACGTTGCCGTTGTCGTCGTAGGTGATGACGCCCGTGCCGTTGAGGTCCGCGTCGGGGTCCTTGCCGCCCGTGTGCTCACCGAGCCAGTTGTAGGTGTAGGTGGTGATGTTCCCCTTGGAGTCAGTGATCTTGGAGAGCTGACCGCTGCGGTTGTAGTCGTAATACGTCGTGTACGTGGACGGACCGAACTCGACGACCTTGCTCACCTGCCCGAACACGTCGGTGTAGGTGTTGGTGCGCTCACCGGCGGGAGGCACCGTGGTGGTGTAGTCACCGTGGTAGTTGGTGATCGTCCGGCCCTGGGCCTGCGGATCGCCGTTCACCATGATCCGGGACTCGGTGGTGCGGCCGGCGTAGTCGATGACCACATCGGTGTAGGATGGCAGGCTGTCCACGGTGGGCAGGACCATGCCCGACCCGGCCGCGCCGGAGTTGTAGAACGCGGCACTGGTGCCCGTGACGTTGCCCGACGTGTCGTAGCGGGTCGAGATCACGGTCCGTCCGGTGCCGGTGGGCGCCGGGACCTGGGTCTCGCGGGCACGGCCGAGGCCGTCCAGGTAGTCGTAGCTGGTCAGGACCTTCCCGGCGGACTGCAGCGTGGTCGTGGTGACCTTGGTCGGGACGGTCGAGACCAGGTCCGGTACGCCCTCGCTGTTGTCCGAGGTGGTGATGTCGTACTGGTACTTGAGGGTGGGCGTGCCGTCGGGGTAGGCGGAGATCTGCGAGGGCTTGAACACCTTGGAGACGCGGCCCACGGAGTCCAGGACGATACGCGTGGTCTGGTTGTTCGGGTCCTGGATGCGGTAGGGCGCTCCCCACAGGCGGGAGTACCAGGTGGTGGTGGTCTGCGGTGTGGCCGGGCCGCTGCCGTCCGGGTCGGGCGTGGTCACCTTGACACCGTCGACCGGCCAGGAGGTGGCGGGCTGGTAGGTCGTCGTGGTGGTGTTCTGCTCGCCGTCGGTCGTGGAGATCTGCCGGCCGGCCTGGTCGAACTTCGCCTTGGTCTCGCGGTAGTGCGTGGCGTCCGTGTAGGCGCGCACCGTGGTGGGGTGCCCGTCGGTCGGCTTGTCGGTGTCGACCGAGGTCGCGTCGTCGTACAGGGTGACGGCGTAGGCGTCCTGGTTGGCCGAGGACCTGGCCGCGCAGTCGGCGGCGTAGTGCCGGGTCTCGTCGGGCAGCACCATCCAGCGCTGGACCTGCGAGTCGGGGAAGTAGTCGGTGTTGTAGGCACGGCCGAAGGTGGTGCACCGGTTGTCGTCGGTGTCCGACAGGCCCCAGTCGTTGGTGCGCATCGGCAGGCCGTACTTGGTGCTGGCCGGCTCCGTGTCGTCGAACTCGTTCTTAACGGTGTGCTCGCGCCAGCCGCTGGAGGTCAGCTCGTCCGTGGTGGTCTTGGAGTCGCGGACGAAGCGGGCGTCGGGCAGACCCTCGTACTGCGCGGTGTCGTAGGCCCAGTACTCGTGCCAGACCCGCTTGTGCGACTGGCCGGAGCCGTCGCGGTTGCTCGATTCCAGCACCTTGCCGTTGAGCCAGGGGGAGTCGGTCACCGCCGGGCGGCCGCTGTCACCGTCGTCGACGGTCACGCTGCGGGTCTTGGACGGGTCGTCCTTGTCGGTGCGGTCGCCGTCCATGCCGCGGTACAGCCAGTAGTAGGTGGAGGCCGCGTTCGACTTGGTACCGGTGTGGACCTCGACCTGCTGGTAGCCGCGCCAGTCGGTCCAGGACTCGTCCTTGTCCTTGGTCAGCGGGTCGTTGGGGAACGCCCACGCGGGCTTGCCGACGTAGTCGTAGGTGGTGGTCATCACCGGGTCGCCGTCGTTGCCCGAGCCCGAGCCGGGGCCGGGGTCGACGCTGACCTTGGCGACGACGTACTTCTTGAACCAGCCCGTCTTCTCGTCCGTGGCCCCCTCGGGCACCCAGCGCTGCTTGAAGCAGGCCTGGGTGTTGTTCGACTCGCTGGGCGGGTTGTCGATGTCGCAGGCGTCCTGGGCGTCGTAGTTGCGGTAGGTGACGTTGACGAACGAGCCGAGGTCCTGGTGGATCTGGGTGACCCGGCGGAAGTTGAGCACACCGCCGCCGAGCTGGTTGTCCCGCCACTCACCGTTGATGTTGATGGTGGGCAGGGTGATGTCGGTGCCGTCGCCGTAGCCCCTGCGCTGGATGTAGTCCAGCCACAGGGTGTTGTCGACGGTGCCTTCGGGGTTGGGCAGCCCGTACTTCATCTGGTACTGCATCGCCGGGTCCCAGGCGGAGCTGTCGTCGTCCCGGACGAAGGTCTTGACGTCCCACAGCATCTTCGTGGCGAAGAACGTCGGCGAGTACGTCTCACCCTTGATCGTCCTGCAGCCGTCGTCGGCACTCGTGCCGTCGCACATCAGGTCCGTCGGCACGTCCGGGTAGGAGTCCGGGTGGTCGGAGATGCCGGGGCAGTCCGCCGGCTCGCTCGCCAGCGGGTCCTTGTCCGCCATCCGCTCCACGCAGCGGCCCACGTAGCGCAGGTCCACCTTGGCGGGCAGTTGCGCGCCGGGTATCTGGGCGGCCCAGCCGTACTCGATGCGCACCGGATAGGCGGCGGAGTCGTAGACGCGCGCCTGGTCGGCGAGCAGCACGGAGCGGTAGTGGTTCTGCTCCTTGTCGTAGAAGTAGGCGGTCTCCACCTCGTCTGGGTCGACGACCCGGTCCAGGCCCCAGCGGTATGCCTGGGTGCTGACGCCGACACCGCCGTCGTAGCCGGGCTCTCCGGGGTTGTTGCCGAAGACGGGGACGGTCAGTACCGAGTCCGTGGCGGCGTCGGTGCGCTCGGAGCGGCCCCAGCCGAAGTAGTAGCGCATGCCGTCCTGGGTGGACACCACCCAGTACTCGTCGTCCGCGCCGTGACCACCGGTCAGGTGCTGCACCCGCCAGCCCGGGTCGTCCTGCACGTGGTAGGAGCCGGTGCCGTTGTCGTCCTGGACCAGGTTGGAGGTGACGCCGTTGAAGTTGATGACGTAGACGGCCCCGTCCGGCTCCTTGGTGGAGTTGGGCGAGTCCCAGCACAGGTCGCCGACCCAGCCGGTGCCCGTGCCGTCGTCCTGGCAGCCCCGGTAGCGGCGCTCGATGAAGCCGATGCCGCTCAGGTCCCAGCCGAGGCCGGTCCAGTTGGCCTGGGTGTTCTGGGCGGAGGTGAGGGCGTCCACCGACTGGGAGTTGTACGACAGTGCCAGCGACGGCGCCTGGCCCGCGGGCGGCTTGGGCACGTCGAAGGGCAGGCTGTACGAGAAGGCGCCGGAACCGGTGGAGACGTTCCAGGAACCGGACGGCTTCAGCGAGGACGCCCGGTAGTCACCGGCATCGGAGGACGACGTCGACGCCAGCGTGTACACCGTCGCACCCGATGTCGTGGCGGCGCTCAGCGTCGAGGACGGGAACGCGGACCTCGCCGTCCGGTCCGGCTGGATGACCGAGATGGCCGGCTTGGGGTCGCCGTCGGCCTGCACGGTCGCGGTGATGGTGCCCTTGGCCACGTCGTTGTGGACCGGCACGGGCCGCGGGTCGGCCGTCGAGCAGCCCTTCGCCTCCGGTGTGGTCAGCGCGCAGGCCGGCAGGGCGACGATGTGCAGACGGGCGGCGAAGTTGCCGCCGTAGGCGTACTTGAACTTCGAGTAGTCGAAGGTGACGTTCACCGGGCCGGGCGTGCCGCGGCCGTCGCGCCGCGTGAGCTGGACGCCCATGCCGATGCCGTTCGTCCGCTTCAGCCCGGTCCGGTCCAGGACCTTGACGTCGACGTCCGTCGGGGCGGGGACCGCGATGGCGGACCGCTGCGTGGCCAGGGTCGTCGCGGGAGCGGGTCCGACGTGCACGGCGGCCGCGTCCGAGGTGTCGCCGGCCGGTGTCACGGGCAGGGTCCTGCCCGGCTTCAGACCGGACAGGGCGAGGCGGGCATGCGCCGCCTTGGGCCATACCGGCCGGACCGGCTTGGTCTGTGTCGGCTCGGCGCCGTCGCGCGGCACGCCGCCGGCCGCCTGCGCGGGCACGTCGACCGGTTGCTTGCGCCCGGCCGCGGTCGCCTCGGCCGTCCCCGCGGCCTGGGCCGCGGGCGCGGCCAGCAACGATGCCGCCAGCGCCATGGCCAACGCCCAAGGGGCGCCTCTTCCTTGTCTGTGCGCGCGTCGCACGGACCATCCCCAACCCGAAGAAGGCCGGGACCCCGTCCCGGCGCGTGTGCAAGGCGAAGGCCACATGGCGTCGGGCTGTCGGTGGAGTGAAAGCCGCGTGAGGCCAGGCCAACGCTGCACGTTAAGCAGGACATGGCTGCAGCGAACAGCCCCTCAAATCGGACCGATGAGCCACAACCCGCTCTTCACGTTACGTTTACAGTTGTGTTCTGAATCACGTTTGCTGTCGTGGTCTCAACGAGGCCCCGGAGCTGGGCGGACGAGGCTGGCGCGGGCCCGGCCGGCATGGTTCAATCCTGCGTCGCACACATCGTGCACACATCAAGGCCCGGTCCCGGGCCGACGAAACGTCCCGGAGATCACATGAAGCGCGAGACGTCCGGAGGTCCGAGCCGGCGCCAGATACTGCTGCGTGTCGGCGGGTTGACGGCGGCGGCCGTCGTCGGGTCCGCCGTCCTCGACCAGGCCGGCACCGCGTCCGCGGCCGTCACCACGTCCAAGCGCTTCGATCTCACCGACGGGTCCGACGAATGGTTCCGGGAGATCCCGCTCAACGAGACCCGGATCCTCCAGTCGTTCGCTTTCGACAACACCAACAAGCACCTGTACACGGCCCAGTTGGTGCAGGGCGGTCGCATCCTGCCCGGGGAGACGCAGGCCTACAGCGGCGCCGACCGGTCGAAGAACGGCGATCTGTGCATCACCCGTCTCGACTGGCAGGGGTACATCATCGGCCGGATGTACCTGAAGGGCTTCGGGCACGGGGTGTCGATCGGCGTCGAGCCCTCCGGGAACAGCGCGTACCTGTGGACCGAGTGCGACTCCGTGCCCGACAGCGAGAACAACGGCTACGGCACCCGGATCGCCCGGTTCAAGTTCGCCAACGGCACCGTGATCCAGCCCGACTCCGCGCAGGTCACCCGGTTCACCCCGGTTCCGGGCTCGGACCACAACACCGTCGCCATCGACCCGGTCACCAACCGGATCGCCCACCGTCACCGCGTCAGCGGCACCTGGAAGTACGGCCTGTACGACCTGGCCACGTTCAAGGCCGGCACGTTCACCCCGCTGGCCACCATCACCCAGCCCGCCGTGCTCACCGGCCCCACCTTCCAGGGCTACACCAGCATGGGCCAGTACCTGTACACCATGGACGGCACCGCCTACACCTACGACGCCGACGGCAACCGGACCAGCACCAGCAACACCTATGTCACGTCCATCGACTGGAACACCGGCACCGTCGTCGAGCGCCGGCTCAGCAAGGCGGGCGAGAGCCTGTTCTACCGGGAGCCGGAAGGGCTGGCCATCCAGATCCCCGACATGAGCACCCCGGCCGTCGCCCGCCTGCACCTCGGCTTCGGTTCCGAGGAGTCCCTCACCCAGACCGACAAGAAGGCCAGCTTCTACTACAAGGACCTGCTCGTCTGACGCCTGGGAGCGGGAGACGTCAGTTCTTCAGTTCCGGCGGGCTGATCCGCGACTTCTCGATCGCTGAACCCGTGGTGCCCCACTTCTTCAGGATCCTGTCGTAGGTGCCGTCGGCCAGCAGCTTGTTCACCGCCGCCTGGAACGCCGGCGCCAGTTTCGTGCCCTTCTTGAAGGCGAAACCGACGTCCAGGCGGTGGTACTCGTTGAGGAACTTCAGGCCCTGCTGGTGCGCCACGGCGTACCGCAGGCCGTTGATCGTGGACATCACGACGTCGCTGCGGCCCTGCTGGAGCGAGGACCAGATCGCGCTCTGCTCGGCGTACGTCTGCACCTGGTACGGCTTCTTGCCCGCGTCGGTGCACACGTGCTTGCCGGCCTCCAGCGTGGCCTCGAACGTCGTGCCGGCGCCCGTGGCGACGTTCAGACCGCACAACTGCTTCAGGTCGGTGATCTTCGAGAGCTTGCTGTCCTTGCGGGTGGCGAAGCCCTGGCCGTCGTTGACGTAGGTGACGAAGTCGATGGTCCTGCGGCGCTCGTCCGTGACGCCGAAGTTGCTCGCGCCGAAGTCGTACTTGCCGCTGTCCAGGGCGGGCAGGATCGCCTCGAAGCTCGCCTGCTCGATCTTCAGCCTGATGCCGAGCACCCGGGCGACCGCCTTGGTGAAGTCGACGTCCTGGCCGGTCAGGGTCCTGCCGTCGGCGAGGTAGGTGGTGCCGGGCGGGGTGCCGCCGACGCTGACCGCGACGGTGAGGCTCGTGGTGCCGGCGGGCAGCAGCTTCGCCGCGGCGTCGTCCTCGCGCACGGCGGAGACGACGTCCGTGGTGGGCACCTCGTCGGCCTTGGCCGCCACCCCGGAGGCGTCCGAGCCGCCCGAGCCGTCGGAGCCGGAGCCGCAGGCGGTGAGGAGCAGCGCGGCCGAGGTAATGGCGGCAAAGGGCATGAAATGGCGATAAGCGGGCGTGCGCATCGGGTAGCGGTCTCCTGAGGCGGAAGGTGTGCGGAAGCGCGAGGGGAGGGGTGCGCGTGTGAAGGCGGAGAACACGCCGGGAACCGGCGGGAGAACGCGAGCAGGCCCGCCCGGAGGGCAGGCGGGAGCAGGGGGTCAGCTCAACAGGACGAGGACCACACGCGACCGAAGTCGATGTGGGAGCGGGTGACCAGCCACTGCTGTGGATGCATGGGCCAAGTGGAACAGGCATCCGGTTCCGCGTCAACCGACTTGAGATGTACTGCTCAGAGTATGGACAACCTTGACAGTGCACGGAAACGGCCCCGTACTCTCGGTGTACGGCCCTGCTGAGGGGCTCGGCCGTGTCCGCGCCGTGCGGCGCGCTCCCGTGTGAAGGCACCACCCGTTCTGACGACTCAGCGCGTCCTCGGCGACGCGCGTCACGGAGCCTTCATGTCATCGGACACCCTCGCCAAGATCCCCACCGTCCCCGACACGCCCGAGCCCGCGGACGCCCCGCGGATCGTCCCGCAGCGCCGGTACGGCCAGTGGGCGGCGGCCGTCGTCGTCCTCGCGCTGCTCGGGTTCGCCGTCAACTCCGTCCTGCGCAACAAGGCGTTCCAGTGGGACGTGGTCGGCGACTACTTCACCTCGGACTCCGTCCTGCGCGGGCTGTGGCTGACGCTGTGGCTGACCGCGGTCGTGATGGTCCTCGGCTTCGCCCTCGGCACCCTGCTCGCCGCGTTCCGGCTCTCCGCCAACCCCGTGCTGCGGGCGGTCAGCTGGGGATACGTGTGGCTGTTCCGGTCCATCCCGATCCTGGTGCAGCTGCTGCTGTGGTTCAACATCGGGGCGCTGTACCCGCGGGTGTTCGGGGTGAGGACCGTCGACCTGCTCAGCCCGGTCGCCGTCGCGGTCATCGGCCTCACCCTGCACGAGGCCGCCTACGCCGCCGAGGTCGTCCGCGGCGGCATCCTCTCCGTCGACCGCGGGCAGATCGAGGCCGCCCAGGCACTCGGTCTGAGCCGGTGGCGGCGCTGGCGGCGGATCGTGCTGCCGCAGGCGATGCGCGCCATCGTGCCGCCCGCCGGCAACATGCTGATCGGCACCCTCAAGGGCACCTCGATCGTCAGCGTCATCGCCGTCAACGACCTGTTGTTCTCCGCCCAGTTGATCTACCACCGCACCTATCAGGTGATCCCGCTGCTGATGGTCGCCACCCTCTGGTACGCCGTCGTCACCACCCTGCTGGGCATCGCCCAGACGTTCGTCGAGAAGCACTACGCGCGCGGTACGGAGAACGCCCGATGAGGCAGCAACTGGTCATCGTCGGAGCCGGGCCGCGGGGGACCGGCCTCCTCGAACGCCTCGCCGCCAACGCGCCCGAGCTGTACGCCGGTCCGGGCCTCGACATCCACCTGGTCGACCCCCACCCGCCCGGTGGCGGGCGCATATGGCGGCAGGCGCAGTCGCCGCTGCTGTGGATGAACTCGCAGGCCGAGGACGTCACCATGTTCACCGACGACACGGTGGCCATGGCCGGCCCGGTGCGCGAGGGCCCCACCCTTCACGAGTGGGCCCGGCTGGACGGCCGTACCTTCCCCGACCGGCAGCTCCAGGGCCGCTATCTGCGCTGGGTGTACGAACGGGCCGTCGCCGACCTGCCCCCGAACGTCACCGTCCACCACCACCCCCACCGCGCCCTCAGGGTCGACGGGCCCCGCGAGGGCCGCCAGCGGGTGTGGCTGGAGGGCCGTCCGCACCCGCTCCCGGCCGACCTGGTGATCCTGGCGGTAGGTCATCTGGACAGTGAACTCGATGCCGAGCAGGCCGAGTTGGCCGCCTATGCCCGCGAGCACGGCCTGGTGCACCTGCCGCCCGACTTCACCGCCGACAGCGACCTGTCCGCACTGGCGCCCGGCGAACCCGTCCTCGTGCGCGGCTTCGGGCTGGCCTTCGTCGACCTGATGGTGCTGCTCACCGAGGGGCGCGGCGGACGGTACGAGGGGGAGACGTACCGTCCCTCGGGGCGGGAGCCGGTGCTCTACGTCGGCTCCCGGCGCGGGGTGCCGTACCACTCGAAGATCGGCTACGACTGGACCGGCGACCGGCCCCCGCTGCCCCGTTTCCTCGGCCCGGCCGAGGTGGCGGAGCTGCTGGCCCGGCCCGGGGGCTTCGACTTCCGGCGCGATGTGTGGCCCCTGGTCGAGAAGGAGCTGGGCTTCGCCCACTACCACCGGCTGTTCACCGCCCACCCCGGGCGTACGGCGATGGCCTGGGCCGACTTCGAGGAGAAGTACGCGGCGGCCGGCGACCCCGCCGAGACCCGGGCGCTGGTCGCCGCCGCCGTACCGGATCCGGCCGACCGGCTCGACCTCACCGCGCTCGACCACCCCCTGGAGGGCGTGCGGTACGCCTCGCACGACGACTTCCAGGACGGGCTCAGGGACTACATCGAGGACGACCTGCGACGCCGCCACGATCCCGCCCACAGCCCGGACCTCGGGGTGTTCCTCGGGCTGCTCTCCGTCTACGGGCAGCTGGTGCGGCTCGGGGACATCGGGTCCTGGTGGCACGGGTTCTTCAGCTACCTGGCGTCCGGGCCGCCCGGGCCCCGGCTGCGGCAGATGCTCGCGCTGTCCCGGGCCGGACTGCTCCGGTTCGTCGGGGCCGGGATGGCCGTCACCGCCGAGGACGGGGTGTTCCGGGCCACCAGCCCCACCGTGCCGGGCTTCTCCGTCGAGGCCCGGGCGCTGGTGGAGGCGCGGTTGCCCGCGCCCACCGTCCGGCGCGCCCGCGACAGCCTGCTGCGCGAACTGCACGCCGACGGCGCCGCCGAGACCCCCGACGGGCTGCTCCGCGTAGACCCCGGCGACGGCCGCGTCCTCGACCGCACCGGACGCCCGCACCCCCGGCGCTTCGCGCTCGGCCCGTACACCGACACCCGCGCCCCCGGCGCCTTCACCCGCCCCCGCACCGGCGGGCCCGCGTTCCGGCAGAACGACGCGACCGCCCGGGCGGTGCTGGCCTTCCTCAGCGGCTCACTCGTAAAGGAACTCGCGCGATGAGTGTCATGGTCGACATCAGGTCGGTCCACAAGAGCTTCGGCTCGCTCCAGGTGCTCCGGGGCATCGACCTCCAGGTGCGCGCCGGTGAGGTCACCGTCGTGCTCGGCCCCTCCGGCTCCGGCAAGTCCACGCTGCTGCGCACCGTCAACCACCTGGAGAAGGTGGACCGGGGCGAGATCAGCGTGGACGGCGCGCTGCTGGGGTACCGGCGGGCCGGGGACAGGCTGTACGAGCTGCCCGAGCGCGAGGTGCTCCGTCAGAGGACCCGGATCGGGTTCGTCTTCCAGAACTTCAACCTCTTTCCGCACCTCACCGTCCTGGACAACGTCGTCGAGGCGCCGGTGTCCGCGCTGAAGCGGCCCCGGAAGGCGGCGGTGGAGAGCGCGCACCGGCTGCTGGAACGGGTCGGGCTCGGGGACAAGGCCGACGTCTATCCGCGGCAGCTGTCCGGCGGACAGCAGCAGCGGGTGGCCATCGCGCGGGCGCTCGCGCTGGAGCCGAAGCTGTTGCTGTTCGACGAGCCGACGTCGGCGCTCGATCCCGAGTTGGTGGGGGAGGTGCTCGACGTCATCCGGGACCTGGCGGCGCAGGGGACGACGATGATCGTCGTCACGCACGAGATCGCGTTCGCCCGGGAGGTCGCCGACACGGTGGTGTTCATGGCCGAAGGACGGATCGTGGAGCGGGGAGCGCCGGACGAGGTGCTGGACGCTCCGCGGGAGGAGCGGACCCGGGCGTTCCTGGCGAAGGTGCTGTGAGGGTGGGGGCCGTGGTCGTGGGAGGCGGTGGGTTCGGCACCGCCGGCGCGCGCCGGCGTGGTGGCCCGCCGTCGCGGCGGCAACACATCGTGCGGTGGTGCCCGGAGTCCTGGGGGCGACGAGGTGCGCGGCGGTGCCCGGGGGCGCGGAGGTGTCCGGTATGAGCAGTCTGCTGCATCTTGCCGCCGCTCTCGATCTGCCCGGGATTCCCGACGCCGGGGCCTACGTCGAGCTGGCCCGGCTCGCCGAGCGCGGGGGGCTGGACTTCGTGACGCTGGACGACTCCTTCGCGCGGCCGGGGCCCGACGCGCTCGGCGTCCTGTGCCGGGTGGCGCCCGCGACCCGGCGGATCGGGCTCGTGCCGACGGTCACCACCACGCACACCGAGCCCTTCCAGGTGCAGGCCGCCGTGGCCACCCTGGACTGGGTCAGCCGGGGACGGGCCGGCTGGCGGATCGACGTGTCCACCACCGAGGGCGAGGCCCGGCTGTTCGGCCGCCGGCACACCGCACCGGCCGAGGCGCTCTGGCAGGAGGCCGGTGAAGTCGCCGACGTGGCCGCCAGGTCGTGGGACAGCTGGGAGGACGGCGCCGAGATCCGGGACGTGGCCACCGGCCGCTTCCTCGACCGGGACCGGCTGCACCGCGTCGACTTCACCGGCACCGCGTTCTCCGTCCGGGGCCCGTCGACCGTGCCCCGGCCGCCGCAGGGCCACCCCGTCCGCGTGGTCGACGCCACCGACGGCCCCGCCCGCGCGGTCGCCGCCCGGTACGCGGACGTGGCCCTGGTGCGCGTCGCCGCCCCCGCACAGGCCGCCGGTGTCCGGGACGAACTGCGGGAGCGGGCACGGGCGGCCGGGCGGAACCCGGACGCGCTGCGGGTCCTGGTGAGCCTGCTGGTGGACCTCGGCGACGGCGAGCACGCGGCCGAGCCGGGACACGGGGGCGGCGGCCCGCGGCCCACCGGGCGGGGCCCGCTGTACCGGGGCGGCCCGGTCGACCTCGCGGAGCTGGTCGCCGTCTGGCACGCCGACGGGGTCACCGACGGCTTCCACCTCGTCCCCGTCGAGCCGCGCCGCGATCTGGAGCGGCTGGTCAACGGCACGGTGGCGTTGCTCCAGCACCGCGGACAGTTCCGCACCTTCTACCCGGGCAGCACCCTGCGCGAGCACCTGGGCCTGACCCGGCCCGCCAACCAGTACGCCGTGCCCGGGGCGACGGCCGCGACCGGGGGTGCGTCATGACCGTACGGCGGCGACTGCATCTGGCGGTCGCGCCCCCGGGGGCCCACGACGCCGAAGGGACCGATCCGGTCGTAGCACCCGGTACCGAAGTATGGGCCGGTGCGCCCGTCGGAACGCGGCTCGCGTTCGCCTCCTTCGAGCGGCTCGCCCGCGCCGCCGAGCGCGGCCTGTTCGACTTCCTCCTGCTCGACGAGGAGCCGCCGCTGCCGGAGCACCGGGGACGGCTGCACGAACTGGACGCGGTGGGCGGCCCGGAACCGGTCGCCGTGCTGAACGCGCTCGCCGGGGTCACCGCGCGGCTCGGGCTCGCCGCCACCGTGAACGCCGTCTTCGGCGAGCCGTACGACCTCGCCCGCAGGCTGGCCACCCTCGACCACCTCAGCGCCGGCCGGGCGGGCTGGCGGGTGGCGGTCCCCGCGGACCCCCGCGCGGCGGCGGACGTCCGCTCCGGCGGCTCGCCCGACCCGTACGGCAGGGCCGCCGAACTCCTCCGCGCGGCGCGCCGGTTGTGGGACTCGTGGAGTCCCGAGGGGGTGCCCCGGCCGTTCGCCCACCGCGGCCGGCACTTCGACATCGCCGGCGAGTTCGGGCTGCCCCGCTCGCCCCAGGGGCGGCCGGTGGTGATCCAGGCGGGGGAGTCCGAGCGGGCCCGGGAGCTCGCCGCCGCCTCGGCCGACGTACTGCTCGTCCGGCACGGCCCGCTGGAGGCGGCCCGCTCCCGTTACGCCGACCTCAAGGGACGCCTCGCGGCACACGGCCGTACCCCGGGTGACCTGAAGGTCATGTGCGGGATCACCGTCGTCCTCGGGGACACCGCGGCGGAGGCGCAGGAACGCGCCGCCGGGATCCGGCGGCAGCGCATCACCCCGCGGTACGCGCTGTACGCGCTGGAGCGGATCTGGGGGACGGACCTGTCCGGGTACGACCCCGACGGACCGCTCCCGGAGACCGCCCCCCGCACCCGGGACGGCCGCACGCGCGCGCTCGCCGAGAAGTGGCGGGCGCTGGCCGGGGAGAAGGGGCTGTCCCTGAGGGAGACGGTGATCGAGGCGAGCGGCCGGCAGTCCTTCGTCGGCACGCCCGGCACGGTCGCCGACGACCTCGACCGGTACGTCCGGGAGGGGGCCGCCGACGGGTTCGTCCTGGTCCCGCAGGTCCCGGCCGACGGACTGGAGGAGTTCGTGGACCGGGTGGTGCCGTTGCTCCAGGAGCGCGGCGCGTTCCGCACGGAATACCGGGGCGGCACACTCCGCTCCCATCTCGGGCTGTCCTCGCCGGTACCTCCGGCAGGGGAACGCTGATCATCGATGAAAGGAACCGACGGCATGACGACGGACGCGTCCGACGCCTGGAAGCAGTGGCACGAGCGGCGCGTGGAGCAGGTCTCGGCGCCCTACGGGCCGCTCGCGCTGACCGCGACGCACTGGATCGAGGACTATCCGGATGGTCGAATTCCGGACATTCCCGGGAAGTGGGTGGCGGACGAGGGCGGGGTGGTGCTCACCGCCGCCGGGACCGACGGCCTGACCGTGGACGGCCGGCCCTTCGCGGGTGAGGTCAGGCTGGCCGCCGACCGCGGTCCGGAGGCGCGGGCGCGGGTCGCGCTCGGCGGGAAGCGGCTGGTCGTGCTGGTGCGCGAGGGCGTCTGGGGAGTGCGGGTGTACGACCCCGGCTCCGCCGCCCGGCAGGCCTTCCGTGGCATCGAGGCCGGGCCCTACGACCCCCGCTGGTCGGTGCCGGGGCGGTTCACGCCGTACGAGGGCACGCGGACCGTCCGGCTCGGCAACGCGGACGGCCGCGAGCGCGGCTTCGACCTCGCCGGGGAGCTCACCTTCACCCTGGCCGGACAGGAGCGGACGCTGAAGGTCGCGCGGCAGGGGGACGGGCTGCTGTGGGCGGTGTTCGCCGACGCCACCAGCGGCGACACGAGCTTCCGGTTCCGCTTCCTCTTCTCGCCGGCCCCGGACGCCGAGGGACGCACGACCGTCGACTTCAACCGCGCCCAGCTCCCGCCGTGCGCCTTCGCCGACCACTTCATCTGCCCCTTCCCGCCCCCCGGCAACACGCTTGACGTGGCGATCGGGGCGGGGGAGCGCCACCTGAGCGGGCCGCGGTCGGCGTAGCCGGCCTCGGCCGGACGTGTGGGACAGGTCCGACGGCCGAAAGGCACCCTTGTGCCGACCGGCCGTTCGGCCGAATACTCCCCTTCAGCGCTTGTCAGGGGCATGCATATTCGAATCCGGTCGACCCTGGCTGCGCCTCACGGGCCCCGACCCCACGCGGGCCCCCGACTTCCCCAGGAGGGAACGAACAAGTGAGGATCAAGCGCACCACTCCCCGTGGCGGTACGGCGAGACGGGTCCGGCTGACCGCCGTGGCCACCGGCTTCCTGGCCGCGGCCGCGTTCGCCGCCCCCACCGCGAACGCCAGCGACGTCCACACGTTCAGCGCCACCCAGCTCACCAAGGCGAGCGACTCGGTCCGCCAGGCCGACATCCCCGGCACCGCCTGGGCGGTGGACAGCAAGTCCGGCCGCGTCGTCGTCACCGTCGACAGCACGGTGTCCCAGGCCGAGATCGCCAAGATCAAGAAGCAGGCCGGCGCCAACGCCGACGCCCTGGTCGTCAAGCACACGCCGGGCAAGTTCAACAAGCTGATCTCCGGCGGCGACGCCATCTACGCGAGCAGCTGGCGCTGCTCGCTGGGCTTCAACGTCCAGGACTCCAGCGGCAACTACTACTTCCTGACCGCCGGGCACTGCACCGACGGCGCGGGCACCTGGTGGTCGAACTCCTCCCACAGCACCACGCTCGGCACCACGGCCGGCTCCAGCTTCCCCGGCAACGACTACGGCATCGTGCGGTACACCAACAGCTCGGTGACCAAGTCCGGTGCCGTGGGCAGCCAGGACATCACCAGCGCGGCCACGCCCTCCGTGGGCACGACCGTCTACCGCCGCGGGTCCACGACCGGTACGCACAGCGGTCGCGTCACCGCGCTCAACGCCACGGTCAACTACGGCGGCGGCGACATCGTCTCCGGCCTGATCCAGACCACCGTCTGCGCCGAGCCCGGCGACTCCGGCGGCCCGCTGTACGGCGGCACCACGGCCTACGGTCTGACCTCGGGCGGCAGCGGTGACTGCACCTCCGGCGGCACGACGTTCTTCCAGCCGGTCACCGAGGCGCTGAGCGCCTACGGGGTGCACGTCTACTGACGGCTCACCTCCGCTGACGGACGACACCGGGAAGCCCCCGCGCGCGCATGCGTACGGGGGCTTCCTGGTGCGTTTGCGCAGGTGAGGGCCGCTCGAACGAGTGTCGTACACATGTTCGGGAATGGAGGTATGGTGGGGGTGGGGAAACTGGGAACTGATGTTCGAGAGCCGTTCGGGGCTCACGAGTGCGGGAGGTGTGCGTGCCGGGCTTCGCGCATCTGCGCACCGTCTCCGGGTTCTCCCTGCGGTACGGGGCGTCCCACCCGGAGCGGCTGGCCGAGCGTGCCTCCGAGCGGGGGATGGACGCCCTCGCCCTGACCGATCGCGACACCCTCGCCGGGGCGGTGCGCTTCGCCAAGGCCTGCGCCGGCGTGGGGGTCCGTCCGCTCTTCGGGGTGGACCTGGCGGTGGCGACGGCGGAGTCCGTACGGCGTGACCGGCGGCGGACGCCGGTGCGCGGAGGCGCCTTCGTGGACGAGTCGGCCCCCCGCGTGACCTTCCTCGCCCGGGACGGCGCCCGTGGGTGGGCCGGTCTGTGCCGGCTCGTCACCGCGGCGCACGCGGGTGAGGGCACTCCGCTGCTGCCCTGGGCCGGCCAGCACGGCGACGGTCTGGTGGTGCTGCTCGGGCCGGGGTCGGACGTGGGGCGCGCGCTCGCCGCCGGGCGGCCCGACCGGGCGGCCGAGCTGCTCGTGCCATGGCGCGAGATCCACGGCGACGCGCTGCGGCTGGAGGCCGTCTGGCACGGCCGGACCGGCACGGGGGACGGTTCCCTGCGGCTGGCGGCCCGCACCGTCGGGTTCGCCGCCGAGCAGGGGGTGCGGCCGGTGCTCAGCAACGCCGTCCGCTATGCCGATCCCGGGACGGGGCCGGTCGCCGATGTGCTGGACGCCGCGCGGCGGCTGGTGCCGATCGACCCCCGGGGGGGGCTGGACTCCGGCGAGGCGTGGCTGAAGGACGCGCAGACCATGCTGGGCGTCGCCGAGCGGGTCGTGGAGGCCGCCGGGTTCCGGCGGGACACCGCCCACCGGCTGCTGGAGCAGACCCTGGCGACGGCCGCCGAGTGCCGCGTCGACCCCGAGGGCGACCTCGGCATCGGCACCGTCCACTTCCCCGAGGCGCACCTCGTCGGTGCCGGCCGGCGCACCGCGCAGCGGGCGCTCGCCTCCCGGGCGGCGGAGGGGATGCTGCGGCTCGGGTACGGCGGGCGGCGCGCGTACTGGGAGCGGATGCACCAGGAGCTGGACATCATCGCCCACCACGGCTTCGCCTCCTACTTCCTGACGGTGGCCCAGGTGGTCGACGACGTCCGGGAGATGGGGATCCGGGTGGCCGCCCGCGGCTCCGGGGCCGGGTCGCTCGTCAACCATCTGCTCGGCATCGCGCACGCCGACCCGGTCGAGCACGGGCTGCTGATGGAACGCTTCCTGTCCAAGGAGCGGGTGGTGCTGCCGGACATCGACATCGACGTGGAGTCCGCGCGCCGGCTGGAGGTCTACCGGGCGATCATCAGCCGGTTCGGCACCGAGCGGGTCGCCACCGTCTCCATGCCGGAGACCTACCGGGTCCGGCACGCGATCCGGGACGTGGGCGCCGCGCTGTCCATGGACCCGGCCGAGATCGACCGGATCGCCAAGTCCTTCCCGCACATCCGGGCGCGCGACGCCCGCGCGGCGCTGGAGGAGTTGCCCGAGCTGAAGCGGCTGGCGAGGGAGCTTCAGCGGGAGGGGGAGAAGTACGGCAGGCTGTGGGAGCTGGTCGAGGCGCTCGACGCGCTTCCGCGCGGGATCGCCATGCACCCGTGCGGGGTGCTGCTGTCGGACGCCTCCCTGCTCGCCCGTACGCCCGTGGTGCCGACCAGCGGTGAGGGCCTGCCCATGTCGCAGTTCGACAAGGAGGACGTGGAGGACCTCGGGCTGCTCAAGCTGGACGTGCTGGGCGTGCGGATGCAGTCGGCGATGGCACACGCGGTCGCCGAGGTGGAGCGGGTGAGCGGGGAGCGGATCGACCTGGACGCGGTGCCCCCGGGGGACCCGGAGACCTACCGGCTGATCCGGTCCACCGAGACCCTGGGGTGCTTCCAGATCGAGTCGCCCGGGCAGCGGGACCTGGTGGGGCGGCTCCAGCCCGCCGGCTTCCACGACCTGGTCGTCGACATCTCGCTGTTCCGGCCCGGCCCGGTCGCCGCCGACATGGTGCGGCCGTTCATCGAGGCGCGGCACGGGCGGGCGCCGGTGCGCTACCCGCACCCGGACCTGGAGGAGCCGCTGAAGGGGACGTACGGGGTCGTCGTCTTCCACGAGCAGATCATCGACATCGTCTCCATCATGACCGGCTGCGGGCGCGGCGAGGCCGACCGGGTGCGGCGGGGGCTGTCCGACCCGGAGTCGCAGGGGCGGATCAGGGTGTGGTTCGCCCAGCAGGCGGCGGCCAAGGGGTACGACGCGGAGACGATCCGGCGGACCTGGGAGATCGTGGAGGCCTTCGGGTCCTACGGCTTCTGCAAGGCGCACGCCGTCGCCTTCGCCGTACCCACCTACCAGTCGGCGTGGCTGAAGGCCCATCACCCCGCCGCCTTCTACGCCGGGCTGCTCACGCACGACCCCGGGATGTACCCGAAGCGGCTGCTGCTGGCCGACGCGCGGCGGCGCGGGGTGCCGATCCTGCCGCTGGACGTGAACGTCTCCGGGGTCGCACACAGGATCGAACTGGTGTCTGAATCACCGGTGGTGTGGGGGCTGCGGCTCGCGCTCTCCGACGTCCACGGCATCAGCGAGGCCGAGGCGAGGCGGATCGCGGACGGGCAGCCGTACTCCTCGCTGGTGGACTTCTGGGAGCGGGCCCGGCCCAGCCGGCCGCTCGCCGGGCGGCTCGCGCAGGTGGGTGCGCTGGACGCCTTCGGCGCCAACCGGCGTGATCTGCAACTGCACCTGACCGAGCTGCACCGTGGCGCCCGGGGCGGTGGCGGTGGCCAACTGCCGCTGGCCGGCGGACGGAAGACCGCGCCGGCCGGGCTGCCGGACCTGACCTCGGCGGAGCGGCTCAGCGCCGAGCTGGGCGTGCTGTCCATGGACGCCTCGCGCAATCTGATGGACGACCACCGGGAGTTCCTGACGGAGCTGGGCGTGGTCTCCGCGCGCCGGCTGCGCGAGGCCCGGCACGGCGAGACCGTGCTGGTCGCGGGCGCCAAGGCGGCCACCCAGACCCCGCCGATCCGCTCCGGCAAGCGGGTCATCTTCTCCACCCTGGACGACGGGACGGGACTGGTGGACCTGGCGTTCTTCGACGACTCGCACGACGCCTGCGCCCACACCGTCTTCCACTCCTGGCTGCTGCTGGTGCGCGGAGTGGTGCAGCGGCGCGGCCCGCGCAGCCTGAGCGTGGTGGGCTCCGCCGCCTGGAACCTCGCCGAACTGGTGGAGGTGCGGCAGGAGGAGGGACTCGACGGGGTCGCGGCCCGGCTGGCCGGACCGTCCGGCGCGGACGGCTCCCCGGCCGGGGACGACGGCGGTGCGCTGCGGGCCCGGCTCGCCGGTTCCGAGGGGCTGCCCGCGCCGGCCGGCTCCGCGGCCCATGACCCGATGGCGGGCCGGACGATCCGCATGCCCACGGGGTACGAGATGCACCCCTGGGCCGACCTGCGGCCCGCAGGTCAGGACGCCGCGCAAGGACCGGCGTCGATACGGAAGTTGTGGCACCAGAGTCCGGGGAGTGCGGGATGACCATTCTCTGCGTACGTTTCCAGCTGCCGCCGGCGTACGAGGCGGCCCTGCCGGAACTGCTCGGGTTGCTGGAGGAGTTCACCCCCGTCGTGGAGGCGCTGCCGCCGGACGGGGCGCTGGCCGATCTGCGCGGCGCCGAGCGGTACTTCGGGCGCAGCGCGGTGGAGCTGGCCTCGGTGATCCGGGTGCGGGCCCTCGCGCGGTACGGCGTCGACTGCGCGATCGGCGCCGGGCCGGGCCCGATGCTGGCCCGCGTGGCGCTGCGTCACGCCCGGCCCGGTGTGACCTGCGCGGTGCCCGAGGACGCGGTCGCCGAGTTCCTCGCCGACAAACCCGTCGCCGCGTTGCCCGGCGTCGGCGCGGCGACCGCCCGCACCCTGGACGAGTACGGCCTGGACACCCTGGGCCGGGTCGCCGCCGCGCCGCTGTCCACGCTCCAGCGGCTGATCGGTGCCAAGGCGGGGCGGGAGCTGCGGGAGAAGGCGAGCGGCATCGACCGCGGCCGGGTCGTCCCGAACGCCGTCTCGCGGTCGCTGGTGACGGAACGGGCCTTCGGGATCGACGAGTTGGACCCCGACCGGCACCGCCGGGCGCTGCTGTCGGCCGCCGAGGAGATCGGCTCCCGGCTGCGCGCGGTGGAGAAGGTCTGCCGCACCCTGACCCTCACCGTGCGCTACGCCGACCGCTCCTCGACCACCCGCAGCCGCACCCTGCGGGAGCCGACCGCGCACTCCGCGGACCTGACCAGGGCGGCCTACGGCATGTACGAGGCGCTCGGCCTGCAACGCGCCCGGGTCCGCGCGCTCGCCCTGCGCGCCGAGGGCCTGACCGCCGCCGGCCAGGCATCCCACCAGCTCACCTTCGACCCCGTGGACGAGAAGGTCCGCCGCGTGGAGGAGGTCGCGGACCGCGCGCGGGCGAAGTTCGGGCCGCGGGCGGTGATGCCGGGGACACTCGCCCTGGCGTGCGCGCTCAGTTGGCCCAGGGCGGCGTGAGACGGGTGCCGTCGGCCAGGTGCGCCTCCAGGCCGATCGAGGTGGTGACCCAGGAGATCGCGGTGTGGCCGGTGGGATTCTCGACGGCCAGGGTGGCACCGGGGCTGACGATCACCGTGTCGCCCGCCGCGATCCGCTCGGTGTGACCGTCGAGCGTCATCAGCAGTTCCCCGACGAGCAGATGGAAGATCTCCTCCCGGTTGACGGTGTGCGCGGGCGCCTTCGTCCCGGGCGGGATCTCACCGCGCCAGGCGCAGAGTTCCTTGCTTCCGGAGAGCGGGGTGGCGTACGAGACGAAGCGGGCGCCGTGGATCTCGTGGGTGACGGCTTCCGAGGAGCGGACGACGGGCATGGCGATGTTCTCCGTCCAGACGAGTTTCGAAGGGCAAGTGGTCAAGCTGCTTGACTATATGGTCAAGCGGCTTGACCGTCCCGTCAAGGGTGTTCAATGCCTGAGTGCACAACTCCGATGCCCTGGCCCTGTCCGCCGCCCTGCTCGCCGTGGCGGGTGACCTCACGCAACGCATCAACGACGGGGTGGTGGCCCGTGGCTTCACGGACGTCCGGCCCGCCCACGGATTCGCCTTCGCGCGGCTCGCCCCGGGCGGCGCCACCGTCACCGACCTGGCCGCGCACCTCGGGGTGACCAAGCAGGCGGCGAGTCAGCTGGTGGACGAGATCGTGCGCAAGGGGTACGCCGAGCGCAGGCCGCATCCCGGGGACGCGCGAGCCCGGCTGGTCGTGCTGACCGAGCGCGGGTGGGCCTGCACCCGGGCGGCGGAACAGGCGGCGGCCGAGGTGGTCGGGGGATGGGCCGAGCTGCTGGGTGAGAGTGAAGTGCGCGTTCTGCGCGACCACTTGGCGCGGATCGCCCCCCAGGGCCCGATCCGTCCGGCCTGGTGACGGCTCGTCAACCTCCAGGTACCTCGCCGGTTATCACTGGAAGTTTTTACTGACGCGTAACTTCACACTTGCACTACTCGCTCGTAACTTGACGAGTGAACAGCATCCCGTGATCCGGATCACAGGGTCAGGCCGTGCACCTCCCGTGAGCCGCAAGGAGATCACACGATGCTGCCCTGGAAACGAGTGCTCAGACCCCTCGCCGCGCTGCTCCTCACCGCCGCCGTCGCCGTCGTACCGGCCGCCACCGCCGGCGCCTCCGACGCCCCCAGCTCCGGCTGGAACGACTACACCTGCAAGCCCTCCGCCGCCCACCCCCGCCCCGTCGTCCTCGTCCACGGCACCCTGGGCAACTCGGTCGACAACTGGCTCGGCCTCGCCCCCTATCTGCAGACCCGCGGATACTGCGTCTACTCCCTCGACTACGGCCAACTGCCCGGCGTCCCCCTCTTCCACGGCCTCGGCCCCATCGACAAGTCGGCCGGACAACTGGCCGCCTTCGTCGACAAGGTGCTCGCCGCCACCGGAGCCGCCGAGGCCGACCTGGTCGGCCACTCCCAGGGCGGCATGATGCCCCGCTACTACCTGAAGTTCCTCGGCGGAGCCGCCAAGGTGAACGCCCTCGTCGGCATCGCCCCCGACAACCACGGCACCGACCTGGACGGCCTCACCCACCTGCTGCCGTACTTCCCCGGCGCCGAGGACCTGCTCAAGGCCACCACCCCCGGCCTCGCCGACCAGATCACCGGCTCCGCCTTCCTCACCAAGCTCAACGCGGGCGGCGACACCGTCCCCGGGGTGCGCTACACGGTCATCGCCACCCGGTACGACGAGGTGGTCACCCCCTGGCGCACCCAGTACCTGAGCGGTTCCGACGTCCACAACGTCCTGCTCCAGGACCTGTGCCCGCTCGACCTCTCCGAGCACCTCGCGATCGGCCTGTTCGACCGGATCGCCTTCCACGAGGTGGCCAACGCGCTCGACCCGGCCCACGCCACCGCCACCACCTGCGCTTCCGCCCTGAGCTGACGTGCGCCGGGGCCCGTCCGGTCTGAGCCGCCGGACGGGCCCCGGAACCCTCACCGGCGGTGACCGCCGCCGTCGGCACGGGTCAGGTCGAGCCCCTCGAACTCCTCGTTGCCCGCGCGTGCGGGCATGCGCGACTCCTCCTGACGGTCCGTGGGGCCCGCTCGGATCCCGTGGGGTGATCCGAAGCTAACCCGGGAAGACCGCGCGACGGCCTGCTCGGAGCGGGCGGGGAGGATCCTTATGGTCCGCTTAAGGAAGCGCTCAGACTGCGCTCAGGTGGATAACGTGCCGACATGATCGACAACGACACGGAACGGATCCGGCCGGCCGTCGCCGACGACGTACCGGCCGTGAGAGCGGTGACGGACGCGGCCTATCACCCCTACATCGCGCGCATCGGTGTGGTGCCCCAGCCCATGGAGGCGGACCACATGGCGGACGTGGCCGCCGGCAAGGTGTTCGTCACCGGCGAGCCCGTCGTCGGGCTGGTGGTGATCGAGGCGTTCGCCGACCACCTCTTCCTGGACAGCATCGCCGTCCACCCCGACGCCCACGGCACGGGCGTCGGACGGCGGCTGCTCCGCTTCGTCGACGCACGCGCGCGTGAACAGGGACTGGACGAGATCAGGCTCTACACGAACGCGATGATGTGGGAGAACCGGAAAATCTATCCGAGGTACGGCTACGAGGTCGTGGCGCGCCGGGTCGACGGCCCTTACGACCGGATCCACTACCGCAAGCGGCTGCGCTGAGACGCCGCCGTGTCAGCCGTCGGGCCACCAGGTGCGGGCGATGTCCTTGCGCACCTCGGGGCGTCCCGCCGGGCGCTCCTCCGCCTCGTCGCGGATCCGGCGGCTGTCCGTCCTCTTCAGGGGCTTCTGCACGGTCGTACGGCGCATGACTGCCTCCTTCAGTGCCCACCGGGTTCCGTGTTGTCACGGAGGTAGACGCTTTCGGCGAGAGTTCCTCATCGGTGCCGGTTTGTCAGTGGCGGCTGTCACGTCCCCACTGTCAGTGGCGTGTGTCACTCTCTGGGAATGACGAGCGAGAACGCGCACAGAGGTGCGGCTGCCCCGGAAGCGGACTGGGATGCACAGGCCGCCTCCTTCGACGACGAGCCGGACCACGGCCTGCGCGACCCCGAAGTGCGCGCGGCCTGGGCGGACCGGCTCCGGACCTGGCTCCCCGGACACCCCGCGGACGTCCTCGACCTCGGCTGCGGCACCGGCAGCCTGTCACTCCTCGCCGTCGAGCAGGGGCACCGGGTGACGGGTGTCGACCGGTCCCCGGCGATGGCCGAGCGGGCCCGGGCCAAGCTCGCCGGGCACCCCGTCACGATCCTGTGCGGGGACGCCGCGGCCCCGCCGGTGGGGGAGCGACACTTCGACGTCGTCCTCGTACGGCATGTGCTGTGGGCGCTGCCGGACCCGGCCGGGGCGCTGCGGCACTGGCGGGAGCTGCTCCGCCCCGGAGGCCGGTTCGTGCTGGTCGAGGGTGTGTGGGGGACTCTCGGCCCGGTCGGGGTACCGGCTGCCCGGCTCACCGCCCTGCTGGAGCCGCTGAGCCGGGACGTGCACCTGGAGCGACTGTCCGGCGACTCCCGGTTGTGGGGCAAGGACGTGGACGACGAGCGCTACGCGGTGGTGGCCACCGTGTGACCCCGGGGTGCCGGGGCGGCGGTCAGGCCAGCAACTCCGCGAACCCGTCGGGGCGGACCGCCAGCGCCTCCAGCGCGTCGAGGGCCGCCACCGCGGCGGACGCGGCCTGCGGGTCCGTCTCCGTGAGGCCGCTCTCGGTGAACTCGTCCTCGTCCAGACGCCGTACGTCCCGCCCGTCCGCGGAGCGCCACAGGTCCAGGTCGAGATCCTCCACGACCAGCTGCGTGCCGGAGCTGACCGCGGGACGCGTGACGTCGCAGTACCAGCCCTTGACCGAGCCGTCCGCCGCGCGGACCTCCTTCACCGAGTACCACCGGTCGCGCCAGTAGTACTCGGTGAACACGTCACCGGGCTCGAACCGCACGAACCCGAAGTCCCGGACCCCCGAGCCCGCCCAGGGCGCGCGTACGGCGATCCGGTTGCCGTCGTCCGCGAGCAGCTCCGCCGGGTAACGGATCTTCGTGCGGCCCGCCTTCACCAGGACGACCTCCAGCCGGGCCGGCTCAGCCGAGTTCGCGGACATAGCGCACCTCCGTCGCGCAGACCTGGTACCCGAGCCACTTGTTGATCGCGATCATGGGGGCGTTGCCGGTGTCGTTGCCCGTGAAGGCCTCGGTGACGCCGGCGGCGCGGGCCCGGTGCAGAGAGTGGATCTTGGCGAGCTTGGCCAGGCCACGGCCGCGGTGGGCGCGGGCGGTGCCGGTCATCGCCGTCGAGTAGCGGCCGTCGCCGTCGGTGTAGGCCA
This sequence comes from Streptomyces sp. Ru62, assembly GCF_002920615.1. GTDB lineage: Bacteria > Actinomycetota > Actinomycetes > Streptomycetales > Streptomycetaceae > Streptomyces. The sequence continues at coordinate 78,711 of NZ_PQSU01000010.1, forward strand.
CGGTGAAGGCGACCGGACGGCCGTCGGCACAGGCGGCCGTGGTCAGCTCCCGGTTCAGCAGCGGGTGGTGCCAGCTCTGCGCGAGCCAGGCGTCGTAGTCGGTGAACTCGTAGTCCACGTCGCTCGGTTCGTCGAGCACCGTCTCCGCGTCCAGCTCGAACAGCGGCCGGGGGTCGTCCGCGAAGTCGGCGGCCGTGCGCAGTTCGACGCCGGGCGGGATCTCCGGGAGCGGCGGCAGCGTGCCGTCGGCCAGGTCCAGGCGGAGGAAGTGCGCGGTACGGCCCCGCCGGTAGCCGCGTCGCTCGGCGAAGGCCTGGTTGGCCGGCTCGTCCAGGGCCCAGGCGAACAGCTTGGTCGCGCCCACCTCCGCGAGGTACTCCTCGGCGGCCCGCACCAGCAGCCGGCCGGCACCGCGGCGGGTCCGGTCCGGGCGGACGTAGACGTTGAGGGCGCCCTGCCCCGGGTCGGGACTCTCGGGGATGAGATGCACCTGTGCCGTGCCGATGATCTCGCCGTCCTCCTCCGCGACGAGCGGCCGGAACCGGGCGTCCGGGTGCGTGTGGGCCACCGTGTGCCGGACCGAGTCCGGCGTGAACAGGATGTACGGCAGAGCGAGGCGGCGGACACGGGCGAATCCCTCGGCGTCCGCGGGGACGTCGGGGCGCAGGGGGCGCACGAGGACTGTCATGAGGAGGCACCGTACGGGCCGGGAGGGCCGGGTGCCTCTCATTTTCCGGCAGGTGCGGGACAATCGGCCGTGTGAGCCTGAAGATCCGCATCGATGACAGCGCGCCCCCGTACGAGCAGGTGCGGGCGCAGATCTCCGAGCAGGCGCGGTCCGGCGCGCTCCCGGTGGGGTACCGGCTGCCGACCGTGCGGGGGCTGGCCGAGTCCCTGGGGCTCGCGGTGAACACGGTGGCGAAGGCGTACCGGGCGCTGGAGGGCGACGGGGTGATCGAGACGCGGGGGCGCAACGGCACGTTCGTGGCCGCCGCCGGCTCGGCCGCGGTGCGGGAGGCGTCCCTGGCCGCCCAGGCGTACGTCGAGCGGGTACGCCGGCTCGGGCTCGCCGAGGACGAGGCACTGGGGGCCGTGCGCGATGCCCTGCGGGCGGCCTACGGGGAGGGCTGAGGCGGGTCGGGCACCGCCGGCCGCCGCCGTGGCCGGGCGCCGTCGCGGTGGGAACGACGAGCGGGACACGTGTCAGAGTTCCGCCGGCTCCGGTGTTCTCGTCACCCTCAGGCCCGCCCGCCGCGCCGCCCGGGCGAACGTCACCGCGTCCTGGACCGCCGCGCCCCCGGGGTCGTTGTTGAAGTACGCGTACACGTCCTCCGCGTCGGACCAGGTCGTCGCGACACGGTCCACCCAGGTGTCCAGGGAGCGGCGGCCGTAGCGCGGCCAGGGCTGGGCGCGGCCCTGGTGGAAGCGGACGTAGCCCCAGTCGGCGGTGCGCCACAGCGGGGTGACCGGGCGGGCCAGGACGTCCGCCCAGCACAGGGCCGCGCCACGGGACACCAGCACCTTGCGCACCTCGTCCGTCCACCAGGAGTCGTGGCGGGGTTCCACCGCGACCCTCGTACCGGCCGGGAAGCAGGCCAGGCAGGCGTCCAGCAGCGGCGGGTCGGCGCGCAGGGTGGGCGGGAGCTGGAGGAGGACCGGGCCCAGGCGGTCGCCGAGGCCCGCCGCGTGGGTCATGAGCCGGTGCACCGGCTCCTCCGGGTCCTTGAGCCGCTTGATGTGGGTGAGGTACCGGCTGGCCTTGACCGTGACCACGAAGTCCGGCGGGACGCGCCCGCGCCAGGCGGCGAAGGTGTCGTACGACGGCAGCCGGTAGAACGCGTTGTTGATCTCCACGGTCGCGAACAGCCCGGTGTACTCCTCCAGCCACAGCCGCGCCGGCACCCCGGCCGGGTAGACGTGGTCCCGCCAGTCCTTGTACTGCCACCCCGACGTGCCGACGAACAGGGTCATACCCTCATGAAAGCACTACAGGTACAGGCCCGCGTCCGCGCCCTCCCGGGCCCCCGGCACCGAGGTCGGCGCGGTGCCCCGGCGCAGCGCGTACAGCTCGGCGAGGGTCGCGCCCTCCCGGCCGACGCCCTCCTCGGTGCCGAGCCACTTCACCGCCTCCGGGCGGGTCAGCGGGCCGACCTCGATCCGGGCCAGGCAGCGGCCGGGGCGGACCACTGCCGGGTGCAGCCGCTCCAGGTCCTCGTTGGTGGTGACGCCGACCAGGACGTTGCGGCCCTGGCCGAGCAGGCCGTCGGTGAGGTTCAGCAGCCGGGACAGGGCCTGGCCCGCCGTGTGCCGGGCCTCGCCCCGGATCAGCTCGTCGCAGTCCTCCAGCAGCAGCAGACGCCAGCGGCCCTTGCCCGCGCCGTCGTCCTCCCCGATGGCGATGTCCATCAGATAGCCGACGTCGGAGAAGAGGCGCTCCGGGTCCAGGACGCAGTCGACCTGGCACCAGTCGCGCCAGGACCGGGCGAGGGTGCGCAGGGCCGATGTCTTGCCGGTGCCGGGCGGGCCGTGGAGCAGTAGCAGCCGGCCCGCGATGTCCTCCGGGGTCGTCTTCATCAGGCGGTCCATCGCGTCCGCCACCGGCGCCGTGTAGTTGGGCCGGACCTCGTCCCAGGTGCCCGCGGAGATCTGCCGGGTGGTGCGGTGCGGGCCGCGCCTGGGGGAGACGTACCAGAACCCCATCGTCACGTTCTCCGGCTGCGGTTCCGGCTCGTCCGCCGCGCCGTCCGTGGCCTGGCCGAGGATCCGCTCGGCCAGTTCGGCGCTGGTCGCGGTGACCGTGACGTCCGCGCCCCGGTTCCAGCGGGAGACCAGCAGGGTCCAGCCGTCCCCCTCGGCGAGGGTCGCGCTGCGGTCGTCGTCGCGGGCCGTCCGCAGCACCCGGGCGCCCTCCGGCAGCAGGGTCGCGCCCGAGCGCACCCGGTCGATGTTCGCGGCGTGCGAGTACGGCTGCTCGCCCGTCGCGAAGCGGCCGAGGAACAGCGCGTCGACGACGTCGGACGGCGAGTCGGAGTCGTCGACGTGGAGCCGGATCGGCAGAGCGTCGTGTGGGTTGGCAGACATGCCGCCATGATCCGCCACGGATGCACTCCTCGCACGGCATTTCCGTCGCTTGACGCTGACGAGGCGTCAACCGACAGGGACCGCACGGGCAAGAGATGAGCGGTGAACGTCTTGGGTCGATCTCGTTGAGATGACAAAAGTCTTGGCATGGACACTTCCTGTCAACACGCGTAGCTGGTACCACAGTTGAGGCAGAGATCCTGCTAAAGGGAGGTTCCATGAGACGTTCCCGACTTACCGGATTCGTGACCTCGCTCCTCCTCGCCGCCGGCCTCGGTCTCACCGGGGCCGCTTCGGCGCAGGCGTCCTCGACCGCCGCGACCGGCGGCTACGTCGCGCTCGGTGACTCCTACTCCTCCGGGGTGGGCGCCGGCAGCTACATCAGCTCAAGCGGCGACTGCGACCGCAGCACCAAGGCCTACCCCTACCTGTGGAACGCCGCCCACAGCCCCTCCTCGTTCGCCTTCAACGCCTGCTCCGGCGCGAAGACGGACGACGTGCTCGCCAACCAGCTCGGCTCGCTGAACTCCTCGACCTCCTTGGTGTCCATCACCATCGGCGGCAACGACGCCGGTTTCGCCGACGTGATGACCACCTGTGTGACCAGCTCGGACAGCACGTGCCTGTCCCGCATCAACACCGCCAGGGCGTACGTCGCCAACACGCTCCCCGGCAAGCTGGACACCGTCTACAACGCGATCAGCGCCAAAGCCCCGTCCGCCCGGGTGGTCGTCATCGGCTATCCCCGCTTCTACCTGCTCGGCCAGACCTGCCTCGGCCTCTCCGAGACCAAGCGGTCCGCGATCAACGACGCCGCCGACTACATGGACAACACCATCAAGGCCCGCGCCACCGCCCACAACTTCGTCTTCGGCGACGTCCGCACCACGTTCTCCGGCCACGAGATCTGCTCCGGTGACTCCTGGCTGCACAGCGTCAACTGGCTCAACATAGGCGAGTCGTACCACCCGACCGCGTCCGGCCAGTCCGGCGGCTACCTGCCGGTGCTGAACAACGCGGCATGACCCGTTCGGCTCACCCGGCAGGGTGACGTGCTCAGGTGACGTGCTCAGGTGACGTGCTCAGGGTGACGTTCTCAGGGTGAGGCCGAAGGTGAGGCGGAGGTCCCGGACGACGGGGTCTCCGCCGCCGTCGTACACGTCACCGAGAACGGCACCGAGTTCGACGTCGCCCGCACCGGACGGCGCACCTCGACGCCCATCTCGTTCCCGGCCGTCCCGCCCCCGGCGTCCGCCGTCACCGTCACCCGCTGCTGCCGCGTACGCGCACCGCCCGCCGGGAACGACAGCGTCTTCCACCCCGGGTCCGACACCGATCCGTGCGCCGGCACCCACCGGTACTCCACTCGGGCGGGCAACCGGCCCACCGTGAACTCCGCCGTGAACGCGGGCGCCTGCGCGGCAGGTGGCGGACAGGTCCCGGAGTACTCCGTGTGCGCACCGGTGAGGGTGACGCGCACCGACTGGGCCGGCCCGCTGCTCGCCGACGCGCTGCTCCGTGAGGGCGAGGGAGTCCTGGTGCCCGTGTCCGTGCTGCCGCCCGGCGTGGGGGAGTGCGCAGGGCCGCTGGTCCGGCCGGTGCTCGCGCTGTCGGTCCCGTGTCCGCCCCCGTCGTCGCGATCCAGCAGCGCGTACGTCAGCCCCGCCAGCGCCAGGACGACCGCGAGCACACCCGCCACCAGCACGACGCCGGCCCGGCGGTCCCGCTCCGGCCGCCGGTCCGGCCCGGCGGCGGCCGTGGTGCCCGGATCCGGGTAGCCGGTGGGCAGCGGCGGGGTCCGGGACGGCTCCGGGGGCGGGGCGGTCGCCACCGGCGCGTACGGCGGCACACCGGGCGCGGTGTCCGCCGGCACCGACCCGCCCGCCGCGACCAGCCGCAGCTCCCGCCCCGCCTGTTCGGCCGGCAGCCGCTCGGCCGGGTCCTTGCGCAGCAGCCCCTCGACGACGGGCGCGAGCGGCCCGGCCCACCGCGGCGGTGGCAACTCCTCGTCCACGACGGCGCGCAGCGTGCTGAGCGGGGTGTCCTGCCGGAACGGGGAGGCGCCCTCGACGGCCGCGTACAGCAGCACCCCCAGCGACCACAGATCGGACTCGGGACCCGGAGTCCGCCCCAAGGCCCGCTCCGGCGCCAGGTATTCGGGCGAACCGATCACCTCACCGGTCATGGTCAGCGCGGAACTGCCCTCCACCGTGGCGATCCCGAAGTCGGTCAGCACCACCCGTCCGTCGTTCGCCAGCAGCACGTTGGCCGGTTTCACGTCCCGGTGGAGCACCCCGGCGGCGTGCGCGGCGCGCAGCGCGGACAGCACCTCGGCGCCGATGTGCGCGGCCCGCCGCGGTGGCAGCGGACCCTCCGCCTCCAACTGGTCGGCGAGGGACAGCCCGCGCACCAGCTCCATCACGATCCACGGCCGGCCGCCCTCCAGTGCCACGTCGTACACCGTGACCACGTTGCGGTTCGCGACCCGGGCCGCCGCCCACGCCTCGCGCTCCAGGCGCGCGTACAACCGCTCGACCTCGTCGCCGGGCAGCCCGGCCGGTGCCCGCACCTCCTTGACGGCCACCTCGCGGTGCAGCACCTCGTCCCGGGCGCGCCACACGGTCCCCATGCCGCCCTCGCCCAACGGGGACAGCAGACGGTAGCGGCCCGCGATCACACGTTCCGGGCCCGGCTCCTCGGACACGGGCGCCCCCCAAGGCATCTCGTGCGAATCCTCCCCAAAAGGTAGCTCAGCCCAGCGCGGATGCGGCCCCCCTGAGCACCAGTCCCATGCCCAGCGCGAGCACGACCAGGGCCGACCCGAGCGGCAGGGCCCGGCGGACCAGGACGGCCACCGGATGGGCGCTCCAGCGCGGGCGCCGCTCCAGCACCCGCACCGCCCCCGCCCCCAGCCGTACGACGGCGAACCCGGCGGTGGTGAGGGTCAGCGCGAGACCTGCTCCGTACGCCACGACGAGCAGCAGCCCGAACCAGGCCTTGCCGAGCGCGGCGGCACCGACCAGCACGACCACGGCGGACGGGCTGGGCACCAGCCCACCGGCGAACCCGAGCAGGATCGTGCCGCGGAGTGTGGGCGCGGTCGGGTGGGTGTGGGTGAGGCCGCCATGGGTGTGCGTGTGCCCGCCATGGCTGTGCCCGTCGTGGGTGTGCGTGTGGTCACCGTCGCTGTGCGGGTGGGGGTGTGCGTGGTCCCCATGGGTGTGTTCCACACTGTCGTGGTGGTGATGGTGGGGGGCGGCACTGTGTCCGCCGCCCACAGTCGCCAGTTCCCGCTGTTCCACCGGTTCCTGGACCGCGACGGTCGCCCGCACACGGTCGCGCCAGGCACGGCGGACGAGGGTGACGCCCGCCGCCAGCACCAGGACGCCGCCGGCGAGACCCAGCCAGGAGATCACCGCCGGTGTGGCCGCCGAACCGGCCGTGACCAGGAGGCCCAGGGCGACCACACCGAGGGTGTGGGTCACGGTGACCGAGGCGGCCATCGGCAGCACGTCCCGTGGCCGCGCCCGGCCCCCGCGCGCCGCAGCCGTCGCGGCCATCAGGGTCTTGCCGTGGCCCGGCGCGAGCGCGTGCAGCGCGCCCAGGGCGACGGCGATGAGCAGGGCCAGACCGGCGAAGCCGACGGTGAGGTCCTGCCGGGCCACGAGGTCCTCCAGGGCCCGGGTCCAGCGGTCGGCCCCCCGGGGGAGCACACCGGCGCCCGGGGCCGCCTGCCGCTCCGTGTCCGCCGCGAGCGCCGGGCCACCGGGACGCACCCGCAGCGAGGCGGTCCCGGTGTCGGCGGGGGAGGACAGCAGGTCCTGGGGGTAGGCGGTCAGTTCCCGGGACACCGACTCCGTCGGCACGTCGGTGGCGGTGAGCGTCATGCGGTCGCCCCGCGCCGTGATCTCCCGCCAGCCGGGCCCGCCGGCGGCACCCGCGCCCCGGAAGTCGAGGGTGACCGTGCTCGCGCGGGGCAGCGGGGCGGTCAGCCGGCACTCCACGCGCAGGGTGTCGAGGCCGGCCTGGCCGGGACGCGTGCGCGCGCTGCCGCGGACGGCCGTGAGGGCGGTCGGGCGCCCGTCGACCCGGAGGGCGCTGCCGGCGGCGGCCCGTGCGCACCGCTGCCGGGCCCAGGCGCCCAGCCCCAGCCGCTCGATGTCGGCCTTGGCCTGGGTCGCCGGGATCTCGGCGAGGTCCTCCACATGGTCGACGCGGAGCTGTCCGGGAGCGGCGACCAGGCCGTCGTAGCGATTGACGGTGAAGTTGCCGAGGGGGTGCGCGTTCGCGGTGCCGGCCGGGAGGAGGGCCAGGCCGCACACGGCGATCAGCACGCACAGCAGACGCGGTGTCACCCGGCGCGGACGCGTTTTTGACGGGCGTGGACGCGGTGTCACTCGGCTCCCTCCAGCGCCTCGCGGGCCCGCGCCGCACCCAGCGGGGAGAAGCCGGGGTTCAGTTCCAGGGCCGAGGCGAGCCAGGCGCGGCCGGCCGCCCGGTGGCCGGTGGCCAGCTCGATCGCGCCCCGGTGGTAGCGGAAGGCGGCGCTGCGGTAGCCGGTGGCGGTGGCCCGGCGGGCGTAGGGCAGGGCCTCGGCGTCGCGGCCGCTCACGTGCAGCGCCCAGGCGAGGGCGTCGGCGGTGTGCACGGTGTGCCGGCGGGCCCATTCGGCGCGGGCCGCGCGCAGGGCGGCCCGCTTGTCGCCGTGGTCGGCGGCGGCCAGCGCGGTGTCCAGGTCGGCGTTGACGCCGTTGGCGCGGGCCAGCGCGGTCCAGGCGTCGACCAGGGCGTACTGCCGCCGGGCCCGCGCCCGGTCGCCGGCCGCGCCGCGCGCCTCGTACAGCTCGCCGAGTTCGACCAGCGGACCGGGCAGCGGGGAGCGGGCGACCACCGTCTCCATGTCCGTGATCGCCCCGGCGCGGTCACCGCTCGCCGCCCGTGCGCGGGCCCGGCCCTCCAGCGCCGGCAGGTAGCCGTCGTCGGCGGCCAGGGCACGCGCGTAGTGAGTGAGCGCCGCCTTGTGGTCCCCCTGGTTCCAGGCGAGTTGGCCGAGCTGTGTGGCCACGTACGCGGTGTCGCCCGGCGAACCGGCGGCGGACAGCGCCTGCTCCAGAACCCGGCGTGCCGTGGTCACGTCCCCGCGCAGCTCGTGCACGTACGCGTACCGGGTGAAGACGGGTACGCCCGGCTTGCGCGCGTCGGCGGTCCTCGCGGCCTCGGCGGCGTCGTCGTACCGGCCGAGCTCGACCAGGGCGTCGATCCGGGAGGACAGCGCGCGCTCGCTGTACGGGTTCCGGCGCAGGGCCGCGTCCGCGAACGCCAGGGCGTCCTTGAAGTCGTGCCGGGCGGCGGCGAGGGCGGCGCGGCCGGCCAGGGCCTGGTCGCCGTCCGGCGCCAGCGACTGGGACCGCCGCAGCGCCTGTTCCGCCCGTGGGTACCGGGACGGGTCGCCCTTGGTCCGCGCCTGCTCGACGTAGGCCAGACCGAGGGTGGCCCAGGCGCCGGCGTCCTTCGGCTGGGACCGCAGATGCGCCTGGAGCGCGGTGACGCTCGCGTCCAGATCGCCCCCGCCGAGGACACCCGGGTCGACGGCGCCGACGGATACCGGCGCGGACGCCGGCACCCGGTCCGCACCGAGCGCGATCGCACCACCGGTCAGCGCCACCGCCAACAGGGCCGCGCTCAGCGTCGGTCGAGCCCGCCCCCGCCACAGCCGCCCGAGAGCGCCGACCCGTCGCACGGCGGCGACCCGGTCGTCGCCGCCGCACGAGGAGGTCGCCCCGGAGGGTGTGGCCGCCGCAGTGCTGGAGGGCGTGGGCGCCGGTGCGGACGGTGCCGGCGACTCGTCCTCGGCCGGACCCGTGCTCGACCCGTCCTCCTCGTCACCCACCACCCTCTGCCCGTCCTCCGGCTCCGCCACCCTCTGCCCGTCCTGCTCGTCGTCGTGCCCGCGCGGGCCCATGCCTTCTCCTCCGTCGGTCGTATGGGAGGCGCGGCCCGCCGTGGGGGAGAGGAACACGGGCCGCGCCGGTCTCGGTGGGTGCGGGTCAGTACGGGCGCTGCATGCGCCGGCGCCACCAGGCGAAGGCGGTGCCGATCAGCAGGATCCCGGCCGCACCCGAGGCCGCCGACGCGGCGATCAGCACGGTGTCGCCGGAGCCGCCGGAGGCCCCGGCCGGCCGGAGGGCGTCCCCGAGCTGGCTGCGCACGTCCGCCCCCGCCGTCGTGCCCTTGGCGAGCGAGCCGCGCGAACCGGACGTGGGCTGGGCGACGTACGGGAAGTAGTTCTCGAACTTCTTGTCGTTCTTGTCGACCGCGTCGCCCAAGTCGTTCTTGGAGCCGACCAGTTCGCCCTCGACCACCTGGAGGGACGCGTCGATCACGTCGTCGGTGAGCCGACGGCCGTTCGGGAAGCCCGCGTTGTCGCCGTCCAGCACCCCCAGCCGCTTCGGGTGCATGCTCGGCTTGACGGAGGTGTTCAGCCGCAGCTCCTCCGAAGGCCGCACGTTCGGCGGCTGGTTGAGGCCCTTGACGCCCTTGAGGAAGACGTCGACCAGGTCGTTGCGCGGCTCGGCGGGTGCCTTGATCTTGTAGATCGACTCGATGAGCTTCGGCAGCTCCGGGTTGGTGACGTTCTTCAGGAACTGCGCGTCGTACGCGGGCTGGGACGCGTTGAACCTGTCCTTGTCCTTCTGCGGGTTGACGACCTCGTTGACCAGCGGGTTGCCGAGGCGCGAGACCTGGCTGTAGTAGCCCTGCGCGTTGCGCCGCTGGGTGGTCGACCAGACGCCCACGACCGGCTGGTGGGCGGACTCGCGGATCAGCTCGTTCGGCACCTGGAGGGCGATGGTGTTGACGTTGTATCCCTTGAGGGTGTCCCGGCCGACCTCGGTGAGGTTCCCGCCGTACAGCAGGTCGAAGACGCGCAGGTCCAGGAAGAACGGGTCGTCCGCCTGCCCGGCGAAGGTGGCGGCGCCGCCCGCCGCCTTGTACACCGCCTGCGCGCGCAGCTTGCCGTAGTCCGGCATGGACGCCTTGCCGACGTTCGACGGCGCCACCGGCACGTCGTCGGCCAGCTTGGTCCTCGACATCTCGTGCCCGCCCCGCAGCCTGATGAGATCGATGTCGTAGGTCTGGGTGACGTTGAGGTCGGGGTCGTCCAGGCTGGTGACCGGGCCGGTGTTGTACAGGAACGTGTTCCCGTTCTTCGTACGGGTCCTGAAGGTGTAGCGGAAGACCAGGTCGCCCTGCGCGTCACCGTTGTTGTCGATGTGCAGGTCGTACTGGGCGTCGTCGGCGAACGTGTAGAAGTTCGGTCCGCCGGCCGGCTCCTCGAAGGGGATCCAGTTCGCCACGATCGTCGTCGTGTCGGGCTTGTCCGGGCTCACGAACGCGTACAGGTCCGTGTTGTCGTACTGCGGGGTGCCCGAGATCAGCGGCGCCTCCCGGTGGGAGGAGGCGGCGGCCGTCCCGGGTTCCAGCGTGGCGACGCCGGCGGCCGTGAGCCCTCCGGCGGCCAGCGCGCCGCAGATGAGCGTGACCAGGCCCGTGCGTCCGGTGCCGCGCCCGGAGTGCGCCCTCCTGGCGAGGGCGCCCCTGGAGAAGAGAGGTGTCATGCCGTCCGTCCTCAGTGCCGACTTGCCTTTGACGGACGGGTATACGGAGCGGGGACGCCGATCGGATTGGTCGGACGGGAAAAACTTTTCGCCGCCCTCGGACCCGCGTTTTCGGCCCGCTGATCCGTACCCCCTCGGGGAGGTGTGTCACGGTGCGGATGCGCGGTGCGCGAGGAAGAGCCGGCTGCGGCCACGGAGAGGGGGCCCGCATGCAGGCGGACGAGCTGCTGGTGCTCGTGGCCGGCGGCGATCACAGGGCGTTCGAGGAGCTGTACGCACTGGTCTCCGGGCCGGTGTTCGGACTGGTGCGACGGGTGGTGCGGGACCCCGCCCAGTCCGAGGAGGTCGCCCAGGAGGTGCTGCTCGAACTGTGGCGCTCCGCGGCCCGGTTCGACCCCGGCCGGGGCAGCGCCCTGTCCTGGATCCTCACCCTCGCCCACCGTCGCGCCGTCGACCGGGTGCGCAGCGCCCGCGCGGCCGGCGAACGCGAGCAGCGCGAGGCCCTGCGCGCCGGGGAGCCCGCGTTCGACCACGTCGCCGAGGAGGTCGAGGCCGGCCTGGAACGCGAGTGGGTACGCCGCTGCCTGAACCGGCTCACGGCCCTGCAACGCCAGTCGGTGACCCTGGCCTACTACGACGGGTACACCTACCGTGAGGTGGCCGAGCGGCTCTCGCTGCCGCTCGGCACGGTCAAGACGCGGATGCGCGACGGACTCACCCGGCTGCGCCAGTGCCTGGGAGGCGCCGCATGAGCATCCTCGGCAAGCTGCTGCGCCGCGAGGACCCGCACTCCCTCGCCGCGCCCTACGCGCTCGACGCGCTGGAACCGGGCGAGCGGCGCCGCTTCGAGAAGCACCTGGCGGGCTGCGACCGCTGCGCCGCCGAGGTGCGGGAGCTGGCCGAGGACGCGGTCCGCCTCGCCTGGTCGACGGCGGCCCCGGCGCCCCCCGCCCTGCGCGAGCGGGTGCTGGCCGCCGTCCGTACCACCCCGCAGGAGCCGGCGCGCGGCCGCGCGGGCGCACGGGACCAGGCGCCGGCCCGGGAGCGCGCGCCCCAGCTTCCGCCGCACGTCTGGGGCACCCAGCCCCCGCCGGGCCGCGCCCGGACGTCCCGGGCGCGCCGCCCCCTCTTCGTCCCGTTCGCCACGGTCACGGCCGCCGCGGCACTCGTCGTCGCCTCCCTCTTCGCGGTCCAGGCGCACCGCACCGAGGACCGGCTCGCCGCCGAGCGGGTCCGGGCACGTGAGATCGCCCACGTTCTGGCCGCTCCGGACGCCCGCGCGGTGAGCAGCGAGGACGCGCGCGGCCGCAGTATCGGAGTAATCGCTTCCGCCTCCGAGCGGGAGGCCGTCGTCACCCTCAGCGGGTACGGCACGCCGTCCGGCGGGCGCGTGCACCAGCTCTGGCTCATGCGTCCCCGGGTGCAACCGCGCTCCCTGGGCCTCCTCGCGGGCGACACGCCCTTGGTCGCCAAGGGTCTCGACGCCTCCTCGACGTCACTCGCCGTGACCGTCGAGCCTGACGGTGGATCAGCACAGCCCACTGGTCAGCCCATTGTCCAACTCACCCTGAAATCGGTCGGATTCGGAGAGTAGTCAAAGGTGGATGATCAACCACCTTACGGGGAAGGTGAATCCTGTGGCCGAGATACACGCGTGCCCCAACGGGGCGATAGGGTTACCCTGCCCGGGCCGGGTGGACTCGTACGGGTGGGGAGTGACATGGAGCAGATAACAGTGCGCAGCAGGGCCAGGATCCCTGCGATCACCTGCGGGAGCAGTGCGACCAGTTCGCGGCTCGACCGCCATCTGTCGGTGCTGGCGGGTCCCGCCATACCGCAGCGGGAGACGGTCGAGGCGACGTCGCTGATGCGTGAACTGACGGCGCGTGACTCCGTGCACCAGCGCAGTGACCGGGGCACGCGGATCGGCCGCGTCTCCCTCTTCGCGCCGCTGCGCCGGCTGCGCCGTTCGCTGTTCGGCGGTCACTGACCGCACCGCAGGGCCCCTGACCCGAGCAGGGATGCCCGCGCTCAGGCCGCCACACCGTCCCGGCGCAGCGCTGCGATCTCGTCGTCCGTCATCCCCACGGCACGCAGCAGCGCTCCGGTGTGCTGTCCGAGTGCGGGCACGTCACCCATCCGTGTCTCGTCCCCGCCCGGCAGCGTGATGGGGGGCAGCAGCGCCTTCAGCGGCCCGGCCGGCGACCCCACCTGACGCCACCGCTCCCGGGCCGCCAGCTGCGGATGCTCCGCCAGCTCGCGCACGTCCCGCAGCCGGGCGCAGGCGATGCCCGCCTTCTCCAGCCGGGCCAACGCCTCCTCCGCGTCCAGCACCGCCAGCGCCCCCGCGACCAGGGCGTCGGTCCGCTCCCGGTGCGCCACCCGCGCCGCATTGGTCGCGTACGCCGGATCGGTGCCCAGTTCCGGGCGTCCTATGACCTGTTCGGCGAGCCGTCGCCACTCCCGGTCGTTCTGCACCGACAGCAGCACCCGCCCGCCGTCCGCCGTCGGATAGGCGTCGTACGGCGCGATCACGGCGTGCGCCAGCCCGGTGCGGGCCGGCGGCTCCCCGCCGTGCAGCGCGTGGTGCAGCGGATGGCCCATCCACTCGGCGAGCGCCTCCAGCATGGACACCTCCACCGGCCCGCCCCGCCCGGTCGTCCCGCGCCGTACGAGCGCGGCCAGCACACCGGAGAACGCGTACATGGCCGCGGCGATGTCCGCGGCCGGGATGCCCGCCTTCACCGGCTGCTCCGGTGTCCCGGTCACCGACACCAGACCCGCCTCGCACTGCACGAGCATGTCGTAGGCCCGCTTGTCCGAGTACGGCCCCGAGCCGCCGTAGCCCGAGATGTCCACGGCGATCAGCCGCGGGTGGGCGGCGCACAGCGTGGCCGCGTCCAGGCCGAGCCGGGCCGCCGCGCCGTGCGCGAGGTTCTGCACGAACACGTCCGCGTCCGCGACCAGCCGCCGTACGACGTCCAGGGCACGCGGGTCCTTGAGGTCCAGCGCGATGGACTCCTTGCCGCGGTTGCACCACACGAAGTGCGAGGCGAGACCGCGGGCCGCGGTGTCGTAGCCGCGCGCGAAGTCGCCGCCGTCGACCCGCTCCACCTTGATGACCCTGGCCCCCAGGTCGGCGAGCTGCCGGGTCGCGAAGGGCGCGGACACGGCCTGTTCGACGGCGACGACGGTGATGCCGTCCAGGGGCAGCGGGAGATGATCCATGAGGTGGATGATCTCCCCTGACCGGCGGCTCTGTCAGCAGTGCGGACTCATTCGGCCCGGGCGTACCTGCGGACGGCGAGCGGCAGGAACACCGCGGTGAGGGCGAGGCTCCAGGCCAGCGACCCCGCGACCGGGTGGGCGACCGGCCAGGCGGCGCCCTCCGGGACGGGCGCGTTGCCGAAGAGGTCCCGCAGCGCGGTGGTCACCGCGCTGATCGGGTTCCACTCGGCGAGCGTGCGCAGCCAGCCCGGCAGGTTGCCGGTGGGGATGTACGCGTTCGACAGCAGCGGCAGCACGAAGGAGGCGGCGCCGAGCTGCCCGGCGGCTTCCTCGCTGCGGGACAGCAGGCCCAGGAGGATCCCGGCGCAGGTGCAGGCGAACCGGAAGAGCAGCAGCAGCCCCACGGCACCGGCCGCCCCGGCTGCGGACCCCTCGATCCGCCAGCCCACCGCGAGCCCGGTGAGCAGCAGCGGCACCGCCCCGACGGTGGTGACGAGCAGGTCCGCGACGGCTTGCCCGAGGGGGACGGCGGCCCGGCTCACCGGCATCGTGCGGAACCGGTCCTTCACCCCCCGGTGGGTGTCCTGGGCGGCCTGGAACATGCCGTTCATCAGCCCGCCGGCGGCCCTGGCGACGAGCAGCCCGGGCACCAGGAAGGAGCGGTACTCGCGGCCGGGCACCGCCAGGGCGCTGCCGAACACGTAGCCGAAGAACAGCAGCATGTTGACCGGCATCAGCTGGGTCAGGACCGCCAGGCCCGGGTTGTTGCGGACCCGGCGCAGCTGCCGGCCCGTCATCGCCAGTCCGTCGTACGCCGACGCGCTCACGCGGCACGCTCCTCACTGTCGGCGGACTCACCGGTGAGCCGCAGGAAGACGTCGTCGAGGGTGGGCGGCCGGATGCCGGCGTCCAGCAACGGCACGCCGGCCGCGTCGAGTTCGCGCACCAGGCGGGGCAGGGTGCGGTGTTCGAGCGGATGGTGGAGAGGGTCATCCACGCGTTCGCGCCGCGCTAGCCGGGCGGATGCGGCGGGTGCGGATCGTGGGTGGCCGGCCGCGCGGTGGACCAGGGGTGGCGTGAGGCGCCGGTCGTCGATCCGGGCGTACGGATGGACGGCGGCTAGAGCAGCGGGACCTGTCCGTCCGGGCCCTCCTCGTGGTGGTCGAGGACCGAGGCGGGGCGGCGGGAGGACTCCGGTACCGGCAGGACGCCCGCCTCCCGCAGCTCGGCCGCCGTGACCGGTGACGTCACCTTGAACCCGTCGCGGGACGAGCGCAGTTCCGCCAGCAGGGCGAGGACCGTGATCAGCTCCAGCAGCTCCGACGTCCAGGTCTGGGGCCAGACCGCGGGACGGATCGCGGCGAGCGTGCCCGGCTCGGCCGGCGCGGTGCGCACCGCCAACCAGTTCTCCAGGACCCGCACCCCGGCCACCTCGTAGTCCCAGGCCTCGGGCGGGACGGGCGAGATACGGCCCTCGTCCAGGTGCAGGGTCTCCTCGTCGCGGTCGTAGTGGAGGGCGAGCGGGCGGTTCGGCAGGGGCGCGCGGACGTAGGGGCGCCGCCCGCCCGGCAGCTTGGGGCGCTCGCCGTCCCGCCGCATCAGCCACAGGGCCCGGCGGCCCGTCTCCACGCCGGACGCCCACAGCCCGGGGTCGCCGGTGAGCGGGACGGTGAGGCCGGGGCCGGCCGTCATCAGGATCCAGGCCAGCACGTCCGGTGCCGAGGGGCGCGTGCCCAGACGGGCCGTCAGGTGGTCCAGCAGCCCGGGGGCGAGGTTCGGTTCCGTGCCGCCGAGGCGGCGGTAGAGCGGACGGACGCGGCCCGGGCGCAGCGTGGGCAGGAGCCCGGTCGCCAGCAGCGGGGCGCCGGCGTCACCCGTCTCGACCGTGAACACCTGGTGCGCGTCCGCCACCCGCCACAGCTCCGGGCGGGCCGTGTCGATCAGCCGGTGGTCCGGGATCAGCCACTGCTCGTCGAAGGGGGCGGCCAGCACCCGCACCGGCTCCGGGCAGGGTCCCTCGGCGCGCACGAGCCGCTCGGTGCCGGCGGGTGAACCGGGCAACTGGCCCACCGCCGACTGGAGCGTACGGGCGCGGGTGGGCTCGAACAATGCCTCCCGGTCCGGGCCCTGGGCCTTCAGCAGCGCGTCCCAGCGGGCCCTCAGCGAGGCCGGGTCCGGTGCCGTCGGCCAGGCGCGGCCCGGCCGCAGCGGTGCGACGGACCACGGCATGAGGTCCGCCAGCAGCGGAGCGTCGTCGTGCGTCACGCACGGCATGCTACGACAGCGGGTAGCGCCCCCGAAGGGGCACGGGGAACCGCGCGACCCACCACGACGGGCCCCGCGGACGACGGACGGCTCACCCGGCTGAGCCGGCGGAGCGTTCACGCGTCGAGCGTGACGGTGAACGAGAAGCGGTCGCCCCGGTAGTGGATGACCGCCACGTCCAGCACCCGGCCCTCGCTGTCGTACGTCACCCCGGTGTAGTGCAGGATCGGGCTGAGCAGCGGGACTTCGAGCAGCCGGGCCGTCTCCGGGTCGGCGAGCCGGGCCTCCACGGTGTCCGTGATCCGGCTGATGTCCGCCTTCACCATGTCCCGCAGCACCTTGGTCATCGGCCAGCGGACCAGGTCCTCCGGGTCGATGCCCTCGGCCAGTTCCGGTCGGATGTGGTTGACGGCGTGGTTGGTCGGCTCGCCGGTCTTCTCGTCGCTGCGCAGCCGGTGGTACGTCGCCACCTCCGCGACATCCGGGAAGTACTCGGCGAGCCCGGCCGGCACCGGCACGCGACCGTGGCCGAGCAGCTCGGTCGTCATCCCGGACTGCTGGGCCACGATCGCGTCCACCGAGCCCAGCAGCCGGACCGGGGCCCCGCGCCGCGCTCCGGGCTCGATGAACGTGCCGCGCCGTCGGTGCCGGCTGATCAGACCCTCGTCCTCCAGCTCCTTCAACGCCTGCCGCATGGTCAGCACGCTCACCCCGTAGTGCTCCGCCAGCCGCTCCTCGGTGGGCAGGCGCAGCGGGTCCTCGGGGGAGCGGCCCAGTATCGAGGCGCGCAGCGACTGCGACACCTGGTACCACAGCGGCAGCTTGCGGTTCAGGACGATCGAATCCGGGGCGAAGGAGGTCACGCGGTTATCCGTACCTGGCGGAGAACGTCCGGCGCAACGGAGGCGGTCAGCCCCTGAAGTGCCGCTCCAGTCCCTGCCACACGTCGTCGTAGCGCCGCTGGAGGTGGTCGGCGCCCGCCGCCTGGGGGGTGAGGGTCACCGGCCAGCGGGTCTCGAACATGAACGCCAGTCCGTCGTCGAGCTTCTGCGGCTTCAGTTCGGCCGCGCTCGCCCGGTCGAACGTCTCCCGGTCCGGGCCGTGCGCCGACATCATGTTGTGGAGCGAGCCGCCGCCGGGCACGAAGCCCTCCGCCTTGGCGTCGTAGGCGCCCTCGATCAGGCCCATGTACTCGCTCATCACGTTCCGGTGGAAGTACGGCGGCCGGAAGGTGTCCTCGCCCACCAGCCAGCGCGGCGCGAAGACCACGAAGTCCACGCCCGCCAGCCCCGGGGTGTCCGACGGGGAGGTCAGCACCGTGAAGACGGAGGGGTCCGGGTGGTCGTAGGAGATGGTGCCGATCACATTGAATCGGCGCAGGTCATAGATGTACGGCACATGGTTGCCGTGCCAGGCGACCACGTCCAGGGGGCTGTGGTCGTAGGTCGCCGTCCAGAGGTTGCCGCAGAACTTGTTCACCACCTCCACCGGCCCCTCGACGTCCTCGTACGCCGCCACGGGGGCCCGGAAGTCCCGGGGGTTGGCGAGCCCGTTGGCACCGATCGGGCCCAGGTCGGGCAGCCTGAACGGAGCCCCGTAGTTCTCGCACACATAGCCGCGGGCCGACTCATCGAGCAGTTCCACACGGAAGCGCACTCCACGGGGGATCAGCGCCACATGGCCCGGCTCCACATGAAGCCGGCCGAACTCGGTGTGCAGCAGCAGCCCGCCGCGCTCGGGCACGATCAGCAGTTCGCCGTCGGCGTCCGAGAAGACCCGCTCCATCGAGACGTTGGCGTGGTACAGGTGCACGGCCATGCCCGTGCGCTGGGTCGCGTCGCCGTTGCCGCCCAGCGTCCAGAGACCGGCCAGGAAATCGGTGCCGGCCGGGGGCTCCGGCAGTGGGTTCCAGCGCAGCCGGTTGGGGTCGGGCACCGCCTCGGTGAAGGGAGCCGTGCGGATCGCGCCGTTGCCGGTGCGGGTGAACGCCGGGTGCGCGGCCGAGGGGCGGATGCGGTAGAGCCACGAGCGCCGGTTGTGCGCACGCGGCTCGGTGAACGCCGTACCGCTCAACTGCTCCGCGTAGAGGCCCAGCGGCGCGCGCTGCGGTGAGTTGCGGCCCTCGGGCAGGGCGCCCGGCACCGCCTCCGAGGCGTGTTCGTTGCCGAACCCGGTGAGATACGACAGCCCCTCGGCGGCCTTCCGTGCTCCCCCGCGCTCGAACACGCTCGCGCGGGAGGTGCCCCCATCGCTCATGATCGCTCCTTGTGCTCCCGATTCCTATGCATCACCGTAGGAATGAGTGGGGGTCCGCGCAAGAGGGGTCGTGGTCCTCCCCGCGGGGTAGAGCGGGAACCAGACTTCAGGGGGATCCGGAGCGCCCCGGTGCTGTTCTACGCTCCCGGTCATGTCGTGGACGAAGTGGACGCGTGGAGCCCTCGCCGCGCTCGCGGCGGGCGTCCTGCTGCCGCTCGGAGCGGCGGCCTGCACCAGCGGTGAGGCGCACGGCGGGACGACCGTCTCGCCGTCGCCCGTGGGGAAGGTGCTGGACGACACCGACGAGACCGGCCGGAACCTGCGCGAGGTGGCCCAGCGGAACGCCCCCGAGGTCGCCGTGGAGGTCACCCCGGACTCGGCCGGCGGCTGGGACGTACGGCTGACCCTCCGTCACTTCCGGCTCTCCGCGCCCGGCACCCGGCCGGCGGCGGCCATCGGCCGCGGGCTCGCCCATCTGTTCGTCGACGGCCACCGGGTCGCCCGGCTGCGCACACCCACGTACCACCTGGCCGCCGGTCTCGTGCCGCACGGCACCCACCAGATCACCGTCCGCCTCTACGCCGACGACGGCACGGTGTGGGCCGTCCGCGGCAAGCCGGTCCAGAGCACCGCCGACATCACGGTGTCCGACGCGGAGACGGGCACGGGGTGAGCGCCGCCCGGAACGCCGACCTCACGGGCGCATGACGGTCACGGTCCCGTGTGCCGGCGGGATGAGGGCCACCGGTTCCGTGTGCCGCCGGTGGATGAGGAGCATGGCCCTTTGCGTCACCGGTGGATGAGGGCCACGGTTCTCTGTGCCGCCGGTGAATGAGTGCAAGGGCCACCTGTCTCCGTACTGTGGGGGGAGGTTCACCGGACCCCGGCGGAAAGGCATCATGAAGCCCGTGCCCCAAGCGACATCGCTCCGCCGCGCGCCCGTCCAGCGGCGCAGTGCCGAACGGCTGACCAGGATCCTGGACGCCTGCGCCGAACTCCTCGACGAGGTCGGCTACGACGCCCTGAGCACGCGCGCGGTCGCCCAGCGCGCCGGCGTGCCCATCGGCTCGGTCTACCGCTTCTTCGGCAACAAGCGGCAGATGGCCGACGCCCTCGCCCAGCGCAACCTGGAGCGGTACGTCGAGCGTGTCACCGAGCGGCTGAAGAAGGCCGGCAAGGGGGACTGGCGGGCCGCGATGGACGCCGTCCTGGACGAGTACCTGGGCATGAAGCGCACGGCGCCCGGCTTCTCCCTGGTGGACTTCGGCAACCAGATCCCGGTCGGCTCCCGCCACGCCGAGCCCAACACCCGGGTCGCCGACCGGCTCACGGACCTGCTCGCCGGCTATCTCGGCCGTACCCCGGACGCGGACCTGCGGCGGGTCTTCCTGGTCGCCGTGGAGAGCGCCGACACCCTCGTCCAGCTCGCCTTCCGGATCGATCCGCAGGGTGACGAGGCGATCATCACGGAGACCCGGGAGCTGCTCCGGGCGTATCTGGGGCGCGTACTGGACTGAGACCCGGACCGGCGCCGGCCGACGTGTCACCCGACGGCGGCCGGCGGGGGGGGCGACCGGTGTGTCCCTCCAGGGCCGTGGCCCGGCCGGTGTGTCCCCAAGGCCGGCGAGGGCCGACCGGCATGTCACCCGACGGCCGGCGAAGGTGAGCGGGGTGTCCCCGCCAGGCCGGCCTGGGCCGACCGGGGTGCCCGCCGTCCAGGCCGGCGAGGGCCGACCGGAGTGTCCCCGCAAGGCCGGTGCCCGCCGGCCGACACGTCAACCGGCGGCCGGCGCGTCCGTCGGCCGCGGCGTGCGTCCGGGTGGACGGGGTGCGCGCGGGGCCTCCCCTCCGTGCATACCGGTCGGTATGCTCGGCCCAGCCGGTCCGCCCGCTGCTGCGCGGGTGACCCCGTCGCCGACCCCTCCGGGAGGACCCGTGTCCCGCACCGCCCTGCGAATCTGCCCCCTGTGCGAGGCCACCTGCGGGCTGAGCCTCACCATCGAGGGCACCCGCGTCACCAGCGCCCGCGGTGACCGGGACGACGTCTTCAGCAAGGGGTTCATCTGCCCCAAGGGCGCCGCGTTCGGTGCCGTCGACGGCGACCCCGACCGGCTGCGCGCCCCGCTCGTCCGGGAGAACGGCAGCCTGCGCGAGGCCACCTGGGAGGAGGCCTTCGACGCGGTCGCCGCAGGTCTGCGCCCGGTGGTGGAGCGGTACGGTCCCGACGCCGTCGGCGTGGTCCTCGGCAACCCCAACGTGCACACCATGGCCGGTGCCCTCTACCCGCAGGTCCTGCTCGGGGCCCTGCGCACCCGCAGCCTGTTCACCGCCTCCACGGTCGACCAGATGCCCAAGCACGTCTCCAGCGGGCTGCTGTTCGGCGACGCCAACGCCATCCCGGTGCCGGACCTCGACCACACCGACCACCTGCTGCTCATCGGCGCCAACCCCCTTGAGTCCAACGGCAGTCTGTGCACCGCCCCCGACTTCCCCGGCAGGCTCAAGGCCCTCAAGGCGCGCGGCGGACGCCTCACCGTCGTGGACCCGCGCCGCACCCGCACCGCGAAGCTCGCCGACCGCCACCTGGCGATACGTCCCGGCACCGACGCCCTGCTGCTCGCCGCGACGGCCCACACCCTCTTCACGGAGGACCTGGTCGACCTCCGCCACCTGGCCCCGCACGTCGAGGGGCTCGACGAACTACGGGACGCGCTGGCCGACTTCACCCCCGAGGCCGTGGCGCCCGCCTGCGACCTGGACGCCGGTGTCATCCGCACCCTCGCCCGCGAGCTCGCCGCCGCCCCGGCCGCCGCCGTCTACGCCCGCATCGGCAGCTGCACCGTCCCGCACGGCACCCTGGCCAGCTGGCTGGTCGACGTCCTGAACATCCTCACCGGCAACCTGGACCGGCCCGGCGGCGCGCTCTTCCCGCAGGCCGCCACCGACCGGACGCCCCGCCCGGCGGGCCCCGGCCGCGGCTTCGCGCTCGGCCGCTGGCACTCCCGGGTGAGCCGGCACCCGGAGGCGAAGGGGGAGTTGCCGCTCGCCGCGCTCGCCGAGGAGATCGACACCGCGACCGACGAGGGGACTGCGGTCCGCGCGCTGATCGCCGTCGCCGCCAACCCCGTGCTCTCCGCGCCCGACGGCGACCGGCTCGACAAGGCCCTGGAGTCCCTGGACTTCATGGTCAGCGTCGACCCGTACCTCAACGAGACCTCGCGCCACGCCCATGTCGTCCTGCCCCCGCCGCCGCCCTCGCAGAGCCCGCACCACGACTTCGCCTTCAACACCCTGGCCGTGCGCAACCAGGTCCGCTACACCCGCCCCGCCGTCCCGCTGGAGCCCGGCCGCATGGCGGAGACCGAGATCCTCGCCCGGCTGGTCCTGGCCGCCACGGGCATGCACGGGGCCGACCCCGCCGCCGTCGACGCCACGGTCATCGACCAGACCCTCGGCAAGGCCGTCCAGGACGCGCACGGGCCGGTGCACGGGCGTGACCCGCACGAACTCGCCGCCCTGCTGACCGGCGACAACGGCCCCGAGCGACGGCTCGACATGATGCTGCGCCTCGGCCCGTACGGCGACGGCTTCGGCGCCCACCCCGACGGGCTGACCCTGGAGAAGCTGCTCGCCCACCCGCACGGCATCGACCTCGGCCCGCTGCGCCCGCGCCTGCCGCAGCCGCTGAAGACCCGCAGCGGCAGGGTCGAGCTGCTGCCCGGGCCCATCGCCGGCGACCTGCCCCGGCTCCGGGCGGCCCTGCGCGAGCGGTCCGCGGGCCTGGTCCTCGTCGGCCGCCGCCATCTGCGCTCCAACAACAGCTGGATGCACAACGTGCCCGCGCTCACCGGCGGCAGCAACCGCTGCACGGTGCACATCCACCCGGAGGACGCGGCCCGCCTCGGCGTCCGGGACGGCGCGGACGTCCGGGTGAAGGGCGCCGGGGGAGAGGTGGTGGCCCCCGCGGAGGTCACCGACGGCGTCCGGCCCGGCGTGGTGAGCCTGCCGCACGGCTGGGGCCACGACCGCCCCGGCACCCGGCTGCGCCACGCCTCCACCGACCCCGGCGTCAACGTCAACCAGCTGCTCGACGGCAGTTTGCTCGACCCGCTGTCGGGCAACGCGGTCCTCAACGGCGTCCCCGTCGAGCTCGCAGCGGTCGTAGCACTGCCGTGACCTGGACTTTCGCGCTTATTGCTCGCGCGTCAACATCTTGTTAACGCCGTTTGAACGGACCTAACGTCATCGCACCGCCGACCCCCAGGTGGGATGTTCAAGGGCGAACGTTAGGTATCCATTCATGCTGACCATCCTCGGCTTCGCCATGATCGCGACCTTCCTGGTCCTGATCATGCTGAAGAAGATGTCGCCGATCGCGGCGCTCGTGCTCATACCCGCGCTCTTCTGCGTGTTCGTGGGCAAGGGCGCCAAGCTCGGCGACTACGTCATCGACGGCGTCACCGGCCTCGCCCCCACCGCGGCGATGCTCATGTTCGCGATCGTCTACTTCGGTGTGATGATCGACGTCGGCCTCTTCGACCCGGTCGTGCGGGGCATTCTCAGGTTCTGCAAGGCCGACCCGCTGCGGATCGTGGTCGGCACGGCGGTCCTCGCCGCGATCGTCTCCCTGGACGGCGACGGCTCCACCACCTTCATGATCACCGTCTCGGCGATGTACCCGCTGTACAAGCGCCTGAAGATGTCCCTGGTCGTGATGACCGGCGTCGCCGCCATGGCCAACGGCGTGATGAACACGCTGCCGTGGGGCGGCCCCACCGCCCGCGCCGCCACCGCGCTGAAGCTCGACGCCAGTGACATCTTCGTGCCGATGATCCCGGCCCTCGCCATGGGCCTGCTGTTCGTCTTCGCCCTCGCCTACGTCCTCGGCCGCCGCGAGCGCAAGCGGCTCGGTGTGCTGACGCTGGACGAGGTGCTGGTGGAGGAGACCGAGACGGTGCTGGTCGGCGCCGGTGCCGGCAAGGACGTCACGAAGGCCGGCGGTTCCGGCCCGGGCGTGGACCTGCCCGACGGGCCGGAGGACGAGAGCTTCCAGGGCCTGGACCCGGACCGCCCCACCCTGCGCCCCAAGCTCTACTGGTTCAACGCGCTGCTCACGGTCGCGCTGCTCACCGCCATGATCATGGAGTGGCTGCCGATCCCGGTTCTCTTCCTGCTCGGCGCCGCCCTCGCTCTGACCGTCAACTTCCCGCACATGCCGGACCAGAAGGCCCGGATCGCCGCCCACGCCGAGAACGTCCTCAACGTCTCCGGCATGGTCTTCGCCGCCGCCGTCTTCACCGGCGTCCTCCAGGGCACGGGCATGGTCGACCACATGGCGAAGTGGCTGGTGGACAACGTCCCCGACGGCATGGGCCCGCACATGGCCCTCGTCACCGGCGTGCTGAGCATCCCGCTCACCTACTTCATGTCCAACGACGGCTTCTACTTCGGTGTCCTGCCGGTGCTCGCCGAGGCGGGCCAGGCGCACGGCGTCTCCGCGGTGGAGATCGCCCGCGCCTCGATCATCGGCCAGCCCCTGCACATGTCCAGCCCGCTCGTCCCGGCCGTGTACGTCCTGGTCGGCATGGCCAAGGTGGAGTTCGGCGACCACACCCGGTTCGTGGTCAAGTGGGCCGCCCTCACCTCGCTCGTGGTCCTCGGCGCGGGCATCCTGTTCGGCATCATCTGACCCCCTGGAGGACGTCATGGGGCCCGGTGGGAACCGCGGCTGGCTGCTCCGCCTCGTCATCGCCTTCGGCTGCGCGCAGGGGGCGGTGTCGATGGCCCGGCCCGCCGTCTCCTACCGGGCTCTGGCGCTGGGCGCCGACGAACGGGCGGTCGGTGTCATCGCCGGTGTCTACGCGCTGCTGCCGCTGTTCGCCGCCGTACCGCTCGGCCGCCGCACCGACCACGGCCGCTGCGCGCCCCTGCTGCCGGCCGGTGTCGTCCTCATCGCGGCCGGCTGCGCGCTCAGCGGGCTCGCCGGCTCGCTGTGGGCGATGGCCCTGTGGAGCGGGGTGATGGGACTCGGCCACCTGTGCTTCGTCATCGGCGCCCAGTCGCTGGTGGCCCGTCAGTCCGCGCCGCACGAACAGGACCGCAACTTCGGTCACTTCACCATCGGCGCCTCCCTCGGCCAGCTCATCGGTCCCGTCGCCGCGGGGGCCCTCATCGGTGGCCCCGACATGGCCCGCAGCAGCGCGCTCGCCCTCGTGGTGGCGGGCGCGGGCGCGGCGGTCGCGTTCACCTCGCTGTGGCGCATCGAGGACCGTACGGCCGTGGGCTCCCGTCCGCGCGGCGGCGGACGGGTGCCGGTCGGTGGCATCCTGCGCGCCCGGGGCGTGCCCGCGGGCATGCTGATCAGCCTGTCGGTGCTGTCCGCGACCGACATCCTCACCGCCTACCTGCCGGTGGTCGGCGAACACCGGGGGATCGCGCCCTCGGTGATCGGCGTCCTGCTCAGTCTCCGGGCGGGCGCCACCATCGCCTGCCGGCTCGTGCTCACCCCGCTGCTGCGGCTGCTCGGCCGGCCCGCGCTGCTCACCGTGACCTGCCTGCTGGCGGCCCTGCTGTGCGCGGGGGTGGCGCTGCCGGTGCCGGTGTGGACGCTCGGCGCGATGCTCACGGTCCTCGGCTTCTGCCTGGGCGTCGGCCAGCCGCTGTCGATGACGACGGTGGTGCAGGCCGCGCCGGCCGAGGCCCGCTCCACCGCGCTCGCCCTGCGGCTGACCGGCAACCGGCTGGGCCAGGTCGCCGCCCCGGCCGCCGCGGGTCTGGTCGCCGGTCTGGCGGGCGTGGCTGCGCCGTTCGTGATGCTGGGGGGTCTGCTGCTGGTGTCGTCGGCAGTGGCGCTGCGCTCGCCGGGCCGGCCCGAGGGGTCGTCCGGACGGGTGACCGGGAAGCGGCCGAGGCGCCCGGGGTTGCGCCGCACGAGCGATCTCTGACGGCGCGTCGGGCGTCGGTGCCATGGGCCGCGCGGCCCATGAAGGAGAGTCCAGGCGAACGAGCGATTTGTATGAAAATCGTCTGAACTCGGAGGAGCGCGCATGCCCACCATGACCCCACGTGCCGTCGGCCCCCGCGCGGGCGCCACAGTCGTCCTCACCGCCCTCGCCGCGGCGGGCGCGTCATGGGTGGCGGCGCCGAGCGCGGTGGCCCAGGGCGAGAACGGCGACATCAGGATTCACGACGAGCGTCACCTGCACGGAACGCCGCTCGTGGGGTCGGCCAAGGACGATCCCGTGGTCTGCCGGTTCTATCTGGAGGCCGTCAACTTCGACACGCTCACCAGCATCGCCTACACCATCACCCCGCAGCCCCCGCTCCCCACCGCCGCCACCGTCGCCGGGACCATCCAGCTCGCCGGGGGCGCCGGGCACACCGATCCGCTCGGCCTCGCGGACGGTCAGTACAAGATCAGCTGGATCGTGGGCACGCCCGCCGCCCTGAAGGAGAAGGTCTTCCGCGTCAACTGCAAGGACGGGCGCCACGAGGGCGAGCACGGGCCGGGCGGGCAGATCTCCGACGGTCAGCACGACAACTCCGACGGCCGGCACGACGGCGACGCCTCCTGGGGCAAGGACGACCAGAACGGCCCCAGGGGCGGGGTGCACGCGGGCGGCGGCGGTCTCATCGACAGGGCCGCCGCCTACTCCCCGGTGGCCGCCGCGGGTGCCGTGGGTCTGATCGCCGTCTGTGCTGTCGTGTACATCCGGCTGATCCGCCGGCGGCCCCATGGCGCCGCGTAGGTACCGGCGCAGGCCCTGGTACCGCACTCGCGCCTACCGTCTCGCCAGGACGGCCCTGCTGGTGTTCGTCCTGGTGACGGTGGGGTCGCGCTGCGGGTCGGGCGGCGGAGCGGCAGGGACCGGCCCGCACGCCGTGGCGGCCGGTACGGACTCCGCCCGCGTCGAGCCGACCGCTCCTCCGGCGCCGCCGCCCCGCCCGCTGCCCCGGTCCCGGCCGACGTCCTTCCGTGTCCCCTCCCTGGGCATCGACGCCCCGATCACCCCGCTCCGCCTCGACCGGAACCGGGAGCTGGAGACACCGCCCGTCGACAGACCGCGGCTGGTCGGCTGGTACCAGGGCGGCCCCACGCCCGGCGAGGCCGGCACCGCCGTCGCCGTCGGCCACCGCGACACCCGCACCGGACCCGCCGTCTTCGCCGGCCTCGCCCAGGTCAAGCCCGGCAAGCCGGTGGAGGTCCGGCGGGCGGACGGCCGCGTCGCCGTCTACTCCGTCGACCGGGTGAAGGTCTACGACAAGGCCGGCTTCCCTGACAAGGAGGTCTACGGCCCGACCGGGCGCCCGGAACTGCGCGTGCTCACCTGTGGCGGCCTGTTCAGCCGGCGGACCGGCTACACCAGCAACGTGGTGGTCTTCGCCCATCTGACCGCGACCAGGTGACGGGTGGACCGGCCGGTGCGGGCAGCGCGCCCGCGCCGGCCGGCCCCTTCGCGATGAGGTCCCGGAACATCCGCTGTCCGGGAACGTCTGGCGCAGGAAAACTATCATCGCTAGTTTGTGTGCCGGACGACGCGGACCCGCCGGGAGGACACAGCAATGAAGGCACACGACGGCCTCTACATCGACGGCGCCTGGCGCCCCGCCGGGAGCGGGGACGAGATCGAGGTCGTGAACCCCGCCGACGAGCAGGTCATCGCCCGGGTCCCGGCCGGTTCGGCCCTGGACGTCGACACCGCCGTACGCGCCGCGCGGGCCGCGCTCCCCGCGTGGGCCGCCACGCCCCCGGCCGAACGCGCCGCGCGCCTGGCCGCTCTCCGGGACGCGCTCGTGGCCCGCAAGGACGAGATCGCCGCGACGGTCACCGCGGAACTCGGCTCGCCCCTGCCGTTCTCCCAGGCCGTGCACGCGGCCGTGCCGATCGCGGTGGCGGGCTCCTACGCCGAGCTGGCCGCCGGCCACTCCTTCGAGGAGAGGGTCGGCAACTCGACGGTCCTGCACGAGCCGATCGGCGTGGTCGGCGCCATCACCCCCTGGAACTACCCCCTCCACCAGATCGTCGCCAAGGTCGCCCCGGCCCTCGCCGCCGGCTGCACGATCGTCGTCAAGCCCGCCGAGGACACCCCGCTCACCGCCCAGCTGTTCGCCGAGGCGGTGCACGAGGCGGGCGTGCCCGCCGGCGTGTTCAACCTGGTCACCGGTCTCGGCCCGGTCGCCGGACAGGCGCTCGCCGAGCACCCGGGCGTCGACCTCGTCTCCTTCACCGGCTCCACGGCGGTCGGCCGGCGGATCGGCGCGGTGGCCGGCGCGGCCGTGAAGAAGGTCGCCCTGGAACTCGGCGGCAAGTCCGCCAACGTCATCCTGCCGAGCGCCGACCTCGCCAGGGCCGTGAACGTCGGTGTCGCCAACGTGATGTCCAACTCCGGGCAGACCTGCAGCGCCTGGACCCGCATGCTCGTCCACCGCGACCGCTACGCCGAGGCCGTCGAACTCGCCGCGACTGCCGCCGCGAAGTACGGCGACCGCATCGGACCGCTGGTCAGTGCCGGACAGCAGGCCCGGGTGCGCGGTTACATCGAGAAGGGCGTCGCGGAGGGCGCCCGGCTCGTCGCGGGCGGCCCCGAATCCCCGCGCGAGCGCGGCTGGTTCGTCAGCCCGACGGTCTTCGCGGACGTCACCCCGGACATGACCATCGCCCAGGAGGAGATCTTCGGCCCGGTCCTGTCGATCCTGAGGTACGACGACGAGGACGACGCCCTGCGCATCGCCAACGGCACGGTGTACGGCCTCGCGGGCGCCGTGTGGGCCGCGGAGGAGGCCGAGGCGGTGGCCTTCGCGCGCCGCATGGACACCGGTCAGGTCGACATCAACGGCGGCCGGTTCAACCCGCTCGCGCCCTTCGGCGGTTACAAGCAGTCCGGAGTCGGCCGGGAACTCGGGGCGCACGGACTCGCCGAGTACCTCCAGACCAAGTCCCTCCAGTTCTGAGGAGTTCCGTCACCCATGGCCGTACGAGCCGCCGTCCTGCCCGCCATCGGCGCCCCGCTGGAGATCACCGGCATCGAGCTGCCCGACCCGGGTCCCGGACAGGTCCGGGTCCGCCTCGCCGCCGCCGGCGTCTGCCACTCCGACCTGTCCCTGTCCGACGGCACCATGCGGGTGCCGGTCCCGGCCGTCCTCGGCCACGAGGGCGCGGGCACGGTCGTCGCCGTCGGGGAGGGCGTCACCCATGTCTCACCCGGGTCCCCGGTCGTCCTCAACTGGGCGCCGTCCTGCGGAAGTTGCCACGCCTGCGCGCTGGGCGAGGTCTGGCTGTGCGCCAACGCGCTGAACGGCGCGGCCGACGTTCACGCCCGCACCGCCGACGGCACCGACCTGCACCCCGGTCTGAACGTGGCCGCGTTCGCCGAGGAGACGGTGGTCGCCGCGTCCTGCGTGCTGCCGCTGCCGGACGGTGTGCCGCTGGTGGACGCCGCCCTGCTGGGCTGCGCCGTCCTCACCGGCTACGGCGCGGTGCACCACTCGGCGCGGGTCCGGGCCGGTGAGACGGTCGCCGTGTTCGGCGTCGGCGGAGTCGGCCTCGCCACGCTGCAAGCGGCCCGCATCGCGGGGGCGTCCCGGATCATCGCCGTCGACGTCTCCCCCGGGAAGGAGGAGCTGGCCCGCGCCGCCGGCGCCACGGACTACGTCCTCGCCTCCGAGAACACCCCCCGCGAGATCCGCGGCCTCACCGGCAAGCAGGGCGTCGACGTCTCCGTGGAGTGCGTGGGCCGCGCGGTCTCCATCCGGGCGGCCTGGGAGTCCACGCGCCGGGGCGGCCGTACGACGGTCGTCGGCATCGGCGGCAAGGACCAGCAGGTCACCTTCAACGCCCTGGAGCTCTTCCACTGGGGCCGCACCCTCTCCGGCTGCGTCTACGGCAACAGCGACCCGTCCCGCGACGTACCGCTCCTCGCCGAGCACGTGAGGGAGGGCCGCCTGGACCTCTCCGCCCTGGTCACCGACCGGATCACCCTGGAGGACATCCCGGCGGCCTTCGCGAACATGCTGGCGGGGAAGGGGGGACGCGCGCTGGTGGTGTTCTGAGGGTGGGCGCCCCGAGGGGGTGGGGGCAACCGCGCGACCGGCCACGACGCACCCGCACTCGGCGCGGACCCCGCCCCCTCAGCCGGTCTCCAGCCAGGGCCGCCCGGAGATCCCGAGCAGGTCGGAGAACACCCGCTCCCCCGACGCGGTCACCGCGACCGCCCGCCCCGACCCCACGCGCACGCACCACCCCGCCTCCAGCGCCCGACGGCACAACGCCGCGCCCGCCGCCCCGGCGAGATGGGGTCGCCGTTCCGTCCAGTCGAGGCACGCGCGGGCCAGTGGGCGCCGGCCGCCGGGGTCCAGGGGCACACCCGCCGCACCGAACCACTCCACCCCCGCGTCCGTCAGCGCGAACCCGGTGTCCTGCCGCAGCAGCCCGCGCCGGGTCAGCGCGTCGGTGAGCACGACCCCGAGCCGCCCGGCGAGATGGTCGTAACAGGTCCGCCCCCGGGCCATGGCGGCACCGGCGCTCGCCTCCCGCAGGGTGCGCGGGGGGCGCCGTACCACCGCCGCGGGCACCTGCGCGGCGAGGTCCTCGACCAGTTGCGCCACCCGCGCGTCGGCCAGCCGCACATACCGGTGCCGGCCCTGCCGTTCCTCCGCGAGCAGCCCGCCGGCCACCAGCTTGCCGAGGTGCTCGCTCAGGGTGGAGGCGGCGACCCCGGCGTGCCGGGCCAGCTCACCGGCCGTCCACGCCCGCCCGTCCAGCAGCGCCAGCAGACACGCGGCCCGGGTCCGGTCGGCGATCAGCCCGGCCATCGCCGCCAGCGCCGCCGCCTGGGGGTTCTCGGTGCTCATGCCCCCAGCATGCGGGACCGTCGGTTCGGCGGCGGCCGAAGCGTCCTCACACCCGGACCTGCCGGTACTGCTGCGCCAGCCCGTCCAGCAGCGCGGCGAGCCCCGCCTCGAAGGCCCGCTCGTCGATCTTCTCCTGCTGCTCGGCGAGCAGATGGGCCTGCCCGAGGTGGGGGTAGTCGGCGGGGTCGTAGGCGCTCGCGTCGTCCACGAAGCCGCCGGCGAAGGAACCGAGGGCCGAGCCCATGATGAAGTACCGCATCAGCGCGCCGATGGAGGTCGCCTGCGCCGGCGGCCAGCCCGCGTCGACCATCGCGCCGTAGACCGCGTCGGCCAGCCGCAGCGCGGCCGGGCGGCGGCCGGGGCCCCGGGCGAGGACGGGGACGATGTTCGGGTGGTCGCGCAGGGCGGCCCGGTAGGAGACGGCCCAGTCGTGCAGCGCGGTCCGCCAGTCCCGGCCGTCCTCGAACATCGACAGGTCGACCTGGGCGCTCACCGAGTCCGCCACCGCCTCCAGGATCTCGTCCTTGGTGCGGAAGTGGTTGTAGAGCGAGGGCCCGCTCACTCCCAGCTCGGCGGCGAGCCGGCGCGTGGAGACGGCCGCCAGACCCTCCCGGTCCACGAGGTCCCGGGCCGTCTCGACGATCCGGTCGGTGCTGAGGAGGGGCTTGCGCGGTCGGGCCATGGCGCACATAGTAGGGCTGCGACTGGAAACTAGCAGTGCTAATTTAAATGTCCGGCTTTCAAGATCCATGGTGACAGAGGTGATCTCATGGTGAGCCTGGGGCTCAGCGAGGAGCAGACGGCCGTACGACGGCTCGCCCGGGACTTCGTGGAGCGCGAGATCGCCCCGCACGTGGTCGCCTGGGACCGCGCCGAGGAGGTCGACCGGGGCATCGTGAAGAAGCTCGGCGAGGTCGGCTTCCTCGGCCTGACCGTGCCCGAGGAGTACGGCGGCTCCGGCGGCGATCACCTCGCCTACTGCCTGGTCACCGAGGAGCTGGGGCGCGGCGACTCCTCGGTCCGCGGGATCGTCTCCGTCTCCCTGGGGCTCGTCGCCAAGACGATCGCCGCCTGGGGGAGCGAGGAGCAGAAGCGGCGCTGGCTCCCGGGCCTGACCGCGGGCGAGTACGTCGGCTGCTTCGGCCTCACCGAGCCCGGCACCGGCTCCGACGCCGGCAACCTCACCACCCGGGCCGTGCGCGACGGCGACGACTACGTCGTGAACGGCACCAAGATGTTCATCACCAACGGCACCTGGGCGGATGTCGTCCTGCTCTTCGCCCGCTCCACCGACGCCCCCGGCCACAAGGGCGTGTCCGCCTTCCTCGTGCCCACCGACACCCCCGGCCTGACCCGCCGTACCGTCCACGGCAAGCTCGGCCTGCGCGGCCAGGCCACCGCCGAACTCGTCCTCCAGGACGTGCGGGTGCCCGCCTCGGCGATGCTCGGGGCGGAGGGCAAGGGCTTCTCCGTCGCCATGTCCGCGCTCGCCAAGGGGCGGATGTCGGTGGCCGCCGGCTGTGTCGGGATAGCCCAGGCCGCGCTGGACGCGGCCGTGAAGTACGCCGGTGAGCGGGAGCAGTTCGGCAAGCCGATCGCCCGCCACCAACTGGTGCAGGAGCTGATCAGCGACATCGCCGTCGACGTGGACGCGGCCCGGCTGCTGACCTGGCGGGTCGCCGACCTCATCGACCGCGGCGAGCCGTTCGCCGTGGAGTCCTCCAAGGCCAAGCTGTTCGCCTCCGAGGCCGCGGTGCGCGCCGCCAACAACGCCCTCCAGGTCTTCGGCGGCTACGGCTACATCGACGAGTACCCGGCCGGCAAGCTCCTGCGCGACGCCCGCGTGATGACCCTCTACGAGGGCACCAGCCAGATCCAGAAGCTGCTCATCGGCCGCTCCCTGACCGGGGTCTCGGCCTTCTGAGTACCTGCCGCCGCCGGTTCTGAGTATCCCGGCGGATGTGGCGCGGGCCACGTCCGCCGATGCTGGGACCCATGAGTGACACACCGGTCAAGCAGCAGAGCACGGCCGCGTTCTACGGGCAGGCCGTCGCCTCCTTCGCGGTCGCCATGGCGGCCACCGCCATCGGCATCGCCCGGCTCGACGCCAGCGCCTGGGTCCGCGGCTTCCTGGCGATCGCCGTCCTGTACCTCGTCACCTCCGCCTTCACCCTCGCCAAGGTGATCCGGGACCGGCAGGAGGCCGGGCAGATCGTCAGCCGGGTCGACCAGGCCCGGCTGGAGAAGCTGCTCGCCGAGCACGACCCCTTCGAAAAGCTCTGAGCGGCTCCGCTAAGCGCCCGCTCACCGTCGGCGGTATGGTGGTGCTCCTGTCACCGAGAGGGGCGAGCGAGCGATGAGTACGGCGCAGGAGACGACCGGCGGCGAAGTGGAGCCGTGGGAAGAGGTCACCCCTGACGCGGCCCGGCGGCTGCTCGTCGCGGCCGTGGAGGCCTTCGCCGAGCGTGGCTACCACGCGACGACGACCCGTGACATCGCGGGCCGCGCCGGCATGAGCCCGGCCGCGCTCTACATCCACTACAAGACCAAGGAAGAGCTGCTCCACCGGATCAGCCGCATCGGCCACGACAAGGCCCTCGACATCCTGCGCACCGCGGCCCGGCGGGAGGGGACCGCGGCCGAGCGGCTGGCCGACGCGGTCAGCTCCTTCGTCCGCTGGCACGCGGGCCGCCGCACCACCGCGCGGGTCGTCCAGTACGAACTCGACGCCCTCGGCCCGGAGGCCCGCGCGGAGATCGTCGCGCTGCGCCGCCAGGTGGACGCGGAGGTGCGCGGGATCATCGAGGACGGCGTGGCCTCGGGCGAGTTCGACGTGCCGGACGTCCAGGGCACCACGCTCGCCGTGCTGTCGCTGTGCATCGACGTGGCCCGCTGGTTCAACGTGAACGGCCCGCGCACCCCCGAGGAGGTCGGCGCGCTCTACGCCGACCTCGTGCTGCGCATGGTCGGGGCCGGGTAGCCCCCTGGCCTACACGTAGTACCGGGACACCGACTCGGCGACGCACACCGGCTTGTCGCCGCCCTCGCGCTCCACGGTGAACGCGACCGTCACCTGCACACCACCGGTGACGTCCTCGACGCCGGTGATCCTGCCGGTGGCGCGCAGCCGGGAGCCGACGGGGACCGGGGCGGGGAAGCGGACCTTGTTCGTGCCGTAGTTGACGCCCATCTTCACGCCCTCGACCTGGATGAGCTGCGGCCCGAACAGCGGGAGCAGGGACAGGGTGAGGTAGCCGTGGGCGATGGTGGTCCCGAACGGTCCGGCGGCGGCCTTCTCCGGGTCCACGTGGATCCACTGGTGGTCCCCCGTCGCCTCGGCGAACAGGTCGATCCGCTTCTGGTCGATCTCCACCCAGTCGGTGGGGCCCAGCTCCTCGCCCACGGCCGCCCGCAGCTCGTCGGGGGAGGTGAAGGTCCTCGGTTCTGCCATGTTCCCGGCCTCTCGCTCGCGTCTCTAAGCAACTGCTTAGCATGGTCGGGCGGGCGGTCGATGTCAACGGACCACGGACCGGCGGGGTGGGTAATCTCTGGGGAGTGCCCCAGATTCCCGAGAAGATCCACGAGCTGACCGTCGGCCAGTTGTCCGCCCGCAGCGGAGCCGCGGTGTCCGCCCTGCACTTCTACGAGTCCAAGGGACTGATCACCAGCCGGCGGACCCCCGGCAACCAGCGCCGCTACAGCCGGGACACGCTGCGCCGGGTCGCCTTCGTCCGCGCGGCCCAGCGGGTGGGCATACCGCTCGCCACGATCCGGGAGGCCCTGGCCGAACTGCCGGAGGAACGGACACCGACCAGGGAGGACTGGGCGCGCCTGTCCGAGAAGTGGCGCTCGGAACTGGACGAGCGCATCCAGCAGCTGAACCGCCTGCGCGACCACCTCACCGACTGCATCGGATGCGGCTGCCTGTCGCTGGAGACGTGCGTGCTGTCCAACCCGGACGACGTGTTCGGCGCGCGGCTCACCGGATCACGGCTGATGGCGGAGCGGCGCTGAGGGGGCGAGAGCCGGACGGTGTCCCGCTCGTGCCCGGCGGTGCGCCCGTCAGACCGCGTCGGCCGCCGCGGCCAGGATCCGGGCCAGCTCCGCGGGCCGGGAGACCATGGGCCAGTGGCCCGCGTCGATGTCGGCGAAGTCGACGTGCTTGGCCCGGGCGAGCTCCGGGACGTCACCGCCGGCGATCCACTCCCGCGCCTGTGCGGGCGTGAACTCCGGGCACACGACCACGACCGGGACGTCGAAGCGCCGTTCGTCCGCCAGCCGCACCACGCCCTGGGTCACGGCAGCGGGTACGGGGATCGCGGCGGCCGCCAGTTCGCGCCTGGCCTCGTCGTCGAGATCCGCGATCTCCGGCCCCTCGAAGGGGCCCCAGCCCGGGAAGGGCACGACGCCGTCGCGCACCTCGAAGAAGTCGGCGTACGTATGGCCGTCGGAGAACGGGAAGCCGCCGATCAGGGCGACCCCGGCCAGCCGCTCCGGCCGCCGGTCGGCGGCCAGCCAGGCCAGTGTGCAGGCGGCGGAATGCCCCACCACCACGGGCTTGTCCGGCGCCGCGTCCACCGCGGCCAGCACCGCCGCCAGCTGGTCCTCCAGTGTGGCCGACGCCGAGCCGTCCCCCTGGCCCGGCAGGGTGAGCGGCACCGGTCGATGGCCGAGCGACTCCAGCGTGGACGCCACGCGGCCCCACACCGATCCGTCCAGCCACAGGCCGCCGATGAGCAGGATGTCCATGGTCGGTTCCCCTTCTCCCAGGTCGTGGAGGCCACCGTAGGAGGGGTTCCGGACGATCCACTGCCGGTTCGTCGCGCGACCACCGTGACACGGGCGGAGCGGACTAGCCTGCACGGGTGCCGAACGATCTCAGCCCCACCGCGCGAGCGCTGCGCGCCCTGGAGATCCTCCAGGCCCGCCCCGGTACGACGGCCGGTGAACTCGCCGTGCGGCTGGGCGTCACGGAGCGGGCCGCGCGCCGGTACGTCGGCATCCTCCGCGAGGCCGGCATCCCCGTGGAGTCGGCCCGGGGGCCGTACGGCGGGTACCGGCTGGGGCGCGGAACACGGCTGCCGCCCGTGCACTTCACGCAGTCCGAGGCCCTCGGACTGGTGATGGCGGTCCTCGCCGGGCGGCCGGCCGCGGCCGGTGCCGACGACCTGGTCGGCACCGCCCTGGGAAAGGTCGTCAAGGCGCTGCCGGAGAGCGTCGGTCGGCAGGCGGCCCTGCTGCGGGAGTACGCGGCGGCCGCGCCGGACCCGTACGCGGTGCGCCCGGACCCGGCCGTCACCAGCGAACTCGTCGCCGCCGTCGCGGCCCGGCGCCGGGTGTCGGTCGCCTACCGCGCCGAGGCCGGTGACGAGTGGGAGGCGGAGGTGGATCCCTGGTCCGTCGTCGTCCGTCACGGACGCTGGTACCTGCTGTGCCACTCCCACCGCGCGGGCGCGATCCGCACCTACCGGGTCGACCGGGTCCGCGCGGTCCGGCCGACCGCGCAACGGTTCGCACCGCCCGAGGACCTCGACCCGGTGGCGGTGCTGGAGGAGAACCTGGGCCTGGGATGGGTGTTCCCCACCCGCGTGGTGTTCGCCGCACCCCTCACCGAGGTGGCCCCCTGGATCCAGCCGCCCATGGGGCGGCTCGAACCCTCGGGGGACGGCTGTGTGCTGGTCGGCAGCACGCGCAACCCGGCCGCGTACGCGCAGGAGTGGCTGGCGCGCGTGCCGTTCGCCTTCCGTGTCGAGGGCGGGGAGGAACTGCGCGCCGCGGTCGCGGAGCTGGGGGCGCGCCTCACCGCGGCCGCCTCGGACCAGCCCTGACCGGGCCGGGGCGGTGCCCCGCGCCGTAGCTCACGACGGGGACGAACTCCCGTGTGCTCCGTCGCGGTTGCCGTCGCCGTCCGGGGCGCCCGCACCGCCTTCGGCCGTTGCGTACCGCGCCCGCGCCTCCGTCACCAACCGGGCGTTGGACAGGGCCCGTCGCCCGTCCGGAAGGAGCAGGGTG
Organism: Streptomyces sp. Ru62; assembly: GCF_002920615.1. Classification (GTDB taxonomy): domain Bacteria; phylum Actinomycetota; class Actinomycetes; order Streptomycetales; family Streptomycetaceae; genus Streptomyces. The sequence goes on from NZ_PQSU01000010.1 coordinate 115,019, forward strand.
TCCTCCAGGCCGATCCGGGTGGCGAGGCCCAGCCGGCCCGCAAGCCGGAGCACCGGCCAGGTCCCGCCCTCCTCGCCGTGCAGCAGCACCGGCCGGCCGTGTGCCGTACCCAGCTCGGCCAGCAGCACCCGCGCCGACGCCTCGGCGGTGGCCGGGTCCGGGTCGGTCACCTCGGCCAGCACCCGCAGCACCCTCGGCCCGAGCGGCGAGGCCGCGAACCGGCGTACGCCCTCGGTGCCGGACCAGATGCCCGCCTCCACGGCCACACCGATCGACAGCAGGTGTCCGGCGACCTCCTCGGCGCCCGGCTCGTGCCAGTTGACCGAGGCGAAGTCGGGCAGCACCGACCAGGAGCGCACCCGGGCGAGCCGCGCGGACGGATCCGGCTCCGCCCAGGCGCCGGTGGTCACCCCGACCGGCACCCGCACCCGCGCCCGGATCGCCTCCAGGGCCGGGGCCAGGACGCGCGGGGAGAGACTGTCGTGGCCGCACGGCGTCTTCGGGTGGACGTGGACCGAGGTGGCACCGGCCGCCACCGCCTCGGCGGCGGAACGCGCCAGATCCTGAGGGGACATCGGCACGGCGACACCGTCGGCGGCCGTACGACGCCCGTTGAGACACACCTGCACCATGACTCGATGGTGCCGCACACCCGCGGCAGAGGGCGCGGCATCCCCTGCGCGCCCCCCGTCAGCACGCCCCTGGGAACGCCATCGGCTCAGGCCGACATCAGCACGCGTCCCCGGCGGGCGTACTCAAGAGCCCGCGGGCCGAGGACCGGACGCGGCACCAGGATGCCGCAGTCCGTGCAGACCGGGCCGGACGACGGCTCGTGGTCCAGGCCGTACTTCCACACCAGGCGCTCGCCGCCGCACACCGGGCACGACGAGCCCGGTTCCCGCTCCAGCGCGGCGATCAGCCGGCGCAGCACCACCGCCAGCGGCTCGTCGGGGTGCACCCGCGGGTCGTCGCACCAGGCGACCCCGAAGCCGCCCCAGGTCAGCCGGTGCCAGTCGTCCACACTGCCCGGCCGGCGCAGCCCGTCGTGCTTCTCCTTCCTGCGGCGTTCGGTGAAGTCGGTCTCGTAGGCGAGCCAGACGTCACGGGCTTCCTCCAACTCCTCCAGCGCGGCCACGAGCCGCGCCGGATCGGGGGAGCGGTCCTCGGGTCCGAACCCCGCCCGGGAGCACAGATGGTCCCAGGTCGCCCGATGCCCGTAAGGGGCGAACTTCTCCAGGCACTTGCGCAGCGAGTACCGCCGCAGCGCCAGATCACAGCCCGGATCGCGTACCTGTCTCGCCAGACTCCGGAAACCTGCCATCGCCCTGCACCTCCGTCACACCTGCACCTGTACTCCGGTCACTTCGGCGTCGTCGCACGGACGTCGTCGAATAGACGTATCGACAGGCGATTCGGCTCCATCTCTTCTCGGGATCTGTCTCCAGACTCCAGAAAGTGACGCATGTTCATCTTTAAAGCTGGGGATACCGGCGGTAACGTTCGGCCACCTCTGTCGCTAGGAGCTGCCATGCCACGGCGAACCCCACGTACCGCCCTTGACAGACTGAGAACGTCCCGCCGACTCTCCGGGTTCCTGAAGACCGCGTCCGTATGCGTCCTCGTCGCAGGTCTTCTCTCCCCCCTCACCCAGGCGGCGGTGGCGGCGGCCGACGCCACGGTCGCCAACGACTACTGCGGCGGCCAGTGTTCGGACATCCTGCCGCCCGGCGAGAACGGCAACGCGACGCTCGCCCAGATCCTGCTCAACCAGGTCTTCGGCACACAGCCCGCGCACGCCGAGGACCAGCTCGGCCCGTACGCCAACCTCGCCTCCGGCTACAAGGGCCTGACCGACACGACGATCAACAGCTTCTTCAACGACGCCTCGTTCGGTGTCCCCGCCGACCAGGTCGCCTCCACCGAGAAGCCGGCCGGCCGCGGTGACGTGACCATCGTCCGCGACAAGAAGACCGGTGTGCCGCACATCACGGGCACCACCCGCTACGGCACCGAGTTCGGCGCCGGATACGCGGCGGCCCAGGACCGGCTGTGGCTCATGGACGTCTTCCGGCACGTGGGCCGCGGCCAGCTGACCTCCTTCGCCGGCGGCGCACCTGCCAACCAGGGCCTTGAGCAGCAGTTCTACCGCAACGCGCCCTACACCGAGGCCGACCTCCAGGCGCAGATCGACAACGCGGTCGCGAAGAACGGCGCCCGCGGCCGGCAGGCACTCGCCGACGTCAAGGCCTATCTCGACGGCGTCAACTCCTACATCGACGCCTCCGACAGCGGCCGTTACTTCCCCGGCGAGTACGTCCTGACCGGCCACAAGGACTCGATCACCAACGCCGGCACCATCGAGCACTTCAAGGTCACCGACCTCGTGGCGCTCGCCTCCGTCATCGGCTCGCTGTTCGGCTCCGGCGGTGGCGGCGAGGTGAACAACGCGCTCTCCCTGCTCGCCGCCCAGGCCAGGTACGGCGTCGAGGAGGGCACCAAGGTCTGGGAGTCCTTCCGCGAACGCAACGACCCCGAGGCCGTCCTCACCGTCCACGACGGCCAGAGCTTCCCCTACGGCGCCAAGCCCGCCGACGCCCAGGGCGAGGCCCTGCCGGACGCCGGCTCGGTGACCCAGGAACCGCTGGTCCACGACCGTACCGGCAGCGCGGCCACCGCCGGCGCCACGGGCGCCTCGGCCTCCGCCGCGAAGACCGTCCTCGGCTCCGCCCGCCGCGGCATGTCCAACGCCCTCGTGGTCAGCGGCAAGTACACCGCCGGCGGCCACCCCATCGCCGTCTTCGGGCCGCAGACCGGCTACTTCGCCCCGCAGCTGCTCATGCTCCAGGAGATCCAGGGCCCGGGCATCAGCGCCCGCGGCGCCTCCTTCGCGGGCCTGAGCATGTACGTCGAACTCGGCCGTGGCCAGGACTACTCCTGGAGCGCCACCACCTCCGGCCAGGACATCATCGACACCTACGCGGTCGAGCTGTGCCAGGACGACTACCACTACCTGTACCACGGCACCTGCACGGCCATGGAGAAGATCGAGCAGAAGAACGCCTGGAAGCCGACGACCGCCGACGGCACGGCCGCGGGGTCGTACACCATGCGCGCGTGGCGCACCAAGTACGGTCCGGTGGAGTACCGGGCGACCATCGGTGGCAAGAAGGTCGCGTACACCACCCTGCGCTCCTCCTACCTGCACGAGGCCGACTCGATCATCGGCTTCCAGATGCTCAACGACCCCGACTACGTCAAGGGGCCGGAGGACTTCCAGAGCGCGGCGCAGCACATCAACTTCACCTTCAACTGGTTCTACGCCGACTCCCAGCACACCGCCTACTACAACAGCGGTGACAACCCCGTCCGGGCGAGCGGTGTCGACAGCGAGTTCCCGGTGTGGGCGCAGCCGGCCTACGAGTGGCGGAACTGGGACCCGGCCACCAACACCGCCGACTACACCCCGCCCTCCGCGCACCCCAACTCCGTCGACCAGGACTACTACATCTCCTGGAACAACAAGCAGGCCGAGGACTACGCGGCCGCGCCCTGGGGCAACGGCTCCGTGCACCGCGGCAACCTGCTGGACGACCGGGTGAGGAAGCTGGTCGCGGCCGGCGGGGTCACCCGGGCCAAGCTGGTGCAGGCCATGGCGGACGCGGGCCTCGCCGATCTGCGTGCCGAGGACGTGCTGCCGAAGCTGCTCAAGGTGGTCACCTCCTCGCCGGTGACCGACTCCACGGCCGCCGCGGCGGTGAGCAAGCTCCAGGCGTGGGTGACCGCCGGCGCCAAGCGCACCGAGACGTCGGCCGGTTCCAAGAAGTACGCCGACGCCGACGCGATCCGCATCCTGGACGCCTGGTGGCCGCTGTTGGTCAAGGCCGAGTTCGAGCCCGGTCTCGGCAGCGACCTCTACACCGCGGTCACCGGCAGCCTGCCGGTCGACGAGGCACCCTCCGCCGGTCACGGCCCGACCGGCTCGCACGCAGGCAGCTCCTTCCAGTACGGCTGGTGGTCCTACGTCGACAAGGACATCCGGACGGTGCTCGGGGAGTCCGTGCGGGGCGGCCTCGCCCGGAAGTACTGCGGCGGGGGCAGCCTCACCGCCTGCCGGGACACCCTGATCAGCACCCTGAAGCAGGCCGCCGGCCTGACCGCCGCCCAGGTCTACCCGGGCGACGACCAGTGCTCGGCGGGCGACCAGTGGTGTGCCGACTCGATCGTCCAGCGCACCCTGGGCGGCATCAAGCACGGCCGGATCAGCTGGCAGAACCGGCCGACCTTCCAGCAGGTCGTGGAGTACACCTCGCACCGCTGAGGTGCCACGGGCGGCGGGTCAGGCGATGCGGCCCGCCGCCAGTACCACCCGTGCCAGTTCGGGGTGCACGATGTCGCTGTGTGCCCCGGACGGCGGGCCCCCGCGCCGGACCACGGCCGCCGCGTCCACGTTCACGCACCCCGACCCGGGCAGCCGGCCACCGAGAGCCGCCGCCAGGTCGAGCCGTGCGGTACCCGGAACCGCCTGCACCCCGTCGTGCCCCAGGGCGCCCCAGCGCGGTCCCAGCACCGCCGCGATCTCGTTGCCCGCGCAGGCGCGGTCGTCCCCGGCGAGCCGGGAGGCCAGCGGGTAGAAGGTGCCGAGGGCCGCGTCGAAGTGCGAGTAGCAGCACACCAGCGGGCCGTCGACGCGCCCGTGGAGGCCCTTGAGCGCGCCCGACCGGTCCGGGGCGTGCGGCAGCCGGGCCGCGAACGCGTAGCGCGAGAACGCCCCCTGGAGCAGGGTCACCGATTTCACCGTGCGCACGCCGCCGTGCAGGCCGCGCAGCGCGAACGCCACCAGCCGGCCGCCGAAGCTGTGCCCGACCAGATGCACCCGCACCCCGGGCGCCGCCCCCGCCAACCGCCCCAGCAGCGGGCCGAGTCCCCGCTCACCGACCGTCCCGGCCCGCCGTTTCATCTGGTGGTACGTCGCCTGCCGCAGCAACTCCTTCGCGCCGTCCCACGGGTTCGGAAGGGCGAACCGGGCGGCGCCGCCGGACGCGTCGAGCGCGGCCAGGGCCTCGGCGAACTGCTCGCACGCGGTCACCGGGTCGTCGCTGAACACCGCCGGTCCGCCGTCCTCGTCCGTGTCGGCCACCACCCCCTGCCGGTCGTCGTCCAGCAGCAGCCGCACCAGCCGCCCGAACTCGGTCAGCCCCTCGGTGCCGCCCGGCCGGTCGTCCAGCATCCGGGCCAACTCGTCCAGCACGGTCGTCCGGCCCGGAAACGCCGCCGGCAGGGCGCGCCGGGTGTGCTTGTCCAGCGCCGGGCGCGGTGCCGCCTCCGCCTCCACGGCCGCCACGGACCTCGGGAAGTCCGGGATCGGCTCGTCGCTGAACCGCATCGACGGCCAGATCACGCCGACGTACCCCAGCCGGGCCTCCGGGGCCAGCTGCGGGACCGGCGCGAAGAAGCGGCGGTACAGCGCGGTCGCGCCCGAACGGTCGTTGTTCCAGCCGTGCGAGAAGACGATCAGGTCACGGACGCCGTGGTCCGTGACCTGCGTCAGCAGCCGGTCGCGTTCGGGGCCGTCGGCGTCCCCGTCGGCGTCGAAGGTCAGCTCCCAGTAGGGAGTCACATCCGTCCCAGGATCCGCCATGCCAGACCCCCACATCCCCGTGAGGAGGAGCGCTACTTGTACAGGAGATACCCCTTCCGGACCCGCCGGAACGCGGCCAGCTCCTCCTGCCACGCGCCCGTCACCTCGTCGGTGCCGGCGCCCGCGTCGATCATCGTGCGGACCTGGGCGGAACCGGTGAGCTTGTCGATCCAGTTGTCGGACCGCCAGGCGAAACCGCCCCACGCCTTCCTGGCGGTCACCAGCAGCGCGATTCCGGTGCGTACGGGGTCGTAGGCGGCCCGGTCGGTCACATGGATCTGCAGCCCGCCGACGGTCTTGCCCTGGAACTTGGAGAACGTGGGCGTGAAGTACGCCTCCCGGAACCGCACGCCCGGCAGGCCCGCCTCGTTCGCGGCGGCGGCCCAGCGGCCGTCGAGGCCCTCGGCACCGAGCAGTTCGAAGGGCCGGGTCGTCCCGCGCCCCTCGGAGAGGTTGGTGCCCTCGAACATGCAGGTCCCGGAGTACACCAACGCGGTGTCCGGCGTCGGCATGTTGGGGCTCGGCGGCACCCAGGGCAGACCGGAGGCGTCGTAGAACCCGGAGCGCTTCCAGCCCGACATGCGCACGGTCTCCAGCGGGACGGGTGTGGCCAGGAACTCCCCGTTGAACAGGCGGGCCAGCTCCGCCACCGTCATCCCGTGCGCCTGCGCGACCGGCTGCCGGCCGACGAAGGTGGCGAACTCCTTGTGCAGCACCGGGCCCTCGGCCTCACGTCCGGTCACCGGGTTCGGGCGGTCCAGCACGACGAACCGCTTGCCGGCGAGCTGGGCCGCCTCCATGCAGTCGTAGAGGGTCCAGATGTACGTGTAGAAGCGGGCGCCGACGTCCTGGATGTCGAAGACGACGGTGTCGACGCCGGAGGCGGTGAAGACGTCGGCGAGCGGGCGGCCGCTCTTCAGGTACGTGTCGTACACCGGGAGGCCGGTCGCGGGGTCGTCGTAGCGGCCCTCGGAGCCGCCCGCCTGCGCGGTGCCCCGGAAGCCGTGCTCGGGGCCGAAGACCGCCGTCAGCCTGACGCGGGGGTCCCGGTGCATGACGTCGACGATGTGCTCGGCGTCCCTGGTGATGCCGGTGGGGTTGGTGACGACACCCACCTTTTGGCCGGAGAGGAGTGAGTAACCGTCGGCCGCCAGTCTTTCGAAGCCGGTGCGGAGGCGTTCGTGGTGCGGGGGCGCCGGGGGAGTCGCCGACAGCGCGGCCGAGGCGAGCAGGTTTCTTCTGGAGAGGTGCATGGGGTCCTCCGGTCAGTGGGCACGTGCAGGCCGTCCTTGCTTGCTCGCGCAGTTCCCCGCGCCCCTAGAGGTTGGTGCAGTCACCCTTTCTTTTACACATACCGACCGGTTAGTCTGACGACCGCTGAGCCGAGTCGCACCGTGTCGAAGGAGACCGATGGTGGAAGCCGTGCAGGATGCGGGAGTGATCGTCACCGGAGCCGGCGGGGGGATCGGGGCGGCGTTGGCCCGGCGGTTCGCCGCCGAGGGGGCGCGGGTCGTGGTGAACGACCTGGACGCCGGGAAGGCCAAGGCGGTGGCCGAGGAGATCGGCGGGACCGCCGTGCCAGGTGACGCCTCCGCGATCGTCGCCGAGGCCCGCGACGCGCTCGGCGGCAGGGTGGACGTCTACTGCGCCAACGCGGGCGTCGCCTTCGAGGACGGCGACCTCGGCACCACCCTCGACGAGAGGACCTGGGCCACGTCGTGGGACGTGAACCTGATGGCCCACGTCCGGGCAGCGCACGCCCTGCTGCCCGACTGGCTGGAGCGGGGCCGCGGGCGGTTCGTCTCCACCGTCTCCGCCGCCGGGCTGCTCACCATGATCGGCGCGCCCTCCTACAGCGTGACCAAGCACGGCGCCTACGCCTTCGCCGAGTGGCTGTCGCTGACGTACCGGCACCGGGGAATCAAGGTCCACGCGATCTGCCCGCAGGGCGTCCGCACCGACATGCTGGCCGCCACCGGCAGCGCGGGCGACCTGGTGCTCCAGCCGACCGCGATCGCCCCCGAGGCCGTCGCCGACGCCCTGTTCCAGGGCATCGCGGAGGACCGCTTCCTGATCCTGCCGCACCCCGAGGTCGCCGGCTTCTACCAGGCGCGGGCCGGCGAGCCCGACCGCTGGCTCACCAACATGAACCACCTCCAGCAGAAGTGGGAGGCCGCCCGGTGACCGCCTCCCCGTACGCGGCCCGGCCCTGGCTCGCGCTGCTGACCGAGGCCCAGCGCACCCCGGTCGACCCCGCCGACTCGCTCGTGCACGCCCTGCGCGATGCCGTCGCCCAGGCCCCCGACCGTACCTTCCTCGCCTACTTCGACGCCCGGATCGGCTACCGGGAGGCCGACGAGCTGAGCGACGCCGTCGCCGCCCACCTCGTCGCGCGCGGTCTGGAGCGCGGCGACCGGGTGGCCGTCCTGCTGCAGAACTCCCCGCACTTCGTGCTCGCCGTGCTCGGCGCCTGGAAGGCGGGCGCGACCGTCGTCCCGGTCAACCCCATGTACAAGTCGGGGGAGGTGGCGCACGTCCTGCGGGACGGCGAGGTGGCCGCGCTGATCTGCTCCGACCGGGCCTGGGAGGCGTACCTGAGGGAGACGGCCGCCGGCTCGCCGGTGCGGATCGTGCTCACCGCCTGCGAACGGGACTTCCAGACCCGCGACGACCCGCGCGTGCTGGGCTTCGAGCGGCTGCCCCAGGCGCCGGACGCCGACGACCTGGTGGCCGTCGCCCGGCAGGGCGGCCGGGCCCCCGAGGGCCGTTCGCCGCGCCCGGACGACATCGCGCTGATCAGCTACACCTCGGGCACCAGCGGCACGCCCAAGGGCGCCACCAACACCCACGCGAACGTCATGCACAACGTCGAGCGGCAGGTCACCGGGCTCGGCCTGCCCGAGGCGCCCGTCTACTACGCGCTCGCGCCGCTGTTCCACATCACCGGCATGGTCTGCCAGTTCGGCGCCTGCCTGGCCGGCGCCGGCACCCTCGTGCTCACCTACCGCTTCGAGGCCGGCGTCGTCCTGGACGCCTTCGCCGAGCACCGCCCGCACTACACCGTCGGCCCCTCCACCGCCTACATGGCGCTCGCCGCCCGCCCCGAGGCCACCCGCGAGCACTTCGCCTCGTTCGTGAACCTGTCGTCGGGCGGCGCCCCCGTGCCGCCGGCCCTGGTGGAGGCGTTCCGGGAGCGCTTCGGGCCGTACATCCGCGTCGGCTACGGCCTCACCGAGTGCACCGCCCCCTGCGCCTCCGTCCCGCCCCACCTGGAAGCTCCCGTGGACCCGGTCTCCGGGACGCTCTCCGTGGGCCTGCCCGGCGCCGACACGGTCGTGCGCATCCTGGACGAGCACGGCGCGGAGGTGCCCCTCGGGCAGCCCGGCGAGATCGTCGTCCGGGGACCGCAGGTGGTGCCCGGGTACTGGCGGCGGCCGGACGCCACCGCCGAGACCTTTCCGGACGGCGAGCTGCGCACCGGCGACATCGGGTTCATGGACGAGCAGGGGTGGCTGTACGTCGTGGACCGCAAGAAGGACATGATCAACGCGTCCGGTTTCAAGGTGTGGCCGCGCGAGGTCGAGGACGTCCTCTACACCCACCCGGCGGTGCGCGAGGCGGCCGTCGTCGGTGTCCCCGACGGGTACCGTGGCGAGACCGTCAAGGCCTATGTCAGCCTCCGTCCGGGGGCCGAGGCGGACCCGGATGAACTCGCGGTGTACTGCAAGGAGAGACTGGCCGCCTACAAGTACCCGCGGCAGGTGGAGGTCCTGCCCGACTTGCCCAAGACGGCGAGTGGGAAGATCCTCCGGCGGGAACTGCGTTCCCGCGACAGCGAGTGACCTCATGGAAAGGCAGGTGGCGGCAGTGCCCAGGACGACGGACGGAGACGGGACGCCCGTCCCGCAGCGGCTGCTGGCCGCCGCCACCCGGCTCTTCGCCGAGCAGGGCTACGACCGCACCTCCGTGCAGGAGATCGTGGAGGCGGCCGGCGTCACCAAGGGGGCGCTGTACCACTACTTCGGCTCCAAGGACGACCTGCTGCACGAGGTGTACGCGCGCGTGCTGCGCCTCCAGCAGGAGCGGCTGGACACGTTCGCGAACGCCGACGAGCCGGTGGAGAAGCGGCTCAGGGACGCGGCGGCCGACGTCGTCGTCACCACGATCGAGAACCTCGACGACGCGATGATCTTCTTCCGGTCCATGCACCACCTGAGCCCGGAGAAGAACAAGCAGGTCCGCGCCGAGCGCCGGCGCTACCACGAGCGTTTCCGCGCGCTCGTGGAGGAGGGCCAGAAGGCGGGCGTCTTCTCCACGGCGACCCCGGCCGACCTGGTCGTGGACTACCACTTCGGCTCGGTCCACCACCTGTCGACGTGGTACCGGCCGGACGGCCCGATGGGCCCCCAGGAGGTGGCCGACCACCTGGCCGACCTGCTCCTGCGGGCCCTGCGGCCGTAGGGACCCCGGATGTACCCGAGGGGTACGGGGGAACCTCAGAGGTACTTCTTCAGCTCCCGGCGGGCCAGCGACCGCTGGTGGACCTCGTCCGGGCCGTCGGCGAGCATCAGCGTGCGGGCGCTCGCGTACAGCTCGGCCAGCGGGAAGTCCTGGCTCACCCCGCCCGCGCCGTGCAGCTGGATCGCCCGGTCCAGGATGCCGACCACCGCGCGCGGGGTGGCGATCTTGATGGCCTGGATCTCCGTGTGGGCGCCCTTGTTGCCGACGGTGTCCATCAGCCAGGCCGTCTTCAGCACCAGCAGCCGCAGCTGCTCGACGGTGACCCGGGCGTCGGCGATCCAGTTCTGGACCACCCCCTGCTGGGCCAGCGCCTTGCCGAACGCGGTACGGCTCACGGCCCGCCGGCACATCAGCTCGATCGCCCGCTCGGCCATCCCGATCAGCCGCATGCAGTGGTGGATCCGGCCGGGGCCGAGCCGGGCCTGGGCGATGGCGAAGCCGCCGCCCTCCTCGCCGACGAGGTTCGCCACGGGCACGCGCGCGTGGTCGAAGACGACTTCGGCGTGGCCGCCGTGCGAGTGGTCCTCGTAGCCGAAGACCTGCATCGCGCGCTTGACCGTGACACCGGGGGTGTCGCGCGGGACCAGGACCATGGACTGCTGGCGGCGGATGTCCGCCCCGTCCGGGTCCGTCTTGCCCATCACGATGAAGATCTTGCAGTCCGGGTTCATCGCCCCGGAGATGTACCACTTGCGGCCGGTGATGACGTACTCGTCCGTGCCGTCGGAGGCTCGTTCGATGTGCGTCGTGATGTTCGTGGCATCCGAGGACGCCACCTCCGGCTCGGTCATCGCGAACGCCGACCGGATATCACCCGCCAGCAGCGGCTCCAGCCACTGCTTCTTCTGCTCCTCGGTGCCGAACTGCGCCAGCACCTCCATGTTTCCCGTGTCGGGCGCGGCGCAGTTGGTCGCGATCGGCGCGAGGTGCGGGGAGCGGCCGGTGATCTCGGCGAGCGGCGCGTACTGGAGGTTGGTCAGCCCGGCGCCGTACTCGGCGTCCGGGAGGAAGAGGTTCCACAGACCCTGCCTGCGGGCCTCGGCCTTCAGTTCCTCGACAACGGCCGGCGTGTCCCAGGGCGAGGCGAGGGCGGCCCGCTGCTCCTCCGCGACCGCCTCGGCGGGGTACACGTACTCGTCCATGAAGGCGAGGAGCCTGGCGCGCAGCTCCTCGGTGCGCGCGTCGAACGCGAAGTCCATGCCGGTCAGCCTTCCTGAAGAGTGGTCAGTCCGTGGTGGATGAAGACGGGCACGAGGTCGCCGATGCGGTCGAAACCACGGCCGACCGTCTGGCCGAGCGTGTACCGGTAGTGGATGCCCTCCAGGATCACGGCGAGCTTGAACCAGGCGAACGCCGTGTACCAGGAGACGGCCGAGACGTCCCGGCCGGAGCGGGCGGCGTACCGCTCGACCAGCTCCCGCGGCTCGGGGTGCCCCGGCGCCTCGGCGGTGGTGGAGACGGGCGAGTCGGGCATCCCGAGCGGCAGGCTGTACATCACGAGCAGGCCCAGGTCGGTGAGCGGGTCGCCGAGCGTGGACATCTCCCAGTCGAGGATCGCCTTGATCCTGTCGTCGTCCCCGATGAGGACGTTGTCCAGGCGGTAGTCGCCGTGGACGACCGTCGGGGCGGGGGAGGCGGGCAGTTGGCGGCCGAGGGCGGCGTGCAGCTCGTCGATGCCCGCCAGCTCGCGGTTGCGGGAGGCGTCCAGCTGCTTGCCCCAGCGGCGCAGCTGGCGGTCCAGGAAGCCCTCCGGGCGGCCGAAGTCGGCGAGACCCACCTCGGCGGGGTCCACGGCGTGCAGCTCGACCAGCGTGTCCACCAGGGACAGCACCGCGTTCCGGGTGCGCTCCGCGCCGAGCGGGGCGAGCTGGTCGGCGGTGCGGTACGGCGTACCCTGAACGAACTCCATGACGTAGAAGGGCGCCCCGAGCACCTCCTCGTCCTCGCACAGCAGCAGCGGGCGCGGGACCGGCACCCGGGTCGGGTGCAGCGCGCTGATCACCCGGTGCTCGCGCCTCATGTCGTGCGCGGTGGCCAGCACATGCCCGAGCGGCGGCCGGCGGACGACCCACTGGGACGTGCCGTCCGAGAGCGCGTAGGTGAGGTTCGACCGTCCGCCCTCGATCAGCCGTCCGGTCAGGGGGCCGTTCACCAGGCCGGGGCGCTCGCGGTCGAGCAGGGCGCGCAGCCGGTCAAGGTCGAGACCGGGCGGGTGGTCGGCGCTCATTCATCACTCCTACGAACCGGCGAACAAGACTGGACTCATGATGCCGACCGGTCGGTATGCCGTCCAGTGCGCGGGGTGAAGATCGGGCGGAACGTGACCGGAGCCACGATAGGCCGACGGCCCCCCGGTGCGCTGCCCGGGAGCCGTCGGCCCTCGCCCGCGGTGGGTCAGTGGTCGTCCCAGTGGTCCCCGTGCTCGGCGTGCCGGTGCCCGTCGTGCAGATAGTCCACGTGGTCGCCGTGCGGCACCTGGGCGTGTCCGCACTCGTCGTGGTGCACGTGCTCATGGCCCTCGTGGACGGAGTGCCCGGCCGGCTCGCACTCGTCCCAGTGGCCCTCGTGCTCCCGGTGCAGATGGCCGTCGTGGACGTAGTCGACGTGGTCGCCGTGCGGCACGGCGTGGTGTCCGCAGTCCGGCCCGTGGCGGTGCGTCGTGTGCTCGGTGTGTTCCTGGTGGAGGGCGGTCATGGTGCTCACCTTCGGGGGGTACGGGATGCCTGACGTCCGCAGACTGCCACGCGAAAGCCGCGTATCGGGACATCCCGGTTGCGTGGCGCACGAGTACCCCGCAGAGCTGAGGACACCAAGGGCACCGGCTGCCGCCGCGGCGTCCCCGAGGACGAATGGCGTGCGGCGGGCAGGGAGTCGGGCCGGCCCTAGACCACCACCAGTACGGCCGCGCACACCGCCATCGCCACCGCGCACAGCACCGCCGCCGTCGCGTGGCGCGGGGCGAAGGCGGGCGGTGGGGTGCCGGCCGCCAGGGCGTGGATGCGGAGGTGGGCGACCCGGAGGAAGGCCAGGCACAGCCCGCAGCACAGCGCGCACAGGACGATCCCGGTGGCCGAGGCGCCGCCGTGCAGCGCCGTCCTCACGGCCAGTACGGCGGCCACCGCCGCCGACAGGGTCGTACGCCGCCAGGCCAGCCGGGTGCGCTCCGGCTGGAGCCCGGGGTCCCGCCCGGCGCCCGCCTCCCCGGCGCTCACCCCTCCCACCCCACCAGGACCACCAGCACCATCGCTACGGCCACCACCGCCACGACCAGGCTCAGCAGCGCGGGGAAGCGGGACGTGGGCAGGTCCTCGCCGCGGCGCATCGCGCGCTCGCAGCGCACCCAGTGGTTCACGGCGCGCAGGGAGCACAGGGCGCCGGCCGCGAGCAGGGCCAGCGCGAGCCCGACCCGCCAGGCCCAGCGCAGGTCCGGGAGGAACTGGTCCACCGCGAATCCGCCGCCGATCAGCGCGAGCGCGGTGCGCAGCCAGGCGAGGAAGGTGCGCTCGTTGGCCAGCGAGAACCGGTAGTCGGGAGTTCCGCCCTCGTCCCGCACCCGCTCCGGCGCGAACCACAGCCGGATGTTCCGCACGAATTCGCTCACGCGGCCGACCCTACCCGGCGGTCACCGGCCCGCCCGGAACGCCCGCAGCCGCTCGTAGGCCGCCAGCCCGTCCGGTACCCACTCCCACTCGCCGAGCCGCCGCTCGACCTCCTCCTCGGGCAGAAAGGCGTGCCACTGGACCTCCTCCGCCTGCGGTCGCACGGGCAGCTCGCAGCGCACCTCGTACACCGCCGACCACCAGGTGTTCCCGGCGCCGTCGTCGTAGAGGAACTTGAAGAGGAACTCCGGCCGGGGAAGGCCCGTCACGCCCAGCTCCTCCTCGGCCTCCCGCAGCGCCGCCTCGCCGTAGGACTCGCCCGCGCCGACGACCCCGCCGACGAACAGGTCGTACAGGGAGGGGAACACCAGTTTGGTCGCCGTGCGCCGGTGCACGAAGAGCCGGCCGGCCGCGTCCCGGGCCTCGATGAACACACAGCGGTGGCGCAGCCCTCGGGCATAGGCCTCGCCGCGCGGGCACTGGGCGACGACCCGGTCGTGCTCGTCGACGATGTCGAGGATCTCGTCAGCAGGATTCATGCCCGTCATCCAAGCAGGGCCGACTTGACCAGGCGGGGGCGCCTCGATCGGGCGCGGGGTCTCGTGCGGGCCGGTCGCCTGGTTCGGGCTCGGGCCGCCTCGTCCAAGCAGGGCTGCCCCGTCCGGGCAGGGCTGCCCCCGGCCGGGCAGGGCTGCCCCCGGCCGGGCAGGGTCGCCTGGTTCGGGCCGGGGTGTCCCGTGCGGGGGCCGGGTCGCCTGGTTCGGGCGGGGCCGTTTCGTGCGGGCAGGGCAGCCCCGCCCGGGCAGGCTGCCCCCCGGCCGGGCAAGGGGCGCCTGGTCCGGGCAGGGCCGCCCCGCCCGGGCGCGGCACGCTCAGCGGCGTTGGAGGTCCCGGGTGCCCGGTTCTGTCTCCGCAGTGCCGCACGGCATCGCGGGATGCAGTCCGAGCAGCACGATGCCCGCCACCACCGCCGCGAGCCCGGCCGCCTCCCCGGCCAGCGCCCCGGTGTCGGTGCGCAGCCGGTCGCCCATGAAGCCCACGCCGCACAGGATCCCGGCGAGCGGCTCGGCCGCCGTGAGCGCGGGCAGCGACATGCGCAGCGGGGCCGTCTCGAACGCGCTCTGCACCAGGACCAGGCCGGTGACCCCGCAGGCCACCACGCCGTACGGCTGCCAGCCGGTGAACAGTTCGGTGAGGCCGCCGTCGGAGAAGCGGGTGCCGCTCACCCGGGTCAGCGCGTCCTGGACGCCGTAGAGCAGCCCGGCCGCCAGGGCCAGCAGCACCGGGCCCCAGCTCAGCCGGGAGCGCTTGGCGTACGTCGTCAGGACCAGGGCCGCGCCCACCACCGCTCCGATGATCAGCCAGTGCCGCAGCGGATCGGTGACCGCCGTGCCGCCGCGCGGCTCGCCCGCGACGATGAACGCGCTCACCCCGCCCGCGAGCAGCAGCAGCCCCGCCCAGCCCTGGCGGCCGAGCGGTTGCCCGGTCTGGTGCCGGGAGAGGGCGAGGGCGAACAGCAGGTTGGTCGCGAGCAGCGGCTCGACCAGGGAGATCTCGCCCTTGCCGAGGGCGATCGCGCCGAGCACCATGCCGGCCACCATCAGCCCGAGACCGCCCAGCCAGCGTGGTATCCGCATGAGGTCGAGCAGCAGTCGGAAGGAGAGGAAGTCGCTGAGCGGGGCCTTCTGCGCCGCGTTCTGCTGGAGCACGAATCCGAAACCCAGACAGCAGGCCGCGCTCACGGCGAGAAGGAGAACCAGAACCGACACGCTGTGTACCTCGATCATCCGGCCGTACCACGGGCGGTAGTGGCCGACTGTAGCGCTCCCGGGACGGCATTGCCCCGGAAGTACCCGGAACCGGGCGGTTGACTCGTCGTGGTCCGGGGCCTGACTCGCCATGGTCCGGGGCCGGGACCCGCGGCGCCATGGCGTACGCCACAGAAGCCGGGGCGTGCGCCCGGAAACGGGATGGCATACGCCACAGGAACCTTCCCGGCCCGGGCTTCGAGCGACCCGGCCCACCTGCATCGGGACGATCAAGTTCCGTTGCCCGTAAGGAAGTTGAAGCTCGTACCATCACCGTTCCGCTTGACGCAAACCTTGGCTGAGGGTTTGCTGTGCGTGATCGGTCGATGGCAGCCCGAGAAACAGGAAGTCCCGCGGTGCCCCCTCTCCCGCCTCTGCTCGGCACTCGCCGGGCCCACACGGAACCGTCCGGCGAGACCGCCGAGGACGCCTCCGGGGCCTTCGACGCCGCCCTGGACGACGCGGAACTGCGCACCGCCCGGGCCGCGTTGGCCCAGGGCCGGCGGCAGGCCGCACGCTCCCTGCTGGTGCACACCGGCGATGACTGGGACCGCCGCGGCCACCGCCTCACCGCGCTCGCCCAGAACCCCTGCGCCGCCGCCTGGGCGAGCGACTGGCTGACCGCCGAGCCCGGCTCCGCCGACGCCACCACCCTGCTCGCCCTGGCCCTGGTGCACCGCGCCTTACGCGGCACGGAGAAACCCGGCCCGGCCCGCGAGGCCTGCGACACGGCCGCCGCGCTCGCCCCCGACGACCCCACCCCCTGGCTCGGCCGGCTGCTGCTCGCCCGCGCCCTCGGCCCGGAGCGCGAGGTGCTCGCGGCCTTCGCCGGACTGCGCCGCCGCCACCCCGAGCACCACCACGCCCACCACCTGCTGATCGCCCGCCTCGCCGAACGGCCCGCCGGCGGCCGGGCCGAGGCCCACGAGGTGTACGACCTCGCCGAGCTGGCCGCCGCCGAGGCCCCCGCCGACTCCCCGCTGGCCGTCCTGCCGGTCGTCGCCTACGCCGAGCGCTACCGGGTCCTGGCCGTTACCGGCCTCGCCCCCGCCGACCCGGCCGCCTCCGGGCACTGGTCCGGCCCGCGCGCCCGGCGCATCCTGCGCGCCTGCTTCGACTGGTGGCTGGAGTGGGAACACGACGAACACCCGCGCCGCCACGTCGACCTCAACCACCTCGCGTTCGCCCTGTCCTGCGCCGGCCGCCCGGCCGAGGCGGCGGCCCTCTTCCAGCGCATCGGCGCGCACGCCACCCCGGCGCCCTGGTCGTACGCGCACCCCGATCCCCTCGCGGCCTTCCACGCGGCCCGCGCCCGCGCGCTCGGGCACTGAGAGACCGGGGCCCGGACGCCGTACGCCGAGAAGTGACGCACGTAAGAAGTGATTACGGAAATCTGACCAGTGGCCCGATCGCCTGGCCCCGTGCGGCCCCGAGTGCTCGAATGAACACGTGAACTCTGAACAATCCGGCGGACAGGCACCTGAGCGGGACGGCCGGCCCATCGGCCGCCGGGTCTTCCTCGGCACCCTCGGCCTGGGCGCGCTCGGCGTGGTCGCGGCACCCGCGCTGCAACGCGGCGTCGAAGGGTTCCTCGGCGGTGTCGCCGGCAAGGACCCCACGGGCCTGACCGGTCTGCTGCCCAATGGCGGCGGCTTCCGCTACTACTCCGTCGCCGCGTCCGTGCCGCACAAGACCGCCGCCGACTACCGCCTCACCATCGACGGCCTGGTCGACCACCCGCGGGGCTACACCCTCGACGAGCTGCGCGCCCTGCCGCAGACCCGGCTGGTCAAGGACGTCCAGTGCGTCACCGGCTGGCGGGTCCCCGGCACTCCGTTCGAGGGCGTACGCCTGTCCCACCTGCTCGACGCCGCGGGCGTCCGCTCCTCCGCCAAGGCGCTCCGCTTCACCTGCTTCGACGGCACCTACACCGAGAGCCTCACCCTCGACCAGGCGCGCCGCCCGGACGTGCTGGTCGCCCTGCGCATGCAGGACGAGGACATCGGCCACGACCACGGCGGCCCGGTCCGCCTCTACGTCGCCCCCATGTACTTCTACAAGTCCGCCAAGTGGCTCTCCGGCATCACCGTCACCGACCGGGTGAAGCCGGGCTACTGGGAGGACCTCGGCTACGACGTCGACGCCTGGGTCGGCCGCTCGAACGGACGCGACGATGAGCCTACGAGCTGAGACCCCGGCCCCGCCGGGCACCCGCGTCCACCGCTTCACCCCCGCCGAACGCTGGGTGCACCGCGCGACGGCCGCGCTGATGGGCGTGTGCGTGGTGACCGCGGCCGTCCTCTACATCCCGCAACTGGCGGTCCTGGTCGGCCGCCGGGAACTGGTCGTCCGGGTGCACGAGTGCGCGGGGCTCGCGCTGCCCGCGCCGGTCCTGCTGGGCCTGGTCTCCCGCGCCTTCCGCGCCGACCTGCGCTTCCTCAACCGCTTCGGCCCGCACGACCGGGTCTGGCTGCGGGCCGCGCTGCGCCGCGACCGGCGTCACGGCTCGCGCCCCGCGGGCAAGTTCAACGCGGGCCAGAAGGTCTACGCCGCGTGGATCGCCGGCGCGACCCTGGTCATGCTCGGCACCGGCCTGATGATGTGGTTCACCCGTCTCACCCCGCTGATGTGGCGCACCTCGGCGACCTTCGTCCACGACTGGCTGGCCCTGACGATCGGCGTGGTCCTGGCCGGCCACATCGGCATGGCCCTGGGCGACCCGGAGGCGAGGCGGGGGCTGCGGACGGGAACGGTGAGCGAGCAGTGGGCGAACCGGGAACACCCGCTCTGGCGCCCGTAGCCCCTGTCCCGCTCAGAACTCCAACAGCACCTTGCACGACCGCCCCCGGTCGGCGGCCAGCGCGAACGCGGACTCCGCTGCTGCCACGGGGGCCACTGAACTGATCAGCCCGTCGAACTCGCCCCGGCCGGCGAGCAGTTCCAGCGCGTCGTCGAACTCGGCGTCGAACCGGAACGCGCCCCGCAGTTCGATCTCCCGGCTCACCACCAGGTTCCCCGCGAACGGCGTCCGCCCGGCCGGCAGCATCCCGAGCTGGACGACCACACCCCCGCGGCGCACCCGCCGCAGACAGGTGTCCAGGCCGGCGGCCACCCCCGACGCCTCCACGGCCACGTCCACCTCCGCCGGCCACCCGGGATCGTCCGGATCGTCGGCCCGCACCAGCGTGTCGGCACCGGCGACGGCCGCGTACCCCAGCGCCTCGGGCACCAGGTCGGTCACCGTCACCCGCGCCGCGCCCGCCGCCCTGGCCGCCGCGACGACCAGGCACCCGATCGGCCCGGCCCCGGTGACCAGCACATGACGTCCGGCCACCTCCCCGGCCCGCCGCACCGCGTGCAGCGCCACCGACAGCGGCTCGGCCAGCGCGGCCCGGCGCAGCCCGAGCCCGTCCGGCAGCGCCCTCAACTGGCCGGCGGGAACGGCCACTCGGCCGGCGAAACCGCCCTGCACATGCGGGAACCGCGCCGCACTGCCCAGATACCGGGTGTCGCGGCACACGTTCGCCCGTCCGCCGGCGCACTCCGGGCACGTCCCGCACGGCGTGGCCGGGTGCACGGCGACCGCCGTACCCGGAGCGGGACCGGTGGCCCCGGGGCCGTAGGACACCACCGTGCCGACCACCTCGTGCCCGAGCACCATCGGTTCGCGGAGCCGGAAGTCCCCGACCCCGCCGTGCCGCCAGTAGTGCAGATCGGACCCGCACACCCCGCCGTACCGGACCGCCACCAGCGCCTCGCCGGTCCCGGGCCGAGGCGGTGTCAGCTCCTCCACCCGCAGATCGCCGGCTCCGTGGATCACACACCCCAGCACGCCCGCCGCCCCTTTCACAGCACGCTCGTCATGCCGCCGTCGACGTACAGCACCTGCCCGCCGACGAAGTCCGCCGCGGGCGAGGCGAGGAAGAGCAGCCCGCCCACCAGGTCCTCGGTGCGGCCCCAGCGCCCGGCGGGGGTGCGGCGGCGCACCCACGCGCTGAACTCCTCGTCCTCGACGAGGGGCCGGGTCAACTCGGTCTCGATGTAGCCGGGGCCGAGGCCGTTGACCTGGACGCCGTACGGCCCCCAGTCGGCGCACATGCCCTTGGTGAGCATCTTCAGCGCGCCCTTGGTCGCCGCGTACGGCGCGATCCCGGGGCGGACCACCTCGCTCTGCAGCGAGCAGATGTTGATGATCTTGCCGTGACCGCGCGCCGTCATCCGCCGGGCGGCCTCCCGGCCGACGAGGAACGCGCTGGTGAGGTTGGTGTCCAGGATGCGGTGCCAGTCGGCGTCCGCGAACTCCAGCAGGGGGGCGCGCAGTTGCATGCCCGCGTTGTTGACGAGGATGTCGAGCGGGCCCACCCGCTCCTCGACGTCCGCGATCCCGGCGGCCACGGCCGGCCCGTCGGTCACGTCGAACACCGCCGTACGCACCGCACCGGGAAGGCCCGCCGCGGCCTCGGCCAGCCGAGCGGGGTCGCGCCCGTTGAGGACCACCGTGCAGCCGGCCTCGGCCAGGCCCCGGGCCAGCGCGAGGCCGATGCCCCGGCTGGACCCGGTGACCAGCGCCGTACGACCGCTGATGTCGAAGAGGGGGTGAGCCGTCACCGTCGTACCCCTAGATGATCAGGGAGAGGAGCAGGACCAGGCCGCCGGCGACCACCGAGATGATCGTCTCCATCACCGACCAGGTCTTCACGGTCTGCCCGACGCTCAGCCCGAAGTACTCCTTCACCAGCCAGAAACCGGCGTCGTTGACATGGCTGAAGAACAGCGAGCCCGCGCCGATGGCCAGGACGAGCAGGGCCGTGTGCGTGGTCGACATGTCGGCCGCGAGCGGCGCGACCAGGCCGGCCGCCGAGACCGTCGCCACCGTCGCCGAGCCGGTCGCCAGCCGGATCGCCACCGCGATCAGCCAGGCCAGCAGCAGCGCCGGGATCGACCAGTCCTTGGAGACGTCCAGGATCATCTGGCCGACGCCCGAGTCGATCAGCGTCTGCTTGAAGCCGCCGCCCGCGCCCACGATCAGCAGGATGCCGGCGATGGGCATGAGGCCCTTCTCGACGGTCTGCTGGAGCCGGTCCTTGGTGAACCCGGCGGGCCGGCCCAGCGTGAAGAAGCCGACGATCACGGCGGCGAGCAGCGCGATCAGCGGGGAGCCGACGACGTCGAAGACGCGCTGGGTCGTGTTCGCGGGGTCGTCGATGACGATGTCCACCAGCGCCTTGGCCAGCATCAGCACCACCGGCAGCAGCACGGTGGCCAGCGTCGCGCCGAAGCCCGGACGGCGCTCAAGCTCCTCCGAGGCGCGCTGCGGCAGCATCCGGTCGGGTGCCGGCACGTCCACCCAGCGGGCCGCGACCTTGGAGAACAGCGGACCGGCGATGATCACCGTCGGGATGGCGACCAGGATGCCGAGCGCCAGGGTCACGCCCAGGTTGGCCTTGACCGCGTCGATGGCGACCAGCGGGCCGGGGTGCGGCGGGATCAGGCCGTGCATCACGGACAGGCCGGCGAGCGCCGGGATACCGATGCGCATCAGGGAGTAGTTGCCGCGCTTGGCGACCATCAGCACGACCGGGATCAGCAGCACGATGCCGACCTCGAAGAACAGCGGCAGACCGATCACGGAGGCGATCAGCACCATCGCCCAGGGCATGGCGCGCCCGCCGGCCTTGGCGAGGATCGTGTCCACGATCTCGTCGGCACCACCGGAGTCGGCGAGCAGCTTGCCCAGGATCGCCCCGAGCGCGATCAGGACGCCGACGCCGGCCACGGTGGAGCCGAGCCCGGTGGTGAAGCTGGTGATGGCCTTGTCGAGCGGTGCCCCGGCGACCGCCCCGAGCGCCAGTGACCCGATGGTCAGCGCCAGGAAGGCATGGAGCTTGAACTTGGTGATGAGCAGGACGATCACCGCGATGCCCACCAGGACGGCTATGCCCAGCTGGGCGTGTCCGGCGGAGGTGATCGGCGGAGGCGCGTCCGCTGCCAGCATCTCGACGCTGAGTCTGGTCACGGGGGTTCCCTTGCGGTTACGGGGGTGTTCTGACGGGCGCTACTGAGCGGTGCCCGCGGTGTCGGGAAGCAGGTCGAGTGCCTGTACGGCGCGCTCGGTGATCTCCTGGGGGCTGCCGCTGACGTCCACGGCGACTCCCGCCTCGTCCGGCTCCAGGGGCTGGAGCGTCGCGAACTGGGAGTCCAGCAGCGCGGTGGGCATGAAGTGCCCCTGACGCTGCGACATCCGTTCCTCGATCAGCCGCCGGTCGCCCGTGAGGTGCAGGAACACGATCCCGGGGGCCACGGCCCGGAGCCGGTCGCGGTACGACCGCTTCAGCGCCGAGCTGCTGACCACCCCGCCCAGTCCGGCCCGGCCGTGCGCCCAGTGCCCGATGGCCTCAAGCCACGGCCACCGGTCGGCGTCGTCGAGCGGGATCCCGGCCGACATCTTGTCGATGTTGGCCTGGGGGTGGAAGTCGTCGCCCTCGGCGTACGGGACGCCCAGCCGCGCGGCGAGCAAGGGACCGATCGTGGTCTTGCCCGTCCCCGCGACGCCCATCACGACGACGACCTGGGGGGTTCGCATCACTGCCTCGCTGTCTTCCTCGACATCGACGCCACTGCGGCGTCGCCACACTGAAACCCATTAGGTACGACGAATTCAAGAGCCTGTGACATATAAGTCTGACTTTTTGTCGCAGTGATCCACGCCGTACGCTGAGTGCATGACCACACCGGGCCGGGGGCTGCACGGCCGCGTACTGGACACCCTCGGCCCCGCGATCACCGCGGGCGAGTACCCGCCGGGCAGTGTTCTGCGCACCGACGAGCTGGCACAGCACTTCGAGGTGTCGCGCTCCGTGATGCGCGAGGCCGTCCGCGTGCTCGAATCCATGCACCTGGTCGAGTCCCGCCGCCGGGTGGGCGTCACGGTCCGCCCCAAGGCCGAGTGGAACGTCTACGACCCGCAGGTCATCCGCTGGCGCCTGGCCGGCGCCGACCGCCCGCACCAACTGCGCTCCCTCACCGTGCTGCGCTCCGCGATCGAACCCGTCGCGGCCGGCCTCGCCGCGCAGCACGCCACCGCCGAGCAGTGCGCCGAGCTCACCGAGTGCGCGCTCGGCATGGTGGCCAACTCACGCGGCCACAAGCTGGAGAAGTACCTGGTCCACGACATCGCCTTCCACCGGGTCGTCCTCACCGCCTCGGGCAACGAGATGTTCGCCCGCCTCGGCGACGTCGTCGCGGAGGTGCTGGCCGGCCGCACCCACCACGAGGTCATGTTCGAGGACCCCGACCCGGCGGCCGTCACCCTGCACGTCCAGGTGGCCGAGGCGGTCCGCGCCCGCGACGCGCACCGCGCGGAGGAACTGACCCGGCAGATCACCGTGGGCGCCCTCCAGGAACTGGACATCCTGGCGCCCTAGCCGGGCTGTTCGCCCAGGAACTCCCCGTCCACGTACACCCACGCCCCGTCCACCCGCTCGAACCGGCTCCGCTCGTACAGCGAGCCGCCCCGGTAGGAGGCGCGGAACGTCACCGTGCCGGTGCTGTGGAAGGCGGATCCGTCGGCGGTGTCCAGGATCTCCAGCCCCGTCCACCGCATCCGCGGGTCGAGGTCCAGCCGCGCGGGCCGGGTCCGCGGATGCCACGTGCGCAGCAGATACCCCGCGTCCCCCTTGACGAACGCGCTGTACCGCGAGCGCATCAGCGACTCGGCCGTCGGCGCGGTCGCCGGGCCCGCGTGGAAGCGGCCGCAGCAGGCGTCGTAGGACCGGGGGAGCCCGCAGGGGCAGGTGCGCGAGGTCATGGCCCCCATTCTGCCCGCGGCAGGGGAGGCGTCCGCCGCGGGTCGGGTGCACAGTGGAAGTGCCGGACTTGAGCGCCCCTCAGGGGGCGCGGGGAACTGCGCGACCAGCCACGACGGACCGGCGGACGGCCGGCGGCCCGTCGGCGGCACGATCCGCGGAGCGAGGTGGCGGAACGATGACCGGACCCCTGAACAGCCGTCCCGCCGTCAAGGAATGGCGGCTGAACCTGTATCTGTCGGAGCATGATCCCGACACCACGGCCCGGATCATCCTCGACACCGGCGACAACGTCATCGAGAGCCATGCGGAGGCCCGCCGCAACCCCTACGACCGGGCGATGCCGGAGATCGGCGACGAACTCGCCGCCGGGCGCGCGCTCATCGCCATGGGCCGCATGCTGCTGCGCGCCGCCGACGGCGACATGAAGGCGACCGGGGCCGCCGACACGGACGCCCCGGCGCCGCTGTGGCAGCCACGGGAGTGAAGGAGCTCACCGTGCACTTCACGAACCGCCTCGAAGCGGGACGCAGACTGGGCGAACGCCTGGAGTACCTCAGGGGCCAGGACGTCGTGGTGCTCGGGCTCCCACGGGGCGGGGTGCCGGTCGCCGCCGAGGTCGCCGAGGCGCTCGACGCGCCCCTGGACGTCTGCCTGGTGCGGAAACTGGGCGTGCCGTACCAGCCCGAACTCGGCATGGGCGCGATCGGCGAGGACGGCGTACGCGTGATCAACCAGGAGGTGCTGCGCGGCACCGGGGTCTCCACCGACGACCTCGCCCGGGTCGAGGAACGCGAGCGCCGGGTGCTGGAGCAACGGGCCGCGCGCTACCGGGGCGCCGCACCCCCCGTCTCGGTCGCCGGGCGGACCGCCGTCGTGGTGGACGACGGCGTGGCCACCGGCTCCACCGCGCGTGCCGCCTGCCGGATCGCCCGCGCCCGGGACGCCGCACGCATCGTGCTGGCCGTCCCCGTGGCCCCCCGGGACTTCGCCCGGCGCCTCGGCGGGGACGCCGACGAACTCGTCTGCCTGGACACCCCGTGGCACTTCGCCGCGGTCGGCCAGTTCTACGCCGACTTCGCCCAGGTCGACGACGAGGAGGTCACCGCCTGTCTGCGCCGGGCCGCGAGCCGGCACCGGCACACCGCGGGCGCCGGCTCCACCGACCGGGAGGTGACGGTGACCGCCGGCGGCGCCCGGCTGGGCGGACGGCTCACGGTGCCCGAGGACGCCACCGGCGTCGTGGCCTTCGCGCACGGCAGCGGCAGCAGCCGGCACAGCCCGCGCAACCGGTTCGTGGCCGAGGGCCTGCACCGGGCCGGCCTCGGCACCCTGCTGTTCGACCTGCTCACCGACGCGGAGGAGGCCGACCGGGGCAACGTGTTCGACATCGCCCTGCTGGCCGGACGGCTGCTGGACGCCGCCCGCTGGCTGCGCGAGGAACCCGGCACCGAAGGGCTCGCCATCGGCTTCTTCGGCGCCAGCACCGGCGCGGCCGCCGCCCTGTGGGCCGCCGCCGACCCCGGCGCCCGCCCCGCCGCCGTCGTCTCCCGCGGCGGCCGGCCCGATCTCGCCGGACCCCGGCTGGCCGCCGTGACGGCACCCACCCTGCTCGTCGTCGGCGGCGCCGACCCGCAGGTCCTCGCGCTCAACCGGGACGCACAGGCACGACTGCGGTGCGAGAACCGGCTGGAGGTGGTCCCCGGCGCCACCCACCTCTTCGAGGAGCCCGGCACGCTGGAACGGGTGACCGAGCTGGCACGTGACTGGTTCACGGACCACATGGCACCCGCGCACGTGTAGGCCCCGCGCCATGGGCGACAAGGACGTCACCCTGTTCCTCGCCGGTGACGTCATGCTCGGCCGGGGCGTCGACCAGATCCTCCCGCACCCCGGCGACGCGGCCCTGCGCGAGGACTGCGTCCGCGACGCCCGCGACTACGTGGCCCTGGCGGAGACCGCGAACGGACCGGTACCCCGGCCCGTGGACCCCGCCTGGCCCTGGGGCGAGGCACTGCCCGTCCTGGAGCGTGCCGCCCCGGACGTACGGGTCGTCAACCTGGAGACCGCCGTCACCCGGGACGGTGACTTCGCGCCCGGCAAAGGCGTCCACTACCGGATGCACCCGGACAACCTGCCCTGCCTCGCCGCCGTCCGCCCCGACGTCTGCGTCCTCGCCAACAACCACGTACTCGACTTCGGTCCGCCCGGCCTCGCGGACACCCTCGACTCCCTCGCCGCCGCCGGCCTGCGCACCGCCGGGGCGGGCCGGGACGCGGACGCGGCCTGGCGCCCGGCGACCGTCCCGCTGCGCCAGGGCGGACGCGTCCTGGTCTTCGCCTTCGGCATGCCGTCCAGCGGCATCCCGCACAGCTGGGCCGCCACCGCCGAACGCCCCGGCGTGGCCCTCGTCACCGCGCCGACCACCGCCGCCGCGAAGGACATCGCCGACCGCCTGCGGCGCACCGGGCGGCGGCCCGGCGACCTCGTCGTCGCGTCCGTCCACTGGGGCCCCAACTGGGGCTACACCGCCTCCCGCGACGAGATCCGCTTCGCCCACGCGCTGATCGACGCGGGCATCGACGTCGTCCACGGGCACTCCGCCCACCACCCGCGCCCACCGGAGGTCTACCGGGACCGGCTCGTCCTGTACGGCTGCGGCGACCTCGTCGACGACTACGAGGGCATCGGCGGCTACGAGCGCTACCGCGACGACCTGCGGCTGCTGTACCTGGCGTCGGCCGAGCCCGGCACCGGCCGGCTGACCGGTCTGCGGATGGTGCCCTTCCAGTCGCGCCGGCTGCGCCTGGAGCCCGCCTCCGCCGAGGACACCGCCTGGCTGCGCACGGTCCTCGACGGCTACGCCCGCCCCCTCGGCACCCGCGTCGAGCACGGCGACGGCGGCACGCTCACGGTACGGGCCCTGCGGTGACCCCGGACGCTCAGGCGCGCCCGCCCTTGCGCAGGAACCTCCGCAGCCGGGTCAGCGACCAGGTGTTGATCACGTCCTCCCCGGTGAGCCAGCCACGCTGCGCGGTGGCCACGCCGTAGCGCAGCTGCGCGAGGTGCGGGACGGAGTGCGCGTCGGTGTTCACGGCGAACTTCACCCCGTGCTCCCGGGCCCGCAGGATGTCCTCGTCCCGCAGGTCCAGCCGGTCCGGCTGGGCGTTGACCTCCAGCGCGGTGCCGGTGCGCGCGCAGGCCGCGAACACCTCGTCCCAGTCGGCGTCGACCCCCGGCCGTTTGCCGATCAGCCGGGTCGTGGGATGCCCGATGATGTTGACGTACGGATGCTCGCAGGCCCGCACCAGCCGCCGCGTCATCGCCGCCCGGCCCAGGTCGAAGTGGGAGTGCAGCGAGGCCACGCACAGATCGAAACCGGCCAGGAACTCCTCCGGCCAGTCCACCTCCCCGTCCGGACCGATGTTCAGCTCGGTGCCGTGCAGCAGCCGCATCCGGTGCCGGGTGCCGTCCAGCTCCCGCAGCCGCTCCCGCTGGGCGAGGATCTTCTCGTCCGTCATGCGCTGCATATACAGGTTGGGCGCGTGGTCGGTGACCGCGTAGTACGCGTGACCGCGCCCGGCGGCGGCCTCCACCATCGCCTCCAGCGAGGCCAGGCCGTCCGTGAGATCGGTGTGCGTGTGCAGGTCGCCGCGGATGTCCCGCTCGGTCACCACCGCGGGCAGCCCGTCGCCCAGCGCCGCCTCGATCTCCCCGCGGTCCTCGCGCAGCGTCGGCGGGATCCACGGCAGGCCGAGCCGCGCGTACACCTCCTCCTCGGTGCGGGACGCCACCGACTCCCCGCTCCCGGTGTCGAACACGCCGTACTCGGAGAGCTTCAGCCCCTGGTGCACGGCGATGGTCCGGGTACGGATGTTGTGTGCCTTGGACCCGGTGAAGTACTGCAACGCGGCGCCCCACGACTCCGGCGGCACCACCCGCAGATCCAGCTGGAGCCCCTTGCCGGTGCGCACCGACGTCTTCTTCGTGCCCCGCGCGATCACCTCCGCGGTGACCGGCAGCTCGCACAGCGCGTCCATGAACGGTGCCGACCGCCGCGCCGAGACCAGCACGTCCAGATCGCCGACGGTCTCCCGCATCCGGCGCAGCGAACCGGCGTACGCGCAGCGCTCGCAGCCCGTCACGGCGGACAGCTCGGCGACGATCTCCTCGGCGGTGTCCAGCGCCAGCGACAGCGGCACCCGCGCGCCCGCCCGCTGGAGCAGCTCGATCCCGTGCCGGATGTTCTCCTGCGTCTTCTCGCCGAAGCCCTTCAGATCGGCCAGCGCGTCCGCCTCGATGGCCGCTGCCAGCTCGCTCACCGAGGAGATGTGCAGGTCCTCGTAGAGCCGCAGCGCCTTCTTCGGCCCGAGGGTCGGGATCGTGATCAGCTCCCGCACCCCCGCCGGGATCTTCGCCCGGCGCTCCTCCACCACGGCCATCGTGCCCGTGCGCAGGTACTCGACCACCTTCTCGGCGATCGACCGGCCCACGCTCGGGATCTCCCGCAGCCCGTCCGCGTCCAGCGTCGAGACGTCCACCGGATACCCGCCGATCGCCCGCGCCGCCTTCTCGTAGGCACGCGCCTTGAACGCGTCGCCTCCGGTGATCGCGATGAGATCGGCGTACTCCTGGAGGAGTGCCTCGACCTCGTCGTTGCGACGGGCCACCCCTCAAGTCTAGGAAGCGGCGCCGGGGCACGCGAAAGGCCCCTGCTGAGCAGGGGCCTCACTGGTGTCCGAGGGGGGACTTGAACCCCCACGCCCGATAAAGGGCACTAGCACCTCAAGCTAGCGCGTCTGCCATTCCGCCACCCGGACAAGGTGTCTGTCGTGCGAGGTTCCCCCGGCGGGGTTTCCCTCGCGGCGACGAAGGAAACATTACCAGGCTTTCGAGGGTGCCTGATCACCCCCGGTCCCGGGGCCGCTCGCGCGTGAACGGCGTGTGACGGGCCGGGACCGGTCTTGGGCCCGGGGCGGCACCGGAGAGAGGATGACAGGGACCACCAGCAGTGACAGTGGGAGGAAGCAGCGTGAGCGAGACGGACACGGCCAGGACCGTCACCGGCGAGGACGAGGTCGTGGACCTCTGCCGCGAGCTGATCCGGTTCGACACCAGCAACTACGGCGACCACTCCGGCCCCGGCGAGCGCAAGGCCGCCGAGTGGGTCGCCGAGAAGCTCGCCGAGGTCGGGCTGGAGCCGAAGATCTACGAGTCCCACCCCGGCCGCGCCTCCACGGTGGCCCGCATCGAGGGCGAGGACCCGTCCCGGCCCGCGCTGCTCATCCACGGCCACCTGGACGTCGTACCGGCCAACGCGGTCGACTGGACCCACCACCCGTTCTCCGGCGAGATCGCCGACGGCTGTGTGTGGGGACGCGGGGCCGTCGACATGAAGGACATGGACGCCATGACCCTGGCGGTCGTCCGCGACCGGCTGCGCAGCGGGCGCCGGCCCCCGCGGGACGTCGTCGTCGCCTTCCTCGCCGACGAGGAGGCCGGCGGCACGTACGGCGCCCGCTACCTGGTCGACAACCACCCCGAGCTGTTCGAGGGCGTCACCGAGGCGATCAGCGAGGTCGGCGGCTTCTCCTTCACCGTGAACGAGCAGCGGCGGCTCTACCTGATCCAGACGGCCGAGAAGGGCATGCACTGGATGAAGCTGACCGTGGCCGGGACCGCCGGGCACGGCTCGATGATCCACCGCGACAACGCCATCACCGAGCTGTCCGAGGCCGTCGCCCGGGTCGGCCGGCACACGTTCCCGGTCCGGGTCACCAAGACCACCCGGGCCTTCCTCGACGAACTGGGCGACGCGCTCGGCACCGAGCTTGACCCGGAGGACATGGAGTCCACCCTCGCCAAGCTCGGCGGCATCGCCAAGCTCATCGGCGCGACCCTGCGCAACACCGCCAACCCCACCCAGCTGACCGCCGGCTACAAGGTCAACGTCATCCCGGGCGAGGCCACCGCGCACATCGACGGGCGGTTCCTGCCCGGCCACGAGGAGGAGTTCCTCGCCGACCTCGACCGACTGCTCGGCCCGAAGGTCCGCCGCGAGGACGTGCACGCGGACAAGGCCGTCGAGACCACCTTCGACGGCGCCCTGGTCGAGGCCATGCAGGCCGCCCTGCTCGCCGAGGACCCGACCGCCAAGGCGATCCCGTACATGCTCTCCGGCGGCACCGACGCCAAGTCCTTCGACGACCTCGGCATCCGCGGCTTCGGCTTCGCACCGCTGAAGCTGCCGCCGGAGCTGGACTTCGCCGGCATGTTCCACGGCGTGGACGAGCGGGTGCCGGTGGACGGCCTCCAGTTCGGCGTGCGGGTGCTCGACCGCTTCATCGACGCGTCCTGAGTCCCGGCCCCGGCCCCGGGCGCGCACCCGGGGCCGGGGCCGGGCGCGCACCCGGGTAATCGGGCAGCCGTACGAGATCGACTGAGAAGGGTGAATGCGACGATAGGCTCGTAGCTTCATCAGTCCCTCCTCGTTACATCCGATGTGACCCCGCGCCTTGGGGTCGCATTGCCAACTAGGAGGAAGAATGATCAAGAAGGTCGTCGCTGCTGCGGCTGCCACCGGTGGGCTGGTTCTCGCGGGCGCGGGCCTGGCCGTCGCCGACTCCGGTGCCCAGGGTGCCGCCGTGCACTCCCCGGGCGTCGTCTCCGGCAACGTCATCCAGGTGCCCGTGCACGTCCCGGTGAACGTGTGCGGCAACACGATCAACGTGATCGGGCTCCTGAACCCCGCCTTCGGCAACGCCTGCGTCAACAAGTGACGCCGGCTCCCTGAGGGGCGTCTTTTACGAGCCGTCGGCCTCGGAGCGCGCGCCATGCGCTCCGGGGCCGACCGGTCTTCACGGATCGAAGACAGGGAAGGCAGGGGGGATCTCAGCATGCGACAGGGCACGCGCAAGAGCCTGATGACCATGGCCGCCGCGACCGGTGTCATCGCCGCCGCGGGCGGCTACGCACACGCCGACTCGGGCGCGGCGGGCTCCGCCGGGGGCTCACCCGGCGTACTGTCCGGCAACACGGTGCAGGCGCCCGTGCACGCGCCGGTGAACATCTGCGGCAACACCGTGAACGTCGTCGGGCTCCTGAACCCGTCGGCGGGCAACAAGTGCGCCAACCACGGCGGCGCACCGGGGGGTCACCACAGCGGCTCCGGCGGCTCGCACGCGGGCGGCCACACCGGCGGATCGCCGGGTGTCGGCTCCGGCAACACCGTGCAGGTGCCGATCGACGTCCCGGTGAACGTGTGCGGCAACAGCGTCGACGTCATCGGGGTGGGGAACGCCGCGGTGGGGAACGACTGCGCCAATGAAGGCGGGTACGGCAATCCGCCCGGGAAACCGGGGCACCCCGGTCACCCCGGTCACCCGGGGCACCCCGGTCACCCGGGGGAGCCCGGGCATCCGGGGAAGCCGGGAGAGCCTGGCCAGCCAGGGAAGCCGGGAGAGCCTGGGCAGCCGGGTCATCCCGGGGAGCCCGGTAAGCCGGGTAAGCCCGGCAGTCCGGGCCACCCCGGCACCGGCACCGGCTCCCAGACCGGCAACGGCGGTTCCGGGACGCACGGTACGTCCCAGGTCGAGGCCCAGGTGGGCCGATCCGGCCAGCCCCTGGGCACGGCCCAGCTCGCCCACACGGGCAGCGAGGTGCCGCTCGGCGTCGCCCTCCCGGCCGGCGCGGGCGCGCTGCTCGCGGGCGCGGTGCTCTACCGCAAGGCGCGCGCCAGGGCCTGACCCGGAACGGAGCGGGCCCCGCCATGCCGGCGGGGCCCGCTCCGTTCAGCTGTCCACACTCACCCTGTGATCACGGTCACCATGTCGCGCGCACCTGGCGGATGATCCGTCGGCGCAACCGCACCCTGCGGCTGCCGTCGCGCAACAGGCTCAGTCGGTCCAACTCCCAGTGTCCGTACTCGGCATGGTCCGTCAGCAGACGTGTGGCCTCCTTGCGGGAGACCCCGCGAGGTACGTACACGTCGACAAATTCGTATTCCGGCATCGCATCTATTGTGCGGGCTGGTGCCCGGTACGGATAGCGTCTGCACTATGTCTGATGCTGCGCAGCCCACCGCTGCCGAGGTACGCGCCGCCGCCGAGGCCGTCAAGACCGCGCTCGACCGTCATCTCGCCGCGGTCGAACGCAGGTCGGGGGAGGACGACCCGGCCGTGTCCGAGGCGTTCAACCAGCTGGCCGCTGCCGCCGAGGCGTACGACGAACTGCTCTACGACCGCTACGACGAGGTCACCCCCTTCGAGATCCCCAGCGCCGAGGAAGCGCTGCCGCCGTACGCGGGCCCGGAGGAACCGAACGCGATCAGTGTGCTGATCCGCCGCGACTACACCGTGGCGGAACCCCAGCGGCTGCTGGCCCAGGCCCAGCGGGTCGAGGCGGCGGAGTACGACGACGTCGTGGACGAAGACGATGCCGCCGGGACGGTCCCGGGGGCGCTGGGCATCCTCTTTGGCGAGTTCGAACCGGACGAGATCGCCTCCCGGCACAAGGAGTTCGGCCTGGAGGAGGGCGACTCCACGCTCTGGGTCACCGCGGCCGAGGAGGCGCCCGAGGCCGGGGAGTGGCTGGAGGCGCCGTTCGAACACATCGATCCGCAGCAGGTGGTGTGCCGGTTCGATGTGAGCGCGGTGTTCGACGACGAGGTCTCCGACGACGAGGACGACATCGACTTCGTCGATGAGGACGAGGACGAGGAAGAAGAGGACGGGGACGGGGAGCTGGAGCCGATCAAGGTCGAGAAGTGACAGGGCGGACGTGACCGGGGCGGCGGTGCCGTGGGCCTGGGGCCGGTACGGCACCGCCGGACTCCGCCGCCGTGACTGATCGCCGGTCGCGGCGGAGGACGACGTGCGGAGGAAGGTCCGCTGCGGAAGGCCAGCCGCGGAAGGCGCGCGGGCGAAGCCTCAGGTCGCCGGGAGCTGCGTGCGCAGCAGCGTCTGCAGGCGGGTCGTGCGTGGCTTGGCCGGGACCTCCGCCACCGCCTTCGGCAGGGCCTGTTCCACGCCGTGCACGACGGACAGATGCCGTTCCGCCCGGCCGAACGCCGTGTACACCCAGGGGCGGCTGAGGGCCTGCGCGGCATCGCCGGGCAGGACGACGACGGCCGCCGGCCAGCGGGTGCCCACCGCCTGGTGCGCGGTCAGCGCCCAGCCGTGCCGGACGCCGCCCTCCACCCGCTCGCGCGGTACGACAACGGGGGCGCCGGCGCACGACAGGTGCAGCCCGTCGGCGTCGGCCTTCACCACCACACCCGGCACCGTGCGCCCCGGAGCGGGGGAGTAGGCGATCCGGTCGCCGGGGTCGAAGCCGCCGAACCGGCCGGGGCCGGGGTTGAGACGCTCCTTCAGGGCGGCGTTGAGGGCGCGGGTGCCCGCGGCGCCGCCGTGGCCCGGGGTGATCACCACGGTATGGTCGGCCGGGACGCCGATCGCCCGTGGCACCGAGTCCGCGACCAACTGCGCCGTCCGGTGCACGGCCTCGCCCGCGTCGCGCACCGGCACGATGACGATCTCCTTGCCCGGCGCCGCGACCTGGTTCAGCTCTCCGACGCCGATGCCGGAGACCAGCTCGCCGAGCGGGCCGGGGTCGGGGACGCGGGAGGCGATCTGCGGGCAGGCACGGGCCGCGAGCAGGTCGGCGAAGACCCGGCCCGGACCGGCCGACCAGAGCACCCCGGGGTCGCCGGCGAGCAGCAGCCGCGCCCCGTCGGGCAGCGACTCCACCAGCATCGCGGCGCTCTCCACGTCGAGCTGGGGCGCGTCCGGCACGATCAGCAGATCGAGTTCCAGGGCGCCGTCCGCGTCGCGGCCCGGGCCCTCGGCCCCGGACAGCAGCCCCGCGACCGTGCCCACGCCGTGCTCCGCCGGCTCCCCGCCCAGCCGCTCGGCCAGACGCCGGCGCCCGTCCGGGGTGTGGCAGGCGGCGAAGGCCCGCAGGCCCGCCGCACGGGCCGCACCGAGCAACGCGGCCGGTTCGGCGCGGGCCGCCTCCCCGCCGGTGTGCAGCACCAGGCCGTGGCCGGCGACCGCGCGGGCCAGCTCGGCCGCACCGCCGGACAACCCGGCCGCGGTCGCCTCCCAGGCCTGCCCGGCCTCCTTGGCCACGGAGTTGACCAGCCGGGCGAGGCCGTCCGCGAGGCTCTCCTCGGCCAGCGCGTACCGCTCCAGGCCGACGAGGACCCGGACGGGCCGCTCCCGCTCCTCGTCGGTGTCCTCGTCGCTTGTCCGGGGCGCGGCGGCGCCGGGCTCCTCCAGGGCGTCCTGGAACACCAGCGCCTCGCCCTCGGCGAGCGCCACCTGCACCGCCGCGTCCGGGTCCGGGACGCCCTGCTTGCCGAGCGCCGCGGTGAGCGTGGGCAGCTCCAGGGCGGTGTGCCCGGCCACGGCCGCCTGCTCCAGCAGCCAGACGGTCAGCGCGCGGCCCCGCCGCTCGTCGTCCGGGCCGCAGGCCGCGCCGAGCAGCGCCCGGGCGAAACCGTCGGCCTGGTCCGGCCGTACGCCGCCGACCCGGAGGAGCTGCCAGGGGTCCTCCCGGAGGGCGCTGTCGGCGCCCTCACCGAGGGCCGCGGCGACCTGGGGAGCCAGGGTGTCGGGCGCGCCGCCCTCGGCCAGTACGCCGCGCACGGCGTCGACGGTCTGCGGCGCGGGGCCGCTGGGTGCGACGGGGGCGGGGGCCGGCTGGGGCCTGCGCACCGGTTCCGGGGCGGGGCGGCGCGGTGCCGGTGCGGGCTCCGCGAACACCGTGGCCACCGGCTTCTCGCCGCTCTCCACGGCCCGGACCGCCGCGAGCAGGTCGGCCGCCTTGCCGCTGAGCTTGGCGCCGCTGTCGATCGGGCCCCCCTTCTCGGCCTTGCGCCGCTCGATCCGCTCCCGCTCGACCCGCTGCGCGGCCAACTCGGCCTCCGCCTCGGACAACTCGGCGGCGCCACCCTCGGCAGCGGCGGCGCCACCCTCGGCATCGCCGGAGCCGCCGACGGCGTCCGCCCTACCCGAGTCGCCGACGGCACCCGCGTCGCCGGTGTCGGTCGTGCCCTTGGCCGTGACGGCCCCGTCGGTGCCCTGCTCCGTGGTCCCCGGTGTGTCCGGCGTCCCCGGCCCGGCTTCCTCCGTGGTCTCCGGCTCCGTGCTCACAGCGTGCTCCAGTCGTGATCGGGATAGCGGTGCACGGGCGCCGACACATCGTCCAGCGCCCGGCAGATCTCGTCAGGAAGACTAAGGGCCTCCACTGACAACGCCGCCGTGAGCTGCTGTGCGTTGCGCGCGCCGACGATCGGCGCGGCCACCCCGGGCCGGTCCCGCACCCAGGCGAGGGCCACCTGGAGCGGGGTGACCGCGAGCCCGTCGGCGGCCGTCGTCACCGCGTCCACGATGCGGGTCGCCGTGTCGTCCAGATACGGCTCCACGAACGGCGCCAGATGTTCGGAGGCGCCACGCGAGTCCGGGGGAGTGGTGTGCCGGTACTTTCCGGTCAGTACGCCCCGGCCGAGCGGCGAGGAGGGCAGCAGGCCCACCCCGAGGTCGAGCGCGGCGGGCAGCACCTCGCGCTCCACGCCCCGCTGGAGCAGCGAGTACTCCATCTGCGTGCTGGCCAGCCGGGTGCGGGCGCCCGGCGCGGCGAGCTGCCAGGTGGCCGCCTTGGCCAGTTGCCAGCCGCAGAAATTGGACACTCCCGCGTACCGGGCCCGGCCGCTGCCGACCGCCAGGTCGAGGGCGTGGAGCGTCTCCTCCAGCGGGGTGTCGGGGTCGTAAGCGTGGATGTGCCACAGGTCGACGTAGTCGGTGCCCAGGCGGGCCAGGGAGGCGTCGAGCGCGGCGAGCAGATGGCCGCGGGAGCCGTCGAAGCGGCGGTCGGGGTCGGGCACGCTGCCCGCCTTGGTGGAGATGACCAGGTCACGGCGCGGCACCAGCCCGTCCATGAGCCGGCCCAGCAGATACTCCGCCTCCCCGTCGCCGTACACGTCCGCGGTGTCGACCAGGGTGCCGCCGGCCTCCCAGAACGCCTTCAGCATGTCCGCGGCGTCGTGCTCGTCGGTGTCCCGGCCCCAGGTGAGGGTGCCGAGTCCGATCCGGGACACGCGCAGGCCGGTCCGGCCGAGATGCCTCTGCTCCATGCCCGCGAGATTACTGGCCAGAACCGGTGCGGTGGGTTGCCTGTGGACAACCCGTTCGGAGCGCTCCGAACGCCCGGCGACCTGCGTGACCGGCCGCCACCGGTCCGCAGCCGGGGAACCGTCGACGAACCACCGGAGGGACCACCGAGGAACAACCGCAGGGATCACCGAGGTGCCACCGCAGGGACCACCGGCGAACCGCCGGAGCCGGGCACCCTGCCCCCGGCACCCACCCCCGCGCTAAGGTCTGCCGCACAGGGACGTTACTCATGGGTAAGGGGATTCGGCCATGCAGCTCGGGATCAACCTCGGCTACTGGGGTGCCGGAATGGACGGCGACAACCTGGCCGTGGCGCAGGAGGCCGACCGGCTGGGCTACGCGGTGTGCTGGGCCGCCGAGGCCTACGGCTCCGACGCGGCCACCGTGCTCAGCTGGGTCGCCGCGCAGACCGAGCGCATCGACGTCGGCTCGGCCATCTTCCAGATCCCGGCCCGGCAGCCCGCGATGACCGCGATGACCGCGGCCACGCTCGACTCGCTCTCCGGCGGCCGGTTCCGGCTCGGCCTCGGCGTCTCGGGCCCGCAGGTCTCCGAGGGCTGGTACGGCGTCAAGTTCGACAAGCCGCTCGCCCGCACCCGCGAGTACGTGGAGATCGTCCGCAGGGCGATGACCCGGGAGCGGCTGACGTACGAGGGCGAGCACTGGACGCTGCCGCTGCCGGGCGGCCCGGGCAAGCCGATCAAGCTGACCGTGCACCCGCAGCGCGAGCACATCCCGCTCTACATCGCCGCGATCGGCCCGAAGAACCTGGAGCAGACCGGTGAGATCGCCGACGGGGCGCTGCTGATCTTCCCCTCCGCCGAGCACCTGGAGGAGACCACGATCACCCATCTGCGCGCCGGCCGCGAGAAGGCGGGCCTGACGCTCGACGGCTTCGACGTGTGCCCGACCCTGCCGCTCGCGGTCGGCGACGACAAGGACGTGCCCCGGCTCGCGGACACCTTCAGGCCGTACACCGCGCTCTACGTGGGCGGCATGGGCAGCGCCAAGCAGAACTTCTACAACAGGCTCGCGCAGCGCATGGGGTACGAGAAGGAGGCCGCCGAGATCCAGCGGAAGTACCTGTCCGGGGACAAGCAGGGCGCCGCGGCCGCGATCCCGCACGACCTCATCGACAAGACCACGCTGCTGGGTTCGGTCGACCGCATCGCCGACCGGATGAAGGCATACGCCGCCGCCGGGGTCACCACCCTCAGCCTGGCCCCGGCCGGCTTCACGCTGGAGGAGCGGATCGCCTCCCTGCGGGCCGGCAGCGAGGCCCTGGAGCGCGCCGGGCTCGCCTGAGGGACGTCAGCGGCCGTGGTGGGGGCTCGGGGGTCTTCCCCGCCACGGCCGTCACGCAGAACAACGCGCTCGGCACCGCCCGGTTACGACCGCGCCCCGCACTTTCCCGCCTCCAGCGGCACACGCCCCGTACTGTCCCGCCTCCAGCGCCACACGCCCGCCGCCCCCGCCACCCCACCGAGGGCCGGCCGACCCCGCCCCCCGTCCACGCCCCCGGCGCCCCGCCCGGCGGGCGCCGTCCTCCGTTCGGGTCAGTGCGCCCGCACCCCTGTTGCGGCCCCCTCCACGCCGCATTTGACTCGTGTTTCGCGGGATCCGTTCTCGCGGAGTCCGGCGGAGCTGCGGAGAGGGGCCTGCCATGCTGTCGGCCAAGAGCCTGTTCCAGGAGATCCTCGACAACGACGAGTCCTTCCGGCTCTTCTGCTCCATCGCCGCCAGCGGGGAGGCCCAGGGCGGCTGGGAGAACGGGCGGATCGCCGCGCTGGTGCCGGAGGGCGAACGCGCGCTGGCCCCGAAGATCGCCCGGCACGGCGCCGACGAGGACAAGCACGGGCGCATCTTCGCCGCCCTGCTGAAGAAGCGCGGCCTCAGCCCCGTCCCCGTCCCGCCCGAGACCGACTACACGATGCTCCTGGAGCGGTACGGCATCGGCCTCGCCCACGACAAACTGCGCCGGGACGAGCCGCTGACCGTGCGGGACGTCATCGTCTACCTCGCGCACAGCCGGGTCACC
This sequence comes from Streptomyces sp. Ru62, assembly GCF_002920615.1. Classification (GTDB taxonomy): domain Bacteria; phylum Actinomycetota; class Actinomycetes; order Streptomycetales; family Streptomycetaceae; genus Streptomyces. The sequence goes on from NZ_PQSU01000010.1 coordinate 152,601, forward strand.
GAACAGCGCGCCGCCGAGCAGCTGGGACTGCTCCGGACGCACTTCGCCGACCACCCGGAGATCGGCAGGGCCGTCCGCATGATCTCCGACGACGAGGACAACCACCTCGCCTACACCCACGAGGAACTGCTGCGCCTCGCCGCCGCCGGGCACGGCCGGCTGATCCAGCGCACCCTGCGCGCGTGCGCGCTCACCGAGATCCGCGTCCACCGGGACGTCAGCCTCGCCGTCATGGCCCACATGGGCCGCATCCTGCGCTGGCCGAGGACCAGGTCCGCGCTGCTCGCGGCCGGCATCCACGCCCAGTACGCGTACGAACGCCTCGCGGGCTGGCACCGCATGGTCACCCTCACCATGCCCGAGCGCCGCGACGCCCTCGGCGGACCGGCGGCACCCGCCCCCGAGTTCGCCTGAGCCGCGCTCACAGCCAGCCGCGCCGCTTGAACTGCCGGTACAGCAGCACCTCCAGCACGGCCATCACCAGGATCACCGCCGGATACGACCACAGCCAGTGCAGCTCGGGCATGTGGTCGAAGTTCATGCCGTAGATGCCCGCGATCATCGTGGGGACCGCGGCCATCGCCGCCCACGCGGAGATCTTCCGCATGTCGTCGTTCTGCCGCACGCTCATCTGCGCCAGGTGGGCGGAGAGGATGTCCGACACCAGCCGGTCCAGGGCCTCCACGGACTCGTTCACGCGCGTGAGGTGGTCGCCCACGTCCCGGAAGAACGGCCGCGCCTTGTCGTGCACGAAGGGCACCGTGCCGCCCATCGGGCCGTTGCCGGCCAGCCGGGCCAGCGGCAGCGCCAGCGGCCCGGTGGCCCGGCGGAACTCCAGGACCTGCCGCTTGAAGGTGTAGATCCGGGACGCGGTGTTGCGGGAACCGCCGGTCTCCGGCTGGAACACCTCCGCCTCCAGCTCGTCCAGGTCGGTCTGCAGCTCCGTCGCCACCTCCAGGTAGTGGTCGACGGTGGCGTCCGCGATGGCGTACAGCACGGCGGTGGGACCCTTGTCGAGCATCTCCGGCTCCTCCTCCAGCCGGTGCCGCACCGCCGCCAGCGGCGAACACTCGCCGTGCCGGACCGTCACCACGAAACAGTCGCCGATGAAGACCATCACCTCCCCGGCGGAGACCGCGTCGCTCTCGGGCTCGTACACGACCGGCTTCAGCACCATGAACAGCGAGTCGTCGTACACCTCCAGCTTGGGCCGCTGATGTGCCTTGAGGGCGTCCTCCACGGCCAGCGGATGCAGTCCGAACTCCTGGGTGACCAGGTCGAACTCCCGCTCGGACGGCTCGTGCAGCCCGATCCACACGAAGCCGCCGGCCGCCCGCGCCTCGGCGAGCGCGTCGGACAGGTCCTCCGGCCCCTCGGTGCGGTGCCCGTGCCGATATATGGCGCAGTCCACGATCACGCTGCGCATTCTCCCTTCGCCCAGCCGCCGGCGCACGCCTCCGTGCACCTACCCTGGTCCGCATGCCCACGCTGATCCTCGTCAGGCACGGACGTTCCACCGCCAACACCTCCGGTGTGCTCGCCGGGCGGACGCCCGGCGTCGCCCTGGACGAGCGCGGCGCCGCGCAGGCCGCCGCGCTGCCCGCACGGCTCGCCGGCCTGCCGCTCTCCGAGGTCGTCACCAGCCCGCTCCAGCGCTGCCAGGAGACCGTACGCCCCCTGTTGGAGGCCCGCCCCGGCCTGTCCGTCCACACCGAGGAGCGGATCGGGGAGTGCGACTACGGCGACTGGTCCGGCCGCAAGCTCGCCGAGCTGAAGGACGAGCCGCTGATGGAGGTCGTCCAGGCCCACCCGTCCGCCGCCGCCTTCCCCGGCGGGGAGTCCATGCGGGCCATGCAGACCCGGGCCGCGGAGGCCGTACGCGAGTGGAACGCGCGCGTGGAGCAAGAGCACGGCGCCGACGCCGTCTACCTGATGTGCTCCCACGGCGACATCATCAAGTCGCTCGTCGCCGACGCCCTCGGTCTTCACCTCGATCTCTTCCAGCGGATCTCCGTGGAACCCTGTTCCGTCACCGCCATCCGCTACACCCGCCTGCGGCCCTTCCTCGTCCGCCTCGGCGACACCGGGGACTTCGCTTCGCTCGCCCCGCGCGAGGAACCCGGTGAGGGCGACGCACCGGTCGGGGGTGGTGCGGGCGCACCGTGATCGTCGGCCGCAGTAGGGTGAAGCGACCCACCCCACCGCGTGTCCGCACGGCCCGCACCGCTGAAACGCTCGAAACCACGACATCAATGGAGACAGGACGTGTCCCGTCAGGTGTTCCTCTACGACCAGCCGGACCGCTTCGTGGCCGGCACGGTCGGACTGCCCGGGCGCCGTACGTTCTTCCTCCAGGCCACCGCAGGCCCCCGGGTGACCAGCGTGGTCCTGGAGAAGACCCAGGTCGCCGCGCTCGCCGAGCGCATGGACGAACTGCTCGACGAGGTCGTACGCCGTAGTGGCGGCAGCGCCGCGGTCCCCGCCGTGGCCCCCTCCGAGATCGCCGACACCGCGCCGCTGGAGACCCCCATCGAGGAGGAGTTCCGCGTCGGCACCATGGCCCTGGCCTGGGACGGCGAGGAACAGCGCATGATCGTCGAGGCGCAGGCCCTCGTGGAGCTGGAGGCCGACACCGAGGAGGACCTGGCCGAGGCCGAGGAGCGGTTGCTCCAGGACGAGGAGAACGGGCCCCCGATGCTGCGGGTCCGGCTGACCGGCGCGCAGGCCAGGGCCTTCGCCAAGCGCGCCCTCGACATCGTCAACGCCGGGCGGCCACCGTGCCCGCTGTGCAGCCTCCCGCTCGATCCGGAAGGACATGTATGTCCGCGCCAGAACGGATACCGCCGCGGAGCGTGACGGCCGATCCCGACCCCGCCGAGCTGCTCGCGCGGGGTGAGCTGACCGTGCGCGGCCGGATCCGCGAGGCGTCCAACGCGGCGCTGTTCTGCACGGTCGCCCTTGACGGCCGGGAAGCCTCCTGCGTGTACAAGCCGGTGGCCGGGGAGCGCCCCCTGTGGGACTTCCCCGACGGCACCCTCGCGGGCCGCGAGGTGGCCGCCTACGAGGTCTCCGAGGCCACCGGCTGGGGGCTCGTGCCGCCCACCGTGCTGCGCGACGGGCCGTACGGCGAGGGCATGTGCCAGCTGTGGATCGACGTCCACCCCGAGGCGGAGCTGCTCGCCCTGGTCGACGGCGAGGAGCCGGAGCCGGGCTGGAAGGCGATCGGCTTCGCCGAGGTCGGCGAGGACCGCACCGCCCTGCTGGTGCACGCCGACGACGCGCGGCTGCGCCGGCTCGCCGTCCTGGACGCGGTGATCAACAACGCCGACCGCAAGGGCGGCCATCTGCTGCCCACCGCCGAGGGCCGGCTGTACGGCATCGACCACGGCGTCACCTTCAACGTCGAGAACAAGCTGCGCACCCTGCTGTGGGGCTGGGCCGGGGAACCCCTCACCCCGGAGGCCGTCGACGTCCTCAAGGGGCTGCGGGACGGCCTGGAGGGCGAGCTGGGCCGGCGGCTGGCCGCGCTGATCACGGCGGCCGAGATCGACGCCACACGCGCGCGTGTCGACGGGTTGCTCACCTCGGGCCTGCATCCGGAGCCGAGCGGGGAGTGGCCCGCCATCCCCTGGCCGCCCGTGTAAGCACATCCGGCGCCGAGGCACAAGAACGCGGAACCGGCCATCCAGCCCGATCCCGTTCGTATCCGCAGCTCGGCGCCGGTTAGGCTCATGTACATGCATGCCTGGCCCGCTTCCGAGGTCCCCGCCCTGCCTGGTCAGGGCCGCGACCTGAGGATCCACGACACCGCGACCGGCGGCCTGGTCACCCTCGACCCCGGTCCCGTCGCCCGTATCTACGTCTGCGGCATCACGCCGTACGACGCGACCCACATGGGTCACGCGGCGACCTACAACGCGTTCGACCTGGTTCAGCGCGTGTGGCTCGACACCAAGCGGCAGGTCCACTACGTCCAGAACGTCACCGACGTCGACGATCCCCTGCTGGAGCGTGCGGACCGGGACGGCGTCGACTGGGTCGCCCTCGCGGAGAAGGAGACCGCCCTCTTCCGCGAGGACATGACCGCCCTGCGGATGCTCCCGCCGCGGCACTACATAGGCGCCGTCGAGGCGATACCCGGCATCGTCCCGCTCGTGGAGCGGCTGCGCGACCTCGGCGCGGCCTACGAGCTGGAGGGCGACATCTACTTCTCCGTCGAGTCCGACCCGAACTTCGGCAAGGTCTCGAACCTGGACGCCGCCGCCATGCGGCTGCTGTCCGCCGAGCGCGGCGGCGACCCGGACCGCCCGGGCAAGAAGAACCCGGTCGACCCGCTGCTGTGGATGGCGGCCCGGCCCGGCGAGCCCAGCTGGGACGGCGGCTCCCTCGGCCGGGGCCGGCCCGGCTGGCACATCGAGTGCGTGGCCATCGCCCTCGACCACCTCGGCATGGGCTTCGACGTCCAGGGCGGCGGCTCCGACCTCGCCTTCCCGCACCACGAGATGGGCGCCTCGCACGCCCAGGTGCTCACCGGCGAGTTCCCCATGGCCAAGGCGTACGTGCACGCCGGCATGGTCGCCCTGGACGGCGAGAAGATGTCGAAGTCCAAGGGCAACCTGGTCTTCGTCTCCGCGCTGCGCCGTGACGGCGTCGACCCCGCCGCCATCCGCCTCGCGCTCCTCGCCCACCACTACCGCGCCGACTGGGAGTGGACCGACCAGGTCCTCCAGGACGCCGTCGCCCGCCTCGCCCGCTGGCGCGCGGCCGTCTCCCGCCCCGACGGCCCCTCCGCCGACGCGCTGGTGGAGGAGATCCGCGAGGCCCTGGCGAACGACCTGGACGCCCCCACCGCCCTGACCGCGGTGGACCGCTGGGCGGCCCAGCAGGAGCAGGAGGGCGGCACGGACACAGGTGCGCCGGGCGTGGTCACGCGTGCCGTGGACGCGCTGCTGGGAGTGGCTCTCTAAGCACCGCCAGGGGCGCGGAGAACTGCGCGACCAGCCACGAGGGCTGCCAGTCGCTCGACGGCCTGCCGCGGCAGCCCGCAGCGCGCCGGCACCACACGGAAAGGGGCGGTTCCCGACACGGGAACCGCCCCTTTCCGTACCCTCGGGTTTCCGCGGCCTCAGTCCTCCGGGCCGTCCTCGTCCTCGTCCTTGGGCACGCCCCCGGCCGCCGGAGGCCTCGGCTTCCCGCCCGGAGGGCCCACGTCCCGGCGCCGCAGGTACCGCTCGAACTCACGGGCGATCGCCTCGCCGGACGCCTCCGGCAGCTCCGCGGTGTCCCGGGCCTCCTCCAGCGTCTGCACGTACTCGGCGACCTCGCTGTCCTCGGCGGCGAGCTGGTCCACGCCCACCTGCCAGGCCCGCGCGTCCTCGGGCAGCTCGCCCTGCGGGATGCGCAGGTCGAGCAGGTCCTCCAGGCGGTTGAGCAGCGCCAGCGTCGCCTTCGGGTTGGGCGGCTGGGAGACGTAGTGCGGTACGGCCGCCCACAGCGAGACCGCCGGGACGCCCGCGTGCGTGCACGCCTCCTGCAGGACGCCGACGATGCCCGTCGGCCCCTCGTACTTGGTCTCCTCCAGGTCCATCCGGCGGGCCAGGTCCGGGTCGGACGTGACCCCGCTGACCGGCACCGGACGCGTGTGCGGGGTGTCCCCGAGCAGGGCGCCCAGGATGACCACCAGCTCCACGCCCAGCTCGTGCGCGAAGCCCAGCAGCTCGTTGCAGAACGAACGCCAGCGCATGGACGGTTCGATGCCCCGGACCAGCACCAGGTCGCGCGGCTTGTCGCCGCCGACGCGGACCACCGACAACCTCGTCGTCGGCCACGTGATCTTGCGCACACCGCCGTCCATGAACACCGTGGGGCGGTTCACCTGGAAGTCGTAGTAGTCCTCGGCGTCCAGCGCCGCGAAGACCTCGCCCTTCCATTCGCGTTCCAGATGCGCGACCGCCGTGGAGGCGGCGTCGCCGGCATCGTTCCAGCCCTCGAACGCGGCCACCATGACTGGGTCGATCAGCTCGGGAACCCCCTCCAGCTCGATCACCCAGTGCCTCCTTCCGACGTGCCCTCGCTTGACTCACCAACCTTACGGCGTCCGGCGGGGGCGCCCGCAGCCCCCTTGCGTGGGGGAGTGAACGGATCACTGCCCCGTTCACCACCGCGGAACACGCGCGAGCAGCCAACTCGCAGAGCCGGCCGCACGGAGGCTCACAGCGTGGACCGCAGCCACTGCTCCACGCTCGCGATGTGCACGGTCGCCCAGGAGCGCGCCGCCTCCGCGTCCCGGTCGCGCAGCGCCCCCAGGATCGCCCGGTGCTCGCGCAGGGTGCGGCCGACGGCGTCCTCCTGGGTGAGCCCCCGCCAGATCCGGGCCCGCGTGGTGGGCCCCGACAGCCCGTCCAGCAGCGAGCACAGCACCGAGTTCCCGGCGCTCTGCACGATGCTCCGGTGGAACTCCAGGTCGGCCGCGACGAGCTGCTCCACCGACGGTTCCGCGCCCAGCGCGTCCAACTGGGCCTCCAGCGCGTCCAGTTGCCCGGGGTCGATCCGGGGGGCCGCCAGTGCGGTCGCGGCCGGCTCCAGGATGCGGCGCACGGCCAGGAACTCCAGCACCGTGTCGTCGCGGTGGAAGTCCACGACGAAGCTCATCGCCTCCAGCAGGAGCTGAGGGTCGAGGCTGGTGACATAGGTGCCGTCGCCCTGCCGTACGTCGAGGATGCGGATCAGCGACAGGGCGCGTACGGCCTCCCGCAGGGAGTTGCGGGACAGGCCCAGCTCGGCGGCCAGCTCGCTCTCCTTCGGCAGCCGGTCGCCCGGGCGCAGCGCACCGGAGACGATCATGCCCTTGATCTTCTCGATCGCCTCGTCGGTGACTGCCACGGCCGGCCTCCTGTCGCCCCAGACATCGGATGTCAGCACATTATGCGGCGGCGCTGCCGGGCCGTGGAGCGCGTTCCGGCGCACGGGAAGCGGGAGGGGCGGCCCCGTCGGCGTGGGGCCGCCCCTCAGCTGTCCTGCACCGCGTGTTGCGCGCCCGCTCGCTACTTCTTGTCCAGCAGGTCCTGGACCTTGGCGCGGACCTCGTCCGTGGCCAGGCCCCGGATGGTCAGCGTGGTGCGGCGGCGCAGCACGTCGTCCGGCGTCTCGGCCCACTCGTGGTCACGGGCCCAGACGACCTGCGCCCAGATCTCCGGTGCGTCGGGGTGGACGCGCTCGGCCAGCTCCGGGTTCTCGTTCGCCAGGCGGGCGATGTCGAAGGCCAGGGAGCCGTAGTGGGTGGCCAGGTGCCTGGCGGTGTCGGCGGCCATGCGCGGACCCGGGGCCGGGCCGTCGACCAGCAGCCGGTGGGCGACCGCGCGCGGGTTGGCGACACCGGGCAGCGGCAGCTTCTTCGGCAGCGAGGAGATCGGCTCGAAGTCGTCGCCGAGCGGGTGCCCCGGCAGCGCCTCCAGCTTCTTCATGATCGTCCGGCCGATGTGGCGGAACGTCGTCCACTTGCCGCCCGCGACGGACAGCATGCCGCCCCTGCCCTCGGTCACCACGGTCTCGCGCTTGGCCTTGGCGGTGTCGCCGGGGCCGCCCGGCAGCACCCGCAGACCGGCGAACGCGTAGGTGATGAGGTCGCGCTGGAGCTGCTGGTCCCGGACGGAGAACGCGGCCTCGTCCAGGATCTGGGCTATGTCCTTGTCGTTGACCGAGACATCCGCCGGGTCGCCCTCGTACTCCTCGTCGGTGGTGCCGAGCAGGAGCATGTCCTCCCAGGGAAGGGCGAAGGTGATGCGGTACTTGTCGATGGGGGTCGCGAGCGCGGCCTTCCACGGGGACGTCCGCTTCAGCACCAGGTGCGCGCCCTTGGACAGCCGGATGGACGGCGCCGCGTTCGGGTCCTCCATCCGGCGCAGGTGGTCGACCCAGGGGCCGGTCGCGTTCAGCACCAGGCGGGCGTTGACGCCGAACTCCTCGCCGGACAGCCGGTCCCTGAGGTCGGCGCCGGTGACCCGGCCCCTGGTGAAGCGCAGCCCGGTGACCTCGGCGTGGTTCAGGACCACCGCGCCCGCCTCGACGGCCGCGCGGACCGTCATCAGCGCCATGCGGGCGTCGTTCATCTGGTCGTCGCCGTAGACGGCCACGGCCTTGAGGTTCTCGGTGCGCAGCTCGGGCACGTCCTGCGCCGCCTTGGCGGGGGAGAGCAGGTGGCCGACGCCGTCACCGAACGCGGAGAGCGCGGAGTAGGCGAAGACACCCGCGCCGAGCTTCGCCGCGCCGTGCGGTCCGCCCTTGTACACGGGGAGGTAGAAGGTGAGCGGGTTCGCCAGGTGGGGGGCCACCTGGCGGGAGACCGCACGGCGCTCGAAGTGGTTCTCCGCCACCAGCTTCACCGCGCCGGTCTGCAGGTAGCGCAGACCGCCGTGGAGCAGCTTGGAGGAGGCGGAGGAGGTGGCGCCGGCGAAGTCGCCGGCGTCGACCAGCGCCACCCTGAGGCCGGACTGCGCGGCGTGCCAGGCGGTGGAGATGCCCAGGATGCCGCCGCCGATCACAAGAAGGTCGTACGACGCCTTGGCGAGCTGCTCCCTGGTCTCGGCCCGGCTCGGGTTGGAGCCGGAGGCCGGGTGCGTCCCCAGGGCAGGCACGGACTGCAGGGTGGACTGACTGGTCATGTCGGGTACTTACTCCTCGTCAGAGATGTCTGAGCCGTCTTGCGCCGCTCAGCTCTCGTCCTCGATCCAGCCCATGGTCCGCTCGACGGCCTTGAGCCAGTTCTTGTACTCACGGTCGCGGGTCTCCGCGTCCATCTGGGGGGTCCATTCGGCGGCCCGGCGCCAGTTGGCGCGCAGTTCGTCGGTGCTGGACCAGAAGCCGACGGCGAGGCCGGCGGCGTAGGCGGCGCCGAGGCAGGTGGTCTCGGCGACCATCGGGCGCACCACGGGTGCGTCCAGGACGTCGGCGAGGGTCTGCATCAGCAGGTTGTTGGAGGTCATGCCGCCGTCGACCTTCAGGGCCACCAGCTCGTCGCCGGAGTCCTTGACCATGGCGTCGGCGATCTCCCGGGTCTGCCAGGCGGTCGCCTCCAGGACCGCGCGGGCGAGGTGCGCCTTGGTGACGTACCGGGTCAGGCCGGCGATCACACCGCGGGCGTCGGAGCGCCAGTGCGGGGCGAACAGGCCGGAGAAGGCCGGTACGAAGTAGGCGCCGCCGTTGTCCTCGACCGACAGCGCGAGCGTCTCGATCTCGGCCGCGGTGGAGATCAGGCCCATCTGGTCGCGCATCCACTGCACCAGCGAGCCGGTGACGGCGATCGAGCCCTCCAGGGCGTAGACCGTCGGCTGGTCGCCGATCTTGTAGCCGACGGTGGTCAGCAGACCGGCGTACGAGTTGATGATCTTGCTGCCGGTGTTCATCACCATGAAGGTGCCGGTGCCGTAGGTCGACTTGGTCTCGCCCTCGGAGAAGCAGGTCTGGCCGAACAGGGCCGCCTGCTGGTCGCCGAGCGCGGAGGCGACCGGGATCCCGCCGAGCAGCTCGCCGAGCTTGCCGCCCGTGATCTCGCCGTAGACCTCGGCGGAGGAGCGGATCTCGGGCAGGATCTGCTCCGGCACGCCGATGGACTCGCAGATCTTCTCGTCCCACTGCATCGTGTGCAGGTTCATGAGGAGGGTGCGGGAGGCGTTGGTGACGTCGGTGACGTGCTTGCCGCCGTTGACACCGCCGGTCAGGTTCCAGATGACCCAGGTGTCCATGGTGCCGAAGAGGATGTCACCGGCCTCGGCGCGCTCCTTCAGGCCCTCGACGTTGTCGAGCAGCCAGCGGGCCTTGGGCCCGGCGAAGTAGGAGGCCAGCGGCAGGCCCGTCTCGCGGCGGAAGCGGTCCTGGCCGACGTTGCGGCCGAGCTCCTTGCAGAGCGCGTCGGTGCGGGTGTCCTGCCAGACGATGGCGTTGTGGACGGGCTCACCGGTGTTCTTGTCCCACAGCACGGTGGTCTCGCGCTGGTTGGTGATGCCGATGGCCTTGATGTCGTCCCGGGTGATGCCGGCCTTGGCGATGGCCCCGGCGACGACTTCCTGGACGTTGGTCCAGATCTCGTTGGCGTTGTGCTCGACCCAGCCCGGCTTCGGGAAGATCTGCTCGTGCTCCTTCTGGTCGACGGAGACGATGCGGCCGTCCCGGTCGAAGACGATGCAGCGCGAGGAGGTCGTGCCCTGGTCGATCGCCGCGATGAAGGGGCCTGCGGTGTGGGCGTCGGTCACTGTGTGCTCCTGAAAGATCCGTGGTGATGGGGCTGTACGTACGGCGCGTGCTCGAAGACTCGGTGCTTCGTCAGGCTTCTCAAGAGGCTTCTCAAGCAAAGGCGACGTTGTAGATGCCTGCAGCGATGGCGCCGCCGATCAGCGGACCGACCACCGGGATCCAGGCGTAGCTCCAGTCGGAACCGCCCTTGTTGGGCAGCGGCAGGAGGGCGTGCACGATGCGCGGGCCGAGGTCGCGGGCCGGGTTGATCGCGTAGCCCGTCGGGCCGCCGAGCGACAGACCGATCGACACCACCACGAGCGCGGTGATCAGACCGCCCAGGATGCCGAGGCCGTTGCCCTTGTCGTTCAGGCCCTGGGTGAGGACCGCGAGGATCAGCACGACCGTGCCGATGATCTCAGTGGCGAGGTTCTGCACCACGTTCCGGATCTCCGGACCGGTGGAGAAGATGCCGAGGACCGGGCCGGCGGCCTGCTCCTCGGCCTCGACCGCCTTGGCCGCCGTGGCCTGCGCGCCCGGACCGCCGACGATCTCCTTGTCGGTCAGGTGCGCGTAGAACTGGCCGTAGTAGGTGACCCACACCAGAGCCGCGCCGATCATCGCGCCGAGCAGCTGGCCGGCGAAGTAGGTCGGAACGTTGCTCCAGTCGCCGTCCTTGATGGCGAGGGCGACGGTGACGGCCGGGTTGAGGTGGGCGCCGGACAGCGGTCCGGAGATGTACACGGCCGTCATGACGGCGAAGCCCCACCCGAAGGCGATGGCGAGCCAACCGGCGTTACGGGCCTTGGAGGCCTTCAGCGTCACGGCGGCGCAGACACCGCCGCCGAGCAGGATGAGTATGGCGGTACCGATGGTCTCGCCGATGAAGATGTCGGAGCTGGACACCCGCGACTCCTTTGTCCTTCGTCCAGGGGTAAGCCGAACCCCGGTCCCAGCGGGGGTTCTGGCGCCCTCGGGGGTGAGAGCGATGCCGGCCCTTGGCGTTGTCACACTCTAGCGCGTATTGCCGGAAGGTGTTCGACAATGCCGACCGATGGACGGGAGTCTTGCTTCGGCGTTACACGTGAGTCAAGAGTTCTGTTATCGAAAACAGGATCGTTATTGATCGCTGCGCGTTATCAACGTTCGTGCACGGACGTACGATCTGGCCGTTTTTGCCGATTTCAGGGTAGATCGACGACCGGAACGCCGCCTGGCGTCCCGGTCGTCCCGGTTCTTGCGTTCGTTCCCCGCTCGTCCCTGCGGTCAGAACCGCCCGGCGCCCAGATCGCGGGAGACCGCGCGGGCACAGTCGCGCACCGCGGCGATCAGCTCCGGGCGCAGCTCGCCCTCCCGGCATAGCCGCTCCACGGCGCCGGTGATGCCGACCGCGCCCACGGGCATCCGGCGCCGGTCGTGGATGGGCGCGGCGATCGACGCCACGCCCTCCCAGGTCTCCTCCACGTCGGCCGCGTACCCACGCGCGCGCGTGACGTCGAGGAGGTGCTCGAAGTCGCCGGGGTCGCACACCGTGCGGTCCGTGAACGCCTTCCGCTCGGTGTCCAGCGCCTCGCTGTGCGCGACCGGGTCGTAGGCGGAGAGCACCTTGCCCAGGGCCGTGGAGTGCAGCGGCTGCATGGCCCCGATCTCCAGCACCTGCCGGCTGTCGTCGGGCCGGAAGACGTGGTGCACGATCAGGACGCCCTGCTGGTGCAGGACGCCCAGGTACACGCTCTCCCCGCTGGACCTGGCCAGGTCGTCGGTCCACACCAGCGCCCGCGCGCGCAGTTCGTGCACGTCGAGATAGGTCGTGCCGAGGCGCAGCAGCTCCGCGCCCAGCTGGTAGCGCCCGGAGGCGTCGTCCTGCTCCACGAACCCCTCCTGCTGGAGGGTGCGCAGGATGCCGTGGGCGGTGCCCTTGGCGAGGCCCAGTGACGAGGCGATGTCCGAGAGGCCGAGCCGCCGCTCGCCGCCCGCGAGCAGCCGCAGCATCGCCGCCGCCCGTTCGAGCGACTGGATGTTCCGTGCCATCGCCGTCCTGCCTCCGTCCCGTTCGACTGCCGTGGCGCTGTTTGAAAATCACCGTTCGGCAATGTCGAACACTACCGGTCCATGCCGACCTCCCGCTAACGGTCGGACGGCACCTGTTACATCACACGTGATCTGTGCGTGGCACGCGGGCCACCGGCGTCCGCCTCGTGGACGCCGCTGCCCATCCAAGCCGACTCCCGGTTACTCTGACGCCGTGCGGCAACCCGGCCGGGCCGGGCAGCCGCATAGCCGACAGCCGTCGCACTCCAGGGAGCCCTTACATGGCCTCGTCGCCAACGTCCCCTTCCGCCGACAGCCGGACCCGTGCGTCCGCGCTCCGCGAGGCACTCGCCACCCGTGTGGTGGTCGCCGACGGAGCCATGGGCACGATGCTCCAGGCCCAGGAACCCACCCTCGAGGACTTCCAGAACCTCGAAGGCTGCAACGAGATCCTCAACCTCACCCGCCCCGACATCGTCCGCTCCGTCCACGAGGCGTACTTCGCCGTGGGCGTCGACTGCGTCGAGACCAACACCTTCGGGGCCAACCACGCGGCCATGGCGGAGTACGACATCGCCGACCGTGTCCACGAACTCTCCGAGGCCGGCGCCCGTATCGCCCGGGAGACCGCGGACGAGTTCTCGGCGCGCGACGGCCGGCCCCGCTGGGTCCTCGGCTCCATCGGACCCGGCACCAAGCTGCCCACCCTCGGCCACATCGGGTTCACCACCATCCGGGACGGCTTCCAGGCGAACGCCGAGGGCCTGCTCACCGGCGGCGCCGACGCCCTGATCGTCGAGACCACCCAGGACCTGCTCCAGACCAAGGCGTCCGTCCTCGGCGCCCGGCGCGCCATGGAGCGCCTCGGCACCGAGGTCCCGCTGCTCTGCTCGATGGCCTTCGAGACCACCGGCACCATGCTGCTCGGCTCCGAGATCGGCGCCGCGCTCACCGCGCTGGAGCCGCTCGGCATCGACATGATCGGCCTGAACTGCTCGACCGGCCCGGCCGAGATGAGCGAGCACCTGCGCTACCTCACCCGGCACTCCCGCATCCCGCTGCTGTGCATGCCGAACGCCGGGCTGCCCATCCTCACCAAGGACGGTGCCCACTTCCCGCTCGACCCCGAGGGTCTGGCGGACGCCCAGGAGAACTTCGTACGCGACTACGGCCTCTCCCTCATCGGCGGCTGCTGCGGCACCACCCCCGAGCACCTGCGCCAGGTCGTGGAGCGGGTGCGGGACCTCACCCCGCCCGAGCGCGACCCGCGTCCCGAGCCGGGCGCCGCCTCCCTCTACCAGTCGGTCCCGTTCCGCCAGGACACCTCCTACCTGGCCATCGGCGAGCGCACCAACGCCAACGGCTCCAAGAAGTTCCGCGAGGCCATGCTGGAGGGCCGCTGGGACGACTGTGTGGAGATGGCCCGGGAGCAGATCCGCGAGGGCGCGCACCTGCTCGACCTGTGCGTGGACTACGTCGGCCGGGACGGCGTCGCCGACATGGAGGAACTGGCCGGCCGCTTCGCCACCGCCTCCACCCTGCCGATCGTCCTGGACTCCACCGAGGTCGACGTCATCAGGGCCGGCCTGGAGAAGCTGGGCGGCCGCGCGGTGATCAACTCCGTGAACTACGAGGACGGCGACGGTCCCGACTCCCGGTTCGCGAAGGTCACCCGGCTGGCGCGGGAGCACGGCGCCGCACTGATCGCGCTCACCATCGACGAGGAGGGCCAGGCCCGCACCCCGGAGAAGAAGGTCGAGATCGCCGAACGGCTGATCGCCGACCTGACCGGGAACTGGGGCATCCGTGAGGAGGACATCCTCATCGACACCCTGACCTTCACCATCTGCACCGGTCAGGAGGAGTCCCGCAAGGACGGAGTCGCCACCATCGAGGCGATCCGCGAGCTGAAGCGGCGCCACCCGGCGGTGCAGACCACGCTGGGCCTGTCGAACATCTCCTTCGGCCTCAACCCGGCCGCCCGCATCCTGCTGAACTCCGTCTTCCTGGACGAGTGCGTCAAGGCCGGCCTGGACTCGGCGATCGTGCACGCCTCCAAGATCCTGCCGATCGCCCGGTTCAGCGAGGAAGAGGTCCGCACCGCCCTCGACCTCATCCACGACCGCCGTAGCGAGGGCTACGACCCCCTCCAGAAGCTCATGCAGCTCTTCGAGGGCGCCACGGCGAAGTCCCTGAAGGCCGGCAAGGCCGAGGAACTGGCCGCGCTGCCCTTGGAGGAGCGGCTCAAGCGGCGCATCATCGACGGCGAGCGCAACGGCCTGGAGGCCGACCTGGACCAGGCGCTCCAGGACCGCCCGGCGCTCGACATCGTCAACGAGACCCTGCTCGACGGCATGAAGGTCGTCGGCGAGCTGTTCGGCTCCGGCCAGATGCAGCTGCCCTTCGTCCTCCAGTCCGCCGAGGTCATGAAGGCAGCCGTCGCCTACCTCGAACCGCACATGGAGAAGTCGGACGCCGAGGGCAAGGGCACGATCGTGCTCGCCACCGTCCGCGGCGACGTGCACGACATCGGCAAGAACCTCGTCGACATCATCCTGTCCAACAACGGTTACAACGTCGTCAACCTGGGCATCAAGCAGCCGGTCTCCGCGATCCTGGAGGCGGCCGAGGAACACCGGGCCGACGTCATCGGCATGTCCGGGCTCCTGGTGAAGTCCACGGTGATCATGAAGGAGAACCTGGAGGAGCTGAACCAGCGCGGCCTCGCCGCCCGCTTCCCGGTCATCCTCGGCGGCGCCGCCCTCACCCGGGCCTATGTCGAACAGGACCTGCACGAGATCTACGAGGGCGAGGTCCGCTACGCCCGCGACGCCTTCGAGGGCCTGCGCCTCATGGACGCCCTCATCGGCGTCAAGCGGGGCGTGCCCGGCGCGAAGCTGCCCGAGCTGAGGCAGCGCCGGGTGCGGGCCGCCGCCGTGGAGATCGAGGAGCGCCCGGAGGAGGGCCACGTCCGCTCCGACGTCGCCACCGACAACCCGATCCCCGAGCCGCCGTTCTGGGGCACTCGGGTCGTCAAGGGCATCCAGCTCAAGGAGTACGCCAGCTGGCTGGACGAGGGCGCCCTGTTCAAGGGCCAGTGGGGCCTGAAGCAGGCCCGCAGCGGCGAGGGCCCGACGTACGAGGAACTGGTCGAGACCGAGGGCCGGCCCCGGCTGCGCGGCCTGCTCGACCGGCTCCAGACCGAGAACCTCCTGGAAGCGGCCGTCGTCCACGGCTACTTCCCCTGTGTGTCCAAGGACGACGACCTGATCATCCTGGACGAACAGGGCAACGAGCGCACCCGCTTCACCTTCCCGCGCCAGCGCCGCGGCCGACGCCTGTGCCTGGCCGACTTCTTCCGCCCGGAGGAGTCGGGCGAGACGGACGTCGTCGGCCTCCAGGTCGTCACCGTCGGCTCGCGCATCGGCGCCGAGACGGCGAAGCTCTTCGAGGCCAACGCCTACCGCGACTACCTCGAACTGCACGGCCTGTCCGTCCAGTTGGCCGAGGCCCTCGCCGAGTACTGGCACGCCCGCGTGCGCGCCGAACTCGGCTTCGGCGGCGAGGACCCGGCCGCCATCGAGGACATGTTCGACCTGAAGTACCGGGGCGCCCGCTTCTCCCTCGGCTACGGCGCCTGCCCCGACCTGGAGGACCGCGCCAAGATCGCGGAACTGCTCAGGCCGGAGCGGATCGGCGTCCACCTGTCCGAGGAGTTCCAGCTCCACCCCGAGCAGTCCACGGACGCGATCGTGATCCACCACCCGGAGGCGAAGTACTTCAACGCACGGTGACGGGTGTCCCACCCCGCACGCCCGGACGGGTGTCCCACCCGCACCCGGTGAGGCGTGTCTCACCCAGCAGACTGATCGGACAAGTCGTACACTGGTCGGTCCACTGCAGGCCGGTTCCCCGCCCGGGAACCGGCCTGGTCGTCCCTCAAGGAGGTGCGCCCGGATGACCAGTACGGTCCCCGCGCTCGGAACCCGTACGGCCGAAGGCTCCGCCCTGCAGGCGGTGCTGCTCGACATGGACGGCACCCTGGTGGACACAGAGGGCTTCTGGTGGGACGTCGAGGTCGAGGTCTTCGCCGCCCTCGGCCACACGCTGGACGAGTCCTGGCGGCACGTCGTGGTCGGCGGCCCCATGACCCGCAGCGCCGGCTTCCTCATCGAGGCGACCGGCGCCGACATCACCCTCGCGGAGCTCAGCGTGCTGCTCAACGAGGGCTTCGAGGACCGGATCGGCCGCACGCTGCCGCTGATGCCGGGCGCCTCCCGGCTGCTCGCCGAACTGCACCTGCACGGCGTCCCCACGGCCCTGGTCTCCGCCTCCCACCGGCGCATCATCGACCGTGTGCTCACCATCCTCGGGCCGCACCACTTCGCCCTCTCCATCGCCGGCGACGAGGTCTCCCGCACCAAGCCCTTCCCGGACCCGTATCTGCTCGCCGCCGCCGGACTCGGTGCGGATCCGGCCAGATGCGCGGTCGTCGAGGACACCGCCACCGGCGTCGCCGCCGCCGAGGCCGCGGGCTGCCGGGTGGTCGCCGTCCCCTCCGTGGCCCCCATCGGCCCGGCCGAGGGACGCACCGTCGTCTCCTCCCTGGAAGAGGTCGACCTGGCATTTCTGCGGGGTCTGATGACGGAAATGCGCTAGCCGTTCACCCAGCGTGCCAACTCCATTGGCGGCGCTGGACATATTTCCGGGGAAGTACACCCGCGGAGAATTCACCGGGAGCGGCGCGGCCGAATTCCGCTGACTGGCCGCACAGTTGGGTATGTGACGTTCCTCACACCCAAGGGCCTCGACAACGATGGCCGAGTGTGCTGTCCGGGCCTGTTGGTGGTGATTCCGTGCGCCCTTGTGTCCCGATTGATGGGAAGCTGCACTGATCGTGTCGGTGCCGGGGTTTTCGGTGTGTCCGCGACCGGTTCCGCTGTGTGATGGATAGTGACTTACGCCGCTGCGAACCCGGCTGCGGGTGCGGACTAATCTCATCGCGAGAACACCGCCGAGAACCCCCGTGATCCGCCGCGTCACCCCTGCATGCCGGATACACGGACCCGAACAGCTCTGGAGAAACTCCCGCATGAACCGCAAGACTTTGGTGCTGCCGGCGGTGGCCGGCCTGCTCACCCCGGTTCTCGCCGCGTGCGGCGGATCCGACAGCGGGAGCAAGAGCGGGGACGCCATCGTCGTCGGTACCACGGACCAGTTCACGGCCACCAAGGAAGCCCCCGCGCCCCTCGACCCGGCCTTCGCCTACGACGTCGGCACCTGGAACATCCTGCGCCAGTCCGTGCAGACCCTGATGGCCCAGCCCAAGGGCGAGGGCGATCCCGTCCCGGACGCCGCCGAGAGCTGCTCCTTCACCGACAGCGGCAGCGAGCGCTACGCCTGCAAGCTGCGGGAGGGCCTGAAGTTCGCGAACGGCGACCCGGTGACCGCCCAGGACGTCAAGTACTCCATCGAGCGTGCGCTGCGCATCAACGTCGCCGGCGGTCCGGCCGCCCTGCTGAACACCATCGACACCGTCGAGACACAGGGCGACCGCGAGGTCATCTTCCACCTCAAGACGGCCGACGCCACCTTCCCGTTCAAGCTGTCCACCCCGGTCGCGGGCATCGTCAGCCCGAAGGACTACCCGAAGGACAAGCTGCGGGACGGCTTCGAGGTCGACGGCTCCGGCCCGTACACCTTCAAGGCCGACGTCAAGGACAACGCGATCGTCGACGCGACCTTCACCAAGAACCCCAACTACAAGGGCAGCGTGACGGTCAACAACGACAAGGTCGAGCTGCGCTCCTTCGCCGACGCCGACGCCATGGGCGCCGCGGTCGACAAGGGCGACATCGACGTCATGACCCGCACCATGTCGCCCGCGCAGATCCAGAAGCTGGACGCCGGCACCGACGAGAACGTCGACCTGGTCGACATGCCCGGCCTGGAGATCCGCTACCTGGCCTTCAACACCGACGCCTCCAGCGTCAAGTCCAAGGCCGTGCGCCAGGCCATGGCCCAGCTCATCAACCGCGGCGAGCTGGTCTCCAAGGTCTACGGCACCCAGGCCGAGCCGCTGTACTCGCTGGTCCCGGCCACCGTCACCGGCCACTCCAACTCGTTCTTCAACAAGTACGGCAACCCCAGCGTCGACAAGGCCAAGTCGCTGCTCACCAAGGCCGGCGTCACCACGCCGGTGAAGCTGACCCTGCACTACACCACCGACCACTACGGCTCGGCCACCAAGCAGGAGTTCGAGGTGCTGCAGAAGCAGCTCAACGACAGCGGCCTGTTCGACGCCTCCATCCAGGGCCACCCCTGGAAGACCTTCCGGCCCGCCGAGCAGAAGGGCAAGTACGACGTCTACGGCATGGGCTGGTTCCCCGACTTCCCGGACGCCGACAACTTCATCGCGCCCTTCCTCGACAAGGACAACACCCTCGGCTCGCCGTACAACAACGGCACCATCCAGCGCACGCTGATCCCGCAGTCCCGCCGCGAGGCCGACCGGCTCAGCGCCTCCAAGAGCCTGACCGAGATTCAGGACATGGTCGCCGACGACGTCCCGATCATTCCGCTGTGGCAGGGCAAGCAGTACGTCGCCGCCCGGGACGACGTCACGGGCGTGGCCTACGCCCTCAACTCCTCCTCGACGCTCCAGCTCTGGGAGCTCGGCCGCGGTGTGAGCGGCTGACGGTTCTCCGCGCGACGCGGCAAGGGCTGACGCCGGTACGGCAAAGGGCGCCCTCCCCCGGCGGGGGAGGGCGCTTCGCCGTCGTACCGTCTTCCCCGTCCTACTGCGCGCCGGGGCGCACCAGACCGCTCTCGTACGCGTACACCGCGGCCTGCACCCGGTCCCTGAGCCCCAGTTTGGTGAGCACATGACCCACATGCGTCTTCACGGTCGTCTCGCTGACGAACAGATCGGCCGCGATCTCGGCGTTGGACAGTCCGCGCGCCACCAGCTTCAGGACCTCGACCTCGCGGTCGGTGAGCGTGTGCAGGGTGTCCGGCACCGGCTCCTCGCCGGACGGCAGATGCGTGGCGTACTTGTCGAGCAGCCGCCGGGTGATGCTCGGCGCGAGCATGGCCTCGCCGGCCGCGACCACCCGGATCGCCTGCACCAGCTCGTTGGCGGGCGCGTCCTTGAGCAGGAAGCCGCTGGCCCCGGCGCGCAGCGCCTCCACCACGTACTCGTCCAGGTCGAACGTGGTCAGCACCAGCACCTTGGCCGGGCCGTCCCGGCCGGGCCCGGTGATCTGCCGGGTGGCCTCCACGCCGTCCATCCGCGGCATCCGGATGTCCATCAGCACGACATCCGGCTGCAGGGCGCGCACCTGGTCGAGGGCCTGGAGACCGTCACCGGCCTCGCCGACGACCGCGATGTCCTGCTCGGCCTCCAGGATCATCCGGAAACCGGTACGCAGCAGGGGCTGGTCGTCGACCAGTAGGACGCGGATGGCCACGTGACACTCCTTCGCTAGTCCGGCCCCATTCTGCCCTGCCGGCGTTTTCCGGGCTCACACGGTCCCGGGCCCGGGCGCCGTGACCGGCAGCGGGTAGGGCGGGGGAGTGCCGCCGAACTCCGGGCAGTGCGCCTGGTGGTCGCACCAGCCGCACAGCTTGGTGGGCCGCGGCCGCCAGTTCCCGCTCTGTGTGGCCTGCTTGATGGCCTCCCACAGCGCGTGCAGCTTGCGTTCCACCCGCTCCAGGTCGGCGAGGACCGGGTCGTACGTCAACACGTCCCCGCTGCCCAGGTAGACGAGCTGGAGCCGGCGCGGGACGACCCGCTTCAGCCGCCACACCACCAGGGCGTAGAACTTCATCTGGAACAGCGCGCCCTCGGCGTACTCGGGGCGCGGGGCCTTGCCCGTCTTGTAGTCGACGATCCGCACCTCGCCGGTCGGCGCCACGTCCACCCGGTCGATGATCCCGCGCAGCCGCAGCCCCGACTCCAGCTCGGCCTCCACGAACAGCTCCCGCTCGGCCGGCTCCAGCCGCGTCGGGTCCTCCAGCGTGAACCAGCGCTCCACGAGCCGCTCGGCCTCGGCGAGCCATCCGGCCAGCCGCTCCCCCTCGGGGTCGTCGGCGAACAGCTCGGTCACCTCCGGGCGGCTCTCGCGCAGCCGGTCCCACTGCCCCGGGATCAGCGCCTTGGCGCGGGGCGCGGTCCGCTCCCCGGCGGGCGCGTCGAACAGCCGCTCCAGCACGGCGTGCACCAGCGTGCCCCGCGTCGCCGCCTCGCTCGGCTTCTCCGGCAGCCGGTCGATCACCCGGAACCGGTACAGCAACGGGCACTGCATGAAGTCACTGGCCCGGGAGGGCGACAAGGAGGTCGGCGCGATGGCGCTCCGCTCCTCGCCCGCACCGGCCGGGGGCGGGACCGGGGCCGTCTGCGGCGCCGCTTCCCCCACCGGTTCCGTGGCCGCGGGCATCGCGGGCTCCGGCGTCCGGGGTGGGGTGGCCGGGGGCGTCCGCACGGCGTCGCCCGGCTGCGCCGCCGCCTCGTCGATGCTGCTGTCCATGTCCACAGACCTTACGGCCCACCACTGACAGTGACCCAGTCGCCGCACGCGTCCACCGCGCGTCCCCGGGGCGAACACGGGGGGTGCCGGGGCGGAACGTGCCACCACGGCCGCATACCATCGACAGGAGACCCTTCCGTCCGGCAGGTGCGGAAGGACGCTTCGAACGAGGGGACACCGTGGACGTGAGCGGCGGGAGCGGGCAGCCGCGGTCCGGCAACGACGAGCCGGCCGAGCACTCCGCTGACCCTACGGCCCCGGCGACCGGACCCACCGACCCCCCGGGCCCGGAGCCCGGACCCCCGCGCCCCGCCGACCGAGCCGGCCACGGCACCGAGGAGCCGGCACCGGCGCCCACCGGACGCCCCGGCCCCGCCGACCGGCCGACGGAAGAGGCCACGGCGAGCAGCCCCGGTACGGACGGTGCCGGTGGCGCTGACAGCACCGGCGGTAACGGCGGGGCGGGCGGCCGAAACAGTACGGACGACCGTACGAGCGGCAGCACCACCGACACGGCCGCGGCCCCCACGTCTGACGCGGCCCGCACGCCCGACGCGGACAGGGCGCGGGAAGCGGACAGTGCCCCCGGTCCGGACGGCGCTCCCGGTGCCCACACCCCGGCCGAGCCGGACCACCGGACCCCGGACCACCGGACCCCGGACCACCGGACCCCGGACCACCGGACCCCGGACCACCGGGCCCCGGACGACACCCCCCGGCCCGACACCGCCCCGGCCGCCACGCACCACACTGCCGCCCCCGAGCACCGTTCCCTCGCCCACTCCGGCATCGCCAAGGGCGAGCCGCCCGAGCCGCGGCCCAAGGAACCCGGCGGCGGCATTCTCATGGGCCGCCCCTTCGGCGTCCCCGTCTACGTCGCGCCGAGCTGGTTCCTCGTCGCCGCGCTGATCACCTGGGTCTTCGGCGGACAGCTCGACCGCGTGCTGCCCGAGCTGGGCGCCGCCCGCTACCTGGTCTCCCTCTTCTTCGCGGTCGCCTTCTACGCCTCCGTACTGGTCCACGAGCTGGCCCACACGGTCGCCGCGATCCGCTTCAAGCTCCCGGTCCGCCGCATCCAGCTCCAGTTCTTCGGCGGCGTCTCGGAGATCGAGAAGGAGGCCGAGACCCCGGGCCGGGAGTTCGTGCTGGCCTTCGTCGGCCCGCTGCTCTCCCTCGCCCTGGCCGGCCTGTTCTACCTCGCCATGAGGCCCGTGGAGCCCGGCACCGTACCCGGTGTCCTGCTGGCCGGGCTGATGGTCTCCAACCTCATCGTGGCGATCTTCAACCTCCTTCCCGGCCTCCCGCTCGACGGCGGCCGCATGCTCCGCGCCGTCGTGTGGAAGATCAGCGGCAAGCCGATGACCGGCACGGTCGCGGCCGCCTGGGTCGGCCGCGCGCTCGCCGTCTCCGTCCTGATCGGCCTGCCCCTGCTCAACCAGTCCGGCGCCCTCGGCGGCAGCGGCGAGGACGTGGGCGGCATGGACACCGTCACCGACGCCCTGCTCGCCGCCATCCTCGCCGCGATCATCTGGACCGGCGCCGGCAACAGCCTGCGCATGGCCCGGCTGCGCGAACACCTCCCCGAGCTGCGCGCCCGCACCCTCACCCGGCGGGCCGTGCCGGTGGAGAACGACACCCCGCTCTCCGAGGCACTGCGCCGGGCCAACGCCGCCGGGGCCCGCGCACTGGTCGTGGTCGACGCCGACGGGAACCCGCTCTCGCTGGTCCGCGAGGCCGCCATCGTCGGCGTGCCCGAGCACCGCCGCCCCTGGGTCGCCGTCAGCGGCCTCGCCCAGGAGCTGACCGACGGCATGCGGGTCTCCGCCGAGCTGGCCGGCGAAGAACTGCTGGACGTGCTGCGCGCCACCCCGGCCACCGAGTACCTGGTGGTGGAGGAGACCGGCGAGATCTACGGCGTCCTGTCCGCCGCCGACGTGGAACGGGCCTTCGTCAGGGCCATGGCAAGGCCGACCTGACAGGGTCCGGAGCCGGGGCGCCCGGCGCGGGCCGCGGGGAACCGCGCGCCCGGCCCGCACCAGCGGTACGCACGCTCGCACCGCCCCTCCGCCGGTCAAGCCCCCGGCAGGGAACCGGTAGGCTGGTCACATGTCCGAACCGACCGGTGCCGCCCGCAGGCGCGGGCCCTTCAAGGTCGGGGACCAGGTACAGCTGACCGACCCCAAGGGTCGCCACTACACGTTCACGCTCGAAGCCGGGAAGAACTTCCACACCCACAAGGGCTCCTTCCCGCACGACGAACTGATCGGCGCTCCCGAGGGCAGCGTTGTCCGGACCACCGGCAACGTCGCCTACCTCGCGCTGCGCCCCCTGCTCCCCGACTACGTCCTGTCCATGCCCCGCGGGGCAGCCGTCGTCTACCCGAAGGACGCGGGGCAGATCCTCGCCTTCGCCGACATCTTCCCCGGCGCCCGCGTCGTGGAGGCCGGCGTCGGCTCCGGCTCGCTCAGCAGCTTCCTGCTGCGGGCCATCGGCGACCAGGGCATGCTCCACTCCTACGAGCGCCGCGAGGACTTCGCCGACATCGCCCGGCAGAACGTGGAGCGCTACTTCGGCGGCCCGCACCCCGCCTGGCAGCTCACCGTCGGTGACCTCCAGGACAACCTGTCCGACACCGACGTCGACCGCGTCATCCTCGACATGCTCGCCCCCTGGGAGTGCCTGGAGGCCGTCTCCAAGGCGCTCGTCCCCGGCGGCATCCTGTGCTGCTACGTGGCCACCACCACCCAGCTCGCCCGGACCGTGGAGTCCATCCGGGAGATCGGCTGCTTCAACGAGCCGACCGCCTGGGAGACCATGATCCGCAACTGGCACATCGAGGGCCTGGCCGTCCGCCCGGACCACCGGATGATCGGCCACACCGGCTTCCTGCTCACCGCCCGCCGCCTCGCGGACGGCGTCGAGCCGCCCATGCGCCGCCGCCGCCCCGCGAAGGGCGCCTACGGCGAGGACTACGCCGGACCGAACGCCGACGGCGGCGCCGGCCGCTGACCGGGCAGGCGCACACCGGTACAACGCGAGGGCGCCGTGCCCGAGTTCCCGGCCGC
The DNA here is from genome assembly GCF_002920615.1 of Streptomyces sp. Ru62. Classification (GTDB taxonomy): domain Bacteria; phylum Actinomycetota; class Actinomycetes; order Streptomycetales; family Streptomycetaceae; genus Streptomyces. The sequence continues at coordinate 176,452 of NZ_PQSU01000010.1, forward strand.
ATCCGGGAACTCGGCCACGGCGCCCTTTCGTTGACGCGGCACCGGCACCGATGCCCTCCACGCGCGCGTGTGCCCGCGCACGATCCGGCCGGGAATCCCGGACCCCGCCGTTCCCGCGCACTGTGACGTGTGGCACCATGCAGCCCATCCCACCGGCACAGCCCTCACAGGAGACGCTCCTCGTGCAGCAATCCGCCGTTCCGGAGCTCGCGCACACCCAGACCCGGCCCATCCACTGGGTCGCCACCGCCACGGCCGTCGCGGGTGTCGTGGCCCTCTCCTCCGTCATCCAGCCCGGATCGGCCACGGCAGCCCAGTCCGCCCCCGCCGCCAAGGGCAAGTCCGCCGCCGCGGCCGTGGCGCCGCCGGGCACGGCGGGTGTGCGGTTCCCGCTGGACTGCGGCCCCGTGAAGGCGGTGGTCGCCAAGAAGGCCACCGGAGACCTGGACGGCGACGGCAGGCCGGAGACCGTCGCGGTGGTGCACTGCGACGCCCCCATGGGCACCCCGCCCGACGGGGTCTACGTCCTCACCCGCTCCGCGGGCGGCGGCAAGCCCCGCGTGGTCGCCACCCTCGTCGAACCGAAGGAACGGCTCACGGTCACCGACTTCGCGCTCCGCGCGCGTGCGGTCTCCGCCACGCTGCTCGGCTACTCCTCGGACGCCGTGCCCAGTTGCTGCCCGGACGTGAAGACCCCGGCCTCGTGGCGGTGGAACGGCAGCGCCTTCCTCCGCTCCACCCCGGCCGGGACCGAGAGCGTCTGAACCGGGCTCACTCCGCGTCGGGCCCGTACACCTCGACCTTGTCCGAAACCCGGCGTACGTGGATGCACTCGCCGGGACACTCCTTCGCCGAGTCCACCACGTCGGTCAGCAGCGGCAGCGGCACCGGCGTGGTCGCCCCGGGGGCCTGGAGCAGCTCGTCGTCCGCGCCCTTCACATAGGCCAGCCCGTCGATGTCCAGCTCGAACACCTCCGGGGCGTACTGGGCGCAGATCCCGTCGCCGGTACACAGGTCCTGGTCGATCCAGACCTCCAGCGCCTCGCCGCCCGGGGCCTCCTGCTGCACGGTCATCTCTCCTGCCGTCGGTTCGCCGGGCGGTTCCGGCACCCGAGGGCCAGCCGGGTCCGCTCCAGCGGCTGTTGAACACCCTCGACCCTACCTCCGCCCGGTTTGTTGCCGTGTGGGACCGGTGCGGGGTTTCCGGCCCGGCCCGCTCGGGTACCAGCGCCGGACCGGGAAAGGGGTTCCCCGGCGGCCGGGTCGATCACTTCAGGCCGCCACGGCGGTGACGCCATCCGCCGATGCCGTCGCTCTGCGTGATGATCGTACGAGCGCGCTGCGTGCTGCCCGGATACGGGCCGATCGGTCGGGTGCGGACAACTCCGGTCAGTAATGAAGGGATTCGACCACGCCATGCATGGAACAAGCTGCTTTCCCTTCACGTTGAGTGGGTATCCCCTCCGTGCGAGGGAGTGTGCACCGGGTGACCGACGACACACCTTGACAGTCTTTGTGATCTAGGGGTTTCAATCGACACCAGCCCAGGTAGGGTCTGGAAGCGTCCAGCTCCCCTTGGAGGAGGTGAGGACCGTGGCAGCCCACGACGACGACATGAACCGCGGCATCCGCCCGGGACGCGGGTCCGACGACCCGGCCGGGCAGATCGCCTACCTTGAGCAGGAGATCGCCGTCCTGCGCCGCAAGCTCGCCGACTCTCCGCGCCACACGAGGATTCTCGAAGAGCGGATCGTCGAGCTGCAGACCAACCTGGCCGGCGTGTCCGCCCAGAACGAGCGACTGGCCAACACCCTCCGCGAGGCCCGCGACCAGATCGTGGCCCTCAAGGAGGAAGTCGACCGGCTCGCCCAGCCGCCGGCCGGCTTCGGTGTCTTCCTGCAGGCCAACGAGGACGGCACCGCCGACATCTTCACCGGCGGCCGCAAGCTCCGGGTGAACGTCAGCCCCAGCGTCGAGGTCGACGAGCTGCGGCGCGGCCAGGAGGTCATGCTCAACGAAGCGCTCAACGTGGTCGAGGCCATGGAGTTCGAGCGCGTCGGCGACATCGTCACCCTCAAGGAGATCCTGGAGGACGGCGAGCGCGCCCTGGTACTCGGGCACACCGACGAGGAGCGGGTGGTACGGCTCGCCGAGCCGCTGCTGGACGTCACCATCCGCGCCGGCGACGCGCTGCTGCTCGAACCCCGCTCCGGCTACGTCTACGAGGTCGTGCCCAAGAGCGAGGTCGAGGAACTGGTCCTCGAAGAGGTCCCCGACATCGGCTACGAGCAGATCGGCGGCCTCGGCAACCAGATCGAGGCCATCCGGGACGCGGTCGAGCTGCCGTACCTCTACCCGGACCTGTTCAAGGAGCACGAGCTGCGCCCGCCCAAGGGCGTCCTGCTCTACGGCCCGCCCGGCTGCGGCAAGACACTGATCGCCAAGGCCGTGGCGAACTCGCTGGCCAAGAAGGTCGCCGAGGTCACCGGCCAGGCCGCGGGCAAGAGCTTCTTCCTGAACATCAAGGGCCCCGAGCTGCTCAACAAGTACGTCGGCGAGACCGAGCGGCAGATCCGCCTCGTCTTCCAGCGTGCCCGCGAGAAGGCCAGCGAGGGCACCCCCGTGATCGTCTTCTTCGACGAGATGGAGTCCCTCTTCCGCACCCGCGGCTCCGGCGTCAGCTCGGACGTGGAGAACACCATCGTCCCCCAGCTGCTCGCCGAGATCGACGGCGTGGAGGGCCTGCAGAACGTGGTCGTGATCGGCGCCTCCAACCGCGAGGACATGATCGACCCCGCGATCCTGCGCCCCGGCCGGCTCGATGTGAAGATCAAGATCGAGCGTCCGGACGCGGAGGCGGCGAAGGACATCTTCGGCAAGTACCTCACCGAGCGTCTGCCGCTGCACGCGGACGACCTCGCGGAACACGGCGGCGACAAGGGTTCCACGGTCCAGGGCATGATCCAGACCGCGGTCGAGCACATGTACGCCGAATCCGAGGAGAACCGCTTCCTGGAGGTCACCTACGCCAACGGTGACAAGGAAGTCCTGTACTTCAAGGACTTCAACTCCGGCGCCATGATCGAAAACATCGTGGGCCGCGCCAAGAAGATGGCGATCAAGGACTTCCTGGAGAAGAACCAGAAGGGCCTCCGCGTCTCGCACCTGCTCCAGGCCTGCGTGGACGAGTTCAAGGAGAACGAGGACCTGCCCAACACCACCAACCCGGACGACTGGGCCCGGATCTCCGGAAAGAAGGGCGAGCGGATCGTGTACATCCGTACGCTCATCACCGGAAAGCAGGGCGCGGACACCGGACGCTCCATCGACACGGTGGCGAACACCGGTCAGTACCTGTAACGGCAGGGCGGCTGCGGGTGCCCTCAGTGGGTACCCGCAGCCGACTGTTTTTCGGGCCACGACCGGAGCAGCCAATGACGCAAATGATCTCCCCACCAGCGCAAAGGCGTTCTAGGCTCGTTCCTGCCGCCGAGTCGCGCCGTGCGGGGACGGGCACCGCACACGCACCGGAGCGCCAGCGGTACGTGAGCGGCGCCCACGACCGAGGGTGCCGCCGGGCAAGGAGGGCCGCATGACCGTACGGCGAGTAATGGGCATCGAGACGGAGTACGGGATCTCCGTCCCCGGCCACCCGAACGCCAATGCCATGCTCACCTCGTCCCAGATCGTCAACGCCTACGCGGCGGCGATGCACCGGGCCCGCCGGGCCCGCTGGGACTTCGAGGAGGAGAACCCGCTGCGCGACGCGCGAGGCTTCGACCTCGCCCGGGAGGCCGCCGACGCCAGCCAGCTCACCGACGAGGACATCGGGCTGGCCAATGTGATCCTCACCAACGGCGCACGTCTCTACGTCGACCACGCCCACCCCGAGTACAGTGCGCCCGAGGTCACCAACCCCCGCGACGCCGTCCTCTGGGACAAGGCCGGCGAGCGCATCATGGCCGAGGCCGCCGAGCGCGCCGCGCAGCTGCCCGGTGCCCAGCCGATCCACCTCTACAAGAACAACACCGACAACAAGGGCGCCTCCTACGGCACGCACGAGAACTACCTGATGAAGCGGGAGACCCCCTTCTCGGACATCGTGCGCCACCTCACGCCCTTCTTCGTCTCCCGCCAGGTCTTCGCCGGAGCCGGCCGCGTCGGCATCGGCCAGGACGGGCACGAGCACGGCTTCCAGATCAGCCAGCGCGCGGACTACTTCGAGGTCGAGGTCGGCCTGGAGACCACCCTCAAGCGGCCGATCATCAACACCCGCGACGAGCCGCACGCCGACGCCGAGAAGTACCGGCGGCTGCACGTCATCATCGGCGACGCGAACCTCTCCGAGATCTCGACGTACCTCAAGCTGGGCACGACCGCCCTGGTCCTGTCCATGATCGAGGACGGCTTCATCGCCGTGGACCTCGCCGTCGACCAGCCTGTGCGCACCCTCCACCAGGTCTCGCACGACCCGTCGCTCAAGCGCCTGGTCACCCTGCGCAGCGGGCGCACCCTCACCGCGGTCCAGTTGCAGATGGAGTACTTCGAGCTGGCCCGCAAGTACGTCGAGGAGCGCTTCGGCGCCGACGCCGACGACCAGACCAAGGACGTCCTCAGCCGCTGGGAGGACACCCTCACCCGGCTGGAGAACGACCCGATGAGCCTGGCCGGCGAGCTGGACTGGGTCGCCAAGCGGGAGCTGATGGAGGGCTACCGCCGCCGCGACAACCTGGACTGGGACGCGGCCCGGCTGCACCTGGTCGACCTCCAGTACGCGGACGTACGCGCCGAGAAGGGCCTGTACAACCGCCTGGTGGCCCGCGGACGCATGAAGCGGCTGCTGGACGAGTCCGAGGTCGACAGGGCCCGCACGAAGCCGCCGGACGACACACGCGCGTACTTCCGCGGACGCTGCCTGGAGCAGTACGCGGACGACGTCGCGGCCGCCTCCTGGGACTCGGTCATCTTCGACCTTCCCGGCCGCGACTCGCTCCAGCGCGTTCCAACCCTGGAACCGCTACGCGGAACGCGAAATCACGTCAAGGAGCTCCTGGACCGCTGCCGTACCGCGGAAGACCTGGTCAGGGTCCTGTCCGGCGGGTGAGCGGAGCCAGGGGGTACTCGGTGCGCCCGGGCGGCCGGGGTGGAAACCCCACCGCCCGGGAATCATCGGGGTGGCCCCCGTACGTTGCAGAAACTGCGGGGCCGATGTCGGACCCGGCTTGTAGGGTCTGATCATCACCGATCGGCAGGCGAACTGAGCGGGGTGAGGGTTATGGCAACCAAGGACACGGGCGGCGGCCAGCAGAAGGCCACGCGGTCCACCGAGGAGGTCGAGGAGCAGGCGCAGGACGCGCAGGGCTCGGAGGACCTCAAGGAGCGGCACGAGAAGCTGTCGGACGACGTGGACTCCGTCCTGGACGAGATCGACGATGTCTTGGAGGAGAACGCAGAGGACTTCGTGCGGAGTTTCGTTCAGAAGGGTGGCCAGTAGGCCTGTTCTTCCTTCGAATCGAAGGTTGCGGGGGGAATGGGGTGGCAACCGAGGAAGGCGTGAAGCGCTGCTCGCGGTGCAAGCAACACAAGCCACGAGCAGCGTTCGCGCGGAACAGGGCGATGCGTGATGGGCGGCAGGCATATTGCCGTGAGTGCGCGGCTGCCTATCACCAGCAACGGCAGGTGGCCAAGGGGCGCAACGTTCGCCCGAGAGTGGATGCGCCCCCGGGGCACAAGTACTGCCGTACGTGCGGCCAGGTCAAGCCGCACAGTGAGTGGACGCGGAACCGCAGTGCCTCAGACGGTCTGGCGACGCTCTGCAGGACATGCAAGGCGGCGAAGGGGCGAGAGCACCACCTGAAGCGCAACTACGGCTTGACCGGGGCCGAGCGTGACAGGTTGATCGCCTCTCAGCGGGGCCTGTGTGCGATCTGCCTGGACGCCCCGCCCGTGCATGTGGATCACTGCCACAAGACGGGTAGTGTCCGTGGCGTATTGTGCTTCAACTGCAACTCGGCCATCGGCAAATTGAGGGACGACCCCGAGGTTGGCCGTCGTGCCGTTGCCTACCTGGAAGGAAACTCGTGGAAGCCAACTCTCGTGGCACCGGGCGTCTACCAGCTGCCTTCCTGACGCCAGGATCCTCTTCGTTCATGGACTTCCTCGCCGAGCACCAGCCCGAGCTGCTGCCCGGCAACCGGCAGCTGCCGCCCACCAAGGGCGTGATCGAGGCGCCGCACGGCACGACCATCGTGGCCGTGACCTTCCCCGGCGGCGTGGTGCTCGCCGGTGACCGCCGGGCCACGATGGGCAATGTGATCGCGCAGCGGGACATCGAGAAGGTGTTCCCGGCCGACGAGTACTCGGCCGTCGGTATCGCCGGCACCGCCGGCCTGGCCGTCGAGATGGTCAAGCTCTTCCAGCTGGAGCTGGAGCACTTCGAGAAGGTCGAGGGTGCCCAGCTGTCCCTGGAGGGCAAGGCGAACCGGCTGTCGACCATGATCCGTTCCAACCTCGGCATGGCCATGCAGGGCCTGGCCGTGGTGCCCCTCTTCGCGGGGTACGACCTGGACCGCGAGAAGGGGCGCATCTTCTCCTACGACGTCACGGGCGGCCGTTCCGAGGAGCACAACTTCGCGGCGACGGGCTCCGGCTCGATCTTCGCGCGCGGTGCGATGAAGAAGCTGTTCCGTGACGACCTGACCGAGGAGCAGGCCACCACCCTCGTGGTGCAGGCCCTCTACGACGCGGCTGACGACGACTCGGCGACCGGCGGTCCCGATGTCGCCCGCCGGATCTACCCGATCATCACCGTGATCACCGAGGACGGCTTCCGCCGGCTCACCGAGGACGAGGCGTCCGAGATCGCCCGCGCGGTGCTCCAGAAGCGCCTGGAGGAGCCCGACGGCCCCAAGGCCGCCCTGCTCTGAGCGCGGGCCCGGTTCTTATGAAGGTGATCCAGTGACCATGACAGAAAGGGACGGATAACCGGTGTCGACGCCGTTCTATGTCTCACCCCAGCAGGCCATGGCCGACCGGGCGGAGTACGCCCGCAAGGGCATCGCCCGCGGCCGCAGCCTGGTCGTGCTGCAGTACGCCGACGGCATCGTCTTCGTCGGCGAGAACCCGTCCCGCGCGCTGCACAAGTTCAGCGAGATCTACGACCGGATCGGCTTCGCGGCGGCCGGCAAGTACAACGAGTACGAGAACCTGCGCATCGGCGGTGTCCGCTACGCCGACCTGCGGGGCTACACCTACGACCGCGACGACGTCACCGCCCGGGGCCTGGCCAACGTCTACGCCCAGACGCTGGGCACGATCTTCTCCTCCGCGGCCGAGAAGCCGTACGAGGTGGAGCTGGTGGTGGCCGAGGTGGGGGAGACCCCCGAGGGCGACCAGATCTACCGGCTGCCGCACGACGGCTCCATCGTGGACGAGCACGGCTCGGTCGCGGTGGGCGGCAACGCCGAGCAGATCAGCAGCTTCCTGGACCAGCGCCACCGCGACGGCATGAGCCTCGCCGAGGCCCTCAAGCTGGCCGTGCAGGCCCTGTCCCGGGACACCAACGGCAGCGAGCGGGAGATCCCCGCCGAGCGCCTGGAGGTCGCCGTACTGGACCGTACGCGCCCGCAGAAGCGCAAGTTCAAGCGCATCGTCGGCCGCCAGCTCGCCCGTCTGCTGGCGGCGGACGGCGCGAGCACGGAGGCGGAGAGCGCGGACGGCTCCGAGGACTCCGAGGAGGAGTAGCCGCCTGCGGCACGTGTCGCCGGGTGCCCCGGCCGGAGATCCGGCCGGGGCACCCGGCTTTTCACGCCGACGCGTGCGGCGGCGCCGTGGAGCCCCGGACGACCAGTTCGACGGGGATGTCCCCGCCCTCCGGCTCCCGGCCCTCCAGGACCGCCAGCAGGGCCCGCATGCCCCGTTCCCCGAACAGTTCTGCGTCCAGCCGTACCGTCGTGAGCTCGGGGTCGATGGCGGTGGCCAGGGCGAGGTCGTCCAGGCCGGTGACGGACATGTCGTCCGGGACGCGCAGCCCCAGGCGGCGCAGCGCCTTGTAGGCGCCGGCGGCGAGCTTGTCGTCGTCGCAGACCACCGCCGTCGGCCGGGGGCCCGGCGCGGTGAGCGCGGCCTCGGTGGCGGCGAGCGCGCCCTCGATGGAGATCGGGGCCCGGGCCGTACGGACCTCGGTGCCCGGCACGGCGGCCAGGCGCGCGGCCAGCTCCCTCGCGCGCACCTCGAAGGTCCAGGACGGCACGTCGGCGGCCAGGTGCAGCACCCGCCGGTGGCCGAGGTCCAGCAGATGGGCGGCGACCTGCCGTACGCCGTCGGCGATGTCCAGGTTCACGGTCGCGGCGCCCAGGCTGCCCGCCGGGTCGCTGTCGAGCATGACCAGGGGCAGCTGGTCGCCCCGGATCGCGGAGAGGGCGTCGGCGGCCATGGAGGAGGCGATGACGCCGTCCAGGGCGGCCTGCGCGGAGGCGAAGGGGTCGCGGGCCGGGCCGATGCCCTCGGGGGAGGGGTAGAGCACCACGCCGAAGCCGTGTTCGGCGGCCACGCGCGCGGCGCCGGTGTAGACGCCGGCGAAGAACTCCGTCGTCAGGGCGGGCACCACGAGCAGGACGGTACGGGTACGGCCCAGGCGGAGGTTGCGGGCGGCGAGGTTGGGGCGGTAGCCCAGCTCGCGCGCGGCCTCGCGGACGCGCTCGGCGGTGGTCTCGGACACCCGGCCGCGCCATTTGTCGCCCAGGACGAGGGAGACGGCGGCCTGGGAGACCCCGGCCGCCCGGGCGACGTCCCGGCTGGTCGGGCGCGTGCTGCTGCGGGCCACCACTGACTCCCCGTCGTCTGGACGTGCGAACAGCGCACATGGTACGTATGACGAGGGACGTTATACGTAACACTTCGGGCCGTCACGGCGTCCCGGCGAGCCACGGAGGGCAGGACATGGCCACGGGATACCTGGACATCCTGAGGGCGAGGCACGCCCTGCGGCTGCTCACCGGCACCCTGGTGGGCCGGCTGCCCAACGCCACCGCCGCCATCGCCCTGGTGCTCTTCGTCCGCGCCGAGGGCGGCACCTACAGCCTCGCCGGCGCCCTGGCCGCCGTGTACGGGGTCGCCAACGCCGTCGGCCAGCCCGTGCTGGGCCGCCTCGTGGACCTGTACGGCCAGCCGCGCGTCCAGCTGCCCGCGGCCGTCCTCGCCGCCCTCGCCATGACCCTCTTCGCCTTCTGCGGCACCACACCGCTGCCGCTCGCCTATGCGGCCGTCGCGGCGGCCGGCCTGTTCACCCCGCCCCTGGAGGGCGGCCTGCGCGCCCTGTGGCCGTCCGTGCTGGGCCGCGAGGAGCAGGTGCACACCGCGTACGCCATGGACGCCATCGCGCAGGAGGTCATGTTCACCGTCGGCCCGCTGCTGGTGACCCTCTGCGTGGCCCTGTGGGACGAGCGCGCCGCCCTGCTCGCGCTGAACCTGCTGGGCGTGCTCGGCGCGCTCTCCGTCGTGCTCTCGCCGCCCTCCCGCGCGTGGCGCTCGGCCCCCCGTGAGGCCCACTGGCTGGGTGCCCTGCGCTCGCCCGGTCTGCTCGTGCTGCTCGCCGCCTTCCTGTTCGTCGGCATCGCGCTGGGCTCCATCACGGTCGCCTCGGTGTCGTACGCGGACGGTCACGGCGGCGACGCGGTGTACGGCTGGCTGATGGCAGGGCTGGGCCTCGGGGCGCTGGCCGGCGGCACCGTCTACGGCGCCCGCGCGTGGGGCGGCGCACCCGAACGGCGACTCAGAGTGCTGGTGGCCCTTCTGGCGGTGTGTTACCTGCCGCTGATGCTGGTGCCGGGCGCGGTGGCCATGGTGTTGCTCAGCGTGGTCGCCGGTGTGTTCCTGGCGCCGTGCATCGCCTGCGCGTTCATCATCGTCGACCGGCACGCGCCGAGCGGGACCGTCACCGAGGCGTTCTCATGGCTCGTGACGACGTTCACCGTGGGTGCCTCGGCGGGAACGGGCCTGGCAGGGCCGGTGGTCCAGGCCGGTGGCACCCTGTGGGGCTTTGCGCTGCCGGGTGCCGCGGGGGCCGTGTCGCTGCTGGTCCTGCTCGCCACCGGACGGGTCCTCGCAGCTCCCGCGCGGGGCGGGATCGTTGCGGCTTCATCGGAAAATGATCCAAATCGTGCTGCCGAACCCCGTTTCAGCTCGGGGGATCGGGCGTAATGTTCCCTCATGGACCGCCGCATTTTCGGGCTGGAGAACGAGTACGGCGTCACGTGCACGTTCAGGGGACAGCGCCGCCTGTCTCCTGACGAGGTGGCGCGGTACCTCTTCCGCCGTGTCGTGTCATGGGGCCGCAGCAGCAATGTCTTTCTGCGAAACGGCGCCCGGCTCTATCTCGACGTGGGCTCACATCCGGAATACGCGACCCCCGAATGTGACAACGTGATCGAACTGGTCACCCACGACAAAGCCGGCGAGCGCATTCTCGAAGGACTCCTGGTGGACGCGGAACGACGCCTGCACGAGGAGGGCATCGCAGGCGACGTCTACCTCTTCAAGAACAACACCGACTCGGCGGGCAACTCCTACGGCTGCCACGAGAACTACCTGGTGGCCCGGCACGGGGAGTTCTCCCGGCTCGCGGACATCCTCATCCCCTTCCTCGTCACCCGGCAGCTGCTGTGCGGCGCCGGCAAGGTGCTCCAGACCCCGCGTGGCGCCGTCTACTGCGTCAGCCAGCGCGCGGAGCACATCTGGGAGGGCGTCTCCTCGGCGACGACCCGCTCCCGGCCCATCATCAACACCCGCGACGAACCCCACGCGGACGCCGAGCGCTACCGCCGGCTGCACGTCATCGTCGGCGACTCGAACATGTCCGAGACGACGATGCTGCTCAAGGTCGGCGCCACCGACCTGGTGCTGCGCATGATCGAGGCCGGCACCGTGATGCGCGACCTCACCCTGGAGAACCCGATCCGGGCGATCCGCGAGGTCAGCCATGACATCACCGGCCGGCGCAAGGTGCGCCTGGCCAGCGGCCGGGAGGCGTCGGCGCTGGAGGTGCAGCGCGAGTACTTCGACAAGGCCGTGGACTTCTGCGACCGCCGGGGCATCCGCACCGGCACGGTCGCGCAGGTCCTGGACCTGTGGGGCCGCACCCTCGAAGCGATCGAGAACGAGGAACTCGACCGCATCGAGACCGAGATCGACTGGGTCATGAAGTACAAGCTCATCGAGCGGTACCGGGCCAAGCACAACATGACGATGTCGCACCCGCGGGTCGCCCAGATAGACCTCGCCTACCACGACATCCACCGCCGTCGTGGCCTGTACTACCTGCTGGAGAAGAAGGGCCAAGCCGCCCGCGTCTGCAACGACTTGAAGATCTTCGAGGGCAAGTCGGTTCCCCCGCAGACCACTCGCGCCCGGCTGCGCGGCGACTTCATCCGGCGGGCACAGGAACAGCGCAGGGACTTCACGGTCGACTGGGTGCACCTCAAGCTCAACGACCAGGCACAGCGCACCGTGTTGTGCAAGGACCCGTTCCGTTCGGTGGACGACCGGGTGGAGAAGCTCATCGCAGGAATGTAGTCATCGGGAGGTGGGTCAGGCGTTCCGGCACACCCGTGCCGGAACGCCACACGGGCGCCGTACGTTTCCCGTACGGCGCCCTGCTCAAGTCGTAGAGTTGCGCGCACGCCATCCGCAAGATCGACCGATTACGAGGCTCTTCCGTGCGCCGACGCTCACTCCTCCTCGCCGCCGTTCCCGCAGGACTGGTCACGCTCGCCGGATGCGGTGACGACAAGTCCGACTCCAGCAAGACCGGCGCCTCACCGTCGGCCACGGCGTCGTCCGCGCCCCCGCCCAAGATCGTGGACGGGCCGCTGCCGGCGGTCACGGCGGGGACGAAGTTCGGCGAGAAGCCGACCGTCGCCAAGGGACCGGGCGACCCGTCGAAGAACCTCGCGGTGAAGACGCTCATCACGGGCAGTGGCCGCACGGTCGCGGAGAACGACTTCATCCAGGCGAACTACCTCGGCCAGATCTGGAGCACGGCCAAGGTCTTCGACAATTCCTACGACCGCAAGCGCCCCCTGGTCATCCAGCTCGCCCAGGGCAGCATCATCGACGGCTGGCGGTACGGCCTCGCGGGTAAGAAGACCGGCAGCCGCGTCCAGATCGCCGTGCCGCCCACCTGGGGCTACGGCACGGAGGGCAACGAACAGGCGGGCATCAAGGGCACCGACACGCTGGTCTTCGTCATCGACCTGATCGACTCCTTCAACTCCAAGAGCTCCGTCAAGGGCACGCCGGTCCCGCAGGACGACGCCGCCCTGCCGAAGGTGGGCACCAACACCGACGGCCAGGTGCCCAAGGTCACCGTCCCCAAGGCAGACCCGCCGAAGAAGCTCGTGTCGGAGTACGTCCTGGAGGGCGACGGTCCCGAGCTGAAGTCCGACCAGACGGTCCTGTGCCAGTTCCAGGGCCTGGTCTGGGACGGCGGCAAGACCTTCCAGCGGACGTACGGCTCCGGCCGGCTCAGCCAGTTCTCGCTGGAGCAGATGCAGCAGGCGGTCAAGGGCCTCGCCCAGGGTCTGACCGGCAAGAAGGTCGGCAGCCGGGTCCTGATCGTCGTCCCGCCGGACCTGGGGTACGGCGACAACCCGCCGAGCGGGGGAGTCATCAAGAAGGGCTCCACCCTCGTCTTCACGGTGGACATCCTCGCGGCGATGTAGCGCCCGGGGCGGGCGGGAGGCCCGCGATGATGAAAGACTGTCCACGTTCCGTGTCGTACACAAGCAGGAGCTTTTGACGTGAGCATCGACAAGCCCGAGATCGACTTCCCGGGCGGCGAGCCCCCGGCGGACCTGGAGATCAAGGACATCTGGGAGGGCGACGGGCCGGTCGCGCAGGCGGGCCAGAACGTCACCGTGCACTACGTGGGCGTCGCCTTCAGCACCGGCGAGGAGTTCGACGCGAGCTGGAACCGGGGCACCCCGTTCCGCTTCCCGCTGGGTGCCGGCCGGGTCATCAAGGGCTGGGACCAGGGCGTGCAGGGCATGAAGGTCGGTGGCCGCCGCCAGCTGACCATCCCCGCCCACCTCGCCTACGGCAACCAGAGCCCGACCCCGGCGATCAAGCCCGGCGAGACCCTCATCTTCGTGGTCGACCTGCTCGGCGTCTGATCCACGCCCGATCGGCCGGCCGGGTCCGACCGGAACCGATCACCTGGGGCCCATGCCTGCTCGGGCATGGGCTCTCGGCTTTTGTCACCGCCCCGCGGAGCGGTACGGTCATCGGTCGGAAGCACCATAGGGAAGGCGAAGGGCGTCGATGGCCATTGCCAAGGCCGAGCGGCTGATGAACCTCGCGCTGTGTCTGCTCGGGACGCGGCGGCCGCTCAGCAAGCGGGAGCTGCGCGAGTCCATCGAGGCCTACCTGGAAGCGGGCAGCGACGACTCCTTCAACCGCATGTTCGAGCGGGACAAGGACGACCTGCGGGAACTGGGCCTGGTCATCGAGACCGTCGAGAACCTCGACGGCGAGGTCGGCTACCTCGCCCGCCGCGACAGCAACCGCCTGCCCCCCATCACCCTGGACGCCGAGGAGGCCGCCGCCCTCGGCCTCGCCGCCAAGGTCTGGCAGCAGGCCCGGCTGGCCGGGGCCGCCAGCGGCGCCCTGCAGAAGCTGCGCGCCGCCGGGCTCCCCGAGGACGTCGACCCCTATGAGGCGCACGGCGCCCTGGAGCCGCGCATCCCGGTGCACGAGGCCGCCTTCGAGCCGCTGATGCTGGCCTGCCGCGACCGCCGCCCGGTGGTCTTCGAGTACCGCAAGGCCTCCGCCGCCCGCCCCGAGCCCCGGCACGTCGAGCCGTGGGCGCTGGAGTGCTGGCGCGGCCACTGGTACCTGGCCGGCTTCGACCGCGACCGGGGTGCCGAGCGCGTCTTCCGGCTCTCCCGGATCACCGGCAAGGTCCGCTCCCGGGGTACGGGCTTCACCGCGCCCGTGCCGGACGTCGTCACCGTGCGCGAGACCGTCGCGGGCTGGGCCGGTGAGATAGCCGACCGCTCGGCGCTGATCCGGCTGCGCTCCGGCGCCGGTTACCCCCTTCGGGCGAAGGCCACCAAGGTCCGGGAACTCGGCGACGGCTGGGACGAGTTGGAGATTCCGTACGGGCACGGCCTGGACGCCTGGCTGGTGGAGTTCGGGCCGGACGTGGTGGTCCTGGAGCCGGCCGAGCTGCGGGCCGACGTGGTGGACCGGCTGCGCGCCGTGGCCAAGGGCTGAGGGGGAGCGGGACTGTGGCAGGCAAACCGGCCAGGACGGTCAACGCCATCGACCAGACGCGGCGGATGCTCTCCCTGGTGACGTATCTCAGAGAGCGCCCCGGCGCCCGGATCGCCGACGTGGCGCGGGCCTTCGGCATCACCGAGGACGAGCTGGTCGCCGATCTCGATCTGCTGCCCATGTGCGGCACGAGCTTCCGCGGCGGCGACCTGCTGGACATCGACACCGACGGCGAGCGCATCTGGTGGCACAACCCGGCCGCGCTCGGCGAGGAGGCGGCCGAACCGCTCCGGCTCGCCGCCGACGAGGCCACCGCGCTGCTGGTCGCCGCCCGCGCGGTGTCGACCCTGCCCGGCCTCAGGGAGAGCGACCGCCAGGCCCTGCTGCGGGCCACTGCCAAGGTGGAGGCCGCGGCCGGTGAGGCCGCCGGTGCCAGCTCCCGGTTGTCGGTGACCTTCGAGTCCGAGGGCGGTGTGTTCGCCGACGTCGACCGGGCGATCTCCGAGCGCCGCCGGCTGTGGATCCGCTACTACTCCCCGGCCCGGGACGAGGTCACCGAGCGCGAGATCGACCCGATCCGCCTGGTCAGCGTCGGCCACACCTATGTGGAGGCCTGGTGCCGCCGCTCCGAGGCCCGGCGCACCTTCCGCCTCGACCGGGTCGCCGAGATCAGGATCCTCGACGCGCCCTCGGCCCCGCCCGAGATAGAACTGCGCGACCTCTCCGAGGGGCTGGTGCACCCGGCCGCCGAGGACCCCGAGGTCGTGGTCGAGGTCGGCCCCGGTGGTCGCTGGGTCGCCGAGTACTACCCGCACGACAGCGCCGATGAGCTTCCCGACGGCGGGCTGCGTATCACTCTGCGCACCCCCGACCCGGCCTCCCTGCGCCGGCTCGCCCTGCGCCTCGGCCGTGACGGCCGGATCGTCTCCCCGCCGGAGCTGGCCGAGAGCGCCCGGAGAGCGGCGGCGGAGGCGCTGGCGGCGTACGACACGGAGCCCCCGGCGGCTCCGGGCAGTGAGGCGCGTCCGTAGGGCGCGGGGAACCGCGCGACAAGCCCCCGGGGCGCCGCGGACGTGGAACGGCACAACGCGGCACACTCCCAGCGGCGCGTCTGGTGAACGACCGGAAGAAGGAGCGAGGCCTGTGAGCGAGCGTGCGGGTGAGATGACGGTGGCGACCGCCTTCGCCGGCATGAGACGAGCGGTCCCGGTGATGTTCAGGGCCGGCTGCCCGGACTGCCGCGGCCGGTTCGAGCTCGCCGCCGGCGCGCTGCGCCTCGCCATCGGCGCCAGCAGCCGGACGACGTTCTACTCCTTCACCTGCCCCGACTGCGGCGCCGCGGTCCGCAAGCCCGCCGGGGAGCGGATCGTGGAACTGCTCACCGGCGGCGGCGTCAGGACCCTGCGGCTGCACTCCACGGTGTAGCCGCCCGCGCTCCGTGTCGGCGGAGCGTCTAGGCTCGGCGTCATGTTCTGGCCGATGTTCGCGGTAGCGATGGGTTTCCTGGGTGTCGCCGTCCTGGGGGTGCTGGCCGTGCGGGTGTTCCTGGAGGCGCGACGCCTCGGGGAACAGGTCGCGGACTCCGCACGCCGTATCAACAGGGCTGCGGAGGATCTGGAGCGGGCGTCCGTGCGCGCGGCCCGCGCCGTGGACGCCCTGTGAGCAGTGCCGGACGGTGCCCGTGAGACCGGCGACGCAAGCGCTTTGCGTCACTTCGCCCTGTCATGCTGCCCTGGGGGACAGGTACGCTGCTGGTCGCGGTGTGGAGAACGAGGCCCGCATCGTGGACCGGGAGTACGCACGGGGATTGCCTCACGTTTACCCCTGAGCGTTACGATCGCTGCCAGCACGACCATCGGACACATGTCCGACTGGTCGGACAGCACCCCACCCAGCCGCCTCGGTGAGAAGGTAAAGACTTATGTTCGGAAGGCTCGGAGCTCCCGAGATCATTCTCATCCTCGTCGTCATCATCCTGCTGTTCGGCGCGAAGAAGCTTCCGGACATGGCCCGCTCGCTCGGCAAGTCCGCGCGCATCCTCAAGAGCGAGGCCAAGGCGATGAAGGAAGAGGGCGGCAACGCGTCCGCCCAGGCGCCCACCACGGGCGAGCAGCCTCCGGCGCAGCGCACCATCCAGGCGGCCCCCGGTGACGTGACCAGCTCGCGGCCGGTCAACGAGCCGACGGACACCACCCAGCGCTGACGCACGGCCGGAAACCCCCGGCCTGCCGCACGAGATGAGGACGTGGGTTGCTCAAGCCTGCCCGCAACAAGGAGAAGGATCCCGAGGGGCGGATGCCCCTCGCGGATCACCTTCGTGAGCTCCGCAACCGGCTCGCGAAGGCCATGCTGGCCATCGTCGTCGTGACGGTCGTCGCCGCCTTCTTCTACAACGACATCATCAACTTCCTGACGAGGCCCATCCTCGACTCGATCGGTTGCCCGGAGACCTTCGAGGAGCTGGCGAAGGCCAGCGGCAAGCACCAGTGCGCGGAGATCACGATCAACGGTCTCCTCGCCCCGTTCACGCTGGCCCTGCAGGTCTCCCTGATGGCGGGCGTCGTGCTGGCCTCGCCGATCTGGCTGTACCAGCTGTGGGCCTTCGTCGCGCCGGGTCTGCACCGGCACGAGAAGAAGTACGCCTACGCCTTCGTCTTCACCGGCGCCCCGCTGTTCTTCGGTGGTGCCTTCTTCGCGTACAAGGTGCTGCCCACCACCGCGAAGGTGCTGATCGACTTCACGCCGAGCGGGTCCATCAGGAACTTCCTGCCGCTCGACGACCTGCTCCAGCTGGTCACCCGCATGGTGGTCGTCTTCGGCCTCTCCTTCGAGCTGCCGCTGCTGCTGATCATGCTCAACCTCACCGGGGTGCTGACCGGCCGGCGCATGCTCGGCTGGTGGCGCGCGATGATCCTCGGCATCACGGTCTTCGCGGCCGTGGCCACCCCGAGCACCGACCCGCTGTCCATGCTGGCCCTCGCCGGGCCGATCTGGGTGCTGTACTTCGGCGCGGTCGCCTTCTCACTGCTCAACGACAGGCGTCGGCGCCGTCGCGAGGCCGCGGGCCCGGCGGACGACGAGGCCTCCGAGCTGGACCTCACGCCCGAGGACATCGGCGACGTCGAGCCCGTCCCGGCCGCCCGGGCCCTGCCCGAGCAGACGAGCACCGACCGGGTCAACGGATACGACGACGTGACGTGACCTGAGTCCTCACCGAGCCGCCACGCGATGCCCCCGTCCCCCGAGGACGGGGGCATCCGTGTCCCACCGGCCCTCCGTCGCGTTTCTTCCGCTCTTCTCACCCTCCGGCAGTCGTCCGCAGGGTGATCCGGATAATGATCGTCCTGTTGTCAGTGGGGCCCGGTACGCTCGAAAGTACGATGACAGAGGACCTCTCACCGGCCGAGCGGTACGCGGCAGCCCGCAGGCGGGCAGCCGAGCAGGCCACCGCGCTCGCCTCCTTCCGCGAGATGTACGACTTCGGCCTCGACCCCTTCCAGATCGAGGCCTGCCAGGCGCTCGAAGCCGGGAAGGGCGTTCTGGTGGCCGCCCCCACCGGCTCGGGCAAGACGATCGTGGGCGAGTTCGCCGTCCACCTCGCCCTGGAGCAGGGCAAGAAGTGCTTCTACACGACACCCATCAAGGCGCTGTCGAACCAGAAGTACGCCGACCTGTGCCGCCGCTACGGCACCGGCAAGGTGGGCCTGCTCACCGGCGACAACAGCGTGAACTCCGACGCCCCGGTGGTCGTGATGACCACCGAGGTGCTGCGGAACATGCTCTACGCCGGCTCGCAGACCCTCCTCGGCCTCGGCTACGTGGTCATGGACGAGGTGCACTACCTCTCCGACCGCTTCCGCGGCGCCGTCTGGGAGGAGGTGATCATCCACCTGCCCGAGTCGGTGACCCTGGTCTCGCTCTCCGCCACCGTGTCCAACGCGGAGGAGTTCGGTGACTGGCTGGACACCGTCCGTGGCGACACCGAGGTGATCGTCTCCGAGCACCGTCCCGTGCCGCTGTTCCAGCACGTGCTCGCCGGGCGGCGGATGTACGACCTGTTCGAGGAGGGCGAGGGCCACAAGAAGGCCGTCAATCCCGACCTGGTCCGACTGGCCCGGATGGAGGCCACCCGGCCGTCGTACCAGGACCGCAGGCGCGGCCGGGCGATGCGCGAGGCCGACCGGGAGCGCGAGCGCAGACAGCGCTCGCGCGTGTGGACGCCGGGCCGCCCCGAGGTCATCGAACGGCTCGACTCCGAGGGCCTGCTCCCGGCCATCACCTTCATCTTCAGCCGTGCCGCCTGCGAGGCCGCCGTCCAGCAGTGCCTGTACGCGGGCCTGCGGCTCAACGACGAGGAGGCACGCGAGCAGGTCCGCGCCCTGGTCGAGGAGCGCACCGCCTCCATCCCGACCGAGGACCTGCACGTCCTCGGCTACTACGAATGGCTGGAGGGCCTGGAGCGCGGCATCGCCGCCCACCACGCGGGCATGCTGCCGACCTTCAAGGAGGTCGTGGAGGAGCTGTTCGTACGCGGCCTGGTCAAGGCCGTGTTCGCCACCGAGACCCTCGCGCTCGGCATCAACATGCCCGCCCGCTCGGTGGTGCTGGAGAAGCTGGTCAAGTGGAACGGCGAGCAGCACGCCGACATCACACCCGGGGAGTACACCCAGCTGACGGGCCGGGCCGGCCGCCGCGGCATCGACGTCGAGGGCCACGCCGTGGTGCTGTGGCAGCGCGGCATGAGCCCCGAGCACCTCGCCGGTCTCGCGGGCACGCGCACGTACCCGCTGCGCTCCAGCTTCAAGCCGTCGTACAACATGGCGGTCAACCTGGTCGAGCAGTTCGGCCGGCACCGCTCGCGCGAGCTGCTGGAGACCTCCTTCGCCCAGTTCCAGGCCGACAAGTCGGTCGTGGGCATCTCGCGCCAGGTGCAGCGCAACGAGGAGGGGCTGGCCGGTTACAAGGCCTCGATGACCTGTCACCTCGGCGACTTCGAGGAGTACGCGCGGCTGCGCCGCGAGCTGAAGGACCGGGAGACCGAGCTGGCCCGGCAGGGCGCGAACGAGCGGCGTGCCGAGGCCGCCGTCGCCCTGGAGAAGCTGAAGCCGGGCGATGTCATCCATGTGCCCACCGGCAAGTACGCGGGCCTCGCCCTGGTCCTGGACCCCGGCCTGCCCGCGGGCCGGTCCAACGGCCACCGCGGCTTCGACCACCACGACGGGCCGCGGCCGCTGGTGCTGACCGCCGAACGGCAGGTCAAGCGGCTGGCGTCGATGGACTTCCCGGTGCCGGTCGAGCCGCTGGACCGGATGCGGATCCCGAAGACCTTCAATCCGCGCTCGCCGCAGTCGCGTCGGGACCTCGCCTCCGCGCTGCGGACCAAGGCCGGGCACATCCCGCCGGAGCGGGCGCGCAAGAAGCGGTCCCAGGCCGCCGACGACCGGGAGATCGCACGGCTGCGGACGGCGATCCGCGCCCATCCCTGCCACGGGTGCAACGACCGTGAGGACCACGCCCGCTGGGCCGAGCGCTACCACCGGCTGATGCGCGACACCTCGCAGCTGGAGCGGCGCATCGAGGGCCGTACCAACACCATCGCGCGGACCTTCGACCGGATCGTGGCCCTGCTGACCGAGCTGGACTACCTGCGCGGTGACGAGGTCACCGAGCACGGCAAGCGGCTCGCGCGGCTCTACGGCGAACTGGACCTGCTGGCCAGCGAGTGCCTGCGCGAGCGGGTCTGGGAGGGGCTGGCCCCCGCCGAACTCGCCGCCTGTGTCTCGGCGTTGGTGTACGAGGCCCGCGTCGGCGACGACGCCATGGCGCCGAAGCTGCCCTCCGGCAAGGCCAAGGCCGCGCTCGGTGAGATGGTCCGCATCTGGGGCCGGCTCGACGGGCTGGAGGAGGAGTTCCGGATCCACCAGAGCGAGGGCGTCGGGCAGCGGGAACCGGATCTCGGGTTCGCCTGGGCCGCGTACATGTGGGCGTCCGGCAAGGGGCTCGACGAGGTGCTGCGGGAGGCGGAGATGCCGGCCGGGGACTTCGTGCGGTGGTGCAAGCAGGTCATCGACGTGCTCGGGCAGATCTCCGCGGCGGCTCCCGTGGAGGGCTCGACCGTGGCCAAGGCCGCGCGCAAGGCCGTCGATCAGTTGCTGCGGGGTGTGGTCGCCTACTCGTCCGTGGGGTGACCCGCCGGCAGGGGCTCGGGCCGTCCTCTCCGGGCGGTCCGGGCCCCGCGGCGTACCAGGGCCGCGTCGGGAGCGGGGAACGCCACCGGGGCCGGGATCACCGTGCTGCCCGTCGGCCGGCGGGTGGCAGCCTGCTCGGGCGCGGAGTGCCGGCCGTCTTCGCCCGGTGGTCGCCGGGGGAGGCGGTGCTCGATGTGACCGGGGGATGGCGGTCACGGCGAAGGGAACGGGGGTCGCACCCGTCGAGGTGCGGCCCCCGTCGTCATTTCACTCCGCGCGGTGAGTGACTTTCGTACACCCGTGTGCGGTTACTCCTCGTGTGCGAGCAAAAGCCCAGCGTGCAAAAGGAGTTGAGAGTACTCCCCTCGCGGGGCGATTTCAGGTGCTTGCCGAATATGACACGGCGATGATCCGGTCGGACTAAGCTCGCCCGCGGCGCACCGAGTTGAGGTAAATCGTGCGTCTGTTCCCAAATGCGGAATGCATCCCGTTCAGCCCCGTGTACCTTCCCCCCGCAAGCACCCCCGAACCCAGCCGATTCGTCTCAGAAGGCATCCATGGTGAGTGTTCAGAAGCCTCCCGGTCGCCGTGAACGTCCCTATGCGCGCGTGCTGTTGCCACCGGCCATAGTGATGGCCGCGGCGGCCGGGGCCGCCGTCGCCCTGGTACCGCCCACGGCCCGGCTCGCCGTCGGCGTGTGCGGAGCACTGGCCGTCCTGCTGGTCCTCGGCACGGCCGGGGAGGCCGCCCGGCGCGGCCGTCTGCTCCGCGAGGCACGGGCCGAACACGCCCGGCACACCGCGTACCTGGAGCAGCGGATCGCCGCGCACAACGATCTGATGGAGCGCTTCGCCACCGACGTCCTGCCCGCCGGCTTCTACCGGCTGCGCCGCGGCCAGGTGCTCCGGGACGTCGTACGCGACGTGTTCGACGCGGACCCCGAACTGCGCGGCCTGCCCGAGGGCTACCGCGAGCTGGTGCGCATCGCGCTGCGCGGCGCCGACCAGGAGATCTCGATGCGCGACGCCACCGAGCGCTCCTTCGTGAGCGTCGCCCGGCGCGTCCAGGCCATCGTCCACCAGCAGGCCTACGAACTCCGCGAGATGGAGGAGGACCACGGCCGCAACCCCGAGGTCTTCGACGACCTGCTGCGCATCGACCACGGCACCTCGCTGATCGGCCGGCTCGCCGACACCATCTCCGTCCTCGGCGGCGGCCGGCCCGGCCGCCAGTGGCCCAAGCCGGTCTCCCTCTACAGCGTGCTGCGCGGCGCGATGTCCCGCATCCTGGAGTACCGCCGCATCAACCTCGCCTCGATCGTCAACATCAACATCAAGGGCACCTCGGTCGAGCCGGTCATCCACGCCGCCGCCGAGCTCCTCGACAACGCGACGCGCTACTCGCCGCCGTCGACCAAGGTGCACGTCACCGCCGTCGAGGTGCAGGCAGGCGTCGTCATCGAGATCGAGGACTGCGGCGTCAGCCTGAGCGAGGAGTCCCGCGCCCGCATCGAGCGGATGATCGAGGACGCCAAGAACGGCGAGGACGCGCACAACCTCGGCGAGAACCCGCGCCTCGGCCTCGCCGTCGTCGGCCGCCTCTGCAAGCGGTTCGACATGGACGTCTCACTGCGCTCCTCCGCGTACGGCGGTGTCCGCGCGATCCTCGTGGTGCCGCGGGTCATGACGACCACCGAACCCGGCGTCGGCGCCGCGCACGGCATCGGGGCCGCCGCCGCCCAGATCCCCACGGCGGACGCCGTCGAGGGCCCCAAGCGCCCGCCCAAGAAGCGCCGTCCCACCAGCCCCAAGATCCCCGCCGGGATCTCGCTGGAGGACGACGTCCCCGAGGTCACCGAGTGGACCGCGGGCGGCCTCCCGCAGCGCCGCAGCCGGGTCAAGACCCCGCTCAGTCAGCGGTACGCGGAACAGGCCGCCATCGAACGCGCCGAGCGCGAGGGCCGGCCGACCATCTGGTCGCAGAAGAAGGCGGAGCCGGAACCCGAGCCCGAGATCGACCCCGAGCGCAAGAAGCTCATGGAACGGCCGCCGGGCATGTGGATGGAGGCCTTCTGGGACGGCCTGCGGGAGGGCATGCCCCCGGACACCCCCACCCACCAGCTGACCGACTTCACGCTCCACCCGACCAAGTACCTGCATCTGCTCAACGATCCGGCCGACCCCGCCGAGGGCGCCACTGTGGCCGACGACGAGGGGGACCTCAAGTGATCCAGCAGCGAGGCAACCTGGACTGGATGCTCAAGCAGCTGAACGACGGCGTGCCGGGCATCGAGATGATCGTGGTCCTTTCCGCCGACGGGCTGCGCATCGCCCGCTACGGCGGCGATCCCGACGCCGCCGACCGGGTGGCCGCCGCCTGCGCGGGCGTACAGAGCCTGGCCAGTGCCATCATCCAGGAGCTGCCCGGCGCCGGCGACATGAAGACCGTCGTCTTCGAGATCGACGGCGGTTACTTCTACCTCATGAACGCGGGGGACAACGCCTACCTCGCCGTGCTCTCCGACGTGACCTGCGAACCGGGGCGGATGAGCGGCATGATGCGCGACCTCGTCGTCCGGATCGGCGCCCATCTCAGCAGTCCGCCCCGGCGGAACGGGCAGACCGTATGACCCCTCCACGACGCACGCGGCGCCGGCCGCAGCCTCCGCCCGCTCCCCAGCCCCCGCGCCTGCCGCAGCCCCCGCAGCCCTCGCGGCCTCCGTCGCCGGAGGCGGCGGAGGCCAAGGGGCCGGGCGACAACCCGGAACGGCTGTACTCCGTCACCGGGTCCGGCGACGGCGCCCGCGCCGAACTCGATCTGGTGACCCTGATCGTGGCGCGCGCCGCGCCCCCGGTCTCCGCCACCCCGGAACAGGCGGCGGTGCTCCGGCTCTGCAACACCCCCCTGTCCGTGGCGGAGCTGTCGGCCTACCTCCGGCTGCCGTTCAGCACGATGACCGTCCTGCTCACCGAGCTGATCACGGCCGAACTGGTGCAGGCGCGCGCCCCCATCGTCCGCCAGGCGCTCCCCGACCGTTCACTCCTCGAAGCGGTGATGCATGGACTTCAACGGCTCTGACACCCTCCCCGGCCCGCGCACCGAGGACCACCTGCCGCACACCGCGCAGGCCGCGGTGAAGATCGTGATCGTGGGGGGCTTCGGCGTCGGCAAGACCACCATGGTCGGTTCGGTCAGCGAGATCAGACCGCTGACCACGGAGGAGACCATGACCCAGGCCGGCATCGGCGTCGACGACGACTACGGCTCCGAGTCCAAGACGGCCACCACCGTGGCCATGGACTTCGGCCGGATCAGCATCACCGAGAAACTGGTGCTCTACCTCTTCGGCACCCCCGGCCAGGAGCGCTTCTGGTTCCTGTGGAACGGCCTGTTCGAAGGCGCGCTCGGCGCCGTCGTCCTGGTCGACACCCGGCGCCTGGAGGTCAGCTTCGACGTGATGGGCCGGCTGGAGGAGGGCGGTGTGCCCTTCGTCGTCGCCGTCAACTCCTTCCCGGACGCGCCCCGTTACCCGATCGAGGAACTGCGCACCGCCCTGGACCTGAGCCCGGACATCCCGATCATCGACTGCGATGTGCGGCGCCGGGCCTCCAGCAAGGACGTGCTGATGACCCTGATGGGCTTCCTGCACTCCCTCGCCATGTCCGGCGCCCTCACCTGACCGGCAGCCCACCGACCCCGACCCCTTCCGCCCCGGAGCGACCACTGTGACGCCTGAATCCCCCTCACCGACCGGGACACCCGACACCCTCTCCGGTCCGCCACCGGGCTGCCCCGCGCACGGCCTCGGCCCCGGCATGCCGCGCCGGCTGTACGGCCCCGACGCTGAGGACCTCGGCGACCTCTACGAACGCCTGCGGGAGGAGCACGGCCCCGTGGCACCCGTGCTGCTCCACGACGACGTACCGATGTGGGTGGTCCTCGGCCACGCCGAGAACCTGCAACTCGTGCGGAACCCCTCGCAGTTCACCCGCGACAGCCGGATCTGGACCCCGCTGCGCGAGGGCATGGTCAAGCCCGACCACCCGCTCATGCCGCACATCGCCTGGCAGCCCATCTGCTCCCACGCCGAGGGCGAGGAGCACAAGCGGCTGCGCGGCGCGGTCACCGCGGCCATGGAGACCATCGACCACCGCGGGGTGCGCCGGCACATCGGCCGCTACACCCAGATCCTGGTCAACAGCTTCTGCGAGCGGGGCCGGGCCGAGCTGGTCTCCCAGTTCGCCGAGCACCTGCCGATGGCCGTGATGTGCGAGATCCTCGGCATGCCCGAGGAGTACAACGACCGGATGGTGCAGGCCGCCCGTGACGCACTCAAGGGCACCGAGACCGCCATCCAGAGCCACGCCTACGTCATGGACGCGCTCAGCCGGCTCACCACCCGGCGGCGGGTCCGGCCCGAGGACGACTTCACCAGCCACCTCCTCACCCATCCGGCCGGGCTCAGCGACGACGAGGTCCGCGAACACCTGCGGGTCGTCCTCTTCGCCGCTTACGAGGCCACCGCGAACCTGCTCGCCAACGCGCTGCGCATGGTCCTCACCGAGCCGGGGTTCCGGGCCCAGCTCAACGGCGGCCAGATGACCGTGCCGGAGGCGATCGAGCAGTCGCTGTGGGACGAGCCGCCGTTCAGCACGGTCTTCGGCTACTACGCCAAGCAGGACACCGAGCTGGGCGGCCGGCGGATCCGCAAGGGCGACGGGCTGCTCTTCGCGCCGGCACCGGGCAACATCGACCCGCGGGTGCGGCCCGACCTGTCCGCGAGCATGCAGGGCAACCGCGCCCACCTCGCCTTCGGCGGCGGCCCGCACGAGTGTCCCGGCCAGGACATCGGCCGCGCCATCGCCGACGTCGGCGTCGACGCGCTGCTCACCCGGCTGTCCGACATCCAGCTCGACTGCGCCGAGGAGGACCTGCGCTGGCGGTCGTCCATCGCCTCCCGGCACCTGGTGGCCCTGCCGGTGCGCTTCGAACCGAAGCCGCAGCAGGACGTCGACATGCCGCCGCGTGCCATGCCGGTCCCGCCGCAGCGCTCCGACTGGCAGGTCGGCACCCTGGGCAGCGACCCGGCCCCGGCCACCGAGCCGACCCCGGCACCCGCCCGTACGTCCTTCGCGCCGGCCCCCACCCCTCCAGCCCCGGAACCGTCCCGCCCCCGGGGTCTGTGGGGGCGAGCGCTGCGCTGGTGGCGCGGAGAGTGACAGCGGTGCCGCACGGCTCCGCCGGACTGGGACACCTCAGCCCGCCGGCGCACGCCCGGCGGACCGGCGTCTCGTGCGGCGGGGGCCGTGCCGGTGGGATCGGTCAGTTCGGCGGGGTCGGCCGCCTCGGCAGGTCGGTTCCCCCCGGCGGGCCGCGTCCGAGGGTTTGGGTTCGTCGGCGGCGCCGGTCGTGTCTCATGGGTCCGTGCCACCCCAGGGCCCCGCTGAGGCCAGGTCCGTAGCACGGGGTCCGTGCCGGCCGGTGGGGCGGTTTCCCCGCCGGGGCTAGGTCCCGTTCGCCCAAGTCTCGGGTGACGTCCACGCGTGCAAGGTGCGGGCGCTGGTGAACGTGTGGTCCTTGCCGGTGACCGGGTCGGTGAACTCCAGCCCGCGCGCGAGCAGTTGCAGCGGGCGGCGGAAGTCGTCGGCCGGTACCGGGGCGGTCACCTCGGGGTACAGCGGGTCGCCGAGGATGGGCACGCCCAGCGCGGTCAGGTGCACCCGGAGCTGGTGGGTCTGCCCGGTGGCCGGCATGAGCCGGTAGCGGCCGAGCCCGGCCCGGTGTCCGGTCAGTTCCACCCGGGTCTGCGCGTTCGGCTCGCCCGGCACCTCCCGCGCGGCCGGCACCCCGCGCTCCTTCACGATCCTGCTGCGCACGGTCCGGGGCAGGACGAGCGCGGGATCGTACGGCGCCACCGCCTCGTACTCCTTGCGCACCCGCCGGTCCCGGAACAGCGACTGGTACGCGCCCCGCTCCTCCGGCCGCACCGTGAACAGCACCAGCCCGGCGGTGAGCCGGTCCAGCCGGTGCGCCGCCGTCAGCGTCGGAATGCCCAGCTCACGCCGGAGCCGGGCCAGCGCGGTCTCGGCGACATGCGCACCGCGCGGGGTCGTGGCCAGGAAGTGCGGCTTGTCGGCGACCACGATGTGCTCGTCCCGGTACACCACCTCCACCGGGAACGGCACCGGCACCTCGGCGGGCAGCTCGCGGTGGAACCAGACGAACATCCCCGGCCGGTACGGCGCGTCCGGCGCCACGGCCCGCCCGTCGGCCCCGACCACCAGCCCGGCGGCGAACATCGACTCGACCACCCCGGCCGGAGCCCCCGTCAGCCGCTGCACCAGGTGCTCCCGCACGGTGGCCCACGTCCCGTCCGCGGGCAGCCGGACGCGGACGGGGTCCACGCCCTCGCGCTGGGGGAGCGGGGCGGGCGGGGGCGGGGTACGGCGTCTCATCGGGGTCAAGGGTACGGGGGCACGGTCACCCCGGTGGCCGTCGGAAAGAGGCGGTCCACCGGTCCCGTACTCGGCAGGATGGGGATCATGCCGTTTCTCACCAGCCCCGTCCTGACCCCCGGCGCCCTCGCCCGTGCCCCGCAGCCCGCCCTCCCCGCCGGCGGCGGCACGCTGCTGCGCCCGTGGCGGGCCGAGGACGCGCCCGCCGTGCACGCCGCCTTCACAGACCCGGTGCTGCGCCACTGGCACGGCCGGTCCTGCGACTCCGCGGAAGAGGCCGCCGGATGGATCGCGCAGTGGCGGAGGGGATGGGCGGACGAGCGCGAGGCGCAGTGGGCCGTCGTGGACGAGGGCACGGACGAGCTGCTGGGCCGGGTGGCGCTGCGCCAGATCGTGCTCGGTGACGGCGTCGCCGAGATCGCGTACTGGACCGTGGCGGGGGCGCGGGGCCGGGGCGTCGCCCTGCGCGCCGCGACGGCCCTGACCGGCTGGGCCTTCGAGGAGATCGGCTTCCACCGCCTGGAACTCATGCACGCGATCGCCAACCCCGCTTCCTGCCGGGTCGCCGGCAAGGCCGGCTTCGCCCTGGAGGGCACCAAGCGCAGTGCCTACCTCCACCAGGACGGCTGGCACGACATGCACCTGCACGCGCGCGTACGGGGTGACTGACCCCGGCGGGACTCCGCGGGAGCGGGGACGGGGAACCGGGCGTACGGAAGCGGCTGCACCCTTCCCGGGTGCCGCCGCCCCTCCGCACGCTCAGGCAGCCGCCGCCGGGCCGCCCTCCTGCTCCGCCTCGATCCGGGCGTTCCACTCCCGCTTGGAGGCCTGCCAGCCGTCCTCGTTGTGGCCGAGCCGCCAGTAACCGGAGATCGACAGGTCCTCGCGCGGGATCTGGCGCTCGACCCGCAGCAGCCGGCGCAGCTCCTTCACGAAACCCGCCTCGCCGTGCACGAACGCGTGCGGCCGGCCCTTTGGGAACTCCAGTCCGCGCACGGCCTCCAGCAGGGCCTCGCCGACCGGCCGGTCCCCGCGGTGCAGCCAGACGACCGGCACCTCGGTGTCGATCTTCTGCTCCTCCTCGGGGCCGGAGACCTCGATGAACGCGTGCGCACGGGCACCGGCGGGCAGCGTCTCCAGGGCGCGGGCGATGGCGGGCAGCGCGCTCTCGTCCCCGGCGAGCAGGTGCCAGTCGGCATCGGGGTCGGGCGCGTACGCGCCGCCGGGGCCCATGAAGCGCACGATGTCGCCGGGCCGCGCACGCAGGGCCCAGGGGCCGGCCAGGCCCTCGTCGCCGTGGATCACGAAGTCCAGGGTCAGCTCCCGCTGCCCGGGGTCCCAGGCGCGGACGGTGTAGGTCCGGGTCACCGGCCACTGCTCGCGCGGGAACTCGGCGCGGATCCGCTCCAGGTCGAAGGGCTCCGGGTAGGTGACACCGGCGGCACCGAACAGCAGCTTCACATAGTGGTCGGTGCAGGTGTCCGCGGCGAAGTCGGCCAGGCCCTCACCACCGAGCACCACGCGCTGCATGTGCGGGGTCAGCCGCTCGGTGCGCACCACCTGGGCGGTATGGGGCTTACGCGGCTTTCGTCCCGGACGCTCTGCCATCACGGCCTCCTGCGGGTTGGTTAGGGTTACCTAAGTTAGCACCTCGCGCCGATTCGCCACCTCGTCGATGGGCGTTCGATGAGATCCCTTTGCCGGAATATGGACCGGCCTCACGCCGCGAGCGTGGTCAGCAGCCGCTGCAAGGAGCCGCCGAGGCCCCATCGGTGCGTCAGCGCCTCCAGTGCCTCCGGGTCGTGCGGGGTGTGCGGCAGGGCCGTGTCGACGTCCGGCAGCGGCACGTCGTCGGCGA
This sequence comes from Streptomyces sp. Ru62, assembly GCF_002920615.1. Taxonomy (GTDB): domain Bacteria; phylum Actinomycetota; class Actinomycetes; order Streptomycetales; family Streptomycetaceae; genus Streptomyces. Next base: position 205,224 of record NZ_PQSU01000010.1, read on the forward strand.
CCCGCACCACCTTCGGCGCGACCGCGAGATACGGCCGGGCCTCGGTGAGCCGCCTGCGCTGCGACGGCGTGAGCTTCGCCCGCGGGTCGTCGACCGCCGCCATGATCCCGGCCAGGTCACCGAACTCGGCGAGCAGCTTCGCGGCCGTCTTCTCGCCGATGCCGGCCACGCCCGGCAGCCCGTCGCTCGGGTCGCCGCGCAGCAGCGCCAGATCCGCGTACCCGCGCCCGTCGACGCCATACTTCTCGCGCAGCGCCGCCTCGTCGGTCAGCTGGAGCGTGCCGACGCCCTTCACCGGATACAGCACCCGTACCTCCCGCGCGTCGTCCACGAGCTGGTACAGGTCGCGGTCGCCGGTGACGATGTCGACCGGGCCCCCGGCCCGTGCGGTGAACGTGCCGATGACATCGTCCGCCTCGTACCCGGCGACCCCGACGCGGGCGATCCCGATCGCGTCCAGCACGTCCTCGATCACCGGCACCTGCGGGGCGAGGGTGTCCGGCACCTCCTCCTCGTCCGGCGCGCCCTCGTGCTCCTCGGCGACCCGGTGCGCCTTGTAGGTGGGGATGAGGTCCACCCGCCACTGCGGGCGCCAGTCGGCGTCCATGCAGGCCACCAGGTGCTCCGGGCGGTGGTCCTTGACCAGCCGGTCGATGAAGTCCAGCAGCCCGCGCACCGCGTTGACGGGCGTGCCGTCCGGCGCCTTCACGGAGTCCGGGACGCCGAAGTAGGCGCGGAAGTACAGCGAGGCGGTGTCGAGAAGCATGAGTCGTCCGGTCACGCACGCATCATGCCGCACGGCACCGACAGCGGCCCCCGCCGCCGGAACGCGTTGCGCCACGCGCATCGCCGTGAACCCGGCCACGTGCGCGTTTGACCCGGCCCGGCCTGGGGAGGCGCGGCCTCTGTCCTGTCCCCGCCAGACGAGAGGTTCGCGTGTCAGCCAGGCTTGAGGTGGAGCACCTGTACAAGGTGTTCGGCAGACGACCCGACGAAGCAGTGGAACGCCTGCGCGAGGGCGCCGACCGGACGGAACTGCGCGCCGACGGCACGACCGCCGCCGTGATCGACGCCTCCTTCCGCGTCGAGGCCGGCGAGATCTTCGTCGTCATGGGGCTGTCGGGATCCGGCAAGTCCACCCTGCTGCGCACGCTCAACGGGCTGCTGGAGCCGACCGCGGGCAGCGTGCGCTTCGACGGCCAGGACCTGACCGCCCTCACCGACCGGGAGCTGCGCGAACTGCGCTCGAAGAAGATCAGCATGGTCTTCCAGCACTTCGCGCTGTTCCCGCACCGCAGCGTCCGCGACAACGCCGCCTACGGCCTGGAAGTGCAGGGCGTGCCCCGCGCCGAGCGCGAGCGCCGCGCCGACGAGGCGCTCGCCCTGTGCGGCCTGGCCGGCTGGGAGACCTCCTGGCCCGACGAGCTGTCCGGCGGCATGCAGCAGCGCGTCGGCCTCGCCCGCGCCCTCGCCACCGACGCCGACGTGCTGCTGATGGACGAGTCCTTCAGCGCCCTGGACCCGCTGATCCGCCGTGACATGCAGGACCAGCTGCTGGAACTCCAGAAGACCCTGAGGAAGACCATCGTCTTCATCACCCACGACCTCAACGAGGCCATGCGGCTCGGCGACCGCATCGCCGTCATGCGCGACGGCCGTATCGTCCAGACCGGCACCGCCGAGGACGTCCTGCTGCGCCCCGCGAACGACTACGTGGCCTCCTTCATCCAGGACGTCGACCGGTCCCGGGTGCTGACGGCGGGCGCCCTCATGGACACCTCGGTCACCGCCGACGCCCCGCTGTGCGGCTGCGAGACCGCGACCCGCGAGACCCCGTTCACCGAGCTGTGCGCGATCAGCGCCCGGCTGTCCCACCGCGTCTCCGTCGTGGACGAGGCGCGTCGCGTCGTCGGTGTCGTCCCCAGGCAGCGGCTGGTCGGCTTCCTCGGCGAGGAGACGGCCGGTCCCGCGCCCTGTGACAACCCGCGGGGAAAGGTGGCCGGCCGTGCCTAGGATCCACCTCGGCGACTGGGTCGACTCCGGTGTGAACTGGCTGGTCGACCACCTCTCCTGGCTCTTCGACGCCGTCCGGGCGGTCATGGAGGGCATGTACGACGGCATCGACGCCGTGCTCACCGCCCCCGAGCCGCTGCTGATGGCCGGCATCCTCGCCGTGCTCGCCTGGTGGCTGCGCGGCCTGCTCTCCGGTGCCCTCGCCTTCGCCGGTTTCGCGCTGGTCGACTCGCTCGACCTGTGGGACCGGGCCATGTCCACCCTCGCCCTGGTGCTCGTGGCGACCGTGATCGCCCTGGTGATCTCGGTCCCGCTGGGCATCTGGGCCGCCCGGTCCAGGGCGGTCAGCGCCGCCGTACGGCCGGTCCTGGACCTGCTCCAGACCATGCCGTCGATGGTGCTGCTGATCCCGGCCATGCTCTTCTTCGGCCTGGGCACCGCCGCCGGCGTCGTCGCCACCCTGATCTTCGCGCTCGCCCCGGGCGTCCGCATGACCGAACTGGGCATCCGCCAGGTCGACGCCGAACTCGTCGAGGCCGCCGAGGCGTTCGGCACCACCCCGCGCGACGTCCTGTGGCGCGTCCAGCTCCCGCTCGCGCTGCCGACCATCATGGCCGGCGTCAACCAGGTGATCATGCTGGGCCTGTCCATGGTCGTCATCGCGGGCATGGTCGGCACCGGCGGACTCGGCGGCGCCGTCAACGAGGCGATCGGCCAACTCGACATCGGCTACGGCTTCGAGGCGGGCGTCGGCATCGTCGTCCTCGCCATCTACCTGGACCGCGTCACCGGCGCGCTCGGCACCCAGCTCTCCCCGCTGGGCCGCAGGGCCGCCGCGAAGGCCCGCACGCGCGCGTGGTCGTACCGTCCGCGCCCTGCCGTCGCCGTCGTCGGCGTGGTCGTCCTCGCCCTGGTCGCGGGCGGGCTCGGGATCTTCGGCTCCTCCGTCGGCACCTCCGAGGCCTCTGGCGCGGACATCGGCAAGGGCAAGGAGATCCGGATCGGCTACATCCCGTGGGACGAGGGCATCGCCTCCACCTTCCTCTGGAAGGAGCTGCTGGAGGAGCGCGGCTTCAAGGTGACCACCACGCAGTACGCGGCCGGCCCGCTCTACACCGGGCTCGCCACCGGCCAGCTCGACTTCCAGACCGACTCCTGGCTGCCCACGACCCACGCCGAGTACTGGTCGAAGTACGGCGAGCGGCTGGACGACCTCGGCAAGTGGTACGGCCCCACGTCCCTGGAGCTGACCGTACCGTCCTACGTGAAGGACGTGAACTCCCTGGCGGACCTGAAGGACCACGCGTCCGAGTTCCAGGGGAAGATCATCGGCATCGAGCCCAGCGCCGGCATGACGGGCCTGTTGAAGAACAAGGTGCTGAAGGAGTACGGCCTTCAGGGCACGTACGACGTGGTCGACGGTTCCACGCCCGCCATGCTCGCCGAGCTCAAGCGCGCCTACGCCAGGAAGCAGCCGGTCGTCGTCACCCTGTGGTCGCCGCACTGGGCGTACAGCGACTACGACCTGAAGAAGCTCAAGGACCCCCGGGGCGCCTGGGGCGAGGGCGACGGCGTGCACACCCTCGCCCGCAAGGGCTTCGCCGCCGACAACCCGCAGGTCGGCCAGTGGCTGAAGGACTTCTCGATGACCGAGCAGGAGCTGACCGGCCTGGAGGCGCGGATCCAGAAGGCCGGCAAGGGCAAGGAGCAGGACGCCGTCCGCGCCTGGCTGCGGCAGCACCCCGGCCTCGTCGACAAGTGGGCCCCGGTCACCAAGGAGGACACCACGAGCCAGGCGGCCGGGTGACCTGACCGTCCCGGACCGCCTCCCGAGGGGCGGGCGCCGCCGGACGCCGACACGCGTCCGGTGCCGCCCGCCCCTCGCGGCCTTTCACCCACGGAAGGTTCAGGCCAATCACGCACCGTGAGGAGCCATGGCCCGTGCCCGGACGCCCGGCGCAGCTGGACGGCCTGTTCATCCTCCAGGGTGACCGGGTCCGGGAGCGCCTCCCGGCCCCCGAGCGCTGGCGCGAACCGTGGGGTCGGGGATCACGGGAGTGTCAGGGATGTGACAGGCACGTGAAACGGTTTGCCGAACATGCGTAGGGTGCAGAGAAGTCATCGGAAGAGGTGTGCCCCGGAACGGGCACCCGGAGAGCGGCACGACGAGCGAGGGAGGGAGCCGGAGCGATGGGCGACCACAAAGAGCAGCAGCCCGTGCGGGTGGGCGCGGCCGTCCGGCGGCGCCGTCGTGCGCTGGAACTGACCCTCGCCGTCGTGGCCGAGCGCAGCGGCCTCTCGGTGCCCTTCCTCAGCCAGGTCGAGAACGACAAGGCCCGCCCGAGCCGTACCTCCCTGGAGAAGCTGGCCGACGCCCTGCGCACCACGGCCGTCGAGCTCCTCGCCGCCGCCGACCCGGCCGCCAGCGTGGACGTCGTCCGCGCCGAGGCCGTCACCGACGGCGACTACGACCCGCGGACCCGCTCGCTGGTGCGCGGCCACCACCAGCTGCACGCCTCCGAGTTCACCGGCGACCACGACGCCGGCCGTGAGTTCCAGCACCGCAACGACGAGCTGATGTACGTCGCCGACGGTGCGGTGGAGATCGAGGCCGAGGGACGCGCGTACCGGCTCGGGCGCGGCGACACGCTGTACCTGACGGGCGGGGTACGGCACCGGTGGCGGGCGACGGTGCCGGACACGAGGGTGATCGTGGTGGCGGTGGCGGAGCACATCGAGGCGATGCACGACAGGTCTCGCTGAGGGTTCGAAGGGAGGGTCACGGGATGGTGCGGGTCGGTCCGCCGTCCGCGGCGCCGTCGGGGCCGGTCGCGCGGTTCCCCGCGCCCCTTCAGGGCGCTGCCCTTGCCGGAGCCGGGTAGTGCGCGTCGTCTCCCTCGTCCCCTCGCTCACCGAAGCAGTGGCCGTCACCCTCCCCGGAGCCCTCGTCGGCGCCACCGGCTGGTGCAGTCGTCCCGAGGAACTGGACGTCGTCCGGATCGGCGGTACGAAGAACCCGGAGGTGGAGCGGATCATCGGGCTCGTCCCCGACCTGGTGATCGCCAACGAGGAGGAGAACCGCGCGCCCGACCTCGACGCCCTCCGCGCGGCCGGACTGAACGTGCTGGTCACCGAGGTGCGGAGCGTGCCGCAGGCCTTCGCCGAGCTGGACCGGGTGCTCACCGCGTGCGGCGCGGCCGACCGCCCCGGCTGGCTGGCCGAGGCGGAGGACGTCTGGGCGGCCCTGCCCGAGCCGGCGGAGCGCAGGACCGCGGTCGTACCGGTCTGGCGGCGCCCCTGGATGGTCCTCGGCCGGGACACCTTCGCGGGTGACGTCCTCGCCCGCCTCGGCGTGGACCACGTGTACGCCCACCACCCCGAGCGCTATCCCCGGATCCCCCTCGACGAGCTGCGCGCACGAGAGCCGGACGTGGTGGTCCTGCCCGACGAGCCGTACCGCTTCACCGCCGACGACGGCCCGGAAGCGTTCCCGGGGCTGCCCTGCGCCCTGGTCAGCGGACGGCATCTGACCTGGTACGGCCCGTCCCTGACACAAGCGCCACGGGTGCTGGCAGAAGCGCTTCGGGCAGCGCGCCGCTGAGCGGGCCGCGCGCGGTGCCGCCACCAGGGGCCACGGGGCTAGGGCATAAGCTGGTCTTATGAGTGAGACGGAGGGGCTCCCCACGGAATCGCTGGCGCACCGGGTGCCGGACCTCGCCGCGCTGGAGCTGCTGCTCGCGGTGGCGCGGCTGGGCAGTCTCGGCGCGGCGGCGCGCGAGGTCGGCATCACCCAGCCGGCCGCCAGCAGCCGGATCCGCTCCATGGAACGGCAGCTGGGCGTGGCCCTGGTCGACCGCTCGCCGCGCGGCTCCCGGCTCACCGACGCCGGCGCCCTGGTCACGGACTGGGCCCGGCGGGTGGTGGAGGCGGCGGCGGCCTTCGACGCGGGCGCGCGGGCGCTGCGGGACCGGCGCGACTCACGGCTCCGCGTCGCCGCGAGCATGACCATCGCCGAGTACCTGCTGCCCGGCTGGCTCCTCGCCCTGCACGCCGAGCGGCCCGACACCGCGGTCTCGCTGCTCGCCGGGAACTCGGCGAAGGTCGCGGAACTCCTGCTGGCCGGCGAGGCGGACCTGGGCTTCGTGGAGGGGCTGACCGTGCCCACGGGCCTGGACTCCACGGTCATCGCCCGCGACCGGCTGATCGTCGTCACCGCGCCCGCCCACCCGTGGGCCCGCCGCCGACGGCCCCTGACGGCGGCGGAACTCGCCGAGACCCCGCTGATCCTCCGCGAGCGGGGCTCCGGCACCCGTCAGGTCCTGGACGCGGCGCTCGGCGGCCTGGCCCGCCCGCTGATCGAGCTGTCCTCCACGACGGCGGTGAAGGCCTCCGCCGTCAGCGGCGCGGGCCCCTCCGTCCTCAGCGAACTCGCGGTGGGGGAGGAGCTGGGGATGCGGCGCCTGGTCAGCATCCCGGTCGAGGGCGTCTCCCTGCGCCGGGACCTGAGAGCGGTATGGCCGACGGGCCACCGCCCCACGGGCCCGGCCCGGGAACTCCTGTCCCTGACCCGCGGCTGAAGCGCCCTGGAGGGGCGCGGGGAACTGCGTGACCAGCCACCGGGGACCCGCGGCGGGGAACAGGCGGCCGGAAGCGGAACGGCGCTCGGCCCGCGGCGGGACTCGTGTCCCTGACCCGCGGCTGAAGCGCCCTGGAGGGGCGCGGGGAACTGCGCGACCAGCCACCGGGGACCTGCGGGGAACAGACGGCCGGTAGCGGAACGGCGGTCAGCCCTGACCCGCGGGGACTGCGCGGGCAGCCACCGGGGACCCGCAGGGAAGACGCGGCTGGAAGCGGAACGGCGCTCAGCCCTGACCCGTCGGGAACTGCGCGACCAGCCACCGGGAACCCGCAGGGAACACGCGGCTGGAAGCGGAACGGCGGTCAGCCCGCGGCGGCGACCAGCGCCGCCATCACCCTCGGGTCCTCGCCCATCTCCGGATGCCACTGCACCCCCAGCGCCCACCCCCGCTCCGCCGGCAGTTCGACGGCCTCCACCGTGCCGTCCGCCGCGTAGGCCGACGGGACGAGGCCCTCGCCGAGCCGTTCCACCGCCTGGTGGTGGTACGTCGGCACCGTCAGCTCCTCCGGCACGATGCCGGCGTACAACGTCCCCGGCACCGGCTTCACCGGGTGCTCGCCGAAGGCGCCGACCACCTCCGCGTGCCCGTCCAGGTGCTGGACGAGCGTGCCGCCGAGGGCCACGTTCAGCAGCTGCATGCCCCGGCACACCCCGAGCAGCGGCACGCCCGCCGCCAGCGCCGCGTCGATCAGCGCCAGCTCCCAGGCGTCCCGCTCCGGCGCGGGCGGCCCCGTGCGCGGCGAGCGCTCGGCGCCGTACCGGGCCGGGTCGACGTCCGGGCCGCCCGCGATGACCAGCCCGTCGAGCCGGGCCACCGCCGCCCCGGCGTGTCCGGGCGCGTCCGGCGGAAGCAGCGCGGCCAGTCCGCCGGCCCGCTGCACCAGCCGCGGATAGCCGGCCGCCAGCAGCACCGCGTCCAGCTCCCACACCCCCCAGCGCACGCCGGACTCCAGATACGTGCTCACGCCGATCAGCGGCCGTACGCTCATGCTGCCCTCCTCGACATCAAAGGTTCATCCGATCACCTTTGCGGAGCGCTCACCCCAGAAATCCCCGCAACAGCGCCGCCGTACCCGCGCAGTGCTCGCGCGTCATCTCCCGCGCCCCGTCCGCGTCCCCGTCCAGCACCGCCTCCACCAGCGCGGTGTGCTGGCGCTGGGAGTGCTCCAGGTTGCGCACCAGCAGCGGGATGCAGTCCAGCAGGTCGTTGACCGTGGCCCGGACCGCCGCGTACTGCGCGGTCAGCGACGGCGAACCGCACAGCTCGGCCAGCGTCAGGTGCAGCAGCGTGTCCGCCCGCCGGTAGTCCGTCAGCGGTGCCTCGTGCGTGCGGTCCAGCGCCTCCCGCAGCCGCCCCGCCTGCTCCGCCGTCAGCCCGTGCGCCGCGCACAGCCCGGCCGCGCCCACCTCCAGCACCTCGCGGAAGCGCAGCACGTCCTCGATGTCGACCTCGGCGATCCGGCGCCGCAGTTCGTCCTCGCCGCCCCCGTCCGGGCGCGGCAGCACAAACGTTCCGCCGTACCGCCCGCGCCGCGCCTCCACCAGACCCTGGTCCTGGAGCACCTTCAGCACCTCACGCAACGTCACCCGGCTGATGCCGAGCCGCTCCGCCAGCTCCCGCTCGGCCGGCAGCCGCTCGCCCGCCGGCACCAGACCGAGCCGTACGACCTGGAGGACCTGCTCCAGCGCCTCCTCGAAGCCGTTGCCCGCCCGCACCGGCCGCAGCACCGGAGCGAGCCGGTCCGCCACCGTCCGCGCATCCGTCTCCCGCGACATCCGGGCCCACCCCCCTTCCCAAGCAATGGTTCGCAGCAATACCTTATGGCTCCCGGCCCGGCCGAAAAAGCGCGATGGCGCCAAAGGAGGCTCTCCGTGGCAGACCGCACACCCCCGCTCGGCGTCGAGGAACTGCACGCCCTGGTCGCGAGCGGTGAGATCGACACTGTCGTCCTGGCCTTCCCCGACATGCAAGGGCGCCTCCAGGGCAAGCGGTTCGCCGCCCGCTTCTTCCTCGACGAGGTCCTGCACCACGGCACCGAGGGCTGCAACTACCTGCTCGCCGTGGACACCGAGATGAACACCGTCGACGGCTACGCGATGTCCTCCTGGGAGCGCGGCTACGGCGACTTCGCCATGCACCCGGACGTGTCCACCCTGCGCCGCGTCCCCTGGCACCCCGGCACCGCGCTGCTCATCGCCGACCTCGCCTGGAACGACGGCTCCCCGGTCGTCGCCGCCCCCCGCCAGATCCTGCGCCGCCAGCTCGACCGGCTCGCCGGGCACGGCTACACCGCCCAGGTCGGCACCGAGCTGGAGTTCATCGTCTTCAAGGACAGCTACGAGCAGGCCTGGGACGCGAACTACCGGGGCCTGACCCCGGCCAACCAGTACAACATCGACTACTCCATCCTCGGCACCGGCCGCATCGAACCCCTGCTGCGCCGCCTGCGCAACGACATGGCCGGCGCCGGCCTCACCGTCGAGTCCGCCAAGGGCGAGTGCAACCCCGGCCAGCACGAGATCGCCTTCCGCTACGACGAGGCCCTGCGCACCTGCGACCAGCACGCCCTCTACAAGACCGGCGCCAAGGAGATCGCCGCCCAGGAGGGCGTCTCGATCACCTTCATGGCCAAGTACAACGAGCGCGAGGGCAACTCCTGCCACATCCACCTCTCGCTCGCCGACGCCGACGGCGCCAACGCGATGGCCGGGCCCGACGGCATGTCCGAGGTGATGCGGTACTTCCTCGCCGGACAGCTCGCCGCGCTGCGCGACTTCTCGCTGCTCTACGCCCCCAACATCAACTCCTACAAGCGGTTCCAGTCCGGCTCCTTCGCCCCCACCGCCGTCGCCTGGGGCCACGACAACCGCACCTGCGCCCTGCGCGTCGTCGGTCACGGCCGCTCCCTGCGCTTCGAGAACCGCCTCCCCGGCGGGGACGTGAACCCCCACCTCGCCGTCGCGGGGCTCGTCGCGGCCGGTCTGTACGGCATCGAGCACAAGCTGGAGCTGCCCGAGCCCTGCCCCGGCAACGCCTACACCGCCGACTACGCGCAGGTGCCGACCACTCTGCGCGAGGCCGCCGAGCTGTGGGGGACCAGCCCGATCGCCCAGGCGGCGTTCGGGGACGAGGTCGTCGCCCACTACCGCAACATGGCGCGCGTCGAGCTGGAGGCCTTCGACGCCGCGGTCACCGACTGGGAGCTGCGCCGCTCCTTCGAACGCCTGTGAAAGGTCACCACGTGTCCGACCCGAACGAGCTGACGGTCCTCGACCCCGCCACCGAAGAGGTCGTCGCCACCGTCCCGGCCGCCACCGCCGAGGACGTCGACGCCGCCGTCGTACGCGCCGCCCGCGCCCAGACCCGGTGGGCCGCCCTCGCCCCCGCCGACCGGGCCCGGCTGCTGCGCCGCTTCGCCGACGCCGTCGACGCCCACACCGAGGAACTCGCCCAGCTGGAGGTCCGCGAGGCCGGCCACACCGTCGGTAACGCCCGCTGGGAGGCCGGCAACGCCCGCGACCTGCTCCTCTACGCGGCCGGCGGCGCCGAGCGCCTGGTCGGCAGACAGATCCCGGTCCCCGGCGGCTGGGACGTCACCTTCCAGGAACCGCTGGGCGTCATCGGCGTCATCGCCCCCTGGAACTTCCCCCTGCCGATCGCCGCCTGGGGCTCCTTCCCGGCGCTCGCGGCCGGGAACGCGGTCCTCCTCAAGCCCGCCGAGACCACCCCGCTCACCGCGCTCCGCCTCGCCGAGCTGGCGCTGGAGGCGGATCTGCCCGAGCACCTCTTCCAGGTGCTGCCCGGCTACGGCGCCACCGCCGGACGCGCCCTGGTCGACCACCCGGACGTCGCCAAGATCGTGTTCACCGGCTCCACCCGCACCGGCCGCGAGGTCATGGAGCGCTGCGCGCGCCTGGTCAAACCGGTCACCCTCGAACTCGGCGGCAAGAGCCCCAACATCGTCTTCGCCGACGCCGACCTCAAGGCCGCCCTCGACCCCTTCTCCTTCCTGGACAACGCCGGCCAGGACTGCTGCGCCCGCACCCGCGTCCTGGTCCAGGAGGCGGTGCTGGACGAGGCCCGCGCCCTCCTCGCCGACGCGCTGGCCGCCGTGGTCGTGGGTGATCCGGCCGACGAGAAGACCCAGATGGGCCCGCTCATCTCCGGCCGGCAGCTGGAGCGCGTACGGTCGTACGTCCCCGACGACGCCCCGGCCCTGCGCGGCACGGCCCCCGACGGCCCCGGCTTCTGGTTCCCGCCGACCGTGCTCACCGGCGAGCGGCACGACAGCCCGGCGGCCCGCGAGGAGATCTTCGGCCCGGTCGCCGTCCTGCTGCCCTTCACCGACGAGCAGGACGCGATACGCCTCGCCAACGACACCCCCTACGGCCTGTCCGGCTCCATCTGGACCCGGGACGTGGGCCGTGCCCTGCGCGTGTCCCAGTCCGTCCGCGCGGGCAACCTGTCCGTCAACTCCCACTCCAGCGTCCGCTACTGGACCCCGTTCGGCGGCTACAAGCAGTCCGGCCTCGGCCGGGAACTCGGCCCCGACGCCCTGACCGCCTTCACCGAGACCAAGAACGTCTTCCTCAGCACGGAGGTCCCCGCACCGTGACCGACAACAGCGTGACCGACAACAGTGTCTGCCGCCGCCTGGTCGGCCGTACCGCCGTCGTGACCGGAGCCGGCAGCGGCATCGGACTCGCCAGCGCCCGCCGGCTCGCCTCCGAAGGCGCCCACGTCGTCTGCGCGGACGTCGACGAGGCGCGCGGCAAGGCCGCCGCCGACGAGGTCGGCGGGCTCTTCGTGAAGACCGACGTCACCGACCCCGAGCAGGTCGAGGCGCTGTTCCGGGCCGCGTACGACACCTACGGCAGTGTCGACGTCGCCTTCAACAACGCAGGCATCTCCCCGCCCGACGACGACTCCATCCTGGAGACCGGGCTGGAGGCATGGAAGCGCGTCCAGGAGGTCAACCTCACCTCCGTCTACCTGTGCTGCAAGGCCGCCCTGCCCTACATGCGCCGCCAGGGCAAGGGCTCCATCATCAACACCGCGTCCTTCGTGGCGCGGATGGGCGCGGCCACGTCCCAGATCTCCTACACGGCCTCCAAGGGCGGCGTCCTGGCCATGTCCCGCGAGCTGGGCGTGCAGTTCGCCCGGGAGGGCATCAGGGTCAACGCGCTGTGCCCCGGCCCGGTCAACACCCCGTTGCTCCAGGAGCTGTTCGCCAAGGACCCGGAGCGGGCCGCGCGCCGGCTCGTCCACATCCCGGTCGGCCGGTTCGCCGAGGCCGAGGAGATCGCCGCCGCCGTCGCCTTCCTGGCCAGCGACGACTCCTCCTTCGTCAACGCCACCGACTTCCTGGTGGACGGCGGGATCGCCGGCGCCTACGTCACGCCGCTGTAGGGCGGCCCAGCGGACTCAGAGGAACGTACGCCCCTCACCCCGGTAGGTGGGCACGGCGGCCGTCACCGTGTCCCCCTCGATCAGGTGCAGGGTGTCGAACCGCTCGCACAGCTCGCCCGCCTTCGCGTGGCGGAACCACACCTTGTCGCCGATGAGCAGATCGTCGGCGGGCGAGCCGAGCAGCGGGGTCTGCACCTCGCCGGGGCCCTCCTGCGGGTCGTACCTCAAGCCCTCCGGCAGGTACGGCACCGGCAGCCGGTCGGGGCCGGCCGCGCCGGAGGCCGGATAGCCGCCACCGAGCACGGTGACGACGCCCACCCCGGGCCGCCGGACCACCGGCTGGGCGAAGAGGGCGGCCGGACGGCCCGTGAAGGACGTGTAGTTGTCGAACAGGCGCGGCACGTACAGCCCCGAGCCGGCCGCGATCTCGGTCACCGCGTCCTCGGCGGCGGTGTGCTGCACACTGCCGGTGCCGCCGCCGTTGACGAACTCCAGGTCCGGGGCGACCGCCCGGACCGCCCGGACGACCGCGGCCCGCCGCTCGGCCAGCTCCCGCCGGGCGGTGGCCTGCATCAGCCGGACCGCCCGCGAGCGCAGGGGCCGCCCGGCGACCGCGTCCCCGACCCCGGCGATGTGCCCCTCGTACGCCATGATCCCCACCAGCCGGAAGCCCGGCCGCCGGGCCACGGACCGTGCCAGCTCGGCGAGTTGGGCGGGGGAGTGCAGCGGCGAACGCCGGGCCCCGACCCGGACCCGGCCGCCGAGCAGCTTCAGCGAGGTGTCCAACTCCAGGCAGACCCGCACCACTTCACGTCCGCCTTCGCGGGCCGCGTCGATGAGGTCCAGGTGCGCCGGATCGTCGATCATCACCGTGACGGCACCGGCCAGCTTCGGATCGGCGGCCAGTTCAGCGAACCCGGCCCGGTCCGCCGACGGATAGGCCAGCAGGATGTCCTCGAACCCCGAACGCGCGAGCCAGAGCGACTCGTCCAGGGTGAACGACATGATGCCCTCGAAGCCGTCCCTGGCCAGGACGCGTTCCAGCAGGGCCCGGCAGCGGACCGACTTGCTGGCGACCCGCACGGGCTTGCCCCCGGCGCGGCGGACCAGGTCGTCCGCGTTGGCGTCGAAGGCGTCCAGGTCCACGATCGCGAGAGGGGCGTCGAGATGGGCGGTGGCCCGGTCGTAACGGGCCCGGTCGGCGGCGCGCGCAGTCATGACGGAAGCCTGCCAGACAGGATTACCGCAGGGTAGGGGGACGTTCCGGGCAGATGCCACCCGGCGCGTGGACTGGTTCTCCCTCTCTCCCGGACAACCCGTAGAGTGACGCGCACGTACGGCGGAACCCGCCCGGCCACCACGTGAACCGGGATGCCGGTCCGGCCGTACGGGTATGCGTGCCCGGAAGGAGCTTCCGCACCGGGCGCGGCCGAGCAGCGACAGCGGCCCGCGTACGAGGAGACGGCCCGGGCACGAGGAAACGGGGGGTGCATGAGCACGGGAGCCCGCCACGCCCCGGTCCCACGGCGTCCGTCGACTCCCCCGGGGCCCCCGGCCCAGCGCCCGCCGACGCCCTCCACGCCGCCACGCCTTGACGACGACCCGGACGAGGAGCCGTCGGTCTTCACCCCGCGCGGTGCACGGCCCGCGTCCGACGCGGTCCCGCGCGCCCACCGCCCGCGCCCGTCGGCCGTACCCGAGGTCTCCGACCCGGTGAGTCCGCCACCACCGCCCGCCTCGGCCCGTTTCCCCGACGCCCCGCCGAGCACGGGCTCCATCGGCGCACCGGCCCGGACGCCTTCGGCGACCACCGCTGGGCCCGCTGCGGAGACCGGCACGGCCCGGCTCCGCCCGGGCAGGGAGCCCGGGGGACAGGGGGCCCCGGCCGAAACTCCGTCGGAGACGACGGCACGGCTGCGCCCGATCCGCCCGTCGACCTCGCCCGCGCCGACGTCCCCGACTCCGCCGGTGTCCTCGCGTACGCCGGATGCCCCCGCGCCCTCCGGCACCCGCTCCCCGCCACCCCGACTCGGCACCCACCGACCCCGCTCCGGCTGCTTCCCCGGGAGCACCGACGGACCGCCGCACCGATGGCGCACCGGCGCCTGGGCAGGCAGCGAATCCCCGTGCGGGGCGTGTGTCCGCGTCGGGGCAGGTGCGGGAGCCTCGCGAGGGTGGTGCGTCCGCGCCGGGGCAGGTGCGGGGCCCCCGTGCGGGTGGGATGTCCGCGTCCGGGCGGGCAGCGAATCCCGGTACGGGTGGCGTGCCGCTGCCTGGACAGGCGGGGGACCCCCGCATGGGTGGGGTGTCCGCGCCCGGGCAGGCAGCGGGGGGTGTCGTCCCGCCGCCCGGGCCGGTGAGCGATCAGGCCGTGGCCGGGGCCTGGTCCCCCATGGCTCCCGCTCATCCCGTGCGTCCCGCTCCCGACCCCGCTCACTCCTGGGGGGCCGGAACCGACGGGCGGCCGCTCGTGTCGTTCGGGGAGCCCGAGGGGTTCGGGGGGTTCGGGGGGCGGGCGCGTCCCCGGGTCGGGGCGCGCACCGTCGCCGCCGCTGCCTGCCTCGTGCTCGGGCTCGGGCTCATCGGTGGTGCCGCGACCGGCAGTTGGCTCACCGGGGACGGCGGGACGGACGGCGCCGGGAACGCCTTCGGCACCGCCCGGACCCTCTGGCACAGCGTGCCCGTGGACGAACTGTTCCCGCCCACCGTCGAGGGCACGGGCGCCGGCCCCGGCGGCGCCGACCGCACCTGGACCAGGATCGCCGTCGCCCGGGACAGCGGCTGCGCCCACGCCTTCGACCCGCTGTTGCACAAGGCCCTCGCCCCGGTCGGCTGCCAGCGACTGCTGCGCGCCACCTACACCGACGCCACCCAGACCTACGTCACCACCGTCGGCCTGCTGTTCACCAAGGCCGACCCCGCCGCCATGTCCGCGCTCGCCGCCCGCTTCCGCGACGAACACCTCGACAGCCGCGCCGACCTGATGCCCCGGCCGTACGCCGCCGCCGGCACGGCCGCCGCCGGGTTCGGCGACCGGCAGCGGGCCTCGTGGACGGTCTCGGTCCTCACCGACGCCCCCGTCGTCGCCTACGCCGTCTCCGGCTGGGCCGACGGCCGTACCGTCGACACCCCCCAGCCCGCCGCGGACGCCGTCCGCTCCGGCGCCACCACGGCACCGGCCCAGGCCGGCCTCGGCAACGAGGCCCAGGGCCTGGCCGACCGCATCGAACGGCGCCTGCGCAAGACCGTCGGCACGGCCACGGAGAAGCCTTCATGAAGCACCCGGCCCAGCACGCCGCCAAGGCGGCGGTGAGCCTGCTGCTCGCCGTCCCCCTCGCCCTGCTGCCGTCCGCCGCCCACGCCGACGGCATCCGCGCCCAGCAGTGGGGCCTCACCGCCCTCCACCTGGACGATGCCTGGCGGACCACCAAGGGCCGCGGCGTCACCGTGGCCGTCCTGGACACCGGCGTCGAGGCCGGCCATCCGGACCTCGACGGCAACGTGCTGCCCGACAAGGACATGATCGGCTTCGGCGCCGGACCCGGCGACCGCACCTGGGCCCGGCACGGCACCGCCATGGCCGGCATCATCGCGGGGCACGGCCACGGTCCCGGCGGCACCGACGGCGTCATGGGCGTCGCCCCCGAGGCGAAGATCCTGCCGGTCCGGGTGATCCTGGAGGACGGTGACCCCGCCCGCGCCAAGGCCCGCACCACCCGCGGCGGCGCCCTCGCCGACGGCATCCGCTGGGCCGCCGACCACGGCGCCGACGTCATCAACCTCTCCCTCGGCGACGACTCGAACTCGGCCCATCCCGAACCCGGCGAGGACGAGGCGGTGCAGTACGCCCTGAAGAAGGGCGTGGTCGTCGTCGCCTCCGCGGGCAACGGCGGCGACAAGGGCGACCACGTCTCCTACCCGGCCGCCTACCCGGGCGTCATCGCCGCGACCGCCGTGGACAAGTACGGCACCCGCGCCGCCTTCTCCACCCGCCGCTGGTACGCGGCCGTGAGCGCGCCCGGCGTCGATGTCGTCATCGCCGACCCCGACCACAAGTACTACGCGGGCTGGGGCACCAGCGCCGCCTCGGCCTTCGTCTCCGGCGCGGCGGCCCTGGTCAAGGCCGCCCACCCCGGCCTTTCCCCCGCCCAGATCAAGAAGCTCCTGGAGGACACCGCGCGGGACGCCCCGGTCGGCGGCCGGGACGACTCCCGGGGGTTCGGCATGATCGACCCGGCGGCGGCCCTGAGGGCGGCCGCCCGGGTCGAACCCCGGGGCCTGAAGGCCGCGTCCTACGGCGAGAAGTACTTCGGCGCCGGCCCGGACACCCCCAGGGCCACGAGCGGCCCCTCCGACTGGGCGGCACCGCTCGCGGGAGGCGCGGGCGGGGTCCTGCTGGTGGCCGGGGTGATTCTGTGGCGGGGCCGCCGACACGCGGCCTGAGCCGCTATCCGGCGATGTACCCGATCTCCGGGTAGCGCGGTGCGGCGCCGTCCAGCAGGTGCCCGGCGTCGGGGCGGCCTCGCAACTGGAGGTCGAAGAAGGCCCGCACCGTGGCCCGTACGGCCGCCACCGCCCGGTCGGCGGGGATCGTGCCGGCCTGCAGCTGCTGCCGCACCACCTCCGGGACCTGGGGCGCGATGGCCACGAGGTCCGTGTAGGAGTTGTGGTCGGCGTCCGCGAGCCGCAGGCAGCGGCGCCAGCCGCGCAGTCGCTCCCAGAACGGGTGCCAGGTCGGGTCCTGGTCCATGCCGTCGTGCACGGCTGTGTCCATCAGCAGGAACGGCCGGTCGAGACCGTGCTCGACCACCGGCCCGTACAGCGCGCCGTCCAGGTCGATGCCGGCCCGCACCCGCTCGTCCCGGTACATGACGGCCGCCGACGCGGCACCGCCCCTGGAGTGCCCGAACGCGCCGGTCCGCGTGAGGTCCAGGCTCCCGCACAGACCGCGGGGCAGCGGGCGCCGCTGTGCGTCAGGATTGCCGCCCCGGTTCACGACGGCCAGCTGGTCGAGCACGAACCGCAGGTCGTCGACGCGCACCGCGACCGCCTCCGCCCGGCCGGCCGGATCCGGCTCGGGGCGGGTCACGACGCGGCCGTCGGGGAACTCCACCTCCCCCGAGTCGTACGGGTGGTCCACCGTGACCACCACGTACCCCCAGGACACCAGGTCCTCGACGACGAGGGTGTTGAACGTGCGGTCCGAGGTGTAGCCCGGCGAGTACAGCAGCACCGGCCGGCGGCCCGGCCTGGCCGGCGCCCGGTCCGCGCTGTGCGTCCACGGCAGCGCGTAACCGTCCACCGCGCCGCCGAAGCGGGCCTTCACCGCCCGCTCGGCACCGGACGGCAGCCACGGCAGCGGCGCGTGACCACGTACGTCGGCGGCCGGGTAGTGCACGGTCACCATCAGCTCACGCGGCTCTCCCGTGTCCGACCGGGGTTCGGTCCGCGACCGGTCGACCAGGTGCAGCTCCACGGCGCCCACCGGTGCGGGCCCGGTCGGTCCGGCCAGCCGGATGGGGATGAGGCCGGCCGCCGAGGCGCGTCCGGGAGCCGACAGGGGAACGGCGACGGCTGCGACGGCCCCGAGGCCACCGGCTATGAGGGATCGGCGAGTGGGGCGTACGGGAGGCACCGGGCTCCTTCCGCGGCCGGACGCCGGCTCGGCAGACTATTGGCCGGCGTCCGGGCCTGCTCATCGTCAAGTCCCTTGCAGGCTAGATCATTTGGTCGACGGCAACTGGACCTTTTACGGCCGAACGCGATGGATCATTTGTCGCCAAACGCCCCTACCGCCGCCTTCGCCGCCTCCTCCACCAGGGAGATCCCCCGCGCCTGGCTCGCCGTGCCGTCCGACAGCACCGCGACCAGGTAGTCGGTCCCGTCCACCGTCACCCGGCCGATACTGTTGACGTCCCACAACCCGGTCGTGCTGCGCGGCAGCCACCCGTTCTTCAGCGCCCAGGAGTTGCCCTCGGCGGCGGCCGACACACCCCACTGCTGATCGGGCTCGACGGACTTCATCAGCCCCTGCAGATACGTCCGGGAGGCCGCGCTCAGCTTCGAGTCCTCCTCGAACACCTGCTGGAGGAGGACCAGTTGGTCCGACGCGGTGGTCCGGGTCAGCCCCCACAGCTCACCGTCCCCGCCGGAGGTGTCCGTCAGCCCGAAGCGCTCGTTCGCCGCGTCCAGCCCGGCCGCCCGCCCGATCGCGTGCCACAGCGCCGTCGCCGAGGCGTTGTCGCTGTTCTCGATCATCCTGGTGGCGTACGCCCGCTCCTGCGCCGTCAGCCGTCGGCCCGCGTCCTGCGCCTGGAGCAGCAGCGCGGCCAGGATGTCGACCTTGACGATGCTCGCCGTGTCGAAGGAGGCGTCGCCGTACACGGCGCTCTCCCCGGACCCGGGTGCCAGCACCGCCGCCGACACCCGCGCGCCCGACGGCACCTCGACCCCCGCCATCGCGGCACTCAGAACCGCTTTCCGGTCCACCGCCGCCGGCTCCCGCACGGACGCCTCCTCTCCGGCCCCGGCCGAGGCGGTGACCGAGGGCGCCGCCGCCGACGATACGGCCCCGGCTCCGGCCCGCGCCCGGCCCTTCACGTAGACCGTGCCGCCGGCGGTGACCCCGCCCACGGCGACGACGGCGAGCGCGGTGCACAGCAAGGCACGGCGCCGGGACGGGCGCGCACGGCGGCCACGGCGGGCTCTGGAGGACTCCATGCCGCGATGCTCGGGGCCAGGGCTGTGCGCCCTGTTAGGCGAAGGTTAGAGCCGGGTCAGGGAAAACTGAGATTCCTGTGAACGCGGTGACGCCGGGGTTTCCGGCCCCGCACAAGCCCAGCAGTTTCCCCCCTATAGGGTCGGGGACCGTGGCGAACAAGAACATTCCCGACCCCGGCTTCTCCGACGACGACGGCTCCGCCGACCCCAGGCTGAGCGCGGCGCTGGCCGCCTGGGCCGAGGACCGCAGCGCCCTCGGGCCCGTCCTGGAGGCGCTCAGGGGAGCCCGTCTGCTGGTCCCCGTCGTCGCCGTGCTCGGCGAGGTCGAGGAGGACGAGAACGGGCTGCGCCGCGAGAAGACCAGCGACATGGCCGTACCCACCCTGAAGGCCGGCGACCGCACCGCGCTGCCCGCCTTCACCTCCACCGACTCCCTCGCCCGCTGGGACCCCGCGGCCCGCCCGGTCGCCGTGCCCCTGCACCAGGCCCTCCAGGCCGCGGCGCACGAGAAGGCGGACACGGTTGTGCTCGACCTCGCCGGACCGGTGCCCTTCGAACTGACCGGCCCGGCGCTGCTCGCCCTCGCCGAGGGCCGCACCAGCATCGACCCGCTCGCCGACCCCGCCGTGGTGGGGGCCGTCCGTACGGCGGTGGCGGCGGAGCCCGCCGTGCTGCGCGCCCACCTCGGGCCCGGACAGGCCGACGGCACCCTCGCCCTCGTCCTCGACCCGGCCGCGCCGCCCGCCGAGGCCGCCCGCGCTGTCGCCGAGCGGCTGGCGGCCGACGAAACACTGCGGGCCCGCCTGGTGCGCGGTCTCGACCTGGCACTGCTGCCGGCCGGGACCACGCCTCCGGGCGAGCCCTTGTACGTGAAGGATCAGGTCGGTCGTGAGGGAGCGGGTCAGCCGTAGATCGGGCCGGTGTACTTCTCGCCCGGCCCCTGGCCCGGCTCGTCCGGGACGATCGACGCCTCGCGGAACGCGAGCTGGAGCGACTTCAGGCCGTCGCGCAGCGGAGCCGCGTGGAAGGAGCTGATCTCGGTCGCGCTCGCGTCCAGCAGACCGGCGAGCGCGGTGATCAGCTTGCGGGCCTCGTCCAGGTCCTTGTACTTCTCGCCCTCCTCGCTCAGCCCGAGCTTCACGGCGGCGGCGCTCATCAGGTTGACTGAGACCGTCACGATCACCTCGACGGCGGGGACCTCGGCGATGTCCCGGGTCATCGCGTCGAAGTCGGGGACCTCTGAAGACTCAGCAGACTCGGCAGGGGTGTCACTCATGCCCCACACCATAGGTGGTCGCGCCCGGCGCCCCTGAATTCGCCCTTGTCAAGCGACCCTGCTAATCTGGAGGACGACCGGCTGGACATGACTGTGTCCGGCCCACAAGTGGAGGCTCCGATCTCCCACCTGACCGTCCCCCGGGACGGCGGGTCATCCGGTCAGGCGGCCCCCATCGTTCCGTACGGACGATGGAGTCGCCCGAAAGCGCGCCCCGCGGCATCGCGGCGGTGCTCCGGTTGTTTGGAGCCCCGCCTGTGATCGTCCGGGGCATTTTTTGTGCTTCGGCGCGGTTAGGTCTAACGAAAAGAGACGTTACGCGGCTGTCCGCCAGACCGCCGTGTGGTGCTACCGAGGAGGATCCATCAGCGCCGAGCCCCGCATCAACGACCGGATTCGCGTTCCCGAGGTGCGACTTGTCGGTCCCAGTGGCGAGCAGGTCGGCATCGTGCCGCTCGCGAAGGCACTGGAGCTTGCGCAGGAGTACGACCTGGACCTGGTCGAGGTCGCGGCGAACGCCCGTCCGCCCGTGTGCAAGCTCATGGACTACGGGAAGTTCAAGTACGAGTCGGCCATGAAGGCCCGTGAGGCGCGCAAGAACCAGGCGCACACGGTCATCAAGGAGATGAAGCTCCGGCCGAAGATCGACCCGCACGACTATGACACCAAGAAGGGTCACGTCGTCCGGTTCCTCAAGCAGGGCGACAAGGTCAAGATCACGATCATGTTCCGTGGTCGCGAGCAGTCCCGCCCCGAGCTGGGCTACCGACTGCTGCAGCGGCTCGCGGAGGACGTCCAGGACCTCGGTTTCGTGGAATCGAACCCGAAGCAGGACGGCCGGAACATGATCATGGTCCTCGGTCCGCACAAGAAGAAGACCGAGGCGATGGCCGAGGCCCGCCAGGCGCAGGAGGCCCGCAAGGCCGAAGCGAAGGCGAACCCCGGCAAGTCGCAGAACCCTGCCGAGGCTGAGGCGCCGTCCGAGGAGCCTGCCGAGGCGTGATCCCGGGGGATGTACGTCGCCGTACGTCCCCGAGGATGTAACCGAAAGAAGAGAGCGACGCTCCATCGTGCCCGGTTTCACGACCGGGCACCGGAGCGCCACCGACGAGGAGATAACGGCGCTATGCCGAAGAACAAGTCGCACAGCGGTGCCAGCAAGCGCTTCAAGGTCACCGGCTCCGGCAAGGTGCTCCGTGAGCGCGCCGGCAAGCGCCACCTGCTCGAGCACAAGTCGTCCCGCGTCACGCGTCGCCTCACCGGCAACGCCGAGATGGCCCCGGGCGACGCCGCGAAGATCAAGAAGCTTCTCGGCAAGTGACGCGGCGGCGCTCTGAGCGCCGTGCGTCGGGACCGGGACCGAATCGATTCCGGGTCGTGTGAGTACCACCACGACCCCGCTACAAGGAGTTAACAAGTGGCACGCGTCAAGCGGGCAGTCAACGCCCACAAGAAGCGCCGGGCGATCCTCGAGCAGGCTTCCGGCTACCGCGGTCAGCGTTCGCGCCTGTACCGCAAGGCCAAGGAGCAGGTCACCCACTCGCTGGTCTACAACTACAACGACCGCAAGAAGCGCAAGGGCGACTTCCGTCAGCTGTGGATCCAGCGCATCAACGCCGCTGCCCGCGCCAACGGCATCACCTACAACCGCTTCATCCAGGGTCTGAAGGCCGCGAACGTCGAGGTCGACCGCAAGATCCTGGCCGAGCTGGCCGTGAACGACGCGAGCGCCTTCGCGGCGCTCGTCGAGGTCGCGCAGAAGGCGCTGCCGTCGGACGTGAACGCCCCCAAGGCCGCGTGACGCTGCGCCGGCTCTGAGCCGACGCTCACTGTAGGACCCGCAGGCTGTCATGGCTTGCGGGTCCTGTTGTTGGGGCCCACGGCACGTCGTTCGGCCGGGCCCGTCGTCGTTGCTCGCGCCCACGCGGCGGAGCCGCATACCGACAGAGCCCCCCGCCCCTGGAGGGGCGCGACCAGTTGCCGAAGGTAAAAGGATGCCCTCCGTCTCTCCCGAGCTGATTTCCCCCAGGTCCGCCCGTGTCTCCGCCGCCCGGCGCCTCGCCAAGCGGAACTTCCGGGGCAAGGATCGGCTGTTCCTGGCCGAAGGGCCGCAGGCCGTGCGAGAGGCTGCCGGGCACCGGGCCGGGGGACAGGCGACGCTGGTCGAGCTGTTCGCGACCGTGGAGGCCGCGGAGCGGTACGCCGACATCATCGGCGCGGCGCGTGACGCCGGCGCCCGGGTGCACCTCGCGTCCGAAGAGGTCATCGCCGACATCTCCACCACCGTCACCCCGCAGGGCCTGGTCGGCGTCTGCCGGTTCCTGGACACCCCGTTCGAGGACGTCCTCGCCGCCCGGCCGAGACTGGTCGCCGTCCTCGCCCATGTGCGGGACCCCGGCAACGCCGGCACGGTACTGCGCTGCGCCGACGCCGCCGGCGCCGAGGCCGTGGTCCTCACCGACGCCTCCGTGGACCTGTACAACCCCAAGGCCGTCCGGGCCTCCGTCGGCTCGCACTTCCACCTGCCCGTCGCCGTCGGCGTCCCCGTCGAGCGGGCCGTGGCCGCGCTGAAGGAGGCCGGGGTACGCGTCCTGGCCGCCGACGGGGCCGGCGACCGCGACCTGGACGAGGAGCTGGACAAGGGCACCATGGGCGGGCCGACCGCCTGGGTGTTCGGGAACGAGGCCTGGGGGCTGCCCGAGGAGACCCGCGACCTCGCCGACGCCGTCGTACGCGTCCCCATCCACGGGAAGGCCGAGAGCCTGAACCTGGCCACCGCCGCCGCCGTATGTCTCTACGCGTCGGCCCGTGCACAGCGCGCCTCCGGAGGGTGCCGCTCCGTCACCGAGAGCTAGTAGGGTGACCAGCGCGGGGCCCTGCGCCGTCTGAGAGGTGGGGTACGGGGATGAGTGTGGCCGGCACGAGCACCGCGCCGGAAGGACGGGACGCGCGGGGCGCGCCCGCGTCCCGGTGCGCCGGCTCCAGCGTCGATCCCGACCAGCTGCCCGACGGCCTCGTCGTCGCCGACGAACACGGCCGCGTGACCTGCTTCAACGCCGCCGCCGCGCGGATCACCGCGGTGCGGCCCGCCGACGCCATCGGACAGTCCCTGGAGAAGGCGCTGCCCCTGGAGGACCTGGAGGGGCGCCGCTGGTGGCAGCTCACCGACCCGTACGGCGGGCTCGCCATCCGGGTCCGGCAGCCGGAGCGCAATCTGCTGCTGCCCGGCGGCCGTGAGGTGCTGGTCTCCGCCCGCTACGTGCGCGACGAACCGCTGGGGCCGGTGCGCAGCGTGGTCGTCTCCCTCCGGGACACCGAGGCCCGCCGCCGCACCGAGCGCAGCCACGCCGAGCTGATCGCCACCGTCGCCCACGAGCTGCGCTCCCCGCTCACCTCCGTGAAGGGCTTCACCGCCACCCTGCTCGCCAAGTGGGAACGCTTCACCGACGACCAGAAGCGGCTCATGCTGGAGACCGTCGACGCCGACGCGGACCGGGTCACCCGCCTCATCGCCGAGCTGCTGGACATCTCCAGGATCGACTCCGGGCGGCTGGAGGTGCGCCGCCAGCCCGTGGACATCGGAGCCGCCGTCTCCCGGCACATCCAGGCCTACGTCGCGGCCGGGCAGCGCGCCGACCGCTTCCTGCTCCGCATCGAGCAGCCGCTGCCCGCGCTGTGGGCCGACCCTGACAAGATCGACCAGGTGCTCAGCAACCTCATCGAAAATGCCGTGCGGCACGGCGAGGGAACCGTCACCATTGACGTCACGCCCACGCCGTCCCCGCGCGAGGGCGAGGAGACCGGCACGTCGGTCACCGTGAGCGACGAGGGGCCCGGCATCCCGGAGGAGTCCATGAACCGCGTCTTCACCCGTTTCTGGCGGGGCAGCAAGCGCGGCGGCACGGGCCTCGGGCTGTACATCGTCAAGGGCATCGTGGAGGCCCACGGCGGCACGATCACGGTCGGCCGGGCCGCAGGCGG
This sequence comes from Streptomyces sp. Ru62, assembly GCF_002920615.1. Taxonomy (GTDB): domain Bacteria; phylum Actinomycetota; class Actinomycetes; order Streptomycetales; family Streptomycetaceae; genus Streptomyces. The sequence continues at coordinate 229,263 of NZ_PQSU01000010.1, forward strand.
CGGCGCCGAGTTCCGATTTACGTTGCCCGTGGCGGCCCCGGCGTATCTCGCCTGACGGCCCACGGGCGCATTCGCACACCTCCACCCCGTTAGACTCGGCCTTTGGCACCTTTGTGTCCTTCACAGGCCAGTACGCAGAGTCGGTCACGGGGACCATCCAGCCAATCGGAAGCACGGGAAGAGATGTCGGCACCCAATAAGTCGTACGACCCTGTCGAGGTCGAGGCGTTGAAACCGGAAGAGATCGAGCGCATGCGGGACGAGGCGCTCGCCGCCTTCGCCGCCGCGGACTCCCTCGACGCGCTCCACGAGGCCAAGGTCGCCCACACCGGCCCCGCCTCCCCGCTGGCCCTCGCCAACCGCGAGATCGGCGCACTGCCCCCGCACGCCAAGGCCGACGCCGGCAAGCGCGTCGGCATGGCCCGCGGCGCCGTGAACAAGGCCCTGGCGGGCCGCCAGGCCGAGCTTGAGGCCGAACGGGACGCCCGCGTGCTGGTCGAGGAGGACGTCGACGTCACGCTGCCGTACGACCGCGTCCCGGCCGGCGCCCGCCACCCGCTGACCACGCTCTCGGAGCGCATCGAGGACATCTTCGTGGCCATGGGCTACGAGGTCGCCGAGGGCCCGCAGGTCGAGGCGGAGTGGTTCAACTTCGACGCCTTGAACATCGGCCCGGACCACCCGGCGCGCGGTGAGGCCGACACCTTCTTCGTCCAGGGGCCCGACGGCGGCGCCGAGTCCGGCGTCGTGCTGCGCACGCACACCTCGCCGGTCCAGATCCGTTCGCTGCTCGACCGTGAGCTCCCGGTCTACGTGATCTGCCCGGGCCGCGTCTACCGCACCGACGAGCTGGACGCCACGCACACGCCCGTCTTCCACCAGGTCGAGCTGCTCGCCGTGGACGAGGGCCTGACCATGGCCGACCTCAAGGGGACCCTGGACCACATGGTCCAGTCGCTGTTCGGCGAGGGCATGAAGACCCGGCTGCGGCCGAACTTCTTCCCCTTCACCGAGCCGAGCGCCGAGATGGACATGCTCTGCTACGTCTGCAAGGGCGAGTCCGTCGGCAATCCCGACCGGCCCTGCCGCACCTGCTCCAGCGAGGGCTGGATCGAGCTGGGCGGCTGCGGCATGGTCAACCCGCGGGTGCTCACCGCCTGCGGCGTCGACCCGGAGAAGTACAGCGGCTTCGCCTTCGGGTTCGGCATCGAGCGGATGCTGATGTTCCGCCACAACGTCGAGGACATGCGAGACATGGTCGAGGGTGACGTCCGGTTCACCCGGCCGTTCGGGATGGAGATCTGATGCGGGTCCCGCTTTCTTGGCTGCGGGAGTACGTCGACCTGCCGGCCACCGAGACCGGCCGTGACGTCCAGGCCAAGCTGATTTCGGCCGGTCTGGAGGTCGAGACGGTCGAGCAGCTCGGCGCCGACCTCAAGGGCCCCCTGGTCGTCGGCCAGGTGCTGACCATCGAGGAGCTGGAGGGCTTCAAGAAGCCGATCCGCTTCTGCACCGTCGACGTCGGCCGGGCCAACGGCACGGGCGAGCCCCAGGAGATCGTCTGCGGCGCCCGCAACTTCCAGGTCGGCGACAAGGTCGTCGTGGTCCTCCCCGGCGCCACGCTGCCCGGCGGCTTCTCCATCTCCGCCCGCAAGACCTACGGCAAGACGTCCCACGGCATGATCTGCTCCAGCGACGAGCTGGGCATGGGCGACGACGGCACCCACGGCATCATCGTGCTGCCGCCGGAGACCGAGGTCGGCAAGGACGCCATCGAGCTGCTGGAGCTGGTCGACGAGGTCCTGGACATCGCCGTCACCGCCAACCGCGGCGACTGCCTGTCCATCCGCGGTGTCGCGCGCGAGACCGCCATCGCCTACGGCCTGCCGCTGCGCGACCCCGCCCTGATCGACGTCCCCGCGCCGAACGCCTACGGCTACCCGGTCCAGGTCTCCGACCCGTTCGGCTGCGACCGCTTCACCGCGCGCACGGTCACCGGCCTGCGCCCCGAGGCACGCTCCCCGATCTGGCTCCAGCGCCGGCTCCAGAAGGTCGGCATGCGCCCGATCTCGCTCGCCGTCGACGTCACGAACTACGTGATGATGGAGCTGGGACAGCCGCTGCACGCCTACGACCGGTCCCTGGTCCAGGGCACCATCGGCGTGCGCCGCGCGCAGGAGGGCGAGAAGCTCGTCACCCTCGACGGCGTCGAGCGCAAGCTGCACGCCGAGGACCTGGTCATCACCGACGAGCGCGGCCCCATCGGCCTCGCCGGGGTGATGGGCGGCGCCAACACGGAGATCGCCGACCACGAGATCACCGAGGACGGCGTCAACGGCACGACCGACGTCGTCATCGAGGCCGCCCACTTCGACGCCGTCTCCATCGCCCGGACGGCCCGCCGCCACAAGCTGCTCTCCGAGGCGTCCCGCCGCTTCGAGCGGGGTGTCGACCCGCAGGCCGCCGCTGCCGCCGCGCAGCGCACGGTGGACCTGCTGGTCCTCCTCGCGGGCGGTACGGCGGAGGCCGGCGTCACCGAGATCATCGCGCCCTCGGCCCCGCACACCATCACCCTCCCGGCCGGCCACCCGGACAAGGTCGCGGGCGTCGACTACGGCCGCGAGACGGTCGTACGCCGTCTCCAGCAGGTCGGCTGCGACGTGTACGGACAGGACGAGCTGCTGGTCACCGTGCCGTCCTGGCGTCCCGACCTGGTCGACCCGAACGACCTGGCCGAAGAGGTGATCCGTCTGGAGGGCTACGAGAACCTGCCCTCCACGCTGCCCAAGCCGCCCTCGGGCCGCGGCCTGACCCACCGCCAGCGGCTGCACCGCCGGGTCGGCCGGGCGCTGGCCGGCGCGGGCTACGTCGAGGCGCCGAACTACCCGTTCGTCAGCGAGCAGGTCTTCGACCAGCTCGGGCTGGAGGCCGGTGACCCGGCCCGCCGCGTCGTGAAGCTGGTCAACCCGCTCAGCGACGAGGAGCCGGCGCTGCGCACGACGCTGCTGCCGGGGCTGCTCGGCGCCCTGCGCCGCAACGACGGCCGGGGCTCGCACGACCTCGCCCTGTTCGAGACCGGGCTGGTCTTCCTGCCGCGTGAGGAATCGCGCGGCGCCACGCACCTGCCCGTCGACCGGCGTCCCACCGACGAGGAGATCGCCGCGCTGAACGCCGCGCTGCCCGAGCAGCCCCGGCACGTGGCCGTCGTCCTCGCCGGCGCCCGTGAGCAGGCCGGCTGGTGGGGCAAGGGCCGTCCGGCCGACTGGGCCGACGCGGTCGAGGCGGGGCGTGCCGTCGCCCGGGAAGCCGGTGCCGAACTGATCGTCCGCAAGGGCCAGTACGGTCCGTGGCACCCCGGCCGGTGCGCCGAGCTGGTGGTCGTCGCCGACGGCGCGGAGCAGGTCGTGGGCCATGCGGGAGAACTGCACCCGCGGGTCCTCAAGGCCCTGGGGCTGCCCGAGCGCACGTGCGCGATGGAGCTGAACCTGGATGCCCTGGAGGCGGTGGGCGACGGCGTTCCGCAGGCGCCGGGCATCTCCACGTTCCCGGTCGCCACGCAGGACGTCGCCCTCGTCGTCGACAAGCCGGTCCCGGCCGTGGAGGTCGAGGCGGCGCTGCGTGAGGGTGCCGGTGAGCTGCTGGAGTCCATCCGGCTGTTCGACGTGTACGAGAACGCCGAGCAGCTCGGGGAGGGCCGGAAGTCGCTCGCGTACGCGCTGCGGTTCCGGGCCGCCGACCGCACGCTGACCGTGGACGAGGCTTCGGCCGCGCGGGACGCGGCGGTCGCCCTCGCCGGCGAGCGGACCGGGGCGGTGCTCCGGGGCTGAACGCCTCCGCCAGCTGCATAAATGCGGGTTGACCGACGGAAGCTCACTCGTTCGGGTGGGAAGTGAGGGTGATCCTCCCCGTCCGGGTCATGCCGTCGACAGAATCGGACCGGCCTTTCGGGGCCGGTCCGATTCCTCTGTCAGGCCCATATGGGGGACCAGAGGCATGATCCGCATCAAGGCACGGGCGCCCACCGGGCGGGTGGCAGTACTGCCCACGGTCTGGGGAGCCGTCGCGGTCGGCTACAAGTTCGGCTGTCCGCTCGCCCAGCAGAACGGGCTCGGGGCCCGCATCGTCACCAGTGCCGTGTTCTTCGCCGTCGGCACCGGCCTCATAGTCCATGTCCGCCGCTCCCTGCTGCGAGAGCTGCGGCTCGCCCGGCGGGCGGCGAACGCCGCGCAGGACGTCGTCCTGCGTCCGCTGCCGCCACGCCTCGACGGGATCGACGTCGCCGCCGCCCAGCTCTCCGCCGACCGGGGTGCGAGCGTCGGCGGCGATCTGTACGAGGCCATCGCCACGGAACACGGGGTCCGGGTGGTGATGGGGGACGTACGGGGGCACGGGCTGGCCGCCCTCGGTACCGTCGCCGCCCTCCTCGGCAGCTTCCGCGAGGCCGCCCACGACGAACCCGGACTCGACCGCGTGCTCCGCAGACTGGACCGCGCCCTCGCCCGCCACCTGCGCGAACGCGCCCGCGCCGAGCACCCCGCGAACGGCTCCGCCGACCCCGACCACCCGGTCGCCGAGGAGTTCGTCACCGTGCTCCTGATGGAGATCGGCGGGGACGGCGACCTGCGCGTCCTCAACTGCGGCCATCCGTGGCCGTACGCGCTGAGGGGAACCGCGGTCGAGCAGCTCACCGGCGGGGACCCTCTTCCGCCGCTGGGTCCGTTTCCGCTGCCGACGGAGCTGGAGGTGCTGTCCTGCGGCCGACTGGATCCGGGGGAGTCGCTGGTCCTCTTCACGGACGGTGCCGAGGACGCGCGGGACGGCCAGGGACGGTTCTTCCCGCTGCCGGAAGCCTTGCGCGAGGCCGTACGTGACCACCCGGTCTCACCCCAGGCGGTCCTGCGCACCGTCTTCACCGGCCTCCTGCGCCACACGGTCGGCAGGACCACGGACGACGTCGCGGTACTGGTGCTGCGCAACGGCCGGAGAGGGGCGCACTGCAACTCCTCGGGAACCGGGCGCCCGGCCGCCACGCACCCGCAGCCGACGACATACCGCTAGGGTCTTGGAACAGCACACCTAGGCCCCGTCGGCCCCGGCCAAGCCGCCGTCGTTCGAGGGGGAGCCGGCGGCTTGGCCGGCCTCTTGCGAGGCATCTCAGTCAACCGGATGGACACGCTGCGCAACAGCGCGCGTACGCCACGGATACGGGCACTCCGTTCACACCCCGTGTGAACGCCGGGCCACTACGCTGACCGCACCAGGCCACTCGGGGGGCATCCCATGCAGCCCAACACCCTGCTCGACGCCATCCTGGACGAGGCGGGCATCTCGCACGCCGGTCTCGCCGCCCACGTCAACCAGGCGGGCCGCAGACGCGGACTCGCGCTGCGGTACGAACACACCGCCGTGGCACGCTGGTTGAAGGGCCAGCGGCCCCGCGGCCAGGTCCCGGACCTGATCTGCGAGGTGCTCGCGGCACGGCTGCAACGCCCCGTCACGCTCGACGACATCGGGCTCGGCGTGCCCGGTGAGCCCAGCACCCCGCACGCCGGTTCGCTGGGCGGGTTCGTGGAGCGGGCCACCGCCCTGTGGCGCTCGGACGAACAGCAGCGGCCCCATGTGCTCGGCGCCCCGGCCGTCACCGGGACCCCCGCGGTGATGCCGGTGTGGGAGTGGGAGAACCCGCCCGAGGACGTCGACGTCTCCCGGGGCGGCCGGCACCCGGTCACCACGGCCGACATCGAGATGCTGCGCGCCGCCCGGACGCACTACGAGCAGATGTACCGCAAGGCCGGTGGCATCGCGACCCGGACACGGATCGTCGGGTTCCTCAACGCCGAGGCCGCGCCGCTGCTGCGCGGCAGCTACACCGACGCCACCGGCCGTCAACTGCACCGGGCCACGGGCGGGTTGGTGGCGATCGCGGGCATCTGCGCCTACGACTCCGACGCGCACGGACTCGCCCAGCGCTACTTCCATCAGGCGCTGCGGCTGGCCAAGGCCAGCGGCGACCGGGGCCTCGGTGCGTACGTCATCGCACTGCTGGTCAACCAGTCGTTGTTCATGCGGGAGTACCGGCAGGCCGTCGCCTTCGCCGAGGCCGCCCTGCGTGCCGCCGGCCGGCACATCACCCCGGCGCTCGCCTCCGACCTGTACGCGATGCAGGCCAAGGCGTACGCGCACCTCGGGGACAGCGGCAGCGCGCTGTCCTGCATCCGGCGGGCGGAGACGGCGGCCGAGCGGATCCGGCGGGGCTACGAGCCCGACGAGACCGGGTACGTGCAGCCGGGCCTGGTCAACGTGCAGGTGGCCGAGGCGCTGTTGAGCCTCGGGGAACTCGCCGCCGCCCGGGAACACGCGGCGGCGGCCGTCGACAACCCGGCCCACGACCGGGGACGGGTGCACCGGCTGGCCATGCTCAGCACCATCGAACTGCGCCAGGGCAACGCCGACAAGGCCGTCGCCACCGCCGTGCAGATGGCGGAGCAGGCACGGGGAATGGAGTCCCAGCGGCTGCGCGACAGACTGCGCGCGGTGCGCGAGCATCTGGTGCGTTGCGGCTCGGCCGGCACCGCCGAAGCCGCCGAACTCATCGACGGGGCACTGCGCGTACCCCTGTAGGCCCCCTGTGGGCACACCGTCCCTGCTGCGATATTGCCACTTACTCGGCGGAAGGTGGCAGAACCGTGCAGTGGACGAAACAAAGCGAACAAACCGTATATGAAAACCGCTGGTTCAGCGTCAATCTCGCGGATGTCGAGCTGCCGGACGGCCGGCACCTCGACCACTTCCTGATCCGGCTGCGCCCCGTGGCCGTGGCCACGGTGGTCAACGAGGCGAACGAGGTGCTGCTGCTGTGGCGGCACCGCTTCATCACCGACAGCTGGGGCTGGGAGCTGGCCGCGGGCGTCGTCGAGGACGGCGAGGACATCGCGAGCGCGGCGGCCCGGGAGCTGGAGGAGGAGACCGGCTGGCGGCCGGGGCCCCTGCACCACCTGATGAGCGTGGAGCCGTCCAACGGCCTCACCGACGCCCGGCACCACGTCTACTGGTCCGACCGGGGCGAGTACGTCGGACACCCCGTGGACGACTTCGAGTCGGACCGTCGGGAATGGGTCCCCCTGAAAGTCGTCCCCGACCTGATCGCCCGTGGGGAGGTCCCGGCCGCCAACATGGCGGCCGCGTTACTCCTGCTGCACCACCTCAGGCTCGCCGAAGGCCGGTGAGCCGGCGGCTAGTGGGTCGCCAGCGCCTGCCAGACCGTCACCACCAGCGCACCGAGCGCGGTCAGCGCGGCAAGCGAGGGCAGCGGCCAGCGTGCGTGTTCCAGCGAGGCCATCCGGGTGTTCAGCTCGTCCAGCTCCTTGGCGGTCTCCTCGGTACGGTGACGCAGCAGCGCCAGTCCTCCCTCGACACGGGCATAGGCCACGTCGAGGCGGCGCCGTAACTCTGCGAGTTCTCCATGGACCACGGGATGCTCCGGTTCGGCGGTCACAGGTCCGCTCCTTTCGGTGGTCGAAATGGATGGTTCCGCATCCCTTGCATGCGCATGATGAGTCAACTCGCCTGGTGGGCGCGTGGGGAGCGTGTGCGAAGGGCATATGCGTGCCCGGCGCGCACACGGTGTGTGAAACAGATGGGCCCGGCACCGAAATCCGGTGCCGGGCCCGCGGCCGTCGCTCTCCGTGATCAGCCGTACGTGTAGAAACCGGAGCCGGTCTTCCGGCCGAGCCGGCCCGCCTCCACCATGCGCTGGAGCAGCGGGGGAGCGGCGTACAGCGGCTCCTTGTACTCGGCGTACATCGAGTTGGCGATGGAGACGATGGTGTCCAGGCCGATCAGGTCGGACAGCTTCAGCGGACCCATCGGGTGGGCGCAGCCCATCTCCATGCCGTTGTCGATGTCCTCGCGGCTCGCGATGCCCGACTCGAACATCCGGATCGCGGACAGCAGGTACGGCACGAGCAGCGCGTTCACCACGAAGCCGGAGCGGTCCTGGGCGCGGATGGCGTGCTTGCCGAGCACCTTCTCGGCGAAGACCTGGGCGCGGCTGAGCGTGCCCTCGGAGGTGGTGAGCGCCGGGATCAGCTCGACCAGCTGCTGCACCGGGGCCGGGTTGAAGAAGTGGACGCCGACGACGTGGTCCGGGCGGGAGGTGGCGACCGCCAGCTTCACCAGCGGGATCGAGGAGGTGTTGGAGGCCAGGATCGCGTCCGGCCGGGTGACCACCTGGTCGAGCACCTGGAAGATCTCGGTCTTCACCTGCTCGTTCTCGACGACGGCCTCGATCACCAGGTCCCGGTCGGCGAACTCGCCGAGGTCGGTGGTGAAGCTCAGCCGCGCCTGGGTGGCGTCCCGCTCCTCCTCGGTGATCTTGCCGCGCTCGGCCGCCTTGGCCAGGGAGTTGTACAGCCGGGTACGGCCGATCTCCAGGGCTTCGCCGGTGGTCTCGGCGACCTTCACGTCCAGTCCCGCGCGGGCGCACACCTCGGCGATGCCCGCGCCCATCTGGCCGCAGCCCACGACTCCGACGCGCTCGATGTCGGTCACATCGTTCCCTTCGCTGAGTTCTCCGGCTCGCTGGCAGACCTCCGGGTTCGGCGCCTGCTCCGATCGTGCACGTTACCGCCAAGTATCGATGATCGATCGCCGGGGTGGGGGCATCCTGAACCGCGGAACGATCCGTGACGGAGCGGATCCGGAGCGTATGGGGGTGTGCCGATGGGGCGCATGTCGCGGCGGACCTTCGCCCTGGGCGCGCTGTCCACCCTGGCGACGGCACCGGCCGTGCCGACGAGGAGTCCGGCGATCCCGGAGCCGGGCCGGGCCGGTCCGGTGCGGCACCCCACCGACCGCGCCGCGCGCGCGAGCACCGGGATGCGGGGCGTCTGGATCGCGACCGTGGTCAACCGGGACTGGCCCTCGCGGACCGGCCTCACGGCGAGCGCGCAGCGCAAGGAGCTCGTCGCCCACCTCGACCGCGCGGTCCGCGACCGGCTCAACACGGTGATCCTCCAGGTGCGGCCCACGGCCGACGCGCTGTGGCCGTCGCCGTACGAACCCTGGTCCGAGTACCTCACCGGCACCCAGGGCAGGCACCCGGGCTGGGACCCGCTCGGCACGGCCGTGACGGAGGCGCACGCCCGGGGCCTGGAGCTGCACGCCTGGTTCAACCCGTACCGGATCGCCCAGCACACCGAACCCGGCCGGCTGGCCGCCTCGCACCCGGCCCGCAGGCACCCCGACTGGGTGGTGCCCTACGGCGGCCGGCTCTACTACAACCCCGGCCTGCCCGAGGTCCGCGCCTTCGTGCAGCAGGCGATGCTCGACGCGGTCGCCCGCTACCCGGTCGACGCCGTCCACTTCGACGACTACTTCTACCCCTATCCGGTCGACGGGCAGACCTTCGACGACGACGACGCGTACGACCGCCACGGCGGCGCCTTCTCCTCCCGGGCCGCCTGGCGCCGGGACAACACCGACACCCTGGTACGGGAGATGGCCGCCGGCATCAAGCGGGTACGGCCCGGCACCCGGTTCGGGGTCAGCCCCTTCGGGGTGTGGCGCAACGCGTCGACCGACCCGCGCGGCTCCGACACCCAGGCGGGCGTGGAGACGTACGACGACCTGTACGCGGACACCCGCGCCTGGGTCCGCAACCACTGGATCGACTACATCGTCCCGCAGCTCTACTGGCACATCGGGTACTCCGCCGCCGACTACGCCCGGCTCCTGGCGTGGTGGGCGGAGGTCGCGAAGGGCACCAGGACCCATCTGTACATCGGCGAGGCCCTGTACCGGGCGGGCGCCGCCGGAGAGTCGTCGGCCTGGCGGGACCCGGTCGAGCTGTCCCGGCACCTGACCCTCGCCGCCCGGTACCCGCAGGTGCGCGGGCACGTGTTCTTCGCCGCGGCGGACCTGGCGGCCGATCCGATCGGGGCGATGGCACGGGTGGTCGCCGACCACTACCCGGGGCCGGCGGAGCCACCGCGCTGACTACTGCTGTTGCTCGTCCTTGTGCTTGACCTGGCAGTCGGGCCCGGGGGACATGATCGCCTCGTGCCCGTCCTCGAAACGGACGCGGTACGGCGGGTTGCCCTCCTGCCCGAGCACTTCTACGACTTCCGAGACGTGGTCGTGCTGACCCACCACCCGGCCGTGCTGGACCAGCTTGTCGCCCTTGGATGCGCGCATCTACAGGCCCTCCTCACGATCACGACCGCTGAGTGACGGCGATGCACACGAGCACGGCGAGGGCGGTCAGGGGAGCGGCCACCGTGAAGTGCTCGCCCAGCAGCAGCGCCGACCACACCAGTGTGAGCAGGGGCTGAGCCAACTGCAACTGGCTGGCCCGGGGGATGCCGATGGCCGCCATCCCCCGGTACCAGACGACCAGGCCGAGGAACTGCGAACCCAGCGCCACCCACACCAGGCCGGCGACCCCGTGCACGCTCAGGTGCACCGGCTCGTACGACAGCGCCAGCGCCGCGGCCGGCACGGTCAGCGGCAGGCACAGCACCAGCGCCCAGCCGATGACCTGCCAGCCCGGCATGATCCGGGCCAGCCGGCCGCCCTCCGTGTACCCGGCCGCGCACACCAGCAGCGCGCCGAAGAGGTAGGCGTCGGCCGCGGTGAGCGCCCCACCGCTCTGGCCGACGGTGAAGGCGAGCACCGCCGCCGCGCCCGCCACGGCCGCCAGCCAGAACCGGCGGGAGGGCCGGGCGCCGGTGCGCAGGGCCGAGAACACCGCGGTGGTCAGCGGCAGCAGACCCACCACGACGGCCGCGTGGGCGGTGGTGGACGTCTGGAGCGCGAGCGTGGTCAGCATCGGGAAGCCGAGCACCACTCCGGCGGCGACCACGGCGAGCCCGGCCAGATGCCGCCGAGCCGGAAGCCGTACCCGCAGGGCGAGCAGACAGCCGCCGGCGACGAGCGCGGCGAGGACACCGCGCACCGCCACCAGCGACCACGGGCCGAAGCTCTCCAGGCCCCAGGCGGTCGCGGGGAAGGTCAGCGAGAAGGCGACCACGCCGAGGGCGGCCTGGACGGTGCCGAGTCCCCGGAACTCCCCGGAGGCGGTGACTGCTATCGAACTCGTGGCGGTAGCGCTACTCTGTACTCTCATGCATGAGCGTAGCAGTGTGGGTGAGCTGGCGGAACAGTTGCGGAGAGAGCTCGACCGCTACTCTCCTGGTGGAAAGCTCCCGTCGAGCCGGGCGCTGGTCGAGCGGTTCCGGGTGAGCCCCGTGACCGTCTCCCGGGCGCTCGCCCAGCTCGCCGCCGAGGGCCTGGTGGTCACCCGGCCGGGTGCGGGCGCCTTCCGGGCCCGGCCGCGGCGGAGCGAGACCCCGGCCGGGGACACCTCCTGGCAGGAGGTCGCGCTGAGTGCCGACGGCGCCGCCGACCTCGTACCCCGCACGGTGGACGCCTCCGGCGTCACGGTCTCGCTGGCCGCACCACCCCCCGGGGTCCTGGAGCTCAGCGGCGGCTATCTGCACCCCTCGCTCCAGCCGGAGCGCGCCATGGCGGCGGCCCTGGCCCGGGCCGGGCGGCGCCCCGGCGCCTGGGGGAGACCGCCACTGGAAGGGCTGCCGGAGCTGCGGGAGTGGTTCGCGCGTGGGATCGGCGGCGCCGTCACCGCGGCCGAGGTGCTGATCGCGGCGGGCGGGCAGGCCGCGCTGGCCACCGCCCTGCGGGCGCTCGCCCCGCCCGGCGCCCCGGTGCTGGTGGAGTCACCCACCTACCCCGGCATGCTGGCCCTCGCCCGCGCGGCCGGACTGCGGCCCGTCCCGGTGCCCGTCGACCCCGACGGGGTCCGCCCGGACCTGCTCGCGGACGCCTTCCACGCCACCGGGGCCCGTGTCTTCGTCTGCCAGCCGCTGTTCCAGAACCCCACCGGCGCCGTGCTGGCTCCCGCCCGGCGCACCGAGGTCCTGCGCATCGCCCGCGAGGCCGGCGCGTTCGTCGTCGAGGACGACTACGTCCGCCGGCTCGTGCACGCCGACGCCGCCCCGCTGCCCCGCCCCCTGGCCGCCGACGACCCGGACGGTGTGGTCGTCCATGTCGGCTCGCTGACCAAGGCGACCTCGCCCAGCTTCCGGGTGAGCGCCCTGGCCGCGCACGGCCCGGTGCTGGAACGGCTGCGCGCCATCCAGGTCGTGGACAGCTTCTTCGTCCCCCGGCCGCTCCAGGAGGCCGCCCTGGAACTCGTCGGCTCCCCGGCCTGGCCCCGCCACCTGCGGGCGTTGTCGGCCGAGCTGAAGACCCGACGTGACGCCCTGACCAGCGCCCTCGCCCGGCGGCTTCCCGAGCTCGCCCTGCCGCACATCCCGTCCGGCGGCTACCACCTGTGGGTGCGCCTGCCCGACGGTGCCGTCGGCTCCGGGGGAGAGGCCGCGCTGACCGCGGCGGCCCTGCGCGCCGGCGTCGCCGTCACCCCGGGCCGCCCCTACTTCAGCGCCGAACCCCCCGCGGCCCACCTCCGCCTGAGCTTCGCGGCGGTCGCCGGCACCGGGGAGATCGCGGAGGGGGTGCGGCGGCTGCGGGCGGCGTACGACGAGACCGTGCGAAATCCGCTCGTCACCGAGCAGCCGGGCCTGTGAGGATCGCCGCATGAGCGATACACCTGACCTTCCCGAGGGGTACGAGTTCTCCGCCGACTCCGGCCGGGTCGACGTGGAGCGCGTGCACGGCTGGCTGTCGTCCGACGCGTACTGGGCGATCGGCCGTCCGCGCGAGAAGCACCAGCGGGCGATGGCGTCCTCGCTGAACTTCGGGGTGTACGACACGGCCTCGGGGGAGCAGGTGGCGTACGCGCGCGTGGTCACCGACCAGGCGCTCTTCGCCTGGCTCGCCGATGTGTACGTCGACCCCGCGGTCCGTGGGAAGGGCGTCGGCACGGCGTTCGTCGCCCGGATCCGCGGCCACCTGGAGCCGCTCGGCCTGCGCCGGCTGCTGCTGGCGACGCAGGACGCGCACGGGGTCTACGAGAAGCTGGGCTTCCGGCCGCTGGACCGTCCCGAGCTGTACATGGTGCACACCTTCGGGCAGACGGCCGACGCCTGACCGCGCACCCTCTCTTGACCTGCTGCTCGCCGGGGCCCACCATCACCGCATGCCACTGAGGGTGACGTTCGTCGCCGCCGCGCGCGGTGCCGCGCTGCTCGCGGAGCGCTTCGAGGACGACCGGCCGCTGGACCAGGGCGGCTGGGACGAGGTGCAGCGCGTCGCCGGGGACCTGCTGCCGCTGGCCGCGGCCGAGTTGCGCTACTGCTCGCCGACGCCGCGCAGCCGGGCCACCGGCGACGCCCTGGGGTACGCCCCGCTGGTCCAGCTGGCGCTGCGGGACTGCGACATGGGGCGCTGGCGGGGGCTGACGCTGGGCGAGGCGATGGCCCGGGAGCCGGAGGCGGTGGACGCCTGGCTCGCCGACCCGCGGTCCACCCCGCACGGCGGCGAGTCGCTGCTGGCGTTCATCTCCCGGGTCGGCGGCTGGCTGGACACCCGGCCGGCGGACGACGGCGGCCGGATCGTCGCGGTGGCCGAGCCGTCCGTTATCCGGGCGGCCCTGGTCTACGCCCTGAAGGCGCCTCCCTCGACCTACTGGAACATCGACGTCCGCCCGCTGTCCACGACGACGGTCACGGGCCGCGCCGGCCGCTGGAACCTCCGCTTCGACGGCGTCCCGGCCCAGGCGCGCCGCTAGGGCCTGTTCCGATCCTCCCGGCGCCGCGGGGTCTGGCCCGCACATCCGCCGCGTTGTCGTCGGTCGCCCACGCTGCGCGTCACCACCTCTGCGGACGGCGCGCCTGTCCGGTCGCTCCTTCGCGCACGTAGTCGGTGGTGAGGACGAGGTCCTTCGCCGGCCCGCCGACCCGCCACACCGTGCGCCAGTGGTCGGCGTCCCGGACGGTGAACTCGCCGCGGTAGAGGTCGGCCGCGCAGGGGTGGTCGGCGACGTACCGGCCCGTGGTCAGGTCCAGTTCGTGGAAGGGCCGCCCGTCCGCGAACCGCACGTCGGCCCGGCCAGGCCCGGTCCCCGGCAGGAAGCGCAGGGTCCGGGTGGCGGGCCGTGCCACCCCCTGCCAGGTGAAGGTGCCGGACTCCTCGTGCAGCAGGCCGCCGCCGTCCAGCGCGGTGAAGACGGTCGTCCCCGTGAAGTGCCCCTCGTCCCCGCTCGCCAGGTCCCGCACGTCGCGCTCGACGTGCCAGCGCCCGGCCAGATGGGCCAGCACGTCGGGCACCGGCCAGAACTCACGCATGCCCCGGAGCTTACGCGGCCCCCGCCCCGCACCATTGACGCGCTCATGCCCCTTCCCCTCGTGCGTTCGAAGTGCTGACCAATGTCTGATATTTCGAACAACGAGCCGCGGAGTATCCATGTCACGCACCGCCCGCTGGAGACTCGGCCTGGGCACGAGCGCTGTCCTGCTCGCCGCGGCCGCCCAAGAAATCCGGCGAGGAAGGTGTCCTCGTCGCCTTCGGCGTCAAGGACACCGGGAACTACTACTGGTGGAACATCAGCGGCTGGAACAACACCCGGACCGCCGTGGAGCAGGCCGTGGACGGCGGCAAGTCCACGCTGGTCTCCAAGGCCGGATCGGTCGAGACCGGCCGCGCCTACGACGTCGACATCAAGGTGCGCGGCCGCCAGGTCAGCCTGTACCTCGACGGCGAGGAGTGGGGCGGCTTCACCGACGACAAGCCGGCCGAACCGTTCCGCCAGGTCGTCACCCGGGACACGAAGACCGGCGAGCTGATCGTCAAGGTCGTCAACGCCCAGTCCGCCGCGGCCCGTACGGCCGTCGACCTCGGCGGTGCCGACGTCGCGCCGCAGGCGAAGGTGACGACACTCGCCGCCGCGCCGGACGCGGTGAACACCGAGACGTCCACGGCGGTCGCCCCGCGGACGTCCACCTTCACGGGGGCCGCCGACCGGTTCACGTACACCTTCCCGGCGAACTCCGTCACCTTCCTGAGGATCAGGCAGAGGTAGCCGCGGGCGCGGGCTGCTGTCCCATCGGCAGCAGCCCGTGCTCGGCGAAGACCTTCTTCGCCGTGAAGGTGGCGTTGAGCGCCTTCGGCATGCCGCAGTAGACGGCGGAGTGCAGCAGCGCCTCCGTGATCTCCTCGGGCGTGAGCCCGACGTTCAGGGCCGCGTTCACGTGCACGTCCAGCTGGGCCTCGCAGCCGCCGAGCGCGGTGAGCATGCCCAGCGTGACCAGCTGGCGGTCGCGCGGGGCGAGCCCGGGCCGGTCGTAGATCTCCCCGAAGGCCCAGGCGACGACCTGGTGCCCCAGCTCCGGGCTGATGTCGGCGAGCGAGTCCACGACCCGCTGCCCGGCCTCGCCGTCGACCTTCCGCAGGACCTCCAGGCCGTGGGCGAAACGCTCGTCACGGGTGCTGCTGTGTTCGTTGCTCATGACCGCAACCGTAGGAGCTGGAGCACACTCCAACGCAAGCGCGCTGCCGGTCACCCCCCGAAGTACTTCTGCGCCGCTCGGACGCCGTCCACCAAGGCGTCCACCTCCTCCGGCGTGTTGTAGACGTAGAAGCTCGCCCGGGTGGTCGCCGGGATGCCGTAGCGGCGGACGACCGGGCGGGCGCAGTGGTGGCCGACGCGGACGGCGACGCCCCGCTCGTCCAGCACCTGGCCGACGTCGTGCGGGTGGATGCCGTCGACCGTGAAGGAGACGGCCGAGCCCCGGTCGGTGAGGTCGGCGGGACCGACCACCCGGACCCCGGGCACCTCGGCGAGCAGCTGAAGGGCGCGGGCGGTGAGCGCGTCCTCGTGCGCCGCCACCTCGGCCATGCCCAGCCGCTCCAGGTACTCCACCGCCGCCGCGAGCCCCACCGCCTGCGCGGTCATGGGCACACCCGCCTCGAAGCGCTGCGGCGGCGGCAGGAAGGTGGTGCGGTCCATCTCCACGATCTCGATCATCGAGCCGCCGGTCAGGAACGGCGGCAGCCCGGCGAGGAGCTCGGCGCGGCCCCACAGCACGCCGACGCCGTTCGGGCCGAGCATCTTGTGCCCGGAGAAGGCGAGGAAGTCCGCGCCCAGCCCACCCACGTCGACCGGGCGGTGCGGGACGGACTGGGCACCGTCCACGACCACCAGGGCGCCGTGCGCGTGCGCGCGGTCGGCGAGTGCGCGCACCGGGTTCAGCGTGCCCAGGACGTTGGACTGGTGGGTGAGCGCGAGCACCCTGGTGCGCTCGTCGAGCAGCTCGTCCGTCCGGGACAGATCGAGGCGGCCGTCGTCGGTGAGGCCGAACCAGTCGAGCGTCGCGCCGGTCCGCTCGGCGAGCTGCTGCCAGGGGACCAGGTTCGCGTGGTGCTCCATCTCGGTCACCACGATCCGGTCGCCGGGGCCGAGCCGGCCGGCGTTGCCCAGCGCGTAGGCGACCAGGTTGATGCCCTCGGTGGTGTTCTTGGTGAAGACCACCTCGTCGTCGGCCGCGCCGATGAACCGGGCGACCGTCTGCCGGGCCTGTTCGTACGCCTCCGTCGCCTCGCCCGCCAGCTGGTGCGCGCCGCGGTGCACGGCCGCGTTGTGCGTGAGGTAGAAGTCCCGCTCGGCGTCCAGCACCTGGAGCGGCTTCTGGGTGGTCGCCCCGGAGTCCAGGTAGACGAGCGGCGCGCCGCTCGCCACTGTCCGCCGAAGGATCGGGAAGTCCTTGCGCAGCGCGTCCACGTCGAAGCCCACGACGGCTCACCTCTCACGGTTTTGTACTCGGTTCTCCGTGAGACACGCTAAGACCTCCTCACGGAGAACCGCAAGGATTACCATGAGAGCCGTGGATCACGAGGCCCCCGTCTACCTGCACCGGCTCCCCGTCCCCGGCGAGGACCGTTACGCCGCGCTGGCGCTGGTCAACACGCGGTTCACGGTCAGCCACGGCCAGGTCGACCTGCTCGACGACGCCGAGGCCGCGCATCTGTGGCTGGTCCGGCACGCGCTGCTGCCCGACCGGGTGAGCCTGAACGGCAGGCAGTCCGGCCGGCTGAGGACCCTGCGCGAGGCGCTGCGGGCCCTGTTCGCCGCCCGGGCCACCGGAGCGCGGCCGCCCGCCGACGCCCTCGACACCCTCAACGCCACCCTCGCCGCCGCCCCCGCCACCCCACGGCTGGCCTGGACCGCCGACGGCCCCCGCCGCGCCGACGTCCCCGACTCCGGCAACCCGGCCGCCGCCGCGCTCTCCCAGCTCGCCGAGGACGCCACCGACCTGCTCACCGGCGCCGACGCGGACCTGCTCACCGAGTGCGCCGCCCAGGGGTGCGCCCGCTGGTTCCTGCGCTCCCACGGCGCCCGTCGCTGGTGCACCACCAAGTGCGGCAACCGGGTCCGGGCGGCCCGGGCCTACGCGGCCCGCAAAGCCGGTTCACCCTGAGAACACCTCTCGGAAAGCGAATGTTTTCCGAGTGGACATGTAATTCACGCGGTGTTTCCCGTATTCGGAAGATGTCGCCTCACTTTTCGATGAGCGCACAACCATCCGGAATCACGCTCCGTCTAAGTCGGCGAATCGATGGGGCACACATTCTGCGAGGACCGCCGAAAATGCACCGCAATACAACGCCCGGCGAAAATGACACGGCGCACGGGAACCCGCCGCGACACCCGGACAGGAACAGGGTGTGAAAGCGATCCCCCGGTCGCGGCAGGCCGCCGCCCTGCTCGCCGCCGCCGTCACGGTCACCGCGTTCTGCGCCGGTGACGCACTGGCGCGCAGCTATCCCTTCGGCCCCCGCACCCGCAGCGTCAACGACCTCGGCAACCAGTACGTGCCCTTCCACGCCCACCTGTGGGACCTGCTGCACGGCAGGGCCCACGGCGGCCTCCTCGTCAACTGGCAGTCCGGCTACGGCACGAGCTTCCTGCCCGACCTCGGCACCTACCTCGGCAGCCCCTACGCCCTGCTCGTCGCCCTCTTCCCGCGCGACGAGATCGACCTCGCCGTCTACGTCGTCACGCTCCTGAAGACCGCCACCGCCGCGGCGGCCATGGCCTGGCTGCTGCTCACCCTGCGGCCGGGCCGCTGGTGGGCGGCGGGCCTGCTCGGCGCCGCGTACGCGCTGTGCGGCTGGAGCACGGCCGACGCCTCCTACAACCCGATGTGGCTCGACGGCCTGATCGCCCTGCCGCTGCTGTGCCTGGTCGGCGAGTGGGCGCTCACCGGACGCCGGCGCCTGACCGGCGTCCTGATCGTCGCTCTCGCCTGGACCGCCAACTTCTACACCGCCTACATGGCCACCCTCGGCGCCGCCCTGGTCCTGCTGCTGCGCCTGCTGCTCGCCCGGCCGCCGCGCCGGCAGGCGCTCGCCGCGGCCGGCCGCGCCACCCTCGCCACCGCCCTCGGCATCGGCCTCGCCGCCCCGCTCGTGACGGTCGTCTACTTCGGCACGAAGCACGCCTACCCCGGACGCGTACGCCAGTTCGCCCCCGTACCCACCGAGGACGTGGCCGCCCGGCTGCTGCCCGCGACCTACGGCTTCGGCTCCCCGGCCCTCTACGTCGGCATCACCGCCCTGCTCCTCGCGCTCGCCCTGCCCTTCCACCGCGCGGTCCCGGTCCCGGTGCGCGCCGGCTGGACGGCGCTGGCGCTCCTGGTGGGCCTCTCCCTCCAGTGGGGCCCCACCCATCTGCTGTGGCACGCCTTCGCCACCCCGCAGGGCAGCCCCTACCGGCAGACGTTCGTGCTGTGCGGCCTGCTCGTCGTCGCCGCCTGGCACGCCGTGGCGTACGGCCTGCCCGACCGGCGCGCCCTGGCTGCCGCGACCGCCCTGCTCCTGCTGATCGTCGCCGTCGCGAGCCGCAGCGCGCTCGTCCGGCCGTACACCTGGCCGGTGCTGCTGCTCGCCCTCGCGGGCGCCGTCGGCGGCCTGGTCCTGCTGGGCCGCGCCGGGCACCGCGCCCGGCTCGCCGGGCTGGCCGTCGTCCTGCTCCTCGGCGCCCAGGTGGGCGAGACGGCCGCCACCTCGGCCGTGGCCACCCGGCTGCGCCTGGGGCACCTGGACGACTACGAGCCCTGGGGCGAGCGGCAGGAGACGCAGGCGGCGGCGATCGCCCAGGCCGACGACTGGCCGCGGTACCGCACCGACCCCGGCCGCGAGCAGACCGTCGGCAACGACCCGCTGCTGGTGGGCGGCGAGGGCGCCCAGTACTACAGCAGCCTGACCCCGGACGTCCTCAGCCGCACCCTCACCGCCCTCGGCGACGGCTGGACCTCGCGCGGCCGCAACCTGCAGAGCCTGGACAACGCCGTCACGGACGTCGTCTTCTCCGTCGGCGCCCGGGTGCACTCCCCGCCCGACCCGCACCAGAAGTACCTCTCCCCGCAGGCCGGCCCGGTGACCGTCACCCGCCGGGACGTCCCGCCCCTGGTCACCGTCCGGGCCGCGCCCGACAGGACACCGTTCGGACCGTCGCCGTACCGCAACCAGGAACTGCTGCTCGGCAGCCGCGTCTACACCGTGCCCCGCGTCACCGTGCTCGACGACGACGGGCGGCCGGTACCGTCCCGCCGGGTCGGCACCGGGAACGCCCTGGCCCGGCCGGTGATCACCGCCCGGTGCCCGGCCGGCACCCAGGTCCACCTCTGGGCCCCGCACTTCTCCGGCACCGCGCGGCTGGCCGGCGCCGGGGAGTCCGCCCGGTTCCGGTTCGAGTTCCCGCGCAACCGCGCCGCCCTGGAGCCGCTCGGCACCGCCCCCGCCTCGGGGTCGCTGCGGATCGAGCTGACCCCGGACCGGCCCGGCCGCATCCCGTCCGCCGCCGTCGGCTGCCTGGACACGGCCCGGCTGGCCGACGCCGCCGCCCGTCTGAAGGCGACCGGCGCGACCGAGGTGACCGTCTCCGGCGCCACGGTGCGGGCCCGGCTGCGCGCCGGCAGCAAGGGCATCGCGGTCGTCGCGGCTCCCCGGATCGCCGGCTGGCGCTGCGCCACCGGCGACGGACCCGAGCGGCCCGCCGACGCCTTCCACGGTCTGATCGCCGTGCCCCTCGACGGCACCGCCACCAGCCTGACCTGCACCTTCCACCCACCCGGCCTACGGCTGGGCACGACCGTGGGCGCCGCCTCGCTGCTGACGCTCGTCCTGCTCACCGCCCTCACCGCCGTCCGCCGCCGGCGCGCCTCGGCGCCGCCCACGACCACATCACCGCGCGAGCGCGTGACCACCGCTTCCTGACCGCGCCCAGGGGGGACCCCGCATGCTGATATCGATCGTCGCGCCCTGCTACAACGAGGAAGACGTCCTCGCCCGCTTCCACCAGGAGGTCCAGAAGGTCGCCGAGGAACTGCTGCCCCTCGGCCACGACATGGAGTTCGTGTACGTCGACGACGGCAGCCGGGACCGTACGCTCCCGGTCCTCAAGGAGCTGGCGGACCTCGACTCCCGGGTGCGCTACGTCTCCTTCAGCCGCAACTTCGGCAAGGAGGCGGCCCTGCTCGCCGGCCTGCGGCACGCCTCGGGCGACTCGGTGATCGTCATGGACGCCGACCTCCAGCACCCGCCGGCACTGGTCAAACGCATGATCGAACTGCGCGAACAGGGCTACGACCAGGTCATCGCCAAGCGCACCCGCACCGGCGACCGGCTCACCCGGACCCTCACCGCCCGGCTGTACTACCGGCTCGTCAACCGCCTGGTCGACGTCGAACTCGTCGACGGCGTCGGGGACTTCCGGCTGCTGTCACGCCGGGTGGTGGACGCGGTGCTGGCCCTCACCGAGACCAACCGGTTCTCCAAGGGCCTGTTCGCCTGGGTGGGCTTCCCGAGCACCACCTTCGAGTACCAGAACGCCGCGCGCGAGGCAGGCCGCAGCTCCTGGAACCTGCGCGGCCTGCTCAACTACGGCCTCGACGGACTGCTGTCCTTCAACAACCGCCCACTGCGCGCCGCCCTCTGGCTGGGTGTGGGCCTGCTGCTGTGCGCGGGCCTCTACACCGCCTGGATCGTGGGCGCCGCGCTCGTCAACGGCGTGCAGACCCCCGGCTATGTGACCATCATCACCGCCGTCACCGCCCTCGCGGGCGTCCAGATGGTCATGCTGGGAGTCGTCGGGGAGTACACCGGCCGCATCTACTACGAGGTGAAGGGGCGCCCGCACTTCCTGGTGAAGGCGACCAACGTGGAACGGACGAAAGATCTCATCCCCTGATGCGGCAGATCCTGACCTTCGCGGCGGTCGGCGTCGTGAACACGGCGACCTACTACTGTCTCTACCTGTTGTTCCTGACCGCCCTTCCTTATCTGGCCGCCCACATCCTGGCCTTTCTGCTCAGCATGATCGGTTCCTTTTTCCTGAACGCCCGCTTCACCTACCGGACGCGCCCCACCTGGCGGAAATTCCTGCTGTTCCCGCTGACGAACGTGACCAATTTCCTGATCACCACGGCAGGCGTCTACGTGATCGTCGACCTCCTGCACGCCGGCAGCCGCTTCGCCCCCCTGCTCGCCTCCGCGGCGGCGATCCCGGTCACCTTCGTCGTCTCCCGTTGGGTGATGCTGCCCCGATCGATTGCATAAACGTGCAGCGATACGTATAGTCATGCCATCCAGGAGGAGGATGGACATGGCGGTACGTGCGGCGGTGGCCGGAGCGAGCGGATACGCGGGCGGAGAGGTCCTGCGCCTGCTCCTCGCGCACCCCGGGGTCGAGATCGGTGCCCTGACCGGGAACTCCAACGCCGGACAGCGGCTCGGCGCCCTCCAGCCGCATCTGCTGCCGCTGGCCGACCGCGTGCTGTCCGAGACGACCCCCGAGGCCCTCGCCGGGCACGACGTGGTCTTCCTCGCGCTGCCGCACGGGCAGTCCGCCGCCGTCGCCGAGCAGCTCGGCCCCGAGGTCCTCGTGATCGACATGGGCGCCGACTTCCGGCTCAAGGACCCGGCCGACTGGGAGAGGTTCTACGGCTCCCCGCACGCCGGCACCTGGCCCTACGGCCTCCCCGAACTTCCGGGTGCCCGCGCCGCGCTGGAGGGGTCCAAGCGCATCGCGGTGCCCGGTTGCTACCCCACCGCCGTCTCCCTGGCCCTGTTCCCGGCCTACGCCGCCGGACTCGCCGAGCCCGAGGCGGTGGTCGTCGCCGCGTCCGGGACCTCCGGCGCGGGCAAGGCACCCAAGCCGCACCTGCTCGGCAGCGAGGTCATGGGGTCCATGTCGCCGTACGGCGTCGGCGGCGGCCACCGGCACACCCCCGAGATGATCCAGAACCTCAGCGGGGTGGCCGGACAGACCGTGAAGGTCTCCTTCACGCCGACCCTCGCGCCGATGCCGCGCGGGATCCTCGCCACGTGCAGCGCATCCGCCGCCGAGGGGGTCACGGCCGACGCGGTGCGCGCCGCCTACGAGAAGGCCTACGCCGACGAGCCCTTCGTCCACCTGCTCCCCGAGGGCCGGTGGCCCGCGACGGCGTCCGTCCACGGTTCCAACGCCGTTCAGGTGCAGGTCGCGTACGACGAGTCCGTGGGCCGCATCATCGCGATCAGCGCCATCGACAACCTGACCAAGGGCACCGCGGGCGGTGCCGTCCAGAGCATGAACATCGCCCTCGGTCTCGACGAGACCACCGGGCTTTCCACGATCGGAGTCGCACCGTGAGCTGGGGGCACCTCCCAGCGGTAGCTGGGGGAGTACGTGCAGCCGCCGGGCCGCAGACGACGACGATGGCCGCACCGCTGCGCTGCACGGGCGGAGAAGCGAACAAGGAGATGCAGTGAGCGTCACGGCAGCCAAGGGATTCACGGCGGCGGGCATCGCCGCCGGGATCAAGGAGAACGGCAACCCCGACCTGGCCCTCGTGGTCAACAACGGGCCGCGCCGTACCGCCGCGGGCGTCTTCACCTCCAACCGTGTGAAGGCCGCGCCGGTGCTCTGGTCGGAGCAGGTCCTCAAGGGCGGCCAGGTCTCCGCGGTCGTCCTCAACTCCGGCGGCGCCAACGCCTGTACCGGCCCCCAGGGCTTCCAGGACACCCACGCCACCGCCGAGAAGGCCGCCGAGGTGCTCGGCCTAGGGGCCATCGAGGTCGCCGTCTGCTCCACCGGCCTGATCGGCGTGCTGCTCCCCATGGACAAGGTCCTCAAGGGCGTGGAGACGGCCGCCGCCTCCTTGAGCGAGCACGGCGGCGAGAAGGCCGCCATCGCCATCAAGACCACCGACACCGTCCACAAGACGTCGGTGGTGACCAAGGACGGCTGGACCGTCGGCGGCATGGCCAAGGGCGCCGGCATGCTCGCACCGGGCCTCGCCACCATGCTCGTCGTCCTCACCACCGACGCCGACCTCGGCGACGAGACCCTGGACAAGGCCCTGCGCGCGGCGACCAAGGTCACCTTCGACCGTGTCGACTCCGACGGCTGCATGTCCACCAACGACACCGTCCTGCTGCTCGCCTCCGGCGCCTCCGGCGTCGCCCCGGAGTACGAGGAGTTCGCCGAGGCCGTCCGGCAGGTCTGCGCCGACCTCGGCCGGCAGCTCATCGGCGACGCCGAGGGCGCCAGCAAGGACATCAAGGTCGAGGTGGTCAACGCGGCGAGCGAGGAGGACGCCGTCGAGGTGGGCCGCTCCATCGCCCGCAACAACCTCCTCAAGTGCGCGATCCACGGCGAGGACCCCAACTGGGGCCGCGTGCTCTCCGCGATCGGCACCACGACGGCCGCCTTCGAGCCGGACCAGCTCAACGTCGCCATCAACGGCGTCTGGGTCTGCAAGAACGGCAGCGTCGGCGAGGACCGCGACCTGGTCGACATGCGCTACCGCGAGGTCCACATCGTGGCCGACCTCGCCGCGGGCACCGAGACCGCGACCATCTGGACCAACGACCTGACCGCCGACTACGTCCACGAGAACAGCGCCTACTCCTCATGACCACGACGCGGAAACACACGGCACTGCCGAAGGCCCGGATCCTCATCGAGGCACTGCCCTGGCTGACCCGGCACCACGGCAAGATCGTCGTCATCAAGTTCGGCGGCAACGCCATGGTGAACGAGGATCTGAAGGCCGCCTTCGCCCAGGACGTCGTCTTCCTGCGGCACGCCGGCCTCAAGCCGGTCGTCGTGCACGGGGGCGGCCCGCAGATCAGCGCCGCCCTCGACCGGCACGGCATCGTCAGCGAATTCAAGGCGGGGCTGCGCGTCACCACCGAGGACGCCATGGACGTCGTACGGATGGTGCTCGCCGGACAGGTGCAGCGCGAGCTGGTCGGCCTGCTCAACCAGCACGGTCCGCTCGCCGTCGGCCTGACCGGCGAGGACGCGCACACCATCACCGCCACCAAGCACCAGCCGGAGATCGACGGCGAGCTGGTCGACATCGGCCGGGTCGGCGAGATCACCGAGATCGACACCGGCGCGATCGAGGCACTGCTGGCCGACGGCCGTATCCCGGTCGTCTCCTCGATCGCCCGCTCCAAGGACGACGGACATGTCTACAACGTCAATGCTGATACGGCGGCTGCGGCACTCGCTGCGGCACTGGGCGCCGAGACCCTCATGGTCCTCACCGACGTCGAGGGCCTCTACGAGGACTGGCCGAACTCCGACGAGGTGATCAGCCGGCTCACCGCTTCCCAGCTGGAGAAGCTGCTGCCGGAGCTGAGTTCCGGCATGGTGCCGAAGATGGAGGGCTGCCTGCACGCCGTGCGCAACGGCGTGACGACCGCCCGCGTCATCGACGGCCGGGTCCAGCACTCGATCCTGCTGGAGATCTTCACCGACGAGGGCATCGGCACCATGGTCGTGCCCGACGAGCTTGAGGGGGACGCGCAGTGACGGGCCACCAGGGCAACCAGGAGCTGACCGAGCGCTGGCAGGGCGCGCTCATGAACAACTACGGCACCCCCCGGCTGCCCCTCGTCCGCGGCGAGGGCACCAGGGTCTGGGACGCCGAGGGCCGGCAGTACCTCGACTTCGTCGGCGGCATCGCCACCAACGCACTCGGCCACGCCCACCCCGCGATCGTCGAGGCCGTGACCCGGCAGATCGGCTCCCTCGGCCACATCTCCAACTTCTTCATGGCCGAGCCCACCGTCGCCCTCGCCGAACGGCTCCTGACGCTGTTCGGCCGGGAGGGCCGGGTCTTCTTCTGCAACTCCGGCGCCGAGGCCAACGAGGCCGCCATCAAGATCGGCCGGCTCACCGGGCGCACCCACATGGTCGCCACCGACGGCGGCTTCCACGGCCGCACGATGGGCGCCCTCGCGCTCACCGGCCAGCCCGCCAAGCAGGACCCCTTCCGGCCGCTGCCCGGCGAGGTCACCCACGTCCCCTACGGCGACGCGCAGGCGCTGGCCGCAGCGGTCACCGAGGACACCGCCCTGGTGGTCATCGAGCCGATCCAGGGCGAGAACGGCGTGGTCGTGCCCCCGGCCGGCTACCTCAAGGCGGCCCGCGCGATCACCGCCGCCACGGGTGCGCTGCTCGTCCTGGACGAGGTGCAGACCGGCATCGGGCGGACCGGCACCTGGTTCGAGTACCAGGCCCACGAGGGCGTCCTGCCCGACGTCGTCACCCTCGCCAAACAGCTCGGCGGCGGGCTGCCGCTCGGCGCGACCGTGGCCTTCGGGCGGGCCGCCGAACTGCTGCGGCCCGGCCAGCACGGGACCACCTTCGGCGGCAACCCGGTCGCCTGCGCCGCCGGACTCGCCGTGCTCGACACGATCGAGGGCGAGGGCCTGCTCGACAACGTCAAGCGGCAGAGCGAGAGGTTGCGGGACGGCGTCGAGGGCCTGAACCACCCGTTGATCGATCATGTCCGTGGTGCGGGCCTGCTCCTGGGTATCGTGCTCACCGGGCCGCGCGCACCGCAGGTGCAGCAGGCGGCCCAGGAAGCCGGGTTCCTGGTGAACGCGCCCGCCCCCGACGTCGTACGGCTCATGCCGCCGCTGAACCTCCGCGACGACGAGGCGGGTGCGCTGCTCCGGGCGCTGCCCGGCATCCTCGACGCGGCGAACCCGGTGGACGGGGACGGACGATCCGGAGAATGAGACGACGATGAGCGAGGCGCAGGACCACGAGGCGGGAAACGGTGCCGGGCCCGCCGTGCCCCAGACCCGCACCGCACGGCACCGCCGGATCGTGGACATCCTCAACCGGCAGCCGGTGCGGTCGCAGAGCCAGCTGGCGAAGCTGCTCGCCGACGACGGGCTGAGCGTGACACAGGCGACGCTCAGCCGGGATCTCGACGAGCTGAACGCGGTGAAGATCCGCAACACCGACGGCGACCTGATCTACGCGGTGCCGAGCGAGGGCGGCTTCCGTACGCCGCGGGCTCCGCTGGGGGAGTCGGCCAAGGAGGAGCGGATGCGGCGGCTCTCCCAGGAGCTGCTGATCTCCGCGGAGGCCTCGGCGAATCTGGTGGTCCTGCGGACTCCTCCGGGGGCCGCGCAGTTCCTCGCCTCCGCTATCGACCAGGCGGAGTTGCACGACATCCTGGGGACGATCGCCGGTGACGACACGTTGCTGCTGATCAGCAGGGACCCCAGCGGGGGCCAGGCCCTGGCGGACCATCTGCTGCGGCTGGCGCAGAACGGGCACTGACCGTGCGGGGCCCGGCCGGCCGACGCAGAATGGGCATGTGATCTTCCGCGGCGAGCGGCCGGGGAGACGGACAATCCCCTGGCGGCCGTCGAACGTATACAGAGGTGTGGCGGGATATCGGTTCCCCGTCGGCCGCCTCCCGGACGAGGCTCTGCTGTCCGGGCTGGCCGCCGGCGATCCGGAGCTGGCCGTGATCTTCGTACGGAGGTTCCAGCACCGGGTCTTCGGTGTGGCCATGGCCGTCACCGGGGACCAGCAGCTCGCCGAGGACGTCGCCCAGCAGACGTTCGAGCGCGCGTGGCGTCATGCGCAGATCTACGACTCGCGCCGGGGCTCGGTCATGACCTGGCTGACGACCATCGCGCACAACCTGGCCGTCGACGCGATCCGGGCCCGGCGGACGGAGCCGCTGGCACCCGAGGACCTCGAAGACCTGCTGGACGCGGTCACCGAGACCCCCGAGCGGTGGGCGCTGGCCGACGAGGCCTCCGCCCAGGTCCGCTCCGCCCTGGCACGGCTGCCACGGGAACAGGCCAGGGCGCTGATGATGGCCGGCATCTACGGCATGACGGCCCAGCAGGTCGCCGACGCGGAGAGGATCCCGCTGGGTACCGCCAAGACGCGGATCAGGACGGCGATGGCACGGCTGCGCACCACCGTCGCTTCTCCGGAACGAGGCGACCATGTCCAGTGAAGCGAACTGCGAGAAGCTGCGGGAGATCGGTCCCGAGCTGGCGCTGGGCGTGCTGCCCGGCCGGGAGCGGGCCGAGGCGGTCGCCCATCTGGACCGGTGCGCGGACTGCCGGGAGTACATCCGGCAACTGACCCTGGTCGGCGACCGGCTGGCCGGACTGCTGCCGGACCGCGAGCCGCCGCCCGGCTTCGAGACCCGCGTGGCGCGCGGCCTCGCCCAGTCCACGCCGGCACCCGGGGGACAGCGCCCGACGGGCGTCTTCGGGCGCTCACGGCGGGGCCTTCGCCACGGCGCCCGGCGGGCCCGGGTACGGGTCGCCGCGGTCGGTGCCGCGTGCGCCGTCGCCGTCGGATTCGCCGGCTGGGCGGTCGGCACCGCCGTCGAGGAGGTCACCGCCTCGCCACCGCCCGCCGTCGAGTCCGAGCCGGTGCTCGTCGGGGACATGACCCCGGCCGGGCGCGGCGGGCAGCCCGTCGGCGAGCTCTACGCCCACCCCGGCACCCCCGGCTGGATCTTCGTGTCCGTCGCCCTCACCCGCCCCGGCACCCGGTACACCGGAACGGCCACCTGTTTCCTGGAGCGCGCCGACGGCACCAGCGTCCGCGTCGGCGACTTCCCCGTGCGCGACGGCCACGGCAGCTGGGGCGTGGTGGTTCCCGTCGACCTCACCCGGTACTCCGGAGCCCGTCTGACGTCGCCCGACGGCACCGTCCTCGCCACCGCGCAGCTACGGAAGGGGCAGGTCCTCGCCCCGGAGGCGTGAACCGTCCGCTCAGCCACCGCGGGGCGGGACGGCAAGCGCCGCCTCCAGTGCGGCGGCCAGCTCGGCGACAGTGGGCCGCGACGCCGGATCGGCGCGCAGACAGCCGTCGACGGCGGCGGCGACAGGGGCCGGCAGGCGCCGCCGGGACGCGACCGGCGGCGCCCCGCGCTCCAGCCGCGGCCACCGGCCGGCCGGGCCACCGGTGCCGGCCCCGTCGGAGGAAAAGCTTCCGGACGGTGGACCGGGGGCCGCGTGGACCGGGAGGCCGCGTGACCCGGGAGCCGGCCGCTCTCAGCCCAGCCGTGCCGCCAGCCCCCCGGTGCACCGCACCTCGTCGCCGGCGGTGATCAGCAGGGCCTCCGCGTCCGGCAGGGACTCCAGCCAGGCCAGTGCCGCCCGCGAACCCATCGCGAACGCGGCCGTGGCCCAGCAGTCGACGAACGTCAGACGCGGCCCCACCACAGTGACCGCCACCAGGTCCGTCACCGCGGACCGACCGGTGCGCGGATCGACGATGTGCGCCCCCCGCTCCGCCGTGCCGGACGTCGCCACCGCCAACTCCTCCGTGCCCGCCGCCGAGACGACCGCCGCCAGCCCGCCGGGCCGGAGCGGATCGGCCACCCCCACCCGCCAGGAACGCTGCGGCTCCGGCGCGCCCAGCAGCTGCACGTCCCCGCCCCCGTTGACGCTCACCCCCCGCACCCCGGCCACCGCGGCCAGCATCCGCGCCGCCCGCTCGGTCGCCCAGCCCTTGACGATGCCGGTGGGGTCCAGCGGGCCCCGGTAGCGCGTGCTGAACCACCCCTCGCTCACCCGCTCCGCCTCGGCCGCCAGCTCCAGCACCTCGGCCACCTCGGGAGCGCACCCCGAGGCGTCCAGTTCCCCCCGGGCCAGCCGTGACACCTCGCTGTCCTCGCGGTAGGTGCTGAAGAGCGCGTCCGCCCGGTGCAGCCCGGCGACGGCCTCGGCGAGCGCCGCCCGTACCGCGTCCGGATCCCCGCCGCGGACGTCGAAGGAGAAGACCGTCCCCATGACCTCCTCCGCGTGACGCACCGCGGCGGGTGCCTTCGCCGGCTCGGCCACCGTGTCAGCCACCGGCCTGGTCCAGGGCCGACTGGAGGGACTGCCGGTAGCCGGTGCTGGTGTAGGTGGCTCCCGAGACGGCGTCGATGTCCGCCGTTCCCGCCGCCACGGCTTCCTGGTTGAGTTTCGGGACGGCGAGCTGCGTCTTCTGGTCGCTGAGGCCGCCCTTGGGGGCCTGCACCGCCTCCGCCTCGGTGATCTTCCCGTCGCTGACCGTGATCCGGACCTGGACCGGCCCGTACTGGGTCCGCACGGCCTTCCCGGTGACGGTCCGCGCCGCCGCGCCGGCCGCACCGGAGGTACCCGACGACGCCGGCTTGATCTTGTCCAGCGCGGACTGCAACGACTTCTTGTAGCCCTCGCTCGTGTACGTCGCCCCGGAGACGGCGTCGATGTCCGCCGTTCCCGCCGCCACGGCTTCCTGGTTGAGTTTCGGGACGGCGAGCTGCGTCTTCTGGTCGCTGAGGCCGCCCTTGGGCGCCTGGACCGCCTCGGCCTTGGTGATCTTCCCGCCGCTCACGGTCAGCCGTACCTGCACGGCACCGTACTGCGTCTGCGCCGCGTCACCGGTCACCGTGCCGGAGCCGGCCGGGGCCGCGCCCCGGGCTCCGCCCTGCGGCGACTCCTGCCCGGCCGCCGTCGGCTGCGGGGCCGCGCCCGCAGCCGACGCGGCGGCCGGATCCGACGCCGGCTTCAGCGACAGCAGCAGCACGACACCGGACACGGTCGCGGCGGTGGCCAGCACGACCCGCCGCACGGGGTGGCTCTTCCTCATCGGTTCGCAGCTCCGCTCACATCTCGAACGACTCGTGGTGGATACGGCGGGCGGGCACCCCCGCCTCGCGCAGTGCCTCGTACACCGACTGCGCGAACCCGGGCGGACCGCACATGAAGACGTCGTGCCGGTCGATGTCCGGCATCTTCCGCCGGAGGTTCTCCGCGGAGATGTCCGGCCGTTCGCCCTCCGGGCTGTTCACCGCGTACATCAGCCGGGCCCCGCGCTCCTCGGCGATGGCCGCCAGCTCGTCCCACAGCGCCAGGTCCTGGGTGGTGTTCGCCCGGTACAGGAGCGTGATGTCACCGGCGGCACCGGGCAGTGTCTCGAACAGCGCCCGCATCGGTGTGATGCCCACCCCGCCCGCGACCAGCAGCACCTTGCCCCGGCTGCGGCGCTGCGCGGTGAGCGCGCCGTAGGGGCCCTCCGCCCACACCTTCGTCCCGGGTGCCAGCTCGCGCAGCCGGGCGCTGTGGTCGCCGATCGCCTTCACCGTGATCCGCAGCATGCCGGGGCGGGGGGCGGCCGAGAGGGAGTACGGGTGCGAGCTGAACCGCATCCCGGGGGCGAGGAACCGCCAGCGGAAGAACTGGCCCGCTTCCGCGCCCATCCGGTGCAGCTTCCGCCCGCCGATCAGCACCGACACGATGCCCGGCGTCTCCTCGATCACCGCTTCCACGTACATGCGGTGCCGGAGGTTCAGCCGGATCGGGGTGAGGACGCGGTACCAGACCACCAGCGCGGTGACCGCGCCGTACAGGCCGTACCAGAAGGTCTTGGCGGCGGGCTCCACCGCGAAGTCGTTGCCGGTGGTGATCTGGTGCCAGAACGTCAGGAACACCGCCGCGTAGGTCAGCAGGTGGACGTGGTACCAGGTGTCGTACGGCAGCCGGCGGCGGACCGGGCCGATCGACGTCAGCCCGATGACCACGAACAGGCCCGTGCCGATGGCCGCCTTGCCCATGTCCGGGAGCTGGTCGACGGAGTCGACGGTCTGCTGGACGATGTCGCCGAGGGACCTGCCGGCCTGGCGCGCGTATCCCCACATGACGAGGAAGACGTGGGCGACGACCAGGCACAGCGTGTACCGGCCGCTCATCGCGTGCCAGCGGGCCACCCGGTCGGAACCGACCCGCCGCTCCAGCGCCGGGACGCGCGCCATCTGGAGCACGACCAGCGCCATGAGGTAGCCGGCCAGCAGACCGGTGATCCGGCCCGCGCCCAGGATCCGGCCGGTGTCGTCGGCGATGGAGGGGGTGTTGTGCCACCAGAGCCACAGCACGGCCGCCGCGCCCGCCCAGACGGCGAGCAGCAGCGGTACGGCCGGGGAGCGGCGCGGGCGGATGCGGCGCATCGTCTGTCGGCGGGCGGCACGTCCGCCTGCGAGCGTGGTGGTCACGGTTCCTCCGTGGGGACTTGACCCTTGGCCCACAGATACGTGCCGCACGGCGGGAGTGTTCAGAGCCCCGCCGAGTCCAGCGCGGACTGGAGTGACTGCCGGTAACCGTCACTGGTGTACGTGGCTCCCGACACCGTGTCGATCTCCGCGCTCTGCGCCGCCAGCGCCTCGCGCCGCAGCTCGGGCAGGGCGTAGTTGTTGATCTCTTGGTCGCGTGGGTTCTCCTGCGGGTAGGTGACGGCCGTGACGTCGGTGAGCCTGCCGTCCCGCACGGTGACGCGTACCTGGACCGGGCCCCAGCGGGTCTGCACGGTGTCCCCGGTGGCCGTCCTGGTCCCGGAGGCCGGGCCGGGCGCCGGACTGCTCGACGCGGCGGGGGACCTGGTGCCCGCCATCGCCACGGTGGGCACCGTGTGCGGCTTCAGCGCCAGCAGCAGCACCATCCCGGAGACCGTGGCGGCACTCGCCAGCACGATCCGGCGCAGGGGACGGTGCTTGTTCAACGCGTGCATGTCTGGCCCTTCTCGGTCACTCTGCGGCTCTCTCTCCGGCTCACAGCTCGAACGACTCGTGGTGGATGCGGCGGTCCGCCACCCCGGCCGCCCGCAGCGCCCGGTAGACGTCCTGGGCGAAGCCGTGCGGCCCGCAGAGGAAGACGTCGTAGTCGCGGGCGAGGCCGGGGAAGGTGGCGCGCAACGACTCCGCCGTCAGGGCCGGGCGCTCCCCGCCGGGGCCGTTGAGCGCGTACAGCACCCGCCCGCCGCGCCAGCGGGCGATCGCCTCCAGCTCGCCGCCCAGTGCCAGGTCCTCGGCCGAGCGCGCCCGGTACAGCAGGGTGACCTCGCCGGGCAGCGTCTCGAACAGCGCCCGCAGTGGCGTGACGCCGATGCCGGCCGCGATCAGCAGGGTGCGCCGGCCGGCGGCCCGGTCGGCGGTCAGGGCGCCGTACGGGCCCTCCGCCCACACCCGGGTGCCGGGGCGCAGCAGGGCCACGGCCGCGCTGTGGTCGCCGAGCGCCTTGACCGTGATGCGCAGCAGGTCCGGGCGCGGCGGCGCCGACAGGGAGTACGGCGTCGACGTCCGGCGCATGCCCTCGGCGAGGAACCGCCAGCGGAAGAACTCGCCCGGCCGCACCCCCAACTCGTCCATGTTCCGTCCCCGTACGACGACCGAGTACACCCCCGGCGCCTCCTGGTGCACCGAGTCGACGCGCAGGCGGTGGCGCAGGTTGAGCCGTACCGGGGCGAGGATCCGGAACCACAGCACCAGGGCCGCCACGCCCAGGTACAGCGCGTACCAGGCGGCGGTCGCGACCGGCTCGCCGTTGAACTCCTCGCCGAGGGCGATCTGGTGCCCGAAGGCGAGGAACACGGCCGCGTACGTCAGCAGGTGGACGTAGTACCAGAACTCGTGGCTCGTCCGGCGGCGCACGGCGCGCGCCGAGGTGACGCCGACCGCGAGGAGGATCACCGTGCCGGCGGTGGCCTTCAGCATCTCCGGGTAGTCGAGGACGACGGTCACCGCCTCGTGCCCCAGGGAGGCCCGGTCCTGGGCGGCGTACCCGGCGAGGATCAGCACGACGTGCGCGAGCAGCAGGCAGACGGTGTACCGGCCGGCCAGCGCGTGCCAGCGCGCCACCCGGTCCGAGCCGACGCGCCGCTCCAGCAGCGGCACCCGCGCCATCAGCCCGACCAGCACCGCGCAGGCGTACCCGCACAGCAGCCCGGCGATCCGCCCGGCCCCGGTCAGCCACCCGGCCGCCCCGACCACGGACCCGGTGTCCGCCCACCAGAGCGCGAGTACGGCCGCTGCCCCCGCCCACAGCAGGGCCAGCACGGGCCCGGCGGGGGAGCGCCGGGCGGTCACGGGCAGCGGCGGGGCCGGGGCCGCCCGTCGCGTATCCAGGGTGGTCATCTGATGTCGCCGTCCTTTCGTCCGTCGGCCAGGCCACTGTGCGGGGCGAAGCTCTGAGAGAGCTCTGAGCGGGCCCCGCCCGGGCGGACTCACAGGAAACTCAGAGGAGGCCGGGGCGTCCGGAGCGCCGGGGACCGGCGATGCTGGAAGGCGCGATGAACACCACCCGCTCCGGCCGCCCCGCACTCACCCGCCCCGACGGCAGCCCGCTGCGCGTCCTCGTCGTCGACGACGACCCCGACCTCGCGGAGGTGCTCACCGGAGCCCTGCGCTACGAGCGCTGGGAGGTGCGCGCGGCCGGCGACGGTGCCGCCGCCCTCGCCGCCGCCCGCGAGTTGATGCCCGACGCCGTCGTCCTGGACGTGATGCTCCCGGACACCGACGGCTTCGCGGTGTTGTGCCGCCTGCACGAGGTGAAACCCGATGTGTGCGTGCTCTTCCTGACCGCTCGGGACGCGGTCGAGGACCGTATCGCCGGGATCACCGCGGGCGGCGACGACTACGTCACCAAGCCGTTCAGCCTGGAGGAGGTCGTCGCCCGGCTGCGCGGCCTGCTGCGCCGGGCCGGCATGGCCCGCACGCAGGAGGAGGGCCCGCGGCTGGTCGTCGGGGACCTGGTGATGGACGAGGACGCCCGCGAGGTGACCCGGGCCGGGGAGCTGATCGACCTCTCGCCGACCGAGTTCGAACTCCTCCGCTTCCTCATGCGCAACCCGCGCCGCGTGCTCAGCAAGGCGCAGATCCTCGACCGGGTCTGGTCCTACGACTTCGGCGGCCGGGCCCATGTCGTCGAGCTGTACATCTCCTACCTGCGCAAGAAGGTCGACGCGGGCCGCGAGCCCATGATCCACACCGTGCGCGGCGCCGGCTACGTCCTGAAGCCGGTGACCAGGTGACCCCGCCGCGCCCCCGCACTCTGCGTCCCCGCACCCTCCGGGCCCGGCTCACCGTCGGGCTGGTGACGCTGCTGGCGGTGAGCTGCGCGGCCGTCGGCCTGGCCGCGGTCGTGGAACTGAACGGCTTCCTCACCCAGCGCCTGGACGAACAGCTCACCCAGGTCGGCACCCGCTTCCCGGAGAGCCTGGAGCACGACGGCCGGCTGCCCGATGACCACGACGGCGACGAGCACGCCGACACCCGCCGCATGGCCACCGGCACCTTCGGCGCCCGCCTGCTGAACGGCACCGTCACCCACAAGGGGCTCATCCGCTCCGGCGACCCCGCCGCCGACCTGAACGTGGACCTGACCGCGCGGGACGCCGACCGGCTGGCCCGGGTACCGGCCGACGGCAGGCCCCACACCGTCGAACTGACCTCCCTGGACGACTACCGGGTCATCGCCTCCCCCGGCCGGGACGGAGACGTGCTGCTCGTCGGCCTCCCCCTGGAGCCGGTCCAGGCCACGGTCCACCGGCTGGAACTGGTGGCCGGCGTCGTCTTCGGCCTCGCCCTGGTCGTCACGGGCGTGGCCGGAGCCTGCTGGGTCCGCTGGTCGCTCCGGCCGCTCAGCCGGGTCGCCGCCACCGCCACCCGGGTCAGCGAGCTCCCGCTGGCCAGCGGCGAGGTCGCGCTGCCGCCACGGGCCCCGGACACCGACCCGCACGGCGAGGTCGGCCAGGTGGCCACGGCCTTCAACCGCATGCTGGGCCACGTGGAGGACGCGCTCACCAAGCGGCACGCCGTGGAGGAGCGGCTACGGCGCTTCGCCGCCGACGCCAGCCACGAACTGCGCACCCCGGTCGCCTCGGTCCGCGGCCACGCCGAACTGGCCCTCCTGCACCCGGGTCCGGTGCCACCGGAGGTCACCCGCGCCCTGGACCGCATCACGGCCGAGTCCGCCCGCATGGGCGAGATGGTCGACGACCTGCTCCTGCTCGCCCGCCTGGACGCGGGCCGCCCGCTGGAACGCCGGCCGGTGGACCTGACCCGCCTGGTCCTGGACGCGGTGACGGACGCCCGCGCCGCGGGCCCCGCCCACCGCTGGACCCTGGACCTGCCGGAGGAACCGGTGACGGCGCCGGGCGACGCCCACCGCCTCCACCAGGCGCTCGCCAACCTGCTGGCCAACGCGCGTCTGCACACACCGGCCGGCACGAAGGTGACGATCACCCTGGAGGCCGGTGCCGCCGAGGCCGCCCTCGCGGTCCACGACGACGGCCCCGGCGTACCCGAGGACGTCCGGCCCACCGTCTTCGAACGCTTCACCCGGGCGGAACACCGCCGCCGAGCCGATGCCTCCGGCGGGGGAGCGGGCCTGGGCCTGTCGATCGTGGCGGCGGTGGCGGAGGCGCACGGGGGAAGCGTGGAACTGGAGAGCCGGCCGGGCGCGACGACGTTCACGGTGCGTCTGCCCCTGACGCCCTGACGGGCCCGTCACCACGCGCTTCAGTAGCGGCCGACCGCCGTCGCCCCGCTCTCCGTGCCGATCGCGATGTGCGGCTTGGCCGCCGGGTCGGTCCAGGTGAGGATCCGGCGCATGGCGTCCTGTGGCACGGACACGCAACCGGCGGTCGCCGCCCGGCCGTTGACGTGCAGGAAGATCCCGGCTCCGCGTCCCCGCACGGGCCGGTCGTAGTTGAAGGCGATGACGAGGCCGTACGCGTACTGGGTGCCGTAGTCGATCAGGTGCTCGGCCTCGGCGGCGCGGCAGTCGGCGGGGAGCGGGTCGACCCAGCGGTTGTAGGAGCGGGAGTCGTTGTCCTGGCACCACCAGGAGCTCTCCCGGACCGGGCGGTACGTGACCCGTGTGCCGGCCGGCGCGGCCTTGATCCCGAAGCCGAAGGGGAGGCCGTACAGCCCGGTCGGTGTCGTGTTCGTGCCCTGCTCGCGGGCGCTGCCGTCCACCAGTCCGCCCGCTCCGAACCGGGCCGGTGCCCAGCCGGCCCGGACCCACCGGCCGTCCCGCAGGTCCCACCAGCTGACCGTGCCCGTCGTGGCCCCGGTGTCCGGGGCCTGAGCGACGATCAGTTGGCGGCCCCCGCCCGTGTCCGCCATCCCCGCGGGCAGCGGCACCGGGCCGCGGCCGGGCGCGGCGCCGAGCAGGGCGAGGGCGGAGGCGGAGACGAGGGCGAGGACCACACCGGGGCGCATGGCTCAGACGGTAGAGGGCGGCAGCGGCAACGGCAGCCCGGGGAGGCCGTCCAGGCTACTGGCGATGTGCTCCTTCTTCTCGAAGTACGCGCTCAGCGAGGCGTCGTCCTCGCGGGCGAAGCGCCTGCCGTGCAGGTCGCGGTCCTCCTCGTACGCCATGTGGGGGACGGCGTATCCGCAGCTGTCCCGGACCAGTTCGGCGCGGACGACGATGACCGCGCGCAGCCCGTGGAGGCTCGGGTCGATGTCCGGGAAGTGGGCGAGCAGTTCCGGGAGACGCGGATCGTCACGGAAGACCGGCTCGCCCCGGCCGTGCACGCGCACGATGTTCGGCGGGCCCTGGAAGGCGCACCACATCAGCGTGATCCGCCCGTTCTCCCTGAGGTGCGCGATGGTCTCGGCGGTGGACCCGGCGAAGTCCAGGTAGGCCACGGTGAGTTCGTCGAGCACGGCGAAGGAGCCCTTGAGGCCCTTGGGGGAGAGGTTGACCGTGCCGTCACCGGAGAGCGGGGCGGTCGCGGTGAAGAAGAGGGGCTGCTCCTCGATGAAGGTGCGCAGCCTGCCGTCTATGCGCTCATAGGTCTTTCCCATGTCTGCCGAGTATCGGCGGAAGTTCTTCGACTGTCTAAGTAATTGCCGTATCCGGCGCGGGGGAGTTCGCCGTGGCCGCCCCGGCCGGCGCTTCCCACGGGGCGGCCACGGCTGCCTGTCACCTCACTGGGTGAGGGTGCAGGCGGCCAGTGAGCCCAGCCCCGTCGGCTTGGCGGAGGTGCGGCCGATGGCGATGGCGATGCGGTCGATGGTCGAGGAGCGCTTGTCCTTCAGCGGA